>JAYQTQ010000005.1:0-2848 GCA_038147455.1 Burkholderiaceae bacterium | reverse complement strand
TTTCTAGATAGCGTTCTCGCCCGCCCCGAACTTCAAATCTCAATGGACCTTGCTCCCGGGGACCTCCAAATTGTCAATAACTTCCTATGCCTTCACGCGCGTACGTCGTACCAGGACTCTAAAACTCAAAAACGCCGTCTCATCCGACTATGGCTAGACAACGAAAATAGTCTGCGAAATGGTCCAGGTAAGATGGATTGGTACATGCCCGAGAACTCCGATTTCTCAGAGAGAAATGTCATTTCTAGAGATGGAATGAGCCAAAATTTCCGTTCCAAAGGCCCATCCGCTTAATTAAACTAGCAAACGATCAGATTAAATTTTTCTTGTATAAAGAAAATATAATTTCTTTTACCTTAAACTCTCATTTAGCTCGACAGCGCCAACTTGGAGCTTTGGACGAGTCTTAGAAAAACTTTTATGAAGCCGAGACCCTTTATCTTTGACGCGAGAAGATCTCGCAACTGATTTCAATCTGTCGGCTAATTTGTCGAAGTGCGCATCTATCTCTTTAGGATCATTTGGAATTGGTTCCCTAAAAATCGGATCTCCAACTGCCTCATCCACCACTAAGCCCAAGTAATCCAGCCCTTTCGGTTCACTTATAGCTATTGAAATGTGAATCGAAGGTCCTTCAGTGGCAAGCGCATCATGGAACCGACCACGCGGTAAATACAGAAGATCACCTGCTTGCATTACAAACTCACGCTCTACTTTGCCCTTTAAACTTATGAGCTGTTCTTTGGACTCACCCGAAAACATGGGGTGTAAAACTGGTGACTCTATTTGTCCTTCATAAATGCGCCAACGTTTCGATCCGAGGGTTTGGAGAACAATAACGTCAGTTTTATCGTAATGACTATCAAATGCTTGATGGTTTTGCTGCGACACATAAATGTTGGCGGCAACTTTACAGCTCAACTCAGTCGTCAACACGTCAGTTATTACACGAACTTCCGGGAGCAATGATTCAACATCATTCAGTACCAACGACGCCCCATTCGCGAGATGTTGTCCAACTTTTTCAAAAATAGGAACAAGCTGCCGGATACCAGTGCGGTCTACTATTTGCTCGCAATATGCCTGTGGTGGGACTGGACGCGTATCCTGAACTAGCAAAAGGTTTTGATGGTTCCAAACCTCCAAATCTAGCAACTGGCCTACATCGTCCCAATTAACTAAGTCTTTTATCGTCCCTGAAGAATTTTCCAGATGCAGCCATTCTTTGCCACGCACATCTGCCAGGAAATTCGGTTTGGAAAAGGTACCTAATAGTTCTTCAAAAGATTGGATGGTCATAATGGCCTTCCCTTAAATACGTATTATCTTCCCTCCTTGGAGCCAGGATGGATTAATTCTTACTTTCTCCACACACTCTCCGGCAGAGGGTCGCCGAACAAATTCAAGCAACAACGCTCAAAGAAGGTCGCAGGAAACTCATTTTTCTTTTCATACACTCAGTGACTAACATTCACCTTGATTGAGAAGAATTCAACCCTAGCAAGCGAATTAAGCTGGGAAACAAAATTTTTTTAGACATGGCAGTTTAATTCAGAGTTTTTAAATTAAATTTTTATTTTTGATGATCCAACCATCTCCACATTCCGTACTAGCATACAGATCAGTACGATCATTGCCTGCTTGTAGAGGTTTCTACTTAGGCATTTCCCCCTTACTAGGCTCGGCTCCATGCCGAGCTTTTTTTTGAAATATCTCTAAAATTTATCTAGAACCGTTAAACTCATAGCTATGTAAACTTTTTGGCATGTCTAAAGGAGCGGAAGCTTGAAGGCCGAAACACCCTTTGGAAGGGCACCTGGAAGATCAGCGAAATTCAGCGCAGGCGTCTCGGAAAAAGGTATAACCCCGACAAGCCTTCTCTGCTTTTTTCTTGGTTTCCTTGGTTTGCATCGGTTCTATGTTGGAAAGTACTTAACCGGTATTTTAATGCTGGTAACATTAGGTGGGCTCGGAATTTGGCAATTAATTGATTTTGCTAGGATCACTGTCGGTTCATTTAAGGATAAAAATGGCCTTCATCTGAAGCAGGATGTTGAACCTGCGAGCCCCATTTCAGAAAAAAGTATAACTCAGCAATCTTACTCTGTTTTTTTCTAGGTTTTCTTGGTTTTCACCGTTTTACGTTGGGAAAACTCTAACCGGCATTTTGATGTTGGTTATCGTTAGGTGGACTTGGCAATTAATTGACTTAATTACTATCATTTTGGGGGCTTTTAAGGACAAAGAAGGCCTACCTCTTAAACGTCAGTAGGTATCGATTTAAGATGCTGCCGAAAACTAGTGATGAAGTATCAATTTCGAACAAAAGTTATGGCGTTGCGGTAACTCTTTGTGGGATTTTTGGAACGTTAGGCGTTCACCACTTTTACATAGGAAATTGGCTTCATGGGTTAATTGATTTAGCTCTTTTCATAGCTTTCATTATTCTGATTATGAATGGTTCTTTGGGCTTAAGCTTATTAGTTCTCGGTATAGATGTACTGCACACACTGTTCGTTTTTTACAAACTCATTATCGGCAATCAGCAAGATGGACATGGCCGTTTAATCACTTGGGAAGTTAGCAATTAAACATTTTTTGATTTGGTCAAAAGAATTCAAGCCAACTTCCTCATTCAATTACCAATAAGTGTTCACAAAAATTTTCCCAATCTTAGATCAGATAATAAGGTATTGAGACATAAAGCTTTTTAAGAAAATACGGCAAAAATTGACAAGGCCCTGTAAGACTTTTCCGTAAAAAATACCGAGAATTATTGTAAAACTTCGTATATTTTGTTCAAATTCTAAAAAAAAACACTAACTAAACATCCATCGATAACAAAATT
>JAYQTQ010000004.1:0-82954 GCA_038147455.1 Burkholderiaceae bacterium | reverse complement strand
AAAGAGCAAAAAGTATCCAACTTAGTCAGCACACTGGTGAGAGAATGCTACTTTAGAAAATGTTTACAAACGCGCATCAGCCTTCACGTATACCAGTTCAGCATACGCCTCAAGTATGGTAAATCTCGAATGTTTTACGCAGTCACCCACGAATTCCTTTGATAGTGGAATTAACACTTGCCAGTTTGACACCCTTTATTTAGCCGCTTTGTTCCATGATATTGCTAAAAGGTAGAGGAGGAGACTACTCAGTTCTTGGAGAAGTAGAGGTAAAAATTTGCTAGGTTATATAGCCTTGAGACAGGAGAAACAGAACTCATTTGCTTTTAGTTAGAGAACATCTGGCAATGTCTTCTGGTAGTACAGAAAACAAGACTTGATGACCTGGAACACACAAGCCAATTTGCTGAAAAAGTCTTATCCTCCGTGAAAATCTTATCAATCTCTACCTTCTGACAGTTGCAGATATAAGAGGAACATCTCCAAAAGTGTGAATAATTGGAAAGCCAAACTCTCGCAAGTCTCTTTCTATAAAAACCAATAGTTATTTACTAAAGAAAGAGGAGGACGAGAGTTTCTATCGGGGCATGTCTCAGGCAGAAAATAGGGAAGTTGATAATGTCAGCGGTCACGCTGAAGAAATTAAAAATATTTGAATCTTTCATATTTTCTACGACATGACATGACAGAAATAATATGGCATTCAAAACTACTATAAAAAATCTACTGAAAAGTATATTGTTTTCTTTAAGGCTAATGATGATGAAATTGGGTTGAAAGTCGTTGTTTACGGAAAGATAGAGAAGACCTGTTCGTTGATATTTTGGGCTACTTTCAGTACAGGGGATTTGGGATTTAGACGCCAAATTGAAACACAACTAATCATGGCTATGTTTGACATTTTTAATTGATCAATCAGTCATGCTTAATGAAGATATACTCAGAGTTCAAAAAGCCTGCGAGAACGAACTTGTTCAAGTTCTGAACAATGAGAGGGAAATGTCTTTCCCAGAACATGCTAACAAACTATCAAGGCGACAAAGAAACTTTCCATTAACTCCCGGAATAGAATTAACCCCAGATGAAAAGGAAGAGTTTACATTTTATCTATTACCCACAGATACCCCAGGACTTTACAAAGTAGCGAGTATTTTAGCTTTTACAAAATATCCATACATTCGGCAAAAAATCTCAACACTTGGTGAAAAAGGCTGAAGATGTTTTTTTAGTAAAAAAGAGAGTTATTGACCGAACCGAAACCATAAAGATAGAAACCGATCTCACAGGAGAGAATTATAACTTAAGAATCATTTATGATCATCAGATAACTTATACCCCTAATGAAAGTTGCCTATCAAAGTGATTTACCTGCATATGCTCTGTGAACTGTTGGGAGGTAACAACGCCAACCATGGCTAATACCGACCACTCATAACTTCCGGTAAGTTCAAAAACACCATAACCGCTGCCAAGAGCCCCTGATAACTGTTCCAATACAGCTTAGCTGCCCTAATATACCAAAATTCGATGACCCGTAATCTAAGCTAACGAGTGTTAAATCCACTACCCCACCAACTAAGACTCCAAGAAATAAAGCAGGGGCAAAAACACCTCCAAAAAGCCGAACCTATACAAAAGACGTGGAAAATATTTTGAGCAAAATTAGTAGAATCAAAACGTCAGACTAAACTGACCGGCTAGTGCCAAATCAACTGTCCACAAACCGTGACCCAATAAAGCAGGAAATATTGGCGAAATTAAGAAAAGAAAAATGCAGGAATTAACGGTTTGAAAGATAAAGGTATATTAACCTTTTGCGAGCTTTGGCATATAAGTAACTGAATTTTATGTAAATTATTGAAATTATAGCAGATAGAAAACCTACGCCCATTGCAATAAATAAAGTTCGGAATATTAACTTGGTGGAGATGTTGTAATATTAACAATGTTGCTTCATTAAAAGCAAAGCAACCCAATGCGCACTGAATGCTGCGGCGATTACGGGGCCTGCTCCAAACGAACTGAATCTACGAATGATAGCTTCATGAGCAAAATAGCCGCCCTGATGGGAGCTGAAAACTGCCGCAATGGCAGCGGCGGCGCCACTTCCTAATATCACTTCGAGTGGCAGTTTTGTAACAAGTTTTATATTTTTTTTTACAAAGTAACTGAAGCATCCACCAAAGTGCATTAGGGGGCCAAACATACCAACAGAGCTGCCCCCGGAAAGTGAGATCATTGCTACCGTAGCTGAAAGAAATCCATTTCTAATTTCAGGTGGCTCATTTCGTTGAGCACTTAAAATTAAATCTGCAGGCCCCTGAGGACGATCCATCAGAAATTAATTTAAAAGTTGACCAGCAATCAAGGCCGAAACCAATAAACTAATTCCTAGATATATATTCCATGAAAATCTTACTTGAGCAAAAATCAGTAACGATTTTCGGTTTCCAAAATTATTAAAAACTCAACAAGTGATAGCAGGGATAATGCAACAAGACCTACTTTATTGCGCTGACAACTACAGGTTAAAAGAATTGCAGTTACTCTAACTCGTAAACCCCAGTTTTTCTCTCACGCACTTCCTCTTAAAGGCTCTAAACCTTTAGGAATAATCGACACCTCGCTTAAAGGCATCTGCTAAATTCTCATTATCGGATTCAGTTTTTTCTTTTCATTACCTTTTTGCCATCTAAATTATGATTAACTTACCTTTGCTTTTGGAGCTGTGCCTTTTCTTCTTTTCCTGGTTCTCGACCTTACTTGCTCAGCAATCATCTCTACTTGTTCATCACTCATCCCAAATTTTGTTTTAGCATGTCGTTTTTTTGTTCCTCTTCATCAATAACTCCATCAGCTAAAACTTCCTTTACAAGTGCTTCGTACTTCCTCCTCGCGCCGTGTAACTTGAGCATTATATGCGGTAGCAACAACTCCCGTAAGAATTGCAGCCAACATAATAGCTATAAGCTGAGTAATAAACATTAACACTGAAATCCTAATGTAGTAGTCGGATCAACATTTCCCCTGTCCCCCACAATAGTCATTATGAACCATTTCATTGCTAATGGAATAGAACCCAAAACATCAGGTTGTTGCAGCCTTCAACTCATGTACAGGAGTGACGAAAAAGAAGACATGCAATTAGTAACAAGAAAAAGGCTGAGTAAAAATGACTCGCCTGCAACCACAGCCTCCCAAGATCTTGAAGGGTGCACTATTGTATCGAGACAACTTAAAAATTCTTGTGCAATCTAAAAACACGCAAAAATCTGAGATCTGAACCGGGAAATAATAACTGCAAGTAAAATGGAGCCGTTGCAAAAAAATCTATCAATCCATAAAAATGAAAAAAATATACTCCTTTCTCCCCTTTCCATGCCCCCCTTCGCTCTTTATTCATATTTTACCTCCTTTAGACCAAACTCGCAAAATGTACTCAACAGTAAAAACGACTACGCTAAATACTTCAAAATAAAAAAAAGCTCTGCCAAACCTTTGATTAATCGTCTGAACTGATTCCAGAATGATTACCAACACGTTAAGAACAACTATTGCAACAATAAAAAACTCTATAAATCGACTAACCTTTGAGTATTCCGAACCATCCAGTAACTTAAAAATTTTGACTTGTAATTTATTAGCGGGATTCATAACTTTGTAATCTCTCCATTGGTAAGATTACTTAACATCTCTTCAACTTCCTCATCACTAATTCTATATTTCTGTTGCAGCATTCTTAAAAGTCTTTTTTCAGACTCGTCTACTACCTCATCTACTAAAACAAGTTTTAGCTGGCCTTCAAAAGCAGCACGTTTACGAGCGGACTGGTTTGAAAAGGACGATGCAACGATACCCGTCAAAATTGCTGCCATGCAAACGCCAGTGAATCCGGTTAATGCAGCGATAATCCAACCAATGTTTGTAACAGGCTCAACGTTACCGTAACCTGTGCTAATGGTAATGACAGCCCAATAAATACTTTTAGGAATTGATGCAAAATGTTCGGGTTGCAAGGATCCTTCAGCAAAATACATCAAGGAAGCAGAAACAATCGTTGCAATAGTTACTAAGAAAACAGCAGAGCCAAATGCGCGTTTTTCAGCAATTATCGCCATAAATAAATCTTGAAGTGCTGAGTTATAGTGCGTTAACTTTTATTCTTTAACATACGTAAAACTCTTAAAACCCTCAAATCCATCCCGGGAAATATAAACTGGAGGTAGTATGGCATCGTTGCCACAAAGTCTATAAATCCGTAAAAAGAAAAAATGTATTCTTTGCGACCCTTCCAGGACCCTCCCTTATTATTGTCGTATTTAGCCCCGTATGACCAGACTCTAAGAGAATATTCAAGTGTAAAAAAAATCACACTGAGAAGCTCAAATAGTGCAAAGAAATCTTTATATTTTTGATGAATCTCAGGAACCGAGTCAAGGAGCACAGCAAAAACATTTAAAACCACGACTGAGATAATGACGAGCTCGCAGATTCTACTGGCGGAGTCTTTCGATGAGCCATCTAATATTTCAAATACTCTCTGCTTTGAGATCATCTTCCTAATAGAAATACGAGCAATCCCGCGCAACCTGCGCAGACCTGACAAGTTGCCACTATCGCCATTTGGTCCAAGTTAAATTAGTTATGAACCTTTAACATGCCACACAAGCTAAAAGAGATGCACTCCTTTATGATAAGGAGTATCTCCTTTACAACCTTAGTGACTAAATGCGCATTAAAACCCCAGCAACCTTACAACTCTATAATCTTATCAGCAACCCTTCTTTGGTTGGCTGATATCTTTTCTCTTAAAGTAACAATTTCTTCTCTAAGCTCGGCACTTTTCTCTGCTTCACTCATTATCGTTCCCCTGTTTTGAGTCGCCCTTTCATACAACGCGTTAATAGTTTCTCTGTTCTTTTGAGCCAATTCTGCAACTTTTTCAGCACGAGAAGTATTGTCAGTTACCCTGGCATCATTATCTGACCCTGTGGATGCTTTCATACCACTTTCCAAATCTCCGTCCAACCATTTTGCGTTTAATGTGGAAAGCTCATCCAAATACTCTACAAGAGACTCATTAGTTTGTCTCGTCTTGAGGTTTATCTCAATAAGCAGCTTATTTGCATCAACCATCAACTGGTTAATCTCTAACATAGCCTTATTGAATTCAGCCTGTTTTTCTAACTCCTCTATTTTCACTCTATTTTTCATAGAGTTCTGGAACCGCTCTTCCTCAGGAGTAGCTGGGCTAAGTTGTTCTACCATAACCTCTCGATTACGTAAAACATCGTCAACAGTCCTCAATAACAGCTCCCTATTTCCTTGAGCGTCTGAAGCAAAACTTTTCAGCGCAAGAGCTCTATTTTCTTCAATAACTGAACGCCCAACAAAAACCTGTCCCTGATTATATTGCACAAAAGATTCCGCATCAAAAATGCGTCTCCTATTCTTTTTTATTTTTACATCTGCGGACTCTTCGTTCATCTATTTCTCCTTAATTCTGCATTTCTTGAGTTTAATTAATCAATAGTAATTTTACGCTGCATCTTCTTGCTGAAAGCCCATCTCTGTAAGATCAGTATCTTCAGGAAGAATATTAAGCGATGACCTTGTAAGCTTTTTAACAAAAATAATACCTTTTTTGAGGCTGATCGAGTTTAGCAAACTCATATATCATCTGAAAAATGTAGTCTGCCTGATCTGCAGCAACAACGACATGCAGGATCTCCGTCTGAGGAATCTCTGGCAAACCCTGAACAGTCGAAGATCTTCCTAATGGAGCACCTCTCACCGATACAAAATAACCTTCTTTTATCCCTCGTTTATACAACTCCTCAAGCACATCAGCTGCACCCCCCTCGTACAAAATGCAGGTTAACAACCTAGTATAGTCAATGTTTGGTATCTTAGCGTCGCTCATACTATACTCCTAACGAAGAGAGGGAATCCTTATCCTCAAGAAGGTGTGCGGGAATATATGTAGCAGCTTGAACTAGTGGAGCAGCATAAATATAGCCCATTCCAGGAGTATCAAGTCTTCCAGCCAAATACATTCTCTCAAATATTCTGTCGACCTGGTCCTTTGACACTAAGACTTGCACTATCTCTCTTTCAACTTCCACGGCAACCCCTAGAAGACCCATCCGTTCCCTAATTCCCGTGCCCACTCCTGAGTGAACGGTAGCACCCTGAATTCCAGCATCGAGAAGAGATTGAACAATTTCGTCTGCCATTCCCTTTTGAACAACACATGTTATCTCTGAAACATCGGTCAAATTTGTTACTTTACGCTTTGCCATTTGTGTATCTCTCCTATAGTAATAACAGACTATGCTTTCGCAGTATCATCTGCGGCCTCCAAAGCGGCACGCTCATTATCTTTTTTGACCCGCCACTGGACATAAACACCGAGTGCCAGAACAGCCACAATTGGGCTAATAGAAGCAGCGGCAAGAATCCCAAACCCTTCAACTGCTCCAACTGCCTTTCCAAAACCAAGTCCCATTGCGAGTACAAGTGGCACCGTGATTGGCCCAGTTGTAACTCCGGCACTGTCCCAGCCGACATTAACAAACTCTTCCGTAGACAAATACGTAAGCACAACTCCCAAAATATAACCAGGAACGAGGATATATAAAATGCTGAAGCCAAAAATAAGCTTCATTATACCCAGCGTTATCCCGACGGCAACTCCCGTAGAAACTGAGTACATAAGCATCGATTTTTTGAATGAACCATTGGTAAGGTCTTGAACCGTCAATCCTAAGGCATTTAAAGCCGGCTCAGCTAATGTCGCACCAAACCCTAGCAGAAAGCAAAACAATGCCGTTATCGCAATTCCGACACCTGCATTGTATAAAGGTGCTGCTGGCATCAAACTATCATCCATGTCTACAAAGAGACCAGGAACCAATCCTCCTGTGCCCGCTCCGAGCTGAGCTAAGCCATAGGTTAATCCGATACTAAAGATACACATTCCAACAACTGAAAGGAAAAGACCCCAAACTACAATGCCTGCATTTGGAAGCTTTTCGCGCAACACTACGAATAATACAATCATCAAGAATATGACCAAAGGAACAATAGCTCGAACCCCGCCTACAACCTCAGCATAAGGCGATTGTGTATGCCATGCGGCTTCCGCACTGGCTGCAGCTGCTGCCATATTGAGTTCCGCCTCGGCCAAAATGGTTTCTACTGGAACGGTAAACTTCCAAAATATTGCCAATAACAAGACTGCCAAAATTGGATTTAAAGAGGCAAGTGTTACAATCCCGAATCCCTGTAATTTGCTCTCCTTGCCAGTTTGGCCTCCTGCATTTGCAACCCCAATCCCGAGGGCTAGAACAAGCGGCACAGTAACTGGGCCGGTTGTTACGGCACCACAATCCCATGCCAAACCTATCATGGTCACTAAATCAGGGTCAAAAAAGCAATACCCAGTCAATATAACAACCGGTATAAGATGTATGTAAATTAGAGGCTTTAAACTCCAGTCATAGAGAAACCTTAGTGTACCAACAACTGCAGCCACCCCTACTCCAGCACCAACAAATAGTACGGTGTATGTCACCCTTTGAGGGCTAAGCAATGTATACAAATACGGAGCTTGCTTTGGATCCACTATTGAGCCAACTGCTTGTAAAGCCCCGATCGCAGGCTCAGCAAAAGTTACCCCAATACCTAAGAGAAACGCTACAAACAGGACTCCAAGCAATGGTAATTTTAGCGGCAACTTCGACCCTATCGTTTCCCCAAAAGGCATTAAACCTAGCTTGAGTCCCTCCATAAACAGCATCAGCCCAAACATTACAGCTAAAAGCCCAACTCCAAGCAAAGCAGCTTCAGGAATAGGTACGCCCAAAACAAGTATCTGAAAAAGAGCTAAATATGCGGCAAGAGGGACCACTGCATTTACTTGATCCATAAATCTAACGCTTACGTACGGCTTTATTACATTGTAAACGTCCATGCCACTCATACGAAGCTTGTCAGGCTTTTGAGGAATCTCGTTACCATTCGAGTCTAGTTGAACAGATGGCATGAGTTTCGAATAACTTATCTTTTCCTCATCAACCGTTACAGCTTGAACATAATCTCCATATCTTACGTGCCGGGGCATAACTCCTCCTCAAAGCCAAAATTCAGAATTTCATTACATTCTATACGTTTTAAGAGACTATTCAACTAAAACTAGTAAATTTCATAAATTTATTAAAAAACTTGCTTTTTTAGCCATTTGCGAAAGTTTTGACCCTCTTTGTCGTGCCTCAGCCCTAATTCCACAGTTGCCTGAAGATAACCCCCTTTTGAACCACAATCAAAACGGCGTCCATCAAAAATGTACCCCTCGAAATTCTTTTTTCTCTTTTAAAAGCACTGCAATTGCATCTGTAAGTTGGATTTCCCCACCTTTACCAGGACCAATCTCATCTAAAGCTTTGAAAATTTCGCCAGAAAAAATATATCGCCCTACGACAGCGAGATTTGACGGAGCCACACTTGCTTTCGGTTTTTCGCAAATCTGCTCAATTCTAGTAAATTTTTTTGAAACAGATGTGCCTCCAATAACCCCATAATTTTCAATTTCCGCGCCTTCAATTTGCTCAACAGCCAGCATCCCAGAGAACTCACTAGAGAAATTGTTTACCATTTGCCCTAAAACGCCTTGTCCTCCCTGGGCAGGAACCATTAAATCGTCGGCTAAGATTACTGCGAAATCCTCTTGACCTATGACAGGTTTAGCACAAAGCACCGCATGCCCGAGCCCAAGAGGCTCAGCTTGTCTGATAAAGATACATGAAACACCTTTAGGAGGGATATTACAAACCAAATCACAAAGATCCTCTTTGGATTTTTCTCTTAAAGCTCTCTCGAGCTCTGGGGCTCTATCAAAATGGTCCTCAATCGCTCTCTTTGACATACCAGTAACGAATATCATTTCGGTTATCCCTGCATCAACCGCTTCCTCTACTGCATATTGAATAAGCGGTTTGTCCACGACCGGTAACATCTCTTTCGGGCAAGCTTTCGTTGCAGGTAAAAAACGAGTTCCTAATCCTGCTACGGGAAAAACAGCTTTTCTTATCATCTTCTTCCTTTCACCGAATATTTTGATCTATCATAGCTAAAAACTCATTTTCAGTTATTACTTTAACCTTCATTTTAAGAGCAGCTTTAGCTTTAGTTCCTGCTTTTTCCCCAACTACACAAAAGTCCGTCGTTTTATTAATAGTCCCAGAACATGTGCCTCCATTTTTTTGAACTAGTTCTTGGGCCAATGCCCTCTTCAACGTTTTTAAAGTTCCGGTAAAAACGATATTTTTCCCAGCAAAAACTCCTCTTCGATTAAAAACTTCTTTCTTAAAACTTATCTCATTTAACAACCGTTGAGTAAGATCTAAATTTTCTCTTGTTTTAAAAAAGTTTGAGACAGAAGAAATTACAACTGGACCAATGTCATTTATAAGAGCTAGCTTTTCTAACGGTAAGGAAAAAATTTCTTCAAAACGATTTAACGCATCACAAATAGATTTTGCTGTTTGCAAACCAACGTGCCTGATTCCTAAAGCGTAAAGCAACTTAGCCGGAGTAGTTTCTCTTGACTTATCTATACTATCGATTAAATTTTGCGCAGATTTTGTACCAAATCTATCTAATTTTTCCAATTGAAAACACTTAAGCTTATATATGTCATCAAAAGAATTTACAAGGTTCTCCCTTATTAATTGTTTTATTAATTTTGTACCTAAACCATCAATATTCATAGCCTTTTTGCTAACAAAATGAATAAATGCCTGCTCCAATTGAGCAGGACATTTTTTTCCGTTAATGCACCTACGTGCAGCCTCTCCTTCTAACCTCTCAGTTTTTCCGCCACACGATGGACAAAATTTTGGCATCTCAAAAGACAAGTTTTTATTACTCTTTTTATTCGACGTATTTACTGTTCGAACGACCTCTGGGATAACATCACCTGCTCTTCGAACTTCCACTCTGTCCCCAATTTTCACTCCTTTTTTTCTGAGTTCATCTTCATTGTGCAATGTCGCATTTGAA
The DNA here is from genome assembly GCA_038147455.1 of Burkholderiaceae bacterium. GTDB lineage: Bacteria > Pseudomonadota > Gammaproteobacteria > Burkholderiales > Burkholderiaceae_A > UBA7377. The sequence continues at coordinate 72,892 of JAYQTQ010000004.1, read as the reverse complement.
ATATTTACCCCCCTATGCTTACAGTTTTTAGCCTTGCAACAGGTGTCAATGTTCCAAATCTACCTACCTGAATATCAATACCAATCACCTCAGTGATTGCAGTTTCAGATGGTAATTTATAAGCTATGGCAAACCGTGGAGCCCGCACTGTAGACCCTAGTTTGTTCTGTAGCTCATAGTTTTCTATTTTCACTACAACCCCATCGATTTCAACTGGTAGTGATTCTCTTATATTTAAAATTTGATTTAGGTATATCTTGATATCACTCGGTTTTCCGCCTTTAACTCGTGGCCGAATTACTTTGAAACCGACACTTTCCATAAATTCCAAAAATAATGAATGAGTTTTAAAGGTATCATCTAAAATCCCAGTCATTTCCCCAACTCCGTGAGTGATGAAAGTTAGCGGTCGGGACATAGTGATGGATGCATCTAACTGTCGTAGACTTCCGGCAGCAGCATTTCTAGGATTAGCAAAAAGTTTTTCTGAAGATTTTTCCTGTTGCTTATTAAACCTTTCAAAATCTTTTTTAAGAAAAACAACCTCGCCCCTAATTTCCAAAACACTATTATCGAAAAATTTAACGGTGCGTCTATGATTATCTTTCAAATGTAAAACGTGTGGTACCCAATCATAGACATTACGTTGTCAGTTATATCCTCTCCCACCAATCCGTCACCCCTAGTTGCTGCAGTTTTTAACTCGCCATTCACATAGGTCAACGACACAGCTACACCATCTAACTTGATTTCGGCAGAATACTCTGGAGAAAAATCAAGCCCATTTTTTTTTATAAAATCTGTAACTCTCTTGAAAAACAGGTCAAGTTCATCAAAACTGAACGCATTATCAAGGGAGAGCATTGGAGTAGAGTGCTCGACTGCGAGGAATTCATCCCGTTTTTTGTGACCTACTCCTAAAGTTTTTTCTGTGGAGGAGCGCGGAATATTTAACTTATGGTCTAGAGAAAATAGCTCTGCTACTAATTGATCATAGGCCTCATCACTTATTTTGGGTTGATCTTTTAAATAATAAGCTTCTTGATGTCTCTTAATAGTACTTACGAGATCTTTTCTTTTTTTTTTTAACGCACTACTCATCTCAATTTAAACACTTCTCTCGATAATCTACCTCCGGGGAACAAGCCTCCCATTTTTAATTGACTAACTCTAATTTCAACTTGATTTAAGATGTTTTCAAAAGATTGCTTATCCACCTCATTATGATTTTTATCCAAAATCTGACATTTAAAATATTCCGCAATCCATCGCAAACCGTCAAACATATCCTTTAACACCTGAGTAGGATTATTGGAAATAGCTATATTAAACACAAATTTAAAAACATCTTTCGAGTCACTAAATTCGGCAACGGACAATTTATTTTCATTGGTATCGAACAGTACAAACCTCGATGGGAAGGTCTCCATATAACCCAGTTTCTCCATATAATTTCGAAATAAATTCAAATCAATAATATCAGAAGACTTAAGGGAAAATTCAAGTATGGAATCAAGGTGGGATACTTTGCGATAAACCTCTTTGGATGCTTTAAGAATCTCTGAGTAATCTAGGAATTGGTTTGTCTAGCACTGCTTTGCTTCCCAGTTGAGTTCTTACTCCCTCAACATAATCAACGAAACTATGATACTCATTCTCCGTAATATGGCCAAAGCGATCAGCTAAGATAATAGAAATTGATACCTGTGGATTAGGTAGTTTGAGTGTTTGAGAGGTATTTAAGCGGGACGAAACAAAAACCCGTTTAGAGCCTACTTCTTTCTCTTGATACTTATGACTTAGAAGTGTATTAAGCGCTTGCTTACCCAGGATCGAAAATTTTATAATGCATTCATATCTCGCGTCCGGTACAAACTCGTATGAATCGAACGGTGTGTTCTGTTTCTCTCCTCTGGTTTTTTCCAGCAAAAACCTACGAGTAAATTTATTTTCACGTTTTTTTTGGCGCAGATAATCACAGATTACTGCAATGCCCAATATTGCAAAGGAAGCCAACGCAAAGACAGCTGCCTCTCCGATCAACCGCCATAAAGAATCCAACCAGATCAAACCAGCTGCACAGAGTCTTTCTCTGTAAGTGAGAGAGCTGACTCAATATCTACCGAGACAATCCGAGAGACACCAGGCTCTCTCATAGTAACTCCAATCAATTGATCAGCGATTTCCATCGAAATTTTATTGTGTGTTATAAAAATAAATTGTGTTTTTTTTGAAAGTTCGACAACCAAAGTGCTTAATTTAGTTGCATTAGAATCATCCAATGCGGCATCTACTTCGTCAAGTAAGCAAAAAGGAGCAGGGTTGAGTAAGAAAAAAGCAAAAATTAGTGTCGCAGCAGCCATTGACTTCTCCCCTCCAGAAAGCGACTGTATAGACATAGTTTTTTTTCCAGGCAAACGGGCCTCGATGGCCATACCAGCAGTTAGGATGTCTTCTTCAAGAAGAACAAGGTCCGCCTTTCCACCCCCGAACATTTTAGGAAACAAAAATTTCAAGTTTTGATTAATCTGTTCCATTGTTTTATCAAGTAAATCTTTTGTTTCGGCATCAATTTTTTTTATTGCTTGACTCAGTTCTGACTCGGCCGTTCTAATATCATCCACCTGAGAAATTAATCCTTCTCTTCTCTGATTAATGGAGGTAATTTCTGTCTCCGCTGCTAAATTTACCGGTCCGATTTCCTCCAATTCTTTAGTAAGGTTATTGAATTCTTTTTCAAGTTGCCGCAAACTCTTTCCCTACTTTCATTCTCATACTGAGTGGAATATCTAGTAAATTCTGCATATTTTAATTCTTTGTCATTTTTTATTTGCTCAAACAAACTATTTTTTTCTGTCAGAACAATTTCTTTGCTATGAGCTTCTTCTTTTTTCTTCTCAATCAAATCTTGTAATGTTGAAATTTCTCCTTCTACAATTTGCTCCTGATTTTTAGCCTGTCTCCGCGTCACTCCTTAACCTGATCAACTCTTTTTCAACTTTTGCCTTAGCTTGGAGAGACTCTGCTATAACCGATTCATTTAATGCATTTTCTTTTTCCAGTTTTGTACGGGAATATTCTTTCTTGCGCTCTAGCAACTCTACTTTACGTCTTTGTAGGTCATTTAATTTCTCATTTTTAGCAGCAATATGTTCTTGTCGACCTATTTGCTCAAACTGTTTTTCATTTTTTTCAGCAGTCTTTCTATCGAATTTCTCTTTGTGGCCTTTTAATGCTTCAAAGATTTTTTGTCTGTCCTGCACGTTTTTTTCTTTCAAAGAATTAAGCTCTTTCATTTCTTCTTCATTCCTTTGCAAATCTTTTTTTTGCAACAAGGAACGATCAAAGACACGCTGTTTATCAAATTCAAGTTTTTCTATATTATCCGCTAGCGATTTCTCTCTAGAAATGAGATTCTCATTCTTTTCCATTAGAACAGCCAATGAAAGCTCCTTTTGATGCAGGAGATCTTGATTCTTTTCGCACAAATCTAAAAGTTCTTGTACAAGCTCTTTTTTCTCATCAAATTTTCTCTTAAATTTATCTACTTGTATCCGAAATTGATTACAACTCTTATTAGATTCGTCAACTTTTTTCAGCTAGCCTATGTATATCTTTTTCTCTTGATAAAATACTGGCTTGCTGGTTGTTAGAATTTAAAAAGACCAAGTCTTGTCCGTAAATATTTCCTGTTCTTGTAACGTAGTAAGAGCCGATAGGTAAAGAATTTACATTGTCTCTTGCAAAATCATCAGTATCCGCAAGTAAAAAACTTTTTAACCAATTTTTTACTGCCTGAGAAGAGTCACAATCAGAGGATATAACTGACGCTAAGTCTCGATTACCTTGATTGATTTTGTTTTGCCTCTCTAAACCCTTAGGAATAAAATATGTGCCAAACGGAGCATTTAATCCATGTACAGCAGTATTTTGCCGTTCAGACTCCAAAACAACGGCCGCTAACTTTCTATCCAATACTGTTTCAACAGCTAGATTCCATTTTTCATCTACAATCAGTCTTGAAATAAGCTTTTCACACTCGCCCAAACCCACTTCAGAAAGCCACTCGTTAATTTTTTCTGAGCCCAACTCTTTTTCTTGTACGTGTGACAAGGCTTCAAGAGACGCTTTTGCTGAGAGCAATATGCCCTCCTCTTCCGCAAGCTCACTGTTTTTCTTCAAAAGAGCATCTTCAATTCTCACAAGGCTCTCTCTTTCCTCTTTAAGGCGCTCGGAGTCACGGTCAGCAGAGATCTTCAATTTCTCAAGCTCCTGCTTTAAAGACTCTAATTTAAGAGTTTCCTGCTTGCTGATACCCATCAATTCATTTTTTGAAACCAATAGTCGTTCCTCAAAATCTTTCATAAGATCGAGATCTTGACGTGATTTTTGTTCAATATTTGCTTTTTCCGCTTTTAGCAAAGCTAACTGGGTATTACCCTCGCTCAAGGCAATATCTATGACTTCTAAATCTTTTTCAAGAGGTTCAATCGTTTGTCCCAGCAGTGTCGTCTCCGCATTTAACTTAGAAACCAACGAATCTATTTCTGCTAAATGATTTTCCGCATTCGTTAATTCGATCGCCTCGTCGTTAAAAGCGGAGTCTAAGTTTCCTAGCTCAGTAGAAATTTCAGAAATTTGCTTAGTTAGTTGCTCGATGCTTTGGAGGATCAACTTGCTTTCACTTTCTTTTTTAATTATTTCAGAGTTTAATTCATGAAACTCTTCCGTTACTTTGCTAAATAGACTCTGTTTTTGAAAGGTTTTATTTTTGCAGTCGGTTAATTCAACATTTTTCGTTTTGTACTCGTGTTCAAGATCTTTCAATTCAGTCATATCTGCATCAAGCGTCGCTCTCAATGTTAGAACTTTACCCTTTATGTCCACCTCTTTACAGTTCAGGATTTCATACTCCACCTCAAGTTTTTTCCGAACTTTTTCTTGATACTTTGCCGCAGATTCGGCTTGTGCAGTAAGACCTTCAATTTGTTTGTCAAGTTCTTGAATAAGATCATCAACCCGTAAGAGGTTTGCCTTACTGTCTCTGAGGCGACTTTCCGTCTCTCTCCTGCGCGTTCGATACTTTGAAACTCCAGCAGCCTCTTCAACAAAAATCTTAATTCCTCGGGTCGTGCCTCAATTATATTTTTTATAGAGCCTTGTCCAACAATGGCATAGGCCCTTGGGCCAAGACCTGTTCCTGAAAATAAATCCTGAACATCCCTTTTTCTAACAGATTGACCATTTATGGAAAGATTAGAAGATCCATCCGAAGTTATAGTTCGTTGCACAGAGATCTCACTAAAACCACCCCACATCCCCTTCAATGAACCATCTGAGTTATCAAATATTAATTCAACACTGGCTCGCCCGGCTGCTGCTCGTGACCCCGAACCATTGAAAATAATGTCTTTTGATTGCCCGCTTCTCAATTCAGAGACTCTGGATTCTCCTAACACCCATTTAACCGCATCAACAACATTAGACTTTCCACAACCATTGGGCCCAACAATTCCTGTCAAGCCAGTCGACAATTTTATCTCCGCAGAATCTACGAAAGATTTAAATCCAGAGAGTCTAATTTTTGTTAATAACACGAGTTTTTTTATAACTTAAGTAAAAACAGCCGAAAGGAATGAATTCTGTATTATATTAACCGTAAGTTTAACTAATTAGAAATATCCTGTCAGCGGAAAACCATTTTATGGCCCTAAAAAAAGAAAAAAACCTTCAAACGTTTCCCAACCCAAACTTAACAAGCAATTACACTGTCAAATTTGAGATTCCGGAATTTACTTGTATTTGCCCATTAACTTCTCAACCAGATTTTGCGGTGATTCAGATAGAATATGTGCCTGACCTGGTTAACGTGGAATTGAAATCCCTGAAGAGCTATTTCTGGGCGTATAGAGATGAAGCAGGATTCCACGAAGCTGTAACAAACAGAATCATGGATGATTTATTTGTTCTTTTGAGCCCGCGTTATATAAAAATTATTGCGAAATGGAATGTGCGCGGAGGAATTTACACCACTGTTGAAATTGAAAAATTCAACAATAAGACAAAGGAAAACAATACAAATGAACCTTGATTTACAAACTAAAATTGAATATCTTTGGGATAATCAAAGCGAACTGGCTAACAAAGAGTCGCAAAAAATCGTTAGGAGTGTTTTGGAGTTACTTGATAATGGCACAGTTCGAGTTGCCGAGCCCCAAAATGGATCCTGGAAGGTAAATGACTGGCTTAAAAAAACAGTTTTGATGAGCTTTAAAATATCAAATAACACTCACGTAAGAGCCGGTGATTTAAATTTCTATGACAAAGTACAAAGCAAATTTGCTGGATACAATTCTGAAAATTTTAAAAACTTGAAAACAAGAGTGGTGCCAACAGCTTCGGTCCGTTTTGGTAGCTTCATAGGGGAAAATACGGTTTTAATGCCTTCATTTGTAAATATTGGAGCCTATGTAGGCAATGGGACAATGGTAGATACATGGGCTACTGTTGGTTCTTGCGCTCAAATTGGTGAAAATGTGCACTTATCGGGCGGTGTTGGAATTGGAGGTGTATTAGAACCTCTTCAAGCTGCACCAACGATTATCGAAGATAATTGTTTTATAGGAGCACGAAGTGAGGTTGTTGAGGGCGTGGTAGTTAAAAAAAACTCAGTCATATCTATGGGAGTTTTTATCGGAAAATCAACAAAAATTCTTGACCGGGAAACAGGAGACATTCTTTACGGCACTGTCCCAGAGGGTAGCGTCGTGGTCTCAGGCTCCTTGCCCGGAAAAGGCGGCGTACATCTCTATTGCGCAGTAATAGTGAAAAAGTCGATGAGAGAACGAGAAAAAAAACGGCTATTAACGATTTATTACGAGAAGAATAAGTCTTTTATTGAATGCTTTTCGGCTTTTTCTTCGCAACGCCAACTGGTATCGAAAAGATTTCTATTCCCTCGTCTCTAAGCTCCTTTTGATTCCTCGGTTGTGACAGTCCCATAAATGGATCGTTCTTCAGCCTCTTTCCTATGAATTTTTCTCGCCTCTTTTGCAAACTGGTTGCCAACATTTTCAGCATTTTCCAAAATGTGTCTCGCAACTTCTAAAAGTTTTCTGTTAACTTCACTTTGAAGAACACTATTCTTGCCTGTATCAGAAGACGCCTTCGAGCTAAATGAAGCAGAAGTCTTTTGTGCTTGAATATGCGCAGCAGATGGTAGTCGGGTTACAACATTGTCGTCACATACTGGACATGACAAAATACCCTTATCACTTTGAACCAAAAATTCGTCATTCGAGCGAAACCAACCTTCGAAAGAATGACCATATTGACACTTTAGATTATAAACTTTCATTATGACGATACTGTACCAACTTTTACGCTCTAAAGCCACGGATATTTACTCAGTTATAGAAAAGCCTGACCAATTTTCAGAAATTGTTGACGTAAGGTCTCCTAGCGAATTTCAGGATGATCACATTCCAGGTGCGATTAATTTACCTGTGCTTTCAGATGAAGAGCGTAGCCTGGTTGGCACACTTTACAAACAAGACTCATTCGAAGGGAAAAAATTAGGTGCTGGGTTAATATGTAAAAACGTATACAAAATGTTTGAAAGCGTACTCAAATACAAAAATAAGGATTGGCAGCCTTTGATATATTGTCAACGGGGAGGGGAAAGAAGTAAGTCCCTAGCAACAATTTTACTTCGAACAGGTTTCAAGGCTAATATATTGAGCGGAGGATACAAGTCCTACCGACGATACGTAATAAACGAATTGGAAAAATTAGGGAACAAAATTGAGTTTCAAGTCATTTGCGGTTTGACCGGCTCCGGAAAAACAAAACTACTAACTGAACTAAATAAACATGGATTACAAACGTTAGATTTGGAAGAGATAGCGAAACACTATGGCTCGCTTCTGGGTCAATACCCATCAGTTACTCAACCAAGTCAAAAGCAATTTGAGTCTAACTTATTAGTTGCTATGTTAAGACTCAATGCTGAACAACGTGTTTTCGTAGAATCCGAAAGCAGAAAAATTGGGAACAGACAAATTCCTACAGCAATTATCAAAAAAATGCGGAACTCGAATTGTTTGTGGATTCAGATGACGATGGAAGAAAGAATAAATTTTCTCCTGAAAGAATACACTCACTTCCTAAAAAACCGGAAAGATTTTTAAACATTATTGCAAAATTTGAAAATTATTTAGACAAAGATAAGTTTGATCGATTAGTCGAAATGTACAAAAAAAGACATTGGGAAGAATTCGTAAAAATGCTTTTACGTGAACACTATGACCCTTCCTATTTGAAATCAATAAACAAAAATTTCACCAAAATCAAAGAAGCCCAAATATTTAAATCAGAGAATTACTCAGAAATCCCAGACCTTCACTGCGCAATGGCTGAGTCTGTAAGTAAAACATTTAAGTAACGATCAACCTTCATCTGCTTCTCGTAATCACGAAGCCAGGCCTTCACGACAAGATCGGTTTCCGCGCTATTAAATATTCCAAATATATCCTGAAGTGATTCAACGACTCTTTTACTAGAAGCTTCTTCAAGTTCAGAAGAAAGGAAAAAAACCAACGCAGCACCACTTGAGCCTATGTTTAAAACTGTTCCTTGATTTACTTGCAACTCATGTGAAAACAGCTCTCCCTTAAATTGTTGCAGAAGCTGAGAATACTGATCACTATTTTGATCTTCAGTGCTGCGAAAAGGTAATACCACTTTTCGTAAAGATTTTTTCAATTGACTATCCGCCTTAATTTCTTCGAAAACAGTATCTGCTTCCTCTTTAGCCAACTTATTCATCTTTTGTAACATAATCTCCGACTTAATCTGATCTTTGACCACGTCAAATTGCATAGGAACAGCTTCATGTTGTTTGACTAAGTTTGCAGCAATGTGAAGTCCCTTTGCTACTTGTGTTAGCTCCGGTATTATAGTTATCTATCAAAAATCATCAGAAAATAACTCTGACCTGAATTTTGCATCATTGAGAGCTCGCAAAGCATTATTATTAAGTTTTCCACCTCCTATAGCAGGTGCGTTCAAATCTAACCTGGTAATCCTTTCAACCTTCAAATCAAACTTCTCAGCAACCGGGTCCAAACTAGAGTTTTCTTCATAAAGCAGATTCCCTATTTCCTCGATCTTATCATCTCCTTCTAAAACGATAAAATCTATATCGTACGTCGCAGGTATCACAAACCTTGAACCGTTATCATCAAAGAAATTCTTTACTTCCGCATCTGAAACCGTTACTTTATTTTTTATGATAAAGTGGCGAAAACAGCTTTACACCGAATGTTCTTTTTTCGTTTTCTGCACGGGCTAATTTTCTGACGATAGTTCTAGGTACAAAATTTGATGTATTTAAAATCTCAGGAATCAAAGCTAAAGATAAGTCGGCTTTAAGGCGATTTTCAAAGTCAACTGTAGACATTCCTTGGCGACCTAAAACTTTTTTTCGCCTGATCTAAATTAAAAACACCTTTCTCATCATGAAACTCCGGTATTCCTAAAATTATAGTTCTCACATCGCTGTCTGAAACCGCTATTCTAGATGTTGAAACAACCTTCTGTAGGATAAATTGGTTGATCATATTATCAAGAGTTGCTTTTTTTACCTCATCCGAGTTCAACATCTCATCAGGTATATTGTTTCCAACTCTATTTTTAAAATTTGTAACGAAATCCTGATGGACATTTTCCCAATTTCGTTTATATATATCAACTCCATCAATAGTCGCAACAACGGGTTCCCTGTTCGGACTGAACTGATCCCAAGCACCAACAACTATAAAAGGTGGTAAAACAAACAGCGAACCAATAAAAATAAGCAAAAAGGATATAAAAAATCCTTGAAAACAGAACAGTGCAAATTCTTTCTTTTTTTCTCTGATAATTTCAAACATAAACCTAATTTTTTTCTAAAAATGGCCCCCAAAATAAGTTTTATAAAATTTTTTAAAAGAACGTCGGAAAAAGGAATGGGAAACTTTTTTTTGAGGACCTCTATTCTTCTGGAAATGCCTAATAACAAATTAAAAAACAGAAGTCCCGATTGGTTCGCGACGCCAATAATTTTTCGAAATAAAATTGCTCTAAAAAGTGGCTTAAGAAAAAAAGATTCCAACTTCCATTCGGAGCGGATACCAAACTCGAACCCGCGACCTCCGGCGTGACAGGCCGATATTCTAACCAGCTGAACTACCGCTCCTAAATCTTTGGTGGGTGCTGAGAGGATCGAACTCCCGACCTACGCCTTGTAAGGGCGCCGCTCTACCAGCTGAGCTAAGCACCCAGGGTACCAATCAAATACACAAGTATATTACCTTATCACCTCTTCGCCAATAATATTTTATTTTTATTTACTCTAGTGGGCCAAAGGCTCACTAGATGTCCTGCTCTTTTTACTGCCTCTAACTGACGAGGTTAATTTACCCTCATCTTCAGGCAAAGAAGTAGGCATTCGAGATAGTGCAAGCTCAAAAACTTGATCTATCCACCTTACAGGTATAATGTTCAATTCTTTAGTAATCTTTTCAGGAATCTCGGTAAGATCCTTTTTGTTCTCCTCCGGAATAAGAACATCTTTCAGACCTCCTCGGTGAGCAGCCAAAAGCTTCTCTTTTAGTCCGCCAATCTGCAAAACTTCTCCCCTAAGGGTAATCTCTCCTGTCATAGCTACAGAGTGTTTAACAGGAATACCAGTCAAAGCCGAAACTATTGCAGTGGTCATCGCGATCCCGGCACTGGGTCCGTCCTTAGGGGTTGCCCCTTCAGGAGCATGAACATGAAGGTCGAGTTTCTCAAAAAAATCGTCTTTAATACCCAACGATGCAGCTCTCGATCTCACTACAGACCTTGCTGCTTCCACCGACTCCTTCATGACATCACCCAAAGAACCGGTTCTGATAATTTTTCCTTGTCCAGGCATGGCGCTGGCCTCTATTGTCAATAACTCTCCTCCAACTTCTGTCCATGCCAGCCCCATTACCTGACCAACCTTATCTTCATCCTCAGCAACACCATAAGTATGCTTTCTGACACCCCAGGAAATCGCTTAATCTATCAGAAGTCACGTCCACCTTTGTAACCTTTGAATCAGTTAATATTGCTTTTGTAGCCTTACGACATAGTTTGGAAATTTCCCGTTCCAATCCACGAACGCCCGCCTCTTTGGTATAGTACCGTATGATATCTGTAATGACGCCATCGCATGGAGTGTTCATTTCTGCCTTTCGCAATCCCGCGAACTTTATTTGCTTGGGTAAAAGATACTTTTTTGCAATGCTTATTTTTTCATCTTCTGTGTAGCCGGAAAGACGTATAACTTCAAGCCTGTCCAACAAAGCTGGCGGAATGCTCAAACTGTTAGCCGTCGCAACAAACATTACATCAGACAAGTCATATTCAACCTCAATGTAATGATCAACAAACGAATTGTTTTGCTCTGGGTCTAGAACTTCTAGCAATGCACTTGCCGGATCTCCCCGGAAATCTGTTCCTATCTTATCAACCTCATCCAGCAAAAACAAAGGGTTCTTAACTCCCATTTTTGAGATATTGGTTAGAATTTTCCCGGGCATAGAGCCTATATAGGTCTTTCTATGTCCGCGAATCTCTGCCTCATCCCTTACTCCCCCGAGAGCCATTCTAACAAACTTCCGTCCCGTAGACCTCGCGATTGATTGCCCAAGAGATGTTTTTCCAACCCCTGGTGGGCCTACTAAACATAAAATTGGTGCCTTTACCTTTTTAACCCTTTGTTGAACTGCAAGATATTCTAAAATCCTTTCTTTCACTTTCTCCAATCCATGATGATCTTCATCAAGTATTTTTGGGCATTTTTAGGTCTTTACTAACCTTACTTTTTCTTTTCCAAGGCAAAGCAATTAACGAGTCTACATAATTTCGAACAACTGTAGCCTCGGCGGACATTGGAGACATTAGTTTGAGTTTTTTGACCTCTGATTTTGCTTTCTCGAGAGCTTCCGAACTCATTCCTGCGCTTGCAATTTTCTTTTCGAGATCATCAAGTTCACTATCCTCTCCCTCTCCCAATTCCTTCTGAATAGCCTTGACTTGCTCATTTAAATAATAGTCTCTTTGACTCTTTTCCATCTGCCGTTTTACTCTTCCACGAATTCGTTTCTCAACCTGCAATATATCTAATTCAGTTTCTATATGTTCTAGAATCTTTTCCATACGTTTAACAACTGAACTGATTTCAAGAATTTCTTGCTTATCCTCTATTTTCAAGGGTAAGTGAGCAACTATCGTATCTGAAAGACGACTGAACTCTTCGAGGGAAGAAACAGAACTAAAAAGATCAGCAGAAATCTTTTTATTCAATTTAATAAACTGCTCAAATTGCCCCAAAATAGTGCGCCGAAGAGCTTCATGTTCTGGACCTACAACGGTATCGTCTTCAATTAACTCACAATGAACTGAAAAATAATCATCATTATTTGACAGGTCTAAAATAGATGCTCGCTGTATCCCCTCAACCAATACCTTCACGGTACCATCTGGCAATTTGAGCATTTGTAGTATGTTAGCGACACATCCTACTCTGTAAAGATCATTATACGAGGGCTCGTTTTGCGAAGCATTCCTTTGTGTTGCCAGTAGAATATGTTGTCCCCCTTCCATAGACATTTCCATGGCCTTTATCGATTTAGCCCTCCCAACAAATAATGGGATTACCATGTGCGGGAATACAACAACATCACGCAAGGGCAATAAAGGTAAAGGCGAAGTCACATCGACTACTTCGGGGCCGATCTTTTCAATTTCACTCTTGCTATCGTCTTCCATAAAAATCTCACACTCTTAAGTTTAGTGAAGCACAAATTATGTATCGGACTTTAAAACCATTAATTTACTCTTATAAATGGGGACAATAAACCCTTTTTCAACCATTTTGCCCCTAATTTTTACTAACTTTTCTTTTTCCAACCCTACCTTTGTCTTCATATATGAGAATAGGTTCAGATTCTTCCAAAATAACGTTTTCCTCAACAACTACCTTAGAAAGGTTAGATAAATCCGGAATTTCATACATTGTTTTCATCAAACTTGCCTCTAGAATTGACCGCAATCCTCTAGCCCCTGTTCTTCTCTTGACCGCCTTCGCCGCAATTGCTTTCAAAGCTGAGGCTCTAATTTCAAGAGTTACCCCATCTAATTGAAACAACGTCTCATACTGCTTCACCAGGGCATTCTTGGGTTCTGTTAAAATTTCGATCAAAGCAGTTTCATCTAACTCATCTAGAGTCGCAACAACAGGCAATCGGCCAACAAGCTCGGGTATTATTCCGAATTTCGTTAAATCAATTGGTTCAACCTCCCTAAAAAGAATTCCCAATCCCTTTTGATTCTTTGACCTAACATCTGCATCGAATCCAATTGATGTTTTCTCCGTTCTACCTCTAATTACCTTTTCTAATCCATCAAAGGCGCCACCACAGATGAATAAAATGTCAGTTGTATCCATTTGCACGAAATCTTGGTTTGGATGTTTTCTACCTCCCTGAGGGGGCACCGAAGCCACTGTACCTTCAATTAACTTTAGCAAGGCCTGCTGAACGCCCTCACCCGACACATCTCTGGTAATGGAGGGATTATCAGACTTTCTGGAAATTTTATCGATCTCGTCGATATATACAATCCCATGACGCGCCGCCTCTGTATCATAATTGCATTTTTGCAACAATTTTTGGACTATGTTTTCAACATCCTCTCCTACATAGCCTGCCTCTGTTAGTGTCGTTGCATCGGCTATAACGAAAGGTACGTTGAGAAATCGTGCAAGGGTTTGAGCTAGGAATGTTTTTCCTGATCCGGTTGGCCCGATCAAAAGAATGTTACTTTTAGAAAGCTCAACGTTGTCATTTCCTTTACTGATACTATGCTGCTTTTTTTTCGTTCTAATTCTTTTGTAGTGATTATAGACAGCAACCGCCAAACTAATTTTAGCCTCTGTTTGACCAATGACGTACTGGTCTAAGAAACCGGTTATTTCTCTGGGAGTTGGGAGAAAATCCTTCCTCTCTGTTTTTGATCCTTTTTCTCCAAGAACTTCATCACGCACGATTTCGTTGCAGAGATCAATACATTCATCACATATAAATACTGAAGGGCCAGCAATTAGTTTTTTAACTTCGTGCTGACTTTTCCCACAAAAGGAACAATATAGTAATTTATCAGAAGCGTTATCTTTGTTTGTCATACACTAGCCATAACCTTAAGCTATTCTCTTTTTTCAATCACGTTATCAACTATCCCATATTTTAGAGCATCTTGCGCTGACATGAAATTATCTCTATCGGTATCTTTAGCAATAGTTTTGAGAGACTGCCCTGTTTGTTGGGATAAAATCTTATTTAATTGATTCTTCAACGCCAAAATTTCTTTTGCGTGAATCTCGATATCTGTTGCTTGCCCGGAGACACCTCCTAATGGCTGGTGAATCATCACCCTACTGTTCGGCAAACAGAGCCTCTTTCCTTTTGTCCCAGCAGCCAGCAAAAAAGCTCCCATACTTGCAGCCATGCCTATGCATAATGTGCTGACATCCGGCTTAATGAAATTTATCGTATCAAATATCGCCAGGCCTGAGGAAACAGATCCTCCGGGAGAGTTGATATATAAGGAGATATCTTTATCCGGGTTCTCCGACTCTAAAAACAACATTTGAGCAATAACCAAATTCGCAACATGGTCGTTTAATGGCCCTATTAGGAAGACGACTCTTTCCTTTAACAGACGAGAATAAATATCATAAGCCCGCTCTCCCCTGCCAGACTGCTCAACTACCATTGGGACAAGCCCTAAATTTTCCACTTGTTTAAAATTACTATCATTCATCCCTACTCGCCAACCTCCGTGCCTTTTGCAGCATCACTTAATAATTCAGCCGCATCGATTTCTTCAGTTTCAATTACAGCAGAATCCATAATCCACAACGCCACGTTGCGTTCCAAAGCTATCGCTTCTGCCTGAGCTCTTCTTTTAGGATCCTGCAAAAACCACTTTTTAAAGGCTTCTGGGTCCTCGTAAACACCACTCATCTCCTTGACAACCAACGACACCTGCTCTTCGTTTGGGTTTAATTCGTTTTTTTCAACTACCTTATTCACAAGCAGCCCCAATTTGACTCTCCGTCTTGCCCTCTCTAAAAAAATTTCTGGGGGTAAATTCGTTTGTTCAGCAAACATTCCTTGCTGCTTCATAGTAGCCTTTGTTCTTTCTGCTAGCCTATCACTCTCCATCTTAACCATTACTTCTGGAATGTCGAACTCGCTTGCCTGCAAAAGTGCCTCTAATGCTGAGTTGTTCGTCTTTGATAAACAACGGGACTCGACTTCTCTCTTCAAATTTTTCTCAACCTCTTTTTCTAATTTGTCGATGCTTCCATCTTCTATGCCAAACTCTTTAGCAAATTTCTCATCTATTTTGGGCAATTTCCCCTCTTCTACACTCCTTACTTTAATATCAAATTCAACAGCCTTGCCGGAAAGCTCTTTTGCTGGATAGTCCTCAGGAAAAGTAATGGTGTCTAGCTTTTGTTCACCCTTCTTCATACCAACAATCAACTTGTCAAATTCGGGAATCATCTGACCAGATCCCAATACATAGCTTACATCCTGAGCCTGTCCCCCTTTAAAAGACTTACCATCTAATTTACCCAAAAAGTCTATAGAGACCTTATCCTGCATCGATGCTCCTTTCTCCGATTCAGAATAAACTATCTTTTGCTTCTGCAACGTTTCTATCGTTCTTTTGATATCTTTTTGCGTGACTTTAGAAACTGCTTTTTTTACAACGAGCTCGTTAAGGTTTGGAAGACTAATTTCCGGGAATAACTCAATTTCTGCTCGAAAAACCAACTTATCTGATTTCTTATCAGGGTTTTTATCATCAACAAGAGGTTGAATATTCGGGGGACCAGCCGGTTGAAAATTTTGCTTTTCAATTGCCTCAAGATATTTTTTATTTATTACCTCATTTACAGCATCGGATTGTACCTCAAGTTCATGCGTCTGTTTGACAATATTTATCGGCACTTTTCCTGGTCTAAATCCAGGCGCTTTCATGGTTTTTGCAATTTTTCTAATTTTGCTTTCTACGATTGGCTGGGTATCTGAAGGGAGGACTTCTATGTCAAAATACCTTTTCAATTCGCTAGATTCTTTTTTCTTACTATCACTCAAAACACTGTTCCTAAAAGCACTATCTAATTAACCTTTTAAGCTAAATATCCACGAAGGTGAATCGATTAGACTCCGATAACTCATAGTATAGCATCCAAAACAGCACACAACCTTAAGAGAAAAACAAAGATTTTACCCACCTGTTTAAAACTGAACTTCCAACTTCCCTTGCTCACCAAAAGTTATTTTTAAGTTTTAAAAATGCGAAGGGGGGGACTCGAACCCCCACACCTTGCGGCGCCAGGACCTAAACCTGGTGCGTCTACCAATTTCGCCACCTTCGCTTGATGCCTGTAATTATTATATGATTGAATCATACAATAATAAAAGTTTACTACGTTTACCCGTTTACAAATGCAACCTAGCTATCTAAATTCCGTTAATCACTACGAAAACTTTCCCGTAGCCTCAATTCTAATGCCCAAAAAAATCCGCACCGCAGTAAAACCATTTTATGCTTTCGCTAGGACTGCGGATGACATAGCTGACTGCAGTGACCTGAATACGGAAACAAAAATTCATCTACTAAACATGTTTCGTAACGAAATTACCATGAGTAAAAACTGTAACGAAGCCCAAAATGCTAGAGAAGCAAATATAAAAGAAATTTCAAAAAAATTAGTTGCTGTTCTTGAAGAGTATGATATCGATCCCTATTCCGTGTGTGACTTACTTAAGGCATTTGAAACAGACTCGACGTTCAGCCCATTTTCCACATGGTCTGACCTGATGAATTACTGTAACTATTCAGCAAACCCAGTGGGTCGATTTTTATTAGCAACTGTAGGACTAAACACAAAAATAAATGAAAAAGATAAAGCTGAATTTACGGAGCTATCCGATAAAATATGTACCGGTTTACAACTAATAAATTTTGCTCAAGATATAAAAGAAGATGCTGAAAACAACAGGTGTTACGTCCCTAAATGTGAGTGGCCAAAATCTTTAGAGGAAAACAATTTGATCTCTGTTTCAAGACTCACCGGTGAAAATAAAAATAAACTTGTTATGAAATTAGTATTGAAAGGAGAGCAAAACCTTTTGACAGGATCTCTCCTGCCCAAGAAAATTAGGAAATCTAACCTCCGGCATGCCACTTAGATTTTCTATGGAAATTGCATTAATCATTGAATGCGGAAAAAACATTGTCCAACAAATCAAAAAAGATCCATCCATAGTCTGGACCCAACCCCTAAATTAGAAACAAAAAACATTCCTATTTTTTTATATAATTCTATTTTGAATATTTGAGAGAACGATGTCTCCCACTGAGTTTTGTAGAAATAAAGTCATCACGAGCAATTCAAATTTTACAGTAGCTTTTGCTCTTTTAAATAATGAAAAAAGAGAGGCTATGGAAGCACTGTACTCATATTGCAGAGAAATAGACGATATTGGGGATTCCGGATTAGAAACAGATATTGCAAGAAGAAAACTTGATTGGTGGGAAGACGAAATTTCTAATGCATTGGATGCTCCAACTCACCCGATAACTATTGCATTGCGAAAAGCGATTAAAAGTTGCTCTCTTCCCATAACTGATTTGCTCAAAATTATAGGCGGTGTCAGACAAGATTTGAATCACAAGCCATTCGTCAGTTTTATTGAATTAGAAAGCTATAGCGATCATGTTGCTGGTGCTGTTGGACGTCTATCTGCTAGAATTTTCGGAGATGTTCGAAACACAGAAGTTTTAGCTTATGCTTCCGAGCTTGGTATAGCATGTCAGTTTACTAACATATTGCGAGACATTGCTGAAGACAGGGAAAATCGCAGAGTATATATTCCACTGGAGTTATTGCAAAAGTATGATTTGAACTTTTTAAACAGTGAACCGACGGATACAGAAACAGTTAAAATCAATGTGTCACGAATTTTATATCATAGCAGCCAAAAAATATAGAACTGCATTTTCATCACTACCGAAAGAGAATTATAAAGAACAACGACCTGGAATCATAATGGGCATGATTTATTTGAACCTGTTAAAAAAAATTAAAAAAAAGAAATTTAATGTTTTCGATAAAAGAATCTCGTTAAATACCATTGAAAAATTAAATGCGGGCTGGAAAGGTTTGTGGGGCAAAATTCCAGATATGAATATATGAAAGTAGCTATTGTAGGAGCAGGAATATCCGGCCTTTCTATTGCTAAAAGACTTTCAGAAAAAAATAATGGCTTTGTAATCGATGTTTACGAGGCAGCCGCTAGGTCAGGTGGACGAATCTCATCCTTTGATTGGCAACTCAAAAATAAAAGCGTCTTTTCCTGTGATAATGGTCAGCACTTTACAATAGGTGCATACACAGACTTTATCGAATTGCTCGACAAGTGTGATGCGCTAAAATATTGGACGAGACACAACTTCGAGTGGAATATGCTAAAACTTCAGGGAGATGAATTACACGAGCTTCTTCATTTTAAAATAAAGAAACTAACACTTTTTAAAAAAACAGTCTTAACATACATTAAATTTATTAAAAGTCCGACGAGGCTTTTCTTCCTAAAGTTTTATTTTTCACTTTTTCTTTTAAAGAATAAATTTTTTAATGATCATTCACTCAATAATCTTTACAAAAAATTTTTTTAGTAATGCAACCATCAATCTTTTCTGGAAATCATTTGTTGAAAACTCTATGAATACCGAATTTGAAAATTCAGATCTACGCACCCTTTCGTTCCTGGTAAATGAGTGTGCAAAAGATATACCAAATAGTCTTGAAATATTAATACCTGAAACTGATTATTACTCATGTGCAATAAAACCAATAGAAGAAAATCTTCGACAAAATGGTGTTAACTTTCACTTCAATTCGATAGTACAAAGAATTCAACCAGACAAAAAAATTGAATGTAGAGGTATCCTTTCACATTCATATGACAATATTTTTCTAGCTGTGCCAGGTCATATCGCAACAAAAATATGGAAGAAAAGCGGATATTCTGATACAAAAGAATCAATCTTATGGGAAAACCAAAAATATCGTCATATTTTAAATATGTGGGTTATTCTCCCATCATTGGAGGCTCAGCATAATTTGATTAAAAAGAAGAAAGTTTTTCATGGAATCCCATCGAATTTAATGGTTCATTTTATGTCGTTGTAATTCAAAAAAAAATAAATCAACCTAACATAATGTCAATTATTAGAAGCGCCTGTAACAATGTAAATTTAAGAAAAGAAGAAGAAAAGCTATATGAATTTGCGCAAAAATTTTTAAACAAACAATATTCAGTTGATCTAAAGCATCTGGACTATAAACTAATTAGGGCTAAACGAGCCACGATTGCATGTACACATGACCAGCATAAACGCTCAGCCATTTGGTCAGGTACAAGAACGGGCATAAAGGATATTTACAAATGTTCTGACGAAGCAAGTTTTAATTATCCATCAACAATTGAAGGGGCAGTTAAGTCTGGCTATTTTGCTGCAGAAAACATAGAAAATTCGATTAGTAGCTAAGACGGCTTCACATTATTTCGCGCGTTACCCTGCTGGTGATTCCAGTAAATAACTCATAGCAAAGTCTCCCGCTAAACTGGGCGACTTCTGTAATTGGCATTTGTTTTCCCCAAAATTCAACCACGCTACCTACAGTTGCTTCCGAACATTCACTCAAGTCAATATGAATTAAATCCATCGAAACTACGCCCACTATTAGGCATCTCGTCCCTTCAACAATACAACATGCACCTTTCTTTATGCTGCGGGGGTATCCGTCCGCATAACCAATCGCCGCAATGCCAACTATCATATCATTTAAAGCCACAAAAGTTTTTCCATAGCCTACCGCCTCACCAGCTTTAACAATTTGAGTTGCAATAATTTCTGTTTGCAAAGATTGGCATGGTTGTAACTCATTTAAGACGGTCTTCATATTGAAGTTAGGATTAAGGGAAGATGGAGCACCATAGAGAAGTATTCCTGGCCTCACCCAGTCCGAAGAGAATTTAGAATTGTTTATAATTGCATCCGAATTACTGTAACTAATACTCTCACCATCCTTAAAACCGAGAAAGGTAATAGTTTTTTTAAACTCTTCCTCTTGCTCAAGACAAAATTTAGTTGATTCGCCAACAGCGAAATGTGTCATCCAACCTAACTCCCCTGTATATGAACAAGCAACCCTCAATTGGTTTAAAATTTCATCAATACCAACAGAGAAAGATGGGCTACTACCCTTAAATCCCAAACGATTCATTCCCGAATTAATCTTGATCCAAATCTTTCTGAACTTTTCCTTAGAGCTTAAGCACCACTCAATCTGCTTGTGAGTTATGGACAACAATCTCCAAATCCAGGTTAGAAATATTATGTAATTCTTGTCTTGCAAAAATACCTTCAAGCAGTAATATTGGTTTGTTCCAGCCTAATTCTCGGGCTTCCCTGGCCTCTCGTATTTCAAGGACTGCTAGTCCATCTGCTTCTTTAAGACCTTCTACAATACTCTCCATGCCATGACCATAAGCACCAGCTTTTACACAAGCCCAAATTTGCGCGTCTTTAGTTTTCGCTTTTAAAACATTAAGGTTGTGTTTAAAAGAATTTGTGTAAATAATTAGCTTTGCCGGACGACTCATCACTAAATTGTAATAAGTTTCATGAATTAATGTTAAATAATATGAAAAAAGGTTTTTACACAATAATATTCGCCCAATTTTTTTCCTCTCTGGCGGATAATGCCCTTCTCATAGTCGCTATCTCAATTCTTATCGATATGCTAGCACCCAGTTGGATGACACCCTTGCTAAAACTATTTTTTACGATTTCCTATGTTTTGTTGGCTCCATTTGTAGGTCCATTCGCAGACTCTATCGAAAAAGGTAAAGTTATGTTTCTTACAAATAGTATAAAAATACTAGGGTGCATTCTGTTTTTTTTTCATATTCATCCCCTTATTGCTTACACCGTTGTTGGATTCGGCGCTGCCTCTTATGCACCAGCTAAATATGGCATTCTTACTGAACTACTTCCCCCGGAGAAATTAGTCTTTGCAAATGGTTGGCTAGAATCTACTACGGTAATCTCAATTTTGTTTGGCACATTGCTTGGAGGATTCCTCATATCAAATATCTTCTCAACATTTTTCCAGTCTCTGCCCATCGCAACGATGTTGAATATCACATATACCTATGAAGCTGCGTTAATCGTTATTGTAATAATTTACATGCTTGCCACTGTGTTTAACTTGTTTATCCCCAAAACGTATGCTAAGTACACAATCCTGTCAAAGAATCCAGTATTACTCATGCAACGATTTTTAGCGAGTAATAAGATATTGTGGAATGACAAAGTAGGTCAAATTTCTTTAGCTGTGACTACCTTGTTTTGGGGCGCAGGGCAACATTACAATTTATTGTCCTTTTATGGGCACAGGTACATCTGAACATGACATTGGACAAAGCTGCGATGTTACAGGGAATGTAGCAGTTGGAGTCATCCTGGGCTCTGTGATTGCAGGTAAATTGATTAGCCTAAAAACTCAATAAAAGTACTCCCTATTGGTATATTGATGGGCCTTGTTGTGCCTATGATGACTCTGACCTCGTCAATAGTCCCTGCTAGTATACTGCTAATAATCATTGGTGTCCTGGCGGGTTCATTCGTCGTTCCGATGAATGCTCTGCTACAGCATCGGGGTATGTCACACTCTCTGCCGGACAGTCCATAGCAGTTCAAAATTTCAATGAAAATCTTAATGTTCTTTTTATGCTAGGTGTCTACTCCTTTTTGCTGTATGCAAATCTAGAGGTAAACATAATCGTCGCACTTTTTGGAGCGTTTGTTGCAATTACAATGTACGCTGTTACGATAAAGTGTACTCACAATCAAAAGATAGTAGACTTTGACACTATGATTGGTGACAAACGTGCTGCTACACTACAAAAATAACGTAAAAGCACTAATCAGAGTTTCGTTTAAGAAACATAGATAACTCAACCCAAATTTTTTTCTTCAGGTTAGGCTCCTGTAGAATTTTCCTAGGGTTTGGTAAACCAATTACGTTTTCTGCGCATGGAACCAATCCCCCAAAGTCTATAACAGTATCATCTTTTTTAACCCATTTAGGTACTGATTTAACAATGAACGTTTGTCTTTCACAATAATTCAAATTTACTGAAAAACAAATGCTCTTCACTAAATACAACTCCTCTTCAGATAATTCTCCAACTACAACAAAAAGTTTTTTTAAACTAGTTCTTCTCTCCCAGAATGGGTCGATACCTAGAATACGAAGTCCATATAAATTTAGCTCTTTCATCAAGTAAGTATAGTCCTCTTCATTACAAGAGCATCTTCCCTAGATTCCTTTCCTGGGTAATAATTTTTCCTTCTTCCTATAATTGAAAAACCAAATTTTGAATATAATGTTATTGCTGTGTCATTGCTGGGTCGCACCTCTAAATAGATAGCTGTAATTCTTTTTGTTCTCAAAGATACTAAAAGTTGAGATAACATCCAATTACCTAGACCTCTGCGTTGCCTCTCACTAGCTATTGTGAAATTCAATAGATGACATTCGTCTACTACTTTTTGCCAAAAGTAATAACCGACCATTACGGAATTGTTGATTAATGCTTTAGCGATATAGTTTTCATTCAATGCATCGACAAAATTTCCCTCTGACCATCCAAAATCGTACGCATTCTCTTCAATTTGTTTTAATAGAGGTATGTCTTTTTCTGATAAATCTCTTAGATTTAGTGGGGGGTCAAATTGTCTCTCAATACTTGACTGCGCAACTTTATTTTTAACGTACAAAGGATGAATTTCCTGTGGATTACGCCAATTTTTTTTCATAATGAGTTGATAAAGCATTGCTAAAACTGAAAACGATATTCTGTCGATATTTAAATTTAATTCTCTAAGAATTTTCACAAAAGAAAAGTCTGCCAAATTAGGACAGAACAAAACATTTTCCTGATTTCTCCAACTTGAAATCTCAGCACTTGTTTTAACATTTGGCAAATCTTTTAAATCAATCTCCCATGGAAAAATTTTCCCCGCTCCAGTTACTTTAGTCTCCCCCAGATACTTACATTCGACCGAACAACAAAAATATTCTCCTAAACGGGCATTCAAAGCGACATTCAGAACCAATTTTTCTGATTTAATTGATTCTATCCCTCCGTCCGAGGCTAACCATGCGAAAGCAAATAATTCGAACAGGCTTGCTGATGCCATGTATCTGTTTAACCCGAACGCTAATCCATGAATTAGGCTATTTACAACACGCAGACCAGTAAAAGAACCGGGCCCATTGATTAATACAAACTTACTAATTCTTTGTATACTTCCAACACTTGATTCTGCAATTTTTTCTATGAGAGGAAGAAGACTGTCTTTAACTCCTTCTCGCGACTCAATCTGCTCAGTGATAATCTGTAGACGATTATTTTTTTTAAAGACAATTGCCAAAGAAGCACTTTTCCCTACGGACTCTATACTGAGCCATGGAAGCGTATTAAAAACGTTTTTTTTGTCATTAATTTCCACCATTACTTACATAAAAGAGACACCGAAGCCATTGCAGCTATTCCCTCTTTTCTCCCGATGCTTCCAATCTTTTCCACAGTTGTTGCCTTAATATTGACAAAGGAGCAGTTTGTTTCCATTGTCAAAATTTTCTTCATTTTTTCTTTGTGAGGCGTAATTTTTGGCTCTTCGCAAATAACAGTAGCATCAATCTGGAAAACAACTAAGCCTTTGGTTTTTAACGCCGAAATTATTTTTTTTAAAATTTTTCGACTATCTACCCCTTTGTATTCCGGATCGTTATCCGGGAACCATTCACCGATATCTCCAAGTCCAGCGGCCCCTAAAATTGCGTCACAAATGGCGTGTATTAAAACATCCGCATCGGAATGGCCCAACAAACCGGTACAATGCGGTATTCTAACACCACCTAAAGTAACAAATTCACCTTCATTGCTAAATTTATGAACATCAAAGCCTTGTCCAATACGCATGGTATGCCTCCCATAACTCCTTCTTCTTTTAGCTGCCAATTTTCTGCAATTTCTAAATCATCAGGTGTAGTAATCTTAATATTTTTTCTTTCCCCTTGAATCAACCTTGGCGTTTTTCCTAAATTCTCGACTGCAGAGGCTTCATCTGTAAATGAAAATTTTTTCCTTGAAAGACATCTAAGAGCAATTCAAGCCTAAACATTTGGGGAGTCTGTGCAAGCCAATAGTTTTCTCTATTTTCGGTTTTCTTAATGTAAACACTTGTAGAGTCATTTTGCCCTTTTCAACCAAACCTAACTTTAAAGTATCTGAAACAGGAATAGCCAAAATCGCTCCATCTGACTCTTCACTTCCAATATCCCACAAACGTTCTAGAGCTCCTTGAGAAACGAAAGGCCGGACAGCATCGTGCACGACTATCCAATCATTAATGGAGGCAATATTTTTTAAAAATTTACTCCAGCATATACTGATTCACCTCTAGTGCTTCCACCACAACGCAATGCAATAATGGGAACACCCTTATTCAAATCACTGGAACTGGTTGCAAACTTTAAAAATTCACAGTGTGTATCCTCTCTGGAAACGATCAAAATTATGCAAGCTAAAGATGCTCTTTCAGGCAATTTTAAGTAGAGAAGCTACACTTCTCTCTATTAATGTTATCCCATTTAAATGGATATACTGTTTAGGAATGTTACTTTTAAATCTTTCTCCCTGACCCGCCAGCGGGTATAATACACCATGTTGCATTTTTTTTTGGCCCACCGTTATTTTCTGCGAACAATGTTTTTTTTAAAAACTTTTCTGCAGATTTATAGTCATCAAATATATGCATAGTTTTGATAAAGTTTAACTGAATGTTTACCAACCCTAATTTGCGCGACCAGAACGAAAATTTACCGTTCAATCAACCAAAACAAAAACACGAACTGTCAAATATTTCTTTTCCAGACTCTTTTGTTCTAGCAAAACTACTAACAGAGGAGAAAAAAAACACTGGTCACGGGGCGAGCGCATTAATTATAACCGAGAATCAGGAAAATGCTGAAAGGATATCAACAGAAATTAATTTTTTTAATAAGGATTTAAATATTAAACTTTTTCCCGATTGGGAAATTCTACCTTATGAACCATTTTCTCCTCATGAAGATCTTGTATCTAACCGCCTACTTACACTATACGAAGCAATCAAAGGAAATTTGGATGGAATAATTTTAAGCGCGCAAACCGCATTAATGCGATTACCTCCTAAAGATTTTGTTGCAGGACATACCTTTTTCTTGAAAAAAAATCAAAAAATTAGAATAAAGGGGTTAATAGACCAATTAAATATTGCTGGTTACGCTAATAATACTCATGTTGTCTCCCCGAGAGAATACTCTACACGGGGTAATATAATTGACTTATTCCCGATGGGATCTTCAACCCCTTATCGATTGGAGCTTATTGACGATGAAATTGAAACTATAAAAATTTTTGACCCTGATACACAAAGAACATTATATCCCGCAGAGGAAATTCGCATCCTTCCTAGCCGGGAATTTCCGATAGGCAAAATCTCCGCAGACCGTTTTCGAATTAATTGGAGGAAAAATTTTGAAGGAGACCCTCTAAAATGCACTTTGTACAGGGATGTAGGTAAAGAAATTTTTGGATCAGGAATTGAATATTACTTACCATTTCTGCACGAAAAATTGGATACCATTTTTCGTATCTTAAGAATGATGGAAAAATATATGAGATAGGTGAAAATCGCTAGGGCGACTGAAAAACAAGCAGTAGAGATAAATCAAAGGTACGATTATCTCAAACATGACATGGAGAGACCGATTTGTCCTCCAGAATCAATATCAATTCAACAGCATCAGTTTAGTGCTGCGAAGAAAAATTTTAGAAATATTGACATTTATGCAATAAGTAAACTATTAAAAATTTCCCAACTTCCTAATCTAGGAACAGACGGCAGAATCAATAATAATTTAGATAAATTTAAAGTTGCTCTTGAGGATAAAAAACTCGGGCACAATATCCTAGTAGTAACAAATAATGCGGGTAGGGCCGAGACTATTCACTCGTTGATGAATAAAATTAGTATTCCTAGCCATGTTGTGAATACTTTTAAAGAATTTGAAACCAATTCAAAAAAAAATAATTCTTCAAAACAATCTATTTCAATTGTTAAAGGTTTGTTGACCCATGGTTTTAAAATTCCCGAATTTTCGGTTATTACTGAGTTTGATTTATTTCAAGGGCTTCACCATGTATCAGAAAAAAATGAGAAAAAAAACGAACGTAATGTAGAAAATTTTATTAAAAACCTCTCTGAACTGCAAATAGGTTCACCAGTCGTGCATATTGATCATGGTATTGGAAGGTATAGAGGACTAAAGGACGTAGATATAGGTGAGGAAGCAAATGAATTCCTACACCTTGAATATGCAAACTCTGCTAACTTGTACGTCCCCGTCTCTCAATTAGCGTGCATTAATAGGTACTGCGGCAGCGATCCAGAAAATGCGCCCTTACATGTATTAGGATCAGAACGTTGGAATAAAGAAAAAACAAAGGCAATCAAGCAAGTCAGAGATACAGCAGCAAAATTATTAGGTCTTTATGCCAAACGAGCCGCTAAAAAAGGATACTCATTTCAATTTAACCAGAGTGAATTTGAAGAATTTAGTAACGGTTTTGAATATATCGAAACGACTGATCAAAGATCAGCCATTCAAGCAGTTGTCCAAGATATGATTAGCGAAAAACCCATGGATAGACTAATCTGCGGTGATGTTGGCTTTGGGAAAACAGAAGTTGCCCTTAGGGCGAGCTTCCTCGCTGTCTCTTCAGGAAAACAGGTGGCTGTCCTTACACCAACTACTTTACTGGCGGAACAACATTATCAAACATTTAAAGATCGTTTTGCATCTTTTCCCGTTGAAATATGTGAACTATCAAGATTTAGAAAAAAATCTGAAAATATGAAGAGTGTTCTTGATATTGAAAATGGACAGATAGATATAGTTATTGGAACGCACAAATTAATCGCCGGTAATATTAAATTCAAAGATCTTGGACTCATAATCATTGATGAAGAACATCGTTTTGGAGTGCGGCAAAAAGAAAAATTTAGGGAAATTCGATCTGAGATTGACACAATCGCGATGACTGCAACCCCAATCCCAAGGACTCTTTCAATGAGCATGGAAGGAATAAGAGATTTCTCAATCATTGCAAGTGCTCCTCAAAAAAGGTTAGCAATAAAAACATTTGTTAGACATGAGGATAATTTTTTTGTCAAAGAAGCACTTATTAGAGAACTCAGAAGGGGTGGGCAGGCTTATGTAATACATAATGAAGTGAAGACCATTAATCACAAGTTAGAAAAATTACAAAAAGCTTGTTCCTGAGGCAAGAATTGGAATAGCACATGGTCAGATGGCTGAAAAAGAGCTGGAATTGGTAATGCGTAATTTCAATCAAAAAAAGTTTAATATTCTATTATCCTCTACTATCATTGAAACAGGAATTGATATTCCTTCTGCGAATACCATAATCATATATAGAGCCGATAAGTTTGGATTGGCACAGTTACACCAATTGAGAGGAAGGGTTGGCAGATCGCACCATCAAGCGTACGCATATCTTCTTACTCCCGGAGAGGAAAGTTTAAATAAAAATGCAAAAAAGAGGCTGGAGGCAATTCAGTCAATGGAAGAACTAGGTTCGGGGTTTTTTCTTGCTATGCATGATTTAGAAATTAGAGGAGCCGGAGAGGTTTTGGGGGAAAATCAATCAGGTAACATAACTGAAATTGGTTTTTCTTTATACGCAGAAATGTTGGAAAACGCAGTGAGATATCTCAAAGAGGGCAAGAAGGAAAATTGCGATTTGCTTGATACACCGACTGTAGAAATTAAATTGCATGTGCCCATGTATCTTGCCCAAGCACTACTGTCCAGATGTTAATGAGCGATTAATTTTATATAAGAAATTAGCAGAGTCGCATACAGAACTAGATCTTCTAAAAGTAGAGGAGGAGTTGATAGATCGATTTGGTTTATTACCAAAAGAATCAAAAAATCTAGTGCTATCTCACCAAATAAGAATTAAGGCGAAAGAACCTTGATTTAATCAAGCTAGATGCTACTGAAAAATCTATTACTATTACTCTTAATGAAAAACCCAAGATAAATGTCGAAAGTCTCCTTCAAAAGATACAGCAAAATGATTCGATAAAACTTGTAGGAGAAAATAAAATTAGATTTAATTTAACGAGCAACAATATTGCTGATTACAAAAGGAATATAGAGGAAGTATTTTTAACAATATCAAGTAAAAAAATTTCCTTGGGGCTTTAACTGTTTTTGATTACTATCTTCGGAAACTTTCCCGCATGACTTTTCTTGAGCGCTGATATATGTCTGGCCAACTGCGAAAGACACGTCACCATACGCTTTTGCGATCCCGGGGTTGCTCTTTGAAATAACCGATGGAACTCCATTGTCAGAGTCTTCTCGTATTGATGTGTTTAATGGTAACGAACCTAAAAAGTTTGTGTCATATTTTTTTGCAGTGTGAAGCCCTCCTCCGGAACCAAAAATCTCCTCAACGTTGCCACATTTAGGACAAGCATACGATGCCATATTTTCAATAATGCCCAATATTGGGACCGAGACTTTTTCGAACATTTTAATACCCTTCCTAGCATCCAGAAGAGCAATTTCCTGTGGGGTCGTAACTATAACTGCTCCCGTAAGAGGGACTTTCTGCGCCAGCGTAAGATGTATATCGCCAGTTCCCGGCGGCAGATCTATAAACAAATAGTCTAGATTATTCCATGCAGTTTGACGCAATAACTGTTCTAAGGCCTGCGTTACCATTGGTCCACGCCAAACCATAGCTTCATCCTTAGGAATTAAATAACCGATACTGTTTGTCTGTACTCCGTGCCCAATCATCGGGACGATCGTTTTACCATCAGGAGACTCAGGCTTCCCATCGACTCCCAAAAGCGCAGGAATGCTTGGGCCGTAGATATCGCCATCTAATATTCCTACCTTAGCTCCCTCGAGATGCAATGATAAGGCCAAATTTACCGTAGTCGTCGATTTTCCTACACCCCCTTTCCCAGATGCTATCGCAATGATATTTTTTACACCGGGAATCAACTGCGTGCCTTTCTCTATGGAATGCGCAACTATATTTGTTTCTAGCAGAACATTCACAGTTTTTAGTTTAAATAAACCTTTAAGATAAGAAACAATTTCATCTTTAATTTTTTGCTCCCTGCTCTTAATAGGATAACCAAACTTAACCTTTAAACTAAGGTCGTCACCAACTTGCTTAATATCGGTAACCATATCTTCAAAAACATGATCTTTACTCAATTCACTCAAAAAAGCATGCTCACAAAAAGCAGCTTTTATTTTTTCCGGATTTACGTTCAACTTCTATTCCCCCACTTTCTTGCAGCCCATCAAAGATCAATACACTTACCTTATCACCAGCTTCATAGGTCTGTTCATCATGCTCCAAAATCACTAAGCAATCAGCCTCGCTCATAGATCTAAGTATACCCGAGCCTTGATTCTCCTGAACTTTAACAAAAATATCTTCATTTACGCCGACTAATCTTCCTCTTCTGAATTCCGTGCGGCCTTTCTTTTTCTTAACAGAAGTGAGTAACGGAAATTGTAATTTCTTATTTAAGTATCTTATGTTCCCTACCATTCGTCGGATTGCTGGCAACACGAAGATAAAGAATGTCACCATGACAGCAACGGGATTACCTGGAAGGCCAAATACAATAGTTTGATTAGTATCCTCTTCGTTAGGTTTTTTATTGTTCCAACTGCCATTGGTCTTCCTGGCCTCATGGCAATTTTCCAAAATTCAACACTTCCAAGAGACTTCATTACCTGCTTAGTAAAGTCAGATTCCCCTACGCTTACGCCACCGCTTGTAATAATAAGGTCAACCTTTGAAGCTGCATTTTAAAAGCCGACTCCAAAATTCTAGGGATTATCTACAGCAACACCGAAATCGATAATATCAACAGGCAACCGGCTCAACATTGCTGATATCGTATATCGATTGCTATCGTAAATACAACCATCATCCAATTCTTGACCAGGACTTCTAAGTTCATTACCAGTAGAAAAATATCCAACACGTAATTTCTTATAAACTTCTATCTCAGGAATCCCAAGGGAAGCAATAAGGCCAACATCTGCTGCACTTAAAAGCCTACCTCGTTGCAAAACAGGATTGCCAAATTTCAAATCTTCACCTTTCTTTCTTCTGTTGTCACCTTCTTTTACAACACTAGATGTGAAGCAGGCCATCCCATTAGATATAGAAACAAATTCCTGAGGAATGACTGTATCGCACATCGTAGGCATCTTGGCTCCAGTCATTATTTTCACACACTCTCCCGGAAAAATTTCATCAGATATAATTTCACCTGCACTAATATTTGCACGGATTGTTAGCTTTGCAGTTTCGTTTTTTTGACATATCGACTTATGTGCAAATGCATAACCATCCATCGCAGCATTGTCTTGTGCAGGCACATCAAGCGTTGAAATTAAGTCGTTGTACAAGACTCTACCTGGAGCATCCGTAAGAGAAATAAACTCCGAACCAAGACCTTTGCAGTATTCTTGTGATAGTTCCAAAATAATATCTAACGCGCCACTAACTGACATTGAGTCTGGATCATATCCCGACAAGCATGAGACTATATGATCAATTGACTTATTCACTTTAGTCACAGTGATTAACTTACAGTTGTTGAAAGATATTCATCATACGTGCCGCTAAAATCATGAATTTTATTCTGCTTAGTATCAAAAACCCATATCCTTTTCGCAATCGCATTGACAAACTCTCTGTCATGCGACACTACCAAAACTGTCCCATCAAATTTTTCTAACGCTAGTTGCAGGGATTCGATAGATTCCATGTCTAGGTGATTAGTTGGCTCATCCAGAAGCAAAATGTTTGCCTTCAAAAGCATCAATTTTCCAAAATACATTCGGTGTTTTTCTCCACCCGATATAACGGATGCTGGTTTACTTACACTACTTCCTGAAAATAGAAGTTTACCCAAGGTAGACCGAATAGTTTGATCATCATCCTCATCACCAGCATATTGTAATAGCCAATCATTTAAAGATTTATTTGTTTCAAACTCAGGGTAAACATCTTGCATCATATAACCTAACTCCGCATTTTCTGCCCATTTACAAACGCCTGAGTCTGCCCCAAAGCCACCGTTGTCAGGACCAACAATCAAATTTAAAAGTGTAGATTTACCCGCCCCATTCGGACCAATAATTGCAATTTTCTCTCCGGATTCTACTATGGCTGAAAAAGATTCTATTACGTTCCCCTTCTCACTATCAAAACCTTTACTTAAACTTTGCAAATGCACTGCCTGTCGAAATAATTTCTTTCTCTGGCTGAATCTAATATAAGGATTTTGACGGGAAGAAGGACGAACCGACACTGCATCCGACTGAAGCTTATCAATCAGCTTTCTCCTCGAAGTCGCTTGCTTTGCTTTTGACTTGTTCGCTGCAAACCTTCTGATAAATTCTTGCAACTCAGAAATCTTTTCTTTACTTCTAGTACTCTCAGCCATCAACCTAGCTCTGGCTTCTGATGACGCAAGCATGTAATCATCGTAATTTCCGGGGTATATCTTTATTTCCCCGTAATCAAGGTCCGCCATGTGTGTACAAACAGAATTCAGGAAATGCCGGTCGTGGGAAATTATAATCATTGTGCAAGTTTTCTCGTCCAGCACTCCCTCTAGCCATCGAATTGTGTCGATATCTAGGTTGTTAGTTGGTTCATCCAGCAGCAAAATATCTGGATCCGAAAATAAAGCTTGCGCTAACAGAACTCTAACTTTCCAACCAGGCGGAACATTTTTCATAGGTCCCTTATGGAGATCTAAGTCTATTCCCGCGCCGATCAGTAACTCACCAGCCCTTGCTTCAGAAGAATAACCGCCAAATTCTGCATATTTACTTTCTAGCTCTGCAGCTTTTATATAATCTTCATCAGTCGCATCTGTATTAGCATAGATGGAGTCTCTTTCTGTCATCGCAGACCACATTTCTTCATGGCCCATCATAACAACATCCAGTACGTTTACCTCCTCGTATGCAAACTGATCTTGTCCAAGTTTACCTAATCTAGTGTTGGTATCGATAACAACCTCACCAGAAGATGCTTCCTGTTCCCCACTTAAAATTTTCATAAACGTTGATTTTCCACAACCATTAGCACCAATTAGACCGTATCTGTTCCCACTAGAAAATTTAATAGAAACATTTTCAAATAATGGTTTTTCTCCGAACTGAACGGATAAATTTACTGTTGAAATCATTGACTCTTAATCCATTTGTAAACATTTTCAAAAATAAGCGCCCAGGGAGCAAAGTCACCAGCACCACCCCAACTCTTAGGTTTCCATGAAAACATGTTCCCCCGAAAATTCCTTTCAGGATGAGGCATCATCATCAATATCCTACCATCGGTGGAGGAGAAACCCGTCAACCCTGATTTAGAACCGTTTGGATTATGGGGATAAGATTCCGTTGGCCTACCTTGCAGATCAACAAATCTCAACACTGAATTGACACTTTCATTCTCATTCGTAAACCACTCAACTCTACCATACCCATGCGCAACACTTATGGGAAGAATGAGCTTTTCGAAATCCTTAAAATAAACTGAATTGCTCGGGAGAATTTCAACTAATGACTGACGAGCCTCAAAGCGCCCTGAAATATTATTGGAAAACTTGGGCCAATCCTCTTTTTTTCCTGGTAATATCGCAGCTAATTCACTTAAAAATTGACAACCATTACAAACCCCAAAGACAAATTTTTCTGGATTACAAAAAAAAGAAAAGAAAGCTTCCCTCAAAAAATTATTTGCTAAAACGACCTGTGCCCATCCTCTTCCCGCTCCAAGTACATCTCCGTAAGAAAAACCTCCGCTAATAGCCAGTCCATCAAAACAAGATAAATCAAAAGTTTTTGAAATTAAATCTTGCATGTGCACATCAACACAATTAAACCCAACCTGATGAAATGCTGCCGCCATCTCTCGATGACCATTTACGCCTTGCTCCCTCAAAATCGCAACTTTCGGAACTTTTTTCATACTTTTATAACTCGTAACACTTGCCTTTCTAATTACATCAAGTTTTTCGAAACGCTCAACAAAACCGGCAAATCTTTCTGTGAATCGTTCTTTAATAACATGATCAGGTGATGTTACATCAGCGACACAATCAAGCTCATCCTGAGCACATTTTTCATCATCCCTAATTCTCGCTATTTCAAAAGAATTTTGAGACCAAATCTTTTGAAGATACTCTCTCTTTTTTCTAAAAATACACTTTGCATCTCTATAAAATACGACTTCGTCAGTTTTGTTTAGGCTACCTACTTCAAAAATATTTTTACCTAATCCAACTGATCTAAAGATATCAAACAAAGCAGAGCGCGTTCTGCTTTGTCGTCTGCAACACTACACCAAGTTCTTCATTGAACAAAGTTGCGATTGTTAGACTATCTCTGCGTTCAGACACCTGTTCAGTTCTGATTTTAAAGTCTCCCCAATCCTTAGCTACACTATCAATTGTTAGAAGATCTAGATTAATCGTTATCCCTACTCTACCGGCAAATGCCATTTCACAAACAGTAGCTAATAATCCTCCATCAGAGCGGTCGTGATAAGCATGGACCAGTTTTGTACTGTGCTTTTCTCATAGAACCTGATCTCATTGCAAGCTTTAGAAAATGCTTTTATTATTTTAACGCTATCGAAATCCGGACACTTTCCCGATGAGATTGAAAAAACTGACTGAAAGGTAGAACCCCTCATCCTCTTCTCCCCTTCAGCAAGATCAAGAAAAATCAAACAAGAATCTTGTATTTCACGGTCTAGGCAGGGGGTCCATGTTCCCTCTGTATCGTTAAGTTTAGATACTCCGGATAGATTTAGCGATATCGGAGACTTTACTTTCTTGGTTGTATTATTTTCAACTTTTATCGCACTCATAGAAAGCGAATCTTTACCGACTGGTATACTAATATCACACTCAATACAAATATTATTTATCGCCGATACAGCTGAATACAAATCGTAATTACTAAATTCTTCATCCACTGCCCCCATCCAGTTAGCGCTCAATTTGATATCAGATATATTAGGGATAGGTGCAGCTAAAATATTTGTAATTAATTCTCCCAAACACATTCTAACCGAAGCATTAACATCAAAAACAGCTATTGGAGGCCTTTCACCTAAAGCTAATGCAACCCCTTGCTTACTCCAGAAAGAGGTAAGCATTACAGCACAATCAGCTACAGGAGTTTGCCATGGCCCTACCATCTGATCACGAATAGTACAGCCCCCTACAGTACGATCACCTATAGTTATTAAAAAGCTCTTGGACGAGACAGTTGGGTGCTTCAAAACTTTAACAACACTCTGTTCTAGGTTGATACTTGAATATTCCTCTTCATTTACCAAAACCTGACGTTTATCACAGTTTCTTATTAAGCTATTTTCCACATTCAAAAGAAAATCCAGGGATACGTCAATTGGGAAGATATTTGTACTCAAATATTTTCGAGATTCAATAATTAGTTCAGGTTTTTCTATAAACTGACCAATGACTGCATATGGCGCCTTTTCTCTTGTACACAATGCATTGAATTCAGCCAGACTTTTTCTTCGATCGCTAAAACATAACGTTCCTGTGATTCGTTAGTCCAAACTTCTAAAGGATTCATAGAATTATCCGAGACTGGTATTGAGTCAAGGTCTACTCGAACACCCAAACCCGACTCATGGGCCAATTCCGGAATGGCGTTTGACAAACCCCCTGCACCCACGTCATGAATTGATTTAATCAAATTATCTTTTTCACCCGACATAGCACAGGAATTTATAACTTCTTGTGCCCTTCTCTGCATCTCTGGATTTCCTCTTTGGACCGATTCAAAATCTAAATCATAGTTATTAAGCCCGGAGGAAACCGATGAGGCAGCCCCTCCGCCAATCCCAATTTTAAATCCTGGGCCTCCGAGAACAATAAGTAAATCTCCATGGTCAACTTTCCATTTTTCTACATTATTCGAAGAAATCAATCCGACTCCTCCGGCTAACATAATGGGCTTTCTAAAACCCCACGTTTCACCATGATGGTTTTCTTCAAATACTCTAAAGTAGCCTGCCACAGTTGGTCTGCCAAATTCATTATTAAACTCTGAACTTCCTAAAGGACCATTTAACATTATCCCCAAACCTGTGGCGCGACCAAACTTCGTAAGATCATCTGTGAATTTTAGATCTGAGACAGCAAAACCTACAAAACCCGCAAGCGGCAACCCTCCTCTTCCTGTTGCAGACTCATCACGTATCTCCCCACCGGCCCCTGTTGCAGCACCTGGAAATGGAGAAATACCCGTCGGATGGTTATGAGTCTCAGCTTTAAATGTTAAATCTAGATTCACATCCATTAATGTGTAATTCCAGTTTTTTGATTTTGAAGCCACAAATATTTTTTGAGGAAATCCTGTGATAACTGCTGCGTTGTCATTGTATGCTTTTTCAACGCCACCCGGGTTATTTTTAAAGGTTTCCTTTATTAGCTCAAAGGGGTTTTATTTAGCTTTCCATTAACGACAAAATTGGAGTTAAATATCTTATGTCTACATTGCTCTGAATTTACCTGAGCAAACATCATTAACTCAAGATCACTTATTTTCCTTCCCTTACCTTTATAATAGTCCGAGATATAGTTCACCTCTGTATCTATGAGTGCGAGGCCATTATTTTCGCTATGCTTCGTTATTGCCTGAACGTTACTATCAATTACACATGTTTCACGATAAGCTCGTTCAATAAAAATATCTGTTGGCAGTCTATTGGAAACGACATCTTCTATGAGAGGATCAAAGCCCTTGTTTTTTATCAAAAACTCCTTTAAAAATCGAAAATTCTGTGATGATAAATTTTCATTTCGATCGTTTAAGTCAAAAAGAAATATTTGACACCGTTCCACCCTATCAATTACACCTCGAAAAGTATTATCTAAAATATTTTGCGCCTTACTTGCCCACGGTGAAATTGTTCCTAACCTAGGAAACACAAACAAGAATGAACTGTTAACCGCATCCTCAGAGACAAAAGTATTAGCAATTTCAGTGGACTCAATATCAAATAATTCAAAAAATGTTTTTCTACCGTTGACGTAAAAATTCTGATAATCTAAAAGAGTGCGACATGCTATAACTTCAAAAGCACCAACAAATTTATGAGAAACATCCCTTCTATTCTTCCCATCTAGTGCGCATTCAGTCTGGAAAGTAAGATTACGTCCTTTTAAAAAAAAAAGTATTCATTCAAGAACACATCCTTCCTGCACTTAACATAAGTATGTTGTCGCAACGACTGGCAAGATCTTTATCATGCGTTACAATAACCAGAGTTGTTTTGTTAGTTTCATTTAATCTGAATAACAATTCTTCAATAACAGTACCATTATCACTGTCCAAACTCCCGGTTGGTTCGTCCGCAAATATGAATTGAGGTTCAGTAGAGAAAGCTCTTGCAAGTGCTACACGTTGCTTTTCCCCACCCGAAAGAGTCTTAGGCATATGATTGATCCTATCCATCAACCCTACGGTCTCTAACTGTTTTTCCGCAGTTTTTTTTATCCCACGCCCGAATGTAATTTCTAAAGGTAGCATCACATTCTCTAATACAGTTAAATGATCAATCAGGTGGAAATCCTGAAATACAAAGCCCAACCTACCATTTCGTAAGTTAGCTCGTTTTTCCTCATTTAGCATAGAAATATTTTCACCATCCCAAAACACATCTCCGTCAGTTGGAACATCTAAACCAGCGATAATGTTGAGCAAAGTTGATTTGCCACAACCGGAAGGCCCTACAACTGCCATGGACTTACCACGTTCCAACTTAAACGATATCTCGTGTAGAATCTTTAATTTCTGTTGTCCGCTTTGTACTACTTTTGAAATTGAATCAACCGAAAGGGCTGTATCTTTTATTATCTCTTTTCTTTCCACAATTTATGCTAAAACTCCTAAAAACGAAAATTATCAAACTGTCTATTAGTGTCTTTTCCCTGCTCATTTGTTCAACGGTATTTGCTGAGCATAGAATTTTAGTATTTGGCGATAGCCTTTCCAATGCTTATGGAATTGAGAAAAAGGCAAGTTGGGTCGCATTACTTAAAAAAAGGATTAAGTCACAAAATATTAACGCAAGTATCATAAATAAGAGTATATCAGGAGAAACTACTGCCGGTGGCTTGAGAAGAATCGCAGGAATTCTCGAGTCTGATAAGCCAACTATAGTAATTTTAGAATTAGGGGCGAACGACGGACTGCGTGGACTATCACTGGAAAAAATGTCATCAAATATTGAACAAATGATCAACCTATCTAAGGCCCACAACGCAAAATGTCTTTTGGTCGGAATGCATATTCCACCGAATTATGGTCCAGAGTATACAAACCGCTTTCATGAGGTTTTTGCTAACTTAGCAGCGAAAACAAATTCAGAATTCGTACCTTTCATGCTTGAGGGTTTTGAACTAAATGCAGACTTCTTTCTATCAGATTTGATTCACCCTAATGAAAACGCTCAACCAATCATACTGGAGACCATTTGGAAAAAACTAAAGATGATGGTTGTGTCCTAATTTTGCAAAATGTATCTTACTGAATGACAGAACGAAAGGCTTTTCTTGACACCTGGAAGTTTTTGCCATTGCCGCGCTTCCTGGTTTTCTATCTAATTTTGGGTAATTCTTCGTTCACCAAGTTTTCTGAACACGCAAGATTTTATTGAATGGGCAGTGTTGTCATCATCAGCCGTATTGTTGTGTTGTTTAAGTCAACTGGGCATCAAACCAGGTTACATGCAAGAGGTTACTGACAAAGGAGTTAATAACAGGTACTCAGCGCTAACTTCTTCCGTATGTGTTCTTTCAGTAACGGGTCTATTAGCAGGACTTTCTCTTGCTTGCCTTTTTAAATCGTTGAATTATTTCCAACTTTGGATTAATACTAACGTCCTTTTAGTTTGCCAATATTCTGCCTTACAACCAATCTTTACGTTATTTTCCAAACAGACATGCGAATACGACAAAAAGCACGGGAATTGGCCAAATTGTCTATCATTCAAACAATGCTTTCGCTAATAATCTTTGAAGCTATGTTAGCAATTGGCTTTGACTTTTTGCTTTCGGTATTTTTATCAAGCGGAATTAGTAATGGAATTATTTGCGTCTTACTTTCTCTCAGTATTCGGATGCCTATAAAGTGGGACACTGACTCAATTTTCCTAAAAAAAGCCTTAAAACTTGGCAGCTTTTTTTTGTTTTCTCTTTTGTGCCGATATGCTTCTGATTCTATCGTTTTTAGTAGCTTCAAATGGATTCCCTCTGAAACAATAGGAGGATATTTGGGTGTCAGCATGAAGTTGTGTGAACCCATATCCATTTTGTACGTATCTGCTATACAGATGGCATGGGGCAGCCACGTTTACGGTTGGATAAAAAACTCAATCCACGACCTTCCTAACTTATCAATATGGATATCTAGAATATTAGTTTTTGGATTTTTCCTAGGAAATGCAGTTGCTATTTTGATGTGGTTTTTTTTGTTTCGAGATCTCTCCTTTATTCATCTACTACCATTTGTTGTAATGACTCTTTCACGAATAATAGCCTTTGGCGTTTTAACTACAGTCGGCTATGGCCAGACAATAAATCGGAGTTATATCAACGGATTTAAAGTTAATTTCACGGAGCTTATTATAACAATTCTCTTAGTTCCGCTTTCTCTAGCATATATGCATTGGTCAGTTTGTCTTCTAATTTGCGGGGTTCTTCCATGGACTAGCGTATTACGAGTTTATTTGCATTCAAGGGCTATAATCAATCTTCAAAAATTTCAGAGTAAGTCAAATCCAACGACGAACGCTTTTTAAATAGTTGATGTATTCATCTCCGAATTTTTTTTCCAATATCTGCTCTTCATAAATTATTTGCTTATGAGTAATATAAATAACAAAAGATGGAATTAAAAATATAGAAACATAAGCGCCCTAAGTAAATTCCGAAAGCTACTTGAATGGAAGAGAGGCCGAGATACATTGGGTTTCGCGTAAAGGAATATATTCCAGATGTTATCAATCTGGAAGTCTCATGTGCTTTGAAAGGATTGATAGTAGTTTGATACTCTCTAAAAAGGCGTATTGATAAAAAAATAATGATTATTCCCTCCAATCCAATCAAAATTCCGAGTATTGTTTGCCCGGTAAATTCGAATGATGGGATTAAAAGAGTAGAGAGGTAGAACAAAAATATATTACCGGCAGCAATAAATGGTGGTGGTATCTTATTCATATATTGGTAATTCTACTGCCAAAACATGATAATTGGCATTTTCGACAAACCGTTACGATTTCGA
The DNA here is from genome assembly GCA_038147455.1 of Burkholderiaceae bacterium. Taxonomy (GTDB): domain Bacteria; phylum Pseudomonadota; class Gammaproteobacteria; order Burkholderiales; family Burkholderiaceae_A; genus UBA7377. The sequence continues at coordinate 33,144 of JAYQTQ010000004.1, read as the reverse complement.
CAACATAATCAAACCTAAACATGAAGTTCTTTATAATAAAGATATAAAAACATTTATGTTATTAATCTCAAGTGCGTGCTCCAACCGAATTTTTCTTAAATTTATGCACGTGAAAACCTGGTTGCTCACCTGTTGGAACACTCTTGCCTCTTTCCATAAAAATTGGATAGTGAAATACGACGCTAGGACAAACTGCAATTTGGCTTCCCGCGAAAGATGTAAAAATTGATCTATGTACGTGTCCACATATAATTAATTGAACATTCTTATGAAAAAGAAGTAGGTCTTCCAACTCATCTGGATTTTTAAAGAATATTGTCCATTACTTCACTGAAACAGCGAACTGGCGGGTGATGCAATGCAAGAATGTTTGTATCTGTGACAGAGTTACTCAATATCTTTTCTAACCAGCCCAAGGTATGACTCGAGATTTCTCCCCATGCCTCTTCTTTGACAGAACTATCTAATACAATTAATTTAGATATCTGAAAGTCAATACAGTAATTCAATCCAGCCTCTGTATCGAGACAATTTATATCCACCATTGAGGATTTATCTATCATCTGGGGAAAACGGTCAAGAAAAACTTTAGAGAACGCATCTATATCATCATGATTTCCAAGACAAAAAAACAGGAATGTTCCGGTTAAGACGTTTTAGGATTTGTTTTAAGTGGGCGTACTCATCCTCTAAACCCTCTTCTACCAAATCTCCCGTAATGAGCAGATAATCAATTGTATAATCCTCTGAGTTTATGATTTCAACCGCCCTTTCGAGAGCATAATTACTGTCGAAACTATTTTTTTAACAAACAACCGGGAACGCAGACATGCGTATCTGATATTTGCACGATACATATCTCATCCATCGCAGAAACAAATCGATAATTTTTCATAGGCTACTACACAAAGAAAAGGATGCCTACTCCTATCAGTATCAGTAAAAGTGCAAACCTCATTATTTATTTGATGGGTATAAAGTTAACCCGCCCTCCATCTTTAGTAGCCTTCATCATTTCCGGAACGACTAAAAATTTCCCATCAGAAGTTACATCAATATCTGCGGGATTTGTGAAGCCCTCCTTGAAAAGCTTAGGATTTTGGCCAGGTGCAGTCAGATCGATACTCCAAATTTTCCCTCCTCTCCAATCCGAGATGTATAACTTCGTTCCAGAAAAGGCTAGTCCGTCACCTCCTCCAAAACCTTCTGCCATTTTTTCCACAGAAAAATTGCGAAGACGAATGCGTGACAACACCCCAGTCGTGAAATCTGCCACCATCAAAAACCCTCTTTGAAAGGCTAACAGCCCATTAGGCGCCTGAATATTTGGATCATTTGCACTATCAACGAGAAGGGATACCTTGCCAGTGGATGATATGCGATAAACTGCACCGCCACGGCGCTCTCCCCCTACAACTTCCCCGCTATCAGAAACATAAATGATGGTGTTACGGTCGATGGTTAAATCATTTAAAAACGAAATTTTTCTGGGGAAATCATTAGGACCAATCCATGGACTAACTTTCCCTTCAAAGGAGACTTTCTTTATTTCGTCCACATCTGTGACGTAGATTGTCTTTCCTTCTACCAACAAACCCTTGGGGTCGTTTAAACCAGAGGCTATGACCTTTTTGTCTCCATTCGTGAATACTTCTAAGATTCTACCATCACCTTTTTTTCCAACCCCACCAATTTCACTTATAAAAATCCTACCATCACGAGTAGTAAATGCAGACTCGGGATGCACAATCCCATCAATTGATATGACTTTTGCTGAAACAGAAAAACAGAAAACGTTCGCTAATAGTCCAAACAAAATTAAACTGGATTTCGCAATTTATCCTTGCTAAAGAATATCGTGGTCTCAAAGAATTCAAAACATGAAAACCTAAAAAAACTGTTGCATAACGTAAACTCCACTAAAATGAACTATCATAAGATGAACACGTGTACACTTAAAAGACCGCTTTTCTCTAACAACGTTCAACGCCTTAAGAAACAAATTTTGAAACTGCTGCATGACTCTAGCCAGATTATAGTTTGTACAAGATTTACTAACTCTGTATCAATTATTATAGATATCTGTAAAAATTATCTATTCAAAATATTAATTTATTCCCGTAATTTAATGTAAAGTCTTAAATTTATTGAAAAAGGCTAATTTCCTAAGATAATTTTCCGGAAAAGGACTTTTCGCCTGTGCCTGAGCCAAAATCTGCCGCTAAATTAAACACGTTTGCCCGATATATAGATCGTGATGTCTCTTATTTGAAAGTGTGGCTTAAGTATCAGTTCATAATCCACCTTTTCAGTCCAATTATCACATTGGCCCTTGCCCAACTGGTGCATCTTAAATAATTTATCAATTTTTCATCATCGCCCAGATTATAGTCTTTCCAGTTTTTTTATCATTACTATATTGATGGTGTGTTCCTTTGACCTCTTGCATTCCCCAACGATTAAAATAAGAATCTAATACCTTAAAACCGCAACAATGGAAAATCCATAAATCTTTTGGCTTTGCTAATAGCTTTTTTAGTTTTTCTTTTGAATGTTTACTTGATACCAGTGTGGAAACATCTCCTTTTGAAAACTTGCATAACGGAGATATAGGTTTGGTTTTTTACATCGGAGTAATAAAAGGACATTCCTTCCTGCCCCTGTTTTTTTTCACTCCAATCATTTTTCGAATAAAAAAGCATCTTTTTACCATTACAAAACCTATGTAAATATCTAAAGTATGGCCTGAAAATAGTGTGTGTGGCGGAGGGTGTGAGATTCGAACTCACGGAGAGGTTGCCCCCTCGCTGGTTTTCAAGACCAGTGCAATCGACCACTCTGCCAACCCTCCAACACCTCCGATTATACATTAGCAATTTTGATGAAGCACCTTTGATAACAATTACTAACGCCTGTCACCGGATAATTCATGAAATTCTTTAATGCCTTTAGCTCCAAAAACTTTGTACAACTGAACTAAAAACAATCCTTGTTTTCGAATCGAATCTCTGGAATCTTGTATCACAGGACAATGAAATATTATGAAAACGCCACTATTGCGCTTAACAAAAACATACTTAGGGCAAACATATTCAATTCTTTTCTTAAACTTTTTTTCATCTGTAAACTAGTTATTTTTCAGTTTCTTTTGTTTCGGATTCTTTTTCTTCCGCTTTTTTGTCATTTTTACTCCTCGGCACTTTTTGCACGTTTGTTCGCTCTCTTTGATCTCTGAGGTCTTCGGTTTTTCCTTCTGTGTTTTTTCTTCCGACACTCCTTTTGTGGATTTAGGTTTGTTTAAATCGAATTTCGTAACTAAATATTCATCCAAGCGCTTTGTAGCTGCCCGCACCTCTTCTTCTCTCTTTAAATTATGCTTAGTCAAATCCGAAATAGGCTCTTTTTTGTCCTCCTTAGCCATTATCTGTTTCCCAATTCATTTTGATAGTTTTATCCCTTATACGTAAAAGCCAAAATGCTAATGCAATAGTTTTTGCGTCGATTATTTCTAAAGTTTGCACTTTTGTAAGAAACTCTTCAACAGTAATATCCACTAGATTGATACATTCTCCAGGTTCGGTGTTCTGCTCGCACTCCCGGATTAAATCTTTTGCACAAAATAGAAATATCTTTTCGTCGGAATAGGCCGGAACAGGGAGTAACTCTCCCAATTTACACCAACTCTTCGCAATATAACCTGTTTCCTCGAGGAGCTCTCTTTTAGCTGTTCCTAAAGGACTTTCCCTCTATCAATCTTTCCTGCAGGAAATTCAAAAATTTCTTGCTTAATTGGGAATCTCCACTGTTTCTCAATTAAAAGTTTTTCTTCATTCAAAAATGGTAGTATCGCTACAGCACCCGGATGCTTAAAATATTCTCTAACGCTTTTTTGGTTATCAGCAGTAAGAACATCATCTTTATACAAATTTAGAAAGATCCCTCAAAAATTTTAGTAGAGCTAATACTTTTTCTTCTAATGAAAGGTTATTGAGCTTGTCATTTTTCTCGTATTTGTGCATCCAACCTACCCTAATTCGAATAAATAGAAAACTGCACTAATCTGGTTATGGGATCAAATACTAGGTCAGGGAAAGCCCGAGAATTAATATGGTCGAACCATTAATAACCAGAAAGGCGGAAGAAAGAAAACTAACCTGAACTTTTTTACAGATTCATCTAAGTACATACCATCAAATAATATTACTTTGACAATACGTAAATAATAAAATGCACCAACTACTGAAAATAAAACAGCAAATACCGCCAACCATAATAAATCTGCAACTACCATTGATTCAAGAATTACAAACTTAGTATAAAACCCAATCGTGGGAGGAATTCCTGCCATCGACAACATGAATAGCACCATACACCAAGCTACTACAGGGTTAGCTTTAATCATAAATCTCAAGTCAAAAATCAAATCAGTAGAAATTCTTTCCTCTTTTGCGAGCAGCAAAACGCATCCTAGTGCACCTAAAAAAGATAACAAATAAATAAAAATATAAGCAAAAAGCCCCATGACTACTGTTATCTCTAATACTGGATTTTCGGTTAATCCATATTTCATAGAAGCTATTGCCCCAACTAAAAATCCAACGTGACCAATAGTTGAGTATCCCATTAGTCGCTTAAAACTTTTTTGCAATATTGCGACTAAATTACCCAGTCCAAGTGACAATAACGCCAAAATAACAAACATTTCCTGCCAATCTTCTACCAGGGGATAAAAACCATCAAATAATATTCGATATGTCATTAGAACCGCAGCAACTTTGGGGGTTGATCCAATCAACAAAGTTGACGGCAATGGAGCACCCTGATAAATATCAGGAACCCACATATGAAACGGCACTGCTCTAATTTGAATGCAAGCCCACAAACCACGAAAACAAGTCCAAAAACTACTATGATGGGGTTTGCTCCATCGGACAAAATCTGATCAGCGATTTCATTTAATTGCAAGGTTCCGGTTGCCCCATAAATCATCGAAATGCCATAGAGAAGAAAGCCGGATGCCAACGCAGCTAAAACAAAAAATTTAATAGCCGCTTCAATAGAAGCGCTACTCTCTCTATTGAGGGCCACCAATGATATCAGTGACAACGAAAGTAATTCAATTCCCAGGTAGATCGTAAGAAGATGACTAGCAGAAATCATTATGAACTGCCCTAAGAGACCAAAACTAGATAAGAGAAAAAACTCTGATTGTGATATCTTCATCAAATTCAAAAATTGTTCACAATAAAGAAGAGCTAGCGCAAATACTATACAAATAAAGCCTTTTGAAAACAGAGCAATTGGATCAATTACATACATGCCATTAAATCCGTATTCAACAGTTGGGTTTGAAAAGGAGTCAATAACCATGTAAAACCCCAAAACAAACAAAGAAATTAAAAACGCTTTAGACAAGAACAGCTCTTTTCTTTTTCCAACAAGCAAAGAAAGCAAAAGAAAGAGAATTATTAACCCGAATAATATAATCTCTGTGCTCGCCAGTAGAATGTTTAAGCTGTTGAATGTGTGCATATCGCTTAATTCATATAAATAAATTTAGTATGCCTTACCACGTCCAACATGGTCGACAAGGTTAGTTATACTTGCTTCAGTTACGTTAGTAATTAGATCTGGTTTTACTCCTAATAAAAGGATAAATAAAGAAAAAATCACGAGTAACGTAAGCTCTCGATTGTTAACATCAACAAGATTCATAACGTTACTGTTTGAAACTTCCCCATAAAAAACTTTTTTAACTAATAATAGTGAATAACCAGCACCGAGTATTAAAGTCAATGCAGCAAACAGACCTATCACAATGTCTTGCTTAACAGCGGCTAATATCACAAAAAATTCCCCTACAAATCCACTTGTTGCGGGCAACCCGCAGTTCGCTAGCGCAAAAAAAACGAAAAATGCGGAAAAAATTGGCATTTTATTACAAACTCCCCCGTAATCATCAATTTTTCTGCTGTGCATCCGGTCATATAAAACTCCTATTGAAAAAAACATAGCCCCGGAAATAAATCCGTGAGAAATCATTTGAAAAATTGCTCCCTGTATTCCCAGAGACGAAAACAGAAATGTTCCCAGAGTAACAAAGCCCATATGAGCTATCGATGAGTATGCAATTAACTTTTTCATATCTTCCTGAACCAATGCAACCAAGGCAATGTAGCTAATAGCTACAAGCGACAACACTATGATTGCTTGGGCCAAAAATACAGAGGCGTCTGGTAGTATTGGAAGCGTAAGCCTTAGAAAACCCATAACCTCCAAGCTTCAACATGATCGCGGCTAAAATAATTGAGCCGCCTGTGGGCGCTTCAACATGGGCATCAGGCAACCATGTATGCACCGGCCACATTGGAATCTTTAACAGCGAATGCTAAAGAATGCAGCAAATAAATATAGCTGTACTGGTAAATCAAGTGCAAATTTATGCCAGTCTAGAATCGAAAAAGAATTTGTAGTTACATAAAGATAAACTAGTGCTACAAGTGCAAGCAATGATCCTAGCAAAGTATATAGAAAGAATTTAACCGCAGCATAAATCCTGTTTTGTCCTCCCCAAATACCGATGATAAAATACATCGGAATCAGGGTTGCCTCGAAAAATACATAGAACAACACACCGTCAAGAGCACAAAACACTCCGATCAGTAAACCAGACATAATTAAGAAATTCCCGAGATAAAGGGAAACATTTTCCGTTATCACATCCCATGCTGAGATAATTACAATTAAAGTAATTAACGATGTTAGTGGTAGAAAAAATATTGATATGCCATCAATACCTAGAAAATAGTTAATGTCAAAATCTTTTATCCATACTGCCCTCTCCACAAACTGCATTTCAGAATATACTGGTTCAAAAAAAATCAAAGGAATTGAACTCAAAACGAGGGAAACAAAAGAAATACTTAACGATACAAACTTTATAGTCCTCCCTTGGATTTTTCAAATAAAAAGCCACATAGCAAAACGATGAAACCTCCTATGATAGGAAACCATAGGGCAAAAGAAAGAATTGGTGAGTTAATCATTTACCGTTCCTAACTCATTTCTGCAGCAGGAATAAACCACCACAAAAATATTGCAATTCCTGAGATCATCCCTATGGCGTAGTGGAAAACAAAACCAGTTTGAGAAATCTTTATGCTGCCAGCAAGCCTTTTTGTAAGGTTTACCGTCCCATGAACCATTAACTTATCTATCAATATTTTCTCCGAAATAGCGTACAACCTTTCACCAACTTTAATGACATTCTTGACCAGTATTTGCAAATAAAATAGATCGAAGAAATATTTTTCCCGAAATAATCGGAAAAAATAATTATCGCTGTCATTACAATCATTTGAAAATGACGGATAAAACTTGTAAACACCAACCGCTAAAAGTATACCAACACCGACCAACGCAATTGGCATAGAATAAAATCCATGGAGGGCGAAATCAAAAGCTGATGAGAAATTCTCGAAAATTCTCGATACGATATTATTTCCTTCCATCACAAAAATTTCCTGTTGCAGAAAATTATTTATAACAAAGGGTTGAACAAGTAACCCCCCGAGAAATATTGATGGAATGGCAAGCAACAAGAGAGGAACCCATACAACTGCTGGTGACTCCTTCGGTACAAGTTCTTTTGTGTTGAAGCGAGGTCTTCCGTGAAACACAAGGAGCATAAGCCTCGTACTGTAAAAAGCTGTGACAATTACTCCAATATTTAAAAACCAATAAATCAATTCAGACAAATCACCAACTCTTTCATTCACCGCTAGCAAAATAAGATCTTTTGAATAGAAACCAGATAGGAAAGGTATGCCCATAAGCGACAAGGAACCAATAAGCATCAATGAATAAGTTAGTGGCATATATCTATATAATCCGCCCATTTTTCTTATATCTTGCTCGTGATGCATTCCAATAATCACCGAACCAGCGCCAAGAAAAAGAAGCGCTTTGAAAAAGGCGTGCGTTACGAGATGAAATATCGCAAGGCTGTATGCTGAACAACCAAGAGCGACAGTCATATAACCCAACTGTGACAATGTAGAATAAGCAACGATTCTTTTTATGTCGTTTTGGAACATACCTAAAATTCCAGTAAAAAATGCCGTGAAACCACCAATTATGAAAATAACCGACAGCGCACTTTGCGAAAGCTCGAAGATTGGTGATAGTCTAGCAACCATAAATATTCCAGCCGTAACCATTGTTGCCGCATGTATTAAAGCCGAGATTGGAGTAGGCCCCTCCATCGAATCAGGTAACCATACATGCAGAGGAATCTGTGCAGATTTACCCATCGCTCCGATGAATAGACAACAACACATCAAAAATAACAAATCCAATTGAAAACCAAAAAAGCCTATAGTTATATCCGACAAATTTCTTGCATTAGAAAAAACTTCGGAAAAATCAAGTGACCCTGCATATGCCACAACCAATCCTATACCAAGGAGAAAACCAAAGTCACCAACCCTATTAACTAAAAAGGCCTTTAAATTCGCATGTACTGCAGATTTTTTCTTAAACCAAAATCCAATTAGCAAGTATGAGACAACACCAACAGCTTCCCAGCCAAAAAACAATTGCAAGAAATTATTGCTCATTACTAACATATGCATCGCAAACGTAAATAGAGATATATAACAAAAGAATCGTTTGTAGCCTCTATCCCCAGACATGTAACCAATAGTATAAATATGCACCATTAGAGAGACAAAATTTACAACTACCAACATCACAGCTGTTAATTTATCTACCAAAAATCCAATTTCAAAATTCAATGTGCCTACAATCGCCCAATTATAAACTGTGTAATTATAAACAGCCCCACTTAATGAATCTGCAAGCACGATACCTGAAAAAACAAAAGATAAAAACACAGCAAAAATTGTTAAACGGTGCGCAGTTTTTTCTGAGATGCCTTCCCAAACAGACCAACAACTAAAGACGCTGCCATGGGCAAAAGAGGTATTGCTAAATGCTCTAAAACCAAATCCCTTAACCTTTCAATTTGTTTAACTTGTCTACTCTGATGGTATCAAGCTTTCTGAATAAAATTACAAGAATGGCTAAACCAATCGCTGCTTCGGCTGCAGCAACTGTCAAAACAAAAAATACAAAAATCTGCCCTTGTAAGTCCCCCAAAAAACTAGAAAAAGCAATAAAATTGATATTCACCGCTAATAACATCAACTCAATCGCCATCAACAAAATGATCGTATTCTGACGATTGATAAAAATTCCCAGCACGGATATTGCAAACAAAATAGAACCGAGAAATAAATAATGTGTTAGGCCCATAAGATTTTCTGGAATAAAAAGTATGCCATCATGAATTTTTCTTAACATCAACCTTAACTAAACTCAGCCTTTCCGTTGGTTCAACAACTACTTGTTCGGATGGGTTTGACCTTTAACGTCTGCCTTTCTACCTTTTAACGTAATCGCAATTGCAGCAATCATGGCAACCAACAAAATAACCGCTGCCGTCTGAAAAGCAAGAAAGTACTCTGTATACAGACGCATGCCAATTTGGTAGGTATTACTAGATGAAGATATATTTTTTTCACTGCTTGAATAATCGCTGAACCCATAGGAAATAATTGCAAACATTTCAAAAAGCAATATACCTCCAACCGGCAAAGCAACAGACATGTGAGCTAAAAAATTTTTTTTAAGCTCTTCTAAATCTAATCGAGCCATCATTATCACAAAAAGGAATAGTACCATTACGGCTCCAACATAGACCAAAACGAGAGTAAGTGCTAAAAACTCTGCCCCTAATAATATCCAAATCGCAGACGCAGAAAAAAAAGATAAGATTAAAAATAAAGCTGCATGGACGGGATTTTTACAGTAATAACAGCAACGGAAGCCGCTAGCAAAATAGTCGCGAAAGTATAAAATAAAAAAGAAGTTGGTTCCATACTACCTGTATTTTGCATCCTTCTTGCGATCTGCTGCAATTTGTGACTCATATTTGTCACCAACAGCAAGAAGCATCTCTTTAGTGAAATACAAATCTCCTCTTTTCTCCCCATGGTACTCGTGTATATTCGTTTCTACGATTGAATCTACTGGACAGCTTTCCTCACAAAATCCACAGTAAATGCACTTAGTCATATCTATTTCATAACGAGTTGTCCTACGAGTCTTATCCTCTCTTTCCTCTGTCTCTATTGTTATCGCTAAAGCCGGACATACAGCCTCACAAAGTTTGCAACCTATGCACCTTTCCTCACCATTAGGATATCTTCTCAATGCATGTAGGCCCCTGAACCTCGGTGAAAGCGGAGTTTTTTCCTCAGGGTATTGTATGGTAATCTTTCGCTTAAACAAATTACTCAACGTAACCCTAAGTCCAGCAATCAACTCCAATAATAAAAAAGACTTAAAAAACCCAATTATTCTTCGCATAATTAAACTCAACCCCAAATTGAAATCGGACTCTTCATCCAAAAGGCAACAACGACAAGCCAAAATAAAGTCACAGGTATGAAAATCTTCCAACCTAATCGCATAATTTGATCATATCGATATCTCGGAAATGAAGCCCTAAACCAAATAAAAAACGTGAACAAAACAAAAGTTTTTAAACCTAACCAAATCCAACCCGGAATGAATTGAAGTGCATCGAGGGGAGCATCCCAACCACCAAAAAAAAGAATTGCGGCTAAAACTGAAATCAAAATCATGTTTGCATATTCTGCCAAAAAAAAGACCGCAAACGCCATTCCTGAGTACTCAACCATGTGGCCTGCCACGATTTCAGACTCACCCTCAACAACATCAAAGGGATGGCGATTAGTCTCCGCAACTCCAGAAATAAAATAAACAATTAAAATCGGAAAAAGAGGTAACCAATTCCAGGAAAACAAGTTTAGACCCATGCTCGCAAAAAAACCTTCTTGTTGCACAGAAACTATTTCTGTTAAATTAAGGCTTCCAGATATCATCAGCACCACTACTAGCGCAAAACCAATCGCAAGCTCATATGAAACCATTTGTGCAGATGCTCTCATTGCAGCTAAAAAAGCATATTTCGAGTTCGATGCCCAGCCGGCTAAGATAACACCATATACCTCAAGCGAAGTTGCCGCGATTAAAAACAATAACCCGGCATTAATGTTTGACAAAACCACATCGGGACTAAAAGGAATTACCGCCCATGCAGCTAACGAAGGGGCTATCGTCAAAACGGGCGCCAAAAGATAGAGAGTTTTTGTCAGCCTTTGCGGGGAGTATTATCTCTTTCGAAATAAGCTTCAAAGAGTCTGCTATGGGCTGCAGCACCCCAATAGGTCCGACTCTATTTGGACCCAATCTAGCATGCATCCATCCGATAAGCTTTCGCTCATAAAGTGTCGCGTATGCCACGGCCCCCAGAATTGGCAACACTACAAGACTAATTTTTACTGTAGTCCAAACGATATTCCACCCAACAACACCAAAAATTTGCTGGCCAATCAATTCGATTTGTAAAATATAAAATTCCAAACTTAACCCTGTAATTTCTGGAAACTAGTTATCGAGTTACCAACATTTGAGGCCTTTAAACTGCCAACTGCTACTGCTATAACCCCTTTAGAAACCTTTTCATCACTAGTAGTCTCAAGTACTACTTCATTTTGTTTGTGCCCCTCACTAAAAATGAACTTTACATTCTCACCATCCATTAAATCAGCTTTAATAAAATCGGATGGGTTGAAGATAGCTACAGGCTTTTTTGCCTGATTGGTTTTTTGGAGCGAGCACGCTCTTCTTACTATAGCGTCAGTTGAGTAGATCGGAAAAAGTGAAAAAGCTGCATGCCACTGTTTTGTCGTCTAACCGTTGATTCAACGTCTATGTTGTTCTCGTTAATTTTCACAGAATCTACTTTTACAACCTCACCAGTATTGACGTCTGGCAAAACCTTTTGTCTTAGCTCATCCAACGAATCAAAATCTAAATCTTTCAAACCAAGAACTGTCGACAAAACTCGCAATACCCTCCAAAGTTCTTTACTGTTTCCTGGCGGCTCAACAACTTGTGTAGAAATTTGTAACCTGCCTTCCATATTTATGTAGGACCCTTCGGATTCAAAACAAGAAGACACAGGAAAAATTACATCGGCATATTTGTCCACCGCTGATTTAAAACTTGCGAATGCGATTAAACTACTACTTTTTAAAGATTTTAAAACGTCATGATCTGTAATAAAGTCAGCCTCAACGTCAAGGCCTGAGAGAAAATAACAAGCCTCTTCTTTCTTCTCCTTTAAATCTTTAATAAAACTCCCTACTTTTTTTGGCAAACACCCAGAAAGATATCCGCCAATGAAGTTTCCACCAATAGGCAAAAACCCAAGTTTACAGTCCAACTTTTTAGTAATATCGAAGCAAAGTTTTATCAAAAGAGAGGCTTGCCCATGACTTAAAATTGAGGGGCCAAGAAGAAACAAATTACTGCGATTACTATCCTTTTGTTTAAAACCTTGCACCAACCCCTCAAATTTCCAATCCTCTTTTTTCAATGGAAATATTATCGCTAGAGACAAACTTTAGCAGTGATTCAAAAAAACTGACGTAATCATCTGGCGCGACACAGAAGCTACCGTGCTCCCTAACTAAAAGGTCCTGTATGTAAGAACCCATTTGCCAAATGTTTGTCCCATTCTCATTTGCCCCTAACCTTATTTTCTGTGCTAATAAAGGGCAGTCATCTCTAGTGCGACTACCGATTACAAATATATTTTTTAGTAAGGGCACATCTTGTAGTGAAATTCCAAGAGAAGGCACGCCCTGAATTACGTCGTCAAAACCCTCATCATTCAACCAATGTCTGAAGTCCACGTTACTATCTCCAAGCCCATGTAGCATACCCCCAAACAACGCCATTTCTTCCAGTGAAGAATTGCTTGAAATCAGACCATTAAATTTTTTGCTCCCAGATATTAACTCTTTGGCTTTATTTACTGCATCTTCCCAACTTGTCACTTGTAACTTTCCATCTGACCCTCTGATCATCGGCTCGGTTAATCGATCATTAGAGCCCAAAGCTTCGTATGAAAACCTATCTCTATCAGAAATCCAACAATCATTTACTTTTTCATTAATAAACGGAACGACCCTTTTAACAGTATTTTTTATGCATTGAACGTTGAGATTTGCTCCTATACCATCATGACTACTCACCGCCCTAATCTTATCAAGCTCCCAGCTTCTCGCAGTATAACGAAATGGCTTGCTTGTTAGGGCGCCAACTGGACAGATATCAATCATATTACCCGAAAGTTCACTCTCCACGGCACCGTTTAAATACGATGTGATTTCGGCGTGTTCTCCCCTGCCTGGCATGCCCAACTCTTTGACTCCAGCTATCTCCTCTCCGAATCGAACACACCTAGTACAATGTATACACCTCGACATTTCCTCTGCAGATATTAACTCTCCCAAAGGTTTATGAAAAACGACCCTTTTCTCCTCCTTAAAACTCGAATTAGACCTTCCATAACCAACAGAGAGATCTTGTAACTGACATTCTCCCCCTTGATCACAAATCGGACAATCTAGTGGGTGATTAATGAGCAAAAACTCCATTACACCCTCTTGCGCCTCTTTTGCAATCTTTGAATCCGTATACACTTGCATGCCTTGAGTAACTGGAGTCGCGCAGGCTGGGAGAGGTTTTCTAGATTTTTCAACCTCAACTAAGCACATCCGACAATTAGCCGCGATTGACAGCTTTTTGTGATAACAGAAATGTGGCACAAAAATACCACTTTTTTCTGCGGCCTCCATGATTGTGGAACCCTCTTTAACCGTTACATCCGAATTGTTGATTTTTAAATTAATCATTGCGGGTCGTCAACCATACATTTTTTGTGGGTGATATGGTACAAAAATTCGTCCTTAAAGTTCTCCACAAATGCCCTAACGGGCATAGCCGCTGCATCACCCAAAGCACATATCGTTTTACCCTGAATTCGATCTGCAAGACTCAACAACTGATCAAGATCTTCCTCAGTCCCATGACCGTTTTCAATTCTACTGACAATTCTCCAAAGCCATCCCGTGCCTTCCCGACAAGGCGTACACTGACCGCAAGACTCTTCGTAATAAAAATAAGACAACCGTAACAAGCTTCTGACCATACATCTAGATTCGCTCATTACGATTACGCCTCCTGAACCAAGCATTGACCCTGCTTTAGCAATGGAGTCAAAGCTCATATCAGTCTCCATCATGATATGTCCTGGTATCACTGGCATAGAAGAGCCTCCAGGTATAACAGCCTTGAGCTTCCTTCCTCCGCAAACTCCGCCAGCTAGCTCCAAAAGTGTTTTAAATGGAGTACCTAATGGTATTTCATAATTTCCAGGGAGTTCAACATCACCGGATACGGAGAAAATCTTAGTGCCACCATTTTGAGGAACGCCTACTTTTGCAAACGCGTCTCCCCCATTTCGAATTATCCATGGAACTGCCGCAAACGTCTCAGCGTTGTTAATGGTAGTTGGTTTTCCGTATAGGCCATAACTTGCTGGAAACGGAGGTTTGAATCGAGGCTGTCCTTTTTTTCCTTCTAATGATTCCAATAAAGCAGTCTCTTCCCCACAAATATATGCCCCAAAGCCATGAGATGCGTGAAGTTCAAAACTAAAATCTGTCCCTAATATATTTTTTCCCAGATAACCTTTTAATCGAGCCTCCTCCAACGCCTCTTCAAACCGTTCGTAAACAGCCCAAATTTCTCCATGGATATAATTGTACCCAGCCGTTATCCCCATAGCGTATGCAGCAATTAACATTCCCTCTATAACGATATGTGGATTGTATCGCAATATGTCCCTGTCTTTAAAAGTACCGGGTTCACTTTCATCTGAGTTACAAATGAGGTATTTTTGAACGGGCAGCTTAGAGGGCATAAACCCCATTTCAATCCAGTTGGGAACCCTGCACCACCTCTTCCCCTTAAGGCAGAATCTTTAATCTCAGCAATAACCGCCTCGGGTTCTATTTTTTTGAGCCTGAAAGCCCCAGGATTTGCTTTAAACCGAGATACCCCCCTCTCTTTTCGTATTCATCAAGTCTCCAATTTTCACCAGTCAAGTCGGCAAATATTTGTGGTTTAATATGCCTGTCGTGGATACAAGATTCAACTGCAAAAACTTCAGGGGCGCCCATTTTCTACCAACCTTTCTTCTTTTAAATCAGATATTAATTTTTCACACTTTGCCTTGTCCATCCAACTATGCATTTGGTCATTATTTAATAACAATACTGGAGCATCAGCACAGGCTCCAAAGCATTCTCCTTCCAATAAGGTAAATAGTCCGTCCTTAGTTGTTTCTCCAACTTCAACACCCAAAAGCTCTTTTAGGAAATCAACCGTATAGCGAGAATTCCGAAGCGCACATGGCAAATTCGTGCATACGGATATTTTATACTTACCAGTGCCTTCTTTATTGAACATATTATAAAAAGTAAGAATTTCATGAACCGAAATCTCTTCCATTTCAAGATAAACAGCGATCTCCTTTTCCAGCTCCTTACTTAACAAAACCGTGTTCTCTTTGCGCAATGGCTAATGCAGCAATTACAGCAGATTTCTTTTGCTTCGGTGGATACTTTGCAATTTCCTTATCAATTAATTTATAAGCTTCTTCACTCAAACCCTTGTTTTCAATCGATTTTCCCTTCATCGGTCAATTTCTCCAAAGACTATGTCTTGAGTTCCAATAATGGTAACCACATCCGCAATCATATGTCCCCGACTCATTTCATCAAGGCCTTGTAAATGAGCAAAACCTGGTGCCCGAATTTTCATTCTGTAAGGCTTATTCGCACCATCCGAAACTAAATAAATACCAAACTCTCCCTTCGGATGCTCAACGGCGCCATAACATTCTCCCGCAGGAACATGAAACCCTTCAGTAAACAACTTAAAGTGGTGAATTAGTTCTTCCATGTTCGCCTTCATGTCGATTCGCGGCGGCGGAGCAACTTTATGGTTGTCAACCATCACAGGGCCAGGATTGCTTTTAAGCCAATTAACGCACTGTTTGATCAATTTATTACTTTCCCTCAACTCTGCCATGCGCACTAGGTAACGGTCATAACAGTCCCCCTCTTTTCCAACTGGAACATTAAATTCCAATCTATCATAAACCTCATAAGGTTGAGCATCCCTTAAATCCCATGCGACTCCCGAACCACGCAGCATAGGTCCGGTAAAACCCAAAGCTTTTGCCCTTTCTGGGGTTACTACTCCAATCCCAACAAGCCTTTGTTTCCAAATTCGATTATCAGTTAACAAAGTTTCATATTCATCAACACAAGCATCAAATCGATTTGTAAAATCTTCTATGAAATCTAGCAGT
Organism: Burkholderiaceae bacterium; assembly: GCA_038147455.1. GTDB lineage: Bacteria > Pseudomonadota > Gammaproteobacteria > Burkholderiales > Burkholderiaceae_A > UBA7377. Next base: position 16,766 of record JAYQTQ010000004.1, on the reverse strand, counting down.
GAGCCATCTCGATTTTGATTGAGCCTGGACAAAGAAGATTTACTCCTAATTCTAGTTTCCGAGTATTTTGGCATTTCATCAGGTAAATCTCTATATACACCGCCTGGCCTGTAATATGCCGCATGAAGCCTAGCGCCAGAAACAGCTTCATAACAGTCCATAAGGTCTTCACGTTCCCGAAATGCGTAAAGAAAAACAGCCATTGCACCAACATCAAGTCCATGGGCGCCCAACCAAAGTAAATGATTAAGTATGCGAGTGATCTCATCAAACATAACTCTTATGTATTGAGCTCGAATAGGGACCTCTATTCCCATTAACTTTTCTACTGCGAGAACGTAGGCATGCTCATTACACATCATGGAAACATAATCTAACCGATCCATATATGGCAACGTCTGCAAAAAGGTTCTAGTCTCAGCAAGTTTTTCCGTACCCCTGTGAAGTAATCCAATATGGGGATCTGCCTTTTTAACAACTTCGCCATCTAGTTCCAATATTAGCCGCAAAACACCGTGTGCAGCAGGGTGCTGTGGTCCAAAATTTAAACTATAGTTTTTGATGTCCGCCATCTCACTCCCCAGCCCCATAACCATCTTCTCGGACCACTCTTGGTACAACTTCCCTAGACTCTATTGTCACTGGCTGATAAACAACTCTTTTTCCTGAGGATCGTACATTACCTCAGAGTGACCTGAAATCGGAAAGTCCTTCCTAAAGGGATGGCCGACAAACCCATAATCTGTAAGTATTCTTCGTAAATCAGGATTCCCCGAAAATTGGATGCCGAATAAGTCAAATGCTTCTCTTTCAAACCACTGAGCAGAAGGCCACACATCAATGATGGACACAGTTTTTGGGGTACCAGTGCCAGAACAAAAAGTTTTACTCTAAGTCTTTGGTTATTTGTCGTTGATAAAAGATGATATACAACACAAAACCTGGCCTCAAACTTTTCCGAGATTTCCTTCAAACCGGAACAATCTAACCCGCACAAGTCGACCAAGGTATCAAAAGAAAACTCCTTGTTGTCCCTCAATAACAAAAATGATTCCGCCGCTGCCTTGTCGCTGATAGTTATGGTTAATTCACCAAAATTGATGGCAACATCGAGAATCTTGCCGCTTAACTTATTTTCTAGATTGTTACGCAGTAAACTGATTTTTTCACTCGAGTCTTTTACCTGGCTGCCCATTTACTTATCCTCGATAAATTTCTTTCGAACTGCGTATTTTAGTTTGAAGTTGCATTATTCCGTAAATAAGAGCTTCGGCTGTTGGAGGGCATCCTGGAACATAGACATCGACTGGCACTATTCTGTCGCAACCCCGAACAACAGAATAAGAATAATGATAATACCCACCCCCATTTGCACAAGACCCCATGGAAATAACCCATTTTGGATCAGGCATTTGATCATAGACTTTCCTCAATGCTGGAGCCATTTTGTTGCAAAGCGTTCCTGCTACAATCATTAGATCAGATTGGCGGGGACTCGGCCGGAAAACCACGCCGAATCGGTCCAAATCATATCTTGATGCCCCAGCATGCATCATTTCAACTGCGCAACAAGCCAAGCCAAATGTCATGGGCCAAAGGGATCCTGCTCGAGTCCAATTAAGCACCTGTTCCAAATTCGTGGTAATAAACCCATCCCTTTGAAAATTTTGCTCTCCAGTATCGTTTTCCAAAACAGCACTCATCTCATTTACTCCCAATCCAAAGCACCTTTTGCCCACTCATAAACAAATCCGACAACTAAAATTGCTAAAAATATCATCATTGAAATGAGCCCAAAAAAATCTAAATCCTTAAAAGCAACCGCCCATGGAAAGAGAAATGCAATTTCTAGGTCAAACAAAATAAACAAAATTGCAACAAGATAGTATCTGATGTCAAACTGCATTCTCGCGTCTTCAAATGGTTCAAATCCACATTCATATGTGGACAACTTTTCTGCATCCGGCAGACTAGGCGACAGAACTTTACCTATCAACATCGGTACCACTCCAACCAAAACACCAATCACTAAAAACAATAAGATTGGTAAATATTCAAGTAGGTTCAAAACAACCTCACAATGTATGAGAGTTAATGGAATAATCGCTTAATTTCATATTTTAGCCTTTTTTTTCATTTAACGCCGATAAATTGATGCGTCGCACAAGCTTTTATCAACAATTCCAATGGAATAAAAATTAAAAAACGCAGTATATTGAATAATACCTTAACAAAGAAAGTATAAAAGCTTGAAACCATCTTATTTAGTTAGCGCAATTGTTTTAGATTAACCTACTTCCCTCTTCGACCGGAAAATATAGCTTACAAAACTTCTTAATAAGTTTTAAAAATATAAAAATCGTAGCAAAAACAATATACTAAGATGCAATCCTAACCTTACTACTTCAGTTTTTTAATACTTTTTTATTGTGATTTAGATAAAATTTGTTTAAATAAAATCAACATTTAAATCTAATTACATTTCAACTATTTTTCGCGAAATGCCTCTTGTAGCGTTTTTGTAATTGGAGAAAAAATATACTCCAATGGAGAGCGTTTTCCAGTAATAATATCAACCTGTGCTGTCATTCCGGGAATAACTTTTAATGACCTGTTGTTTACCTCTAAAAAATCCTGATCTAAATCAATTTTCACTACGTAAAAGTTTTCCCCATTCTCGTTCGTTATTGTATCTGCACCAACTACACTTACAGAGCCCGTTAATGCCCCAAAAACTGAAAAATCATATGCTGTTATTTTCACTTGCGCCCTCTGTTCTTTCGTTACAAAACCAATATCGGAGGGCAACACATTCGCCTCAACCACAATTGTTTGATCAGCAGGCACTACCTCAACTACAGTCTCCCCCGGTTTTACAACGCTACCCTTAGTTGATATCAAAACTCGATTTACGATGCCATCGATTGGCGCTCTAATTTGGGTGCGATCTGCTTTATCAGCAGCAACTCGAATTCCCTCATAAGCAGCTAAATATTCTGATTTCACCTCGAGAGTTCCGCTAACACCTTTGCTTGTCGATCTAGCATTAACGAATTGAGTTCAAGTTCAGCCTTATTCAATTCCTGCTCAGCAATCTCTCTACTAGCAACAGATTCCGAAAAAGATCTTTCTGATTTAATTTTTGATAGCCTGCTCTCTAAACCTTTTTCGTAAAGATTGGCAACAACTTCGTACTCTTCAGAAGCCGCAGCAAATGCCGCCTCTGCCGCATCTGATCTCGCAGATGCCATCTGAATATTATTCTGACTTTTCAGAATTTCCTCATCAAATAATGCTTTACGCTTCAAAAAAAGTGCATATTCATTATCAAAAATTTGTAGATATTTTTCTTTAATATCTTCACTAATGGAGAAATTATTTTTGTTTAAGTACTCCGCTTCTAATCTGGCCTTTTTGATGAGCAATAAAGCTATATTTGCTTTTTGTATATTGAAATCACTATCGGCTGATAAGGGACTTAATGACACTAATAACTGGTTTTTTCTTACTGCCTCCCTCTTTTTACATGGATTTTGTCTAACAGACCTCCTTCGTAATGCTCGATTTCCTGCAACCTAGAAAAAGGATAAACTTTTCCCTCAGCCGTTATGACTTGATCAAACTTTGCAAAATAAGCCCAACTGACAAATCCAGCAAACAAAAGCAAGATCAAATACATCAAACCCGAACTTCCTACCCGCTCTTTACTCCCGTTTTCATTTGAAAAACATGTTTAAAAACAATCAAGGCTTTACCAACAACGCTATGAAGTCCTGTAGTTTTTGAAATTATCTTTCTTCGTGTCGCAAACGGTAATTTTTAAAAAAGATATATGAAAGGATAAAAAATAATATGTAGAGGAAATAAGATAGCTTTAAAAATCTTTTCCATTTTTCTACCTATAGTTAGGAAGCAACTGGATCAGTCATTGTTGACCCAGGCGGTGGAAGATTTGGCTTTAGAAGAATCCTTTTCCAGTTTTTGTCGCCTTGAGAAAACCATCAACAGAACCGCTACCTACAATCTTTCCCTGATCGATTACAATTACCTTGTCCACAAGAGAAGAGAAGTGAAGTTCTATGAGTAATAAGTAGTAAAGTTGCTTCAGGATTATATCGCTTAAAATTTTCTATAAATTTCTTTTCGGTTTTCGCATCCATGGAACTAGTAGGTTCGTCAAAAATAAAAATTGGAGGTTTTTGTACTAATGCGCGTGCAACGGTTAAAGCTTGTTTTTGCCCTCCTGAAAGACCTTCTCCTCTTTCATCGAGCACCTGTTTAAAACCTTTTGTATGTTTATTTATAAATTCAGTAGCAGTTGAAATATTTGCCGCTTCTATTATCTCTTCGCTTTTTATATCTGTGGCCCCCAAAGAAATATTTTGTTCTATCGTACCGGCAATCAACCATGGCTCTTGAGCTACATATCCGATATTTTCCCTAATTTCGGATGGATCCAACTGTCTTATATCAATACCATCGATTGAAATACTTCCCTTTTGAGGCAAAAAAAGCTTCGTTATTAATTTCCCTATAGTTGTTTTTCCAGAACCAACTCTACCGACCAGGCCAATCCTTTCTCCTTTGCCAATTTTAAAAGAGATGTTCTCAATTGCATCGGAATCTTGATTCGGATAACTATAACTAACATTTTCGAATTTGATTTCACCTCGTATCGATCTCTGCGCATGAATTCATTACCTTTGGGATGCTCTGTTGGCTGTTTCATCAACGAATCTAGAGATTTGTAGCCTGAAACTATCTGATTCAATCTTGATAATAATTGGGCAAATTGTACAAAAGGCAATAAAGCCTTTCCTGATAAAATCGTACATGCGATGATTGCTCCATAACCATATTCTCCTGTTGTTACTGTAATGGCACCAACCGTAACAACGGAAATTTGCACGGCTTGCTGTATTTCACTGGTCAAATTTGTAGAAAAAAGTGTGCTTTTTGTTTCATCAGCGCTTTTTGCCTGTTGTGTTACTACGCTTTTAAATCGTTTACGAAGTAACCCACCAGCACCTAAAAGTTTTACGGTCTCAAGCCCTGACAATGTCTCAACCAAAACGGAGTGTTTATCATGTGCCTCTTCTTGCGCACTCTGCGATAATTTTTTAAATCTAGGTTGCATAAGTAATGTAATAGCAATGAGAAGAACAATCCCTACAACAACAGGTATCACCATATGACCCCCCACATACCAAATAAAAAACAAAAAGATACATGCGAAGGGCATATCAATAATAGAGACAAGAGTAGCAGAGGTAAAAAACTCTCTGATTTGTTCGTACTCTTTCAAAATGCTGGCCAATGTTCCAACCGAACCTTTCTTCGTATCATGCCTCATGTCAATAATCTGACCAAATAGTCGATCTGCTATGACAATGTCTGATTCTAATCCAGCCACACCCAAAAGACGTGATCTTACCGTTTTGATGACGTAATCCGCAGAAAGCAAAATTACCATTCCAATAACTAAGAACGTACAAAGAGGCCATGGCATTCGCTGGTATTATCCTGTTGTAAACAATTAAAGCAAATAATGAAGTACCAACAGCAAAAATATTAGTTAAAAGGGAAGCCAGGCCAGCTTGCAATAAAAATTTCCTATTTTTCCACAAGGGAGCATAAAACCAGTGACTTTCAATCCCAGGAATTACGGCAATCTCCTCTTTTTCCCTTTCGTAAAATCGATGAACTATCTGATCATCATAAATCTTAAGCATAGGGACAATCTCAACATGGCTTCCGGAAAGATCTCCTCCTATTTGATTAAACTGAACTTCCTTGACGCAACTCATCAAACGAAAAATAAAACTTCTATCTGCAACGAAAACGACACCCACTCCTCGAAATCGCTCAAAATCAATATCCTGAACCCTCTCAATTTTCTCGTTATCGATAGCACAATCATGAAGACAGTCAATTAACCAATTGATATCTTTTGTTTCTTCTGTGGTTCCAGACAGTGCACGCGCCTCGGCGGGAGTAATAGAAGCATCAAAACGCAACGTAATCTGATAAATTAATTCATCAAAATCAATCTTCATTTAAGCTCCAAGATCAAACTTCTCTAATAAGAGCCCAAATTTGGCAAGCATTTGGTAGAAGGACAGATTCTTATCAACCATAGCATCGACAAGATTTTTCGAAGCCGTAATATACTCTTTCTTGTGATCGAAATAGATCATTAATGGATGTTTTTATTTAATTCGAATAATTCCTTGTTAACTTTATTTGACAATTTTGCCCCAACTACTAATTCAGCTCTCGATAACACTGAAGCAGCCTGTGCATCAAAACTATGTGATACTTTGTTTAAGCTGAGTCTCAAGCTCTCTTTTTCGTCTCTCCCTTTCAAATTGTAGAGTATTAACTCTATAACTAGCTTGATTGATTTTGGAAGACCTTTCAAACCCTGTAAAGATATCAATTTGGTAGGTAAGAAGTAAACTGGATTGTTCCTGGGAGACAAAAGATTTGTATCTGTATTTTGATACGACGCCTGCAAATTAAATTTTCCAAATGAGCTATTTTTTTGAGCTTGAAATTGCAAGATTGAAGCTTCTAATTGATTGTCTATCTCTTTTATCGAAAAATTTTTTTTTAAAATTTCTTCTGTTATAGATAACTTTTTGGGATTTATGACCGGCAGTCGAGTTAAACCTAAATCGAGTTCTGAATTTTCAAAAACTCTAGTAGTTTTGCGCGAGCATCCTTCAGAAGCTTTACCTGAACAGGTATCTTATCCAAAGCTTCCGATAATTTTGTTTCCGCACGAATCACATCAGCATTACTAGCCCCACCTAGTTCCTCCCTTTGCCTGGTGGACTCCAAAAAACCTCTGCGTGTATCAACAAAACCTTGCGACAATAATAACTGCGTCTCAGCCCTATAAACCTCATGAACAGCTGTAATAATTTCTAAAAGTAAATCTGTCCTCTGACTCTCTACTTTCGACTGACTTGCTAACGACTCTTTTCAACAGCATCAACTTCCTTGCCCGTTACACCAAAATCATAAACTAACTGAGTTATATTCAAATTATAACTTTGCGAATTACTATCATTATTTAGTCCACTCACTTTTTACTCCCCTCCTATTGAGGAGGTAACCGAGGAAGATAACGAGAAAAAACCTCATTTTTTCTTTCCTCAGCTAATTTTAAACTTTCTAGTGTTTGTAAAAACAATGGAGTCGAATTAAACGGAACAGAAATAACATCTTTTAACCTTTTAAACTCAAGCAATTCCTTTTCATTCTTTGCCTGGTTAACCAGATTTTCAACAGTAATGTTTAAATCTTCCGTTGTATTCCTTGATAAACCAGATTCAATCTCTTGAGCTCCGGTAACAGCGGAAAAAAAAAGAAAAAATACTATGTTAAATTTTATGTATTGCATCATTCATCAAGTCCATATCAGAAGAGTCAAAGGCCCCATATTCCGACATCAATATTGCAGCTGTATACAACTTTTCTTGATTATCGTCTTCTACAACTAACAAAGTCCAATCATCGTCGGTATGTAAAGAATGACTAGCATCTTCAGAAAATCCAGAAAGAACAATCGAATCTGCATTGCCTTCCTTCGCTATGCTGAAATCTTGCACAGTACCTGCAAGAGTTACATCATCCGCATCAATGGATTCTCTAGTTAACAAATTTTCAAGTCTATTGTTCATATCTTGTTTAGATTCATCCCCTACCACCGAATTTACTGCATCGCTTGCTAAATTATTTCCATGGAATACAAAAATATCATCGCCCATCCCTCCACTTTCCGTGTCCTGAGCGCCATCATCAACATAATCGACATAAATAATATCCTTATATTCTCCTCCTGAAAGATCATCAAATCCCTCAATACCATGAACCAAATTACCATTTTCATGCTCATGATCTGATTTGGCAAAAATATAATCGTCACCTTTAGTCCCCAGAATCACACTTGCATCATAATCGATGATGTGACCATCTAGAGAATCATCTGAGGAGAGGACCGAGCCAAAAATCAGGATCAATGTAAGTAATATCGTCATTTTCTCCAAATTCTGAAAAATCTGAGCTCGATCATCAAAATTTGAAAACCCAACTAACGTTTCTCTATATCCACTATCATTTTTAATCCTTGATGCATCCGTAATTACTGTTATTTCCTCTACGAACTCAAAGCTCCCTGAATCAACTTTATCAGTTCCTTCCACTCTATCTTCAACTCTCTACTGTGAACTGGGCTTCTAAAGCATCTGTGAAAATATATTCGTTGCGATTATCAACGTTACTATCAATCCCATTGAAGGTATTAACAATATCAACTAAGTCCACAGTGTAATCCTCTACCAGACTTCCCTCATCAAACTCCTTTACTGTAGAGAACTGTATTTCCTTGTTGAATTGATAATTCAGCACGCATAATTTCAGAGCTTTCCCTTAGGAGAAAGTTCAAAATAAATTGTAGACTCATCACCAATAAATTTAAGATTTTTAAATCCGAGTTATCCGCGAGCATCGTATCACGAATATGAACAGAAGGGACATCAACAACAGGAGAAAAAAATATATTTGATGTATAAATCTGCTCACTAAAGTCAACACTATCTCCAACCCTAAACTCAATAAACTCTGTACCATTAATATCATCATTAGGCCTGACAACTAAATCAACAGGCGAATCGTTAGAATAAAATTGAAAAGATCGCTAGTGTGATCAAGAGAAATGATATCTCCCCAGATAGCAAATCAAAACTTCTATCTTCAACATCATTACGAATATAACCAAGATTTATGTCATCGCTTACCGAAAAACTTGAATATTAGAGTACGGATCGTTGTCAGCATCAACATAAAAATTCCAGCCCAAAGTCTTCGGGAGTTAAATCAAATCTTGATCCTCTGTACCAGAACGATTTAAGGTAGGAGCAATAAATATTCCATCTACAGGTGGGTAATCCGGATCAACTAATACTGGCAAACTATTTGCCTGAATATCAACAGATATATTTTGTGTAACAATATCTGCATCATCAAACGTAAGGAACTACTATCGGAAACCTTCACAACATAATTGGACTCAAGTATTACACCCGGTTCTAGGCTATCGTAAATTTCGGTTAAATCGGAAACGCTCCATTCAAACTCATAATCGCCTGCACTAAGTGCAGGAACAAATATTTCCAACGATTCTGAATTCTGTATTAGATTCGCATCTTGAGATGTCTGGCTCCCAAAATCATACTGCCATACTAACTCATTGTTTTCGGTGTTTCTTAGTTCAAAATCAATTGGAATATAAATGGAATCATTGCCCTGCAATTCTCCATCTCTTACAACACTTTGAGGTAATTCGACAGATATTAAAATCTCATCATTCAAATCCTTTTCCGAAATTAATAATTTCCCGCTAGCCACATTATCTTTTCCTTCTCGAAGGAATACATCAATATCGCTTACCCCTTCAAAAAGAATCTCAGGTTGATCATCAGTTCCGACAACTCCCAAATTCACATCAAACTCAATAACGTTTTCGCTTACAAAACCAACAAAGTTTTCACTTACCGTAACATTAAAATTTTCTTCGAAAACATCACTGTCGGAAAGGTACTCAACTTCATCTGCTAAAACGCTGTAAGTCCAATCTAATCTTTGAATTGTTGGATCATCTGTGCCGTTAACATCGAGACTTAAGTTTCCAAACAAATTGTTTGAAGCAATATCTATTTCAGGAAGATATGTACTATGGATATCATTTTTAAAAAAACTGACCCTTCAGCAACGAGTGTATGTTCCGAACCCGTAGGATCAATTTCCTTTAGTTCCGTAACTTGTCCATTCAAGCTTGAGTCTCCCAAGATAAGTTCTACATCTTGATCTACTCGAACTCCCCTACTTTCCAGTTCTTGAATTTGTTGGCCAGACAAGCTTTCCTTTCTTGTCAAAACACCGGACAAATCGACACCCTGAATTGCAGATAACTGTGTCGCTAATTCTGCAGGCACAAAAGACCCTTCAACATCAACTCGTTTCGAACTCAAATCTGCGCCTAAAGTGTTTAAATCTATAGCCTGAAATGGACCAATTATCTCTTCGTTTACTGTGAAAAGTTTTTCTGTACCAGTACCATCAAAAACAACTCCCGCATTTTGCAACGCTTGCACGTTTTCAATGGAAGTGCTTTTTAGCTCTTCCCCTTTTTCAATTTTTAGGCCAGAGATATCAAGACCTCCCAATCCATGTAATGTTACTGCTTGCAAAATATCTGCATGTTCTCCAGCAAGAATATGTTGATTACTTAGATCTAACTGAGCTCCTCCGAGCACAAGTGCTTCTTGAACAGTCAAACCAAGAGTAGTGACAATTACAGTTGGATCTATCTGATCGAAAAGAGATATGCCGTTTTGTGCCAAGGCAACCAGCGTTGCGGCGTCCGACAGGACAGGGCCTTGTTCATTTTTCAATAAAACACCATCAATGGGTATCGTGGCTGCATCCAAAAGTTCAATACCTTTTTCAGCAGAATCAATACGTCCACTTATAACTGTATTTTCTGAAAACGAAACTCTATCTTTCACATCAAGAAAATCATCAGGAGTAATTCTCGAATCTGAAAGTTCTACATCATTAAGATTCAATTTATTAGAATCAACTTCAAACAGTGCCTTAATAGACTCTAAGTCGGCCGTAGTATTTTCTTTGCAAACTTGCACCATCAATAAGATTTCCATTTCCCGTATTAACGATAGTCAATAAATCACTTAGCTCTCCATTTCCTTTAATTTTTACATTTTGTAAATTAAGGTTTGAGTTTTCTATCAAATTAACTGACGATTTTGGGTTAATCTCACCAACAACTTCTTCAAAACCTAGATCAACCAACCTGGTTGCTGTACTTTCCGTCAATTCGTCACTTACTCGAAAATGCAATCTGAACTGCGACAGACTCATCGAGGGAAACATAGGCCTTACTTCCCTCACTCAAACCAGTGCCGTGATCCCTATTAATCAATCTTAATACCTGATTTGTAGTTATTGCCTCATCACCTTGTTTGTCAGACAAATCAATGGAAGCTCCCTCTAATGTTCCCTTAAAACGATTAAGAGCAAAATCCAAAGACACTGTTGAATCTTTAAGGGTGACATCGTTTGGTAACCCCTAACCCTGCTTCCGCAAGAGGTCTTAAATAACTTAAAGTATTTTGATCAGCACTCGAGACACTGGCGATCTTTCCTCCTTCAAATGTAAAACCGTTATCAACTAACGTCGCATCATCCTCAACTGCAATTTCTTTTCCAAATAAGTTTAATTTTTCTCCACTCCAGAAGAAAAAATATCTCGCTGCATTCGGTAATGACACTTGCAATTTCGCTCTGTTCGATTTTGAGCGTTATCTTCCCTCACTGCCCGACAAGATGTTGAAAGAATCTTCAACCTTATTTACTCTTTGCAAAGCAAGACCATTTGCCCCAGCAATTTGAACTTGCGATAAAGATGGCGAAAGATTACCCTGAATAGCAATATTTTCAATACCTAAGTTCAACAAAATAGAAGACTCAGATTGCAGATCAGTAGAAATAACACTTAACTCCTGATTATTTTTTGCAGTGACAAAAGACTGTGTAAACTTTGGCAATGCACTATTTCCGTCAAAATTTTCCAGAATTTGCAAAATTAGTAAACTCTCTCAAAGACAGAAATACATTTGCAAAGGAAACTTCAGCACGATCCTCTTCTTCATCTAAACCCCATCAGTAGATTGAAGTTTAACCTTGTAACCATCCCTGATCATGACCATCATATTTTCAGAATCTGTTTGCGCATTTCCGGTCAACGCTATATCAAGTGAGGGTTTAAAATTTGGCGATACAGGCATTCCTTTTTGTTTTAGAGAAGCTAAAACAGTTTTCAACTCATCATCTTGAACTCCTTCAGAATCTGTAATAAATCCATTTGAAAAAAAATTTGATCAGATGCCTGGATAATATTATAAGCAGTCAAAGCATTTACCTCAACATTGTCTGTAAATGTTATTTCCCGCACTGAGCGAAATGAGTTCATTTAAAAACGAAGGAATGTCAGAAAGGTTATCATCCGAGCTGATCAAAAGCTTTGGCTGATTTAAAAAACTGATATTTGTACTCTCCGATGCCTCAACGAAAATTTTTGCCACGCTCACCGGTATTTGTAATCCTTCCAAATCTAGCGAAGAAACGCCCATTGATTCTAAAGAATCTATCTGACGCGCAAGACTCTCAAGTTGTGAAACTGAAGAAGCCTTTACAGTTGTACCTAAATCCGTAATTGTACGCCATCACTAGAAACCATTCAAAGCCTAAACCTGCGCTTAGTAATAATTTCGCTTGTCCAAACGAAGGTACACCGTTTCAGGAACCTGAATGTGGGTAATTCCATGATCTTCCGTGCTTGCCACCTTTACAGCAGCCGATACCAGTTCCATTTTATTTGCTACATTGAATTTTGAATTTGAAAAATTAAATCCATTGGAATTCAAAAGCTCAAAAACATCCTTGACTCACGGTCACACCATTTAGATTCAATAAATCAGAGGAAGGTTTTTAACAAAAACCCTTTTTCTAAAAGTTTTTGAAAATATATTACTTGCTCTGCCTCTGTTGAAGCATTTGTTAGAGTGCCCTTGTTTGGCCAGTGAAATCCAGGGCGTATTTGCAGTAAAGGAGAAACATTCGCCTGAGCAAGGGCAATTGCCTCATTTGGACCCAAAGTCTCTCCGTCTTGTAATCCAATTTTAATTCCTTTACTGTAAGATCCACCACTGTCGATATATTCTCTAACCTCTGTCAATGATGGTGAGTAAGAATCTGATAGTTTTAAACCTGCTCTTCCTAAACTATCTAATACCTGACCAACTCCAGACGTAAGACCCTGCTCCGGTTATAATGCCACCATCAAATATTCTTGTCATTGCACTGGTGGAATCTCCCGGCTAAGATTGTCATATGCATCTGAAAAACTTTCCAAACATCTGCCGTAGTAGAAGTACCAACTGCCACTCCAAACCCAGACTCCAGCATCAAAAATATCACGATCAAAATTTTGCTGAAGAAGATTAGATGCTTCTGAAACATTTTCATTACTGATTAATAACTGGGCATTTTGCAGAACAGGAGCATCATTACTAAGAAAATTCTGAATTTGAGAAACTGATAATGGAACTCCTAGAACGTCAACTATATCCACACCAGAATTTTTTAAACTAGCTGCATCAACCGCATCAAGGTCGGATGAACTTGAAATTCGAATACTAATATTCGTATTGAGTTCCGTAAAACCATCTCCACTTTTTCGAAACCCTTACTATTGAAATAGGGGTTGCCCCATCACCAGACCTCGTGGTATTTAAATCTGCCAATGTTTTGAGTTGACTATAAACCGGTGTAACAGACATAGGAACGGCAAATTTAGAAAATTGTGTTTGAGTTTGCCAAAACGACTCATTGCTTGTTAGATCACCGAATGCTGCTAAAAAATCTGATGACCTTGTCAGCACCAAAGAGGCATTTTCGAGGTCTACATAATCCTTTAACGCGTTCCACTCAGTAGGACGGATATATAACGGATCACTAACAGAGCCGGAAATTGTAACTTTTTGACCATCTCCAGAAACTGGTCTTAAGCCAGCCGAAATTAAATTTGAAATTGCTGTTAGATTTTCTGTTTCTGTCAACGATCCATCTTTAGCATAATCAACATTGAACAATCCTTGAAACTTTACACCAGCACTTACCAATGTGTTCGCATCACTCAAACTTATAGTCGTATCTGTACTGGTTTGCAAAGTGATTCCATGAGAAACGTAATGCCTAACTGAACTAAAGCAAGAGCATCTGCATATTCTGGCACAAACGTTGTATCTAACCCCAACCCCTCTGCTAAAAAATCAGACAGCGACTGCAGACTTGCACTCACCTAAATTACTTAATACACCTTCACCAGAAAATAACATCTGTGTATTCTAAGTTCCCTGCTCAACCGTAAGATCTTTTGCATCAAGAATTGTTTTCTAGCATCACCAGTAGATACTGATACACCAGAGGAAAAATTAAATTTTTAACCCCTGCGGAAAGCAAAGCTCAAAAGCGTTATCAAAATCGTTTGACATCATCTGTACTGGTTACATTTATCGTTGCATCATTAAAACGAATTCCGGCATTTACTAAAAAGTTACATCCGATGCATTGATTTTTGGATTGCCCAAGGATGTACCATCAGCGGCTTTCCCTAAACTCCAGGATGAAACCGAGTCCGTATCAAAAACAATATTAGATTTTGCGGCATCTAAAAGTTGTGCCTGTAAAACATTAAACGAACCCTTTAAATCATCCTGAGTTAAGTGTAATTGTTCCTCCATCAAACGATACTCCCCGTGAGCTAAATCTTTAATAGTTGCAAACGTCGAACGACTATCTCCATCGGGAATAGAAACAGAAACCTCGCTTGCATCTGTAAGTTTTAAACCAGAATTCAGTAATGTATAAATTTCATCAAAGGTTAGACTATCCGCAGCTTAGCACTAAATCGAACTAATCCGGATGCAAACTCAAACCCTAATGATTGAAGATCTCTAACTTGAGCAAGTGTTAAGGTTTAAGTACCTTCAACTGGCTTGATTACATCGATACCTGCAGCATTCAAAGCGGTTGCATTGGCAACAACGTTTGCAACCTGAGCATCTGTCACTTTTAGAGTAACAGTGTAGTTGCTGGCAAACAGTCCGTCATCAACTGATGACTCATCAACGAGAGTAGTATTTACATCATCAACAGTAGCATCATCATTTAAGGCAGCCAAAATCAGCATCACTAACATTACCCATACTGATTTCAACAGCAGTATTTGAACCAAGGAGCCTAACATGACTGACACCTAATTGGGAAAGCTGCTCTAATGAAAGAGAATAATTGAAGATGAAAGATCTACAATATCACGAGTTGCATTTCCCGTTTGCTCTAAAAGTTTCGTAACAATAAAAGCAGGATTTCCAAACTCAGACAAACCACTGGAACCATCTCCTACCTCAGCTTGTTAAAAGAGTTCCAAAAACTGCACTATTTTCTGCAATTACAGATTTAATGACGTTCCAAACGCAGTTGTATCCAAACTACCAGAAGAAAGATGTTTCTATTGTAGATAAAAGGGTATCTTGAGAAGCTGCTGCTGTTGCACGAGCGTTTGATAATAATGTTATGGAATCTTCATTCGAGGGATCAGACAACGCCAAAGCCATCCCGTTATACCCTTCCGCAATTTTTGATTCGTTGTTTGAACTATTGATGCAAAACTTGAGGCAAGATTGGAAAAACCAGAGGCATTTGCAACACTGGTAATCGCAGAAGTAGTAATTCCATCAATGGTCAGCGCAGTTCCATTTTCTAATGCTGTTTTCATTGCATCACCAACTGCCTGAACACTTACCTCTAATGCTGATAACCCTGCAGCTTCTCCTGCAATTTTGAGCCAGCCTGAATTATAGGAAAACAATTGTTGCTGTTGAATGGTAAAAACATACCTGCAAGGCTATTATTATTTCCAGCTTGCATCTCGCTTACAGGATCATAAAAAGCAAGTCCTTTTTCTTCAACACCAGTCATCCCAAGCTGTGCAATTAAGTCTGCTTCAACTATGTCTGAGTTCTTGCGCAAGAATTAAAGTCAAAGGAGAACTTATCGCTGCCTGAGCATCTGGTGAATCGGGATCACTTAATATGGGATTTCCATCAGCATCTTTTGGCACATTAACCTGCATTGCTCCAATCTTATGACCCGTATTGGTATCCACTCCTCCGGGCAAAACAACAACAGAACCTCCCTGAGCAGCAGCACTAAAATCCGGTAGCTGAAAATTTCCCTCGGCATCGGTAACACCAACATAACCAGACTCGCTGTCATCCAAAATACCGTTGTTATTTTCATCGTAAAAAACCGTTGCCCCTACAACATATCCATCAACCACCCTTCCTTGAAATGCTAATACAGGCTCAGGAGCTGCTGCTATTTCCACAGAACCTCCGCCACCTGAGGGAACCGGGACAACTACCGGTTGCTCAATAGGTTGCTCAACAACAGGATTCTCAGGCACTATCTCTTCTGGCTCACTTGTTTGCTCAAGTGCAAACATATGGACTACTTTCTGTTAACTTGTTGACTACCTGTGTTAGTCCGACTGCCGCAACGGGTACCATTGCAATCGAGCCAAAAACGGAAGTAGGAGCACTAGTTGCTGCCTCTGCTCCTGAAGACGGAGCAGAAGATGACTGACTAGAAAGAACTCTCTGGCGTATCTGGAGTGTCAGCCTGTGCAAGATCAACTCTTTCTTCTGAAACAGTTTCCTCACCAACACCTCCTTGTGCCGGCTCAACTATATCTTGTTTCTGCTTAGATGAATTTTGTTCTGCCGGATAAAATTTGGAATCTGCCTTAGCTGTTTTGACAACGTCAGCCTCCTTACAGACTTATCAGGCTCTAACGATTCCCCTTCAAGACCTTTTCGAAAAGAATCTAATATTTCCTGGTATGAAGGCTCTTTGCATTATCTCCAGAAGCTTTTTCAATATCATCAGATTTTTCTGCTCGCCTTGTCTTGCACTTTTGTAGATTTTCCGTCAGTAGTTTCATTACTATCTTCTTTTGCAATACGCTCGGCTTCCTCTTTTTCCCGTTGCATGGACGCAATACTTTGTTCGGCAAACTCTGTCAACCTAGCAGTGTTCGATGGACAGCAATACGT
>JAYQTQ010000003.1:0-953813 GCA_038147455.1 Burkholderiaceae bacterium | reverse complement strand
ATATTACCCTACGAACAAGACGGAGAAATTCTTTTAGAGTTATTTACGCGTGACGCGCTAGGAATTATGGTTTCAAAGAATCAAATAAGAAATATAAGGCCTGCAGTTCCTGCCGATATAAATTGATATTATCACTGATTGATCCTTTGAAAAAGACGGTACTTTAGCAAAAAGAGACAAAGTTGATATTGAAAGAAATCTTTCAAGCTATTTCGTTTTAGATCACGATGGACAAATTTGTGGTTGTGCGTGCCTTAACCATTATTCGAAGGAGAATGTTGCTGAGATTTCATGCCTTATAGTTCGACCGGATTATCAGCGAAAGGAGAAGGGATCTAGGCTCTTAAAGCATGTATTGGAAAAGGCAAAAGAAACAACATTAAACAGATTTTCGCCCTAACTACAAAAGCAGAACATTGGTTTCTCGAGAAAGGGGTTTATCAGAGGGGAAAACAAGTACTTCCAAAGGAAAAATTCAAACGTATGAGCCTGCCAGAAACTCTCTAGTATTAATAAAATTTATTGACTAACAAAACTAATCTGTAAAAACTGGATATACACCACTGTCTGTCCATGCAAGTCCACAAACTAACTTATCTAACTGTATTCCTACATCCATCCAAAATATAAAAACAAGCTTGCCTTCCTCTGAAATTTTAGCTGTTTTTCCATACAAAGAGCTTTCAACAATGTTGACGGCCATTCTTTCTGGAAATCTTGGAACTAACACGATATTTTCAGAGTTTTTTTCAACTACTGATATTGCTGGTTGCAGACAGTTAGCGAGAGAATATATTCGTTCTTTTTCCAAATCAGTTGCTAATTTAATCCAGACTCCAAACACCTCGTCCACCCTCGCCCCTTGCTCACAAAGACCAACTATAAGATTTTTTACTCTCGGCGAAATAGTAACATCTCTAAGTTTCTCATAGTGCATAGCAAATGGACGAGCTCTTCGGCGTGCTAAATGGCCCCCTAATAAGTTTGCAAGTGTTCTAATTTTTTTATCCTGAACACTAGAACTCGAAATATACGCTGCCAGGGAGAGCCACAACGCTGCTTCCGGTCGATAGTTCTGCCGCTTCGCCTCCTTTAATTTAGGCTGCTCTTTAGAATGATCTATAATCTCCTTATCGTCACTATCACTATCTACATTCCCTTTGCTGAAAAGCTTACTAGTGTTCTTAATTTTTGAAATACCAGAGATAAGCTCATCTAATTCACTCTCAAACTCTTCCTCATGTTTTCCCAACTTACTATTTCCCATCAACCTTAAGTTTCTTGAGGTCCTTAATAATAGCGATCGACTTTTCTAACGAATCTAGAGATTTCTGCGCATCATCTGCCGAATGAATCCCATTTATATCCAACATTAAGTTGAAAAGATCGTGTCGAGCTCCATCAATCTCCATTGATAAACTGTCAATCTTTTTCATGGACTAACCCAGCTAATTTTTGCTCATTTTTGAAAAATTTTCTCCTATGTATTTTTCTCTTGACTCACCACTTATTTTTTTTATCATCAAGTCGCCGCTAGTATTATTCGATTCAACCGGAATAAATCTATACAAAAGACTTGAACTTAGATACGCTATGGCAAAGAAAACAGCAGAAAAAATCGAGCCTTCTTGTATGAGTGGTCTTAGATCCCACGAGAACCACGAGGGAAAATACTGGAGATAGTCTACCGTCAATGAATCACTCATTACGGAAATGTATGTCAAAACTATACCAATTACAAAGGATAGCAAGCCTAAATATTTCAAAAAGAAACTGTTGAAGGCGTTTTTTTCTAGTCATAAACTAATCTCCGGTCAAAAGAGTCAACGAAATAGCTCTTCCCGCATCGCCATCTCGTTGCAAAATAAAAATATAATTTGGTTTTATCAGGATGAAACTGCAGCATTGTTAATTTCTGGAAACAGATTAGTGGGTTCTAGCAATAATGTTGGATGGCCATCCAGAATACGCACCAAAAAGACTGTTTCAAAAATATTGTCTAATTCCTCTCCACGCATCACTCTCGTAACTTCACTTTTTGTAATTGAGTATGATATCGATCGTCTCTGAAAAAGTATCTTCATTTTTTTGAATTTTTTTACTAAGCTTTTCCCTGGTTTTTTAACTTTTCCATATACTCCCCATGAGTCATTTCCTCGTCTGAGGACGCTCTCCGAACAAAGATTTGTTTGGTAATAATATCGCTATTTTGGAATAATTTTGTATTTTTTCCTAACCCGCCTTCCTCAATGATTAAAGATTCTTGTCCGCGCGTCATCGCAAGGTAAACATCTGCTAATAAACGAGCGTCTAGAATAGCACCGTGCAAATCTCTCATGCTCCTATCTACACCGTACCTAATACACAAAGCGTCAAGCGATGCCTTTTTCATTGGATGTAACTCTCGGGCTAATTTGAGCGAGTCAATTATCTTGTTACATATTTCACTTAAATGGGACTTGCCCGTTCTAGCTAGTTCCGTATCAAGAAATCCTTTGTCAAACTCTGCATTATGAATAATTAAGGTCGTGCCGGTTATAAATTCTATAAATTCTTCTACTATGCCTTCAAACTTTGGGTAAATTTTAAGTTGCGCTGCATTCATGCCATGAATCTCCTCAGCGCCCTTATCAACCTCACGAACAGGATTAATTTTTTGATGGTACTCACGACCGGTTAAACTTCTATTTTCTATTTCGACACAACCAATTTCAATGACTCGATGACCATCATCGACATTTAATCCAGTTGTTTCCGTATCGAGAACCACATAACGCATTTATTCACCCAAATAAAAATTGAAGGTAACACAAAAAGGGTCAATAGTGTACCCAATCCCATGCCTCCTACGATAACCCATCCTATCTGCTCCCTTGCCTCTGCTCCAGGACCGCTAGCGAGCGCCAGTGGCATTGCACCGAAAATTGTCGAGGCAGTTGTCATTATAATTGGACGGAATCGTAATTTAGCCGCTTCAATCGTAGCACTCTCGATAGTCATTCCTTTAGCTAAGCATTTATTTGCGAATTCAACAATTAAGATCCCGTGTTTCGTTATTAATCCTATTAATGCAATTAGTCCTATCTGCGAATAAACATTTATAGAGCCGCCAACAATCCAAATCACACACGTAGCTCCGGTTAAAGCAAGTGGCACCGTCATCAAAATAGGCACAGGCTGAAAAAAGCTTTCAAATTGAGCAGCTAAAACTAAAAATATAAAAATAACTGCTAAAACAAAAACAAAAGTGAGAGTATCTTTGGCTTCAAAATACTCCCTAGATTGGCCATCAAAATCTAGCTGAGCGTTTTCGGGAAGGGTATCCGTAGCAATCTTGATTATCTTTGAAAGTCCCTCATCTATTGACACATCCTCCACTAAACCAGCACTTATTTTTACTGCCCTTCGCTGAGAAAAATGGTTTAACTCTCTCGGGCCAACTGTCTCTTCAAGTTTTACAAGACTCGCGAGCGGAACCAACTCTCCTTTTGCTGTCTTTATATTTATTGAATTAATATCATTGGGGTTAGATCTACTGTCCGAAATAAGTTGGACTATAACTTCATACTGGTAATTTTCCTTTCTAAATCGGGAGACTAATCTTCCCCCCAACATACTCTCCAGCGTTCTACCTAAATCTTCAATTGTCACTCCAAGATCAGCCGCAAGATCTCGATTAATAGAGAGCCTTACTTCCGGTTTATTAAGCATTAAATCAGAGTCGATACCGGTAAATAATCCTGATTCCGTCAACTCATTTACAAACTTGTTTCCCAGTATTTCCATATCTTCAACAGAACCGGAAGAGAGTAGCACGACTTGAATAGGCCTGGAACGGGCTCGTTGACCAAATGCAGGTGGAAGAATAGCGAAGGCACGAATACCAGTCAAACCCGCCAACTTTCTATTTAACTCAGAAGTTATTTCTTGAACAGATCGTTCGCGATTTTCCCATGGCAATGGGCGAAAAAATGCGGCTCCTTTGTTTACAGTCGGGCTTCCGGCTATTACAAAATACTTATCTGATTCATCAACCCCAGCTAATAAGTCCTCCAATACAAAAGAATTATTATTTGTATACTCAATCGAGCTTCCCTCTGGTGTATTAAATACGAGGACAATTAAACCCCTGTCTTCAACTGGCGATAATTCTTTCTTTGTATCCATGTATGCCAAGGCTCCTAAACAAAGAATTAATATCGTTGATAAGTATACAGTTGCAGGCCTTCTGAACAACCATCGAAGTACAGCGCTATACCTTATTTGAGCACTAAGAAAAAAATTTTTTTTAATGTATTGTTTTCCAGACCTGAACAACTTTTCCTTTGACTCCCCACTAGTTTTATCAACCCTAGAACGTAACAAGTAAGAACACATAACAGGTGTTAAGACAATAGCCACAAATCCTGAAATCAAGACTGCTCCTGCTAATGCCAATGCAAATTCCTCAAATAATCTCCCCATTCTTCCGGGAGAAAATATAACAGGAATAAACACTGCAACTAATGTTAATGTCATTGCAACAACAGCGAATCCTACCTCCGAGATCGCCTTTTTAGCTGCTTCGATTGGATATAGTCCTCTATCTAGGTATCTCACCGTATTTTCCAATACGACAATCGCATCATCAACTACCAAACCAACTGCTACAACCATAGCCAACAAAGTAAGAGTATTTATTGAAAAACCAAAAAACAGAAGTAAGCTAAAGGTACCTATAAGAGATATCGGTATTGTAATTATTGGAATAAATGCTGCCCTAAAGCTTTTCAGCGAAACAACTATTACAAGAGAAACTAAAATCATCGCTTCTAAAATAGTTTTAAAAACAGCTTCTATCGAACGTTCTATAAAAATTGAGTAATCAGCTGCAACTTCTAACTTCACATCTGAAGGCAAATCACTAAGTATTTTTGGGATATTCTCATTGACCGCTTTTGATAGTTCGAGCGGATTTGCAGTTGCTTGCTTAATGATACCAAGTGCTATTGATGGTCTGCCCTTATACCGTGCTACTCTTCTTTCATCCTCAGGACCAATTTCAACAGTGGCAAGATCTCCTAGCCTAGTAAAGTTGCTACCGTCATCTATAGGAACAATGATGTTCCTAAACTCCTCGGGATTGGAAAGGTCCGTACTTGCTATGACGGAAAGTTCTCTACCACGGGTCTCAATCCTACCTGCTGGAATCTCTAGATTCTGCTCTCGTATTGCTTCTTCTATATCTTGAACCGTAAGATCATGAGCTGCTACCTTGTTAGCATCAACCCAAATGCGCATAGCATATTTTCGATCCCCATAAATTCTTACATCAGCTGCGCCAGGCAATGATTGAATTCGCGGTTTGATTACATTTTGAGCAATAAAACTAAGATCCATCAACGGAACTTCGTCACTTGTTAAAGTCATCCACATAATAGGCGAGGCATCCGATTCAACCTTAGATATTCGAGGTGGTTTCGCTTCGAAAGGCAAACGGTTCAGAACTCTTGAAACTCGACCTCTCACGTCTGATGCTGCATCATCCGGATCTCTATATGTTTTAAACCTAACAGTAATATTTGATCTACCTTGTCTCGAAACGGATGATAAAGTTTTTATACCCTCAATTCCCGCGATAGAGTCTTCTAAAGGTTTTGTAATTTGGGATTCAATTATTTCCGGCGCGGCGCCTTTATAGTCAGTCCTCACACTTACAACAGGCTCATCAATTTTTGGATATTCTCTGACTGAAAGATCCAGTAACGATACAAGGCCAATAAAAATAATCATCAGAGAAATTACGGAAGCAAATACAGGCCTCTCAATGAAAAAGTGAGAAATTTTCATTGAATTAACCTGATCAATTTAAATTCTCTACGCCATTTTGGACAGTTACCGGTTGACCTGTTTTTCGTAATTTTAACTTTCCCTTAGTCACTACAGAATCTTGAACATTCAGGCCATTTAAAACTTCAACGGCCTCTCCGATTCTAATCCCAGTGTCAATTTTTACCTTTTCTGCCTTACCCCCTTGAATTCTCCAAACAAACTTTCTCGATTGCTCAGAAAAAATAGCCACTTCTGGCACAGTAAGACCCTTATTTTTTTTTCTGAATTCAAGTAAAACCTTCCCAAACATGCCCGATTTCAAAGAAAAATCTGAGTTGTTTATAAAACTTCGTACCAGCAAAAATCTACCATTTTTTTCCACGTTCACATTCAACACATCTACCTTAGCCGTAATTGCCTGATCTTTGATTTCAGTAAAAATTTTTATCTCGTTTCCTTCTTTTATATCGTTGATATATTTTTCCGGTACTTTAAAGTCAAATTTCAAACGTTTCAAATCCTCTAGTAAAAGTATCTTTTGGCCAACTTGAACGAAATCTCCAACACTTACGTTTCTCAAACCAACGATACCATCGAACGGAGATCGAATAACATATTGCTTTAACCTCGCTTCACTTAACAATTTTTTCGCATAAGCAACACCCAATTTTGCGTTTGCATCTTCCAAAGCGCCCGTACTCACAAAATCTCTTTTACTTAATTTTTCTGCCCTTATATAATTTTTCTCTGCAAGTTCATATTCTGCAGAAGCCTGCAAAAACTCTGCTAGAGGGATTGAATCATCCAACTTAATCAATCTCTCCCCTTGCTTTACGAGTTTTCCGTCATAAAAATTTATATTTGTTATTTTTCCGGGTACTTCTGCTCTTAAATATACTGATTCATTTGCCTTAAACTCACCCGTCAAATTTATTTTTTCCTTTATTTCTGCGAGTTCTACTCTTATGGTTTCAACTAATACGCCTGGACTCTGTAAACCCAACTTTTTTGATTTTGCGGTAGGCGAACTATCCAAAATCATCGAAAGCGAAATCATAATCACAACAACAGCAAACAATACAATAAGGGTTGTGCTGATTTTATTTAATTTTTTTACACTCTCTAACAATAATCCGAGACTCCTTTGTTAGCTAAAAAATCCGCTCTTTCGTTCCCAGCATCTCCGGAATGCCCTCGCACCCAGTTCCATGTGATCTGCCTGGTCTCCACTATTCTCTGAAGCTTTAACCATAGATCCTTGTTTGCAACATCTTTTTTTGCTGCCGTTTTCCATCCATTCTCAACCCATTTATTTATCCATGAGGTTATGCCGTTTTTCACGTACATAGAGTCTGTATTTACTCTCACCGTTTCGCCTTCATCTATCTGATTTAACCCATGGATTACTGCAAGTAACTCCATTCGATTATTTGTGGTATTTATTTCCCCACCATAAATTTCATCTACTGGCTTACCATTTTTGATGATCACAACACCCCAACCACCTGGACCCGGATTTCCCTTACAAGCACCGTCAGTGTACAAATTTACGATCATATCTGTCTATTCCTTTTCATTAAATGTGGAAACTGACGGTACCGCTTTTTTTCCAAATTTTTGCTTTACTGGCCCAAATGTCAGACTTTAAAAGTTTCATGCCTTCTCTTCGTTTTACGATAGACAAACAATAGACAGCCCCAGTTGTAGGCAGCCACCGACGCACACCATTTTTCAACCATGCAAGCTTTTTTTGCCACTTTGGAGAATTGATAGCAGGATAGAAAGCTAGGAACTCTCCTCCAATTATTTCGAGATCTAGAAGCTTGCACCAGTCCTTAAACCGAGCCAATGACACCCAGTTTGCACCATTTAAAGGTAAATTAACATCATTAAAGTACCGGTTAATGGACCACAAACCGTAGGGATTAAAGCTGGAAATAATTAATTTGCCTTCTGGCCTTAAAACTCTTTCCACTTCCCGCAGAAGGGAGTGCGGCTCGTACAGTGTCTCAAAAACGTGCGCTAAAACAAAGAGATCTACGCTATCTGATGGTAGAGGTAGAGTTTCTGGGGCAACTATAAAAACATTATCCTGTTCGTCAATTAGGCCTTCACACAAACCGAAACTGAATCTATACTTATAGACAATTCGATTATTACTTAAGGAATCAAAACGGTAGGGGCATATTTGTACAGCGTGGTATCCGAATATATCTTCTAAATTTTTATCAAACCAATCTTTTTCTTCTGCCAAAAGCTTTTGGCCGAGTGAAGAGGCAAGCCAATTTTTCCAAATATTCTCGGTACCCATACTTGGCCATATGTTAATCAACAAGCAAAAGGATATCATGATTCGCCGATTTAATGCTTTTTCTGATAATTACATTTGGGAATCGAGATTGATCAAACTATCTGCATTTAGTCGATCCAGGGAATCACATGAAGTTCTTAAATTCCTCGAAAATTTTAAAAAACGTTATTCGATCGGAGCAATTCTAGTTACCCATAGACACCATGACCATGTCGGTGGCATCAAAGATTTAGCCAATAGTAGATTTACCGGCTCTGATTTAAAGATCTCATTAAATGGATTACCCGTATTTAATAAATTGCCTATTTTTGGTCCTGCTGATTGTCAAAAGTACGGTGTTAAACACGTTGTTTCCAATGGAGATATTATAAACATTGGTGATAATACCCTTGAAATTCTTAATATTCCAGGACACACAGAACAACATATAGGTTACCTTTTTAGATCTGCTAACGACCCCCTCCGACCAGCATTTTTCTGCGGAGATACATTGTTCGGAGGGGGCTGCGGAAGAGTACTGGGTGGAAGCCTAATTGATTTATATGAGTCCTTAAAAAAAATCTCAAAATTGCCGCATGAAACCTTAGTATACTGCGCACATGAATATACAGAGGCGAACTTAAAGTTTGCGCGAGAGTTATTCCCAGATAATCCCGAAATAAGTGAAAGGTATAGTAAGGTAAAGAGAGACAGGGAAAAACTGTTACCAACTATTCCAACGGAATTGTCATATGAATTAAAAACAAATCCATATCTGACGTGCAAAAATTTTAACGAATTTAGAGCAATCAGAATGTCTAAAGATAACTGGAAAGGATAGAAGTTGTTAACAAAAAAGAACCTTTTTATATTGAGCACCCTGTTCGCAATTTTTGCATTATCGGGTTGTTCCTCGAGTAGTGTATTTTTGATAAAAGGTCAGTCTAGCAAAGATCCCAACATAAACACTGGGAAATCAGTGGGCGCCAATAGAGATGTTGATAAAAAGGAAATTGAGAAATCTGCTGACGTAAAACAGGAGTTCAAAGCAAAAGATATTGGCATAGCCTCCAATCGAAATGTTTTCGAAAAAATAAAAGAAAACTTTAGGCTCCCAAACTTATCGCAAAAGCGAATAAATCGACAAGTGAAAGTGTTTACCAGGAATCCAGAATATTTAAATAGAATGTTTGATCGGAGTAAAAGGTACCTTCATTTCATTTACTCCGAAATCCAGGCTAGAAATCTACCATCAGAATTAGCATTGCTTCCATTTGTGGAAAGCGCCTATAACCCCCACGCCACATCGCGGGCTAAGGCGGCTGGCCTTTGGCAGTTTATTCCCGCAACTGGCCGTCGATACAACCTTGAGCAGACGTGGTGGAGTGATGAAAGAAGAACTGTAATTGATTCTACTCGAGCAGCATTGGATTACCTCGAATATTTGCATGAACTAAAAAATGGTGATTGGTTTCATGCACTCGCCTCTTACAATTGGGGGGAACGTTCCGTAAGAAAAGCTATCGAGAGAAATAGAAAAGCCAGAAAAAAAACAAACTATTCAAGTTTGAGAATGCCGCGAGAGACCCGTAATTATGTGCCAAAATTGTTGGCTATGAGAGAAATTATAAACAATCCATCAAGATATGGAATTCAAATTCCGGTGATCCCAAATACTCCTTACTTTAAGTCTTTTCTTATAAATAATTCCCTAGATGTTAAGCTAATCAGCGAACTCGCCGAAGTAGAAACCGATGAATTTCTGGCTCTTAACGCTAATGTTCTCCGCCCGGTAGTAAACAAAAAATATACAAAAAAAATCTTACTTCCGTATGAAAAATATGAGACTTTTAAATCAAACCTTAGACGATATCAAAAAACTCAACAAAATTTGGTAGGGTGGGCCCCACTAAAACTAGAAAAATCAATTACTTTGAGAGCTATCGCAGAAAAGTATAATAACGATGCTGTTGCTCTAGCGAAAGCAAATGGAATCAATCTGTAAAAGCAAAGCTTCTAAAGGGTTCCTCAATAATCGTTGCTATGAATGACAATAATTCTTCGTACAAAATAGAAAAATTCAAAAAAGCCAGATTAAAATTCTTATATCCGGACCACATGTTTTATAAAGTAAAGAGAGGCGATACTTTATCTCACATAGCTGATAAGTATCGAGTTTCTGTAAGAAAATTGAAAAGTTTAAATAATCTTAGGGGAAGCCTCATTAGAGTAGGGCAAAGGTTGAGAATCCGCAATTCAGACTATGGCGATACTAAAAACACCCATAGGGTGCGTAAAGGAGAGTCTCTATATCAAATTGCTAAACGATATCGAACCACTGTAGGCGAGCTAAAAAGGTTGAATAAACTTGTAACCGATACTATTGTCTCTGGTTCAAAGCTCATTATTAAAAATTAATCTTGATTACTTGGCTTAATTTTGCACTGTCAGCATACGCAGACTTCTTGAGTATTCTTGTAAAACTGTAACGCCGCTCTTTTCAGCTTTTTTACACCAATTTTGAAGTGCTACAACAATCTGTTCGACCGATGACGTTCGTTGGTGATGCCATATTTTTTCAAAATCATTCCTCAGAGAGATAATCAACCTCAGCTGGGAAGCCAAAGCCTCTCTCCTTGCAGTTTCAGAGGAGAGCGAGAGCAAACTTTTCTCCTTGTTATATCTTCGAGACAATTTGTGCACTAGTTTGTGTAGCTTTTGGAATAATTCGTATTTCGCGGCTAATATTGCCTCAACCGTATCCTCATCTATTATATTTTTCGCCGGATTATATATGGGGTTTTTGGGGACACTTCGTATCTCTGCAAGACCGAAAAATTCAAAGAGTTTGATATACAACCAACCTATATCAAATTCGTACCATTTGCTAGATAATTTGGGGCTTGTGGCATGAGAGTGGTGATTATTATGCAACTCCTCTCCACCGATTAAAATCCCTATTGGAGAGATGTTACGACTAGCGTCCGGAGTCTTAAAATTTCTGTATCCCACAAAATGTGCGATTCCATTAATAACACCAGCAGCAAAGAAAGGTATCCACATCATTTGTATAGCCCAAATTGCAACCCCGATTATCCCAAAAAGACAAAAATTGATAACTAGCATACTACCTACCCCCCAAACAGTATGCTTGCTGTATATGTTTCTTTCTAGCCAGTCATCGGGTGTCCCATGACCGTACTTTTCTATGCATTCTTTATCCTTGGCAGTTTTTCTATATAGCTCAGTACCATGCCATAACACTGTGGATATTCCTTTAACCTGCGGACTGTGAGGATCATCTTTGCCTTCACATTTAGCATGGTGTTTCCTATGTATTGCTGCCCATTCTTTTGTAACCATTCCCGTCGTAAGCCATAACCAGAATCTAAAAAAATGAGAAATAACTGGGCTAAGTTTGAGCGATCGATGCGCTTGACATCGATGCAAAAACACCGTCACCGCCACAATGGTAATGTGAGTCATACAAAGTGTATAAATGATTATGCTACTCAATTCCGCTTTACTGACCCCGTAGCTTATAAAATCCACCAAACTCATAATTCCCCTACCTTATAAAATGCTTTTGTTAATTATACAGCCAATCCTCACAACGCATGAAATTTAAGCGGACTTCCCCTGACGAACGAATTTATGGAAGTAAAAGCTATATTTCGAAACACGAGAGCTATATAGTAAAGCACCCCCACTACCGCTCTCTTTCATCCAGGGGGCCAACTCTTTCCTAACTTTTGCTGAAAAACAATCATTCCACCCAACGGAGTCAAATTCCTCATTTTTTTTCAAAAACTCCTCCGTTACAATATCGTTCTCTTCCTCAAAAATACTACACGTCGCATAAACCAGTAACCCTCCTTTTTGACGCAGGAAGCAGCTTTATTTAGAATCTTAGTCTGATCTTCCTTATACTCTGCCAATTTTTTCCTAGTTAACTGCCATTTGAGGTGTGGAAATTGCCCAAAAGTTCCCGAACCTGTGCATGGGGCGTCTACTAATACAAATGAGGCTCTCTGAGAAAGATGTTCAATTTTTGAATCCTCTAAAGAGGATATAACCAACGGACAAAGATTTGTAACACCAGCACGTTTTGCCCTTTTATTCAACTCATCGATCCGTTTTTGCGATACATCTACAGCATAAATAAGCCCGGTATTTTTCATCATGGCACTCGACGCGAGGGCCTTCCCACCAGCACCACAACAAAAATCTACAACCAAAGAGTAAGGTCTAGGATTTAACAGCTTTACAATTAGTTGACTTCCAAAATCTTGAATTTCAATAGACCTTCTCTGTAAGCATCAAAATTCGATACCTTAATTTTATTGCTTATATACAAACAATTAGAAATAATTGGCGAAACCTCATTTTCTACGCCCATAAGACTTAGTCTCTTCGATATTTCTCCGACCTTGGACTTGCCAGTATTAACCCTCAAACAAATGAAATTGCTCCTTTTGCTACTACATAATGCTCGAAAGGCATTATCTGGCCCTTTCTTTTCAGCGAGATTTTTTACAATCCAAACAGGGTAGCTAAAACGAATTGAAACCTTTGAGTAATCAGGAAAAAAACCATTTTCAAAAAGTTTAAACCTTTTAAAGGCATCTAAAACACCTCGGTCTCTCATATTAAAGAGAAGATTATCAGATGACATCCATATGGCCATAGCCAACCTTAATACTCCAGAAATTACGGTAGAAAAATTTCTTTGGTTATTACTTTCTAGTACAGAGAAAAAAAGCCTTTTTTTATGATGCAAAACAAAAAAAACTATATCAACTAACGCTTCTCTCTGAACCTTACTCGGTCTCCTTACTTCAAAGAATTCTTTTATTTCAACATTTGGCGATCTTTTGGATATCAGAACTTTAGTTAAAAGTCCTAGTAACATATGTTCATCGATATCTAGTGGCTCATTTTTTGTCAATTTTAATTCTGACGGCTTCAATTTTTTGCTTTCCTAGAAATCGTAAAATAATTTAAACTCTTCTAAAAACCAGGGTTCGTAACTTTCAACATGGTTCCACTTTTCTCCCTCTCGAATAACTTTACCACTCAAAACGGCCCCGATAGAAAGTGGAAAAATAAAGTGTTCCAAAGCTAGCACTTTTTTTCTAAAGTTTCTTTAGTATCAAAATTGGTTACACTAATTGCAGCCTGACAAATTATCGGCCCTTCATCAACGCCAGAAGAGAGTGAGTGCACAGTTGCTCCGTGCTTACTCACATTCTCATCCAAAACTCTCTGGTGAGTATTTAAACCCTTAAATTGGGGTAATAAAGAAGGGTGTACGTTTATCATTAAATGGAATAATCCGGAAAATAATTTAGCGTCTAGAATTACCATAAACCCAGCTAAAACAACAATATCAGGATCGTAGGTTGTTATTTTTTTAAACAACTCAGCCTGGAAAACATCTTTCCCCAACTTTTCCCTATCTAATAATTCACCATTAACCCCAAGATCCCTGGCTTTTACTACACCCTCACAGGGTCGATCAGAAATTACGC
This sequence comes from Burkholderiaceae bacterium, assembly GCA_038147455.1. Taxonomy (GTDB): domain Bacteria; phylum Pseudomonadota; class Gammaproteobacteria; order Burkholderiales; family Burkholderiaceae_A; genus UBA7377. Next base: position 940,181 of record JAYQTQ010000003.1, on the reverse strand, counting down.
TCAGAAAGTCAACAGGCCACTCAAAGCGTCGACATGTCTTTATAATAGAGACCATATTTGAGCCTCTTCCGGATACCAGAATCAAAACCTTGTGTTTTTTACTAAATTGCACCATCACCATATTGTATGATCATGAAGCAGATAAGATACGGAAAAATTAAAAAATTTGATGATGAGAAAAGAATTTTGGCCATAGGAAATTTTGACGGAGTACATCTAGGACACCAAACTATAATAGAATATTGTGTTCAAAATGCTAAAAAATTCTCACTAAAGAGCAGTGTGCTTACTTTCTACCCGCATCCGAAAGAGTTTTTCAATGTACAACCAAATCAGGAGTGTGTACAAACGTTGAGAGATAAATCGAGGGAAATTTTATCTAAAGGAATTGATGAAATAATTTTTGCTCGTTTCGACAAAAAGCTTGCATGTACAAATTCGCATGAATTTATTACGGATTTACTGGCTAACAATCTCGGAGTAAAAGAACTAGTTGTTGGACCCGATTTTAGATTTGGAAAAGATCGTAGTGGGAATGTATCAATGTTGATAGATCAGGGCCCCAAAGTGGGATTTACTACAACTATTATTCCAGAAGTGTCTTTTAAAAATATGAAAATATCGAGTAGTTTATTACGAAATATGGCGAAAAATGGAGAGTTTAACGCAGTAGAAACTATGCGACGAGCTACATTAAAATTGACAGGGCACGTTTGTCACGGAAATAAGCTGGGAAGAACACTTAACTATCCTACTGCTAATATCAAAGTTCCGAAAAATTTGTGCTTTAGCGGTATCTTCATAGTTAGGGTAATTGATAATTCCCCAGATAGGGCATTTGATCAGAAATGGGGTATCGCAAATATTGGAACTCGTCCTGTTCTAGAAACTAATAATGAAAAGTTACTTGAGGTATATGTGTTAGACTGGTCTGGCGATATTTACGGCCATTTGCTATCGGTAGAAATGATAAAAAAAATTAGAGAAGAAAAATATTTTAAGACCCTCGAAGAACTAAAATCTAAAATGGTGGAAGATGAAAAAATAGCGCAAGAATATATAAGTGAGTATGATGAGCAAAAACAAAAAAATTAACGACTATAGTCATACCTTAAACCTACCGTCGTCGAAATTTCCAATGAGAGGTAATCTCGCAAAACGGGAACCAGTCTGGTTAGAAGAATGGTTAAAAAATGATTTTTATGGTTTAACACGCAAGGAATTGTCAGGAAGACCCAAATTTATTTTGCACGATGGACCTCCTTATGCTAACGGTGAAATTCATATCGGTCATGCAGTTAATAAAATCCTCAAAGATATAATAATAAAAACCAAGACCCTAGCTGGTTTTAATGCTCCTTACGTGCCTGGTTGGGATTGTCACGGTATGCCAATTGAAATCCAAATCGAAAAAACATATGGTAAAAATCTCAGCCCAGTTGAGGTGATGCAACTATCTAGGGATTATGCAAAACAACAGATCGCTAAACAGAAAACTGACTTTGTTCGATTGGGAGTTCTAGGTGACTGGGAAAACGCCTACTTAACTATGGATTCTAAAATTGAATCCTCTGAAACTAGGGCTCTAGCAGAAATATACAAAAAAGGTTTTATGTACAGAGGCATAAAACCTGTAAATTGGTGTTTTGATTGCAAATCAGCTTTAGCAGAAGCAGAAATAGAATATGCGGATAAGGATACATTTGCAATTTTAGTTCTTTTTCCCATCCCAGAAAAAGAACTCGATAACCTTAAAAAATTTTCGGAATCTCTGATCTATCTAATAATGGTGGCGCAGTAGCTTGGACTACAACTCCATGGACAATTCCTGCTAATCAGGCTTTGAATGTCAACCCCAGCGCCGAATATTCAATTTTTAAAACTTACGCAAACCCTCATAATATTGACTGGTTAATCTTAGCTACAAATTTAGGGGATAATTTAAGAGAAAAAATTTCATACATTAAAGAACCTATCGGAAAGGTCTCTGGAAAAAACTTAAAAACTTAAATTTCTCCCATCCTCTGAGCAAGTTAGGTGGGACATATGATAGAGAGGCAGTATGTATAGACGCAGAATACGTAGACTTAGAATCCGGGACTGGTGTTGTTCATTGCGCACCCGCACATGGCCTAGACGATTTCATATCATACAAGGATGGAGGTTTTTCCAATCTCCCTATACTTAACTTGGTAAACGAAACTGGTTTCTTTAATGAACACGTAGAAAAATTCTCAGGACTTAAAATCTGGGATGCAAACAAAAGAATTTTGGAAACCTTAGAAGAATGTAATACGCTTCTAGATGTTGAGAAAATCAATCACAGTACCATGCACTGCTGGAGGCACAAAAGCGCAACGATATATAAAGCCACTGAGCAATGGTTTATCTCAATGGATAAAAAAAGTAAAAACAATGTTTCACTTAGGGAAACAGCGCTTCAAGAGATAGAAAAGTTACGTTTATTCCAGCATGGGGCAAAAACCGGCTAACTTCAATGATAGAAAAAAGACCCGACTGGACAATTTCTAGGCAAAGATACTGGGGAGTACCAATTCCCTTCACATTCGAGAAAAGTGTCGAGTAAAAAAGGGGATTCGGAAGCAGTTCCTCATTTCGATGAAGCTGAAAAGCTTATAAATAAGTTTGGAATTGAGGGATGGCAAGATTTCAAGCCTGAACAACTCTCCAGTAAGGATGAGCAGTGGGAGAAAAGTATTGATACACTTGACGTCTGGTTTGATTCCGGTACAACCCAATACTCAGTTTTACAAGGTACACACAAGGATATTTTATCTTTTCCAGCCGACCTTTACCTAGAGGGAAGTGATCAGCACAGAGGTTGGTTTCATTCTTCACTCTTAACGAGTTGCATGTTGAACGGAAAGGCTCCATATAAAGCTTTGCTTACCCATGGCTTCGTAGTTGATGGGCATGGGAAAAAAAATGTCAAAATCACAGGGAAATGTCATAAGCCCACAGGAAATTTGTAATAAGTATGGGGCCGACATATTGCGACTGTGGACTGCCTCTACAGACTACTCTGGAGAGTTAAATATTTCTGAAACGATTATTCAAAGAACAATCGAATCATATCGGAGAATTCGAAACACACTGTCCTTTCTCATTGGAAATATCAGTGATTACAATCATAGCGATACCTATATTCCAGCACTTGATCCATTAGATAAATATATTTTACATACTACAAAGGTAACCCAAGAAGCTATTATTTCTGATTTCGAAAGTTACAGTTTCCATAAAGCCATTTCAAAATTAATTCAATTTTGCACTGACGATCTAAGTGCCTTTTATTTAGATATTCGGAAGGACTGCCTATATATTTCAGAAAAAAATAGCTCTGAGCGGAGAGCTGTTCAGTTTACGCTATGGCACATTCTCAATAGCCTAATTAAGTTGTTAACACCAATCCTATCCTTTACCTCTTACGAAGCATGGCTATGTATCCAAGAATCATCTAAAAATAAACTCAATTTGTTCTCAGAAAAATTCCATGATATTCCTGGTTCAGAGGAATCACACGAATTTTTAGACAACTGGACATGGTTTCGAGAATTTCGCAGTCAAATTCTGAAAGAAATCGAGATAAAACGTGAAAAGGGTCTGATTGGGTCTTCACTCGAAGCGGAAGTTTTGATCGAAACAGATTCCAGTACTGGAAAAAAGCTGTTGTCGATGGAGGTTGATCTTAAAACACTTTTCATTACATCTGATGTGGTACTAAATATACAAAAAATTGATGAATATAAATTAATTGTCAAAGTAAATAAGTCACAACATCATAAATGTGAGAGATGTTGGCACCGTTGTTCGAGTGTTTCCAACATAGACAGTAGTCCTAGTCTCTGCAGCAGATGCAAACTACTGGTGGACATTCCTTCAATATGAAAGACAAAAAGTCTAGTAATAATATATATATACTTACTTTGTTCCTATTCGTCATCACACTAGACCAAATTACTAAAGTTTTAGCTTTAAATAACTTGTCTTATGGCGAAGAGCTTCCCGTTACCTCCAACTTCAACCTTTTTTTAATTTTCAATACCGGGGCTGCTTTTAGTATGATGTCAGATGGATTTATATGGCAAAAGATTATTTTAATTTTCTTCCCTATATTAGTGGTACTCTTCTTTTTTTACACTACCTTTATCTCAGTACAAAAGCAGACCTATTTTAAACTCGGTATTTGTCTAATCGCAGGAGGTGCATTTGGCAATCTTATAGATCGAATTCTTTATGGATATGTTATAGATTTCATAGATTTGTACGTCAGTAACTACCATTGGCCAACTTTTAATGTTGCAGACTCATCAATCACAATAGGAGCGTGTATAATCATATATCACGAAATTAAGAGCACTTTTGCAAGTGAGGTTGTAAACGATGGTTAAAATCTTACTCGGCATTACTGGGGGTATCGCGTCATATAAAAGTTGTGAACTAATTAGACTGTTGCGTCAAAATAAGATTGAGTGCAAGGTATGTTTGACTAAAAATGCAAGAGAATTTGTAACTGCATTAACAGTTGAAACACTATCGAAGAATCAAATCATTAGCGATCAGCATTTAGATGCGAACTCACAAATAGTTCATACACAGTATTCAAAAGAGTATGACCTTTTAGTGGTAGCCCCTGCGACGGCAAACTTCATCGCAAAATTAGCAAACGGTATTTGCGATGATTCATTGACGAACCTTTGTGCCGCCCGTACTACTGAGCTTTTGGTAGTGCCTGCAATGAATGTGAATATGTGGGAAAATCCCGCGAACCTGCGAAATATAGAGCTTCTTAAAAAAGATAATATACATATTCTTGGACCAGCAAATGGAATACAAGCCTGCGGTGATGTGGGAAATGGGCGAATGGAGGAGCCAAAGGAAATTGTCAACAAAGTTCTTGAGCTAATTCAACTGAAAAACTCTGCTAAAAATAACAAACGAATACTAATTACTGCGGGTCCGACCATTGAAAAAATTGACCCAGTAAGAGCCATTACTAATTTTTCATCCGGGAAAATGGGTTTTGCTCTTGCTCTTGAAGCTTGTAAAGTGGGAGCTTACGTGAAACTGGTTACAGGCCCGGTGAATCTTCCCGACCCTTATGGAGTTGATATTATACGTGTTCAGACTGGAGTTGAAATGCACTCAGAGGTAATGAGCATTTGTAAAGAAATGAAAATAGATCTTTTTATTGCTGCTGCAGCTGTTGCTGATTGGAAAGCTGTTTGCAAATCGGAAAAGTTAAAAAAAGATTCTAACAATCTCTCAGAGATTAAATGGGAATTAAATCCAGACATAGCTTTTGATGTGAGCACGCTTCCGCAAAACCGAAGACCTATCACAGTTGGATTTGCTGCAGAAACAGAAGAGATAATTAAAATTTCAGACAAATTGGAGAAAAAAAGAAAAAATAAAAAACTGGATATGCTGATAGCAAACAAAGTTCCTGAAAGTTTTAATAGCGAGAACATAGAAGTAAACTTTATACAAAAAGATAAACCTGTTTGGAGCTGCAAAGGAACAAAAAACCACGTTGCTAAAATAATATTGGAAACAACACAAGGGATGATGAATAACAATGCAAATCAAAGTTAAAGTACTTAGTAACTTGCTAAAAAATCTACCAGCATACGGAAGTCCTGGATCTGCAGGACTTGACTTATGTGCGTGTGTCAATAAAAAAGTTGAACTTAACCCAAATACAGTCGAATTAGTGCCTACCGGTATTGCCATTTTTCTAGAGGATGAGAATTTCGCCGGCTTGATTTTACCCAGAAGTGGACTCGGCCATAAAAAAGGTCTTGTGTTGGGAAATCTAATCGGTCTAATTGACTCAGATTATCAGGGAGAACTAATGATTTCGTGTTGGAATCGTGGCACAGAAAAAATTGTAATAGAGCCTCTCACCAGAATTGCTCAATTAGTTATTGTTCCTGTAAAACGAGTATCTTTTGAGGTTGTGCAAGAATTTAACAAAAACCAACGAGGAGAATCAGGTTTTGGCAGCACAGGTTTATCTTAAATCATCCGAAAAAATCATTCTCTCAAATTTTTGAGAATCTTCTTGAAATAACTTAATTCCCTCAACTAATTTATCTGTAGCCATAACGTCACTAGCTAATAACTCATCGAAGTTTTTACGATCCAAAGCATTTGAAGTTTTATTTTTACAGCAGTATGACCATCCTCCAACCATGAAAGATCCAGAGATTTATCAACACCTTTCAAACCATCCAAAAGTTCCGGGCTAATAGTTAACAAATCTAATCCAGCAAGAGCAATAATCTGATCGATGTTCCTAAAACTAGCTCCCATAATTTCTGTGTTGTCATAGTTCGCTAAAGTAAATTTCAGTTTTCGTACAAATCTAACTCCTGGATCTTCTTCAACTAAATCCCAACTTCGCCCGCACATTTTATACCAGTCGCCAACTCTGCCAATAAACGGGGAAATAACTGCAGCACCCACATCGGCACAAGCTAGTGACTGAACCTCACTAAATATCAGCGTCATATTACATTTTACACCGTCTTTTTCTAGCTCACTCGCAGCTTTTATACCTTCATATGTAGCCGGAATTTTAATCAAGATTCTCTCAAGATTTTCACCTAAACTTACATAAGTTTCTCTAATCCTGTAAGCTTCTTCAACGGTTTGCTTCACGCTGTACGCCGCTTGTGGACTTACTTCTGTCGACACCCTTCCCGGTATCCTTTTTAAAATCTCCTTACCGAAATTTACAATTAGTAAACGTATGAGTTGTTCTCTGGGCAAAGTCAAATTACGAGCCTTGATCTCTTGTACAAACTGTCTGTATCTGCTTTGCTTTAATACTTTTAAAATGAGACTAGGATTGGTAGTGGCATCAGTTACCTCATGATCATTAAATAAAAAATAATCGCAAGAATCGATTGCAAGTTTTGATTTTTGTTTTAATTTTATTAAGCTGTTTTCCATTGGATCTTTAACCTAATGAATCTAACCAAATTTTTTCTGCCCAATTATAGGCTTGTCTCCCGAGTTCCACTGACGGCTCAGAAGGAAGTCCCCCGGCTCCCTGTATTGGCCTAACAGTGCCAGTTTTTAATTCAAAAGAGTAAACTTGAGACACGAAGATCGCCCTGATTTCGTCTACGAAACTATAACATGTGTTCACAATTTTATAGTCTGTGAGGCCCTCTTTCCCATCTAACTTGGCAATTATATCTAAAGCAGCTATTTTAGAATGCTGGTTTGCCATGTGCGCCGACTTTGGCATCTTTTCAGCGCTTAAAGTAGCATCTCCAAGAACATAAACGCCCGGATATTTAACAGATTCCATTGAGCGCCAATTAACGTCACACCATCTGTCGTTGTCCGTTACTCAAATCGGCCTGGTGTGCAATTTTAGCTGAAGAATTTGGCGGAATAACCTTTAACACGTCTCCTTTAATTTTATCGCCAAACTGGGAAATTAAAATACCTTGTTTAGATCAATTTCTTTAACTTCAAAATCTGATATGTATTCAATATTATCCGCATACTTTTCAGTCCATGTCGATACAAAAAGCTCTTTTTTTGACTGAACATCAGGATTTGCATCTAGAACCAAAACCTTGGATTTAGGCTTGTATTTTTTAAAATAATTTGCCACGAGAGACGCTCTCTCATATGGTCCAGGAGGACATCGATATGGGGCAGGAGGAATCGAAATAAGGAATACCCCTCCGTCCGAAAGCGTTAAAAGACGTCTCCTTAGAGCAAGAGTTTGAGTGCCCCCTTGCCATGCATGCAAAACACTTCTCTGAGCAACTGCATCAAAACCTTCGATCGCAGAAAACTCCAAATCTATACCCGGGCAAACAACGAGATGATCGGCTTGAATCAATTTACCTGTTAAAGTTCGAATCGTTTTTTTAATCGGATCGATGTATGTCACTTCATCGTGTAAAACGCTGATTCCTCTTTGAACAAGTGAGCTAAACTCGTGCGACAAATACTCAGCAGACTTGTCACCGGTCAAAACTAAATTCGACATCGGACAAGAATAAAAAAGCTTACTCTTATTGATCAAAGTAATAGTAATTCTTCCCCTCGACAATATAGATAAATATCTAGCCAGAGAGGCACCAGAAAAACCTCCTCCCACAATTACAACTGAGCCAATATTTTTTCTTGTATTCAGGGATTGATCTTTTTTATTAGAGTGCAATGTGGCGCAACTAGATATAAAAACACTACCAAGTAAAGCACCAGTATCCCTAATAAAATATCTACGGTGGTTCATTTGTTTATGCTATTGCTTTTCGGCAAAATAAGTTGCCATGCGTCGAATATCGTCGTCTGAATATGCCCGAGATATGTAATGCATCACGCCTCTATCTTTGTCTGACCGTAACTGAAAAGATTTGAATTTATCAAAAAAAATCTCTTCCTTAATACCGTATAAATTCATCGCATTATTTTTTTCACCGGGCAAACCATGACAGGTAGCGCACGGGAGGGTTAATCCGCCTAAATCAGATCCATAGGGACCATCCGCATGTACGGTAAGATTGCACGTGACGAGGAAGGCGACGAAGAATATGTTTTTCATCGATGAGCAACTATCATGGTAAGCAAAACAAATAATTTTTTTTCAAACTTTGCTATATCTCAATCGATTCTGGAGATGTTTTAGTATCCTGTCTGGGACCACCATTGAGCTTTGGCCATTTTAAATATATTTTTCGGACTGCTCATCGAATTCTATCTTTACACTGCCACCATTTTTCAATTTACCGAACAGCAATTCATCAGCTAGGATTTTTCGAATTGAATCTTGTATCAAACGTTGCATCGGTCGAGCCCCCATAAGAGGGTCAAAACCTTTCTTCGCTAAATACTTTCTTACAGTCTCGCCAAATTGTACCTCAACTTTTTTCTCTTCAAGTTGGTCCTCTAACTCAATTAAAAATTTATCCACAACCCTGAGAATTACCTCTTCAGAAAGAGCTTCAAAAGAAACGATTGCGTCAAGTCTATTACGAAACTCTGGCGAGAACTGCTTTTTAATTTCTACCATTTCATCTCCAGTGCTCACAGAATTAGAGAACCCGATAGATTTTTTGGTTAACGACTCTGCGCCTGCATTGGTAGTCATTATTAAAATAATATTATTGAAGAATGCCCTCCGACCGTTATTATCCGTTAACTGCCCGTGATCCATTACCTGCAATAAAAGATTGAATATATCGGGGTGCGCCTTCTCAATTTCATCCAAAAGCAGAACGGCATGAGGTTTTTTCGTAATTTCCTCCGTTAGTAGTCCTCCCTGGTCAAATCCAACATACCCCGGTGGAGCCCCGATAAGACGTGAGACAGCATGCCTTTCCATATATTCAGACATATCGAACCTAATTAGCTCAACCCCCATTAAGTAGGCCAGTTGACGAGCAACCTCAGTTTTCCCGACGCCTGTGGGCCCGGAAAATAAGAAACTTCCTATGGGTTTATCTTTTTTACCTAGACCAGATCTCGACATTTTTATTGCCCCCGTCAATAGATCAATTGCTCGATCCTGACCGAAAACAACATTTTTCAAATTTCTATCTAACTTGAGAAGTAGCTTTTTATCGTCTGCATTGACAGTTTGCGCCGGTATTCTAGCAATCTTTGAAATAATGTCCTCAATCTCTAATTTTCCTATACTCTTTTTTTGCTTACTTTTCGGTAGAATTCGTTGGGCCGCTCCAGCCTCGTCAATCACGTCAATTGCTTTGTCTGGTAATTGACGATCGTTTATGTATCTAGCGGATAACTCTGCCGCCGCCAGGAGTGCCCCGGTCTGATATTTAACATTGTGATGTTCCTCAAATCGTGACTTAAGTCCCTTTAATATCTGGATAGTCTGATCCACACTCGGCTCTGTGACATCGATTTTTTGAAACCTTCTAGATAAAGCATGGTCTTTTTCAAAAACACCTCTAAATTCCGTATAAGTAGTTGCCCCAATACACCTCAATTGCCCAGAAGATAGTGCTGGCTTTAACAAATTTGACGCATCTAAAGTACCCCCAGAAGCGGAACCCGCCCCTATGAGAGTATGAATTTCATCAATAAATAACACACTCCCTTCGATTTGACTTAATTGGGCCAGGACAGATTTAAGCCTCTGCTCAAAATCACCTCTATACTTTGTACCCGCAAGAAGAGCACCCATATCAAGGGCATAAACTACTGACTCAGATAATACAGCAGGTACCGACCCTTTTGTAATTCTCCACGCTAACCCTTCCGCAATGGCTGTCTTTCCAACGCCAGCCTCACCAACTAAAAGAGGGTTATTTTTCCTTCTGCGGCATAAAATTTGAATAACCCGCTCAACTTCATGATCACGGCCTATAAGCGGATCAATATTTCCATCGATGGCCCGTTTATTCAAATCCTGAGTATATTGATCAAGCGGCGTAGGCTTTTGACTGGTAGATGGCGCCTGAGAACCAGACTTCTGTGTCTCATTTTCAACAATCCCCTCCTCCCCGACATTTACATTTGGTTGCGTTTTTGAAATACCATGGGCTATAAAATTTACAATGTCTAAACGACTAACCCCTTGCTGATGAAGATAATATACCGCGTGAGAATCCTTCTCTCCGAAAATTGCTACAAGCACGTTTGCCCCAGTGACCTCCCTTTTTCCATTTGAAGTTGATTGGACATGCATTATTGCCCTTTGAATTACTCTTTGAAAACCTAAGGTTGGTTGTGTCTCAACCTCATCGGTTCCGCCTACTTTTGGAGTGTTTTCTTGTATGAAGTTGGTCAAAGACTTTTTGAGCGTTTCGTTATCAACGGCACAGGCCTTGAGAATGTCTGACGCTGAAGGATTATCAATAAGGGCTAACAACAAGTGCTCCACCGTAATAAATTCATGTCGTTGCTGGCGAGCATCGACAAATGCCATGTGGAGAGTAACTTCTAACTCTTGCGAAATCATTTTTTCTCCATAATACATTGAAGGGGGTGTTGGTACACCTTCGCGAAATCAAGAACTGCAGAAACTTTTGAAGCTGCAATATCTTTTGAGTACACACCACATACACCGCGGCCTTCGCGGTGAACTTTTAACATAATTTGCGTGGCATTTTCTTTTTTCATAGCGAAAAATTTTTGTAACACAATAATAACAAATTCCATCGGTGTGTAGTCATCATTCAGAAGACACACCTCGTACATTGGGGGTTTCTCAGCTAGCTTTTTCTCTTGTTTCGAAAGATCAGTTTCTAATGGTCTTGTGACTGTATTCAATTTTGTTTAGTTCGACAAGTGTATTGTTTTTTTTTTATAACATATAAGGCTTAAAACAAATATGCAAGGGAAATTACTGAGAATCCGGGATGGACAAAGGGACATTTGCCCCATATCATATAGCTAGGGAGATTCTGATTGCGGTTTTTTCAGGTCTCTTCATTCGTCAAATTGTATCCGATTTTGGCGGTTTTTAAATTGATTTAAGGAATGAGTTCATGGCAATAGGCACGGTTAAGTGGTTCAACGATGCAAAAGGTTTTGGTTTTATTACTCCTGACGGGGGAGGGGAAGACGTTTTTGCGCATTTTTCAGCAATTCAATCATCTGGATTTAGGTCATTGAAAGAAGGACAAAAAGTAGAGTTCGACGTAGTTCAGGGCCCAAAGGGAAAGCAAGCGTCAAATATTGTACCTAGTGCTTAATTTCTTAAGCTTACGCAGTTAGCTAAGAGGTGAGATGTGAGTAGTTTGAATACCCGAATCACATCCGCTTTACAATTTCCGACCCAAACTCGGAGCAACTGACTTGTTGAGACGTCGGCATTAATCTGGCAAAATCATACGTGACTTTGCCATCGGAAATAGTCGACTCCATTGCCCTTACAATAAGGTCTGCAGACTCGACCCATCCGATATGGCGTAGCATCATTTCGGCGGAGAGAATCAGGGAACCTGGATTTACATAGTCTTTGCCTGCGTATTTTGGGGCGGTTCCATGAGTAGCTTCGAACACCGCAATCTTATCTGAGAGGTTTGCCCCAGGAGCAATTCCAATACCCCCTACCTGAGCTGCCAAGGCATCAGAGATATAGTCTCCATTCAGATTCATCGTCGCTATGACACTGTACTCTTTAGGACGAAGCAAAATCTGCTGTAAAAACGCATCTGCGATGACATCCTTTACTACTACATCCTCGTTTGTTTTTGGATTCTTGAATACAAACCAACCGCCCTCCCCTAAGGGCTGAGCCTTAAACTCCTCCTTTGCTAACGCATACCCCCAGTCACGGAACGCCCCCTCAGTAAACTTCATAATGTTTCCCTTATGAACTAGCGTGACAGAGCTTTTATTGTTATCAATAGCGTATTGAAATGCCCTGCGAACCAACCTATTAGTACCCTCTCTAGAAATAGGTTTCACACCCAAACCGGATGTCTCAGGAAAACGAATCTTCTTTATATTTAGTTCATTTACGAGAAACTCGCTTAACTTTTTCGCATCAGCACTCCCCGATTCGAACTCTACGCCAGCATAGATGTCTTCTGAGTTCTCTCGGAAAATAACCATATCCGTATTCTCTGGCTCTCGCAAGGGGCTAGGAACCCCTTTGAAATATCGCACTGGTCTTAAACAAACAAACAAGTCTAGCTGTTGCCTCAAAGCAACATTTAACGATCTTATCCCTCCACCCACAGGGGTTGTCAACGGCCCTTTTATAGAAACAGAAAACTCACGTAATATCTCAAGAGTCTCCTCTGGAAGCCAAATGTCTGGACCATATTCTCTGGTGGCTTTTTCACCACAAAAGCTTTCAAGCCAATGAATTTTTCTACTCCCAGAGTATGCGATATTTACAGCCGCATCCACTACTTTTCTCATCACTGGTGTAATATCAATACCAATACCGTCACCTTCAATAAAAGGAATGATTGGATTATCTGGAACCTTTAAAGAAAGATCACTTGCGACTTCTATTTTCGCCCCATCGTTAGGGATTAAAACTTTATTAGCCAAAAAGGACTCCTTTGTGTGTTTACTTCATAAATACAATTGTATCTTTTTTCTCGCGGCTGGTATTTTTATCCCGCTTAGTGTCTATGGTAACAGCCAATTGGTATCCTGGAAATAGAAAATAATGTTATCTCAGTCGAATTAGCTCGTACTAAAAAAGAACATGCACGCGGGTTAATGCACCGCAAATCTTTAGGAAAATACGATGGAATGCTATTCATCTACGCGTACAAAAACACATTTTATGCATGTGGATGAAAAACACATACATACCCCTCACCGTGCTTTTTATTGATGAGAGAGGTTATGTGCTAGAAATGCAAGATATGATTCCCAATACAGAGACCCCCCACTGTTCCGCAAATAAAGTCAGGTTTGCCTTAGAGTTAGATACTAAGTGGTTAAAATCGACAAACATTACGTTGAAGTCTCGAATAACAAATCTGGATTCTGTTGACGATTAACCCAAGCCAACATTTTGTTGGGCAACCATCAAATAGAGCATGGGCACAGAAAGTAAAGTGTTTGTCCTAGAAGTTAACATTGCTACCTTTGCCGATTTTGCTTTGACCTCTGGTTCAGCATCCACAATACCTAGAGCCCTTTTTTGATTTGGCCAAATAACAAACCACACATTTATAGCCATGACGATGGCTAACCACATACCTATTCCAATTGCCTGATAGCCTTCTCCCAACATCAAAGCGTCGTGACCATACCCATTCAACCAGGCAACAATGAGCCCAGTACCAACAGTCAGCAAAGCCGAATATCTAAACCAAAACAGAGCTTCGGGAGCAATAACTTTGAAATTGCCGGTTTGTGCTCATCCGATATTTTAGGCATAGATGGAATCTGGACAAAATTAAAGTACCAAAGAAGACCAATCCACATAACTCCAACCATGACATGCAGCCACCTAAATGCAAAGGCCAACCATGCTGGTTCTAAAAAATTTACGTTGCCAAAAACCGCCACTATAATTCCAAGTAAGATAAAACCTGCTATTACTGTCTTTGACAATGACGATAAAATGCTTCTCATGTAAACCCCCTGTAAATCTTCTCTTAGTTATTCAGTACTTTTACTTTTACTTTCACCATCTTTAAATTTTATAGCAAGAACTTCTTCCCTGCGCAATTCATGAACACTTTTTATTACTTTTTTCTTGTCTTTTGTGAAAATAACAGGATTTCTAGAATATTTCTTATTACTTTTTCGTAACTTCTCAATAATAGTCTCCAATTGTAGCAATTGTTGTTTACGAGCTAACAAAACACCATGGAACACTTTAGAAGCTCTCTTTTCAAGCGCTTCTAGACTACGTATATGCTTTTCTGTTGTTCTTAATGGCGTATGTAGCAATGCGAGGACATTTTTCATTTCGTTTGTCTTTTTCATAACAGCAAACGCTGGATTGAATTTGACAAGTTATTCTCTAGCTCTCGAATTCTGCTTTTAAATTTATTTTTATTTGCAACAATCTTTTGTATCGCTGAAGTTGGTGTCGCCACGTTGAAATCTACGACATGATTCAGAAGTACATCATCTTTTGCGTGCCCTATCGCAGAAATGATGGGTATTTTAACTAGCCTAAACAAATTAGCTATATTTTCAGAGTTAAAAACACTTAGATCCTCATAAGACCCTCCACCCCTAGTAATAATTAGAATATCTATGTCTTTATGACAAAGAATTTGGTCAACACAATTTCTAAAAGACTCAAAAGCATTTTTACCTTGCATGACAGCCGGAAAAATCTTAATGTCCAAATAAGGTAATTCATCCCTTACAACCGCTAGAATATCCGACAAAGCAGCGCCATCAACCGAAGTAATAATTCCTACAGACTTTATTAAAAGATCAAAGTCAACTGCTTTTATGTTCTTTACTTCTGCCCCAGAATTTGAAAACTTTTTTATTCTATCCTCTGACTCTCTAAAATTACTCGCTAAAACTTCCAACCGAGAAACCAAAATGTGAATTTCCCCAGACTTTCCAAAAACAGACATCGTACCATTCGCTCTTACTTTATCACCCAAGCCTACTGCAATATTACTATTGGCATTGGTTGACATCTGAACGCATTTAATTTTCGAACCAACTTCATTTAGAGAAAATACTGTATATCCTTCGGCTCGATACACATCCGAAATCACACCAATAACAGAGATGCCCGGAAACTGAAGGTTAAGACAATTTTTTAGCACCTTCATCAACTCGGTTATCGTTAAAGCCTTTTTTTCAATCATAGGCAAAGTGTATAAGCAAAAAATTTAAATAAATTGACCAAAAAATAAAAGGCATTAATAATTACGCATTATGCAACACAAAAAACTAGAAAGTCGTGTCTTAAATTTCCGACAGACCATTATTTATAATTTCTCGCTTAATGTTCAGAAACATTGGTATCCTAGCAGCGTTAATGGGTCTATTCGATAACTTAAATAAAACCATCTACGTTTCACACAAATCAGATTTTCTCGACTATTGTATCAAACTGAGCACGAGAATCTTTTTTATAATTTGTTTGCCATTTTTTCGACTATCTTCGAGTATATATCAGCATCTTGCAACAAAAAAAAATACCCGCAAACATAAGGCCCTGCCGAAATTTAACAAAAAAAATAAAAATTGTAAATTAATAACTGTGGGTAACGTTTTAGTTGGCGGAGTTGGAAAAACTCCAACAGTTCTTGCGATCACTAAACAATTAAGGTCAGAGGGTTTTAATGTCGCCGTTGTAACGAAAGGGTATGCTGGAGAAAAATTGAATCTTAACAATTCACCAGAAATCATACCTAACGATATGCCAGATTCTGAGGCTGCAAAATACTTTGGGGATGAGCCCACATTGATTTCAAGATTAAGTTCCGTTCCAGTATGTGTTGCTAAGGATAGAACCCAAGCTATTGAGTATCTTGTATCAAAGAATTCAGAACTAAATTACATAATTGCAGATGACGGGATACAATCGCTACATCAGTTTTCAGAAAAAAAAATACTAGTTTTTGATGAGAGAATTATAGGCAATGGATATTGTTTGCCTTATGGACCCATGAGGGAACCATGGCCAACACCCTACTTCATCGATGCTATCATACTCAATTTCTCCGAAGGCCATAAAATCAGATATTCCAATTTTAATAAAATACTTCGAGGGATAACGTTGGCCAAATTTTTGAATCAAAATTAGTAATTAAATTTTGGGAAAGCCTCGAACGAAAACGAATCGAATGTCAAGAGATCAACAATCTTTCAGAAAATAAAAGTAAAACCACAAAAAAGAAGGTGTTAGCTATTGCTGGTATAGGGGTGCCCAATAAATTTTTTTTGACACTCAAATCTTTGGGTCTAGATTTCGATGCACTGCCTCTCAATAACCATGAAAAAGATATAAACGATATAATAAGGCGTGTAGATATATCTAACTATGACCTAGTCCTGACAACAGAAAAAGATGGGATTAAAGTGACCCCAAAAGATAAAGAAATCGCAAGCAAGTTGTGGAAGCTAATTACAGAGTTACATTTACCAGATGATTTTTACCGAAAGTTAATAGAGGAGTAAAGATTCATGGATCCGAAACTTATTGAAATTCTAATATGTCCGATAACAGCCAAACGACTTCGATTGAGCAAGGATAAAAAACTATTAGTAACGATTGACGAAAAATTAGCGTATCCCATCATCGACGGGATTCCTAGATTATCACCAGAGGACGTGATCGATGACTTTAAAAAAAGAAAATAAAGATATAAATTTCTGGGTAGTAATCCCAGCAAGATTAAAATCAACTAGATTTCCTGAAAAAATGCTTGCTAATATTTTGGGCAAATCAATGATTAGTAGAGTAGTAGAAAAAGCAATCAGTAGTGGAGCATCCAGAGTCATAGTTGCTACAGACAGTGAAAAAATCAAAAGCGCCATATCGAGTTGTAATGCCGAGTGCATTATGACATCAGAAAATCATCCGACTGGCTCAGACCGTATTTGCGAAGCATTAGAAAAAGCAGGTGCAGACTCTAATCAAGTCATCGTAAATCTTCAAGGTGACGAGCCCTTAATAAGCCCTGACACTGTAAAACATCTCGCAATTCTAAAAGCAAATTGTCTCGAAGATGTAACTACTGTTGTTTCCAAATTCGAGTCGACCGAAGAAATAGTTAATCCAAATTGTGTCAAAGTTGTTACCACAGAGGGTGATCAGGCATTATATTTTTCTAGAGCTATGATTCCATTTAATAGAGACGCTGGTATAACCTCTGTAAACGCTAAAGAAGCTTCTTATCTAAAGCATATTGGAATATACTCATTCTATGCAGGCTCGTTGAAAGCGTATGTCGCAAATGGAGAATGCACTTTGGAAAAATTGGAAAAACTCGAACAACTTAGATGGCTTTGGATGGGAAAACAAATAAGAGTTTTGCGCGATGATTTTTCAGGTTCTACAGGAATCGATACACAAGAGGATTTAAAAAGAGTTGAGTCTTATTTGACCAACCTTAAAAATAATTAGGAGGAACCATGCGAATTATCTTACTAGGAGCACCAGGTGCTGGCAAAGGAACGCAAGCTCAAGCGATTTGCGATCATCTGAACATTCCGCAAATTTCAACTGGTGATATGCTAAGGGGGGAAATTAAAAGTGGATCTGACCTAGGAAATCAGGCTAAGTCCATTATGGATGCAGGCAAGTTAGTTGATGATGAACTAATTATCAAACTCGTTACAAAACGAATTAATATAGATGATTGTCAGAACGGCTATCTATTCGATGGTTTTCCACGAACAATACCTCAGGCACAATCTTTGCGATTGGCGAACATCCAAATCGATCTCATCTTAAATATTATTGTAGATGAAGCCGATATAGTAAATCGTATCACGGGGAGAAGAGTTCATCCTGCCAGTGGTAGAACTTACCACGTTGAATACAACCCACCAAAAATACCCGAAAAGGATGATGTAACTGGAGACGATTTGATTCAGCGAGATGACGATACCGAAGAAACCGTGAGAAATCGGCTTTCTGTCTATCACGAGCAAACTGAGCCTTTAATTAGTTTTTACAAGTCATGGAAACAAGAAAATGATGAAGCTCCCAAATTCATAGATGTACCTGGGATTGGAAACATTTCAGAGATAAGCCAAAGAATAATAACTAGCATCGAACAAAATCAGTAGATATCGTTACACGGTCACTTTTTAATTGCATCTTTTGAGAATATTTCCGAATAGCTTATTTTGTCTGTTTTTAAATCATTTTCTTTTATAAAATTCAAGACAAATTCCCATGCTAATGGCTCAATGTCATTAAGCTGTTCTGATGCCATTACAACTCTTTCGCCTTTATGAGTTGTTGGAAAAACTAAATCAGAGTATCCCATACCCTTTTGAATATTAACTCGGTCTCCCGACGACTGGTAAGCGGTGTCATATGGAGCCATTACTCCACAAAATCTCTCAATCCAGTCACTAGGCCGAAATTTTTCACCTGTGCTAGTGATACCAAAAATTATTAAGACACAATTTTCCATAGTTAACTTGCTTAATTAATCTGCTTTAATTACATCATTACGTATCAGCAATGTAAAATACTATCGAAAATTAGCTACAAAGTCGTTAAAATATAAACTTTTTTCGGGAACCAACTTGAAAGACAACCAAAAAACTTATTTAATACAGAATTATAAGCGTCAGGAATTTAGCCCCTCCAAAGGTAGGGGTTGTTGGTTATACGACGAGGAAAAAAATAGGTATTTGGATGGGTTAAGTGGGATAGCAGTAAATACTCTGGGACATAATCATAAAAAACTTGTAAAGGCAATATCAACTCAGGCTCGAAATCTATTACACGTCTCAAATCTTTATAAAATTCAACTACAAGAGCAACTTGCTAAAAGACTAGCAACGTTGACTGGTCTTGATAAATCTTTTTACTGTAATTCAGGGCTAGAAGCTAATGAAGCTGCCCTAAAGGTCGCTAGGAAGTTTGGGATAAAGAAAGGAATCAAAAAACCCAAAATTATTGTCTTTGAAAATGCATTTCACGGAAGATCTTTTGCAACCATGTCGGCTTCGTCGGGGAAACAGGGTAAATCCATGTTTGGTGATACTATTTCAGGTTTTGTTAGAGCGCCAATTAATGACATAGAGGCCATTTTGATATAGAGAAAAATTATCCTAATATCGCAGCGGTGATGCTCGAGCCGATTCAAGGGGAGGGTGGAATTAATATTAGTAAAAATGATTTCTTAAAAAAAGTCCGTAAACTTTGCACCTCTAACAAATGGTTACTAATTTTCGATGAAGTACAGTGCGGAATTGGTCGAACGGGGAATTGGTTTGCATTTCAAAAAGCGGGAATAAAACCGGACGTACTTACTCTTGCAAAGGATTAGGTTCTGGCGTACCAATCGGCGCTTTGCTGGTAAAAGAAAAATACGCCGATATCCTTGGTCCGGGAGACCATGGTTCAACATTTGGTGGCAATCCTTTAGCAATGCAGGCTGGATTAACTACCCTTCACATAATCGAAGAAGAGAGACTTCTCGAAAATGCAAGAAATAGAGGAAATCAAATTGTCAAATGTTTAAAGCGCGAACTGAAAAACTATCCTGATGTTGTAAGCATTCGTGGGGTTGGTCTTATGATAGGTATACAATTGAAGAGTTAAGTGTAGCCAGATTACAAAGATTGCGTTGGATAATGGTTTATTGGTTAATGTCACCAATTCTAATGTAATAAGACTACTTCCTCCGCTTATTATTAGTCATAAAGAGGTTGAAATTCTGCTGGCCAAGCTTGTTTTTTCGATTAAAACGTTTTTTGAAAAATGAATAAAAATATCCGTCATTTCCTTCGTGTAAGCGATCTCTCGTACAACGAAATTCAAAAGTTATTCGAGAGATCTACCGTATTAAAAAAACAGGTTAAGGAGAAAGTGTATGAACAAGAATTACAAAACCGTACTTTGATTTTGCTGTTTGAGAAGCACTCAACGAGAACAAGGCTGTCCTTTGAAGTTGGTATGCAGCAGCTTGGAGGAAATTCTATTGTCTTGCAAATGAGAGACACACAAATTGATCGAGGAGAAACTATAGAAGACGCTGCACGAGTAATATCTCGAATGTGTGACATTATCATGTTGCGTACTTTTGAACACTCAAAAATCGAGGCGTTCGCAAAAAACTCAACGGTCCCATTAATCAACGGTTTAACTAATGAACATCATCCATGCCAAGTCCTTTCCGATATTTTCACCTTTCAAGAACAAAGAGGGGATATTCTAGGAAAAACAATTTCCTGGATTGGAGATATAAATAATATGTGTGCGTCTTGGATTGAGGCCTCAAATATCTTTGGATTTAAATTACATGTTTCCTCTCCACCCCAATACAAGTATCTATTAGAAGAACTAAGTATCAACCAAAGTAATGTTGAATATTTTACTGACCCGTTAGAAGCTTGTGTGCAATCTAATCTAATCACCACCGATGTTTGGACAAGTATGGGTTTTGAGCAGGAAAAAAAAGAAAGGTTGAAAACGTTTGAACGCTGGACAGTCGATAGACGAAAAATTGATGCCGCTAGTAAAAATGTCGTTTTCATGCACTGTCTTCCAGCCCATCGAGGAGAAGAAGTAAGTGCGGACGTAATTGATGGTCCACAATCAGTAGTCTGGCAAGAAGCAGAGAACAGACTCCATTTCCAAAAAGCGTTACTAGAACATTTAATCAAAATTAATGAGGCCTAAGATGGAGAATAAGAAAAAAGTAGTATTAGCATATTCTGGTGGACTTGACACTTCGGTGATTCTGAAATGGTTACAAGAAGAATACAATTGTGAGGTAATTGCTTTCACTGCTGATATTGGGCAAGGAGAAGAGCTTAATCCCGCAAAGGTAAAAGCAAAAAAACTTGGGGTTAATAAAATTTATATCAAGGATTTACGCGAAGAGTTTGTAAAGGATTTTGTCTTTCCGATGATGAGATGTAACACTCTCTATGAAGGAGAATATTTACTTGGGACAGCCATCGCGAGGCCATTGATTGCAAAACATTTGGTACAAATTGCAAAAAAAGAAAAAGCGTTTGCAATCGCTCATGGCGCCACAGGGAAAGGAAACGATCAAGTAAGATTTGAACTAGGCGCTTATGCATTACACCCAAATGTAAAGATTATTGCTCCCTGGAGAGAATGGGACTTGAATTCTAGAGCAAAATTATTGAGGTATGCGAAAAAATATGGAATTCCAATAGAAAATACCAGAAAACGACAATCACCTTACTCCATGGATGCAAATCTCTTACATATTTCGTACGAGGGCGGGATTTTGGAGGATCCCTCAAAAGCTCCTCCCGAAAAAAATCTTTGGAAATGGACAAATAGTTTGGAAAATACGCCTAATAAACCACAAATTATAGGTTTATCCTTCGAGAAAGGTGATCTCGTATCTATAAACGGGCAAAGAAAAAAGCCGCATGAACTACTCCATTCCTTAAATCTGTTAGGTAACAAACACGGAGTTGGACGATTAGACTTAGTTGAAAACCGATTTGTTGGATTGAAGTCTCGTGGCTGTTACGAGACTCCTGGAGGCACAATTCTTTTAAAGGCCCATAGAGCATTAGAATCCATAACTTTAGATCGGGAGTTATGCCATCTAAAGGATGAACTGATGCCCAAATATGCAAAAATGATTTATAACGGATTTTGGTGGTCTCCTGAAAGATTAGCGTTACAAGAGCTGATTAATTATTCCCAAAAAACAGTGAGCGGGGATATTACCTTAAAACTCTTTAAAGGTAATATAATTGTGATGAGTAGATCGTCTAAAAAATCTTTATATGACAAGAATATCTCGACTTTTGAGGATGACAGTGGTGTTTTTAATCAAAAAGACTCTGAGGGTTTTATAAAACTAAATGCACTTAGACTTAAAAATAGATGAACTATCAACTGGAGTGACCTATGGCAACATTTGATGTATCGATAAAAGCAAATCAAGTTGAAGTGCAAAATGCGTTAGCCCAGGTGAAAAAAGAAATTGCTAATCGCTTCGATTTCAAAGGAACGTGTGCAGAGGTAACAAGCTCCGATAATGAAATTATTTGCATAGGAGAAAATGAGTTTCAAATAAACCAAATTACTGAAATTATTTTTACAAAATTTGGAAAAAGAGGAGTTGATGCACGGATTTTGAATCCGCGTGATATAAATAAGTCTGCCAATGACAAAATCAAGAGAATCATTGATATTGCAAACGGTATCTCTACTGATGACGCAAAAAAAATTGTAAAATCAATTAAGACTACAAAACTGAAGGTGCAGTCATCAATTAATGGTCAAGTTGTAAAAGTATCGGGAAGCAAGAAAGACACTTTACAAGAAACTATCGAGTTCCTGAAAAAAGAGTTTCCATCTTTGCCGCTTACCTTTGACAACTTTAGAGATTAAGTCTTCATATTAAGACGACGAATTGCACAGATCCTCTATTTTGCTTAAAATTTTTTCGGCATCCAACCCCTGTAGACGCAGCAACTCTTTTGGATCACCATGATCAATGTGTTTGTCCGGTAGACCCAAATGGTATAACTGACATAAGCCAGTTTTTTTTACCGTCGTATCAGGTTGAGTCGATAACACTTCAGCGCATGCTGAACCTGCGCCTCCTGCAATGACATTTTCCTCTACCGTTACAATCAAATCATGTTCGATTGCGCACTTTAAAATAATAGCTTCATCTATCGGCTTAACAAACCTCATATTAATAACAGTTGCGTCTATCTTCTCACCAACTGCTAAGGATGGCGTTACCATAGAACCAAAAGCCAATATCGCTACTTTCTTGACACTTCCTAATCTAGACTTGTCTGAGCCCGCCGAACAACTTCTCAAAACCTCAGCTTTCCCCAACTCCAAAACCCCAGCTTTTGCTGGTTGAACAACTTCAATCCCAGGCCCATGGCCTCGGGGATATCGAACAGCTGAGGGACCTTCGAATCTTATTCCTGTATTCAACATTTGACAACACTCTAATTCATCTTTGGGTGCCATTACAACCATATTTGGGATACACCTAAGATAACTTAGATCATATGCTCCAGCATGCGTTGCTCCGTCAGCTCCTACTAATCCAGCTCTATCTATCGCAAACATTACATTCAAATTCTGCAATGCTACGTCATGAATTAATTGGTCATATGCTCTTTGCAAAAAAGTGGAGTAAATAGCTACCACAGGCTTGATGCCGTCACAAGCTAATCCGCCAGCAAATGTAACGGCATGTTGTTCAGCTATTCCAACATCAAAAAATCGTTCAGGAAACATGTCTGCAAATTTTTGCATCCCTGAACCCTCTTTCATTGCGGGCGTGATAGCAACAATATTTTTATTCAAACCTGCTGCATCACAAAGCCACTCTCCAAAAATTTTGGAATATGTTTTTTTTCCTGGTTCCTTCTTCTTTACTATACCCTCCCTAGGATTAAAACTGCCTGGTCCGTGATAAAGGATTGGATCCTGCTCTGCCTTTTGGTATCCATGGCCTTTCTTTGTGACCACATGGAGAAACTGGGGCCCCTTTAAATTCCGTAAATTCTCTAGTGCTGGAATCAAAATATTCAAATCATGTCCGTTTATAGGGCCAAAATAATTAAACCCGAACGCTTCAAACAATGTGCTAGGTGTCAAAAAGCCTTTCGCCCCACCTTCAATTTTCTTTGCTACTTCTAAAACGGGAGGTATTTTCTTTAGAACTTGTTTGCTGAATTCGCGAGCGGATGAGTACATTTTGCCAGTCAGCAACCGAGCTAAATAATTACTTAAAGCCCCAACCGGTTGGGAAATCGACATATCGTTATCGTTTAAAATTACCAATATATCCAAATCTTTGTTGCCGTGGCCAGCATTATTTAAAGCTTCAAAAGCCATCCCAGCACTCAATGCCCCATCGCCTATAATCGCTATATGTCTTCTTCTACTTTCACCTTGATTCAGACCATTAAGTTTTGAGGCTAAAGCCATTCCTAAAATTGCTGATATAGAGGTGGATGAGTGCGCAGTACCAAAATCATCGTACTCACTCTCACTCCTTTTCGGAAATCCAGATATTCCTCCAAACTTTCTAATTGATGACAATTTATTTCTTCTGCCGGTTATAATTTTGTGGGCATAGCTCTGGTGACCGACATCCCAAACCAGCTTGTCAAATGGTGTATTGAATACATAATGAATAGCTAATGTTAATTCAACAGTTCCAAGATTAGAAGACAGATGACCCCCACTCTTGGATACTGACTCCAACAAAAATGTTCTTAGTTCATCAGAAACTTTCTTGATATCATCCCGTGCTAACTTTCGCAAATCTTCCGGAGAATTGATCCGTTCCAAAATTTTCATGAGCTAAAAACTTCTTTTCACTAGTCGATTAGCTATATACCGCAAGAAATCAGCTTCCCCACCAAACTTTTCCAATGCTTTTAAAGCGGAGCCAAGACACTCACCCGCATATTCTTTTGCGTGCTCAACCCCGAGTAAATCAACAAAATTTGGTTTATTTAGAATCTTGTCTCTACCTGCTTCCTTGCCGGTTGTTTTTTGAAGACCAACTGCGTCGAGAATATCATCAACCACCTGAAACCCAACACCGAGCCTCGACATGAAACTTCTCATGCTTTTTGCTCTGTTGTCTTCATGAGCAACGTTCATCGCTAAATATCCCATAGATACTGCCGCTTCAAACAAAGCTCCAGTCTTATACTTGTGCATAATCTCCAAATCACTTTTTCCCAATTTGTTACTGATGGCGCAAATATCTATCATTTGCCCACCAGCCATCCCGGAAGCCCCTGTTGCTTTGCTCAATACAGAAATAATTTTGAACCTCCTTTCAGGATAATTTTCTGATGAACAGAGCACTTCCGTCCCTAAAGTTTGAAGTGCGTCGCCAACAAGTAATGCAGTGGCTTCATCATATTCGATGTGTAATGTATTCTTTCCACGCCTTAACCTATCGTTATCCATTACAGGGAGATCGTCATGAACCAACGAAAATGCATGCACACATTCCACAGCCGTTGCTGAGTCGAGTAGACATTTTCTTTCTGCCTCATTCAAAGAAAAATATTCTTTCTTAGACACAGCTTTCGCTGCTGCAAATACTAGTATTCCTCTTAACCTTTTTCCTCCTTGTACCCCATACTCAATAGCTTCCCAGAATTGCTTTAGAACTTTCCTCGAAAACGAACAATCCTTCGAATATGTCATACTATTTTTGTGAAGATTAGAGACAGTTTTTATATTTTCATCAATAAGTAACTTTAATGCTTTTTCTTCTGCTTCAGGTTCCAAGGTAGTTCTTCCGTCATTACTTTGTCTTAGTTTTTTTCGTTGACACCCTATCCAAGTCTCTACGCTCAATTATTTCAACCTTATTTTGCGTATCTTCTAAAATTTTTTTTGCTAAATTTATCCTAGCAAGTGCTTCAGTATAATTTTCCACAGCCTCTTCAAGAGTTAAATCATTATTTTCTAGATCTATCAAAATTTTTTCTGCATAAGACACATGCTCCTCAAAACTAATGCCCCGAGACACTTTTTTTTTATTTTTATTTTTAACTAGCTTTGTTGACCCGGACAAGGATTTCCTCTTATATTTATTTTAGATTGCTATAACTATATTAAATTAGAATTTAGTCACCTGTCCACACAACTATTGAAAACAGTTTTAAAAAATAACAGCTAATAACAGACTTAAAATGCACTACACAAAACTAAACCCAAATTCATTTTTTGATAATTCAACGCTTTCGTTAGAACAAACTGAACTTTTTAACAAAACCAATTATTTTGGACATAAACTTATGGTACCAGAACATGGTTCCTACTTTGCATTAAGGCAACCTAACGAAAACAAAGTCTTGATAAATGACCAGGGTATCATACGAGTCCTTTCAAATATATGCCGACACCGTAACGCAAGGATGCTCAGCAACAGGGGTACGATAAGTTCATTAGTATGCCCAATTCACAGATGGACATATGATTTACAAGGTCATTTAATAGGGGCTCCAAATTGGGAAAATTTACCAAAAACCTGTCTTTCAGCAGAAAAGCTTACAGATTGGAATGGACTTTTGTTTCATCAGTTAGCTAATTCGTCCTATGAACAGCTGCTTAATTGTCCCTATTCTAAATATTTCTCTTTTGCCAATTATTGTTTTCACAGTCTTGAAACCCAATTGTGCAATTACAATTGGAAAACATTTATAGAAGTTTATCTCGACGATTATCATGTCAACCCTTTTCATCCAGGGTTAGGGAATTTTGTAGATTGCAACAAATTAAAATGGTTTTTTTACGACTCTTTCAGCGTTCAGGCAGTTGGTATCTCAGAATTTAAACAAAAGGAACTTCTACCTATAAAAATGGCAAGATCAGGTTAAAATTTTTCACAAGGGCGGTAATCTTGAATGGGGAGCCGTTTGGATGTTAATCTATCCAAATATAATGGTGGAGTGGTATCCTCAAACAGTCGTTGTAAGTACGCTCTACCCTCTTGAACCTCAAAAAACTTTGAATATAACTGAGTTCTATTATGCAGAAGAAATAGCTTTGTTTAACGAAGAATATGTACAATCTCAAAAAGAGGCGTATAGAGAAACTGCTAGAGAAGACGACGAAATAGCTGAAAGAATGGATCAAGGAAAACAGTCTATGCGGACCGAAAATAAATTAAATACGAATTTTCTACACTCCACCTTGGAAAGGGGTATACCTGAATTCTATAGATATTTGAAAGAAAATAGTTCTACGAGCTTAAGGAAAAAATACTTTGAACCCTCTGTTTGAATCAAGCACTGAAGTTACGCCAGATATCTTGTTTGTTGATTGTCGACATTCACTAAAAGATAAAGATTTGGGGCAACGACTTTACGAAGATCACCATCTTCCGAATGCAATATTTGCGCATACAGAAAAAGATTTGAGCGACCCGGAAAAAATTTCAAAGAAAATTTATGGTCGTCACCCTTTACCAGTTATAGAGGACTTCATAAATTTCCTTCAAGTAAATGGAGTAAATTCGGACACTCACCTCGTTGCCTACGATGATGATGGAGGGGTGTATGCAGCTCGATTTTGGTGGATGCTCAATTGGATCGGTCATCAAAAAATATCTATTTTAAACGGAGGATTAAAAGCATGGCAAAAGTCGGGAAACCATTTAGAAAATACAAAACCAATAAGAAAAAAAGGTCAGATTCAAAAAAAATCAGGACTTGTTCATCAATGGAAAATAGCCGAAATTTCAGCCTGGGTAGAATCTGAGAACAATAATGAAGTGGCGGTATTGATTGATGCCAGAATGCCAGAACGCTTTAATGGGCAAGTCGAACCACTGGATTTCAAAGCAGGCCACATTGCCGGAGCTCTTAATAGACCGTATGTTGATAATCTTGAGGAAAACGGTTACTTCAAATCACCAGAAAAGTTGAGAAAGGAATTTCTAGAAGTTTTAAATTACACAAATCCAGCTAGCGTGGTTCACATGTGCGGTTCCGGGATAACGGCTTGTCACAACCTGGTTGCCATGGAAATAGCTCAATTAGTCGGGAGTAATTTGTACGTAGGCTCATGGAGTGAGTGGATTCAACACAATTAATTAGCAAAGTTTTCAAATTTTGTGTACTTACCTAGAAATGTAAGTCTTACAGTGCCAGTCGGACCATTTCTTTGTTTGCTAATAATGATTTCTGCGGTCCCCTTGTCCGGACTATCAGGCCGGTAAACTTCATCCCTGTAAATAAATAAAATTACGTCAGCATCCTGCTCGATAGACCCACTTTCCCTAAGGTCAGACATTACCGGGCGTTTATCCGTTCGTTGCTCAACAGTTCGATTTAATTGTGACAATGCAAGGACTGGACAACTTAGTTCCTTTGATAGACTTTTCAAAGAACGAGTAATTTCTGAAATTTCCGTTGTTCTGTTTTCTCCTCCAGCATTGGCAGACATTAACTGGATATAATCAATAACGATAAGTGCTAATCCACCTGTCATTTTCGAAAGTCTGCGAGCTTTCGAACGAAGCTCTAGAGGATTTAAACCAGGAGTCTCGTCTATATGCACGCCAATGTTTGTTAGTTTATTCATACAAAGCATCAATCTATCCCACTCATCTTGACTTAGTTTGCCCGTTCTAACTTTTTGAGAATCAACCTTTCCTTGTGAGCAAAGCATTCTCAAAACTAACTGCTCAGCACTCATTTCCATAGAAAAGATAGCCACTGGTAAGCCACAGTCCACCGCAACATGTTCCGCAATGTTTAGCGCCATTGATGTTTTGCCCATGCTCGGTCGACCGGCAATAATGGTTAACTCTCCATCATGCATTCCTGCAGTTTTTTGATCTAAATCTATAAAGCCACTGGGCTTGCCAGTTACATCTGAAGGATTTGGATTGTTGTAAAGCTCATCAACGTTTTTTATAACGTTCTTTAATAATCGATCGAAATCGAGTAAGCCATTAGCTGTGCGATTTCTGTTTTCACTTATCCTAAATATTTTTGCCTCTGCATCATCAAGAATCAAGCCAGTAGTTTTTGCTCCCGGGACAAGAGCCATTTGCGCAATATCCTCACTGGCTGTCAATAGACTACGCAGAATTGACTGGTCTCTGACTATTCTTGCGTACTGCACTGCGTGCGCAACACCTGGGGTTGCCTGAGCAAGCCTATTAAGATATGCAATTCCCCCGCATTGTTCATCAACTCCCTGTGATTTTAATGCTTGATAAACAGTAACAACATCTGCCGGCTTGTTTTCGTCTATTAATCCGACAATGCTCTCAAAAATTATCCGGTGCTCAGATTTATAAAAATCCGAAGAGGACACGACATCTCCTATCTTCTCCCATGCCGAATTGTCCAACAGTAAAGCACCAACAACTGCTGATTCTGCTTCCGATGAGTTCGGAGGTAGTTTTAAAGAGGTAGGAGTTGCTTTATTTTCCAAAACAAAGCTCCACTATAAAGTTATTTATCAGACATTTCTGGCACAACTTTAACAGTGAATTCCACTACAACTTCGCTATGCGGTGATACACGTATTAAGTGATCCCCAGCTGACTTTATTGGACCTTCGGGCATGTTTACTTGCGACTTAGTTATTTCGATACCATCGTTACCAAGTTTCTCGACAATATCCTGATTGGTCACCGAACCAAATAATTTTCCGTCTACCCCTGCCTTCTGTACGATTTCTACCACTATTCCAGACAGCTTGGACCCCAACTCCTGAGCCTTCTTTAATTTATCCGAAGCCTTTTGTTCTAATTCTACTTTCTGTCTTTCAAAGTCCGCGATTGCTCTTTGGGTAGCTCTTTTCAAGCCTTTAGGTATTAGAAAGTTTCTTGCATATCCATCTCTCACCCTGACAACTTCACCTAGCTTTCCCAGCTTTGCTATTCTATCTAACAATATTACTTGCATGATAAAATCCTTTAATGATTATCTGTAAAAGAGAGTAATGCCAAAAATCTTGCCCTCTTCACGGCTACCGTGACTTGACGTTGGAATTTCGCACTGGTGCCTGTTATTCGTGCTGGTATAATCTTGCCAGTTTCAGAGACAAAATCTTTCAGTAAATCAATATTTTTATAGTCAACTACCTCTGGATTTTTTCCAGAGAAGCGACAAACCTTTTTCCGTTTAAACAAAGCAGTTTGTGTCTGCTTTCTAAACCTTTTTTTAACTCCATTTCTACCACCCATTCTAATACTCATAAAATTCCCCAATGCATATCTCTGTTATGATTCCCATAAAAACTCACAGTATCAATTCTCCTGTGAGGATACCCCCGCCTCAACTTTCTTTGCAGCCTCTTGTTGCACTACCCTCATCATAGCTGAGCTTCCTTCTGGAATACCCGAGGATAAAACGCAAAGGTGCCTGATAATGGCATCGTTAAATTTAAAGGAACGGTCTAGCTCTCTGACATCAGATTTCGAACATTCAATATTAAAGAGTAGGTAGTGCGCCTTAGCAACCTTTAAAATTGGGTATGCGAGCTGACGCCGTCCCCAATCTTCTACTCTATGAACAGTTCCTCCTCGAGTAGTTACAAAGCTTTTACATCTATCAATCATACCCGGCACCTGCTCGCTTTGGTCCGGATGAACCATTAACACCAACTCGTAGTGACGAGTTTCACTAGCAATAACTTCGCTGCTTTCCAATTTCTTTTCTCCTGTGGTTGAAGCGACGCGTTGTTACCGCGGCGCAGGAAATCCGAGTCTAGCAAATAAAATGGGTATTTTCAATGAGAGTTCCCACAAATTTTTTAAAGAATATAGATCCTGGCTCAACACTGGATAGCAACCTGTTATACTACACTTTTTGAAACTTAATATGACACATATAGTTACTGAAAGTTGTATCAAATGTCGTTACACAGACTGCGTTGACGTCTGTCCTGTAGATTGTTTTCGAAAAGGTCCTAATTTTCTTGTTATTGACCCGGATGAATGTATAGACTGTGCTGTTTGTATTCCTGAATGTCCGGTAGAGGCGATTTATGCAGAGGAAGACGTTCCCGAAGATCAAAGGGAATTCATTGAAATTAATGCCGAATTGAGCAAGGTTTGGCCTAGCATCACTCGCGCTGAAAGCCACCTCGATGATGCTGATGAATGGGCAGATGTTACCGAAAAGAAACAGCATCTTGAGCGATAAAGTATTACTTATCTATTGCTTTAACTAATTGAAATTGTGCAGACAAAAAAGGTAAGTGTAGTTTCAATAAAATATCTCGCTGAAAATATTTTTCGTATTGAGATTGATCGGCCGGCCGGCTTTAATTTCAAACCTGGGCAGTTCGCAAGGATAGGCATTAACCCAAACAATGGAGGCTCCGAAAAGATTTGGAGAGCCCAAACAATCGTATCAAAAGCCGAAGAAGTTAAGACGTTAGTATTTTATATTGTTTATTTAAAAGGAAAGCCTTTCAGCGACGCATTAAAAAAAATCAAGTCTGGTGATGAGCTTTGTTTAGATGCTGTGCCATACGGATACTTTACTCTAGATCGTTTTGGTCCTGGGGAGACCTCTGGCTCTTTTCTACCGGTACCGGAGTGGCTCCCTATTTATGTATGCTTCAACAGGAAAAAATTTGGGAGAACTTTTCCACGATAACTCTTATATGTAGCTTTAGGGATCAAACACAATTCGTCTACCGAGACACTTTGCCTTTGGAATTTGAAAAACTAACTGATTTTCAGAGCGCAAATTACCAAAAGTTCTCATTTATACCAATTTATACTAGGGAAAAGGTTGTTTCTGATTGTATTGTTAGAGGAATGAAAACAACAAATACTTTTTCTAGAGGATATTTCGAGAAACTAATTACTAACGGTGAATTAAATTATATTTTGGAAAATTCTATCTCAACTATAAACTCTAAAATTATGTTATCCGGTAACCCGAACATGATCAAAACAACTAGAGATTTTTTAAAAACGTTAGGTTTGCGATCTAGCAGACGAAACGAACCTGGACATATCGCTGTGGAGAATTACTGGTGAGAGGGACAAAAGAGGACACAATAGTTATTGAACAGATAGACAAGTGTTTACCTCAAATCCACTGTCAAAAATGTGGGTTTGTTTCTTGCTTGCCCTACGCAAAAGCTATCGTTAAAAAAAAGACTAGCATTTACAAGTGTGAACCAGGCGGTTCTAAAGTAGTTGAAAAACTTGGAGAGATTACCGGTGAAAAAATTGTCAGAGCTAATATTAAAGACGCTCCTCCTGAGTTGGTTTATATAAACCCAGAGGCATGCATAGGTTGCACAATATGCATTCAAAAATGCCCCGTTGATGCTATTGCCGGTGCTGAGGGGTTTTTACATACTGTTATCGTTGATGAATGCAACGGTTGTGGCATTTGTATAAGCTCTTGCCCTGTGGACTGCATCACTGAAAAGAAACGAACGAAGGATAATCCGTGGACTGATGCCAAAGCTAATATTAGTAAAACGAGGTTCTATGAAAAAAGGGCTAGAAAGAAAAAACT
Source organism: Burkholderiaceae bacterium (assembly GCA_038147455.1). Classification (GTDB taxonomy): domain Bacteria; phylum Pseudomonadota; class Gammaproteobacteria; order Burkholderiales; family Burkholderiaceae_A; genus UBA7377. Next base: position 908,081 of record JAYQTQ010000003.1, on the reverse strand, counting down.
ACGACTCGAAGCTGATGAAGAACGGCTTGATACTCTGAAACAGTTACTATTCAGAGAAGAGAAGGGATGATTTACATAATTTGGGCGGTTGAAACCATAGCTTCCTTCTAACAAATCTAGCTACCCAGGTAATTTTTGTGAAAAGCATAATCAGTTAAAAAACTCTTTAACTTTGTCCATCCAACTTTTGCTGTGCGGATTATGCCTTTCTTTATTTTTATCAACTGATTCATCAAACTCCTTTAGTAATTTCCTCTGATATTCAGTCAAATTTACAGGTGTTTCAAGAACAACATGACAATAAAGATCACCGAAAACTCCAGATCGTACATTGGGCATCCCCTTTCCTCGCAATCTGAAAGTCTTCCCTGATTGCGTGCCTTCTGGCACTTCAAAGCTAGCTTTCCCATTTAAGGTAGGGACATCAATGCTTCCCCCCAACGCTGACTTTGCAAAACTTACAGGTGCCTCACAGTGCAAATCATCATCCTCGCGTTCAAACACATGATGACTCTTCACTCCGACCTCCACAAATAGATCGCCATTCGGCCCCCCATTTAACCCAGGCTCACCATTACCTGCTGATCTTATCCTCATCCCGGTATCAATTCCCGCCGGAACACTAACTTCCAATGTCTTATTTCTCTTTACTCTGCCAGCTCCATTACAACTAGAGCAAGGCGAGGTTATTCTTCTCCCAACTCCCCTACAATTTGGGCAAGTCTGCTGTATGGAAAAAAAACCTTGCTGCATCCTCACTTGCCCCTGCCCACCACAACTAGAACAAACTTCAGGCTTAGTTCCTTTTTTACATCCTGAAGAACCACAATCTGAGCACCCCTCCCAGGATGGGACCCTTATGTCTGTCGTTATACCGCTAGCAGCTTCCTCAAGAGATATTTCTAATCCATATTTTAAGTCGGCCCCTCTTAAAGCTCCTCCTCGTCGCGAAGACTGCCTGGCACCCCCTCCAAAGATATCTCCAAAAATATCACCAAAGGCATCGGCAAACCCTGAGAAATCTCCCGCTCCTTGAGCACCGCCAGGGCCTTGCCCCACACCTGCATGCCCGAACCTATCATATGCATCTCTTTTTTGAGCATTCGAAAGAATTTCATAAGCCTCTTTGACTTCCTTGAACTTCCCCTCAGCATCTTTATTTCCCGCATTCTTATCCGGGTGGTATTTCATTGCAAGTTTTCGATACGATTTCTTAATTTCATCCGGGGACGCAGATTTAGAAACCCCTAATACCTCATAAAAATCTCGCTTTGACATAAGAAATCGTTACCTGTTAGTCTCTTTTTACTTCTTTAAACTCAGCATCAACAACATCATCTACTTTTTTCTCCTCTCCACGCTCTTCCCCCGCGTTGACATCATTCACCGAATTTTCATCACTGGTAGATTGTGCTTCACCGCCGGGCTTATTTGCTGCCATGGCTAGTTCACCCAACTTCTGGGCCGCGGCAGTTAATGCCTCAGTTGAACTCTGAATCTTTCCCTTATCCTCAGTTTTTACAGCCTCTTCACATTCTTTGATAGCAGATTCAACCTTTTCTCTTTCGCCCGGATCTAACTTCTCACCATGCTCTTCCATCGAGGCCTTCACCGAATGAATCATAGCATCTGCAGTATTCTTAACTCCAACTAACTCAACACGAGCTTTGTCCTGTTCTGCATTCTCTTCCGCATCGGTTACCATCTTATTAATCTCCTCTTCAGATAGACCTGAATTAGCTTTGATAGTAACTTTGTTCTCCTTTCCAGTAGCCTTGTCCTTAGCAGAAACGTGTAAAATCCCGTTTGCATCTATGTCAAAAGTAACCTCGATTTGAGGAGTACCGCGTGGTGCAGCCGATATACCTTCAAGATTGAATTCACCTAGAAGTTTGTTAGAGGTTGCGATTTCCCTTTCTCCCTGAAATACTTTAACCGTAACAGCAGGCTGATTGTCCTCTGCGGTAGAAAAAACCTGAGAATATTTAGTGGGTACAGTGGTATTTTTTTGTATCATTTTAGTCATTACGCCACCAAGAGTCTCAATGCCTAGCGATAACGGCGTTACATCAAGCAATAAAACATCAGATCTATCGCCTGATAGAACCGCCCCTTGCACCGCGGCACCAGCCGCAACGGCTTCGTCAGGATTCACATCTCTTCGTGGCTCCCTACCAAAAAAGTTCTTAACTGCATCCTGAACCTTTGGCATACGAGTCATTCCACCCACTAAGACCACATCTTCGATATCTGAAGTTTGGAGCCCCGCATCAGCCAAAGCAACCTCACAAGGCTTTATGCTGTTTGCTATTAGATCATCTACTAAAGACTCTAGCTTAGCTCTAGTCAACTTAGTCGTTAAATGAACAGGTGCTCCATTAGACATAGCGATGTAAGGTTCGTTTAATTCCGTTTGTTGACTAGATGAAAGCTCGATTTTTGCCCGCTCTGCCGCTGCTTTAATTCGTTGTAAGGCGATCGGGTCTTTAGACAAATCAACACCATTCAACTTTTTAAATTCTTCTATAATATGGTCTATTATCCTCTGATCAAAATCCTCACCTCCTAAAAATGTATCTCCATTAGTAGAAAGTACCTCGAATTGCTTTTCTCCATCAACGTCCGCTATCTCAATAATTGAGATGTCAAACGTACCACCACCCAAATCGTAGACTGCGATCTTACGGTCTTTTTTGTCAGTCTTATCTAGCCCGAATGCAAGAGCAGCAGCTGTCGGCTCATTGATAATTCTCTTTACTTCCAATCCGGCAATTTTTCCTGCATCCTTAGTTGCTTGTCTTTGCGCATCGTTAAAATAAGCAGGAACAGTTATAACTGCCTCCGAAACATCTTGTCCCAGATAATCCTCTGCGGTTTTCTTCATTTTTCGAAGAACCTCAGCAGAAACTTGTGGCGGAGCTAGTTTTTCGTCCCTAACGCCAACCCAAGCATCCCCATTTTCGGCTTTCACAATTTCAAATGGCATGAGTTCAATATCCTTTTGAACCTCATCATCCTCATACCTTCGACCGATCAACCTCTTGACTGCGTACACTGTGCTTTTCGGATTAGTTACGGCCTGCCGTTTAGCCGGTGCCCCAATCAAAATCTCACCATCCTCCATGTAAGCAATTATTGAAGGCGTAGTTCTAGAACCTTCACTATTTTCAATAATTCGAGGTTTATCCCCTTCCATTACGGAAACACAACTATTCGTCGTTCCCAAATCAATTCCTATAACTTTACTCATAGTAATCCTTTCCAATACATTTTTCTGCTTGCCTCACTCTTACAATTAACCAGTGACTACCACAACTGCCGGACGGATAACCCGCCCAGAAATTTTATAACCCTTCTGCAAAACCTCAAAAATGACCCCTGAGCTGAGCTCTTCTTCAATTTCATCTCGCGGTTTTGTGGAAACAGCTTGATGCCAATTCGGGTCGAATTTCTCTCCAATTTCTGGCTGAACTGCCTCAATGTCGGCACGCTCAAAAGCCTGCTTAAGTTGTTTAAGAGTGAGCTCAACCCCCCCCTTAAGTTGTTCAAAGGTTTGGTCCTCAGTATTCAATGCTGTTTCAAGACTGTCAGCTACAGATAACAAGTTGGTTGCAAACGACTCGATCGCAAACTTTCTCGCGTTTGTCACATCGTTAATAGACCTCTTTCTAATATTTTCAATCTCGGCCTGTAAACGGAGATTTCTGTCCTTTTCTTGATCAACTATTTTAGTTAGTTCATTAACTTTTTTCTCTGCACCTTCATCTGCTTCAGCGCTATTATCAGAGCCTACGGAATCCTTGTCCAAAGATACAGAATCAAATCCGGGAGTTCCATCACCTTCTCCGAGATCTAAACTCTCTGCAACCTCTTTATATGGATCCTTCTTATCTTTTGTAGTCATGGTAACAAGCTTAATTTTTTCATATAACAGGAGGTTGGGTCTTCAAGTAAAATTTCAATAGTAAAATTACTTTTTTGCACCGAGAAGCAGTGCTTTTTTTCTCTGTAACAATAATTCCTTCTCTTTTTCATCATCTTCTAAATCATTATTTCCCCAACCCTCTAACTCGTCTAGAACAAGGCTATGAATCAGTTTTATTGCATTTTCCGAGAAATTTAGACACGGAATATACCTGAAGTCAGAGCCACCCGCTTCTAGAAAATCTTCCCTCGCTTCCATGTTAATTTCTTCAAGTGTCTCGAGACAATCAGAAATAAAGCCAGGACAGATAACATGTAATTTTTTAATATTCCTCTCTCGAGCCAATTTGACTATAGTTGATGTGGTGTAAGGTTTTAACCTTTCCGCCTTTCCAAACCTAGACTGAAAAGAAATTGTCCAATCACTGTCCTCAAGAGACAATTTTTCTGCTACCAATCGAGCCGTTTTATGACATTGACAATGATAAGGATCTCCATCTTGCAGACTCCGTAATGGAACACCATGGAAACTGAACAAAAGTTGATCAGGTTTACCGTTTCTTGACCAATATTTTTCAATGTCACTGGCTATGGAGGCGATATACATGGGGTAATCATGGAACGATTTTCTCAATCTTAGGGAGGGAGGGTTTCTGAGTTTCGCGATACTCTCAAAAACTTTGTCAAAGACGGTCGCCGTGGTACTGCCGGAGTACTGTGGATAGAGAGGTAAAATGAACAGCTTTTGAACGTCCTGGTCCATCATTCTTAAGATGGCCGAATCTATAGAGGGATTTCCATATCGCATCGCAAATTCAACTACTATTTTCCTATTTGCTTCCATCAACAAACCCTTGAGCCCATCCAGTTGACCGATAGAATTTACCATAAGTGGAGAGCCGTCCTTAGTCCAAACACTCGCGTACTTTTCTGCAGATTTTTTTGGCCTTATATTTAAAATGATGAAATTTAAAATAGGCCACCAAATCAGCCTGGGTATCTCAACAACACGGGGGTCCGATAAAAATTCTTTGAGATAAGGTCGCACAGCCTTCGGTGTTGGAGCTTCAGGAGTACCCAAATTAACCAGCAATACTCCTATCTTTTCAGGCATTCCGTGCTCGTAATTAAGATTAGCAAGAAACTTTCTTGCACCCAATATAGTCATCGTTAAGTACTGTTCTCAATAAAATTTTCTTGTTGGGCAATTGACAACGATACCAACTTCGCTGTCACATCTACAAGTGACACCACCCGCTGGAACTCCATCCTCGTCGGCCCTATTACACCCAGACTACCAACCACTTTCCCATTTACTATGCAAGGAGACGCTACAACAGAAAGACAATCCTCTGGCATCAAAGCCGACTCACCTCCAATGAAAACTCTTACTCCTTTCGAATTAGAGCAAATAGATTGCAACAGGTTAATTATTTGTGTCTTTTGCGCTAGAAGTTTGTACAAGTTCCTCAATTTACTGGCATTCTCAGATAATTCTGTTAGGTCAAAAAGATGGTCCTGACCAGAAATTACGACTGACTCTTCTGTTTCTCCCAAAACAGTGTTGCCTTCATCGACAATTTTTTTCAATAGCCCACCTAAATCCTCTCTGTGCTGGCTTAACTCCTTCATAACTTTACGCTTTACCTCCTCAAAGGTAAGCCCTGAAAACTTATTTGTTATGTAATTCGAAGCCTCTTGCAACTGACCCTGGGAGTAACTTTTATCAAGACTGAATATTTTATTCAAGACCTCCCCTTCAGGAGTAACGAATATAAGCAAAACTTTTGCTTCTGACAATTTTAGAAACTCTAATTGCCTGAAGGATTTACGTTTTCTAGTGGTAGAAACAACTCCAGCAAATTTAGACAAGCTGGACAATAGATTTGCTGCCTGATTAATAATTTTTCCAGGCGCATCAATACTTAGCGCATTTTGGATGTACCTGACCTCATGCAGTTTCATAGACTCAACAGTAAGCAAAGTGTCAACGAAAAACCGATAACCTTTGATAGTCGGAACCCGTCCAGCGGAAGTGTGAGGACTTTTTACCATTCCCATACCCTCCAAATCAGACATCACATTCCTGACTGTAGCTGCAGAAATATCTAATTTTGACGACTCCGCAATAGCTTTTGAGCCAATGGGTTGTCCTTCTTTAACATACTGCTCTATAAGAGTCTTCAAAAGTTTTCTGTAGCGGTTGTCCATTTTAATTTAAACTTTAAGAAATGCGAAACAAATAACCTCTTCTATATCTACAATGACTACAAAGTATTCATCGATTGGAATTTTTTGTAAACCAAATTTGCCTGATTCCACACTTCTCTATACTTTCGATACTATATTATCAACACTATATAGTACCGGTAATAACTGTAGTGTATACATTGAAACTGAAACTGCACAATGTATTCCAATGGACCCCAAAAAAGATTTATATAAAAACATTGTTGTTGGGACATTCGATGAAGTAAAAAATTCCGTTGACCTTGCTATCGCTATTGGCGGAGATGGAACCTTATTAGGCCTTGCAAGACAATTTGCCCAGTATGAGACCCACATTATCGGAATTAATCAAGGACGCTTAGGTTTTACAACTGACCTTAGATGAAACTGATATTAAAAATGAATTAGGGTCCTTGCTTCTTCACGGAGGGAATGTCGAAGAAAGAGATATGCTAAGCGTAACGGCTACGAGACAGTCTGATGATAAAAAAGATAAAGTTTTTTTCAGTGGTTCGGCCCTGAATGATGCAGTTGTAAACAGGGCTGCTATCAGTAATATGGTTGAACTAGATGTCTGGGTAGAAAATTCTTTTTTGCATTCAATGCGTGGAGATGGACTGGTAATATGCACTCCCACTGGTTCAACCGCTTACGCACTCTCTGTCAATGGGCCAATCATACACCCCAAACTGTCTTGCTTCTGTTTAGTTCCAATCGCATCGCAGGCTCTATCGAGCAGGCCTATATCGATTCCCCCGGATATGGAAATAACAATTGTGATTAAAAACGGTTCTGGCACCGTTCTTCACTGCGATATGCAGACTGTTACTGAGTTACAAGATGGAGATAGAATAGTTGTTAAGAAGTCTATCCATAAGGCAAAAATGTTGCACCCAAAAACCTACGACTATTTTTCACTGTTGAGGAAAAAACTTCGCTGGAATATCAATCCACAACGTATTGATAATAATCATTCATAACAATAATTCCATATGCTAAGAAACTTAGAAATCTCGAACTTTGTTTTTGTTGAAAACTTATCTTTGGAGTTCTCTTCAGGTTTTAATATTTTTTCTGGTGAAACCGGTTCAGGAAAATCAATAATCGTAGATGCATTGGCAATCCTGTTAGGCAAAAGAGCTACTTTAATGAAAATAAGAGAGGGCTGTGACCAGGCAGTCATTAGCGCGTTTTTTGAAATGTCAACAAAAACCGAAGAAATACGAGTGAAACAATGGTTTAAAAAGTACTCCTTCGATGAAAACTTTAGCGAAATACTCTTAAGACGGGTTCTTGATAAAGCAGGCAAATCCCGCTCATGGGTAAATGGTCAACTCTGTGCACTTAATCAAATAAAGGAACTCGGAGACTTATTAGTTGAAATAAATGGACAACATGCTCATCAAAAACTAATGTCACAATCTTTTCAAAGGGAAACACTTGACGAGTTTGCTGAACTTAAAAAAGATATTGAGAACTTGAGAGATTTGTGGTTCGAGTGGCAAAAGTCAAACGATGAGTTGATTTCCATGAAGAGCGTCCAAAAAGAGTTAAACGAAAAAAAAGCAAACCTAAGTTGGAAAGTCCAGGAGCTAGAAAATCTTGGCCTCGAATCTGGAGAATGGGAAATGCTTTCAATAGATCACAAAAAATTAGGTCAAATGTCTGATCTCTTATCTACATTTTCAACTGCAAGGATTGCACTAGATTCTGAGAATGGGGTTATAAGAACACTTGAGTCGACCGCCTGCGAATTAAGACAAATCAGCGAGTTGGATCCTGCATTAAATGAAGTTTGTGATTTACTGGAAAAAGGAACGATTGAAGTGCAAGAAGCTTTTATTGCGCTGAGAAAGTGCGAAAAAGAGGCTGAAATTGATGAAGAACGCGCGGCAGATATCGAACGACGATTCAATGATGTTATGAATGTTTCTCACAAGGTTAGAGAAAGACCGGATAAACTTTTTGCACTTTATGAAGAGTTAAAAAAGGAATTTTCACAACTGGAAAAAGATACAGATGTAAAAATTTTAGAAATGTCGGTCAATAAATTAAAAACTGAATATTTTTCTCATGCAAAACACCTTTCAAAGAGAAGAGTAGAGAAAGCAAAAGAATTTAGTTCATTAGTGACTCAATGGTTGAAAAAATTATCAATGGGAAATTTTATTTTTGAGGCAACGGTTACAGAATCAGCCACTCCAGGACCCTTTGGAACAGACAAAATTTTTTTCCATTTCTCAATATAGAGGAGCTAGTAAGCAAAAAATTAATCAAAGTGCTTCGGGTGGAGAATTGTCAAGGATAATGCTTGCTATAACGATGGCACTTTCTAAAATAGCTAGAACTCCTACGATAATTTTCGATGAAATTGATGCTGGCATTGGCGGAAATGCGGCAGATAGCGTCGGCGAAGTATTAAAGCAACTAGGAATGGAACAACAAATATTTTGCATCACACATCTACCTCAAATCGCAGCTAGAGGTGAGAATCATTTTTCAATAAGAAAAATCAGCGAAAATGGCAAAATCCCCGTTACAGAAATAAAATATTTAAATTCCCAGGATAGGATTGATGAGATAGCGCGCATGCTTGGCAACGAGTTTTCGACAGAAACTTCCGTTCAACACGCCACATCGTTACTCCTTACCCATGGGCAAAATGTAATCAACTAAGGACATCGTCCATCCCGAAAAATCCCGGGTTATTTATTTTTGATAAAAATATGGCGGCCTCTAGGGCTCCTAATGCATAACCTTTCCTGGAGTTTGAATTATGGGTAATTTCAATTTGTTCTCCGTTTTCCTGCAAAGATAACCTTATGTTGACCAACTATGTCACCTCCCTAACCACAGAAAAACCAATTTCCCCATGTCCTCTGTTTGTTTTTCTACCATTTCTCGAAAAGCAAAAAGAATCTTTAGGGTTTAATCCTAAAGATTCTGCAATAATCGAACCCATCTTTAAAGCAGTACCTGATGGGGCATCTAATTTATCTCTGTGATGAGCTTCAAAAATCTCAACATCATAGTTGTTATCAAAATGCTTAACAACTTCTTTTAAAATAGCGAAAACTTTATTGACCCCTAAACTCATATTTGGAGCACACAAAATTGGAATAGTTTTTGAGGCTTGTTTAAGAAGTAAGAGCTCCTTTTCCGAAAATCCTGTTGTACCTATAACCATCCCGATTGATTTAGACACACATATATCGAGCATATTGATTGTATTTTTTGGATTGGAAAAATCAATCAAAACTAAATTATTTTGACTTTTGAAACTAATACTATCTGCATTATCGGTTATTGTGATTCCAGAATTCTGCCCAATAAACTTAACCGCGTCTTGACCAATCTGAACGCAATTTTCATTTTCTAAAGCGCCGATCAAGCGAAACTTATCACTTCCAATGACAAGTTTTAGAATTTCTCTACCCATTTTTCCAGAGGCGCCGGACAAAATTAAATCTATTGGATTGTTCTCCAAGTTATTACAATCTCCTAATATTTTCGTTTAGGGATTTCAAGTTCCCCCGATTGTTCATCAATTGGACTACCTTCCCATGCAGCAACTCGATCATTTTCAAACATCACTATAAATCTGTGTATTACTCGCTTACCACTGCCACGGTTTATCAAAAAAATATAGTCCCACCTATTCTTTCTGAATGGGTCGACAATCAGAGGGGTGCCGAGTATAGCTCGAACTTGGTCCCTTGATTGGCCTTTTGACAGATTTGATACCATGCTATCTGTTACATAATTTCCTTGAACTATGTCAACTTTATACGGTTTTAACTTTGCTGGTAATCTTTCTGTAAATCTATCAAAAAATTGCTTTTTCGATTGTTTTTTTTCCGAACCACCGGGAATAGACCCACAGGATGCGGAAAAAATAAGAAAAATCAATGTCAAATGAACGGAAAAAAGTTTTTGCATTCTATAATTTATTATTAACGATCCTTTATTATATATGCATGGCACATAAATATCCTTTTGAAAATGAAATTCGAAATTTAGGATTAAAAGTTACGGGTCCTAGGCTAAAGATACTTTCAATTTTTGAGGAATCGAAATCGAGACATCTTTCAGCAGAAGATGTCTATCAGGCACTAAAAACAAAGTCCTCTGAGGTCGGTATGGCAACGGTCTACCGTGCATTATCTAACTTTGAGAAGGTTGGAATCTTAGTAAAGTCAACTTTTGATGATGGAAAAGCTGTTTTCGAGATAAACCAGGGTAGACACCATGACCACCTGATCTGCATGGAATGTGGCGAAGTCGAAGAGTTTGTAGATGAAGAAATAGAACGTAGACAAAAGCAAATAGCTATCAAGAAAGGGTTCACACTTAAAAATCACAGTTTGGCTTTATATGGTTCCTGTAATAAACCCGATTGTGTGTACAAATCAGAAAAATAAGTATTAACTATGCAAAGAGAGCTTAACACTTTAGAAGAACGGGTTTTAGAACTTATATCATTGAATGAGAGCCTGAGAAAAGTCAACAAGGATTTGGTTTCCCAACTTAATAAAAAGTTAGATGAGTGCGAGATGTTGCAAAAAAAAAGTTAATCTGTCTAAAAGACATCCTTAATGCGTATTCAAAAAAAATACTTTGATGAATATAAATAAGCTTTTTGTAAAAATGCTCAATTTTTCCTAACAAGGATACTTCGATGAAGGTTTTAGAATTCGAAATATTAGAAAGAAAATACCAGATTTCATGTCCTGACAAAGAGGAGGAAATCTTAAAAGCTTGTGTAACTTTAGTAGACTCTCGAATGAAATCTTTGAAAACGCAGGGAAACTTCACAGCACAGAAAAAATAGCAATTATGGTTGCGTTAACCCTAGCCAAAGATTTTTTAAAGGTTGGTGGAGCTAACGGCGACGAAAGTAGCGAGAAAATTGTAGAACTGACCAACACAATAGAAAAGGCACTAGCACCTCAAGATAACTTGTTCTGATACTCACCCTATTTTCTAGTCATCGAATATGCTAGAAGACCTATGCCGAGACAAACCAAAGGTATTGAAAGTAACTGCCCCATTGAAAAATTAAAGGCTAACAGACCGATAAACGGATCCGGCTCTCTAAAAAATTCCGTAATAAACCGGATCATACCGTAAAAGACCAGAAAGATTGCTGATGTAAAACCTAGCCCTCTCTTCTGCTTGTCCGCAAAATATAAAATCAAAAACAATACCAGACCTTCACCAAAAGCCTGGTAAAGTTGGCTAGGATGTCTGAAATCGAGCGTGCCCGAATCAGGGAAAATCATTGCCCATGGTACCTCATCAAGAGTTGTTATCCTGCCTGGAAGTTCGCCATTGATAAAATTACCAATTCTTCCGAAAAACAAACCAGGTGGTACTAGCGGCGCCACAAAATCAGTCAATGAAAAAAATCGCCTGATAAAACTAATTTCAAAAAATAAATTTTTTCTAAAAATACAAAAAAAGGCTAGCGCCGAAAGAACACCCAATAGTCCTCCGTGGAAAGACATTCCTCCTTGCCAAACTGAAAAAATTTCAATTGGATGCTGAATGTAATACGTAGGATTGTAGAAAAAAACATAACCTAATCTTCCACCAACAAGAACACCCAAAACTCCGAAGAGAATAAGATCATCAAGATCAGTTAAGGTGATGCTGTTTTTTTTTAATTGCCGAATTTTTTTTCTACCCAACATTAAAAAGGCCAAAAATCCGAAAATATACATCAAACCGTACCATCGTATGGGGACGGGGCCAAGCCAAATTGCAACGGGGTCAAAATTCACTTCCACTCAAAATCCTTAAACAAATTGGCTCATAAGTCCAGTTCATATTAGAATAAATGGTTATGCCCAATATACAAAATATTTATTAAAAAAAATGAAAAGACTTAGATCAATGCAAGTAACTCAAGGCGCCGAAAAAGCTCCGAATAGGTCAATGTATTATGCAATGGGTTATAAAGAAGCCGATTTTAATAAACCTATGGTTGGTCTGGCGAATGCCCACTCAACCATTACCCCTTGCAATAGTGGGTTGCAAAGGCTGGCAGATTCTGCGGAGAAGGGAATCAAGACAAGTGGTGGCAACTGTCAATCATTTGGCACTCCCACGGTTTCAGATGGAATAAGTATGGGTACAGAGGGAATGAAATACTCACTGATTTCCAGGGAAGTGATCGCAGACTGTATCGAGACTTGCGCAAATGCGCAATGGCTTGATGGACTCATCGTCATAGGTGGATGCGATAAGAATATGCCAGGCGGTATGATGGGTATAGCAAGGGTGAACGTACCGGCGATATACGTTTATGGGGGAACAATAAAACCGGGTAAGTACAAGAATAAAGATCTGACAATAGTTTCAAGTTTCGAAGCAGTTGGAGAGTACTCCGCTGGAAAAATTTCATCAAATGAACTTATAGAAATTGAGAAGAGAGCATGTCCTGGGACCGGTTCCTGTGGAGGAATGTTTACAGCGAACACAATGAGCTCTGCCTTTGAAGCAATGGGTATGAGTTTGCCTTTTTCCTCTACTATGGCAAATGAAGATTCCGAGAAAACAGAAAGCGCATTCGAATCATCAAAAGTTTTGTTAAAAGCAATTGAAAAAAAAATACTGCCTCGACAGATTATTACTAGAAAATCTATCGAAAATGCGGTTGCCGTTATCATGGCTACCGGAGGATCGACAAACGCAGTCCTTCATTTTTTAGCGATTGCAAACGCGGCAGAGGTGCGATGGAACATTGATGACTTTGAACGCGTGAGGAGAAAAGTCCCAGTAATTTGTGATCTAAAACCATCGGGACAATATGTCACTACCGATTTACATAAGGCAGGCGGTATCCCTAGAGTTATGAGAATCTTATTTGATGAGGGTCTGATTCATGGTGATTGTATGACAATTACCGGAAAAACTATAGAAGAAACTCTGGCGGACATCGCCTCAAAAGGCCCGGAGAATAACATCATAAGGAACTTTAATGAACCACTTTACAAAGAGGGGCATTTAGCGATCTTGAAAGGTAATTTAGCTGTCGATGGTTGTGTGGCCAAAATTTCTGGAGTAAAAAAACCTTACATCGATGGACCGGCTCGGGTTTTTGACTCCGAAGAACTAGCTATGGAAGCAATCATAAAGCGACAGATAAAAGCGGGAGATGTGGTTGTAATTCGTTATGAGGGCCCAAAAGGCGGGCCAGGGATGAGAGAGATGTTAGCTCCTACCTCAGCCCTAGTTGGTCAAGGTTTAGGCGAGAGCGTTGCGCTTATCACTGACGGAAGATTTTCAGGGGGAACCTGGGGAATGGTGGTGGGACACATCTGTCCGGAAGCATATGTGGGAGGCAACATTGCTTTTATACAGGATGGTGATCGCATTATTATTGACGCCCATCAGAAAACTATTAAGGTGGAGCTATCAGACAAAGAGATTGATGCGAGAAAAGTCTGCTGGAATCCTCCAAAGAAAAATATCGGACTGGAGTTTTAGCTAAATATGCTTGTTTAGCAAAGCCCGCAAGCCAGGGGGCTCACACCATGCCTACCGATTAAATTTTTAAAAAATATGGAGATTTTTTTTCAACAACTAATCAACGGAATTGTGCTGGGCAGCGTTTATGCGATGGTCGCAGTGGGATATACCATGGTTTATGGGATACTCCAGTTGATAAATTTTGCGCATGGCGAAGTACTTATGATAGGAGCAATGTTTGGGCTGACTTGTGTATCAATCCTAAACTTGCTTTTTCCCGGATTGCCGGGTTCGCTCGTTTTATTAATTTCCATAAGCTCTGCTACTTTTTTGTGCCCGATATTAGCAGCTTTTATAGAACGGGTCGCTTACAAGCCTTTAAGGCAAGCTCCCAGATTGGCTCCGCTAATCACCGCTATAGGCATCTCCATTATCCTTCAAACGCTGGCTATGATAATTTGGGGTGCTAGCCCGAGGGTTTTTCCAGACCTTTTATCTACTACAACAATAAAAATTGGTGGTGCTATTCTTGCCCCCAAACAGATTCTTATTCTAGTCGTAGCGGTGATTTCAATGACACTTTTGCTGCTTTTAGTTCACAAGACAAATCTAGGGAGAGCGATGCGTGCGGTTTCAGAAAGTCCTGCTAACGCATCTTTAATGGGAATTTCCGTTGATAAAATCATTAGACTGACTTTCATGCTAGGGGCAGCGTTAGCTGGGATTGCAGGAGTGCTTATTGCCTTAAACTATAACTTTGTTCATTTCACTATGGGCTTTCTACTGGGATTGAAGGCCTTTACCGCCGCAGTTCTAGGTGGCATTGGAAATATCGCAGGAGCTTTGTTAGGTGGTCTGCTTCTCGGAATTATAGAGAGTCTGGGAGCGGGTTATATTGGGGATTTAACAAATGGTGTCCTTGGGAGCCATTATCAAGATATTTTCTCATTTGTGATCCTAATCGTTGTGCTCTTATTCAGGCCAACAGGAATTTTAGGAGAAAAAATTGCTGATCGAGCTTAAAGAAAGATACGGTAACAAAACTCTGTTATTGGGGTTAATTATCTTTTTGATTTCCCTTCCTTTTATAGTAGAGCTGGTTGGAAACGCATGGGTTAGGATTGTCACCTTTTCACTTCTATACGTCATGCTGGCATTAGGATTAAATATTGTCATTGGTTTTGCAGGCTTATTAGATTTGGGTTATGTTGCTTTTTATGCAGTTGGCGCTTATCTTTTCGCCTTACTATCTTCTTCACATTTGATTGAAAATTTTACATTCTTTCAATATGCTTTTCCGAATGGTTTTACTTTTTCTAGTTGGACACTTTTATTTATTGCCGCCGTCCTAGCAGGGTTTTTCGGTTTATTATTAGGGTTTCCAGTGTTGCGACTTCGAGGTGACTATCTAGCAATTGTCACACTGGGGTTTGGAGAGATAATCCGAATCTTTCTAAATAACTTAAATACTCCTATAAATTTAACAAACGGGCCTCAAGGTATAGGTGGTATTTCGCCATTAATTCTGTTTGGAATTGATTTTTCAAAAAGCGTTAACTTTTTGAATATAGAACTCTCATCTCTTCAACTTCATTACTATTTGTTTTTAGCAATGAGCATTATAATAATTCTCATAAGTAAACGTCTCGAATACTCGAGATTGGGGAGAGCGTGGGTTGCTGTTAGGGAAGATGAGGTTGCGGCAAAAGCTTGTGGAATAAATACCACGCGCGTAAAACTATGGGCCTTTGTCCTGGGCGCATCATTTGGAGGAATTTCGGGTTCCCTGTTTGCATCCTTCCAGGGTTTTATCTCCCCCGAAAGCTTCATTTTAATGGAGAGCATTGTAATAGTATCAATGGTTGTTCTCGGAGGAATGGGGAATATTTACGGCGTCGTAGTCGGGGCTGTCTTGTTGTATGCAATCCCGGAAATCCTAAGACTGACTGCTAAGCAACTCCAGGAGTTTTTTTTGGGGACGGAAGTTTTTCCGACAGAGGCTTTACGAATGCTTTTGTTCGGAGTTGCGTTGGTTGCGATAATGTTATTCAAACCCATGGGCTTGTTTCCAAAAAATAAAAATGCAAAGTAATAAAAATATTCTTTCAGTAAAAAATGCAAAAAAACATTTTGGCGGAGTGATCGCTATTGATGATGTATCTATAACTGCAATTGAAGGAAATATTACTGGCTTAATTGGTCCTAATGGAGCTGGAAAAACTACCTTGTTTAATTTGATTACCGGACTCATCACTCCCAATTCTGGTGATTTTTTTCTTTTTGATAAAAAATATTCCCCCAAAAAAATTCATAATGTCGTTGAAAACGGAATAGCTAGAACATTTCAAAATATACGACTGTTCAACAAAATGTCGGTACTCGAAAATGTTCTCGTTGGAAGGCATGTAAAAACTGACTGTTGGTCACTGGGAATTCTTTCAAGTATTTTTAAAAATCGAAATTTGACAGCTAAAGAAGCAGAGGAGAGGGAACTCTGTGTAAAAATACTAGAGAAAGTAGGTTTGTCTGAAAAAAAATTTAACTTATCGGAGAGTTTGCCTTATGGTGATCAAAGAAGATTAGAGATTGCACGAGCATTGGCAAGCGAGCCATTGCTGCTTGCATTAGACGAGCCTGCTGCTGGAATGAATCCCACGGAAAAAGTTGAATTAAAAAATTTAATAACTCAAATTTCTAAAGAAGGTATTTCTATTTTAATAATTGAACACGACGTTAAATTGATAACAAGTTTATGTGATATTGTTTACGTCATGGACAGAGGGAAAATAATTAGCCATGGAACACCTGAAGTTATCAAAAATGACGAGGTGGTGATAAATGCTTACCTAGGAAAAAACGCTAACGATTAATTGACGTTCAGTTACAAAGGATGAAAGAAAAAACAATTCTTGAAGTAAATAATCTACGTTTAAGTTACGGAGGGATAGTCGCTGTTCGAGATTTCACCTTGACGCTAAACAAGGGATCCTTTCTAGCCATAATTGGAGCGAATGGTGCTGGTAAAACAACTTTGCTAAAAGGACTATCCGGCCTAAAACAAAGTTCTGGAGGGTCAATAAAATTTAAAAACCGGGATATAACTAGAACAAAGGCTAATGAACGAGCCACAAATGGAATCACGTTGGTCCCAGAAGGTAGAGGTATTTTCTCCAGGTTGACCGTAATGGAGAATCTTCTTGTTGGCTCTTTTGTTAAGAAGTATGACAAAAGTAGACTAGAGGAAAAAGTAGAGGAGCAATTAATTCTTTTTCCCAAATTAAGGGAAAGATTAAACCAACTTGCCGGTACACTATCAGGAGGAGAACAACAAATGCTTGCGATTGCTCGTGCATTAATTGGTGTTCCTGATCTCTTATTACTAGATGAACCTTCAATGGGATTGGCACCCATTATTACTGAACAAATCTTCGATGTAATAAGAGATATAAATCGTAAAGGGGTAACCGTAATTCTCGTTGAGCAAAATGCCGGACTTGCTCTTAAAATGGCTCGACAAGCTATTGTTCTCGAATCTGGGGAAATTGTCCGAAATACAAATGCCGCTGAATTATTAGAAGATGATTCAGTAAAAAAAGCATACTTAGGAATATAAGAAGAACAAAAATGTACCACTCCTCTAATTCACTTTTTGAGTTAAAACATAATAGAAAAACTATCGTGATCTACGGCTTTGGTAAAGTCGGTAAAGAAATCATTCGTCAAAGAAGTAAACTTAACGGAGAAACACATGTAAAATTCCTTTGCGTATCAAGGAAAAAAATTGATTTACGTACAGATA
Organism: Burkholderiaceae bacterium; assembly: GCA_038147455.1. Classification (GTDB taxonomy): domain Bacteria; phylum Pseudomonadota; class Gammaproteobacteria; order Burkholderiales; family Burkholderiaceae_A; genus UBA7377. The sequence continues at coordinate 890,656 of JAYQTQ010000003.1, read as the reverse complement.
ATTTTTATTCTAAAAACTTTAGCAAAAACGTAACGTCCATGGCACTTGACCTCGATTACGCTAAAAATATTAAACGGGTAGCGTCTCTATGTTCTATGATCATTGTTCTAATACCCACCCAAAATAACGAAAGTAACCCATCTAATGAACACATTGATAATCGGACTCGTTTGCTTGCAATTGAACTATTAAAAAAAGAAGCTAGAAGGAAAAAAGGGGTCTACATAAGTACAACAGGAGTTTACGGAAATAAAAATGGAAACAAAACGTACGAAACCAGTAGATGTATTCCAACAAATAATAGGTCTTTAAGAAGACTTGATGCAGAAACAAAAATTAGAAAACTAAACTTTCATATTCTAAGAGTCCCAGGTATTTATTCAATAAACCGACTCCCAATTCAACGGTTACTGAAAAGGATCCCTGTTCTTAAAAAAGAAGAGGATGTTTATACAAACCATATTCATGAGTCAGATCTTGCAAGAGCTGCATACCTTGCGTTATTTAGGGGTAGACGCTCACGAATAACTAATGTAGTGGATAATTCTGACTTGAAAATGTCTGACTACATGGATTTAGTAGCTTCTGCAACTGGATTAGATAGACCTGATCGAGCAAGCTTTGCTAAATTAAATCAGTTAGCTACAAAAGGTTTAATTTCAAATATGGCAATGAGCTTTCTGCAGGACTCGCGCAGGGTCAAAAGTGAAAGGCTCGTAAAGGAGCTCGGACTCAATTTGATTTACCCTAACGTCCAAGACTTTGTTAACAAAAACAGAAAACAACTGTCAGCTATTCGCCAACAAATGCCCTCTCGATAACATAATCGCCCAACCTTCCTTGAGAGGGTGAAACGGTCAACCCAAAGTCATTGAGAATCCCAGATATCTCATTTAACATCTCAGGACTCCCACAAATCATTGCTCGATCACAATCGGGACTTAATTGGGGAAGGTTTAAATCATTGAAAAGGTTACCCTCGGTTAAGGCCTTTGTAATCCTTCCAGTATGAGTGAAAGCTTCCCGAGTAACGGTAGGATAATATAAAAGTCTTCCTTCAATAATTTCAGACAAAAACTCATCCTTAGGTAACTCGTTTTCTATGTAATCCCTGTAAGCTAATTCAGCTTTTTGTCTTACTCCGTGAACCAACACTATTTTCTCGAATCTCTCATAGGTATCAGGGTCTCTAATTATGCTCATGAAGGGTGCGAGCCCTGTACCTGTTGACAAAAGATAAAGATGCTTTCCTGGGTTTAGATCATCAATAACAAGTGTCCCGACAGCTTTCTCACCAACAAGTATTTCATCACCGACCTTGATATGCTGTAGCCTAGAAGTAAGAGGGCCATCTGGCACCTTAATAGATAAGAATTCCAGGTGCTCCTCATAATTTGGACTCACAACACTGTAAGCTCTCAATAATGGTTTACCTTCGACCATGAGGCCTATCATAATAAAATGCCCGTTTTTAAATCTCAGAGATCTATTTCTTGTTGTTTTGAAAGAAAATAACGTATCAGTCCAATGTATTACCTCAGTAACTTTTTCAGTTGTACACGTCGCCATTACGTTTCCTATTCTACGGCTAGAGCGTGGTACTCTAGATCTGCCAAAGAAACTACGTCCAACGCCTTCTCATTCGTAGCATCCAGCAATACAGGAGGGGCACACCCTGCCTCCGCAGCCTCTTTCCATCTACCTGCGCAAACACACCATTGATCTCCAGCCTTGAGCCCTGGAAATTGTAATTCGGGTCTGGGAGTAGATAAGTCATTTCCCTCTTTTGAAGAAAAAAGTAGAAATGCTTCGGTTACTCTCACACAAACTGTGTGGGAACCATAATCATTCTCACCAGTTTTACAACAACCATCACGAAAAAACCCAGTTCTCGGATTCATACTACACGGTTGAAGTAGCTCACCAAGTACGTTTTTTGATTTACCTGCCAATATTAATCCTCTAACTAAGGTCCCCGGCTAAACTATTTCTAACATCTACCTGTAACGGGTCCACTGATACTGTGTAAGCCTCGTGCTCTACACCAATAGCAAGACCTACTCCATATTTTAAAGACTTGACCATATCCTCATCCAACTCAAATCTCAAAAAATGAACTGCTGATGTTTTCTCATCATTTTCTCTCTGTAAATCTTCATCAGCAATTGCCCAGACTTTCTCTCTTCCTTCTACCTTGACCCAAACTTTATCCTCGATTCCTTTAAGAAGCCTAAGCTTCTCTTTCCTAACTGACTCGTTCGGGTATTCTATCATCATTGTGCATTTAAAATTTGACCCGTCTGGAATTAAGGGATTGTATGCCTCAAGTTCTTCTAAAATTGCTTCCTCTTCAAACGTCTTCTCAATTCTCAAGATTTCCTGAACCTGATACTTAATTGTCTCAACATCCTCAAAATGAAGCGTTAAATTTTCTCCCAAACGAACCATGCGATTCTTCTTGTGCTTAATCATTTCCTCTCGAAACTTATTTCTCACCTTAGCGTAATGCTCAAGCGTCCAAAGCGATTGCGGAGTTAATTTACTCGTTGTTTTGTTCATAATTTCTTTTCCTTTCAATATGATTCTAGATTAGTTCTATTTAGTTCTATTTAGTTCTGTATGCATCTGCCAGTATTGTTAAAGGATGCTTAACATTATCGCCTCCTTCGGAACCTATTCCTTGCTTTATGTGATGTGCCGCTAACTGACAATCAGAAGCTATCACGTCAGGAACCCCCGTTTCAGAATTCGGATGTTTGTTCATTTGCCTAAAAACAGGTCTTCCGATCTTTAAAGCGGTCTCGTGAAACTCTTTCTTGACTCCCCATGTGCCCGCATGACCGGAGCATCTTTCAACTGTGTTAACTGAACTACCAGGTATTTTCTCAAGAACCTCTCTAGTTTTCTGACCAACATTTTGCACTCGCAGATGGCAACTAACATGATATGAAACATTTCCAGGTTCTGAGTTAAAGTCAGTTTTAAACAGATCATCTCTTATTCTCGCCCTGAAATATTCGAACGGATCCATCATCGCTTTTCCAACAATTTGAACATCAGAATCATCTGGAAACAATAAAGGAAGTTCTTGCTTGAACATTAAAGTGCAAGAAGGAATCGGAGATACAATCACATAGCCGTCTTTAGCTAATTGCGCCATTTTAGGAATATTTTCGTTCTTTAATTTTTCTACCGAATCGAGATCCCCTAACTCCAATTTCGGCATGCCACAACAACCCTGTTTTTCGACTACTATGTATGGTATCTTGTTAATCTTTAAAATTTCGATTAAATCATGTCCAATTCCGGGCTCATTCCAATTGATATAGCAAGTTGAGTAAATGGCAACTTTTCCCTTGGTCAATTTTCCATCTAGTACCGGGAAGTTTTCGGAAATCTCAGCACTCTTTTCAAACGGCGTTTTGGCAAATTTCGGCAACCACGCAGATTTATGAACCCCTAACATTTTTTCGCCAACCGACCTAGCAACTTTGTTGGTCGTTGCAAAATTCACCGTCTCCGTAACGACGGGAATCGATGCTAGCTTACCATTTGCGCTCGTATTGGATAACAAAGTATCTCTTGTTTTTGTTTTCGTACCTTTTTTGAATTGAATAGCCTTCGCTCTCAACATAGTATGGGGGAAATCTAAATTCCAAGGGTGGGGTGGAACATATGGGCATTTTGTTAGATAACAAACGTCACACAAATAACATTGATCGACAACTTTCCAGTAATCCGCAGCATCAACGCTATCTAATTCTCCTGACTCACCTTCGTCTATCAGGTCGAATAATGTTGGGAAAGACCCGCACAGGCTTACACATCTCCTACAACCGTGACATATGTCAAAAATTCGTTCCATCTCATCAACACATGCTTTTTCATCGTAGAAGCTTTCAGATTTCCAATCAATAGGATGCCTTGTTGGCGCCTCAAGTGAACCCTCTTTCACAATACCCCCCTTTTTCAAAACGAATGACGGCCCCGCAAAAGCAGAGCCGTCAGCAGATTTCCCTAATTTATACTTCTATTGAATCTAATGCTTTTTGAAACTTATTAGCATGCGATCTCTCCGCTTTAGCTAATGTCTCAAACCAATCGGCAATTTCATCAAATCCTTCATCCCGAGCATCCTTTGCCATCCCTGGGTACATGTCGGTATATTCATGCGTCTCACCAGCAACGGCCGAGGCAAGATTATCTTTTGAAGAACCAATTGGTAAATCAGTAGCTGGATCTCCAACCTCAGAAAGATAATCCAAATGTCCGTGCGCATGACCCGTTTCGCCCTCAGCAGTATTCCTAAAGAGGTTTGCAACTTCCGGATAACCTTCTATGTCCGCTTTATTCGCAAAATAAAGATATCTGCGGTTAGCCTGACTTTCGCCTGCAAAAGCATCTTTTAAAAGCTGGTGTGTTTTACTTCCTTTAAGTTCAGCCATTTTCTTCTCCTTTGTAAAAACCTACTATAGTAACAACAATTAGATAAGTCCAATTGATTTATTGAAATTAATTGATAAAATTTATCAATGACCCCAACTTTATCGACGAGCTTAACTAACTCCCGTACACTGAGTCCATGAAAAAATTACGAGGTATAAGAACAGACTATACCAAGGCTTCCCTGCTTGACAGCGAAATTCCAGAAAACCCATACAATCTGCTCTGCCTGTGGATGGACAGTGCCATAGCCGAAAAAATTCCCGAACCAACTGCAATTTGTTTGTCTACGATTAAACCCAATGGCAGAGTTAACTCCAGGATAGTTCTTGCTAAGGAAATCCAGGAGGATGGAGTCGTTTTTTTACAAATTATAATTCTGCAAAAGGACAGGATATTGCAAAAAATTCTTTCGCATGTGCGGTGTTTTTCTGGGCCGAGATGCAAAGGCAAATTAGGGTCGAGGGAACAATTAAAAAGATCTCTGAGAAAGATTCCGATGAGTATTACATGGAGAGGCCGAAACTTAGCAAGATAGGTGCCTGGGCTTCCCCGCAAAGCCAAGTAATACGATCGAGAAGTGAACTCGAACAACTCGTAGAGAAATTTCAAAAAGAATTCGAAAAAAAAGAATTAGGCAGGCCACCTTTTTTGGGGTGGTTATAAACTAGAATACGAATCTATCGAATTTTGGCAGGGCAGGCAAGGAAGGCTTCACGATAGGTTTTTATATACAAAAAATTAGGTTCATGGAAAATTTGTCGGCTGGCTCCATGACCACTTGCTATTGTTTATTTTTTTACTAATTCCATTGCTTTTATTAGTTTAGGTGCGATTACGGATTGGCAATAGGGAACGTGCTGGTTATCAAAAAAATAATTCTGATGATAATTTTCTGCCTTCCAAAACACGCTGTTAACTTCCTCTTTAGTGAGGCGTCTCCTTCTTACCTCCAGGAAATCAAAATTATTTCGGTAACTATTTTCGTTCCTGAGTAAACTGAATTTTCCATTTCCCCTACCACTCGTTTGGCTAATTCTTTCTGCTGATTTGTTACACAAAATATAGCAGATCTATACTGCGTACCGACGTCTGCACCTTGCCTATTTAATGTGGTTGGGTCGTGAATTTGTAAAAAAATGTTAACAAGGCTTTTAAATTAACAACCTCCTCTTTAAATTCAACTTTTATAACCTCTGCATGCCCCGTTGTCCCTGAACAAACATCAGAATAACTCGGGTTTGCTATCGAACCACCCATATATCCGGATGTAACATTCATAACGCCGTCTAGTGACTTAAAAACGGCTTCTAAACACCAGAAACATCCTCCACCGAGGAAAATGACTTCTGCTTTCTTGTCCATGGTAAAACCCCAAAATCGTTACTGCCGAAGCTGTATACTTGCAAAGATATGTAATAAATTATTCGGAAGACCTAAATGATATGAAAGACTTTAATGAAAACTGTCCATTATGTAAACAGAATAATCATAAGGTTTTGTGGAGTGCTAAAAATTGTAAAGCCATCGAAGTAGTCAATGAAAACTTCGGTTTACATAGAATTATTTGGAATAAACATGTAAAAGAAATCAGTGAATTAACAGCAAAAGAAGCGCTGGAGCTCATGCAAAATGTTTTAAAGTTAGAAAAATATGTTAAGGCTAGATACAACCCAGATAAATTAAACGTGGCCTCCCTTAGGAAACCAAACACCTCATATCCACATTCATGTATGCCCAAGATGGAAGACAGATCCCTGGTGGCCGAACACCATTTGGTCACAAACGAATAAGTCAATTTGGAAATTAGCAAATAAAGAAAATGGACTAAATATTGGGTCTGGGTGTTGGCAGGATTTAAATAAAATCGCAATCCCAGTAAGAGAATCTGTTTTTATCAGTGAGCAGGGTATCAGTTCCTCTGACGAATGGGACCAATTTGATAATATAAGTCAACATGTCGGTTTAATAAATCATCATCCAGTAGGTACTGGTAGGTTAGGTCCCGATGGTCGCATTGGAAGGCTTTCAGTCATTAAAAATCAAAGAGGAATCGGTTACGGAAGGATGATACTAAATGAACTAGAAAAAATAGCTATCAGTTTAAATTTCAAACAAGTTTATGTACATTCTCAAAGCGAGGCTCTACTATTTTACAAAAAGGCTGGTTATGTTGAGACAGGAGGTGAATTCGTAGAATGTAGAAAGCCACATCAAAAAATGATTAAAACTTTTTAGTACAAAAGCGATTTTTTGCCTTTTCTAATCGATCACATATAGCGTTCCAATCCTCGTTTTTCGGAGGTTCCTCGAAGAGGATCAGAGCCAATTGCTCTCGGTCGAGGGAATTCAATTTGGAATACAACTGTCGACCGTATTCCATAGAGCAAGAAGGGGCTATTTCTACAATTAAGTTTTGATGAATGTGAACTGGCCTTTCGAAGCACCACAAAAAAGTTTTTCCCTCTTTACATAGTTCAATTAAATCTTTTTTAATTTCACTATTGCTGATCATTCTAAAAGCAGTTCTAGGTGAGTAATGGATTAAACTAGAACCCGGATAATTTTGTCTTTTTCCCTCAACTTTCGATATTCGTACTGGTTTCCCTAAACAAGACTCGATTTCGGATTTTTTAATCACCCCTACACGAAGAATAGTAGGTGTATCATTTGAACAGTCCACGATGGTACTTTCTAATCCAAATTTACATTCGTCTTGAGAATTGGACGAAACAATCGTGTCGGCTTTATCAAGATAATTTTGCAATGACATTTCTACATCCTCTGCATTCGTAGTACTGACAAAACTGAATCTGTTTGCCGATGGAGCAGCTACGATTCCACTACCAGTTTTTGAAAATGACTCCAACATTGACAAAGCGAAAGGGTGTGAAGGAATTCTTACAGCTATAGTTTCATAACCAGCAGAGGCAGATTTTGAGATTAAGCCTCCATTCTTTAAAACAAGAGTAAGTGGCCCAGGCCAAAAACTGTTAGCTAACTTTGATTCACTGGAAGCCCAATTTAACACAACCTTTTTTACTGTCGCTAAATCTGGAACATGTAAAATAAGGGGACGATCTGTAGGTCTTCCTTTTACCTTATAGATTCGTCTTACCGCGTCTTCATTAGTAGCATCACCGCCTAACCCATAAACTGTCTCCGTAGGAAAGGCCACCAATTTTCCCTTGATCAATGAATCTACGGCTTTACTTATCTCAGAAGTTAATTTCGGCACAGTTTTATCTCTCTCTTATCAGAGTAATTAGGTGTCCCATTTTACGCCCTACTCTGGGCTCATTTTTACCATACAATTTTAAGATCTTAACTCCCCCGGTTAACTTTTCCCAGTTAGGTTCACGGGGCTCAACATTATTATTCGAAAACCACAGGTCTCCTAAGACATTCTCAAGCCTGACATCATATTTTAGTGTTGTATCACCTATTGGAAGACCCGCACAAATACGGACTTGTTGTTCAAATTGACTGGTAACGCTTGCATTTATGGTTTGATGTCCACTATTGTGAGGGCGAGGAGCCATTTCATTTAAGAGCAAGTTGCCATCACTTAAAAAAAACTCAACTGTTAATACCCCCACATAATCTAATTGCTTTACAATTTTTTCTCCGTAAGTAAATGCTAATTTATGAACATCAACAGAAACGTTCGCAGGCATAACACTTTCAGCAAGTATTCCGTTCTCATGACGGTTTTCGGCCAGTGGGTACGAAGCTATATTTCCGTCTTTATCTCGCACTATGATTATAGAAAGCTCGGTATCCAGTGGGACTTTTTTTTCAAGAATATATTGTGAGTTTGTCAAATCCTTTACACTGCTCAGTAGTTCGTTCTTTTCCCCTACGTGTACCTGCCCCTTGCCATCGTATCCAAAACGGGCGGTTTTCAATATTCCAGGAAAAAAACAGCTATCAATATTACGAATGTTGCTGGTCGTTATTTCAATGAACGGGACAGTAGGTATGGTAAGAGAATTAGCAAATTCCTTTTCATTGATTCTATTCTGTGTCACGCGAATAGCTTCCCCGTTGGGACAAACAGTTTTTTTTTCAGAAATAAATTCTAGAGCAGACAACGGAATATTTTCAGTTTCCACAGTAAAAACATCGCACTGCTCTCTGAATTTTGACAAAGCATCCAGGTCGGTGAAACTTGATTCTATAAAATCATCACAAATTCTAAATGCTGGACATGACCGGTTGTCTGCAAATACCGTTACTGACAACCCAATTTTATGAGCTGCCTCAATCATCATTAGTCCGAGTTGTCCTCCTCCCATGAGACCTATTTTCAATTTTTACGAATCCTGTTGTGCATATCAAGAACACTTTTTTCTTGAGATCTTCTGAACTCAAAAAGAGCCTCTGTTAGGCTCTCATCTCCCGCAGCTAAAATAGCAACCGCTTCTAAAGCTGCGTTAAAGGCGCCAGTGTCCCCGATTGCAAAAGTAGCCACAGGAACACCCTTTGGCATTTGAACAATCGAAAAAAGGGAGTCTGCTCCATTCAAATAATTTGTTTCCACCGGCACACCAAAAACTGGTACGACACTCTTTGACGCCAACATGCCAGGTAAGTGAGCAGCCCCACCAGCCCCTGCAATAATCACTCGAAGTCCCCTCGCTCTTGCATCAGAAGCATACTCAAACAATCGATCTGGAGTTCTATGGGCTGATACCACTAAAACCTCATAAGGGATATCAAACTTAGCGAGAATATCCACCGCCTTTTGCATCGTTTTCCAATCTGACTCAGATCCCATCACTACACCAACCAATGGAAATCTGTAATCACATACTTTTTCACAAATTTTTCTGTAACCATTACATACAAGCCTCACAACATTTGGACTGAGTTCCATTGGTAGCTGCTGGGTATTCTTTTTCTCATTAGTCAATGCGTCGCGAACAATTTGTTTGTCGTAATAACCCACATTAAAACCTGTTTCGTTTTCCTTTGAAATTTTAAATCTTGAGGAATCTGGTGTTAAAACTTCATCTATTAAAATCAATTCTCCATCTTCCATTGCAAACTCAAACTTGGTGTCTATCAGGTCGATACCAATCGTTTTAAAAAAAGATGCTCCATAGGAAAATAATTCCTCACTTTTTTTCTAACCTTTTCAGCCAACTCTGTTCCCAGCAACTTCTTCGTTTCTTCAAAATTTAATCGAACATCTTTTTCCCCTACTGGAGCTTTTGTCGTAGGTGTAAATACAGGTGTCGGTAACCTTTCCCCTTTTTTCATTCCAGAAGGCAAAGAAAAACCAGATATTTCACCACTTTTCTGGTATTCCTCCCACGCAGAACCGTCTAGATAACCTCTCACTATTGCTTCGATTTTTAGTGGTTTGCACCGTTTCACGCTCATTGCCCTATCTAAAACACTAATCAACTCTTCTTCATTTAAATAATTTGCAAGGTCCTCATCGAGTAAGTGATTTTTTATCTGAGGCTCAAACTTATTCATCCAAAAACATGTCAGCTTAGTTAGAATGATTCCTTTGTCCGGGATCAAAGTCTTCAGTAATTGGTCATAGGCTGATACTCTGTCTGTGGTAACAATCAACATTTTATCTTGATTGATTTCGTAGAGATCACGAACTTTTCCTCTATGTAATAAAGGTAAACTTTTTATATTTGTTTCTCTAAGAGCCATCTATTAAAGTCTCAACTGTTCCGAGCCACCAAGGGGCTTAGCGGAAATTTCAACAATTTTCATTGTATTTGTGCCACCTGATTGACCCAACGGCTCTCCAATAGTTACTACTATTAAATCTCCCTGAGAGACGATCTTTGCATCCACAAGCTTCTGCTCCGCTATCCTTATTAACTCCTCTCTGTCGTTTTGCTCCTGAGGAAGAAAAATCGGTTGAACGTCTCTGTAAAGAGACATCCTTCTTCGAGTCGAATCTTCAGGGGTCATTGCGTAGATTGGCACCCCGGAGTTTAACCTCTAGAAATCCACAACGCCGTTGACCCAGATTGAGTAAATGAAGCAATAGCTTTTATTTTTAGATGTAATGCAACAAAAAGAGAAGCCATAGCAATCGACTGATCAATACTTTGAAACGTGCGGTCTAAAAAATGACTGTCAACAATTCCCTCCACAAATTTTTCCGCTTCAAGACAAATCTCAGACATTTTAGAGACTGTTCGAGCTGGATACTTACCGGCAGCGGTCTCAGCCGATAACATAACTGCATCAGTTCCGTCCAAAACGGCATTTGCAACATCAGATACCTCAGCCCGCGTAGGGACCGGAGATTGTGTCATCGACTCCATCATTTGTGTTGCAGTTATAGCAAGCTTATTCTTATCGCGTGCCAACTGAATCATTCTTTTTTGTAGTGCCGGGACAGCAGCCTCTCCCACTTCAGTCGCAAGATCCCCCCGAGCAACCATTAAACCGTGAGAAGCATCTAAAATTTCATTTAAGTTCCTGATTGCTTCGACACGCTCTATTTTCGCAATAACCCAGGCCTTACTCGAGGCTTTTATGAGCAACTGACGAGCACGGAAAATATCATTTGCGGACTTTGGAAACGAAACGGCAACATAGTCTGCCTCAATCGAAGCTGCGACACTAATGTCTTCAATATCCTTGTCCGTCAACGCAGGAGCAGATAACCCTCCCCCTTGTCTATTAATTCCTTTCTTGTCTGACAAAATACCACCCTGAATAACCTTGCAAAAAATTTCCTTATTAACTAAAGATTCAACCTGTAAAACGATGTGTCCATCATTAAGTAGCAAAATATCTTTGTCGCTAACATCGTCGATCAATTGACGGTAATCAAGCCCCACCCTATTTTGGTTCCCCAATTTGCAATCAAGATCCAAAATGAATTCCGCACCAGCTACTAGTTCAATTTGTCCGTTTTCAAACTTCCCAATCCGTATTTTTGGTCCTTGAAGATCAACCATAACACCCACATCTCTTTCAAGCCTGTGCGCTGCCTCGTGCACCCACGAAGCTCTTTGAATATGTTCCTTAGCGGTGCCATGAGAAAAATTTAACCTCACTACATCTACCCCGGCAGCTATTAACTGTTCTATTTTCTGTGGAGAATCTGTTGCAGGCCCGAGTGTGGCAACAATTTTGGTAGCCCTAGTAATTCCCTTCATGCGCTAAACTCCGGATTCAGGGCTTCTATCGCCGGTATATTTCCATTTTTTTCAAAAAATTCCATAAATGCTCCGCCACCTGTCGAAACGTAATCAAGCATATCGACATCTATAAACTTATTTATCGCAGCAATTGTATCCCCTCCACCCGCAATCGTATAACCTGGAGCATCTTTAATCAACTCAGCAAGGCTCCTTGTTCCGTATGAAAAAGCATCCTTCTCAAAAACACCCAGCGGCCCATTCCATAAAATTTTATTAGCCTCATTTATCTCTTTACTGATGATCCTCATTGTTTCGGGTCCAAAATCTAAAATAACGTCATCAACACTGATATGATTTAATTTTACAATACGAGAATTTACTTCTTGAGTAATGTCAGAGCTCACGCGAACGTCTGTCGGTAGTATTAATTTTGTGTTGAGGGATTTTGCCTTTTCGATTATTTTTTTTGCAGAATCAATGAACATCTCTTCATACATTGAGTTTCCTATTTCGTGACCTTTCGCTTTTAAAAAAGTATTCGCCAGCCCTCCACCAGCGATAATACATTTAACTTTTTCTGACAGAACGTTAAACAACTCTAACTTTGTTGAAACTTTCGCACCTCCGATAATAGCTAATGTTTGATTGCGGGAACTCCCCAAAACCTCTCTTAGCGAATCAATTTCTTTTTTAAACAAAAAGCCACACCCTTTAATAGAACTTTTCATAGGCAACTGATGAATGGTCATTTCCTTTCTATGAGCCGTTGCAAAAGCATCGTTAATATAGACATCAAACATACCAGAGAGTGTTTTCGCAACTTCCGGATCGTTGCTTGCTTCTCCTTTTACAAATCTCGCATTCTCTAGAATGACTAATTCACCGGGCTTTATGTTGACTAAACCTCCAAACCAATTTCTAATAAGTTTAATTTTTCGGCCCAAACAAACTTCCAAATAATTTCTAACAGGACTAAGTGAGTATTTTTCATCGTATATACCCTCAACAGGCCGTCCTAAATGGGAACATACCATAACTGCTGCATTCTGTTTCAATGCGTACTCGATAGTGGGTAGTGATGCAAGAATTCTTGTGTCGTCAGCTACCCGGTTCTCATCATTTAAAGGTACGTTTAGATCAAGTCTAAGAAAAACACGTTTCTCAGCAATACTTAATTCGTCTATATTTTTGATATTTCTCACGAATTCTTTTTAAACTTACTTGCTCAAAGTTTCCCGAGCACGTCGGCAACATCCATCATCCGATTAGAAAATCCCCATTCATTGTCATACCATGAGAGCACTTTCACAAGGTGACCATTTTCAGAGACCCGTGTTTGTGTTAAATCAAAAATACTTGATCGGGAATCGTGATTGAAATCAACAGAAACTGTTTGTTTAAAATTCGCACCGATAACTCCCCTTTCTTTCTCTTTTTCTGCCGCTTTAGCCAAAACGTCATTAACTTCCTCAAGACTTGTTTTTTTTTCAACCTGAATCGACAAATCCACTACCGAAACATTGGCCGTCGGTACTCGTAATGCAAAGCCGTCTAACTTTCCAGATAACTCGGGTAAAACAAGTCCGACTGCTGCTGCTGCTCCTGTCTTTGTCGGGATCATGGAAAGTGTTGCAGCACGAGCCCTTCTGAGATCTGAATGGAAACTATCTACGAGCACTTGATCGTTAGTAAAGGAATGAACTGTGGTCATCAAACCGCCTTTGATCTCAAACTTTTCATGCAAAATTTTTGCTAAAGGCGCTAAACAATTCGTAGTACACGAAGCATTTGAAACAATTTCGTGCCCTGGAGTTAATTCCTTTTCGTTGACTCCATATACAACAGTTGCATCGGCATCGTTGGCAGGAGCAGAGATTAATACCTTCCGAGCGCCCGCTTGTAGATGTTTCGAGGCCTTCTCCTTCGATGCGAAGAGCCCTGTGCATTCCAACACAATATCGACACCCAAACTTCTCCATGGAAGATCTACTGGATTTTTTTCGGAATACATTTGAATTTTTTCGCCCTCTATTTCGATTGCATCCTTAAAAACATTAATTACCTTTCCGAAACGTCCGTGTGTACTATCGAACTCAGTAAGGTGAGCATTTGCTTCAGGGCTGGCTAAATCATTAATTGCAACTATCTGGATTTTTCTTTGCTCTGGTTCTAACTCGAAATTGGCTCGTAAAATCGCCCTTCCTATTCTGCCAAATCCGTTTATTGCAACCTTTACTGTCATACTACCCCCTCAAATTATTTCTATCATTACCTAAGAGACACAAAACTGAGTCGACTATCGTTCTCGAAGAAATGCCAAAAGCCTCAAAAACATCCTCCTCTGGCGCAGATTCTCCAAATTTATCTATTCCGAGCACAACGTCTGGATTGTATTTCCACCAGTGATCTGTAACACCTGCCTCGATTATCATTTTTGGTACGTGATTAGGGACAACTTTCTCTTTGTAATCGCGACTTTGCTGATCAAAGATAGTAGTTGAAGGCATTGAAACAATCCGGCTTTTTATCCCATGTTTATTCTTTAATTCTTCACCAGCTGAAACTGCTAACTTAACTTCTGAACCTGTACCAATTAGGATCACGTCAGGTTGCTTTTCATCTATCAGAATATACCCACCTTTTGAAATATTTCTTAACGCTGAATTATTTCTACGAAAACTAGGTAATTTCTGCCTGGAAAGTAAAATTGCTGTAGGCCCATCTTGAAGAAGTGCAGCCTTCCATGAAAAAGCAACTTCGGCCGAATCTGAGGGCCGCCAAACATGCAGGTTTGGTATTAGACGGAGACTGGCCGCTTGCTCGACGGGCTGGTGTGTTGGACCATCTTCCCCTAAACCAATTGAGTCATGTGTAAAAACGAAAACTATCTTTTGACCCATTAACGCAGCCAATCGAATCGCGTTTCTCATGTAATCTGAAAAAACTAAAAATGTTCCACAGTACGGAAGAAAACCTTTATGAAGGGATATACCAGAGCAAATCGCTGCCATTCCAAACTCTCTAACTCCGAAATTTAAATAGTTACCTCTGATCGCTCCTGTTTCCGATTTTCTTACGGGGACTGAACCATCCCACATCGTTAAATTACTCCCAGAAAGATCAGCTGAACCCCCAAGCAACCCGTTAAACTGGGGCCCTAATTTATTTAAAAAATTCTGGGATGCTTTCCTAGTAGCTAAAGTTAATGGGGTTTTGGCTGAACTGAGACAAAAATCCATTACTACATTGTTTAATTCTTCGGGGTTTATAACATTCTTCCCAAGTCTGGTTTCCAGTGAGTCAGCTAATGTTGGATAACTCTTTTTATAATTTTCTAAAAGATTTTGCCAACCACCTTCTAGAGCATGACCGTAATCGCTGCAATCCCATTCTTTCTTAAGATCCTCTGGGACTTCAAAAGGCAGGAACTCCCAATTTAATTCTTGCCTCATTCGTTGTATTCCATCAGTACCCAATGGTTCCCCATGTGCCTTAGCAGTTCCTTCCCGTTCTGGCTCCCCTTTTCCAATAATTGTTTTGCATATTATTATAGTTGGCCCATCGTCAAAAGATTTCTCTTTGTCTGACAAGGCATCATCGATAGCATTTTTAATTGCAAAGACATCATGTCCATCTATGGGTCCCAAAACATTCCATCCGTATGATTTAAATCGGGATGCAACATTCTCATTGAACCATGGACCAACCTCACCATCTATCGAAATGTTGTTATCGTCGTAAAAACAAATTAACTTCTCAAGACCCCACACGCCCGCAAGAGAACAAACCTCGTGACTAATCCCTTCCATGAGACAGCCGTCCCCGAGAAAAACATAAGTATTATGATCAATTATCGGAAACCCTGGCCGATTAAATTCATTCGCTAAAAGTTTTTCGGCAAGAGCCATTCCCACTCCATTAGCTAATCCTTGCCCTAATGGGCCAGTAGTAGTCTCAACTCCAGGTGTAATACCAACCTCTGGATGACCAGGGGTTGCCGAACCCAATTTTCTAAATTGCTTAAGCTCATCTATGGGCAAATCATAGCCAGTTAAATGCAAAAGTGCGTAATGCAACATTGATCCGTGGCCATTCGATAATATGAACCTATCTCTGTTAACCCAATCCTGGGTTTTTAGGATTGTGTTTGAGGTAAAACTTCCACAAAACGTAGGCAATTTCCGCCATGCCCATAGGCATCCCAGGATGACCAGAACCCGCTTTCTGAACTGCATCTGCAGATAGCACCCTCAGCAAATCTGCCATGATTTGATGATTTCCTTGTTTAATATTGATGGTGCTTCCCAGAAGGTTTGTTAATTTTCACTTTTTTTCTCGTTAAAAAACATCTACCCAAGAAATTGGAGCATAATCTTACTTAAAGATTCAAACAATTGCTTAGAGGTGTCGTAAATTGAAACCTAGGCTGTATTTTCCTGATTTATTAACCAAACAAGTCTTTAATTATAAACAAAGTCATCACTTAAAAAATGTTCTCCGCCTTAAAGTTGGAGAAAAAATTTTGTTGTTTGACGGAGCAGGACATGAAGTGACCGCAACCATCACTGTCTGTGATAAAAAAAATGTCCATTTTGAGTTGCATGGAGAGGTAGAAGCTGTTGATCGGGAAAATAAGAAGTCAGTGTTCATAGCACAAGGATTGTGCCAAAACTCTAGGATGGACTATGTTATTCAAAAATCTGTCGAATTGGGAGCCGAAGTAGTTGCTCCAATAATCACAGAGAGGTGTCAGGTACGACACAGTAATAATTCTTATTTGGAAAAGAAGTTAGAAAGGTGGAAACTTATCTCCGAGCATGCAAGTCAACAGTGCGGGCGTAACAAGCTTGCAAAAATTATGTTTCCCCAAAGATTCGATGAATTTGTCAAAACAATTACACAAGATGATTCTATTAATTTGATTTTAAACCCAACGTCAAAAAATCGACTTGTCGAAATTGATTTGTCTTCCAACAAAACTATTGTTTTCTTGATAGGGCCTGAGGCTGGGTTTTCAGATTCTGAAGAGCTTCTGGCTGAAAAGTCAGGATTTGAAAGCGTGAAGTTGGGAAAACGTATTTTGCGCACTGAAACGGTAGCAGTATCACTACTTTCGATATTGAATTACGTTTCAGGAGAATTTTAGGGCATTTTAATTAATTTTTTTAGTCTATCCCTTAGTCTCAAAACTTTCTTCGGATAGCTACTATTACTATTTTGAGAAACTCCCACATAAGCCAGCAAGGCCCGTTGGTAATTACCGTACCTCAAATAAAAGTTCTTTAAGATTTCTGTTCCAACATAAATGTTTACTTTAACGTCAAGAGATTTTTCAAAGCCCCCGTATTTTTCAAACTTCTTTCGATGTATGAGCGGCATTACTTGCATGAGACCAAGTGCTCCAGCACCACTCTCAGCTAATGGATTGAAGCTCGACTCTATTGCAATTATTGCTATGACCACATACGGGTCAACTTCAAATTTGTCACCAGCACTGAACGAAATTTCAACTATTTCCCTTACTGCTTCGTTTGACACTCTATATTTCCTAGCAATCCATTTTGCCACTCTAATTTTTTCAAACTCTTTTTCTAAGTTAGTTTGACTGATATTAGAGTCACTGATCCGCTTATTGCTAAATTCAAGTAAATTAAGCCAGGTTTTAAACCGTTGTTGGCCTTTTTCACTAAAAAAGATCAAGTAAATCACAATAAAACAGAATAGTAATCTCGAAACGTTGAGACCAAAAATACTTTTTTTTTCTTTCATTTTACTCGCTTGCTTCCTTTTACGAGAAGCCGTGGCTTAGAATCCCGATATAAAGAATCAACGAACCTGTCTAGGGGTAACTTTGCTCGTTCCGCTACGCGATGATTTATCAAAATCGCAAACGATATCCAACGCTTTGTTTCTGTTAAAACATAGCCTGCAAAGGCTTGAACGTTATCTAAACTTCCGGTCTTCAACCATGCATTGCCTGAGACATCCATCCCACGAAACCTATTTGCGGTAGTACCTTCCTTACCTGCTAAGGCAAGACTATTTTTCCAAACTTGAAACTCTTTTGAAAAGGCAGCCTCAAATAACAGTGTGTTTATATCAGTAGGTGTTAATTTTGTTACCCTGCTCAACCCAGATCCATTGTCTATAGTCACATCTTCGGACCCAATGCCCAAATCGTGAAACCAATTGGACAATAATCGGCGAGACTTTTCCAAAGTTCCGGGGCTCCCTTCATTAGCGGAAAGATTTAAGAACATTGTTCGAGCCATCGTATTATTACTTAAGGTGTTTATATCTTTAATCAATAATCCCAAATTACGTGGACTGGTCCACGAATAAACTAATTCAGCTTCTTTTGGTACAACTCCATCAACCAGGACTTGGTCGAATTGACCTCCAGAATCAATCCAAGCTTGCTTAAACAAACTGAAAGCGAACCTTTTGTGAGTAGATAAGCCCAGATACAGCCTCTGTCTCTTGCAACGAGTGCCGAATCGGCCATAGACCTTCAGTTGGCCTTTGGATTCTTTATAGAGAATCTTATTTTTCCCACAGGAACCCCGAAACCAGCGCATTTTATTGACTAAGGTGAAATCGGCCAATTGCGGTTTAAGGGAAATGTTAATTTTTCGTTTCACTTTTGCCACTGTAAGTTCAACGGCCTTAAAATTTACCAAAGCAGCGTTAGGACCAACATTGTACGGCTTGTTCTTCTTTCCATCGAATGATGCAGCATTAATTGCTGGTTCGGAAAAATATGAATCGTCAACTATAAAATTACCCTCGCAATTTTCTATAGCCCTTGGCACGCATGGCGTGTACGATCTCCTGTATATCCTCGTATACCAATTTCGGATCTCCATGACCTTTTAGATAAAAGTTTCCATCAAAGGAGTCTAGATAACGCTTGCCCATTTTAAAAAAAATCTGTTTTAAACCTGTATGAACTTCCCAAGACAGTAAGCGCATAAAAACTGGTAAATAATTTTACTGTGGAAGCAGGGTTAAATTTTTTTTTGAGTTGAATCCATAACGAACAGGTTCAAACGGGTAAATCGTAGATGGAATAATTATCACTGAAATTCCAACTGAAGAATTAGGTATGCCAACTCCTCTCAACTCTTTGATTAACTGCTGCGCTCTTCGACTCCAAATTAGAGTCATGGTCAGTTGCAAGGACTCCAGTCCCCGAGTAAAGAACGACAAAAAAAAGTAATGTGCTAATTGGGATCAACCCTAATTTATTTTTACACTTCAAAATTGAATACTCTTGTTTGTTATTTTATCCAGTTTTAGTGGTAGACTTCTGGTTTGCAGTGGTACTCACTATGATAAACGGGTGGGTTTTAAAAGAAAACGGCTGCTTGAGGAGATTTGTATGGCCCTAGAGAAAAATGAAAATTTTTTTGAACTTACCGACGAAAATGATAGAGCGTCAGCTATTGAGGCGCAGTTTAATGAAGATGCTTTGGAAAATGCGAGAAGAAAGACGCTGCCGGAAACTAATCCTGATTTTGATGGGCTACATTGCATTGATTGCGACGAGAAAATACCAGCAGCTCGCTTAAAGCTCGGGAAAATACGTTGTGTGGAGTGCCAAACAGTGCTTGAGAAACAAGGAAAGTTTTTTGCCGGGTGATGAAAGAGACGAAACGTTGTACAAAATTAGCGTCAATTCCCTTTAATATGTAGGGTCTTGTTCCTCCAAACTTGAATTTTTAGTTCTAAGCCCAACTATACAAATTGTCACTCTGGTACAGGGAGTGCTAATTTTTTTAACTTTTTGGAGTAAGTCTTTATGAAATTGAGGCCTCTACATGATCGCGTCGTTGTAAAGCGACTTGATAACGAACGAACAACAGCTTCCGGGATTGTTATTCCCGACAATGCAGCTGAAAAACCCGATCAAGGCGAAGTGGTAGCCGTTGGAAATGGGAAAATTCTCGAGGATGGTAAAACTAAGCCGGTTGATGTAAAAGTCGGTGAAAAATACTGTTTGGTAAATATTCCGGGCAAACAGTAAAAGTTGATGGAGATGAGTTGCTCGTATTGCGAGAAGACGACATTATGGCCGTCATCGAAAAATAAAAAATACATTAATTTAGAGAGGAAAAAAAATGGCAGCAAAACACGTAATATTCAGCGAAGATGCGCGTGGAAAGATGGTATCGGGCGTTAACGTGCTCGCCAATGCAGTCAAGGTTACCCTTGGGCCGAAAGGTAGGAATGTCGTTTTAGAGAGATCTTTTGGCGCTCCGACCGTTACAAAGGATGGGGTATCCGTCGCTAAGGAAGTTGAGCTGAAAGATAAGTTCGAGAACATGGGAGCTCAGATGGTCAAAGAGGTCGCATCTAAGACTTCCGATAATGCTGGAGACGGAACTACAACCGCTACAGTATTAGCCCAAGCTGTTGTCAGAGAAGGCATGAAGTTTGTGGCAGCAGGCATGAATCCGATGGATTTAAAGAGAGGTATTGATAAGGCAGTCAATGCTGTTGTCACTGAGTTACAGAAAATCAGTAAGCCGTGCACTACGTCGAAGGAAATTGCTCAAGTTGGGGCAATTTCGGCCAACTCAGATGAGGAAATAGGTTCGATAATCTCTGAGGCAATGGAAAAAGTAGGAAAAGAGGGTGTAATCACAGTTGAGGATGGCAAATCACTTAATAACGAACTTGACGTTGTTGAGGGCATGCAATTTGATCGAGGTTATTTGTCTCCATACTTTATCAACAACCCAGATAAGCAGGTAACGGTATTAGAAAACCCTTACATTTTATTGCACGATAAGAAGATTTCAAACATTAAAGATTTGCTACCTGTTCTAGAGGCAGCAGCAAAAGCAGGAAGACCACTCTTAATCGTCGCCGAGGATGTTGAGGGTGAAGCCTTAGCAACACTTGTAGTCAACAATATTCGTGGAATCTTAAAAACATGTGCGGTGAAAGCTCCAGGTTTCGGAGACAGAAGAAAAGCCATGTTAGAGGATATGGCCGTTTTGACCGGCGGGGTTGTTATCTCGGAAGAAACTGGGATGACACTGGAAAAAGCTACACTAGACGACTTAGGCGGATGTGCTAGGATTGAAATTGGCAAAGAAAATTCTACGATCATAGACGGTGAGGGTGAAACGAAAAATATTGAAGCCAGAGTCAAGCAAATTCGCGTACAAATTGATGAGGCGACAAGTGATTACGACAGAGAAAAGCTTCAAGAAAGAGTTGCGAAACTAGCTGGTGGTGTCGCTGTTATAAAAGTTGGAGCGGCAACTGAAGTGGAAATGAAAGAAAAAAAGGCAAGGGTTGAAGACGCGCTTCATGCAACAAGGGCAGCGGTCGAAGAGGGAATAGTTGCGGGCGGAGGCGTTGCCTTTATTCGCGCTCGAAGTGCCGTTTCGGTCAAGGGAGAAAACTCAGATCAGGACGCGGGCATTCAAATCGTAATGAAAGCCATTGAAGAGCCTTTGCGACAAATTGTTTTTAACTCGGGCGGAGAGCCTAGTGTTGTCGTTAACAAAGTTATTGATTTGAAAGGTAACGACGGTTTTAATGCCGCTACAGATGAGTACGGAGATTTAGTTTCCATGGGAGTTGTTGACCCCACAAAAGTAACTAGGACAGCTATACAAAATGCTGCTTCAATAGCTGGACTAATGCTAACCACTGAGGCTATGGTTTCTGAGCTTGTAGAAGAGAAAAAAGGCGGCGGTATGGAAGGCATGGACCCAGGTATGGGCGGTATGGGCGGTATGGGCGGTATGGGCGGTATGGGCGGTATGGGGATGTAACCTCATAATGTCGTTCATTGAACCATCCACGTTGAATTTAAAAAATAAAAAGTAATTACATAGTCAGGCCTGCATTTAAGAGCAGGCCTTTTTTTTGAACATTTGAGATTAATGTGCCTCCGAATTATCATACAAAAGTTTTCGAAACTATCAATACTAGGTGCTCACGACTCTGTATCGGGTTAGACCCAGATATAACGAGGTTCCCAACAGAATATTTACCTGGGAAAAGTTTCAATTTAAAAAAAAATATCGAATATTTTTTCAAAGAAATAATTTATTCAACTTCAGAGGAGTGTTGTGCCTACAAGCCACAAGCAGCGATGTTCTCAGCACTTGGTTGTGAGGATCTTTTAGTCGACTTGATAAGCTGGGTAAGGAAAATTTTTCCAGGCCACCTAATTATTTTTGATGGCAAAAGAGGCGATATAGGTAACACTACAAAGCATTACGCCATTGAATCTTTTGAGAGATATGAGGCCGACGCGACTACCGTAAGTCCATATATGGGACTGGAAAGCATTATGCCTTTTTTGGAAAACCGAAATAATGGAATTTATGTTCTCTGCAAAACAAGCAATACCGGCTCTGACGTAATACAAAACGTCCTTGTTTCTAAGGACTCAAAAAAGAAATCAGTTCTACCTTTGTATGAACACATAGCAGAGATTTTTGTCGAATTTGACGTTAGTAATCAAATAGGTCTCGTGGTAGGAGGTAATTGTTTAGATGAATTACAGACAATCCACAGACGATTTCCATCAACACCTCTGTTACTTCCCGGCATTGGAAGCCAGGGAGGAAAAATTGAAGAGGTTACTTCTATAATAGACAATTATGATGAAAATTCAGAGGCTAAAGACTCAATTGAGAAACATAATAACGATCTAGTGAATGTCTCTCGCAGCGTGATCTATGCTTCTAGTGGAAAAGACTGGAAGGAGGCTGCTGGAAAAAAGGCTAAGACTTTTAATTTGAAATTGGGTAACGGGATATAAAAATTTAGGATTAAAGAAATTGATAAAACCAACGGTTTATTCTAGTAATTTATTTGCAGTTAAGGCTTTACTTTCGAAAGAAATCTCAAGATTTACAAAAGTATGGGTTCAAACAATACTAGCTCCTGTAGTTTCTTCACTTCTTTTTTTGGTTATTTTCTCTTACCTTTTAAATAATCGTCTTGAGCCACTACCTGGAATTCAATACTCACCATTTTGATACCTGGGTTAATAATGATGACGTTACAGCAAAATGCATTTTCGAATAGTAGCTCCAGTCTTACTCAGAGCAAAATTACTGGAAATTTGATATTTCTCATGTTGTCCCCTATGACTCCGGTTCAATGGTTTGCAGGATACATCGGAGGCGCTATTGCGAGAGGATTTGCCTGTGGAATCTTCCTTTGGCTCTTTTGCTCTTTGTTGAATTATGTTCCAGTAGCCTCAGTATTATGGGTTTTTACTTTTAGTCTTTTAGCCTGCCTATCAATGGGCAGTTTGGGGATCATAGCCGGTATTTATGCAGAAAAGTGGGATCAAGTGTCAGCTTTCCAAAACTTTTTAATTAACCCTCTAACCCTGTTAGCAGGCGTCTTTTATTCTACGCAATCATTACCCCCACTATGGCAAACGCTTAGCAGATTTAACCCTTTTTTTTATTTAATAGATGGCTTTAGGTATGGATTTTTCCTAGCCTCAGATGTTTCTCCCTATAAGAGTCTAATAGTCTGTTCTATTTTCACACTCTTCGTTTGTAGTTTGTCCATAATTTTAATCTCCATGAGATGGAGGTTGAAATCATGAGCAAGCAGGTAATATTGCTGCGCCAATTACTCCCGCAGAATCCCCCAATCTGTTTTTCACGAATGCAGTCATAAAAGCATCCGAAAAAGTGTGGTTCTCTATATGTTTTCCCACTATCTTGTACAACGGTTCGTGATTTGACAACCCTCCTCCAATCACAATGATCTGAGGGTCGAGGATATTACATACATTGCCTAGGCTTACACCGAGTACCTTATAAAATTCCCGCTTCAAATTGCATGCCTCCTCGCAAGACGAACTCAGGATATTCTTTGCAGTATCTCGGTTACCAGTTTTTTTTAAGTATTGTGCTTCTATACCTGAGCCTGACACATAAGTCTCAACACAACCCTTTCGGCCGCACCAACACAGTCTTCCATCCTGAAATGAAACGGTGTGGTGACCAAATTCACCCGCAATCTTGTTAACGCCAGTATGAATTTTTCGATCTACAACAATCCCTGCACCGCAGCCAGTTCCTAAAATTACCCCTAAAACTACCCTGCAATCTCGCCCTGCTCCATATGTGGCCTCTGCTAAAGCGAAACAATTAGCATCATTTTCGACGTGAACATCTTGCTTTAACTCATCCTCCAATAACTCTTTTAAAGGCTGGCCATTCAAACATTGTGTATTTGAGTTTCGCAATAATCCTGTTTTCATAGAGATTGACCCTGGAGTACCTATTCCGATGGAAAAACCGGAAGGTACGCAAGTTGTTACCTTGTCGATGATTTTTTTTATGTTGCCCAAAATATGCGCCAACCCTTTTTCTGCCTCAGTTGGAACACGTTCTCTTACTAGCACTCTACCGTTGGGCTCAAGAATTGCACATTCAATTTTAGTACCACCTAAATCAATACCTAAGCGATACAAACCTAAACCTCAAACTGCAATGATGCTAGGTGGGCGTACAACCCAGACCTTTGTAACAATTCTTCATGATTACCTGACTCAACAATTTTTCCTTTTTCTAGAACAAGTATTTGGTCAGCTTTTCTTACAGTGGCTAGGCGGTGAGCAATTATGAGGCTTGTTCTTCCTGGGAGAAGTTTATCCAGTCCTTTTGTATTTCAAATTCAGATTGTGAATCTAAGGAAGAGGTAGCTTCATCTAACAACAAAACGGGAGAATTTTTGAGTAATGCTCTCGCAATAGCAATCCTTTGTTTTTGCCCTCCTGATAACCGAACTCCTTTTTCTCCTAAAAAAGAGTTATAAGCTTCTGGTAGGTCTAAAATGAAATCATGAGCATTAGCAGCCTTTGCAGCCTGGATTACCTCGTTATCAGTTGCCGTCAACCTACCATAACGTATATTGTCTAGAGCATTAGCAGAAAAAATCATAGGATCCTGTGACACTAAACTGACAGAGCTTCTGATTTTTTTGTATAAAACCTCTTCAATTACATCACCATCAAACATAATTTTTCCATCAGAAGCCTGGTAAAACCCTAACAATAATGAAAATATTGTCGATTTTCCCGCTCCGGACGGTCCTACCAAAGCAGTCATACTGCCGGGTTCTAATTCGAAACAAATATTATCAAGAACCTTTTTATTAGGATTGAAGGATAACTGAAAGTTACATTATCAAAATTAATTCTTCTAAAACTCTTATCTGATTCAATAACATTTGATATTTTCTTCTCTTCGCCTTTTTCGATTTTTTCACAATCATTCATTAACTCTGATAGCCTTTCAGATGCGCCCATAGCACGCTGCAGTTCTCCCCAAATCTCGGCAAGAGCTGCGAATGAACCTGCCATGAATACTGCGTAAAGGACAAATTGAGTTAATTCTCCGAAAGACATCTCTTGTTGAGAAACGCTGTGAGCTCCCAACCATAAAACAAAAACAACTCCTCCGAATGTCAGTACTATCGCCAGTACAGTTAAAAATGCTCTTGATAAAATACGGCGTTTGGCTGATAAAAAAGCAGTCTCTGTCACTTGATCAAACCTTTTTGCTTCAAATTCCTCCCTGACAAATGCTTGTACGGTCAAAATACCATCTAGAATTTCACCTGCCTGAGAACTTATATCAGCAATTTTATCCTGACTATCCTTAGACGTTTTACGCACCCGCTTGCCAAAAAAAACAACTGGACTGATGGTAACTACCATGAGAAAAAGCATGATTATTGCGAGCTTAAAACTGGTGATTAACATCATGACAAGGCTACCAACTAAAAGGATAAAGCTTCTTAAGGCAATGGAAATACTACTACCCGCTAGTGTTTGAATAAGCGACGTATCTGTTGTTAACCTTGATAAAACCTCCCCTACTTTTAAAGATTCAAAAAACTTTGGAGGGTTTTTAATCACTTTTCGAAAAATATCTTTTCTGAGGTCAGCAACGACTCGCTCCCCTAACATTGACATCATGTAGAATCTTGCCGAGACTAAAATCCCCAGCAACATGGCTAGGAGGAATAAAAACACAAACTTGTCGTTTATTTCTGTACTTTGCAAGCCGGTATCAATTAAGCTGCGAAAAGCATACGGAACTAGCAAGGTAACGACTGCGGCCAGAACCAATAAGGAAAATGCTAAAAGCCAATGAAGATAGTATTTTTTTAAAAACTCTAATATCAACGGTAACTCATGTAAGTGTTATCTTCAGTAGGACTCAATTCTGGCATAATTCATTTATATACCAAAATTTAACAAAAATTGAACTAGTTAATATGACATCATTTGTGACCGGATTCATTATTTTCCTCATATCCCATTCAGCAAATATCTTTTTTCAAAACTTAAAAACGATATTAGTTAAAAGAGTAGGTCTGTTACTTTGGAAAGGTATTGTAAGTCTATTGGCCATACTAGGTTTTGTACTTATGGTGACCCACTATCAAGAGGCAAAAAGTGTTTCTATCGATTTGTGGTCCCCAAGCATTCAAATATTATATCTCAGCTACATCTTGAATTTTTTTGCGATTTGGTTGCTTGTTAGTGCTTACATTCCCCGAAACATTATTAAACTCAAGTTAAAACATCCAATGATTCTCGGTGTAAAAACATGGGCATTTGCGCATTTACTCGTAAACGGAGATACTTTTTCCATTTTTGTTTTTGGAATCACTTTGGCTTGGGCTATCTTATCATTCAGGACCGCAAGAAAAATGGCATCGCCGATTACTACAGGACCGGGAAAAAATACTCAATTCACGCCAGCGCAGCGACTTTTTTCATCGGCATCATGATTTGGCTTTACATAATAAGGGCTGGACATGAGTACATTGCCGGCATAGGTTTACTAATCACAAATTGACTCTGGCAATCAAAATACAAATAATGAACGAACTATTTTAAATAGCGGCAACATAGTGTAGAATTACGAAATAAAATTGTGGGATCTCTTTTGTAAAAAAATATGGCGAATTAGCTCAGCCGGTTAGAGCGACGGAATCATAATCCGCAGGTCCGGGGTTCGAGTCCCTGATTCGCCACCATCCATTTCAACAAGATAGTAGCTTTAGGTTGAAATGACTCTGCAAGGAAGTACTTGTTCCATGGGCAAACAGAAACTGTCTGGTGTTTTATCTGATAAACCCTTTTAATTTGGTATAGTACTTTCTAACTCACAAATTTTTTGTTGTTTTTTGTTCAAAACGGTTTTTGTATAAAACGATCTTTGTAGTTCTACGGAAATCAGGGAAAAATCTTGTAAACAGGCGGAATCATCCGGTTTAGAGCCATTAATGCGCTTATTAAAAAGAGGTATTTTGCGGGTGTCAAAACATCTTAAAGTTGTTGGTGGATAATTGCTTAAGAATGCTGTGGCGCAACAGAGGGTTATTCCTAGGTAAATTCATTGGAATTATCAGGCGTCTTATGTGATCATTACGTTAGCAATCAAAGCTTTCCAGCTTTGGTTTTTTTTTCAACTAAATCTATGGAGATGTAAATGAAAGTAAAGTTTTTCTCTATTTTCACAGTAGCTGCATCCATGCTTTTTGCGGGTAGCGTTTTTGCCCAGGCTATGAATGTACCTACAATCAAGGCAGAGCAAGTAATGTCTGGTCTTGAGAATCCGTGGGATATGGCTTTCACTAACGGTGGAGATATGTTTTTCACTGAGAAGTGTAAAGGTCTTTCCGTAAGACATGCCGACGGTAATGTATCAGCGCTTTATGGTATGAAGGGTTCTAAGGGCTACAAGAGCTCCGGTAAGGATCTTTTCTGTGAAGGTCAGGCTGGAATGTTAGGTGTTGCCTTGAGTAGGGACTTTGATAAGGATCGTACATTGTTCTTATACTCTACTTCTAACAAGTATCATGGTTCAGGTTGTAAGACCAACTTTGAAAAGTGTGACGGAAACATCGTCATGAAGTTTAAGGTTGCTAAAAACAACAAGAGCGTTTCTAAGAGAACCGATATCATCAAGGACATCCAGTACAAGCCATTTAAGTCAAACCAGCCATTTGGTGGGCCAGGTGCGCACAACGGTGGAAGAATCCGTGTGGGTCCAGGTGGATACCTTTGGGTAGGTACAGGCGATCGTCATAGAGGAATTTGCCCTCAGGACAACTCAATGCTTTGCGGAAACGTATTGAGAGTTGACGCTGACGGTAATGCGCATCCAGAGAACAACCCTCCAATGGGTTCTGACAAGCGTATCTATACATACGGTCACAGAAATGTTCAGGGTATTGACTTCCGTCCTAGCGATGGTAGAGCTTTCACAGCTGAGCATGGCCCATGGCACAACGACGAGATCACTGCACTTGTAAATGGTGGTAACGGTGGTTGGGATCCTGCTGAAAAAAGAGGCGGAAGAGTAGCTTGCCCAGACAAGTACTGTGGTTACGAGCCTAATCAGAAGGATGGTATGATTCCTGCGCTTCGTGCAGCATACACACCAATGAGTGATACTCGTTTTGATGACCTTATGACACCAGCTTGGAACAACAACGGATACTCTCAGGGTACCGGTTCCGCTGCATTCCTTAAGGGTTCAAACTGGGGTATTTATGAAGGTCGTTTAGCTGCTGGTATTATGGGAATTGCTTTTGGTGGCACACCAGGCGGTCTCCGTATTGATATGTATGACATCGCAGCAGACGGACTTTCTATGAAGTCAGTTGTTCACATGCCTTTGGGTATGGAGAAGAGATTCCGTGGTCTTTCCATGGGTCCAGATAATGCACTCTTCGCTACTACAGACGAAGGTGAAGTATGGAAGATTTCAGCTTCAGCTAGATAATCTCCGAGTATTAGTTGTATTGAATTTACCCGCATAGCGAAAGTTATGCGGGTATTTTTTTCTTAAGTCAGTTCAGTACATTCATTCCAAAATTTACTAATTCGGTATTTATAGCTTCCTTGATTTAAGTAACAATATTTTTCTTATCGATAATTTTGCACAGCTCAACTTTAGAAACCAAAAATAATGTTCCGCTTTCTCGTGGTTCTATCTTATTAATTTACACTTACTTCAAAACTTTGTTTTAGAAGATCTTGCAGTCTTATAGCTGACCAAGAATCATTTGGAATTTAAATGTAAGAAGAAATATCCATGCTTTTGACAAAAGATTTGTAACAATCAAATTAAAAATCGTAGCATTCTCAGCAATTTATATTTTGTTTTCGTGTACGGAGGACTTACGGATTTCATTGCTGAAAACCTAGATTGTTTGAAAATACTTTTGCGATGGGAAAAGTTTTCAAAACCCCAGATTCCATGATACGTGCCACTCCCACTATAGGAAACGCCTCCGAAGGGTAAATCGTTTTGGACGCAGTGTAGTAAACAATCGTTTATCGTAACCCCTCCCGCAACTATGTTTTTCAACCACTTCTGTCGTGGTTCTTTCTGATCCCCAAACCAATAAAAAGCTAGCGGTCTCTGATTTTTCTCTACTAGGTTAAACGCCTCAGTGTCAGACTCAACAAAAAAAACTGGAAGAATTGGGCCAAAGATCTCTTCATTTAAAAGATTCATTCGAAAATTAGGGTTAAGTACAAGAGAAGGCGATAATTTTCTTTCCGGTTTGCCCGATATTGTTGTCATTTCTGATATGTTTTTTTTATTTTGTAATTTCTCGACAGTGCCTTCAGAAATTATATAAATGTCGCCTCCCTTGTCCCTTGCATCTTCAAGCAGTTGCAAAAGATGTTCTAACCTTTCTTTATTTATGATTGCCGAGTAATCGGAGTTCTCCATTATTTCGGGGTATAAATTTGCGAGGATTTTAAAGAAAGTTTCCACAAAATTTAACTCGTATTTCCTATGGACAATTAAGTAATCAGGAGCTATGCAAGTCTGTCCAGCATTTAACATTTTCCCCAAAATTATACGTTGCAATGACTTTGTTAAGCTTGCTGAATTAGTTATATACGCCGGAGATTTTCCTCCCAACTCAAGAGTCGTAGGTGTTAAATTTTCCGCTGCGTATTTTGCAACCTCTTTCCCAACTCTGGTCGAACCGGTGAAAAACAAATGATCCACTTCCTTATCTTGGGCGATACGTTTTGCAGTGCTTTGATCTCCACAAATAACCCTTGCAACAGACCTGTCAAAACCCTCATAAAAAATTTTCTCCAGCAATGCGGAAAAATGATAGGTTTTTTCACTCGGCTTTAACAAAACTCGATTGCCTGCGGCTAGTGCGTTTATTAAAGGAATAAAAGTCAATTGCAATGGATAATTCCATGGGCTGATGATCGCTACAACTCCAATCGGCTGATATAGGATTGAAGAAGACCCAAACCAAAAAATTGGATCAGTCCTCCTTTTTTTCACCTTCATCCACTTTGATAAATTTCTACACGAATGCTTAAGTGCAGAATAAGTTGGAAGTAACTCACAAATTTCGGTTTCGAATTTTGAACGGTGACTAAAATCTTTCGTTATAGCATCAATAAAATTTTGCTCATACTCTAGTAAGACTTTCTCGAGATTCCGTAACCAACCCTTTCTTTTTCGCACGGAGGGATAAGGATCTTCAGTATAACTTTTTTTTAAAGCTAGAATTTCGGAAGAAACTTTTTCATCTTCCATCTAAAACTACCTCCATTAAAATTTATCGAGCAAGGACAACTACCCGTTTTCAGTAAAAACTTTAATACCAAACTTCGAAATAACTTTCTGGACAACGAATAAGGGACCAATCAAAAAATACCGGAGATCTTCAAAAAAAGAAGGTCTTTTTCCTTCGATGAAGTGTCCTAAAAACTGCAAAATCCATCCAAAAGCAAAAAGTAATATAGAAATCTCAATGATGTAAGGTTTCAATAAAACAACTAATCCTAAATAAATCAGTAACCACACTAACATTAATAACGCTGCAATTTTCGAAAGTTTTAGGTAATAAAAAAACACAATTCCTACCAATATATACTCAAGAAAAATATCAAATGCAGCAGTCATACCCAGAATAGAAAACATAATTAACGGAATCGCGATAATATGAATGGCTTCGTTAATAGGATTTTGATGGTTTTTTTCATAAGATTCTAATAATCTCGTTAAGACAGACACTTATCACAACCCCCTCTGCGCCTAACAATCAAAAAAAACGTAACGTTAATAAAAATAAATTGGATATTTAACTCCCAAAGCAGATATTCTAAAATATAGCAGAGAATAAGAGAGGGAAACATGAAAACTGAAGATTTAAAAAATTCCGTTAGAGCAATACCAGATTATCCAAAGCCAGGAATAAATTTTAGAGATATAACTACAGTTCTATCGGATAAAAGACTTTTTCAATTCATGATTAATCAAATGTGTATCCCGTGGGAAAATCAGTCCGTTGATGCTGTATTAGGAATAGAATCTAGGGGATTTATAATGGGTTCAGCAATTGCTTACAAGTTGAATGCGGCATTCGTCCCACTTAGAAAGCCCGACAAGCTACCCTATAAAACATTTTCAGCGGCTTACGATTTGGAATACGGTTCTACTGAAATGCATATCCATACAGATGCCCTGGTTAAGTTTCAAAATGTAATTATAATAGATGATCTGCTGGCGACAGGAGGAACAGCATTAGCTGCAGTAAAACTTGTTGAGAAATTCGATAAGAAAAATATTCTCGGAGCAGGTTTTTTTATTGACCTTCCCTCCCTCGGAGGTAGCGCGCTTTTGAGAGAAAAAAACATTACCGTACACGCCCTCATAGAATTTTAAACGAATTGATCAGACGTTAAGTCTGTCGCGCTATTTTCCAGAGGGTTTTTATGCTTTTGAAGGATCTCCCTCATAGTGGTGCTTCTCGTGCACAGGCCGCATCAATAAGTTCGCAACAAAAGCAATAACCAACAACCCAGCCATGGCGTACATCGTTGTATTGTATAGGGAAGGAGTGGGGTCGATAGTACCTTCCGGTACGATTTCCATTAGTCTGGCTATGGTAACCGTTTTGGCAGCAACTAACTGATCAAGTTGTTCTATTGGAGCACCGAATTTTTCCAGAAATTTTTGAGGCTCAATTACAGCAACTAGATCGTTTATAGCATTGTTTAAAGAGAAACTGCGTAGCTCTGTAATGCTTAAAGGGCCTAACACCCCAGCAGTAGACCATGCTGTTAGAAGTCTTCCATGGATTCCGCCCACATGCATAGTGCCAAATATGTCTGCTAGGTATGCCGGTATAGTTGCGAATCCGCCGCCATACATCGTAAAAATGATCATCGATGCTATACAAAACCCTGCGAAGTAAATGATGGTAGTCGGATTTGCACTTGCTTCTATTGCAAAAAAAGGAATAGAAGAATACAGTATGGCTCCCAACACAAAAAAACAATGATATGTGTTTTTCCTACCAATGTAATCTGATGTTGATGCCCAAATAAACCTCCCTACCATATTGAAAGCTGAGAGCATTACCACGTAGTTTAGGAAAAACAAAGCAACAAGGGTACTTGTGGTAGCCATACTAATAAGGACTTCATTAGCACCAAATATTTCACTAACCATGGTCTTAGCAACTCCGATAACACCAATCCCAGCTGTAACATTGAAACATAACATGATCCATAGTTGCCAAAACTGTGGGGTTTTCAGGGCTTGATCGATATGCACGTGTTTCTTTGTAATCATGCTTTGACCGGAAGACTCTTTCGGCGTCCAACCTTCTGGTTTCCAATCTTTTGGAGGAACACGATAGCTAAACGCAGCTACTATCATAACCACAAAGTAGATAATCCCTAGAGTAAGAAAGGTTGCTGAGGCTCCAGTATCCCCACTTCCAACTACATAAACGCCGGCCTCCCCTCCACCAGGAAGAGCAGCAGCTTGCTTCGCAGTTGCTATGACTACTTCAATTTTTTCACCTGCCTTTTCAGCAAACAGCCTCCCATTTTCTGTCACAGTCTGAACAACACCCTCAGTTCCTAGATACTCTGGAGCTACTGCAAAATAGGATAGCAAACTTGTTTTTATTGGTTTAGCGATCATTGCACCACCGCCAAAACCCATTATAGCCATTCCGGTCGCCATTCCCCTCCGATCAGGGAACCAGCGAATTAATGTAGAAACCGGGGAGACATAGCCCAAACCAAGGCCAAACCCACCAAAAACTCCATAACCTAGGTAGACAAGCCATAACTGATGTGTCGCAATGCCAACAGAACCGATTATAAACCCTCCTCCCCAGAGAGTTGCTGCTACTACACCAACCATTCTTGGTCCAACTTCCTCTAACCATTTTCCGGCAAATGCGGCAGCAAGGCCCAGGCAAACTATTGCTACAGAAAATATCCAGACAACATTGGAAAGATTCCAGTCATCTGCAGCAGGAGCAACCACTCCGAAATGATTCGTTAGCGGCAAATTAAAAAGAGACCAGGCATATACGGAGCCAATACACAAATGAATACCAATAGAAGCAGGAGGTACCAACCAACGGTTAAATCCAGGCTTAGCGACGATAGCATCCTTATACAAAAAAGAAAATAAACGTTTTGAGCTGTCTGTACTCATGATATAGCTTGTCCTCCTGGCAATTGGTTGTTAACTACTAACTGAACAAAAGTATAACACTGAGAATACATAGAAATTATGAAATTTATATTTCCTCACTACTGAATTGCTACACTCAAACATGGAAGTTCATCAATTTTTGCCTCTAAAACATCGCCCGGAAATACAGGCCCCACCCCTGGGGAGTCCCCGTGAAAACTAAATCCCCCGGTAGAAGCGTAAAGAAGGCACTCAGATCAGAAATTATCTCGCTTACAGAAAAAATCATGTCGCGAGTATTGGCCTGTTGTTTTATTTTCCCATTAACAGAAAGGCTAATGTTTAGTTCTAAGGGAAAAATAGATGAACTGATTTTTTCTGGACTGATAAACGGTCCCACCGGGGCAGACTGCTCAAAAGCCTTAGATAATTCCCATGGCTGGTTTTTATCACGAAGTTTCCTCTGAATATCCCTTCTTGTGAAGTCTATGCCAACCCCCAATCCAGAAACAAATTCTAATGCTTTTTCTTTCGGCACCATTGACCCATTCTTCCCGATTAATACAACCAACTCGACCTCATAATCTAACTCTTTTGTTTGCGGAGGGTAATCAATGCCAACAACCGATGAACCATTGCCTTGAACGAGAGCCTCTCTAGGTTTCATAAAATAAAATGGAGACTCTCTTCCAGGAAGACCCATTTCCTCAACATGTTTTTTGTAATTTGCACCTACACAAAAAACCCGCGATGGCCGGTATTCCACACTTGAAGACTTGTGAAAAAAAATTGGGGGGAGTTTTTACTTTATCCATAGCTAGTAACCTGTTTTCTTATTATGGTAAACCCTTAGGGAACTTTTGTACCATAATCTGTAATCTTATCATCTTTATGAATATGAGAGTTCTATGATATCTGTATCAAATCTGTCCCGATCCTATGGATCGACCTTAGCTGTTGATAACGTCTCTTTTGAAATTACAAACGGCGAGGTTGTCGGTTTGCTCGGTCATAATGGTGCTGGCAAAACGACAATTATGAAAATGATTACAGGATTTATTGAACCTTCTTCAGGGTCCGTGGAAGTTGATGGCCTAGTATTGGGGGAAAATACTGTTGGTATTCAAAAAAAAATCGGATACCTACCGGAGAATTGCCCTGTTTGGCCCGAAATGCGAGTGACAGACTACTTGATTTATCAAGCAAAACTGCATTTAGTTGAAGAAGCGAGGATAGGATCACTAGTGTCAGAAGCAATCGGAAAAACTCGATTAACTGAAAAAGCAACTGCGAGAATTGATACATTGTCGAGAGGTTATCGGCAAAGGGTTGGTGTCGCTCAGGCTCTTTTACACAAACCCGATATATTAATTTTGGACGAACCCACAAATGGACTTGATCCCAACCAAATACTTCAAATGCGTGAGTTAATAAAAGAGTTAGCGAAAAGCTCTACCGTTATTGTCTCCACCCACGTTCTTCAAGAGGTCCAGGCGATCTGCGAACGGGTATTAATCATGAGGGGCGGTCAACTGGTATTGGACTCCAAAATAAAGGATTTACAGAGCGAAAATAAAATCATCTTCAATTTTCAACCTTCGGAATCTGACGTAATAACAATGCTTTCCGAATCTCCATTGGTTAAAAAAGTGGAGGAGGTTCAAAACAGTGAGGCAACTAGCTTGAGAGTTGAGGTTCAAAAGGAGGAGATTCCTTCACTAATACGGTCTCTGGTTTCGGCAGGGGCAAACATCGAGTCAATAATGCCTGAAAAGAGAACGCTGGAGACGGTATTCGCAGAGGTAAGTACAGAAGGAGGGATTCAATGACTACTGCCGTAAGCAACTTACTCTCCGTAGCTAATAAAGAATTTAAAACCTTTTTTGCATCTCCCGCAGCATATTTATTTTTGGGGGCCTTTGTTGGTCTGAGCCTGTTTGTATTTTTTTGGGTTGAAACATTTTTTAGTAGAAACATCGCAGATATACGACCACTCTTTCAGTGGTTTCCAATACTACTTATATTTTTAGTTTCCGCGCTCACAATGCGTTCCTGGTCAGAAGAGAAGCGCTCCGGTACGATTGAAAGCCTCCTTACATCACCGGTATCGAAATTCACACTAATTGGCGGAAAGTTTGTTGCTGCGCTCTCTCTTGTTTTAATTGCGATGGTTCTGACTCTGCCATTACCATTGACAGTTAGTGTATTGGGTCGTCTCGACATTGGACCTGTTTTTGGTGGCTATGTAGCGACTTTTTTTCTTGCAGCAAGTTATATTTCCATCGGCTTGTATACAAGTGCTAAAACGGACAACCCGATTGTAGCTCTCATAATGACTGTAATGCTCTGTGGAATTTTTTATATTATCGGTTCCCCCTTAATCACGAGCTTGGTCGGGCATAACTACGCTACGATTCTTGAAGCTTTGGGTACCGGTTCGAGATTCGAATCTATCACAAGGGAGTAATTGACCTCAGGGATTTAGTTTTTTACACGAGTATTGTCGTAATATTTCTTGTTGCTAATGCGTACACCCTAGAGAAATCAACCTGGACACGCAAAACAATGAAAAATCACAAGCAATGGAATGTGGTTACCGGTCTTGTTTGCGCAAATGCTATATTGCTAAATATTTGGTTATTTCCGGTTAGCTCATTACGAGCTGATTTGACAGAAGGCTCTTTGTACTCCCTTTCAGAAACGACTGAAAATGAGCTTAATAATTTGAGGGAACCGCTTTTAATCCGGGGATACTTCTCAGAAAGGTCTCACCCGTTATTATCTCCTCTGGTTCCGAGAATCAAAGATATCCTCACGGAATATGAAGTAAGTTCTGGTGGAACAACAACCGTTGAATTTGTCGACCCCCAAAAGGATCGTGAACTAGAAGAAGAAGCTGCAACAAAGTACGGGGTTCGACCAATGCCTTTTCAGACAGCTAGTCGACACCAGGCAGAAGTTGTAAATTCTTATTTTGATATCGTAATAGCATATGGCGACCAATTTGAGACATTGAGTTATGCAGATCTTATTGAGGCGAAGGCAAGTGCTAGCGATGTTGGAGTTGAAGTTAGACTCAAGAACCCTGAATATGCGATAACTCGCGCAATTAAAAAGACGGTCGGTGCATACAACATTGGGGGAACTATATTAGATTCAATTGTGGACCCCGTTACCCTTAATTTTTATGTCTCCTCTGTGGAAAACCTTCCAAAAGAGTTAAAGCCAATATACGACGATTTGGTTAGTATCGGGCAAGACTATAGCAATAGGTATAAAAACAAATTTTCACTGAGAATAATCGACCCTAATAAAGATGAAAATATCAAAGAGCAACTTGATTCTGAGTTCAACCTAAGACCACAAATGGCTGGGCTATTGGACCAGGATCCATTCTGGTTTAATCTAATTCTAGAAAACGGTAGTAAGAAGCAGTTAGTTCAGTTCTCGGACTCTCTAGAGAAAGAGGCCCTTCAAAAGTCGATAGAGGCTTCTCTCAAGCGCTTCGCTCCGGGATACCTAAGAACTGTTACTGTGGTCACACCGTCTGGTAACGCTCAAAGTTTCAACCGGCTCAGACAGATCTTGTCAGAAAATCTTAACATCGCCCAGAGTGATCTTAAAGATGAAAAAATCCCCCAGGACACTGACATGTTACTCGTCCTGGCACCCAATAAAATCAACGATTTGCAACTCAAAAAAATTGATCAATTTTTAATGAAAGGAGGCAGTGTTGTGCTTGCCACTTCTCCTTTTAACGTTCAGGTTGCGGAATCAATTACCGCTGTAAACTATACGTCTGGTGTGGATGCCTGGCTAGAACATATTGGTTTAGAAATAGAAGCCGAAATGGTTCTTGACCCAAAAAGTGCCTCCCTACCCGTACCCGTTCAAAGATACATAGGAGGAATTCCGGTGCGAACCATCGAAATGGTTCCATACCCTCATTTTCCAGATATCCGAGGCGATGACCTTAACCTTGACCATCCAATAACCGGCTCACTCAATCAAATTACTTTAAACTGGGCTTCGCCAATAATTGCTGATACAGACAAATTAAGTGAAGAGAGAGTTGTTAAGTTAATAAAAAGCTCTGCTTCCAGCTGGACATCAGAGAACTTAAATGTAATACCTGATTACAAAAGCTATCCCGATACTGGTTTTGCAAACGTAAATAAGAGAGGCTCTGAGGACCTCGCGGTTGCGATTTCGGGACCTTTCAAATCATACTTTGCAGGTGCAGTAGATATCCAAAGTGAAAAGGGTCTATTAGAAGATTTAATTCAAGAATCACCATCATCTGCAAAATTAATATTAATTTCCAGCAACAGTTTTGCGGCAGATGGCTCTATCGACCTAGCTTCGCACGCAATGAGTACCCTTTATACAAAACCGCTTGAATTCATGCAAAACGCAGTTGATTGGTCTACTGAGGATGAATCCCTTTTGGGTTTAAGAGGAAAGTCTCAGTTTGCTCGAACACTCTATCCAATGTCCGAAGACACGCAAAAAGGATGGGAGTTATTCAACTATATTTTGGCCATAATCGGTCTATTTTTTGTGTGGCTTTGGCAACGTCAGCGAGATAAACGGGATTTGAGAGCCCAAAAAACCATGCTGGGCATGGAAAACCAAAAAAGTGGTGAATCATGATGATTGGTAAATACAATAGAATTCTCTGGCCGTTACTTTTTGCTCAAATTGTGATCACTGGTATCGTTTATTTTTATACTGGGATACTTCGGGGTCCAGATGTACCAAGAATGCTTCTAACCCTCGACGGCAATAGTGTGGAAACATTGCGAATAATAGGTCCCGGAGAAAAGTCAGTGTTACTTGAAAAGGCTAAGAAGAGTGGGGAGTGGGGTTTGCCTGAGTTTGATGGTTTCCCGGCAAATTCCCAGGCTGTAGCCCAACTAATCGATCGATTAACGAACACTGAATTGGGAATGCAAGTATCAAAACAGGCGGACTCTTTTGACCGTATGAAAGTTGCGGATAACAATTTTGAGCGAAAGGTCGAAATTGGAAAAGCATCTGAGATGAAAACAATCTTCTTTGGCAGTGCCCCCGCTCTCAGGCAAGCACATGCGCGTCTTAGTGGCGAAAAAATTGTTTATGCAGTTAAGTTTGCTCCAGGAGACATTGACTTAAAAGCTAGTGATTGGATCAAAAAAGATCTGCTTGTTGTAGATGAAAAGAAGGTTCAAACCGTTATGGCGGGCAATATTAAAATTCAACGAACGCAAGATGTGAATGTAGATGGTCAGGAAGGTTCTAAACCAGCGTGGAAGCTGTTTATTAATAACAAACCTGCCGAAACACAAGATGATGAAAAAGTCGATGAATTTGTCAAAGAAATTGCTGACATGCAAATTGACTCAATTGGGTCAGACGCTGATATTGGGAATGTCAGTAAGAAAAATACTTTCCTAATTTCTCTAGAATTAGAGGGTGATAAAAAGATTGAGTATAGGTTCGCGAAACTAAACGGCGAAGAGGATTACCTTATGACCACTAGCTCGCGTCCTGAGTCTTTTAGGCTCCCTCCATTAGCTAGTCAAAAATTATTGGAACTGTCTAGGCCAAATAGCTTAATTAAAAAAGCAGACTAAACACCCCAGTGTTTTTCATATACAGAAATTTCTAGTTTTATATTTATTTCTGAGTTATCCTTTTTCCATGGATGAATCGTCAATCGCAAGTAATCAAAAAATATTAAAGATTATTGAAGAACCACTAGCGGAACGAGATGTCAATTTGTATATTGAAAAAGCTGCTCGTGCGCTTGCACAAATATTGCAGTGCGATGGTCTATTAGTACTGAGAGTGGATGAGGGACCTAACTTAGTTGAAAAAATATCGATAGCATATTCCCTACCTGGTACACCGACATCCATCGTTTTTGAACCTGAAGCTTTCCCCACAACACCTAAAGATGGAGAGGTAATACGCATAGATTCAAGATCTGTAAAAAATATTAGTGATACCAACTCAGCTACAAATTATGATTTTTTTGCGACACAATTTGGAAATAGTCAAAAAACACAATTACTAATCGTAGGGCTTAAAAAATCAGAATCAACAAAATTAGAAGCAAAATGACCTCCAAACATGGGCAATTTGTAGCAAAATTCTAGGTACCTATTACGAAATGATTTATGTTTTGAATACATATGCAGAACAAATTTCAGCAAACACGGACACAGATCAACTTACAAAAGTTCATAACTACAAGTCTTTCACCCACCAATTAAAAATTGCTATCGACGAATTAAACCGGGCCTCTAGTAAAAACATGATGATAGCCTGCGTTGTCGTAAGTTTAGATGATTTCTCTAATATAAATGAAAAATATGGATTCGACCTTGGCAACGAAGTTCTTTTTGAAATAGCTTCAAAATTACAGAGTTTTATTAGAGACGATGACGTGGTGGGACGCATTGGTGGTGATATGTTTGCACTAATCCTCAAAAATATCGGTTCCCGTGAAAATTGCGAAATAGTTAGCAACAGGATAGCAAACATATTTAGGAAAGGATTATTGCCGGTTGGAGAAGAGCTGACAGCCAGTCTAGGAGTGGCTATTTCCCCTCACGATTCGCAGGACTTTGAAGAATTAATCCTGACGGCGGAGCACCTTGCCAACGAAGCTAAGCAAATTCCAGGAACATTTACTTTATTCTCGAAAGACGAGCTTAAAAAGTAATTGGACAAACAAATTAATATTTAGATTTTTATATTTGGCTTGTCGGAATAATGAAAAATCAAAATTCTTGTGAGGCAATTAATGATAATGAAATTCTGCATGGACTAAAAAACGCGCAGTTTCAACCATTCTTCCAGCCAAAAGTTCAATGCTCTACAAAAAAGATCGTAGGGTCTGAAGCATTAATACGCTGGGTCCACCCAGAACTTGGAATACTTTTACCTGATGTATTTCTTGCTCGATTGCGTGCCAATAAACTCATGCCAGAGATTAGCAATATAGTAATCAACGAATCCCTGAAAATGCTTCAATCACATCAATCCGAAAATTTTTCAGTTCCCATATCAATAAATATAGATCCAGACAGCCTTTTATCACCCAGCTTTGCAACAACTTTGAAAAAAAAGTGTGAAACGATGGGAGTTAATCCATCCTTAATCTTCTTCGAAATTTCAGAAACATATGACATAAGTGATGATAACTTGCAAAACTCAATCTTGTCATTGGATAAAGAAGGATTTAAAATTTCCATCGATGATTTTGGAACGAAATATTCTACGATAAAGCGACTCATAGAAATCCCCGCCCATGAGGTGAAATTTGACAGATTCTTCTTAAAAGAAGCACAAAAATCACATAAAGGTTATTATTTGTTCACAGAACTTTTAAAAATTATTGAAGAAATTAACTGTATTGTTGTTATAGAAGGGGTAGAAACTGAAGCGCACATAAACTGTATTTCTGAATATAAATTTTGTCAATTACAAGGTTTTTATTTCTCCGCTGGTGTTCCAAGAAAACAATTTGATGATTTTTTAAAAGTGCAGCCTTTTAGTCTTTAAATAGATCTCTATGAATGAGAAAACTATCTTTAAACTGGTACTTTGTAAAGATTAATACTATGCGTTTTTCTTTACTAACCTCCCACACAAAGACCTTTTTATAATTTTTATTTCTTTTTTTCTTACAACGGCAGTTTTATTTTGTATAAATTATTTTGTCGTACTAGAAAATCTTGAAAGTTCTTTGAAGAAAGGTTCGTCAGACGAAGCATTCTCTACTTTATTAACTCAGCTTAGAACCACGAATCTAGAAAATAGATTAGAACCAAATAGCGATATTTTTTTTATCGTAAAAATTAGGGAGATGTTTGATTTAGTTGATACAATTATTCGCATAGAGATTCGAGACAAAGATGGAGATATTAAGGCTGGTGTTAATAACAACGAAACCTTAAAATATTTAGCAGCCACTTATCGTGTTGAATCCATTTTCCCTTCAAGATTAACAGAAGCTCAATTGTCACTATACGGTATATTTGCAACAGAATTATCTCAAGCTATCGACAGTACTCCCATTCCTAGTAAAAATTTATTTTTTTGATGAAAAAATAAATTCGACTATTAATTCGCAAAAAAATCATATGCTGTTCATTACCTTAGTGATATTTTTGACGCAACTTTCCTTGTTTTTTTTCTGTCTTAAATTTGCATTTAGGGCAGCGCAAGACACAAATACAAAGCTAGAAAAAGTTAACCGCTTATTAGAGAATAAAAATGTTCAATTAGAGTATGCTGCCTCTCACGATTCTCTAACTACGATTCCTAATAGGGCGGCGCTTATAGACTATCTTCACCGTAAGCTTGAAAAAATGAAGAGGGATTATTCTTTATATGGTATTTCAAAAAATCCTTTGTCCAAGATGCGATCAACTTCCTTTAAAAATAGAGAGAAATTTGCTCTATGTTTTATTGATATTGATAAATTTAAACCAATAAACGATGAATATGGTCATTTAGTAGGAGATGGTGTACTTATTGAGATCGCAAATAGAATTCAGAGAGCTTCTCGGCCAAAAGATTTTTTTGGGAGACTCGGAGGAGATGAATTTATAATTATATTAAATCAAATAAAAAATATAACGGATACA
Source organism: Burkholderiaceae bacterium (assembly GCA_038147455.1). Lineage (GTDB taxonomy): Bacteria > Pseudomonadota > Gammaproteobacteria > Burkholderiales > Burkholderiaceae_A > UBA7377. The sequence goes on along the minus strand of JAYQTQ010000003.1, from coordinate 848,941 downwards.
GTAAAAATTATTGAACGCATACAGCGTACACTTTCTGAACCAATGAAAATACAAGGTTCTGTAATCAGAATTTCCTGTAGTATCGGAATCGGAGTTTATGTATTTGATGAATCCCTACAGACTTCAAAAATTCTAAATGAAGCAGATTCTGCAATGTATAAAGTAAAAATTAAGGGGGGCGGTAGTTATTCGTTTTATAATTACTGATTAATTAACCTAGGCAAGCTGTTCTTAGTGCGTACTGAAGAAAAGTGCTAGGTTTGATTTTTCCCATTCATTATCTCCTGCCTTCTCCAGAACTAATTCGCCCATTCCCATTTCCTCAGAAAAGCCATCATATTTTTTAACTCGAGTAATATTTTCTTTACAATTAAACAATCTTTCAGTTTGGATAGATCTTACAGTTACTCCCTGAAAATCAGTCTCGGCTGTGTAATCTCTAAGCATAAGCATAGAAGCAACTTCTCCGGTTCTCACAACCGTTCCAAAGTACTCTACGTAAGTTTGACCCGTAGCTCTTCTTTCCCAATCAATAGCAAAAACCTTTGGAGCAAAAGAAAAATAGAAAAGTAGTATTAGAGCCGATCGGGTCCACCATATGTTTGTTTCGTGCATTTCATCACCGAGTATTAATTTACTTAAGCAAGAATAATATAAATTCTTCCCAATTGAAGCCAAAGGAAATGTTGTCAATTATCCTGATCATCGTGGTTGAATCCTGGTTATATTAATTACCACAGGATATCAATCATTAAAAAAACTATGTTTAATTTCATCCTGATAATTATATAAAGTTTTCCTAAATTGAAAATGAAATATGGAAAACTCCTGATTATTCTGTGTCTTTCCACACATTACATGGTAAAATCGCAGAAAAAGCGGAGTGATCGAGTATGCCTTATTCAGCAGAAATTAGTAGGACTCACCCAACTTGTTTTTTGTTCTTAATTGATCAATCGGGTTCGATGTCAGATCAGGCGAGTAATCTTATGATGACTAAAGCACAGTTTGTTTCTGATGCCTTAAATCGAGTAGTAATGAATTTGATTGCCAGAAGTTCCAAGGCTGAGGGTGTCCGGGATTACTTCGAAATCGGTGTTATTGGTTATGGGGGAAATGGCGTAAGAAATCCTCTTCAAGGTGCATACGCAGGAAAGGTCTTTAATCCCATTTCATTGTTTGAGCAATTTCCGTTATCTGTAGAGGACAGAATCAAGAAAGTACCTGATGGAGCTGGGGGTGTAAACGAAGAAAAGATTAAGTTTCCAGTTTGGTTCGTTCCTGAAGCAACAGGCGGAACTCCTATGAAAGAAGCGCTTAAAGTTGCTGCAATTGAGCTTGCTACGTGGTGTGACAACCATTCGGATTCGTATCCACCAACTGTATTACATGTTACAGATGGAGAATCCTCAGACGGAGATCCTGAAAGCATAGCTGAGCAGATGGGACAATTGAGTACAAATGATGGAAGTGTCCTACTATTTAATCTCCATACTAGTGATGAAGGTGTGAGACCCATTAAGTTTCCGGTTAGCGAAGGATGAGATCACAGACATCCACGGGAAAAGCTTGTTTCGCATGTCTAGCATTCTTCCAGAAGGTGTCTCACTGGCTGCGCGTGAGAAAGGATATTCAGTTGCTGATAAAAGTAGGGGTTTCTTTTTTAACGTTGAGCCAATCGAAATAGTTGACTTTTTTGATATTGGAACCAGAGCATCCTCTCAGTCTATGCAACTTAGATAGTCCACTATGAAAATCCGATCGGTAGTTTCTATACCAAAAGAAGAGGATTTTCCAGAAGCCAATGAAGACAACTTTCTTCTTAGAGATGATAAAGTTTCCTGTGCGCTAAGCGACGGTGCCTCCGAATCATTCGATTCACAAGCATGGTCTGAAATTTTATGCCAAAGTTTTAATTTTATTGTTAAGCGAAAAAAAAGAGGCTCTTTCCTGCACGAGAAAACTATTGAACAAATTCTCTCTCATGCAAGATCATCATTTAACGAAAAATATCTCAAAAAAACTCTTTCATGGTCACAAGAGGCTTCTTTTAATCGAGGAAGTTTTGCTACCATATTGGGATTAATAGACCACGGCACAACAGTAGAAATATTTTCTGTAGGAGATAGCGTAGCCGTTTGGAACCAGAACGATAGGCTGACAATGCTCTCAATGCATAATGATTACAACTTCAATAAAAAACCTACTTTACTCTCAACACTCTACAGTGAAAAGGAATCGTTTTTTCCTAATTTTGGGAAAGATTGGGATGTTCTAAAATTAAAAAAAAAAGAAATTAAAAATGACGAACTTTTTCTACTCACTGATGCTATCGCCTCAAGGATTATTGAGATTTCTATCCAGGATACCGTAGATGATGCGATAAATATTTTAAAAAAAAATGATGAAGAGCTGAAAGACTGGATAAATAAAGAAAAGAATTTGGGACTACTTAAAAAGGACGATTATACAATTGTATGGGTAGAACTAAATGACTGACTTGCCAACATTAGAGGATTACTTAAATACAGCCCAGAGAAATACGAAAAGTGTGTTTTTGGACATGGAGTTAGCCTCGGGTAGTCTCGAACTTAACGCTTTAGGACTGCCACGAGTGAGATCAGGCAACTTTGCAATCATCTTCAAAGTTCGTTGTTCAAAAAAAACATATGCTGTTAGGTGCTTCCTGCATATGCCATCCGACCTGAAGGAACGCTATAAAAATATTTCTGATACTCTACATAAAGGAGAACTTAAAAATGCAAATGTTTTTTCTGACTTTACATTTCTAGAGAAAGGAATCGTTGTTAATGGAAAACCCTTCCCGATAGTAAAAATGGAATGGATAAACGGACTTACCTTAGGTGAGTTTATTAATAAACATCATAATGACTCTGCCACTCTAACAAATCTTAAAAACGAGATTCGAAATCTTCAATCATATCTCTATGACAAACAAATTGCACATGGGGATCTTCAACCAGGGAATCTAATCGTCTCCAAAGATGGGCTCGATCTCAAACTGATCGATTATGACGGGATGTTCGTACCGGGACTTAAGGGAAAAAAGGCCTCAGAGTTAGGTCATTCTAACTTTCAGCACCCTGAAAGAAACAAGGATAACTTCCATAGTTTCCTAGACTGGTTTGGTTTTATACAATTGGATGTTTCTCTGACTTTTTTGATAGAGAATCCAAATTTATGGGATCTAACTTATAGTGACGAAGAGGGAATCTTATTCCGAGCCACAGACTTAACCAAACCTCTGGAATCAAAAATTTTTTTTGAATTATCAAAACAACTAGTTAATATAAATAAGCTTGATGCTTTCACAGAAATATGTATTAACCATTTTTCATCGATACCTAATCCAAAACACTTCTATTCGAATACCTTCAGAGCGAAAAAAAATTATACCTATAAACCACCATTTAAAAGTACTAAATCTACTGTCCACACTGCAGATAAATCAAATCCATATCTTTCTGACTACCAGATAGTAAACGGCAATACATTTCCTGAAATAAACGGATTCATTGGAAAAAGGGTGGAAATCATCGGAAAAGTCGTTGACGTTAGGGAAGGAAAATCTCAGTTTGGACTAGATAGGAGACTAAGACCCTATATTTACCTCGATATGGATGAACTAAAAAAAGGCAAGCTTTTCAGAATTAAATTTTTACCGGATATAGTTGAAGGTGCGATTTTGTCAGGATCTTCTCTGCCCAATAAAAAATGGATTGAAAAATGGATCACGATAACTGAGACGATCCAACCGAAAAATATATTAAACCATCCATCCTTTCCCTCTGGTTTATCGGAAATATTTGTTTTGGTCAACAATCTGAATCAAGTCAAAGTCTTGTCAGAATCAGAGGCTAGATATCGTTTGGAAGGCAATAAAGCAAAGTTAGAGCCTGCAAGTAAACCTAAAACTTTTACAAATTTACCAAAAAAACTACCTGGTAACCAAAGCATTATAGATCGAATAAAAAAATTATAAAGACTCAAGTCAGAATCCTTCTATAATTTAAGTGTTATATAAATGGAATATAAAATGAATACAGAATTTCTAGAACTTGGCTTTATCGTCGGAATTTTAATAATTACAATCTACTTCCACGTAAAGTTCGATAGGTTTGCAGTCGCACACGGACCTGAAGTACTAACGACACTCGGTATACTAGGTTGTTTTACTGGTATTACTATAGCTCTGTTTAGTTTCAACCCAGAAAATATATCGCAAAGTGTGCCAAACCTTTTATCTGGAATAAGAACTGCATTTTGGGCCTCATTAGCAGGAGTATTCGGAGCGCTCACTCTTAGATTTGGACAGCGCTTCAGAAAAGTTAAAGACAATAAGAATCAAATTGCAGGCCAAACAGCATCCTTATCAGATGTTGTCCTTTCTATAAATTCTCTGAAAGAGTCACTTGTTGGGCAAGATGAAACGAACATCCGAGCAGAAATAAAAGAGTTCAAGGAAAAATCTGAAGAGCACTTCCTTTCTTTGCAGGAGGAATTCAAGACCTTTTCAAAGCATATGGTTGAGAATAATCAAAAGGCTATAATAGAGGCTCTTCGCGAAGTTATAAAGGATTTCAATACTAAAATTACAGAGCAATTTGGGGACAACTTTAAAGAGTTAAATAGTGCCGTTTCAAAACTCTTATCCTGGCAAATTCAATACAAGGATGAGCTTGAAATTATCAAAGAAAATCAACGTGCATCCAGAGAAGAATTGGAGAAGGCTACTGAGAACCTCAAAGCAGATTGTTCAAAGTGCCGGAGTTTTTTCATCGATTGCGCAAGACTTAAAATCTCAAATTGATTACTTGAACCAAAATCGTGAAATATTGAATAACCAGCAAAAAAGTCTAGCGGAGGTGCTAAAAACGATGAGTTCTGTCACACCGACTTTTGAACAAAAGACAAGTGATATGTTAGAACAGATTGAAAAAGGCATGAAACGAGTATACGAACAATTTTCTACAAACGCTGATACATTAGTCAAACAAGTAGCTAATTCTGAAAAAGAGTTCAAAACTATGTTTGAAACTATATTTAAAAATAGTGAAAGTCACCTTGATGAATTACAAATACAAATGACCAAAGCCACAGAGAATCTGGGAATACAAATGCAAATATCTGGCAATGAATTAAAAAAACAGATAGCGGAAACTATTTTAGAAAATCAGAAAACATTTAATGCTGGATTGGAAGATAATTCAAGAATTGTTAAAGAAAGTGTGTTAGCACTGGATAAAGCTTTACAAAAGGAATTAAATAGTTCATTAGAATCTCTTGGCCGACAACTTGCGGCACTATCAAATCGATTTGTTGAAGACTACCTTCCTTTAACAGAGAAATTAAGAGAAGTTGTTGAGTTATCAAAAAGAATATAAACGTATAAAACTATTATGAACGAAGCCTCTAATACACACTGGATTCCTTTAAGTGACCTAATGATGGGTCTCATGATGGTCTTCCTATTACTAGCGACTTTGTATATGTTAAGAGTTGAACAAACGACCACCCTTATTATTAAGGAATATGAGATAACCAGAAAAAATCTTAAGATGGCTCTTCAGGACGAATTTTCGGAAAATTTCAAAGAATGGAATGCTGAATTATTAGGAGATATGACAATTAGATTTCGTAATCCAGACGTTTTATTCAGTGTTGGCTCTGATAAGTTAAAACCAAAGTTTGCGGCAATTTTAGACGACTTTATACCAAGATATGTTGAAATACTCACATCGGGCAGGTTTAAGGAGTCAATCAAAGAAATTAGAGTTGAAGGGCACACGTCGACATTTTGGACAACCGCAACAACGAAACTGGATGCTTATTTTAAAAATATGGAGCTTTCTCAGGCAAGGACTCGATCTACACTAGAGCGGATTTTAAAATCAAACGCAGCAACTGCTCATGAGGAATGGTTAAAAAAGAGACTTACGGCTAACGGCTTATCCTCTTCGCAACCGATAGTAGGAAAAGATGGAATTATTGACGAAAAAGCTTCTCAAAGGGTAGAGTTTCGGATAGTAACAAATGCTGACGAAAATATTTCGAAAATTGCTAATACCCTTGATAAAGATGAAGATATATAACTTTCTATTCGACCCTGATCTTAATAATTTGCGACTTAATATGGATGCTAGTCTTGTCGATCCATTGGAAAAGGGAAAAAAAATAGAGCTTTTCGATAGAGATGTAATTTTAAATCTTGGCAAGCCAATAATTTCTGCACCAATCAAAAAAAATATAAATCCAAAGGTACCTACGCCAAAAAAACCTCCCCCTGATTATTCAAGAGATATAGAGGCACCAAAAATTTTACATCCAATGGAAAAGTATACTCCAGAAGAATTTTTAAAAAGTCATAAACTCTCGAAGGCAAAACTTAACGAAAATCTTGAAAAAAGAAATCTAATCCAAAAAAGGAAAAACGATAACAAAAATGATTCAAAACAAGATATCCAAGAGACCAGTACTGACCAAAAATTTGTTAGTAAAAATCAGGCGATTATAGATAAATTAAAAAATAGTTAAATGAAAAGGATAACCCTATATTTTTTTAGAGGTCTTCTAACAGTTTTACCTCTTGGCCTGACCATCTATATTATCTATTTCCTCGTCACTGCATCGGAAAAGTATGTTAGCACTTTAATTCAACCACTATTGGGAACCTTTTATTTTCCTGGAATTGGATTACTAATTACAATCGTGTGTATTATTGCGCTAGGAATCTTAATTTCTCAGCCCTTTTTGTATAAAATATTTGGCCTACTAGAGCTACCATTTACAAATATTCCTGTCGTTAAAAGTGTTTACAATTCTATTAAAAGTTTCGCTGAGTACTTTTCTGAGGATCAACGCTCAAAAAAGTAATCAGGTTGTTATTGTAACCATTCCAGAGTCTAAAATTCAGCTTGTTGGTTTAGTTACTAGAGAATCCCTGGAAGAGCTTCCCTCCTTTGAAAGTGAAATGGTCGCAGTTTATGTTCCGATGAGTTACATGGTTGGCGGGTATACCATATTTATTCCAAAAAGCTTAATTAGGCCAATTAATATGTCTGTTGAGGAAGCAATGAAGAATTCACTACTAGCATGGCTAACCAAAACAGACAAGAAAAGAAAGCCATAAAAAAACGCCCTGTATAACAGGGCGTTTTTCGTCTAACTATGTCGATTTAGTTAGGAAGAGCAAATACCATTAAGGTACCACCTAAGTCTGTGTACTTAGATAGCTCTCTATAACCACCAACGGCACCTAGACCATCTGTGTCTTTTTCAAGACCAGCAGCTAGACCAATACCAGCCCAACCACCAATACCTGTCAAGATACCGACGTACTGCTTACCACGATGCTCCCAGCTATGGACGTTACCGATAGAGCCAGATGGAAGCTTTGGAGATGTCCAAAGAATCTTACCTGACTTAACGTCAACGGCCTTAAGACGTGCATCAAGTGTAGCGTAGAAGCCAACACCAGTAGCAGTTGTCATAGTACCAGCCCATACTGAGAATTTCTCAGGAATAGACCATTCAATCTTACCTTGAGTAGGATTCCAAGCAATTACGTTACCCATTCCACCGTGACTATTTGGAGCTGGGAACATAGAAAGCGTAGCACCAACGTAAGGCTGACCAGCTGTGTACTCAACACGGAATGGCTCGTAGTCCATACAAACGTGGTTTGTTGGAACGAGGAAGTATCCGGTTGCAGGATCAAATGAAACTGGCTGCTGATCCTTAGAACCTAAAGCTGCTGGGCAGATTCCCTTAGTGTTAACGTCTTCACCTTGGATATGTGTAGAGTACTTAGCCAATACCTGAGGACGGCCTGACTTCATGTCAACGTGGGTAGCCCAGTTAACAGCAGGGTCAAACTTCTCAGCAACTAAGAGCTCGCCTGAATTACGGTCCAATGTGTAAGCAAAACCGTTACGGTCAAAGTGAGCTAACATTCCACGGCTCTTACCGTTCTTGTCCTTACCGTCAAACAAAGGAACTTCGTTAATACCGTCATAATCCCACTCATCGTGTGGAGTCATCTGATAAGCCCACTTGGCCATTCCTGTATCAACGTCACGAGCAAAAATAGTCATAGACCACTTGTTGTCACCAGGACGCTGCTTAGGATTCCATGTAGATGGGTTTCCAGAACCGTAGTACATCATGTTGTTCTTAGGATCGTAGGAATACCATCCCCATGTTGTACCGCCACCAATTTTCCACTGGTCGCCTTCCCAAGTCTTGGTAGAAGAGTTCTTACCAACTGGACGCATCTTGCCGTTGTTCCAGGCCATTGTCTTCTTAGGATCAAACATAAGATCGCTGTCAGGACCTACTGAGTAAGCCTTCCAAACCTTCTTACCACTGTTGATATCATAAGCAGCAACGAATCCCTGAACACCGAACTCACCACCAGAAATACCGGTTATAACCTTGTCCTTGAATACGTGAGGAGCATTTGTGTTGGTTTGACCAACCTTAGGATTACCATTTTTGGTAGACCATACAACCTTACCATTCTTAGCGTTCAAGGCAACAAGTGTTGTATCAGCCTGCTGTAAGAAGATCTTACCTTCAGCATATGCTAAGCCACGGTTAACCGTGTCACAGCACATAACTGGAATTACAGAAGGATCTTGCTTTGGCTCATACTTCCACTTAATTGTCTGATCTGCTAGGTTAATAGCAAATACTTTATTTGGAAAAGCAGAGTGAACGTATAGAGTATCACCAATGACCAATGGTCCGCCCTCGTGTCCACGAAGAACACCTGTAGAGAAAGACCAAGCCATTTGGAGCTTGTTTACGTTTGACTTGTTGATCTGCTTGAGCTTGGTGTGACGCTGGTTGAAGAAATCTCCAGACTGGGCAGCCCAGTTAGAAGAGTTATTCATCAACTTGTTCAAAGAACTGTTAGCGTGCACAACTGCTGGAGCAGCAACTGATACCGCAACTGCGGCACATAATGCATTAAGCTTAAATTTCATGAGTTCTCCCATGATGAAGTTAAAAAAATACATCTCAATTTCACCGATAATCTGGCTTACTTATAATTATTCTCTCTTCCTTCTCAGTTTTCATTGGGGGTTGCCCTATATTCGGGAAAATCCTAATATAGAATCATCGAACTTTTTAGGAATTTACCTTGCCAACCGAAACTCCAGAGCTGTTTAAGGACTTTTCTGCTCCTTCTTTAGTATTACCAGGGGTAGATGGCAGTTCAGTTGATTTACACGAGTCCATAAATAGAAACCGACCAAAAGCATTTCTGGTTATGTTTATCTGTAATCACTGCCCCTACGTCAAAGCAATCCTAACAAAATTAATTAAAGAAGGGCAGAAGTTAAGTAAAGCTGATATTCCAGTCTTTGCTATTTGTTCCAATGATTCCGAAGAATACCCCGAGGACTCTTTTGAGAATATGAAACTCATTGCTGCACGTTATAAATTTCCATTCCCGTATTTGCGCGATGAAACCCAAAAGGTTGCAAAGGATTATGGAGCCGTATGCACTCCAGATTTTTTTGGGTTTAACTCTCATAAAATTTTAAAATATCGAGGTCGCTTAGATGATTCGGGAAAAAAATACAAACTGGGAGGCAAATCTGAACTTACAGAGGCAATGATTGAAATCGCACAAACTGGAACATACGAAAAACCGCAAATTCCTTCAATTGGATGCTCAATAAAGTGGAAAAATCCATAATTGAAATTTAAAGCAAACTTAACTTACTTGCTCGTAAGTTACTTTTTCTACAGATACCAAAACCTCTCCTGACGGAGCTCGAAACAAAACTTTGTCACCAGCTTTTTTACCTAATAAGACCTTAGCGATTGGACTTACCCAACTAACATGACCTTTCCCAGAATCTATTTCATCTTTTCCCAAAATGACAATTTTTTCTGGCTTTTCTTCCCCTCTTGAGAACCATACTGTAGCGCCAAAAAAAATTTTGGGACTTTTCTCGCCGTTTCTGTCTAAAAAATTTACCGGTACGGCTGTTTGTATACTTTTCGTAAGGTACCTAATCCTACGATCTATTTCGCGCAATTTTTTCTTTCCATAAATATAATCGCCATTTTCAGATCTATCGCCGTTTGAAGCAGCCCAACTAACAGCGTCAACCACTTTCGGACGCTCTACTTCCAGGAGATGCCTCAACTCATTTTGAAGGCTGGATAGACCATTTAGGCTGATGTAGTTTTTACTACTCATATTTTTCTCTTGTTAATTTCTTTATTGTGAACTTCGAATCTCACTAAAAAATAAACTAGGGTGTTTTTACGACAAAATCGCACAAATTACAGGATGCTGCTTGCCATTTTTCCTGAATCGTGTATTATACTAAAGTATCAAAATTAGGTAAAAACGAGTGAATGAACTAACATACTTTCTTTTAGGTTCCGTTTTCGGCTATGGCGTCGCTAGTTTCCATATTGCTTTCAGGTATGGGTTCCGACTGATCGCTAACTTTTCAACTCTCTCTCGCAAAACACCGAAATATAACTTAAAAAACCTGGCGTTTTAAGAACACTCTTTTGCCTTCGCAAGCACAGACTCAGCCATTCTAATCGAAGCAATGTCAATCAGCCTACCATCTAGAGAAACAGCTCCTTTACCCTCCTTTGCAGCCTGCTCCATCGCCTCAACTATCCTTTGAGCCTTCTCCACCTCTTCCCTTGATGGTGTAAAAACGTGGTTGGCAAGTTCTATTTGTGAAGGATGAATGGCCCATTTCCCCTCATAGCCCAAAACAGCACACCGTCTTGCAGCGCTCAGGTAACCTTCCTTATCGCCAAAATCTCCGAAGGGACCATCTATGGGGCGCAAACCGTTAGCCCTACAAGCAACCATCATCCTTGTCTGTGCAGCATGCCAGGGATCAGTCCAAAATACTTCCCTGCTTTCATTCCCTTCCTTTGCATCTGCTAATACAACACTTTCGTGATGAACCCCTCCAATAACAGTGGTTCTTGCACGAGTTGACGCAGCGTAATCCGCAACCCCAAAACTCATTGCCTCAATCCTTCTAGATGCCTTTGCTATCTGTTCGACATTTGCCATACCTAGAGCAGTTTCTATAAGAATTTCAAACCCAATCCTATTTGTCCTTCCCATAGCGTCTTCAATTTGCGTAACCAACATATCAACCGCATAAACATCTTCAGCCGTGCCAACTTTCGGTATCAGTATCATGTCTAACCTAGGACAGGCTTCAACGATTTCTATCACATCTCTATACATGTAATGCGTATCAAGACCATTAACACGAACCATCATCGTTTTTTTATTCCAATCTACCTCTGATAGTCCAGTTACAATGTTTTTTCTCGCATCAACTTTGTCATCCGGAGCAACAGCATCCTCACAGTCCAGAAATATGACATCAGCATCAGATTTTGCAGCTTTCTCAAACATTTCAGGGCGAGAACCCGGTACGGCTAATTCCGATCTGTGAAGCCTCGGTCTTGATTGTTCAACGGAATAAAAACTCATTTTCTCTCCAATAAACCTTAAATTTAGTTAAGTGCTTGTTTAATTGCTGCCCCAAAATCGTTAGCACTAGCGGCTACCGTAATCCCAAAGCTCTTCATTATTTCAGATTTTTCAGCAGCTGAATCCCCAGCTTTTGAAATTATCGCTCCAGCATGGCCCATTCTCCTGCCTTTGGGCGCTGTAAGTCCTGCCACATATCCAACAACCGGCTTACTCATGTTATCTTTGACCCAGGCCGCCGCTTCAGCCTCCTGTGGTCCTCCAATTTCACCGATCATGATTACCGCCTCAGTTTCAGGATCATCGTTAAATAGTTGCATGTGATCTAAAAAAGAGGAACCATTGATCGGGTCGCCACCAATCCCTACTGATGTTGATACACCAAGCCCGACATTCGAAACCTGCTCTGCGGCTTCATACCCTAGTGTTCCAGATCTTGATACGATGCCGATAGAGCCCTTTTTATAAATATGTCCGGGCATAATACCTAACATTGCTTTGCCCGCTGAAATAATTCCCGCACAATTTGGCCCCACAACCATTGTCCGTTTTTCTTTTGGATACCTTCTCAAAAATCGTTTTACTCGCATCATATCCTGCGAAGGTATTCCATCAGTGATAATACAAACTAACCTCAAACCCCCATCTGCAGCTTCCATTAAAGCATCCCCCGAATACGAGGGAGGCACAAAAGCTAAACTTGCTTGTGCTCCTGTTACAGAAACAGCCTCTTTAACAGTATTAAAAACTGGCTTTCCTAAATGTGTGTTGCCACCTTTTCCGGGTGTGACCCCACCAACAACATTGCTACCATATTTAATCATTTCATCTGCATGAAACGTGGCCTTGTCCCCGGTAAATCCCTGCACGATTATAGGGGTTTTTTCATCGATTAATATACTCATTGCTTCACATCCTATTCGACTGAGTTTGTTTATTTATTTACTTGTTCAACAGCCTTACTACAGGCCTCCAACAAGGTATCGGCTTTAATGATTGGCAAGCCCGACTCTTCTACAATTTTTTGTCCCTCTTTGACATTGGTTCCCGCTAATCGGACAACAAGCGGGACTCTGAGATCTTTTGCTGCATCCACCACCCCTTTTGCAATCCAATCGCAACGGTTTATACCCGCGAAAATATTCACTAGAATCACAGCAACATTACTATCTGAAAGAACAAGTTTAAAAGCGTTTGCTACTCTTTCCGGAGATGCTCCGCCCCCAACATCTAGAAAATTTGCTGGATTGCCCCCAGCATATTTTATTGTATCCATAGTTGCCATTGCCAGCCCTGCTCCGTTAACGATACATCCTATATTTCCGTCTAAACCAACGTAGTTTAGATTATGCTGACTTGCTTCTGCCTCCCGTGGGTCCTCCTGGGCTAAATCTTTCATTTCTGAAATATCTGGCAACCTGAATAGTGCATTTTCATCAAACGACATTTTCGCATCCAACGCAACCACCCGATCATCTTGCGTTACAACCATTGGGTTTATTTCCAACATTTCTGCGTCCTTGTCTCTAAAAGCCCTATAAGCTCCCATAATAATCCCAACAGCTCGCTGGACTTGCTTGATATTCAAACCTAGCCCAAATGCCAGTTCCCTAGCTTGAAATTGTTGTAAACCAACCGCAGGCTCCACCAAAACCTGCAAGATTTTCTCTGGCGCAGATTCGGCAAGTTCCTCGATTTCCATTCCTCCTTCGGCGGATGCAATCACACGGATGCGCTCCGCTTTTCTGTCTAGAACAAAACCCAAATACAATTCTTTAATAAAAGGTTCTGCAACTTCGATATAGACCCTTTCACATAACTTGCCTTCTGGGCCTGTCTGAACCGTTACAAGCCTGTTGCCCAAAAGGTCCGCTGCCGCCTCCTGAACCTCGTTGTAAGTTTTACATAGTTTTACACCTCCCGCCTTGCCACGCGCGCCAGAGTGAATTTGAGCCTTTACAGCCCAATTCCAACCTCCTAACTCACTTGCGGCAAAGGATGCCTGTTCAGCAGTATATGCAACTCGCCCTTGTGGAACCGTCACTCCAAAACGAGCTAACAATTCTTTAGCTTGATATTCATGAATATTCAACAATCACTCCCTAGAAATTACCTTATACGTTAGACTCCTAATAATGCTGGAAACCTGAAAAAAGGTAATATGATAAACCATCTTCACGTAGAAACCCACTCTTTTTTTGGTTTAAAACCAGGTCCAAACGTGCTAGTTCTGGGAAGAGTTCATGGCAATGAATATTGCGGTACTTTGGCAATTAATAATGTTATAAATCTCATTCAGAATCAATTAGTTAACATAACTTTAGGCAAAGTCACCTTTGTACCCATAACCAATCCTTTAGCTGCTATTAAAGGCACCCGCAATGGCGATAGAAACTTAAATCGAGCTTTCTACCCGAAAGGTTCCTCCAAAAATGATTTTGAGGACGAACTTAATGGTATCTTGTGCCCGATTCTCGAGGAATGCGACGTATTACTTGACCTTCACTCTTTCTTAAACGGCGTAAAGCCTTTCGCTTTAATCGGGAATACTGCAGGAGATGAAAAGGCTTTTGTCGTAAACCAGGAAAAAGTTTACACATCCGAGAGTCATCTTGTGTCAGCTTTAGAAGTTGACACTGTCATTGCAAACTGGAGCGAAACTTACGCCCGGGGTGTAAAAAACAGAAGAAATAGAGACGGCATTTTAAGTCCACCATTCTCATTAAACTATGACGAGAAATATGGAGATGGTACGACTGAATATGCCCGCAGTAAAGGAGCGTTGGCTATCACCTTAGAATGCGGACAACACGAAGATGTCTCTGCTCCCCGCGTTGGGGTAAACGCTATCTTAAATATCTTGGGTTGTCTTCGCATGACTGAGGAAAGACACAATCCGGTGGCAGACAATAGAAGATTAGCTACATAAGCCTTTTCGATGTTATCGATAAAATTTCGCATGGCGACAAATTCACCAAAAACTGGAAAACATTTATGAAAATCGAGAAAAATGAAATTATCGGCATAAGTGAAAAAGGAAAAGAAGTAATAGCGCCAAAAGACTGCTTTATAGTTTTTCCTAACCAAAATGCTGAGCCTGGCCAGGAATGGTTCTACCTCGGAGAACAAAGTTAAACCTTACCAAAATTTAATTAATGTAATTTTATTCGCGACTTGGTTTGCGAAAAAAAACCTCTACTGATGTTTAGAAATAGTGTCTTAAAAAAACCGCGTACTGAATACTCATGCATCTTGTAAAGCATTACATACATAAATTTTGCAAACACCCCTTCTAAAAAAAATGCTTTGCCAGAAAAACCCGCCATCAAACTTCCAACTGTACTGTATCTGCCTAAGGAAACCAAGGAACCGAAATCAATGTATCTCCAAGGTTGACTTTCTTTTCCATTAAGCTCCCTTTGAAATTGATCGGATAAATACTTAGCTTGCTGACTAGCCGCTTGAGCTCTGGGCGGAACAAAAGGCAAAGGGCCGTCAACCCAAGGAACGCAACCACAATCACCGACTGTATAGATGTTTTTATCACCAATTGATTGAAGTTTTGTGTTCGTAATTATTTGATTTAACTCATTTGTTTCAAGCCCAATGCTAGATAAAAAACTTGCACACTTAATCCCCGCAGCCCATACAACTAACTCAGCTGGTATTATCTCACCGGAGCTCAACGACAAGCTCTTTTCAGACACTCTCGTTACATTTGAGCTTCTCAAGAACTTTGACTCCTCGCTTTCGTAAAATCGAATTGACTTTTTCCGAAATACTCTCAGGAAGGTTTTTAAGAATTCTTTCGCCTGCCTCTATTAGAGTAATTTGGAGTTCGCATTGTTTTTCCACCGCTTTGTACCCATATGCCGCTAACGTATGCATTGCGTTACTTAACTCTGAAGCTAATTCAACGCCTGTTGCACCACCACCAACAATAGCAATCTTAAGCTGCTCATCACTGAGCTTTTTACCCTGGTTGATCATTGCATTTGCCCGTAAAAATGCATTTACTAAATTTTTTTGAAATGACACAGCATCTTTAAATGAATCAAGGCTCAAAGAAAACTCTTTTGCTCCAGAAACTCCAAAATCATTAGATTTACTCCCAATGGCTAAAACTAACTTAGAATATGGAATTTCGCATGTAGGTGTTAACTCTCGCCCGTTTTCATCGCAATTCTGTTTAACACGGACAACCTTTTTTTCCCGGTCTATGCCATTTACTTCAGCTTCGTAAAATGAAAAATTATTTTCGCGCGCCAGAGTAAGATAATCTGCGCAATGGCTGTCAAGTGATATGGAACCGGTTGCCAGTTCATGTAGATGCGGCTTCCAAAAATGAACTCTTTCTTTGTCCAAGAGTAAGATTTCTGCAAGTTTATTGCCACCCAATTTACGACCTAACTTAATCGCTAACTCCAGCCCAGCAGCACCACCTCCTACGATCACTATTTTTTCCACGGTTACTCCTAATATGTTGCAATGCAAAATAGTTTAACAGAGAAATGTTCTTTTTTAAAAATAGTTAGTATAAACCCTTATTTTTGAGGGTTTTTGGGCATACTGCAACGTTTACTTTTTTCTCTGACGTGGAAACCAGATAGATGTAGTATCTTCTAAGGAAAAACGCCAACTTGCAATGAAAAACGCCGCTGTGGTGAACACAATTAAAACTAAAAAACTGATAATCAAGGGAATATCAGACGTCCCTCCGTTAGGAACAAGTATTCCATGTTTTAGGATATCAACGCCATATGTGTAGGGATTTGCCTGAGCTAGTACTTTTAGTGCGTATGGTAAATTGGTAATCGGATAAAGCGACCCAGATAAAAAGAAAACTGGGAAAATTACAAAATTCATGATTGCCGCAAAGTTATCTAGCGTTTTTGAAAATGACGCAACTAGCATACCAATTCCTGAACAAGTAACAGAGAGGATAAACATTCCAACTACTAATAAAAACCAATCTACAGATAAATCTATGTATCCCAGAGCTAAAAGTACGACTATCAATAACGTAGCCTGTATAATCGCCGAACACGTGGCAGCAGCCATTTTTGCAAACACAATACTCCTGTGAGTCAAAGGAGAGACAAGAATCATCCTCATCACTCCAGACTCCTTTTCATACACCATAGAAAGAGACCCCAACAGTGCCCCAAATAATATTGTCATTCCTAGAACACCAGGTACCAAAAATTCAAAATAATCATTCCCGTCTGTAGTGACAATGGAATTAAAACCAGCACCAATTACCACTAACCAAATTAGAGGTCTCACTAAAGAGGAAAGCACCCTCCCCTTCTGTCTCGAAAATTTAATCAAATCCCTTTGAACAACAGCGTAAATAGGTTTAAATAAACTCATGTATTAACCCATAGGAAAACATCATTCAAATTGATTGGACGAATAGAAACTCTCGTCACTCTGCTGGAAAATTCGTTTTTTATTTGATCAATTTTTTGAGAAACAAATATTTCTTTATTTTTTGCTACTTTGAAATATGCAGTTTTAAAATCAACTCTGCCCTCACCAAGAAAAGCTCTAAGAGAAGGATACAGCCCATCAATATCTGATGACTCAATTTCTAGAATTTCAGAATCGAACTCTTTAATAAGAATGTCTGGTTTTCCAGCCAAAACAATCTTTCCCTTATCGATAAAACAAACATTGTCGCAACTTTCGGCCTCCTCAAGATAATGTGTAGTAAGAACAATAGTTATCCCGTCAGATTTTCGCAGTTTATGAATAAATCGCCAAATTCTCACTCGCGCGGAAACATCGAGGCCTATTGTCGGTTCATCAAGAAACAGAATCCTGGGTTGATGGATAACTCCTCTAGCTATATCAACACCCCGTCTTTGCCCGCCAGATAGCGACCCAACAGGTTTGTCTTTTTTATCCTCAAGACCAAACAGAGTCAAAAGTTCAATTAATCGTTTCTCTATCAAATCTTTTTTAAGGCCATGCAACATGCCGGCAAATATAAGGTTTTCTCTGACTGTCAATTGCCGATCTAATGCAGAATCTTGAAAAACAAGACCGATAATTTTTTTCACTTCTACCGGTTGTTTTTTTACATCAATCCCCAAAATCCGCAACTCGCCCTCAGTGGGTTTCAAAATTGAGGCCATCATGTTGATTGTTGTGGTTTTACCGGCACCGTTAGGTCCCAATAAACCAAAAAACTCCGTCTCTTTCACCCTAAAGGATATGGAGTCTGTTGCTAATATATCTGCATACCGTTTTGTGACATCGGTTAATTCAATAGCAAAGGGGTTTTCAGTCATCTAAGCAAACATTTCCAATAGCTTAGATACTACCTACACGAGATTTATCAGAACTTGCCACAACACCATCTTCGAACAGTCTAGATTCTTCAATGTCTAAACTACCAGCATTTTTCTCTGTAATTAGTCTTCGCGACTCACTATCTGTTCGAAAAATAATCGGTTTTTCTTCAGGTGAAAAGTTTTCAGCGTCTTTAACAACTTGTTTAACAATATGGTGATGCGGACTTTTATCGCATATAGGGTCTGCTAAAGTAGGGTCTCCAGCAAGCATATACGCTTGACAACGACATCCTCCCAAATCCTTTTCCTTTTCAGGACACGTTTTGCAAGGCTCTTTCATCCAACTATCCCCTCTAAAAAGATTAAACGAGGGGGAATCGTACCAAATTGACTCTAAGGATGTGCTTTTGATATTCTCGAATTCAATATTTGGCAACATACTAGCAACGTGACATGGTAGGACGGTTCCATCAGCCTGAACTGTTACGAAAACATTGCCCCATCCATTCATACACTTTTAGGCCTCGTGCTGTAATAATCAGGCATTACAAAATAAATTTTCATTTTATTCCCCAGCCTATCACGGAATTTTTGTGTAACAGACTCTGCCTTCTCAAGTTGCGTTTTGGTCGGCATTAATTGCTTTTTATTTAAACTAGCCCAGGAATAAAATTGAGTGTTCGCCAGTTCGACATACTCTGCTCCCATAGACTCTGCCATACTGAGAATCTCTTCGATATGATCAATGTTAAGCTTGTGCAATACACAATTCAAAACCATAGGGTACTCATATTTTTTGATTAGTCTGGCAACTTTATTTTTCAAGTCAAAAGTTTTTGTACTAGATAAAAAGTCATTCATTTCTCGAGTACTATCCTGAAAAGACAATTGAATATGATCTACCCCCGCCTCTTTTAAATCCTTGATCCGGGTTTCACTCAACCCAATACCCGATGTAATCAAATTAATGTAATAACCGAGCTTTCTTCCCTCTTGAACGATAACCTCTAGATCATCTCGCAAAAGTGGTTCTCCGCCTGAAAGACCTAACTGGGCGGCTCCCATTTCTCTACCCTGATTAAGCACACTTAACCACTCGTCGGTAGTCAACTCCTTATGCTGTTTTGCATAATCAACTGGGTTGTAACAAAACACACAATGTAACGGACATCTGTACGTTACTTCTGCAAGCAACCAAAGTGGCGGGTCTATTCCTTCTCTACTTTTCGTCAACTTTTTCCTCTCTATTTGCATTATCTGATATCAACCAACCTTGTTGGCTTGCCAATTCAACGAAGGAAAGAACATCATCCAACAGATCAGATACCCCGAATTTCTTCTCGAGCTCTTCTGTAATGCACAAAATGGACTTAGTACCATCCACTCTGCTTAATATCTCTCCTGCACTTTCGTTTAATTTCACCATACCTTCCGGGTAAAGAAGAACATACGCATCTTGTGCCTTTTCCCACTGCAACCGATACAATTTTGAAAGAAAGGGTACATCATTCTTAGAGGGACCGCTCATTTTAACTTTGCCCCTTTGATTTCTATTTCGCATTGTTGAAGCATAATAGCATCGGCAAGAGCCCAAAGAACATCCAGCTTGAACTGAAGAATTTCTAGGGCCTTTTCTTGAAGTGCTCTCGATTGGCTAAAAAATGTCTTCGTAACCTCAAGCCCATGTTGAACATCTCTTCGTGCTTGACCAAGACGGTATTTAAAATACTTCATTCCTTCAGCATCAACCCATGGATATTTCTCGGGCCAGGTATCTAGCCTTTGCTGATGAATATGAGGAGCAAAAAGCTCTGTCAAACTTGAAGCAATTGACTCCTGCCATGAAGCACGCCTTGCAAAATTAACGTATGCATCCACAGCAAAACGGGCTGCTGGAGCAACATATTTTAGACTCACAACCTCCTCTCGCGACAGTCCAACCGCCTTTCCCAATCCAATCCACGCTTCAATTCCCCCAGCATCGTCTTCAAATCCATCATGGTCTAGAATTCTTTGTATCCATTCTTTTCTAATCTCAGGATGAGGACAGTTTGACAAAATAGCGGCATCTTTGACCGGAATACTTATTTGATAATAAAACCGATTGGCTACCCAACCCTGCAGCTGTTCTTTACTAAGCTTACCCTCTGCCATCATCACGTGAAATGGGTGGTAAATATGGTAACTTGTACCCTTTTGTTTCAAAAGATCTTCAAACTTCTCCATACTCCATGGCTTTTGAGTATCAGGCGATTTTACCGTTTCTAATTCTGTCAATACAGTTTTGCTTTGCATCATTTTCTCTCGTAAATTATTTAACGTTGCGTCATAGAAGAACTTCCATCCCATCATAGGATACTTCAATATCATTTTTCTCGAGTATTTTCCGTTCCTCAGACATCTCATTAAGTATTGGATTCGAATTATTAATATGAATCAAAACTTTCCTTGGACCCTTTATGTGACTCAGATTTTCAATCATCCCCCCAGGACCACTTTGTGGATTGTGCCCCATTTCTCTCGCTAATTTCTTTGAAAGACCATTATCAATCATCTCTGTATCTGTCCAAAAAGTTCCATCTACTAAAAGCAAATCTGATGACTTCATAGGGCCAATTAGATGTTCCTCAATGGAGCAGAGTCCAGGAGCATAAAAAACTTTTTTGCCTGAATTTTCGTCAACAATTTGAACGCCAACATTGTCCCCGGGTCTAGGCTTGCCCCTAAAAGGTGAAAACGGGGGTGCCTCACTTTTTAAAGACATAAAATTAAGTGTTATTCCTTCTACTTCAGAAATTTTGCTTTCTGATGAATTATTTAAATCAATTTCAACCCAATTTACCTTGCAATAAAAATCTAAAACATTAAAGATTGGATTTCCTGCTGACAAATCTCCCCTAACTTCTTTAGTTGAGTGGATTGTTAAAGGGCCAGACGATTCTCTCAACATAAATAAGCCCGTAGTGTGATCTATTTGAGCATCCATTAATACTATTGCTTTTATTCCTGAATCTCTGACTGTCTTAGCGGGCTGAAGCCTCGATCCAGCCATCTTTAATTGTGTCAAAATATCCGGCGACGCATTGAATAATAACCAATCTTGCCCATTTGAAGAAACGGCTATAGAAGATTGGGTTCTAGCTGTATAACCCGGTTTACCTGCTCGAACACTCGAACAATTATTACAGTTGCAATTCCACTGGGGAAAGCCTCCTCCTGCAGCTGAACCTAAGACTCTAACGATCAATTTCCATTCTCCTAAATAAAAACCCGTGCCCAAAAGAGCACGGGCGAACTCGTAAGGTAAAATTACTTAGCAGCGATGTACATAGTAACTTCAAAACCAAAACGAAGATCAGTAGCTGTAGGCTTTGTCCACATAGTTTTTCTCCTTTCTTTTAAAATTTGTAACCGAAATACTTTGGTCACCCACGTATAATCGCAATAGTAAGATTAAATTAAATCAAGTAATCAACGATTAACCATTAATGAAAATCATTAAAATTTCTTTCTAACCTATTCAGTAACTAGATGACTCAAGTACAGTTTTTACAAGTAGACGAAACTCACAAAATAGCCTATGAGACAATTGGGTCTAAAAAGGGTATTCCCTTAGTTTTTTTGCATGGCGGCCCAGGTAGTGGATATTCTGAAGCCTCAAAATCGTTTTTTGATACTAACCTTTGGTTCGCTACCTTTATTGACCAAAGAGGATGCGGCAAAAGCACTCCAAACGGCTGCATCATAAATAATACGACAGACGACTTAATATTAGATATTGAAAAAATACGAAAAAAAATTGGGGTTGACAGGTGGGTTATTTTTGGAGGCTCATGGGGCTCAACACTGGCATTAAAATATACAATGACCTTTCCTGAAAAAGTTGATGCTCTAATCCTAAGGGGCGTGTTTTTAGGTACGAAAGAAGAGATAGATTGGTTTGTTAACGATATGGGCAAACAAAAATTTCCAAATACGTTCGCCGATCTCCAACAAATTGTTCCAAAAGATACGAGTACTTTGGAATATTATTACAACACTATATTCGCTGATGATCGAATAAAAAGCATTGACGCTATCGAAAGATGGGAAAACTTAGAACGGGCAGGAATGCAACTCTCAGAAGAAAATTTAAAATTCAAAGGAGCTGAGCCCCAACAGATAGAAAAAAAAGAAGAAACAATATCTGAGGTAAAAGCACTCAATCGAATGAGAATTCATTTACACTACCTTAAAAATAACTGCTTTCTTCAACACAATGAATTAATTGATAATTGCAATATTTTGGGAGAAAGGAAAGTATTTATTGTTCAAGGGGTCAGATGATCCAATATGTCCAAAAAAGCATGCTCTTAAATTGCACTCTCATTTGAAAAATTCAGAGATTGAGCTTGTAAAAAATACGGGTCACGATGCCTTTAGTCCGAAATTAAAAAATGCGTTAACAGACGCATTAGAAAAAGTTCGCAAAGAATTGATATGAGTTTGCGTGTAAAAATTAATATATTAATTACCCTACTGATGTTAGTTTTTATCGGATCTACTACCGCGATCCAACTGCGAGATGCTAAGCAGCAAATTCAGGAAGAAATCACTGCAGGAACAAAGGTTGCCAATCAACTTCTCCCATATTTTCTTGCTAGGGCACAACTATTGTCACAGGGAAAAGACAGAGAAGACGCATTAAAAAACTTTTTAAAAAATCTTGGAAGAATCAGAGCACATGAAGTACGCATGTTCAATAGCATTGGTGATCTCATTTATGACTCTCCTCCTAGCAAGTATAAAGCTGGAAGAAACGCACCCAATTGGTTTTCAAACCTCGTCTCTCCAAAAATCGAACCATTTATAATTCCAGCACAAGCGTTGACTGTGCAAGTCATACCAAATCCCTCCCGAGCAATTTTAGATGCCTGGGATGATCTTAGAGAACTGGCAATTCTAGGATTGTTTTTCTTTGTTTTTGTAAATCTATTAGTCTTTTGGATAATCGGAAAGGCATTAAACCCAATTAAAGATATCGTAAATGGATTAAACAAAATGCAAAAAGGAGATTTTCAAACGCGACTACCTTCATACAACGTAACAGAATTCAGTAGTGTAACAGCAGGTTTTAATCAGATGGCAAATGCCATAGAACAGGGTTTAAAAGAAAATCGCAAGCTCGCACTCGCTATCGAACAATCAACCGATGCGCTCATTATTGC
Organism: Burkholderiaceae bacterium; assembly: GCA_038147455.1. Classification (GTDB taxonomy): domain Bacteria; phylum Pseudomonadota; class Gammaproteobacteria; order Burkholderiales; family Burkholderiaceae_A; genus UBA7377. The sequence goes on along the minus strand of JAYQTQ010000003.1, from coordinate 825,917 downwards.
AGACAAAACAGGAATGATTATTTTTGCAAACCCTGCTGCAGAAAAACTTTTTGGGTATTTTGATGCCGCATTCTTAGGAATTCATGTGGAAAATTTATTTCCGTTACATCTGCATGAAGAAATGGAACGGAAGTTTTTTGATGTTCAAAACTCTGTTCCGATTGAAAATTACGACACGACAAGAATCACACGTTTTGGGAAAATAATTGAAGTGTCTGAGAAAATTTCCCCAATCATCGAACCGGTGACAAATGATGTTCTAGGTGTTCTACTAGTTATGCGAGATATAAAGGAAAGAAGAGTTGCCGAAAAAACTAAACGTGAATTAGAAAAAAACAAGGAGCTTGCGGTTCTTGTCCAATCCAGACTGGAGGAGGAACGAAAAGCATTAGCGATGGAACTACATGATGAGTTGGGACAATATGTGACTGCTATCAAGAGTATTGCTCAATCCATGGCTAACCGTAAAGATGAGCTTGATGTAAAAATTTACAACAATAGTAAAACTATCGTTTCAATTTCTGGACAAATTTATGACGCGGTTCACAATATCATCAAGGGCTTAAGGCCCATTTCGCTCGAAGAATTTGGTTTTATAGAGACTTTAGAAGAAGCAGTTGAGGATTGGAAAACAATTCATGAAAATATTAGATTTAATCTGAGAACCGAGCCAATGTCTTTACCCAGAGAAGTTGAAATATCGCTGTTTCGAGTAGTTCAAGAATGTGTCAATAACGCAGTGAAGCATTCAGGGGCAAAGAATATCACAATAACCATGGAATTCTCTAAAGACAGTGGTGATCTTGCGCTCAGCGTAGCGGATGACGGGAAAGGAATCTCATCTGAAAAAATCAACCAAACGAATAGGTTTGGACTCCGAGGAATGCGAGATAGAATTCAGAGTCTAGGGGGGAAATTTATTGTTGAGTCACCCAGTGGCTCGGGAACGAAAATCTCCTCGATAGTTCCTTCTGCGAAAATTAAGGATGTTGAATAATATGGCTTTGAGTATTTTTGGAATATAGATATGAACAAAATTAGTGTAATTCTTGCAGATGATCACGCGGTGGTAAGGATGGGTTTCAGACTATTGCTTCAGGATACAAAAGATATAACAGTTGTAGGCGAAGCAGAAAGCGGTGAAGAAGTCATAAAACTTTTAAATACTCTTACGCCCGACGTAATTGTAATGGATCTTTCGATGCCTGGGATAGGAGGGCTAGAAGCAATTTCTCGGATAGTCAGTAAAGATAAATCGCCGAAGATCTTAATCTTATCTGCTCACGAGGATGCAATCCATCCAAAACGTTCTTTAAAGGCTGGAGCGAACGGCTACCTCTCAAAGAGGGGGGCTGCAGAGGAACTAATTAAAGCGATTCGACAAATTCACTCTGGAAATATGTACATTGAGCCATCAATTGCTCAAAAAGTTGCAATGAGTCAAATGGGCGGGGAAACAAGTCCGGTAGATGTTCTGTCCGAGCGCGAGTTTGATGTGTTTATGGCGCTAGCTAATGGCAAAACGGTAAATCAAATTGCAGAAACCTTGCACCTTTCTCCAAGAACTGTGGGGACACATTTGTACAATATAAAACAAAAGTTAAATGCATCTAACCAAACAGAACTGGCCCTCATTGCTATCAAAAGTGGGTTGATAAACCCCTAAACTTTCTCTAATTTAACAGCGCAATATTTAAATTCGGGAATCTTGGCAACAGGGTCTAACGCAGCATTAGTGAGTAAATTTGCAGCAGCTTCCCGGTATGCAAAAGACATAAATACGTTACCGTTTGGAGTTCCGTTATCTAATCTGATCAAAACGTTAATGCTACCCCTTCGAGACGAAATCTTAACACTATCTCCCGGAAGTAGGCCGAGCTGCTCCATATCCCTGCTGTTCAAATAAGCCGTCGGACCCGGTTCTATCGCATTTAAAATAGTCGCTCTTCGGGTCATGCTTCCCGTATGCCAATGCTCAAGTTGCCTACCAGTAATTAATACGAAAGGAAACTCTACATCTGGCTTTTCATCAGGTTTTCCTGGATTAGCAGGAACTAGATTGACTTTCCCATCTTTCGTAGGAAATGAATCCGTAAACACAACAGATTCACCAGGCTGATTTTCAGAATCACATGGATAGGTAACACTATGCTCGTGCATCAAACGTTTCCAAGTAATTCCCCAGATAGAGTCTTTCATTGCATGTCTCATTTCATCATACACTGCTTCAACACCGCAGTCTGGCCCAGAATAATCCCAGTTCAGGCCCAACCCACTGGCCATCTTTTGAATTATCCATAAATCTTCTTTGGCATCACCGGGTGGCTCAACTGCCTTTCGACCCATTTGGACCATTCTGTCAGTATTTGTAACTGTTCCATTTTTCTCTGGCCATGCAGATGCAGGCAGAATAACGTCTGCTAACCATGCCGTTTCAGTCATAAAAATGTCTTGCACTACGAGGTGGTCTAAATGTGCGAGCGCTGACCGAGCATGATTGAGATTAGGGTCACTCATAGCAGGATTTTCTCCCATAACATAGAGCCCCCGTATTTTCTCCGCATCCGACTCATCTGCAAAAACCTTATCCATGATTTCGGTTACCGTAAACCCAGGTTTATCATGTAACTCTGTTCCCCAAAAAGACTCAAACCACTCGCGCTTTTCATTATCAGCAACTTTTTGATAGTCAGGCAACATCATGGGTATTAATCCCGCATCACTAGCACCTTGAACATTATTCTGCCCCCGCAACGGATGCAGCCCTGTACCTGGTCTGCCAATTTGACCAGTAATGGTTGACAATGCAATCAAACAGCGAGCGTTATCAGTCCCATGAACATGCTGACTGACGCCCATACCCCAGAGAATCATAGAGCCTTTAGACTTTGCAAATTCAACGGCAACTTCAGAAATTAAATCAGCTGATATTCCGCATGCCTTGGATGCCTTTTCAGGAGAAAAATCTGCTACGCGAGACTTAAGCTCATCAAAGTTATTAACTCTTTCCTTGATAAATTTTTGATCGACAAGACCTTTAGCAATAATCACATGAATCATGCCGTTTAAAAGAGCAATATCTCCACCAGGTTTAAATGGTAACGAACGCCATGCATACTGAGCAATACTTGTAAGCCTTGGATCTGCCAGGATTATCTTTGTCCCATTTTTCGCAGCATTTTTCATCCAGGTGGCAGCCACGGGATGGTTCTCCGTTGGGTTAGAACCAATTATTAAGATTACCTCAGCTTTCTCAACATCCGCCACTTGGTTACTAACTGCCCCAGATCCGACCCCTTCTAACAACGCAGCTACACTTGATGCATGGCATAACCGGGTACAATGATCTACGTTATTATTACCAAAACCAGTTCGAACCAGCTTTTGAAAAAGGTATGCTTCCTCATTGCTTCCTTTAGCTGACCCAAAACCAGCTAGGGCTCCTCTTCCATTATCATCCCTTAGTCTTTTTAATCCGCCGGTTGCAAAGGAAAGTGCCTCCTCCCATGTCGCTTCTCTAAAAACCTCTTCCCACGGTGTTTTTCCTGCGATATGTTCAATATTTTTTTTCACACCTTTTATTCTAATTAATGGCTTTTTCAAACGTTCAGGATGGTGGGCATAATCAAAACCAAACCTTCCCTTAACACACAACCGTTTGTGATTAGCCGGACCATCCCGACCATCCACCGCAACAATTCTCTCATCTTTAACCTTATAAGTGAGCAAACATCCGACTCCACAAAACGGACATACCGATTCAACTTCCTTGTCAACTACCTGACTGCCAATGAGGCTTTTGGGCATCAAGGCGCCAGTAGGGCAAGCCTGAACACACTCCCCACACGCAACACAGGTGCTTTTTCCCATTGATACATCTGTATCAAATACAATTTTGGTTTCAGCACCCCTGCCAAATACGCCGATCACGTCATTAGCCTGCTCTTCACGACAAGCCCTAACGCATCTGTCACATTGAATACATGAGGATAAATCTACAAACATTGCTGGATGCGAGGCGTCTTGCTCCACTGCGTCTCGCCTCAGTTCTTTTAGACTACTCCGAGGCTCAACCCCTAATTTTTTTGCCCAGAAGGACAGCTCCCCGTGTGGCTGACTCTTATCTTCCTTTAGCCACTTATGTCCAGAATCCGGAACATCGGCAAGAAGCATCTCTAGAACCATCTTTTGACTGAGTTCAGCTCGCTCATTATTTGTGGTTACTTCCATTCCCTCGGTCACATTTCTACAACAACTTGGAGCTAAAACCCTTTCTCCTTTAACCTCGACAACGCAAGCCCTACAGTTACCATCTTCCCGATACCCATCCTTGAAGCAAAGTGTAGGAATTTCAATCCCTTCCCTTTCGGCTACTTTTAATATGGTCTCGTTATCTTTCGCTTCTACCTGCTTACCATTAAGCTTTATCGTAACAACTTTCGTTTCTAATCCTTCTAAAAAATTTTCAGGTGCATTCATTAAGATACCTCTTTAGGAAAATACTTTTGAACGCAATTGATCGGATTGGCCGCTGCCTGCCCAAGTCCACAAATTGACGCATCAGTCATTACCTGCTTCAAATCACTCAAAAGCGACTCGTTCCATTTTTCTTCAAGCATCAATTTTGCTGACTTTGCAGTACCAACTCTGCATGGAGTACACTGACCACAGCTTTCATGTTCGAAGAAACGCATAACGTTGTGCGCAACATCTCTGGCTTTGTCTCGATCACTAAAGACCACGACGGCTGCTGAGCCAATAAAACAACCAAATTCTTGCAGCGTATCGAAGTCAAGAGGAATGTTATTCATGGATGCAGGTAAAATACCACCCGAGGCTCCACCAGGAAGATAACCGTAAAAATTATGTCCCTCTAACATCCCGCCACAGTATTCATCTATAAGCTCCTGAACAGTTATTCCAGCTGGAGCTAACTTCACCCCAGGATTTTTTACCCTTCCACTGACGCTAAAACTTCTAAGGCCTTTCCTACCATTTCTTCCAAAATCAGAAAACCAGTTAGCCCCCTTTTCTACGATATCCCTAACCCAATAGAGGGATTCAAAATTATGTTCAAGAGTAGGTTTTCCAAACAGTCCCACCTGAGCAATATACGGAGGACGTTTTCTAGGTTCCCCCTTTTGCCCTCTATGCTCTCAATCATAGCCGACTCCTCTCCACAAATATACGCGCCGGCTCCTCTCCTTAATTCGAAGTAAGGTAAGTCAAATTCAAGATTTTTTTTCATCTCATCAATGGACTTCTCTAGAAGTTCTCTACACCCATGATATTCATCTCGCAAATAAACATAGCACTTCTTAATTCCAACAACAGTCGCCGCTATAAGGACGCCCTCTAAAAATCTGTGGGGATCTCTCTCCAAATAAGTTCTATCCTTAAAGGTACCAGGTTCTCCTTCATCAAGATTCAAAGCCATAAGTTTCTCACCAGGCTGATCTCTGACTATTCTCCATTTTCGCCCAACCGGGAAACCTGCCCCACCTAATCCACGTATTCCGGAATTATCCAACTCCTCAATCACTTTATCTGCGGGTATTATTCCCTTTGCAATCTTTCTACTCAATTCGTATCCACCATCAGCCACGTATTTTGCAAACCCAATTACCAAAGAGTCACCAATGCTCGCTCCATTATTCAAAGTGGGAAGGCTTTTTTCTACATAATTTGCCGGCTTAAAATCTTGAGTTTCGGATATCTCAAGTGCAGTTTTTGGATGAAATTTTTGTCCCATTTTTACCGCATTAAGAACAGCTTCCGGTTTGGCAAACGGTATTGGATTTTGATGGACAACGGCTACGGGAGCTTGTTCACAACGCCCGACACAAGGAGCCTTTATAACTCTCGTATTATTTGACACAAACTCGCCAATCTTCGTAAAAAGGCTCTGGGAACCCGGCTAACTCGCAACTAACTCCGTCACACACCCTAACCGTTAGGTCCCAAATATCTCTCTCATCCTTAACAATGTCAAAATGGTGGTAAAACGATGCTACCTCATACACTTCGGCCATTGGCAAGTTTGACAAATGGGCAAGTGCCACCAAGTGTTTCTCCCTCAAACACCCGAAGTGATCATGCACAACATGTAGGTTTTCTATAAGAAGATCCCTCCTTTTTAAGATTTTCCTGAGATAGTAATGTTTCAAGCGCAGCTATACACTCGGGATCCGGCTGCGTTCCCTTCTTTTTAATCCTGTCTTTTTTCCGCTTTTTAGAAATCCTCGTAATGTCGATCGTTTGAACGACGTCTGCAACGTCAGCCTGTTGGTTCATGAGAGCCCTTTTTTATCCACATTACTTACAATTTATGCCTCCAATCTTCATCTGTCTAATTTAATTTATGAATCAATCCTAAAATTTTAAAAATATACACGTTTTCCCTAAGGCATTGATATATCACCTAAAATTTTAGTCCACTTATCTGAGGAGGCAAATTCTTCAACTGCATGTTGCACGATTGACAACCTGTTACTTGAGGGAATCATTATCCCGATCGCGGTGCTCTCTGCAGGGTCGGTTAATTCTCTTACAGAGAGTTCATGATTAGTTTTTGCAAACTTTGCCGTAGGACCTGACAGTATAGTTGCCAGATCTGAGGATTGAACGGAGAGAAGTAAACTAAAAATAGAGTCTGTCTGCATCACGGGTTCAATATCAACATTATTTTTTTTAAAAAAAACATCTATCAGCTTTCTGTTATGCATCTCTGGGGTCAGAAGGGAAAGTTTGCTTCTTGCCGCCTCTTTCCAACTGATAGGTCCAAAACTATTAGAGGAATTATTTTTGTTTATGAAAAAATATTTTTCTTCATATTGCGGAATAACACGTAATTCTTGCGTATTGACAAAGGGCCTCTCCGTATATCCAAAAGCAACATCAACGGAAAGATTTTCTAAACACAGGTCGAGGTCATGCGAAGTCATAGAACGCACGGTAGGCTTTAATCCATTAAACTCCCCAAATATACTTGCAGCAAATTGGGAGGCAACCGGAAGTGTACTGGGTATCGACCCGATAATTAGGTTACCTATTGGGGCTGATTTTTGACTATTTATTTCTGACTTTAACTTGCCAATTTCATGTAAAACCTGATAAGCAGAGGCCAGAACTTGCTTTCCTTCAGCTGTTAATCCCTCATAATTTCTGCCCCGGTTGACAATTTTTACGCCCATTTCCTCCTCAAGAGATTTCAGAGCATTTGAAAGCGCTGGCTGAGTTATATGACAAGCCTGAGCAGCACGACTAAAATGTTTGTGCTCTTCAAGTGAAACGAGATATCGAAAGGTGTCTATAATATTCATAACATAACTTTTTAATGGTATCACTAGGGTGCGGGTTTGTCTTCGAAGTTTGATTTAGTAGTTATCGGCGGAGGTTCAGGAGGAGTAGCGTGCGCTCGTCGAGCTGCTGAGTATAACGCTAAGGTTGCCGTAATTGAATCTCATAGATTTGGGGGAACATGCGTCATACGAGGATGCATTCCTAAAAAACTGATGATGTATGCTGGGGATATTAGTGACGCTATTTTTCAGGCAGAGACTTTCGGGTGGATTGGGCTTAAACCCAACGAAATTAATCACGAAATTGGAAAATGGACCTCTAGGAAAAATGTTGAAATCAGTAGATTAGAAAAGATTTACGAAAATCTTTTGAAATCTAGTGGAGTAGAACTTATTAGGGGTAGTGCAATAGTTGTGAACAAAAACGAGGTCAAAGTTGGGAACCGTCATTATTTTGCAAAAATCTAGTTATAGCAGTTGGTGGAACGCCAAACCAAAACCAGATAAATGGACTAGAAAATGCACTAACTTCAGACGATATATTGGAGCTGGATAAAACTCCTGGCAAGGTCGGAGTACTAGGGTCGGGATATATTGCTACTGAATTTGCTTCTATATTAAATAATTTAGGAATTGAAGTAAGTTTACTTTTCCGGGCCGATTTACCGCTTAAAGGGTTTGATAAAGATGTCAGAGTTCGTTTGATGAACCATATGGTTGATAGTGGCATTAAAGTGTATCCTCAGAGTAAATTTCACTCCATCGAAAAAACATCTGGGGGAATAAAAGTAAGATTAACAGACCACACATTTCATTTTGATACCGTTCTAAATGCATTAGGAAGATCTCCCAATACTGAGGGGCTTTTTGGTCCAGGGCAGTCTCCAGTAACAGGTTCGAGGGGAAAGATAATAGTTGATGAAAATAATCAAAGCTCGATTCCTGGGGTCTTTGCAATCGGAGATGTAACGGATCGAGTAAATCTAACTCCCGTAGCTATTGCTGAAGGAAGAGCGGTTGCAGAAAATTTGTTTAACAAAAATTCCTTAAGAGTGGATTACAACGAAATTGCAACTGCTGTCTTTACATCCCCACCTATTGGTACTATTGGGATAACAGAAGAGGATGCTTTAAACAAGACTAGTAGCAATTATAGAGTTTATGAGTCTGAATTTAATCCCTTAAAAAAATCATTTGCCTCAAAGAAAACCAAAGCCTACTACAAGCTTATTGTGGAAGATAAATCGGACAAATTAGTCGGTGCACATATTTTTGGTGATGATGCGCCTGAAATAATTCAAACTCTGGCCATAGCATTTAAGGCTGGTGCAAAGAAGTCTCATCTTGATGACACAATGGCTGTACATCCTACAGGAGCAGAAGAGCTTGTTTTAATGAGAAAGGCTAGCAGAATAATTTGATACAAGTGTAAAAAGTTCAGACACATTTAAAAACGAATCACTGAAAACGGCATCCCATTTGCAGTCATCACTGGAAGTTAGGGTTTGTTAATAGATAGATAGACGGACAGACGGAACACCTGACCTAGTTCGAATTGCCTAAAAATCGTTATGTTTTTAATCTCGGGAATTTACTTTAATGAGGAGAACTAAAAACATCCATTTGAGGCCCTAAACGGCCTCAAATGCGTCCATCCCAAGCCAGAAATTCCAACAGTTACTGCGTCTAAACTTTAGTGGTGGATATTTATTTTGGAGCCCAGGCAGTGCACCATCCAGCGGCAGCTACCTTTTTACCACCAAACAATGGACAGTTGCCTGCATCTCCCTGCCCACCCTGGAATAACGCGCAGTTAGAACAGTTAGAACCAGCCTTAAACTTATCGCTCTTAGCATTGCTCGCGTCAGCAACGTATCCTAACGCTTTTGCATTAGGGTCACTCTCAGAAACCATATGGCCATCCGCATGTAAGCTGGTGAGTTTCCCTGCGGTAATACCCGCTAGACAAATTGTAGCGGCTTTAGAAATAAACTCTCTTCTGTTGCTCATACTTACCCTCACTCTCTATAAATCACAAAACCTGTCCCAATAAAGTGTGGGACTCGACGATAAATTATTTGATCTTTGCCTCTTTGTACATTACATGTTTTCTAGCTTTCGGATCAAACTTTTTTATTTCCATTTTTTGAGTCATAGTTCTTTTATTCTTAGACGTGGTATAAAAATGGCCGGTTCCCGCAGAGCTCTCTAACTTAATTTTCTCCCTCGCTCCTTTAGCCATTTAGACCTCCCTTTTTTTCAAAAGTTCAGGCATGACATTCTCAATACCTTTTTTATCTATAGTTCTTATAGCGGCACTAGACAGCCTCAGTCGCACCCATCTTTTCTCCGATTCCAACCAAAATCGCTTTTGGTGCAGACTAGGGAGAAACCTCCTCTTATTTTTGTTATTCGCGTGCGAAACCCTGTTTCCAACCATGGGTTTTTTACCGGTAACTTGACAAACGCGGGCCATAACATCTCCGTATTTTAGCTAACCATTGATTATAATTTTTTTTTTCCTCTCAAACAATAGTTTTTTTACTAGCGTTAACACTACACTAGCCAGCAGTTTTAAGCTAAAGTTTTGTTATGAACACAAAATCGAATCAAGCTGGCCAAACAATGGTTACTCTTGCTGAACCGAGGGGTTTTTGTGCAGGAGTCGAGCGCGCTATTGAAATAGTTGAGAGGGCTCTAGAGCGCTTTGGAGCACCTGTCTATGTCAAACACGAAATCGTCCATAATAACCATGTTGTGAGTACTCTCAAGGACAAAGGGGCGATTTTTGTGGATGAGATTAACGAAATTCCCACTGGAGCGCGTGTCATAATGAGTGCTCATGGGGTGTCTTTATTGGTGCGAGACCAGGCTCGAGACAGAAATCTAGAAGTTTTTGACGCAACCTGTCCACTTGTCACCAAGGTTCATGCCGAGGTAAAAAAATTAGCTGCATCTGGATATGAAATTATTATGATCGGCCATCAAGGACACCCAGAGGTAGAAGGCACCATGGGCCAGCTGAAATCTGGCATCCTACTTATCGAAAACAAAGAACAGGTTGCCAAATTAAAACCGGCTAACCCATCCAAACTAGCCTACGTTACACAAACAACCCTCTCCACAGATGATACGGCGGACATTATCACTTCTTTGAAAATAAGGTTCCCAAATATTCAAGGTCCCAAGATTAGCGATATTTGTTACGCAACGCAAAACAGACAAGATGCGGTAAAATTATTAGCGTCCGAAGTTGACCTAGTATTGGTAGTCGGCAGCCCAACAAGTTCGAATAGCAACAGACTGAGGGAAGTGGCAGAAAAATATGGAGCCGCAGCTTACTTAATAGACGGAGCCGAGGATTTAGATCCTATCTGGTTAAAAAAACATTCACGAATCGGCGTGACAGCTGGAGCATCTGCTCCTGAATCCCTTGTCCAAAAGTTGCTTACTGCTATAAAAGGGCTGGGGGCGTCCTCTGTAAGAATCTTGCCAGGAGCTAAAGAGCACGTTCGATTTCCTCTTCCGAAATCTCTCTCCGATAAAAAACAAGATTTGCCGTTGTAGCTCAGGGGTAGAGCAGTCGCTTCGTAAGCGAGAGGTCGGGGGTTCAATTCCCTCCAACGGCACATTTGGGTTTTTCGCTCAACACTAGTGAGCCTCTTCCCAGTTTTCACCGTGACCTACATCTACTTCGAGAGGGACCTTTAGTTCCAATGTCTTACACATCAATTCTTTAACAAAACTCATAAATGGGGCTACCTGATCTTTGTGTACTTCAAAAACTAACTCATCGTGCACTTGTAAAATCATTTTTGCATCAAAGTTATGTGTTTCCAGTTCAGCATTCATTCTAATCATTGCCATCTTAATCAGATCAGCAGCTGTTCCTTGCATTGGCGCATTAATAGCCGCCCTTTCAGCAGCTTGTCTTCTAGGCCCATTTGGTGAGTTTATTTCAGGTAACCAAAGTTTTCTGCCCATTAGCGTTTGAACAAAACCATTTTTTTTTGCACTAGCTTTCGTCTCCTGCATAAAAGACGCGACTCCTGGATACCGCTGAAAGTAACGATCAATATAGTTGTTAGCAGCATCCCTGGAAATACCTAAGCTTTTACTTAAACCAAAAGCTCCCATGCCATAAATCAAGCCGAAATTAATTACCTTTGCCGTTCTTCTTTGTTCTGCATTGATTTTCTCAAGATTGGTTGTAAAAATTTCAGAAGCTGTAGCACTATGCACGTCAGCACCCTCAAGGAAGGCTTTGGTTAAAGCTGCATCTTTTGACATATGTGCCATAATTCGTAACTCGATCTGTGAATAATCTGCAGAGATAATCTGAAACCCTTCTTCGGCTATAAATGCCTCTCTTATCTTTCTTCCTTGCTCAGTTTTTACTGGTATATTTTGAAGATTTGGTTCACTTGACGCTAATCTACCTGTAACGGCAACTGCTTGAGCAAAATTCGTATGGACTCTACCACTGCTTTCATAAATCATTAACGGGAGTTTCTCGGTGTAAGTAGTTTTTAATTTAGAAAAAGTTCTCCAATCAAGCAAAAATTTCGGCAACGGGTAATCAATTGATAATTTTTCTAAAACTGATTCGTCTGTGGAAGGAGCTCCGCTAGCAGTCTTCTTGACAGGTGAATAACCCAATTTTTCGAACAGTATTTTCGACACCTGTTTAGGTGATCCCAAATTGAAATTCTCACCAGCTAATTCGAAAGACTTACTTTCTAAAGTACTTATCTTTTTTGTCAGCTCCTTTGTCTGTTTATTTAAGACATTTTTATCGATTTTTACCCCCTGCTGCTCCATTTTCACTAAAACTTCTAGACAAGGTATCTCTAATTTCTTGTAGACACTGTTGAGGCTTTCCTCCTTGGCCAACAAACCACTTAACTTAAAATACAAATCAATAGTAAAGTCAGCATCTTCACAGGCATAATACATAGCTTTAGCAACTGGAACTTCACTGAAACAAATTTGCTTTGCCCCTTTGCCTGTAAGTTCCTCATATGTTTGTCCCGAACGTCCGAGATGTCTTTCGGCTAAAGTAGCAAGATCGTGCTTTCTGTTAGCCTCAAGCACATAAGACATTAACATTGTATCTTCAAAAGGCCCACGAATTTTTACCCCGGCATTTAAGAGAATATGAAGATCATATTTAAGGTTATGGGCAACTTTTGTACAACTCCCTTGGAACCAACCATCAAGAGATTTGAGTACATATTCAGTGGACAACTGATCTACATTTTCATCTGTATGCGAAAGGGGTATGTATACTCCAGTACCTTCTAACAATGAAAAAGAGATACCGACTAAAGAAGCACTTCGAACATTTAGTGATGTTGTCTCAGTATCAAAGGCTACAATTTTTGCAGCATCTAACTCCCGTAAAAACTCATTAAGGCTCTCTTCCGTATTTATCAACCGATACTTAGTTTTCTTAATTTCCTTTCTTGGACTGCGCTTTGCTTCTAAATATTCATCGGCTTTTGAGAAGTTTTTTAGGCTATTGAATAATTCATACTCGTCTCGAAACTTCTCAATTTTTTTTTCGTCAGTTTTTTTCCAACTACAGAATTTCTCTATTCCTTGAGCGGCTTCACCAACATCTACGTCTTTCTTGATTGTGATCAAGTTTTTTCCTTGCGGAAGCCAGTCAAGAGATTTCCTGAGATTTTCCCCCACTGCTCCTTTTATAAATTCAGCATTTTTTATAACCTCGTCTAAATTTCCATATTCCTCTAACCATTTTTTTGCAGTTTTTGGCCCAACTTTGGGAACTCCCGGAATATTGTCTACGGCGTCTCCGAGTAATGTTAGATAATCGATTATTTTGGAGGGCGGGACCCCAAACTTTTCCAGGACACCCTCTTCATCCAAAATTTTAGCTGGAACACCCTCTCTTCTCATCGAGTCAACTACCAATATATCGTTTGTCACAAGTTGAGCAAGATCTTTGTCACCCGAAATAATAATTGAATTAAATTTGAGCTGAGAGGCTATATTGGTAACTGTCCCAATTACATCATCAGCCTCATATCCAGGTATTGATAATATTGGCCAACCCATCGCTTCGATGATTTCAAAAATAACCGGTGTTTGTATGGATAAATCCTCCGGCATTTTGGATCTATTTGCCTTATATGCACTGTAGACTTTTTCACGGAATGTCGGTCCTTTAGGGTCAAAAACACATAATCCAATCTCTGCTGGCCATTCTTCCCGGGTTTTTTTTAGCATATTTATCATACCCGTGATCGCTCCTGTAGGAAAATCTTTCTTGTTCCTCAAATCAGGCATCGCGTGATACGCCCTGTATAAAAAACTAGAAGCATCAACTACAAGGAAATTTTTTTTTATTTTTTTACTCATATTAATTTGTGAATTTGATACATTTGAAGTGTATTTAATTATAGGGGGACAAACTTATAAATCACGATCCGACGAATTTTATCGAACAGATTATTCAAAAAGAACTAAATAATGGCACTGTTGATAATATTGTAACCAGGTTTCCACCCGAACCCAACGGTTACCTTCACTTCGGTCATGCTAAAGCTATTTGTTTGAATTTTGGTTTGGCAAAAAAGTTTAATGGTATTTGTCACTTAAGAATGGATGATACTAATCCGGAAAAAGAAACGGACGAATTTGTTAATTCAATCATAAAATCAGTGCGTTGGTTGGGTTTTGATTATGGTGATCATCTGTATTACGCGAGTGATTATTTCGATACTTTCTTTGAATGCGCTAAAGCATTCATTCGGAATAACTTGGCCTATGTCGACTCGCAAAATAGTGAGCAAATTCGTGAGAACCGAGGAACACTCACTCAACCTGGGCTTGACTCAAAGTTTAGAGACAGGAGCGTAGACGAGAATTTGGAAATTTTCGAGAAAATGAAAACGGGCCTATTTCAGGCAGGAGAACATGTACTTAGGGCTAAGATAGACATGAAATCCCCTAATTTAAATATGCGAGACCCGATTTTATATAAAATTAGACACGTCAAACACCACAGGCAAGGAGATAAATGGTGTGTTTACCCACTTTACGATTTTGCTCACCCTTTATCCGATGCGATTGAAAAAATAACTCATTCTATTTGTACACTAGAATTTGAAGACCATAGACCTATTTACAATTGGGTTGTAAAGAGTGCTAGTTTTTGTGGCTTTTTTAAGAATCAGGTTCTCCCAAGACAATTCGAGTTTGCAAGGCTAAATATCGAAAGTTTAGTCTTATCGAAAAGAAAGTTAACTGAAGTTGTGGATACGAAGGTAGTAAAAAATTGGAGTGATCCCAGAATGCCCACATTAGAGGGTGCAAAAACACGAGGATACCCTCCTGAGGGCTTTATAAAATTTAACCAACTCATTGGCGTTACTAAATCTGCCTCAACGATAGAGAAAGGACTACTAGAGGAATGCATGAGAGAGCACTTAAACAAGACTGTTAAAAGAAAAATTTGCGTGATTTCCCCGTTGAGACTGGTTATAGAAAATGTTGAAGAAAGTTTTTCTGAAGAATGCTCTGTCCGTAATCACCCTCAAGATAAAAGTTTGGGCGAAAGAATAGTGCAGTTCGGAAAAAATTTATACATTGAAAGATCTGACTTTCAAGTCAACCCAGCTAAAGATTTTTTTAGGTTAAGACCTGGTGGCCTTGTAAGACTCAAATATGCCTTTGTTGCTGAATGCACTGGCTATGAGGAAAAAGACGGACTAATTACATCCGTAACTGCTAAGATTTTCAAAGATTCGAAAAGTGGTACCAGTGGTTCAAACAACTACAAAGTAAAAGGAAATATTCATTGGTTGAATGAAGCTACTGCAAAAACTTGCGTTCTTCACATATACCACAACTTATTCACGCAAAATTCAGAAAACTTAAACCAAACTTCTGATGAAGAGATACTTTTAAACAAGCACTCTTTAGAGACTCTTTCTGCATTCATTGAGCAATCCGCTGTAAATGAAGAAATAGGAACCCCTTTCCAATTTGAAAGACATGGATATTTTATTTTGGCAAATAAAACAAACAAAAATAGAGTCGAGTTTGGAAAAATAATCTCACTTAAAGATAGTTGGAAAAAATGCTAATTGTTTGTGACAAAGATTATAAGGTTTCTGGAAAGCTCAAAATTAGGGAAGAGCAAGACCCTTATCCAAATGATGAAGAAGTACTAATCAGAGTAAAATCCTTTGGAATTAACCGTCCCGACCTATTGCAAAAAAAAGGTTTATACCCCCCTCCTGCAAGCGCTTCAAAAATCTTAGGCTTAGAATGCAGTGGGTTTGTAGAAAAAACTGGAAAAAAAGTCACAGAAATGAAAGAGGGAGATAAAGTTTGTGCGCTAACTGCTGGGGGAGCATATGCGGAAAAAGTTTCTGTTCACCAGTGGCACTGTTTTAATATACCAAAAAATTTAGGCTTTTCAGAAGCGGCAGTTTTGCCTGAAGTTTTTATGACATGTTGGGCCAATATTTTTGAGCTCGGTTTCTTAAAACAGGGGGATTCTATTCTTATTCATGGAGGAAATAGCGGTATTGGTTGTGCAGCAATTCAGCTAGCAAAATGGGCTGGGGCAACTGTCATCTGTTCGGTAAGAACTGAGGAGAAGAAAAATTTTTGTGAAACACTAGGTTGTACAAGTGTTATAAATACCGAGAAAGAAGACTTCGTAGAGTATATTCAGGAAAAATTTCCATCAAAAATGAATGTAATACTTGATATGATTGGTGGCGATTTTACCGAAAAAAATCTCAGATGTCTCGGAGAATACGGAAGGCTAGTACAAATTGCTTTTCTAAAGGGCCAATTCCCGAAAGTTGATCTCATGCAAATTATGAAACAAAGGTTAGTTATTACTGGTTCTACTCTGCGCGCTAGAAGCGATAAAGAAAAAAAAAGAATCGCAGATCAACTAAAAGAAAATATCTGGCCAGAGATTGAAAGTGGAAATATCAAACCATGCCTCAATAAAGAGTATCAGTTATCAGAGATTAATGAAGCGCACGAATTTATGGAAAACTCCATGCATATGGGGAAGATCGCTGTGACCATATCCTAATTTATGCAAAAATATATTTTAGTAAAAGGGGCGCATGAACATAATCTAAAAAATGTTTCGATTAAAATTCCCATTAACAGAGTTTCAGTAGTGACTGGCCTTTCTGGCTCTGGCAAGAGTAGTTTAGTAATTGATACTATAAGTACCGAGGGAAAAAGAAGGTATATCGAAACTTTCTCATCATATGCTAGACAATTCTTAGACAGAGTAGATAAGCCAAAAATTGAAGAAATCAATGGGTTGCTGCCGTCTATCGCAATCGAACAAGTCAATCCTGTGAAAACGTCTCGTTCGACCGTTGGGACGATGACCGAACTTTCCGATTATTTTAAACTGCTTTTTTCAAGAGCGGCAAAGCTGTACTGCGAAAAATGCAGCAAAGAAATCAAAAGAGATAGCATTGAGGAGCTTGCTGACTTTGTCAAAAACTCAAAGGAAAAAAGATTGCGGTAATCTTTAGCGTAAAAAGACCTCCGAAGTTTTCCAATGAAGAGTTTCAAACATGGATGTCCTCTCAGGGTTTTACAAAAATTTTTTCTCGGAGCAAAACTTTTGCGAAAGTAGTAGCTGGAAGATTTGCTATAACAAATAAAATCGATACTGGAGAAATTCTTGAGGCTTTGGAACTAGCGAGCAAACTGGGGAAAAATTATTTTGAAATTGTAGATCTTGAAACCATGGACGTATTGCGCACATGCGTCACGATATTTGCATGTCCAACATGTAAAATTTCATACAAAAGACCGAGGCCTGCATTATTTTCATTCAACTCTCCAATAGGAGCATGTGAAGCATGTAAGGGATTTGGTAAAACAATCGGACTTGATTTATCTCTTATAATTCCTGATGAAAAGATGAGTCTGCGAGAGGGAGCTATAAAACCGTTTAATTCAGAAGCTTACAAAAAACATAAATCTGATTTATTGAAGTGTTCAGAAATAGAGAACGTTCCTATCGATGTACCCTATCAAAAACTAAGTGCAAAACAAAAAAATGGATTCTCGAGGGTTCAAATGGAAAGAGTGAATTTGCCAAATCAAACTGGAGAGGTGTTTACTCTTTTTTACAAAAATGGAAAAGAAATCTTATAGAATGCATGTCCGTGTTTTTCTCTCGAGATACAGATCATATGACGACTGTCAGAAGTGCGAAGGAAAAAGACTAAAAAAAGAACCGCTCAATTGGAAAGTAAGGGAAAAAGATATTCATGAATGGTCTTGTTTGGAATTAGCAGATGTGGAATCAGAGATTCAACTTTTTTTGAAAGAAATAAAACAAAGCAACCTCTCTTCTGGAAAAATGAAAGCTACAACTCTTATCCTTGACGAGATAAAAAATAGATTGAGCTATCTGAATCAGGTTGGATTAAATTACCTGAGATTAGACAGGCAATCTAGAACACTATCAGGAGGTGAGGTTCAAAGGATTAATCTGACAACCGCCCTTGGATCATCGCTTACGAATACGCTTTTTATTTTAGATGAACCCTCTACCGGATTACATCATAAAGATATAAGTAACTTAGTCAATGTTATTAAAAAACTAAAAAACATGGGTAACACGATTCTCATAGTAGAGCATGACAGTAAGATGATTGCTGAGGCTGATATGATTTTTGAAATAGGACCTGGCCCGGGAGAGCAGGGAGGAGAAATTTGCTTCAGTGGATCGTACGATAGTCTATTACTATCAAATACTGTTACCGGGAAATTTCTTCGAAAGAGGGAGTTACTAAAGAAAAAAGATAGTAAATTAGAACGAGGTACTGAATATGTTGAGATTCGCAAAATTAAAAGTAATAATCTCAAAAATATTGATATAAGATTTCCAAAAAATAAACTAACCTGTATTACCGGTATTTCGGGAAGTGGAAAATCAACCCTCGTTGAAAATATTATTTTTCCCGCTTTGTCTCGCTCAATTGGGAAATTAGAACCAATCAAAGGGACTTTCTCTGAGCTCTCAGGATACGAAAGTTTTTTTGATGTAGTTTATGCAAGTCAGAAAATCCTCCAAAAGAATTCTCGATCTAACGCTGCTTTGTATATAGGAGTTTTCACTCCTATTAGAGAACTCTTTGCAAGACTTGAAGAATCCAAAGCTAGAAAATATACGAGCAGTCATTTTAGTTTTAATTCAAATCTCGGAAGATGTAGTTCTTGTGATGGTACAGGTTATGAAGAAATCGAGCTTCAGTTTTTATCCGATATTTCTTTAGAATGTGTTAGCTGCAAAGGACAAAAATATAAGAATGATATCTTAGAGATTAAGCTACGAGGACTCTCCATTTATGATGTTTTGAATCTTACTGTGTCTGAGGCTTACGATTTTTTTATTGAATATGACAATATAAAAAACAAACTGGATCGATTAAAAACGGTAGGGCTTGATTATCTTAAAATTGGACAATCAATATCTACATTGTCTGGTGGAGAATTACAGAGGCTTAAAATAGCTGAGCATCTGAACTCAAAAAAAAGAAAATCTGTCGATTTAAACAAATCTATATTATTCATCTTCGATGAACCAACGACTGGCCTTCATCTTGCAGATGTAGAAAAACTTGTGTTTGCACTTGAAAAACTCTTAGATGAGGGACATACGGTCGTCGTAATTGAGCACTGTTTGGAATTCATTTCGTGCGCCGACTGGATAATTGAGCTCG
The DNA here is from genome assembly GCA_038147455.1 of Burkholderiaceae bacterium. GTDB lineage: Bacteria > Pseudomonadota > Gammaproteobacteria > Burkholderiales > Burkholderiaceae_A > UBA7377. Next base: position 806,866 of record JAYQTQ010000003.1, on the reverse strand, counting down.
GTCCTGGGGCCGGTGTACACGGAGGTAAAGTACTGATACAAAATACTCTTTCACAACTCACGCAGACAAAAACGAATACAGGGTTAGCATTAAATGAACTTCTAACAAACCAATCAATAAAGACTAAAAATTCGACACTAAAAAAGAATATTGATTTAGAAAAAAAAGAAATATTCATTGAAAATGCTCGCGAAAATAATCTATCAAACCTATCGATAAAAATACCACTTAACCGGATTGTTGTTATTACCGGTGTCTCTGGTAGTGGGAAATCCACTCTAGCATTCGATATCTTATACGCAGAGGGAAGAAGAAGGTACCTAGAATCACTGAATGCATATGCACGACAATTTATTCAACCAGCATCAAGACCTGATTTTGACCGCTTGACAAATATACCTCCAACGGTTGCTGTTGAGCAACGAGTAACACGGGGTGGTTTAAAAAGTACCGTTGGAACATTGACCGAGATTTCTCACTTTTTAAGAGTACTATATGTAGCTATTGGAAAGCAATTTTGTCCTGATTGCAATCAATCCGTAAACGCACAAACAGATTCACAGATAGTTGAAACTATATTTAAATTATTAAAAAATAAGAAGGTGAAACTTTTTGCACCTCTTGTAAAAAAGAGAAAAGGAACTTATAAGGAACTAGCTAACTGGGCGCTCACAAGAAACTACAAGTATATACGAGTGGATAATATTCTTTATCAAGTAAAACATTTTCCTGATTTGGAAAGGTATAAAGAACACTCTATTGAGTTGCACATCACAGACATGGTTATTAAATCAAACAACACAGAATGGATCCAGGAAAAAATTAGAGAAGGACTTGATATTGGAAAGGGACAGATTGAGTTAGAAATTGTAAATCAGTCTAAAACCAATAAAACTGAGGAATTTGCAAAGAGTCAAAATTTTTTATTTTCCTTAAATAGAAGTTGTCCAACATGTGAGCGAGCATTTGATGATCTTGACCCAAGGATGTTTTCATTCAATTCTAAACTAGGATGGTGCTCTTCATGTTTAGGAACAGGTAGAAAAATTACAACAGCATTCTATGACGAAAATGATCTAAATCCGAAGTAATGATAACTACTTAGCAGAAAACCAGGCCTCCTCAACAAACAGTGAAGTTTGTTACGATTGTAATGGAGATAGAATTAATCCAGTATCAAGATCCATCCGTATTAATGAATCGTCAATTTCTGATTTATCGAATATTTCTATTAATAACTTGTATGAGTGGATTCAAGCCCTACCATCTCTACTAAACTCTAGAGAGAGAACAATTTCAATAAAAATAACATCTGAATTAGCATCCAGCCTGACCTTCTTAATTAGAGTTGGTTTAAGTTACCTCACACTCAATCGAAGTGCTCCGACTCTTTCAGGAGGAGAACTACAGAGAATAAAGCTCGCTGCTCAATTAGGCTCTAATCTCAATGGTGTCTGTTATGTCCTCGATGAACCCACCATAGGTCTTCACCCTAGAGATAATCAGGTTTTACTCCAAGCAATTGAGGAATTAAAAGAAAGAGGTAATTCTGTCGTGATTATTGAGCATGATATTGAAACCATCTTAAAAGCAGATTATGTAATAGATGTTGGTCCAGGCGCAGGAGAGTTTGGCGGAAAAATTGTTGCCCACGGAACGCCTCAGTCAATTAAAAAAAATGAATCCTCGTTAACTGGAAAATATTTACGAACATCAAGTAAAGCCAAAATCTTAAAAAATCCTCTCCAAAAGAGTTTCTGAAAATAGAGGGGGCATATCTTAATAATTTAAAGAATATTAACGCTCGGTTTGCATTGAACAAGTTAAATATACTTACCGGGGTATCTGGGAGCGGAAAATCCTCTCTTTTGAAGGGAGTTCTTACGAAAAATATTAAAGAACTGTTAGATAACAGAACAAATTCAGATGAGAAACCAGTACATGAACTATTTTTTTGTCGCAGGATAATGAATTGGCAAGGTTTTGATAAAATCTTAGAAGTTGATCAATCTCCGATAGGCAAAACTCCTCGATCAACGCCTTCGACATATATTAATATCTGGGATGATATCAGAAGAATTTTTGCTGAAACTAACGGGGCAAAAACGAAAGGTTGGAATGCTTCTTACTTTTCCTATAACTCTGGTGATGGGCGATGTCAGACTTGCAAAGGACTAGGAGTAGAAAGTGTTCAGATGAACTTCCTTCCGAATGTTTCGACAAAGTGCGAATCATGTGATGGGAATAGGTTTGAGCATGAAATTAGATCGGTCCTTTGGCAAGGAAAAAGTATTTCTGACGTACTTAATATGAGCGTAGACGCGGCTTGTAGATTTTTTGCTAATCACAGAAAAATTAGTAAGGGATTACAATTAATGTCTAACTTTGGGTTGGGCTATCTGAAACTAGGACAACCTAGCTCAACTCTATCTGGCGGTGAAGCGCAACGATTAAAACTAATAGCAGAACTTCAAAAAGCAAAAAGTTCCGAAAAAACACTTTATGTATTTGATGAACCAACTATTGGATTGCATATGGCAGATGTGAAAAATCTTATATCAATCCTGAAGAAACTTGTTGAGACGGGTAATACACTTGTTGTTATCGAGCATAACACCGATATATGGACGGAAGCTGATTGGATAATTGAACTAGGACCTGAGGGCGGAAACAAAGGAGGTTTTCTTGTTTCGGAGGATACACCAATTAAAGTCAAAAATAAAAAAACGCCAACAGGGACAATTTTAAAAGATTTATTTATAAATTAATGCTACCCAATCGTTCGTTAAGCTCAGAGATTTTCATTGTATATTCTGCACGTTTTTCTTTCTGTGAGTTGACGATTTTTTCCGGGGCTTTCTCAACAAATGATTTGTTTGATAACTTTTCTTCAACTTTTACAAGCTCGAGGTTAAGTCTATCTATTTCCTTTTGCAATCTGCTAACTTCAAGATTTTTATCAATCTTAACTTTGAGTAAAATTTTTACATCGCCAACCACCTGGAATGGCACATGAATCATGTCTGCAGGAAGATTTTCTACAACACTAATCACACTGAGTTTAGCTAAATTTTGAATGCAATCAAAACCTAATTTTTCTGAAAAGAGGTTCGTCTGTTCATCTTCCCCAGAATAATTAATTAGCGGGACACTCTCCTTAACAATAAATATTGCCTCAGGTCTTTCACTAGGTGAAAGTTGCATTTCGGACCTTAATGTTCGAATCGAAACTACAATATTTTGAAAATTGTTCATGTAGGTTAAGGACATCTCATCAATTTTCTTTTTATCCTGCACAGGAAAATTTTTAGACATGATTGAGTCATCTTCGCTGTTGTCAAGTCTGGTAGACCTCCCCGCAAGCTTTGCAACCGACTGCCAAATTTCCTCAGTGAGAAAAGGTAAAAAAGGGTGAAGTAGCCTTAAGGACGATTCAAAAACTCTCAACATGGATCTTCGTGTAGCTCTATTTAAATTATCTCTATTTACGCTTAACTGTGTCTTGCATATCTCAAGATACCAGTCACAAAAATCATTCCAGATAAATTCATAAAGTTCTTTGGAGGCTAAATCAAACCGATAATTCTCTAGATTATCTGAAACCTTTTGAAAAACTAAATTTTGCTTCGATACTATCCATCGATCAAAACGCGAAAAAAATAAATTTCCGTCAATCCCACAATCACCTCCACATAAGCCTATCCCATTATCCTTTCCCTCACATTGCATCAGAATGTAACGATATGCGTTCCACAGTTTATTGCAAAAATTCCTATATCCCTCACATCTAGATAGGTCAAAATTAATGTTTCTCCCTGGGCTAGCCATACTTGCAAAAGTAAATCGAAGGGCATCCACACCATAAGCATTAATACCGTTTGGAAATTCTTTTTTTGTCCTTTCACGCACAAGACTCGAATCTTTTGCAGTAAGTAGACCTTTGCACCTTTTGGCTAGAAGATCTTCCAATGAAATTCCGTCGATTATATCCAAAGGATCGAGCGTGTTACCTTTACTCTTGCTCATTTTGTTACCCTCAGAATCTCTGACTAATGCATGAATATATACATCTCTAAAAGGAACATATCCTGTGAAGTGACTTGTCATCATCACCATACGCGCTACCCAGAAAAAAATAATATCAAACCCGGTAACTAGAACAGAAGAGGGTAAAAAACACTCAAGACTTTTATTCAATTTTGGAACACCGCTATTTTCATTCCACGAAAAATCCTCATCCATCAAAGTAGAAAATGGAACTAGTGCAGACGAAAACCATGTGTCTAAAACGTCAGTTTCTTGAAGTAACTCACCATGCCAACCGTCTTCTTCAGCCAATTTTTTAGCTTCTATCTTAGATGATGCTACATACACTTTTTCTTCTTCAATAACATCACCTTTTGAATTAAGTTTGTACCATGCAGGAATTTGATGGCCCCACCAAAGCTGTCTTGATATACACCAATCCTGTAAATCCGCAAACCAACTCCGGTAGGTATTTTTCCATCCATCTGGAACAAAACGGAGATTCCCATTTGAAAGAGCCTCTAGCCCTTGCTCAGCAAAAGACTTTCCCGCACTTGGTGTATCGGGTGGTGCTTTTTTGTTCACATCGATAAACCACTGTTTGGTTAACATAGGTTCTATAACAGTTCCACTCCTATCTCCCTTCTTAAGAGCCAATCTATGTTTTTTTTGAGAGATTAAATAACCTTCATCTCGTAATTCTTTCAATATCTTTTCTCTAGCAACAAATCGATCAGATCCTACAAACCTAGCAGGAGCATTGTCGTTAATTTTTCCATCTTTAGTTAATATGTTAATACTCTCTAGTGAGTGTCTCCTACCAACTTCATAATCATTAAAGTCATGCGCAGGAGTAATTTTTACACAGCCAGTACCAAAATCCATGTCAACAGATTCATCAGCAACAATAGGCACAGCGCGGTTAATTATCGGCACTCTCACTAGTCTCCCCACCAACTCTCTATATCGTTCGTCATCAGGGTTAACAGCAACTGCTACATCACCTAAAATGGTTTCTGGGCGAGTGGTAGCCACACTCACGGTTTCCGTATCAATAGGCCTTGAAGAATTTTCTTTATCTACTAATGGATATTTTATTGTCCAGATAAATCCGTCCGTATCTTCCGTAACAACTTCTAGGTCTGATATGGCAGTCATAAGAACGGGATCCCAGTTTACTAACCTATTGCCCCGATAAATCAGACCCTGGTTAAATAACGTTACAAACGCTTTATGAACCACTTTAGAGCGGATAGCATCCATCGTAAAATATTCCGAATCCCAATCACAACTAGAGCCTAGACGTCTCATTTGATTCGTGATGGTATCGCCAGATACTTTTTTCCAGTCCCAAACTTTTTGTATGAATTTGTCTCTACCTAAATCCTCTTTTTTTAAGCCTTCGGATCCTAAATTTCGCTCAACAACCAACTGAGTAGCAATGCCAGCATGATCAGTTCCAGGGATCCAAATAGTTTTTTTCCGAGCATTCTGTTCCACCTCACTAGAATATCCATAAGGGTCTGGTTAAATGCGTGACCCATGTGAAGAGTACCTGTGACGTTAGGGGGAGGAAGCTGAATACTAAAAGTTTTGTCGTCGCCATCATTATCCTTCGACAATGAGTATAACGACCTGGACTCCCATTCATGAATCCATCTTTTTTCAATGTCAGAAGGGTCATAAACTTTTCGATTAGCTTTATTCATTTATCAACTCTGTGGCCAAAAATTTCATAGCCTCGTTCCTTATAATATTTATACCTTTCACGTCCTTTTTGTCGGTTGAGTTCGGTTTGATCAACGATCTCTATAACCCTACAATACGAACTAAAAGTTGTTTCGATTTTTGTATCTAAATTTAATAAAACAATTATGTCATCTGCCCATAATGGTATCTCCGAAACTGTTGACAAAATTATAGGAAATAAATCTGCTCTCTCGTCAGAAAACTCTGCGCAGGGTAAAAAATCTTTCTTTGAAAAATTATGAATCGAATAACCTACCTCTTCACAGTGGGACTGATTCTTGCAACGAATAACCAGTGGGTGTTTGACTGAAATAACCTTCTCATAGTGTAGTTTTCGGGCTATCCGACTTGCAAACGAAAGTATATCTTTCACGTCATAGTAAAAATCGATTCTGGTCAATTTTTATATTCTGAAACAAATTCCCACAACAGTGGAACAGGTCGGCCAGTTGCATTTTTCTTACTACCACTCAACCAGGCTGTTCCGGCAATATCTAAATGTGCCCATGGATAACTTTTCGCAAATCTCCACAAAAAACAAGCAGCAGTAACACTACCTGCCTCCCGACCACCAACATTAGCAACCTCAGCGAACGGAGAATTAATAAGTTCCTGGTACTCCTCCTCCAAAGGCAGCCGCCAGGCCGGATCAAGAGATCTTTTCCCAGCCTCTGCGAGAGCGGTCGCAAGTTGATCGTCAGCAGAAAAAAGACCTGTATTGACACCTCCCAAAGCAATTACGCAAGCTCCTGTCAGAGTCGCAATATCAATTACTGCCTTTGGCTTGAAACGCTCTACATAAGTAAGAGCATCGCAAAGAATTAGCCTTCCTTCGGCGTCCGTATTTAGTATTTCAATTGTTCGACCTGATTTCGAAGTGACGATATCACCCGGACGAGTCGCAGTCCCGCTTGGCATATTTTCACAGGTAACAACAACACCTATAATATTTTTTTTAATACCACTCTCAGCCACAGTCTTCATAAGACCTAAGACTGTTGCCGCACCGCACATATCGTATTTCATTTCATCCATCGCAGCGGAAGGCTTAATCGATATTCCTCCTGAATCAAATGTTATTCCTTTACCCACCAAAACTATCGGCTCCTCTTTTGCCTTACCACCATTGTGGCTAAGAACAACCATATAGGGTGGTTGGACCGAACCCTGAGCCACAGCGAGAAAAGATCCCATACCAAGTTTTTCTAATTTCTTTTTATCAAAAATCTCACATTTTAATTTCGTACCTTTTGTAAGACTGTTAGCTACATCCCGAATATACCCGGGGGTACAAATGTTAGGTGGCAAATTCCCCAGATCTCTAGTTAATTCAACCCCGTTTGCAAGACAAACAGCATCTCTGATTGCCCTCGACGATTCCGCAGTTGATATATTGCCTGGCGCCGAAATCTGCAATGATATTAAAGAAATATTATCTGGTTTTAATTTTTCCCCGTCATCCTCCTCAACACCATTTTGTTCAGTCTTAAATCTTTCAAATTTATACAGCACTCGTAAACTCTCACTTACGTGCAATTTTATTAGCCATCTACTGTCTCTTCCCTTTACTTTTACCTGAGCTAAAAATGACAACGCTTTTTTTATCGTTAAAGAATCGGCAGTTGTCCTTACAGCTGCACAAACTGCGCGGGCGAAAGTCTTTCCATCCAAATTGGGCTCTTGGCCTAACCCAACCAACAAAATCTTTTTTGAGGTTACTCCGACAATATCTCTCAAAACCAATGTTTCGCCTAACTTTCCTTTAAAATCTCCCGATTTCAAAACTCGTTCAATTGCTTTTCCACATAATTTATTCATAGAAGCGGCAATACCCTTCATCCGAGCAGCGCCTTTCCCTGCAAATACAGGTATCCAAAGACAATCGACAGATGGCATTTTTTCAATTGATTGATTGAAAGTTGAGATTTTCACTTTCTCCACTGTAGTCCTTTGTATTTTAGTAGTTTTTGAACTCACTCTCTTTGTTCTAATTGTATCTAACGCCTTTATCATGACACAATACCTTTAAATAAAATCATTATTATATATCCTGTGATCACTAAAAGATCGATATTAAAAGAATTAAGGTTTCAGGGAGGGGTAATTTTCTGCTCCCTTTTTACCGTTGTCCTGACAATGGCTCTTGTGCGAACATTAGGTAATGCCGCTAGCGGAGAGACGGCCCCGGACATAGTTCTTCCATTAATTCTCTTCTCAACCTTTAGCTCTATCGGAACAATTATTGCTCTAACAGCTTTCTTGGCGGTTTTTATTACGTTTACTAGACTTCAAAATGATAATGAACTTATTATTCTCAGAACGTCTGGTATGCGCCTATTTGATTTTACCCCTACGATAATCAAATTTGTCTTGCCTCTGGTCTTGTTTACGGCGGTTACGACGCTTTTCGCGACCCCTTGGGCTCGGCACCAGGCTGACAAACTGCGTTTACAAGCAGAAAATGATAGTAGTCTAAAGCAATATTCTGCGGGAAGATTTTCAGAATTTTCCAAAGGAAATCGAATTATTTTTTTTGAGAGAACCGAAAAAGAATCAATGAAACTCGGTTTGGTGTTTGTAAAAATACAAACGGGCACAAACAGGGAAACTATCATCTTGGGCGGAAATGGAGAAATTTCTTTTATAAACGAGACACCATGGATAATCTTGAGGAACGGTTCTCGTTTTGATATCAAACAGGCCAATCAAACTAAAGATTATCAATATACGGTATTTGATACATATCGCATGTCTCTAGAGAATCCTCCAAAAAACTACACGCTACAAAAAAGAATAAAAAGTACAGATTCAGTGACGCTATTCAATCGTTCGACAAATCCAGACCTTGCAGAACTCTTCATGAGAATAGGAACTATTTTTCTCTGTGCATTCCTACCATTTTTGGCAGTCCCTTTATCACTAGGAGGAGGCAAACAATTAAAAATTCTGCATATTTTTACCGCTATATTAATCTTTTTGATTGCTAATCATTTGCTGGGTATTTTTCAAGCTCTTATCATCAAAGGTTCAATTAATTGGTTAATAAGTCAAATGGTTCTTCCTATAACAATCATGGTTCTTACCCGTATTGCTTCCCGTTACAGAGAAGGAGAAATCAACACAAGTATATTGCAGATTCTAAAATGACATTAATAACTAAATACCTTGTATCCGATTTATTAAGAAAAATCTTTATCATTACATTTGGATTTACTGTCCTCTTCTCTTTTTTTTCCTTCATAACTGAACTAGAAAATCTAAATACTTATGAGATAAAATTAGAAAAAATCTTTTATTCGCAAATCCTTAACGCTCCCAGTATCATTTATGATGTTGTCCCAATTGCCACACTCGTTGGTAGCTTGTGGTGCTTTGCTTCCTTAGCAGCTAATTCTGAATTTGTGGTCTTTTTCGGAAGTGGATTTTCCACTCGCCATTTTATAAAAGTGATCCTCACGGGAGGAATTCCCATTGTCATACTCACAATTTTTTTGTCTGAAATTATTATGCCGTCCTCCATTAATAAACTTAATAAAATTAACTCTGGTGGAGGGCCATACCAAACAATAGAACTTCAAACCGGGTATTGGATTAGAGATGTTTTAAATTATGAAAAAATAGAAAACGATGCTAACGAGCGGATTATAAATATAGGGCGAATTGATTTTGATAGAAAGCTTTCCTCTGTTTTAATTTATGAGTTTGACAAGCAAAACAAACTAATAAGGAAAATCACGGCCAAAACTGGGCTTTTTCAAAAAAACAATATGGCTGATGAAGGGGTTTTCTTTTACAGTTGGAGTTTAGCAAAGCCCACCATTCTTGATATGTCGGAGCCAACATCTATAACAGAAAAGCAATTTGACAACATCATACTTTCTACGAATATTTCTGCGAGTACTTTTAATGCCTTAACAATAAAACCAGAAAAGATGTCAGCACAAGAATTAAGAAGTTATGTGGCATACTTGGAGGACAGTAATCAAGATGCAAACTCATACGAAATTCTTTTTGGAAAAGAATAGTGTATCCATTGCTTATCTGGATTATGTTATTGATAGCCACACCAGCTGCCTTCATTCAAACAAGAGGAGGAAATATAGGAATTAAAATATTCGTAGGAGTGCTCTTCGGGATATTTTTCCATCTATTGAATGGTCTCGTTTCGCATTTAGGAGTGTTGAATACATGGCCCCCCTCAGTGATAGCTTTTTTCCCACCAATTTCCGCCCTTGTTATAGGGTTGTTATTATTAGTTCAATCACAGCGATTTGCTTTGTTAAAATAATTGGATGAAAACAGTAACAATAAACCCTGGCAACGTTAGCTTTCAAGTCGATGACGAGGAAACGATTCTGTCGGCTGCCCTAAAAAATGGCTTAGTTGTGCCTTACGGGTGTAAAGACGGTGCATGTGGTTCCTGTAAAGCAAAAATCACTGCGGGAGAAGTCAATTATGGCAACGTATCAGAAAAGAGCACTTTCTGAATTTGAAAAAAGACACAATCATTACTTTTATGTACGGCAAAACCAATCACGGATGTGGCAATAACAGCTAATTTGTTATCCGTCGCAAAGGAATACCAGCCAAAAAAACTGCCTTGCAGAGTTGAGAGTGTCAAAAAGGTGACGGATGATATCGCAATAATTTATTTAAGACTTCCAGCAAACCAAAAATTTTCTTTTTTACCAGGACAGTATATCGATATTCTTCTGGAAGGAGAGAAGCGAAGAAGTTACTCTATGGCAAATGCACCTCGAGAAGATAACTTAATCGAACTTCACGTCAAACATAACCCTGGAGGACTTTTTACAGACTCCATTTTCGGATTTCAGAGTGAAAGAAAAGTTGAGATTAAAGAAAAAAATACTGAGGCTTGAAGGACCTTTAGGAACCTTTTATTTTAGAAAAAATAGTGACAAAAATATTATCTTCCTGGCCAGTGGAACAGGAATCGGACCGATCAAAGCAATAATTGAAAATCTTGCTCTAGAGAATTTACAGTACGATATTTCTCTTTATTGGGGCGTTAGAAAGCCTAAAGATCTATATTTGTCAGAAAATATCGAAAGTTGGTCTAAAAAAATTACAAAGTTCGCATACATTCCAGTGGTAAGTGAAGCTTCTGTCGAAGATAACTGGAAAGGAAGAACCGGGTTTGTCCATCACGCCCTTATGGAGGATCACGACTCTTTGGTAGATTACAATGTTTACGCCTGCGGCTCCCCTTTAATGGTTGATGCAGCGTTTGATGATTTGACGAAAAAACTGAATTTGGGAGAAAAAAACTTTTTTTCAGATGCCTTCACTGTTGCAGCAGATATAAAAAAGTGAGCTATTTCCGCTCAATAAGAAAAACAATTTTATCCTCTGCCCTTTCTCTTGACACCAACTTATTACCTGAATGATCACAGAAATATTTAAAGTCATCGAATGAACCTTGGTCGGTGCAAACAACAAACAATCTTTCACCCGTATCCATCGAAGATAACTTCTTTTTTGTTTTTAACACAGGAAGTGGGCAGTTTAACCCACTCAAATCTAGCTCGTGAGTCCCTTCCTCATTTTTCATAAACCTTCCCTAATTTTTGAGAAAAATATTGTTCCGCTTCCTTAAAGGCTAAGTCTATATTCTCAATCACACTTCCACCAGCCTGAGCAAAATCTGCTCTTCCTCCACCTTTCCCACCAATGATTCCAGCTGACAAATCCAAAGCCTCTTTTGCTGATACGGTATCAACCAACGTTTTCGATACTCTTGAAACCAACAATACTTTTCCGGAACTAACAGTACCTAAAACAACGGCAAACTTTTTAAATCTTGATTTTATCTCGTCGGTAATTTCCCTTAAATCAGAAACATCTGCCGAGTTGACAACAAGTGTCAGAATTTTTGGATCTTCCATCCTTTCGAGAGTTTCGATTATCGATAATTTCTGTGTTTTAATTTGCTCAGATTTGAGCAACCTGATTTCTTTTGCTCTCTGCATTAAGTCATCATTTAACTGCTTAACTTTATCGAGAATTTTATGATGTGGTACTTTTAGTACTTCAGAAGTCTCACGAAGAGTCCTCTCTAATGCCGTAACGTATTCCTCTGCAGCTTTTCCGGAAACAGCCTCTATTCTTCTAACGCCACTTGAAACACTTCCTTCCGAGATAATTTTAAAAAATCCGATATCACCCGTTCGAGATACATGGGTACCCCCACATAACTCAATAGACGGTCCGATTTTCAATACTCTTACACGGTCCCCATATTTTTCTCCAAAAAGAGCTACGGCACCATAATCAACAGCCTCAGAATACTCCATATTTTTAATCTCGGTCATGGTGTTCTTTTTAATTATCTCATTTACAACATTCTCTATAGAAATGATATCTTCTGCATCAATTTTAGATTCATGTGAGAAATCGAACCTAGTTCTCTCTTCGGTAACAAGAGAACCTCTCTGTACAACGTGATTACCTAAAACTTGTCTCAAAGCAAAGTGAAGAAGGTGAGTTGCAGAATGATTGCACATCACCATCTCCCTTTTAATCTTATCTATATGCGCTGAGACACTTTGTTCTGCCTTTAGTGTACCTTTCTTCACAACACAGTCGTGCAGAAACATCCTATTGAATTTTTTTGTATCAAGAACTGACACCTGTGCTGAGGGTGAAGTGATCGTTCCAGTGTCACCAATTTGTCCTCCAGATTCTGCATAGAAACAAGATTTTTCCAAAACCAAATATGCTCTTTCTCCTTCTTTGAGTTCTGCTATTTTTTCATCATCTTTAAATATGCCTAACACTTCGGAATCAACAGAAGAACGGTTATAACCAACAAATTCAGTCTGTAAATTTGGCTCATTCACTTGAATTCCCTGCTGAAATTGATTTTTGTCTTTGGAACGTTCTTTCTGCTCTTTCATTAACACATTAAATTCTTCGATATTAACTTCTATTTTTTTCTCTTTGCAAATATCAACAGTAAGATCAATTGGAAAACCATATGTATCGTAAAGAAGAAAGGCAGTCGACCCACTCAAAACTTTATAGTCAGCTAATTTAATCTGATGTAAGAGAATCTCCATACCACGGAAAAAAGTTGCGCTGAATTTTTCCTCCTCAGCACTTATTTTTGATTTAATAGTATTTATTTCTTCCAAACTGATTTTCTCAGGAAAATCTTTAAGAAATACGTCAACCATATCTGCCAAAAATACATCTCTAACCTCACACTTATATGCATATCTGACTGCCCTTCGAATGATTCTCCTAAGCACATAACCCCTACCCTCATTACCCGGATTGACTCCTTCACGTAACAAGTGAAAAATTGATCTAATGTGATCTGATATTACTTTTAATGAGATAGTACCCAGTTCTTCCACTTTCAATAATTTTGCGGCGCCAGACATCAAATGAAAAAAAGTATCAGTTTGATAGTTATCCGTAACCCCCTGAAGTACTGAAGTAATTCTTTCCAATCCCATACCCGTATCCACACACTGGTTAGGTAGTTTCGAGATTCTTCCTTTGTTGTCTTTGTAAAATTGCATAAATACGAGGTTCCAAATTTCTACAAATCTATCCCCCTCATTTGTAGTTCCCGGTAGATCACCTTCGACGCTCGGACCATAATCAAAAAAAATCTCTGTGCAAGGACCACAAGGTCCCGTATCCGCCATCTGCCAGAAATTGTCGCTTGAGTAACGACCGCCCTTATTATCTCCGATTTTCAAGATTCGCGAATCCGAAATGCCAATCTTGCTCCTCCAAATTCTGTAAGTTTCCTCATCATCATCATAGACAGTCACAATTAACCTTTTTGGATCTAATCTATAAATATCTGTCAGAAGCTCCCATGCCAGGGTAATTGCTGTATCTTTGAAGTAATCACCGAATGAAAAATTTCCTAACATTTGAAAAAAAGTGTGATGTCGTGCGGTATACCCAACATTCTCCAGATCGTTATGCTTGCCTCCCGCCCTTAAACAATTCTGGCAAGTTACAACCTTGGAATTAGGGGGTGATCTAACCCCTAGAAACTCCTCCTTGAACTGAACCATTCCGCTGTTCGTGAAAAGTAGGCTCTTATCGTTTTCAGGAACTAAAGCAGAGCTCGGAACATGAAGGTGGCCTTTTTCAACGAAAAACTTTAAAAACAAGTTTTTTATCTGGTGAGATGTCATTTTTTCCACACTTTTTTCCATAAGTTTCCCGATTTACAATAAACTCAATGCAAACAAGACAATACTTTATTATGGCCGTATTTTCAAAAATTTCGCACTCTGAACTCGAAGATTTTCTAAAAAACTACAAATTAGGTAATTTGCTGGGGTTTGAAGGCATTCAGGCAGGCATTGAAAATACAAACTATTTTATTTTTATGTCCAGCGGAAAATATGTTTTAACGATTTTTGAGAAGCTATCCTTAAATGAAGCCCAATTTTATCTTGAATTTATGCTTTTTTATCAAGCAAAAAACACTCTGTCCCATGCCAATCATTAGCAGTTCTGATCAAGTGATAAGAATATTTAAGGGAAAACCAGCAACACTAGTAACCGCTCTAGAGGGAATCACTATTGAAAAACCTACATCTGAAAACTGTTACCAGGTAGGTCAGGCTTTGGCTCAGACACATTTAGATGCAACCGAGTTTCAGAATGTAAAACCTAATTGTCGAGGTTTTGAATGGTGTAAAACCACATCATCGCAGATTCTGCAGTTCATGTCTGAGGATCAAAAAAAATTACTTTCCTCTGAAATTGAAAAACAAACCGTCTTTAGAGAATCAAGCATATTTGGAATATTACCTACAGCCATGGTTCACGGGGACCTTTTTAAAGATAACGTACTTTTCCGCAAAGATTTTACGCAAAAAGATACAACAGACAAACAACAGTCCACAAAAAAGTATCAGCTCAGTGGGTTAATAGATTTTTATTTTGCCGGAACTGATGTACTTTGCTATGACCTAGCTGTGACACTAAATGATTGGGCTATATCGACAGACGACGTAACTTTTGGAAGCTTCAAAAAAAATTACTTTGATAAAATGGTGAGTGGCTATGAAAGTATCAGACAGCTTATTCCCGAGGAAAAGAAAGCTCTACCGATGATGTTGAGAGGAGCAGCCTTACGATTTTGGATTTCTAGACTTTTCGACTGGCATCAACCGAGAGAGGCATCTTTACTAAGCCCAAAAAACCCAGAACAATTCGAAATTATATTAAAAAAGAGAAGAGACGAGACAAACTATGGAAATGAACAAAATCCAGCCTAATGTTGTAGCTATATTTGAAGGGAGAAACTGGTTACTACATGGTTATGATATTTTTAAAAAACAACCATTAGTCTGGATTCTAACTCTGCTAGCCTACTGGACTGCCATGTTTTTATTTGGCCTCATTCCCATTGTGGGACTAATAGTATCGTTAGTCATCTCTCCAGGGATAGCTTTCGGCTTTATATGTTTAGCCAAAGCCGTAGACCAAAACCAGGTGGTGCCTCCAAGAATAATAATTTCTGGTTTTACCGGTTCAAAGAAATTCGATCTCATACTTTTAGGCTTTTACTACTGTGGTTCTCTGTTTTTAATATTTATTTTGATGATGCTATTAAATGATAAGTCGGTTATTGACTTAGTCAATAACCCAGACTTACAAATTAACAGTGGAACGCAAAGCGGAAACCTCTTTAACATTAAAGTAATGACAGTAATAATACTTTATGTTCCTATTCAAATGATCTTCTGGTTTGCTCCCCAACTTGTTGTATGGGGTAATTTGAATTCAATTAAGGCAATGTTTTACTCATTTTTCGCAGTCCTCTTAAATTGGAAAAGTTTTTTAACATACTTTCTAACATGGGTAATGGTCATGCTTTGTATCTCTATTTTCATAGCACTGTTAATTAGTTTATTTAAAATTGACCAAGGATCCTTATTCGTCCTATTTCTCCCGATCATCCTATTTATAATGGGTGTCGCACATTGCTCATATTATGCAAGCACCAAAACGATTTTTTCCGATCTGGTAGCAAAACATAGCAACACTAACCCAAATTAATCCAGGGGGTACCGTTATCTTGATCTGCAATGAATGATTCAGTTTTCTTGTCGTGACACAATTGATCCAGTAAAGCAATAACATGATTATGAGAATTATTGCTGCTACTCAGATGAGCAGCAACCAACACTTTCCTTTCTCTCTGTAAAAAATCTTTTGCAAATCTCACAGCAGACGAATTTGATAAGTGACCATACTTGGATGAAATTCTCTTTTTTAGTCCCTCAGGATAGTTCGATCTGCTCAATAAGTCGTCATCATAGATAAACTCTAAAATTAATGCATCAACATCTTCTAACTCATCCATTATGGTTTTAGTTATTACCCCTACATCTGTTAAGATACCAATCTTAAAACTATTACTTTCGACTGTTAAAGCGATAGACTCTCTTGCATCGTGTGGTACAGGAAAAGGGTTTATCCCTAGTCCTTTAAATAAAATCTTTTTATGTGGTGACAAAAAGATAGGTTTCAAATTTTTCCGTATCTCTTTGTTTGCTAAATAGGTTCCATAAGTCATGAAAACCGGGATTTCCAAAACCCTTACTAGCGGTACAATTCCTTTGCAATGGTCAGCATGCTCATGCGTAATGATTACACCATGAATTTCTTCAGGTAGCATGCCACGATTTAAAAGTTTCCGTTTTAAAAGAGAAAAACTTAAACCACAATCAACTAGAATACGCAGGGTTTCACCTTCCTCGGAGGACTCTACTAAAGTACAGTTACCCTCGCTACCACTTGCTAGACAACAAAATCTCACTAATTCAACTGTTCATAAATTACCGCCAAAATATTTTGACTACTCTTTGTACGCTCGCTGGTTTCATGGTCAGATACAAAAACTTGTGAAACATTCCCATTATTTTTAATTTCAATTCTGTAAAGGTTCATGTCTAACTGCTCCTTACCTGAGGAGAATATTTTTGCAAAAAACCCTTTCTCTTTTTCTTCCTGATCGAGTTTTTGTAGCGAATCAGATAAGTTCCCTGCTCTCTTAAACGCTCCTCAACTTCAAAGCCAAGTCGATCTAAAATAAGCCCTACTGATTTCCATGCTTCATTAAAGTTTAGCGCTAGTTCAACAAAATTGTCATCATCCCCTTTTAAAGTAGGAGTAGATTTTTTAACAACGTCAATAGATTTGCTATTTTTATCCTCTTTTCCAGATACAAAATTAATAATACGTCTGAGGTATAATTCTTCTAACTGTTGATCGGAATTTCTGTTTGCCCATACTATTGTCGGATCAAATCTATCATCAGATGCAACTTGTATCAATCCTTTATGAACAACAGAAATTTCTGAAAAACCAGCTTTTGTCCTCTCAATTCTCATGCGAAATTTATTTCTCTCCCCAGTGTCGTAAAGGCCGCCAAAAATTTTTCCCAGTGTGTTCCGGATTAAGCCGTCCGAGATCTTTTCTCTACTTTCCAACCATGCAGTCTCGATAAAACCTTCCTCAGGTAGTTCCTTTTCAATTTGGAACCCATTTTGTATCCAAAAACTCTTCAACAAACCCCAAATCTCCTCAGGGCTTCTTTCTACTTAGCAGGACCTTGAATCCACCGTAATTGATAAAATAAGCCTCTGTTTCTATGGGTAAAAGGCTTGAATTTTCACTAGGCAACTTACGGCTGTCAATATCGTTAAAATCTGACAATCTAGCCTCGCCTGAAGCGGGTAAACTATATTTATCATTTACGGCAGGCGTTATTAGGTCTGGTGGTATTTCCAGAGCCTTGTTAGATGATCTACTAATTACAGTTCGATCCGAAACATTTTTTTCACCAAAGAGAGAACATCCAGCAAAAATTACCAATAATAGAATCAAACTCAGGGATTGGTAAATCCTCCTAAAACGACATGACCTACTAATAACAAACACTTCGCTTACTCCTTAATTTCTCATATATTCTGCTTCTAATTCTTCAAACAAGGGTAACATTTTCTCCAATACATTTTGAGTTTCTATAGACGGCTCACATAAAGGAGACCTTATCCCCCAGTTTATTAACCCGATTTTATACAGTAGCCACTTAACAGGGACTGGGTTGGATTCGGAAAAGAGTGCCTTGTGAACCGGCAAAAGAATTTTATTTAATCTATTTGCTTCCTCTACATTTCCTCCAATTGCCGCTTTGCACATCAGAGACATCGTCCTAGGAAAAACATTTGCAGTTACCGAAATATTACCATTTGCTCCACAGAACATAAGCGCTGCGGCTGTGGGATCATCTCCGCTATATATTTGAAAAGTATCTCCAACCTCTTTGATGAGCCACTGCCCCCTATTAAGATCTCCGGTAGCGTCCTTAATCCCAACTATGTTCTTATGGTTCGATAGTTCCTTTACAGATTCGTTATTCAAATCAGCAACAGTCCTTCCAGGAACGTTATAAAGAATGACCGGCAGCCTTGTAGCATTCGCAATTTTGGAAAAGTGCTCAATTAAGCCTCTTTGGCTAGGCTTGTTATAATAGGGCGTAACTTGTAAACAGGCATCCACTCCGATAAGTTCAGCCTCTTTAGTTAAAGAAATTGCCTCTTCGGTTGAATTGGCACCCGTTCCTGCTAGAACTGTAACTCGTCCATCTATAATCTCCGAAGCAACTTTAATTAATTCAATGTGCTCAGCAAAATCAACTGTCGGAGACTCACCAGTTGTCCCAACAACTACAATGCCATCTGTCCCTGCTCTTATATGCCATTCAATTAATTCATTTAAAGAGTTCGTATCCAAACTACAATCTTTATGCATTGGAGTGACAATAGCAACTATACTCCCAGTGATTTTTTTCATGCTCTTACGTGTAGTCTAATCCCATACATTCTCTCACATCTCTCATCGTATTTTTTGCTAATTCTCTCGCTTTTTCGCATCCATCAGAAACTATGTTTTTTACAACGCCAATATCCTCTTCATAAGGTTTTGCTTTTTCTTTAAAATCTTTTTGCTCGCTTAGAATCGACTCAATAAGCGGCTTTTTACATTCTAGGCAGCCAATTGAAGCTGTGACACAACCTTCTTCAACCCAGTCAAGGGCCTGCTTTGAACTGTATACTTTATGCAAGGACCATACTGGGCATTTTTCGGGGTCGCCCGGGTCATCCCTTTTCACTCTTGCTGGGTCAGTAGGCATTTTTTTAAGCTTTATGACTAAACTATCAGGATTTTCACGCATGGAAATTGTATTACCATAACTTTTTGACATTTTTAATCCGTCTAAACCTGAAAGCTTCGGTGACTGGGTCAACAGCGGCTGCGGTTCCACCAAAATCAGTCTTTTAGCGCCTTCCAAATAACCGAAAAGAATTTCTCTATCATCAATGGTCAAATTTTGTGCCTCCTGCAAAACAGCCTTGGCCCTCTCCAAAGCCATCTCATCCCCTTTTTCGTGAAAGTTCTGTCTTAGTTCTTGTACCAACCGACTCCTTTTACTGCCCAACTTTTTGCTTGCTTCTAAGGCTTTTTTAACAAAATCAACCTCCCCACCAAACAAATGATTAAATCTCCTTGCTATTTCCCTAGTAAATTCTATGTGTGGAACCTGATCCTCGCCGACTGGAACTTGATCAGCTCTATAAATTAATATGTCTGCTGCCTGGAGTAGTGGGTAGCCCAGAAACCCATAAGTAGATAAATCTTTGTCGTTAATTCTACTCTGTTGGTCTTTGAAACTTGGCACCCTTTCCAGCCAACCCAGCGGGGCACACATTGAAAGTAGTAGATGTAACTCAGCATGCTCTGGAACTTTGGACTGTATAAAAAGGGTTGCCTGATTGGGATCAATCCCAGCAGCTAACCAATCTATCACCATATCCCAAACATGACTTTCAACGATCTCTGGATTGTCATAGTGTGTTGTCAGTGCATGCCAATCGGCAACAAAAAACAAGCACTCGTATTCAACCTGCAATTCTAACCAATTTTTAAGAACTCCATGATAATGACCCAGGTGCAATGATCCTGTTGGCCTCATTCCAGATAAAACTCGTTTTGTATACATGGCTTATCCTCTTACTTCTATATTTGCCCAAATTGGCAATAGACAGTCTGGCAAATACGGCGCCCTACCAACATCATAACGACTTTCCGAAGGAGAATGAAAATCACTGCCTCGAGACGCTTTAAAGTCGTATTCCATAGAAACATTTTTGAATCTCTCAATGTCTGCCGAACTGTGACTACCCGTAGCAACTTCTATTCCTACTCCGCCAAAAGAAACAAACTCTTCAAACATATAAGTTAGTAAATTGTAAGATAGTTTATATCTTGCTGGATGGGCTATAACCGGAAGGCCATTAGCTTCCAATATCAGACTTACCACACTTTTTAGCGAAGGCCAGTAATGTTCAACGTAACCTGGTTTTCCTTTGACGAGGTAATTAGAAAAAACATCACGGACATCTTCACAAATATTTTCTTGAACCATCGCCCTTGCAAAATGAACCCGTCCGATTTGTCCTTTACCCCCTGAAATGGACAAAGCACGTTCTAACATTGATGGAAGACCAGCTTTTATTAGAGCTAAATTAATTCGTTCGGCTCTTTGAAATCTTCCTTTTTGAATCTGCAACAACGCCTCTTTCAGATTAGGGTTATTAAACTGAATATCGAGTCCAACAACATGGATGCAACTTCCCCCCCACATTGTTGATATCTCAATCCCTGGAATGAAAGTTAAGCCAGTTCCTTTAGCTGCCTCTAATCCTTCAGCAATGCCGCTGACGGTATCATGATCAGTCAATGCCAAAATATCAACTCCATGCTCAATTGCCCTACCAACTAGTTGAGAAGGTGACAAAGAGCCATCTGAGGCAGTCGAATGAGTGTGTAGGTCTACGTTCAGATCCTGTAAAATTTTCATTAAATCTTAATAAAAAAAAATGTTGGATTGACATAATATATCACGGAGTTCGTCTAATTTTTATTATCTAACATGAAGAACACATCAAAGATAAGATAAGCATACTTTAAATGAGCAAAACACATCAAAATAAAAGTTCTACTTTTTTAATTGTCAACCAATCAACGAAACTTTCATACGTTGAATTAGTTTTAGATTCAACTATTTTTAGACAAACTCGAGATCATGTAACTCTGAGTTCATTCCGTTTATTAAGCGAACTTACAGTCGCTAACATTTTGCTGAGTTCATCTCTTAAATATAAGGGTTCTGTAATATTGCAGATACATGGGAAAGGAATAATATCATTAGCAGTCTCCGAATGTAATAACGCTGGTGAATTTCGCGGTACTGTAAAAGAGAATCAAAACAATCGCTCGAAGAATAAAAATCCTTTTTATTCATTTAAGGAACTAATAGAGCCAGATGGTGGCGGTTTATTTGTGGCAAGTATAAAGCCTAAAAATAAAGCGATGAACATTTATCAAGGAATTGTCCAAATAAATGATCGTGGTGTTGCTTATTCGTTAGAGCATTATTTAAATAAGTCCGAACAAGTTAAATCATGGCTAAGAATATTCATAAACAACCATATAGCAAAAGGTATTTTATTACAGGCTCTTCCAAATGATTCTTCTCAAAAACAAATGTGTGACTGGGAGTTGCTGACCCTTGGTTTAGAACAGATAGACACTAACGAGATAATACACAACAATTTAGACGACTTACTGCTTAAGAAGTATCTAAATGAAAAGCTAATAAGAACAAAAAACTTTTGTCCTGTTTTTCGTTGCACCTGTCAAAGAAAAAAATCATTGCTTCAATCAAACAATTTAGTGAACCAGAACTTCTTAATGAAAGGCAAAAACGAACTAAATTAGAGGTAATGTGCGAATATTGTGGAAGAGTTTTTTTAATAGCACCTGAGGAATTGGATAAAACTTTTAAAACTAAGGGCGCAGCTGAATAAATACTTCCCCTTTTTCTAACATCCCGTGTTGAAAACGAGCTCTTTCCTCTATTGACATATGGCCCTCTTGTAGATCTCGAGCCTCAGCTCTTAGTTTTAACAGCATTTCTTCATCCTCCCGAACTGTCTTCTCTAATTCAAGAAAATTATTTTGTTTAGCTATAGTAGCTAGCCAACCTCCCTCTCCAAACCATAAAACAAACTGGACAGTTATAAGAAAGAAAACGAGAATCGTTGTTCCGAAATGTAAAACTTTTTATAAATTTCATTCGACCAATTCGCTTAAAACAATTCTAATTTCCACTAAAAGTTTTTTTGCCCAAAAATTTAGCATCCTGACCTAAGTCCTCTTCTATTCGTAATAACTGATTGTATTTACAAACCCTCTCACTTCTCGATAAAGACCCTGTTTTTATTTGATAAGCGTTGGTGCCAACCGCTATATCCGCAATAGATACATCCTCGGTTTCGCCTGATCGATGGGAAACAACTGTCGAGTAACTATTTTTTTTTGCTAATTCTATTGCCGCAAGAGTTTCAGACAACGTACCGATTTGATTTATTTTAATTAAAATTGAGTTCGCAACGTTATGGTCAATTCCTTTTTGTAACAGTTTAGTGTTAGTGACAAATAGATCATCACCAACTAGCTGAATCTTACTGCCTAGTCTCTGCGTCAATTTTTTCCATCCCTTCCAATCGTCTTCAGCAATTCCATCTTCTATAGATACTATTGGGTAACGATTACACAGCGATTCAAGAAAATCTATAAATGCATCAGCGTTAAGACTCTCCTTCCCGCCGTGCAACAAATACTTTCCATCTCTGTAAAACTCGGAACTAGCGCAGTCCAGAGCCAATCCTACATCTTCTTTAGGTTGATAACCAGCCACCTCAATAGCGTTAATAATCAAATCTAACGCCTCTTCATGACTTTTTAGCGATGGACTAAAACCTCCCTCATCACCCACCGATGAGGAGAGACTTTTTTTTTCTAACAATATTTTCAAAGACTGGAAGATTTCGCAACCACATCTCAGGGATTCCCTGAATGAGTCGAAGCCATACGGTACAATCATCAATTCTTGAATATCTAAATTATTATTAGCATGAGCACCACCATTTATAACATTCATCATAGGTACGGGAAGATGACTCGCAACAGTTCCTCCAAGATACCTGAAAAGAGGCATCTTCATATTTAATGCGGATGCCTTAGCTATCGCTAACGACACAGCAAGAATTGAGTTAGCGCCAAATCTAGATTTATCTGAAGTTCCATCAAGTAAAACTAACTGTCGATCAATCTCCGCTTGTCGTTCAGCATCGAGTCCCAAAATACATTCAGCGATTTCATTTCGAATAATTTCTACCGCTTTTAAAACACCCTTACCAGAAAACCTTTTATCGTTGTCTCTTATTTCTACTGCTTCCGCTTTTCCAGTAGAAGCCCCGCTTGGTACGGCAGCTCTCCCTACTACTCCCGAATCCAGAACGACGTCGCACTCGACCGTAGGATTTCCTCTACTGTCTATTATTTCTCTAGCAAATACATCAGTTATCGTACTCATCAAAATCCTCTTTTCTACCACTTAAAAATATCTGGGGCCTTAAAACACGTTTTTTTTAACAATCCTATCAATTTCACAAAGTTCCTCTAAAAGGTTTTCGACCATGGCAAGCGGAACGGCGTTGGGACCGTCCGAAAGAGCTTTGTCAGGATAAGGGTGTGTTTCCATAAAAACACCTGCTACACCAACGGCAACCGCTGCCCGAGCAAGAATGGGTACAAACTCCCTTTGCCCACCCGATGATGATCCGAGCCCACCAGGTAGCTGAACGGAGTGCGTAGCATCAAAAATGACCGGGCAATTTGTTCTTCTCATGATCTCAAGGCTACGCATATCACTAACTAGATTATTGTACCCAAACGACGTACCCCTTTCACACACCATAAAATTATCTTCTTCTACACCAGCATCACGAGCAGCTCTAACCGCCTTATTAACGACATTAATCATCTCCCCTGGCGAAAGAAACTGACCTTTTTTCAAGTTTACCGGCTTTCCAGAAGCAGCGACACTTGAAATGAAATTAGTTTGACGGCACAAAAAGCGGGAGTTTGCAACACATCAGCCACCAAAGTTACAAGTTCCAACTCACCAACTTCATGAATATCCGTCAAAATTGGAACATTTAATTGGTTTTTTACTGTAGACAAAATACGCAGTCCTTCTTCTATTCCGGGTCCACGGAATGAATCTATTGATGAACGATTTGCTTTGTCATAGCTCGATTTGAAAATAAAAGGCATACGAAATTTCGCTGTTATTTCCTTTAAAAATCCAGCTGTATCAACCTGCAGTTGTTCAGATTCAACCACGCAGGGCCCTGCAATCAGTAGTAGGGGCTTAGTGCCCCCAATCTCATAATTTAGAAGTTTCATGCTTTCCTTTCGCAACAGGTCCTGCATCGACTTCCCTTTTAGAAAGTTTTTTTTCAGAATTCGTAATCCCAGCTTTGATAAACTCAATAAACAAAGGATGCCCTTCCCTCGGGTTGGAATTAAACTCCGGGTGAAACTGCACTCCCAAAAACCAGGGATGTTCAGAAGTGCAAAGCTCTATTATTTCTACCAACGATTCTTTCTCTGTCTCTCCACTACAAACAAGACCTGACTTTTGCAAGGAATCCCTTAAAACATTATTAAATTCATACCTATGGCGGTGTCTCTCCACGGTCACGTTTCCATAAATTTTATTAGCCAGAGTTCCTTCAGCAATCCGGATTAGTTGATTACCTAATCGCATTGTACCGCCTTTCTCTGAAGACAAATTTCTTTTTTCAATATTGCCATCATTTGTGGTCCATTCGCTTATAAGAGCAACAACAGGGTAAGGGGTCAGTACGTCAAATTCTGTTGAGTTAGCCTTTGCCATTTTTGAAACGTTCCTGGCAAATTCAACAACGGCCAATTGCATTCCCAAACAAATACCCAAAAAAGGTATCTTATTTAATCGGGCGCACTCAATTGCTTTGATTTTTCCTTCGATACCTCTCTCACCAAATCCTCCAGGTACGAGGATTGCATCAAAGTCTACTAATTGTTCCGACCCAATTGACTCGATAACTTCAGAGTCAAAATACTCCAACAAGACTTTTGTTTCACAATGGATTCCAGCATGGTTCAATGCTTCAGTGAGAGATTTATAAGATTCCTTTAAATCAACATACTTTCCAACCATAGCAATTCTAACAACTTTAGATGTGTTTGATACCTTCGTAAGCAGTTCATCCCAAACAGATATGTCAGCGGTTGGTAGAGATAGTTTTAATGCTCCACATATTACATCATCAACGCCTTGCTCGAAAAGAATTCTCGGTATTCTGTAGATTGAATCTACATCATAAACAGAAACTACGGCTCCTTTTGGAACATTACAAAAGAGTGAAATCTTTTCTCTTTCATCCTCCGGAATAGGTCTGTCTGCACGACAAAGAATCAAATTAGGCAGGATTCCTATTTCTCTTAGCCTTTGTACAGAATGTTGTGTGGGCTTGGTTTTTAACTCACCTGCTGAGGGCAGAAAAGGTACCAAAGTTAAATGAACGTAACAAGTAGAAAATGTTCCTAACTTGAGTCCCATTTGCCTAATAGCCTCCAGAAACGGGAGTGATTCAATATCTCCTACAGTTCCGCCTACTTCAACAATTGCAACCTCTGCCTCGTCATCTGCCCCAATTCTGGCTCCCCGGAGAATAAAATCCTGTATTTCATTAGTAATGTGAGGAACTACTTGAACCGTTTTACCCAAATATTGCCCTTTTCTCTCCTTACGAATAACCGAATCATAAATTTGGCCAGTGGTGAAATTATTTATACGACTCATTTTGGTAGTTATAAATCTCTCATAATGTCCTAAATCCAGATCAGTCTCTGCCCCATCCTCGGTAACGAATACTTCGCCGTGCTGGAAAGGGCTCATGGTTCCAGGATCAATATTAAGATACGGATCCATCTTTATAAGTGTTACTCTGATACCTCTAGACTCCAGAAGAGCTCCCAATGAGGCCGATGCTATCCCTTTACCCAGCGACGAAACAACTCCACCTGTTACAAAAACAAATTTGGACACAAAACACCCTAAACTATCTTGACATACCCTAATTATAGAAGAGCTAACAGATTCTCAGTGTAAATATTTTTTTCGAAACCCTTATGTTTCCAATGTTCTTTAAAAATTATTAGGTTTTATAATCTTGTTATGGTAATAGAAGAAATCAATTACGATGTGCTAATAGTAGGAGCCGGCCCCTCTGGGCTATCAGCGGCAATAAAATTAAAACAGCTTGCAAGTGAAAATAATCAGGATATTTCGGTTTGTGTAGTTGAGAAAGCCTCTCAGATCGGTGGGCATACCTTATCAGGCGCGGTCATAGATGTTACTAGTTTGGCTGAACTACTTCCGAATTGGAAGAACACTAACCCTCCCATAGTCACTCCGGTAACGAAAGATAACTTTTTCTATTTCACAAAAAAAAGTGCGTTAAAAATTCCGAACTTTTTGCTTCCTAATACGTTAAGTAACAAAAACCACTTTGTAGTGAGTCTTTCAGAGGTAGTAAAGTGGATGGGCGAGATGGCTGAAAATTTAGGCGTCGATATTTTTACTGGTTACTCTGCAAAGAACTTACTATTCGATCGTAAAGATAATGTTGTTGGAGTTGAAACTGGGCCCTTTGGAATCCTGAAAAATGGCAAAAAATCTGAAAATTATAGTCCCCCAATTCACTTAAAAGCTAAATTCAATCTTTTTGCGGAAGGGTCTAGAGGCCACCTTGGAAAAAAACTAATTGCAAGATTTAAACTTGACGCATGTTCAAGCCCCCAAAGCTATAGCATTGGAATCAAAGAACTATGGGAAGTACCCGAAAACGTGTCTCGACCAGGGGAAGTATGGCACGGTTTTGGATGGCCTCTGAACGAGAGAGTTTATGGAGGATCTTTTCTATACCATATGAATAACTCCCAAATTTCACTCGGTCTAATTGTTGGCTTGAACTATAAAAATCCCTGGTTTTCCCCATTTGAAGAATTTCAGAAGTTAAAAAACCACCCTAAAATCAGTGAACTGTTAGCCAATGGGCGAAGAGTCGGCTATGGAGCACGAACAATTACTGGAGGAGGTCTATGTAGTTTGCCAAAACTATATTTTCCAGGAGGAGCTCTCATTGGTTGCGACGCTGGCTTTCTCAACCCAGCAAAAATAAAAGGTACTCATGCAGCTATAAAAAGTGGAATAATTGTCGCTGAATCTATACACACGAAGTTAAAAGAAAAAAATAATACTTCATTAGAAAATTACGAAGAAAAATTTTTCAACTCATCGCTTTTTACTGAATTAAATAAAGCAAGAAACTTTAAAGGCTTTATGAACAAAGGAGTTTTTTTAGGGGGAGTCTTGTTTAGAATTGAGAATCTTTTTCTTCCAAATCAATCTTTTCTCAACCTCAAAAATAAAAAAGAAGACCATCTGTTTCTTGAAAGTGCGAAAAAATATAAGAAAATCGACTACTCCAAACCTGACAATAAAATATCTTTTGACCGTATTTCTTCCTTACCCTTTTCAGGTACAAATCATCGCGATGATCAACCAACCCATCTGATATTATCTAATAAAAAAACTCCTTTAGATGTTAACCTTCCTCGTTTTCAAGGACCAGAAACCCGATATTGCCCGGCTGCAGTGTATGAGTACGTTTCATCTACAGGACAACCAACTGAAGATATCAGCTCCGCTAAAGAATTGAAAATCAACGCTCAAAATTGTTTGCATTGTAAGGCATGCGATATTAAAGACCCAACACAAAATATCAACTGGGTAACCCCCGAAGGTGGAGGGGGACCAAACTACGAAAGGATGTAGTTTAAAAAAAGCTTGCATAAAAAATAAAAAAAATATACTGTATAAATATTCAGTATAAATACAAGGCTAAACATGAAAGCTTTAACCCCAAGGCAACAGCAAATTTTGGATATGATCGCGTCCTACATTGAAAAAAGAGGGTTCCCCCCAACAAGAGCTGAAATCTGCGAGGCACTAGGATTTAAATCCCCCAATGCAGCTGAAGAACACCTTAAAGCACTTGTGAAAAAGGGTGCTATATCGATGGTTCCAGGAGCCTCACGTGGCATCAAACTTTCTGGTTCGCCAGAAAAATCTCAAAAGGGGAGTCTATGGTCATCTATCATTACCTTTGATAGGAAGGGTAGCTGCAGGCGCTCCAATATTAGCAGCAGAACATGTAGAAGAAGAATTCAATATAGACCCTTCTCTATTTTCCATAAAACCAGATTATCTACTAAGAGTAAAAGGAATGAGTATGAAAGATGCTGGAATTCTTGAAGATGATCTGTTGATAGTACACAAAATATCTGGTGACTGCTTTAAAAAAATTACTGGAAAAATAGTAGTGGCTAGAATCGAAGAAGAAGTAACAGTCAAACGATTTTTTAAGAAAAGTAATATGATCTTTCTTGAACCAGAAAACTCTAACTTTCAAACCATAAAGGTTGATATTCAAAAGCAACCAATTGTTATAGAAGGTCTTGGCGTAGGAGTCATAAGAAACTCAAAGTTAGGCTTATAAAGATACTTCTTCAAAATCTCTGCTAAACAAAAATTATGAATAAAATTTTAAAAAACAGCATGGACGCGAAAATTATCAAAGCCTTAGATCTTGAAGAAATCCAGAAGGGAGATTGTCAAAATATTAGTAGTGGCCACAAGAATTTAGATTTAGAACTTCCTAATGGAACGTGGCCACAATCTTGTCTAATAGAAATGCTATCTAAAGAAACCACAGCGAGTGAGATGTTACTTCTAATTCCAACCTTAAAAAAAATTGCTTCTCAAAATAAGTATTTAATAATGCTTGCCCCTCCCTACCTACCATATATACCTACATTCCAGTCATTCGGAATCCGAGAAGAATTGATACTGGTTGTAAAAACAAACAAAGTAATGGAAAAACTTTGGGTAATTGAACAAAGTATTAGAAACAACTCCTTCGGAGCCTTATTAGCATGGGTTAAGGAACCATGTACTTTTGAAAAACTTAGAAAAATTCAGCTCTTAGCCAAAAAAGGTAATGGATTAAACTTCATATTTCGTTCGTTATCTGCAAAAAATACTCCATCTCCGTCTCCTTTGAGGATTGCAGTCTATTCGCAGAAGTATCCTTTAATTAAATTAGATATTATCAAGAGACGAGGCCCTACAAAACTAAAACTTATAGATGTTGATGTGTCTATGCACATGAACTTTGCTCGAAAAGATATATCTTCTCCAGAAAAAAATTATGATTTGGATTGCGTATCTGATATTGGAAAAAGAAAATACACCTGTCAAGCTAGAACGATCTCATCAAGAAAATATATATAAAACTATTGTCAGTATAGCTTTAGAAATTACCCCGAAAGTCTATAAGAGTAATTTTAAGAATATGGTGCTGATTGAGATATCTGAAGTAATTCGCTTGAAAAGAGGGGTATCCAATATCATAAAAAAAATAAAACAAGAACTAAAAAAAAAACTAATTAAAAATAAGGGTTTTGATTACTACGATTTTAAAATCGCTGCCAGCCGAAACCCTTGGATATCTGAATACATTTGTCTAGATTTAAAACGTAATACTTTTACTAAAATTTTAGATGAAAAGAAAATGATAAAAAAACTACAATCTCTTCCTGTTAAGATGATCTGCGAATCTAATGAAACCTTAGTTAGTCTAGAAAGATTGGGGATTGAAAATATTGGGCAGGTACTTAAATTACCTAAGAAGGGTCTAAGACATAGATTTGGAACAAACTTAATAGAGAGAATTGACCAAATCACTTCAAATGCCGAAATAACACTAAAAAAAATCATAACGCCAATGTCATGGAAAAAAGAAAAGAATTTCTTTACTCTATCCTAGATAAAAAAATACTTCTCCACGAGATGGCAAAACTATTAAAAATACTCTGTCTAAAACTCAATGAATACTACTTAGAAACGAGTCAAATTAGGATAACCATCTTCAACGATAGCAGAAAAAAATCATCTCTTAGCATCGAGATTAATCTTTCTGGAACTACAAAAGATCCAAAGAAATTATTCTTGCTCGCTAAAGAGAAAATTGAGCGTAGTGAATTTCCTGAAAGCATTAAAGGAATAAAATTACACTTTTCTAAAATAATTAAAGTTTACGATAAAAATAAAGAATTATTTTTTAAGAAAAATAATTCTTCGAGTGATATATCAGACTTTATAGATGTAGTTAGTAGTAGGCTGAAGCCATCATCAATTATCTTTTTTAAGAATAGATCAAATCATGCGCCAGAACAAAAGTTTAATATGTATTCTTTAGCTGATATTAACGAATTAACTACTTTGCATGATAGAAGTAAAGAAACAGAACCAGGAGTCATATGGCTCTATGAGGAGCCCATATTATTGGAAGAAAGATATAAAAAGCCGTACTATAAAGGAATACTTGAGATACATAACAGTTTAGAAAGAATTGAAACAAACTGGTGGACAGCCAATCCCGTCAAGAGAGATTATTATATTGCTGATACCATCGCCTGCGAGAGAGTATGGATTTATTTAACGCCTGAGAAAAACTGGTATCTCCATGGAAAATTCTGGTAAGAATATCGAATACTCAGAATTGATTTGCCGGAGCAACTTCTCATTTTTAAAGGGAGGATCTAGCCCAGAAGAAATAATTGAAAGAGCAAAATATTTAGGGTACAAGTCGATCGCTATTACAGATGAAGTATCAGTTGCCGGTCTGGTACGGGCACATAAAACTGCGAAACAAAACAACATAAAACTGATTTGCGGATCGCAGTTTTGGGTTAAAGAAAAAAACTTTTCATTATTTTATAATCTTATCCTTCTTGTAAAGAATAAGACAGGTTGGAAGGAGTTATGCAAACTAATAACTACAGCAAGAAAAAAATCCGAAAAAAATTTTTACTATCTAACTACTAAAACTATAAGCTCTAAAAATATAGAAAACTGCTTTGCTTTGCTACTACTACCTTCATCACCATTAAGTTTAGAAAAATTACAATATATATCAGACATGGTTACAACATAGCTTTAAATATTTTGCACTAGCATATTCTAATAATTTAGAAACTGGAACAACTACATATCAAAAAAGATTATTAGAATTTAGTAATAAACACAATATAACAGTAACTGCAACTAGTAATGTATGCATTAGCCACAAATCGTTAAAGCCTCTTCTTGATGTCCTAACCTCAATTCGCTTAGGCGTTCCCTTAAATAGATGTGGTTATAGAATTTCAAAAACTCAGAGCAGTATCTGAGAGAGAAAAATGTTTTATCTAGCTTATATATCGATACATTTTTACAAAATAGTATCTATATTCAAAATGAATGCAACTTTAGCTTAGACGAAATTACATACAACTACCCTACCAACCTATCGCCAAAAAATATTGATAATAAGCGATGGTTAAAATATCTTGTAAAAAAAGGTATAAAAAAAAGGGAGGTAACAAACAGTCAAGAAAAGGTGCCAATTCGAATATTTAGACAAATATTAAATGAATTGAAAATTATCTCGCAAATGAAATACGAATGCTATTTTTTAACTGTATATGATATTGTCTCTTTTGCAAAATCCAGAAATATTCTATGCCAAGGGAGAGGTTCTGCTGCAAATTCAGCTGTTTGTTATTACCTAGGGATAACAGAAGTAGATCCGATTAGGTCAAATATGCTTTTCGCACGTTTTCTTTCAAAGGAAAGAAATGAACCCCCTGATATTGATATCGATTTTGAACACAAAAGAAGAGAAGAAGTAATCAATATATATATAATCGATATGGTACAAAAAAAGCTGCTCTTACAGCAGCCACTATAACCTATAAAAAAAAATCAGCTATAAGAGACGTTGGAAAGTCCCTAGAAATACCTCCCGAATTAATCAAAAAGTTATCTATAAATTTTTATTGGGAGAACAAAGAAGTTATAAATCCAAAAAACATAAAACTTTTTATACGAGAAAATTTCTCACAGATTTCAAAATTTTTCAAAGGATTTAGTAAATATGAAATTTTTGTTAAAGCGTATTGGTGGATAAAAATAAGCAATCAAATCTTAAATTTTCCTAGGCATCTATCACAACATGTAGGAGGATTCATTATTAGTAGCTCTCCCTTATATAATATAGTTCCGATTGAAAATGCGAAAATGGAAAATAGAACGGTCATACAATGGAATAAGTATGATATTGAGGAATTAAATATATTAAAAATTGATATCTTAGGGCTCGGCATGCTTTCAGCTATACAAAAGTCTCTTTTCTTTCTAAAGGAAAAGAATAAATTTTTAAAAGTTGATAAGAAAAATATATCGTACTCACTTCAGGATATTCCCAAAGATGATCCTAGTACTTATAAAATGATTTCGAAAGCTGATACAGTTGGAGTATTCCAGATTGAGTCGAGAGCGCAGATGGCAATGCTAATAAAACTTAAGCCATCCTGTTTTTATGATCTTGTAATAGAAGTAGCTATAGTACGCCCTGGTCCAATAAAAGGGGGAATGATCCACCCTTATTTAAAACGACGAAGGGAAAAATTTCCTTATAATTATCCAAGCGAAGCTATAAAAAAGATCTTACATAGAACACTAGGAGTTCCAATATTTCAAGAGCAGGTTATGGAGCTAGCTATTGAGGCCGCTAACTTTAGTCCAGGAGAAGCTGACCAACTTAGGCGCTCTCTATCAACATGGAAAAGCAAAAAAGGAATGGATATTTTTCACCAAAAAATTTTAAATGGTATGAAAAGTAAAGGTTACTCAAATGACTTTGCAGAAAAAGTTTTTTCTCAAATACATGGATTTGGAGAATATGGTTTTCCAGAATCGCATGCAGCAAGCTTTGCCTTTATTAGTTTATGTTAGCGCATGGATCAAAAACCATCACCCTGATGTTTTTCTGGCTTCTCTATTAAATTCTCAGCCACTTGGCTTTTATCATCCAGACCAGCTAATACGAGATGCAAAAAGATCACAGCGTTGTCGTGCTACCAATTGATATTCAGATGAGTACATTTGAAACAGCTTTAGAATACAAATCGACAAGTAATGAGAAAAATTCGAAATTATTTCCAGTGCGGCTAGGACTTAACCAGATAAAAAATATTTCTCAAAAGAAATTAAGAAAAATAGAAATGATGAGAGGGTTGCATGCATATTCCTCAATTGCTGATTTATGCAGGAGAGTGGGGTTAGAAAAGAAGGAAGTAGAGATACTAGGAAGCATTGGAGCATTAAGAGATTTCGATAAAAATCGTTTTCATGCCACTTGGTCTGCAATTGGGAACACCAAATTAAATGGGATACTAGAAACAAGTAAGATTGTAGAAAAGTCTCTTAAGGAAGATCAACTAGGACTTCCAAATAACCTATGTAAAATGGTCCTTGACTATAACGGATTAGGATTTTCCTTGGAAGATCACCCTGTTTCTTTTCTAAGAAACTTAATCCCGGAAAATCTATTATAGAAATAAAAAAAACTTCTTCTAAGGAGCTATTAAAAACAAGGGGACTAATCACAAATCGCCAACGTCCAAAAACTGCTAAAGGTACAGTATTTATAACCATCGAAGATGAAACAGGAAGTTTGAATTTAATCGTCTCCAACAATCTTTTTGAGGAAAACAAAGAAACCATTTTACAATCCATATTTATTAGTGTTGAAGGCTACTGGGAAAAAAATGGAACAGTCGAATCAAACTATTTTTACAACTGTTACGGAAACTTTATAGTTTCATCGATACAAAATCAGACAGGATTGTTGACAAAATTTTTTAAAACTTCAAGCTGGAAGACTAGAGATTTTCATTAACTAGAAATAGTTTACTTTTATTACTTTCTTCTAGTAATGTAGTTGCCATTAAAACAGGAAGCCTCTAGGCCGTCCAGCATGCTATTAAAAGATAATACATCTCTAAGCATATGATCAAGTTCTTGAAATACCAAATTATCTACCCCAAGTTCTAATCTAATTTCTTCCTCACTTCTATCATAGGCTATTAATTCGTTCGAGTTGGCATATCAATTCCGTATACATTAGAAAATCTTATGGGAGGAGATGCAGAGGCGAAGGTAACTTTTTTAGCACCTGCTTCACGAGCCATTTGAACTATTTGCTTACTGGTTGTTCCTCTAACAATCGAATCATCAACTATAAGAACGCTTTTGTTCTTGAATTCTGTAGTTACAGCGCTTAATTTTTGCTTGACTGATTTCGCCCGAACTTCTTGACCCGGCATTATAAACGTTCTGCCGATGTATCTATTCTTTATAAACCCCTCTCTGTAGGGAATATTTAACGTCATAGCTAACTCGAGAGCAGCTGGTCTACTTGAATCTGGGACCGGAATTACAACATCGATATCTCCATTTCCATGTAATCTTTTTACCTTCTCCCCAAGACGTTTCCCCATCTTTAACCTGGCATCGTACACAGATATACCGTCGATAACAGAATCCGGACGAGCAAAGTAAACGTATTCGAAAATACACGGATTTAGTGACTGCCTTGAAGAACATATTTGCGATAGTAATTCACCATCAGGAGTGACAATAACACATTCACCAGGCCCTACATTACGTTCAATCTCGAAACCCAACCCTTGCAGCGCAACAGATTCCGAAGCAATAGCCCAATCATAAGTCTGTTTGTTCTGCCTTTTGCCAATCACAAGCGGCCTGATTCCCCAAGGATCTCTAAAGCCGATTACACCAAACCCAGGAATCATTGCTACACAAGCAAACGCACCTCGAACTCTCCCATGTAACCCACTAATTGCCTTGAAAATCTGATCAGCGCTAACATTTAAACCTGTCGAATTTTTTTGCAATTCGTGAGCAAATACATTTAGCAGAATCTCAGAATCAGAATCGGTATTTATATGTCTCAGATCTGACTCATACATTGTCTTTTGTAACGAGTCCGCATTAGTCAAATTCCCATTGTGTCCTAACACAATCCCGTATGGTGCGTTAACATAAAAGGGTTGCGCTTCTTCATAACTTCCGGCATTTCCGGCAGTTGGGTACCGACAGTGACCGATGCCCATTTCTCCAACTAAATTACGCATATCTCTTGTTCTGAAAATATCCCTTACTAATCCATTTCCTCTTACAACATTAATTTTCTTTCCATGAGCCGTAACAATACCAGTAGCATCCTGACCCCTGTGTTGCATGAGCAAAAGAGCATCATAGATCTCCTGATTAACAGGTTCTTTTCCAACAATTCCAAAAACGGCACACATTAATTAAGGCCTCCCTCAAAATCGATTTTAATTTTATTCACCACAGATTCTGGAAGATAAGGAATTGTTTGAATCACAGAGAACTCCAAATAAGAGCGAGTTTTTGCGTTCACCCACGCATCCTCTTCCGTTAATGCAGTCATGGTTCCCAATAATGATAACGCCACCACGATAAGCCCTCCGCGTAATACACCGAAAAATGCGCCAAATATTTTATCTAAACTTCCACCGCCTGATTTTTCGATTATTTCCTTTAATGATAATACAACCATTTTTGATAATAAAATTGCAATAAATAAAACTAATAAAGAACCGAAGATAGTTCGCAACTCTGGTGATAAATATTCTGGAAATATAGCAGAAAAGTAGAAACCAAAATTATAAGCACAAAATATACTAAAACCCCAAACTATTATTGACGACAGTTCGTAAACCAGACCCCTCAGTATAGAAAGTAAAAACGATGAAGAGAGTATCACAAAAACGACAATATCAACCCAGGTAAATTCTTCAATCAATTTAATCTTAAAACCTGTTAAGGTCTGCCTTCAAACCTTTACTAATCATTTTATTCACTATTTCCTCTGCCTTTACAAGATTGAAGGGACCTAGGATAACAAGAAAAATATATCCATCCCCTACTTTTCTCTCTTTGAGATTAGGCGAATACCCTTCGAGTATCAACCTTTCATTTAGTAAATTTGCTTTTTCTCTATTATCAAACATACCAGCTTCGACAAACCAATTTTTTCTTTTGAGATTTTTTAACAGCTCAATATCTTCATCCCCTATTACTTTCCCCAGCTTTCTGTTTAGTCGGTTGTATTCCGCGGCAAGCTCTCTACTTGAGCGGCTCTCTTCTAAGGTTTCAACTACGAAATCAGTTGGTAAATATTTAGGAGGTAAGTTAAAGAAAACGTCACCCAAAAAATATAAAAATAGAGAAAATAAACAGACTCCGATCAATCTATGCCTTGCCTTTTTTTTAGCAGACAAAAATGGATCAGATGTATTTTCTTTACTTCTCACCTTGCTAAGACCTCAAGGTGCTTAATGAGTGAATGAAAAACAAGTTTTTTATTCCCCTTTCTTTGTTCCTCTGAGAAATTTTTCTGCTAAAGGCCATACTGCTGAGACCGTAACAAACGAGCCACAGACTACTATCCTATCCTCTTTATTACAAATTCTGCAGGCTTCTGTAAATCCCTCTTCTGGCCCATCAAAACAGTGTACGTCAGCTTCTGGAATTAACTCAATTAAAGTTCTTTTCAAAGAATCAGCACGCCTACCTCTATTCATAGACCTTTGCGGGTCTAAGCTAACTAAAAACCATTTATCGATTTTTGACTTTAGTGCCTCGAAAATAGCTAGGCTATCCTTATCATCCAAAAGCCCTACCACCCCTACAGTAAGTGGGTAAAAACCGATTTCCCCCAGACCCGATGACAACACTCGTCCTGCAGAAGCATTATGAGCTACATCAAGAACTATTGTGGGCTGACCTGCGAGAACTTGCAAACGGCCTGGTAAATGTACAGAGATTAATGCTTTTCTCATAGCACCTTGAC
Organism: Burkholderiaceae bacterium; assembly: GCA_038147455.1. Lineage (GTDB taxonomy): Bacteria > Pseudomonadota > Gammaproteobacteria > Burkholderiales > Burkholderiaceae_A > UBA7377. Next base: position 770,213 of record JAYQTQ010000003.1, on the reverse strand, counting down.
TAATTGGGAATTCCTCTGATAACGATTCCACACAGGCAAGTGCCGCAGATGCATTACGTAATTGATGCTTGCCCCGGAGTGATGGAATTGAGAGAGCATGCCGCGTTGTCTCTCGACCATGCCAACTCCATTGATTACCTACCTGTTTATAATAATAGTCTCTATTAACTCGTATCTGTTTTGCTCCAATTTTTTCACAGAATGAGTGTAAAACTTCCGGAGGATTCTCTTCAGCAAGAACGATAGGCTTTCCTGGTCTTGCGATATGAATTTTTTCCCAGGCAATTTTTTCTCTCGTATTTCCCAAAAAGTTTTCATGGTCTAAATCAATTGATGTTAATACAGAACAATCACTGTCGAGCAAGTTTACTGCATCAAGTCGACCCCCTAACCCTATTTCAAAAATTGCTACATCAGGTTTTAACTTATTTGATATTAGTATTGCTGCTAGTGTCGAAAACTCAAAAAAAGTTAATTTCTTCTTTGGGACTACAATTTTGGCAGCCTCTACTGCACTAAATGCCTCAATCCAAACTGAGTCATCTAATAATTCTCCATTACTCCTTAGTCTTTCTTTAAAAGTTAAAATATGAGGCGATGTATAAAGCGTCGTTGTATAACCTTCCGATAAGAAAATGTTTTCTAAAAACGCACATACTGAACCTTTTCCATTTGTACCACCTACTATAATAACCTTTGAATTCAACCTAATTTGTTTATCTACGATTTTAAAACACATCCTTTCCGCAACGGACCGAACTCTCCGAAGTCCTAATGCGATTTGTTTGGGATGCGCATCCAGTAGCTTTGTTAACCACCTATCTAACTCACTGGGATTATCAATCATAAAAAAACTTTTTACATCTTAGAGTCTTTTAGCAAAGACAACAAACTTCCAACTTTTTTTCTTAGATCCCTACGATCAACGATCAGATCAATTGAACCTTTTTCAAGTAAAAATTCCGACCTTTGAAAACCCTTGGGCAATTTTTCTCTTACAGTTTGCTCAATAACCCTTGGTCCAGCAAAACCAATTAAAGCATTTGGTTCCGCGATTACGACATCAGCCACGAAAGCAAAACTAGCCGAAACCCCTCCCATAGTTGGGTCAGTGAGTATTGAGATATACGGAATTTTCTTTTCGTCTAGTTTCTTCAAAGCGGCTGTGGTTTTTGCCATCTGCATTAATGACATCAAACCTTCTTGCATACGAGCGCCGCCACTCGCAGCGACGGAAACAAACGGGATATTATTTTCCGTTGCATACTCAATTCCACGCACAAATTTCTCACCCACAACTGAACCCATCGAGCCGCCCATAAAATCGAACTCGAATAATGCCACAACTGATTTAATTTTCATTATACTACCGACAACAAGAATAAGAGCATCCGACTCCCCAGTGGAAATTGAGGCTTCATTAATTCTCTGCGGGTAACTCTTTATATCCTTGAATTTTAAAAAATCTTCGGGTTTTACATCCTTGGCTAACTCAATAAAATTGTGATCATCTAGGAGATGCTCAGCTCTCTTCCGAGCACTTATACGAAGGTGGTGTTGACATTTTGGACATACTTGCATGTTTGCATCTAAATCCTCCCTATATAAAACCGAATCGCAGTCAGGGCACTTAACCCAAACCCCATCTGGTATGGTTTTCTTTTGACTGTTGCCTTTTTTAATTCTTGGAGGAATTATATTCTCTAACCAACTCACCAATATTACCTTTTCTCTGACAATCCTTTACTCAAGTCATCTAACCGACTTTTTACCGTATCTATTGGAGACCCCCCTTCCAAACCTGCTTCTTCCATAGCCCTAATTAACGCGCTTCCAATCACAACACCATCTGCATCTGTTTTAGCAATGTCAGAAACACTTTTTCTAGATGATATACCAAAGCCAACGGCCACAGGTAGTTTCGTATGCTTTTTAACGAAATTAATTTTGCGAGAAACATCTACTGGGTTTAACTTATCAGACCCTGTCACACCCCTTAAGGAAACATAATATATATAACCAGAGGCCTCTCCTAAAATCTTTTGTAAACGTTCCTCTGAAGTAGTGGGAGCAACTAAATGGATACAATCAATATTCTGAGCTTTTAATTTATCAAAGAATATTTTTGATTCCTCCGGAGGACAATCAACTACTAATACTCCGTCAACGCCGACATGGGCTGCCTTATCAGCAAAATGATCCCAACCAAATTGCTCTATAGGATTCATATAACCCATCAAAACAATGGGCGTTACTTTGTTCCTGACACGAAAATCATTGACAAAATTCAAACAAGTCTCTAAATTTACGCCCTTATTAAGAGCTCTTTCACTAGCTCTCTGAATTATCGGGCCGTCAGCAATTGGGTCAGAAAACGGAACCCCAAGCTCAATTACATCAGCTCCGCTTTCTACAAGAGCGTGCATTAGACTCACAGTCAATTCTGGCAAGGGGTCGCCTGCAGTAATATTGGGAATTAAAGCCTTTTTTTTTAACCGTTTCAACTCATCGAAACACTTCTCTAAACGGGACTGGTACATCTATGTATCAACAGAGAGATATTGAGAAACCGTGTGCATATCCTTATCGCCACGTCCAGATAAATTTACTAGTACTATTTTTTCCTTGTCTAAACTTTTCGCTAGCTTCGTCGCATACGCAAGTGCATGACTAGTTTCAAGAGCAGGTATAATCCCTTCGATCCTACAACAATCATGAAACGCGGCCAATGCCTCTCTGTCTGAAGCTCCTACATACTTCACCCTATTTATATCTTTTAAGTGCGCATGTTCAGGTCCCACACCAGGATAATCTAAACCTGCAGAAATGGAATGTGTTTCTTCAACTTGTCCATTTGAATCTTGCAATAAATAAGTTCTCGTTCCGTGCAGTATTCCAGGCCTTCCAGCTGATAACGAAGCAGAATGTTTGCCAGAATCTAAACCCTCCCCTGCTGCTTCCACTCCTATTAACTCTACTTCCTCGCAAGGTATATAATCGTAAAAAATTCCTAAAGCATTACTACCTCCGCCAACGCAGGCAACAATGTAATCGGGATTTCTACCAGCCAAATCTTTCATTTGGAATTTACATTCTTTACCAACAACCGAATTAAAATCCCTTACTAACTTAGGGTAAGGGTGTGGGCCTGCAACAGTACCTATAATATAAAAAGTATTTTCCACATTCGTCACCCAATCCCGCATAGCCTCATTAAGAGCATCTTTTAACGTCTTTGACCCAGCAGTAACGGGTACAACTTCCGCCCCCAAAAGCTTCATACGGTACACATTTTGAGCTTGCCTCTCAACATCAGTCGAACCCATGTAGACAGTACATTCCATACCAAATCTAGCTGCCACAGTAGCGGTTGCTACCCCATGTTGCCCTGCTCCCGTTTCCGCTATAACTCTTTTTTTTCCGGTTCGTTTCGCAAGCAAAACCTGACCAATAGTATTATTAATTTTGTGAGCTCCGGTATGGTTGAGGTCTTCCCTCTTAAAATATAATTGGCCTCCGCCGATCTTTTCAGACCATCTTTGTGCATGAAAAATAGGAGATGGGCGTCCAACGAATGTTTTTAATTCTTTTTCAAATTCATCCAAAAACTTTTTGTCATTAATGGCAATCGAGTAATCCTGATCTAATTTTTCTAACGCTGCAAACAACGTTTCAGAGACAAACGAGCCACCATATGGGCCGAAATGCCCTTTAGAATCTGGAAAGTCATAACTATTAAAACTTTGTAACTTCATCCTTAAATACTCCAATCCTTTGAAATTATCTATTCAATTAAAACACGCAACCGTTTTCAAGAAATCTTCTATTTCATTATGATCCTTAATTCCAGGTCTCTTCTTACCTACGTTTTTCAACTCTACACCACTAGAGACATCCACAAAAGGAGGATTAAACCTAGTCATCACTTGTTCAATATTACCGGTATTTAAGCCACCGCTTAATACCCATTTTCCATTAAACTGAGGAACCAACTCATCTAAAACTTCCCATTTGAAAGTTTTCCCACTCCCTCCAAAGCTTTGCGTATCGCTATCTAATAAAACGGCGGAACAGCAATCCAAGTAGCCCTTCGACATTTTCGCGAGCTTATCCACATTAGCTCGATCAATGATACCACTAGTTGGCAAACGAATTGCTTTTATTACAGGCCTATTGATTCTTTTACAAAGTGTTTCAGACTCATCACCATGCAATTGTACATGAGATACACCAACATAATCAGCCACTTCAGAGATTTCGTTAAATTCAGAGTTGACAAACAGACCAACCGTCGAAACCCATGCAGGAACCAGATTAGCTAATTCTCTAGCAACTTCTGGACTGATGTAACGAGGGCTTCGTTTATAAAATACAAATCCCAACGCATCCGCACCAGCTTTGACCGCAAAAATTACATCATCAGGTCTTGTTAGACCACAAATCTTTACCCTAGTGCGCATTTAATAAACCCCCATAATCAATCTTCTCAAGACACAGTCCTTCAGGAGGGAAAGTTTTTGCGCAGATACTTCTATCACGTGAATCAATAACCTCCTTAATCCACGCAACTGGCTTTTCTCCTCTGCCAATTTCAAAAAAACATCCGACTATATTCCTCACCATATGATGTAAAAAAGCATTCGCTTCAATTTCAATCCTTATTATTGAATTTATCTTTTCTACATCTATCTTAATGATTTCTCTAACTGCAGATTTTGCCTGACATTCACTAGAACGAAAAGCAGAAAAGTCATGGACCCCCAACAATAATTTCGCGGCGTCCGAGATCCGGTTGTGGTCAAGAGGAACTGCAATCCATGTCGTAAAATTTCTATTCAGGGAAGATCTTACCTTTTGGTTTAAAATTGAGTAGCTATATTTTCTAGACTTTGCAGAGAAACGGGCGTGGAAGTCAGGAGGTACCGACCTTACCCACTTAACGTTTATTGACGGGGGCAAAAAAGAATTTATGCCGCGTAGCCAGCTATGTCTTTCTCGATTTAAATTAGTGTCAAAATGAGCCACCTGTTCCTTTGCATGGACACCTGCATCAGTTCTTCCTGCACAAATAACCTTTATCTTCTCTAAAGAAAACCTCCCTATGGAATCTTCCAAATGATCCTGAACGGTATTTCTAGAGGGTTGACTTTGCCAACCAGACCATTCAGTCCCTTCATATTCAATGCCTAAGCCAACCGCAACTTCAAACATCCTTTGGAAAATTTTCGTCGACTAATATTCTTAACATTCTCCTCAACGGTTCCGCAGCTCCCCATAAAAGCTGGTCACCAATCGTAAAAGCGCTTATACATGAATCATCAAAATTCATTCTTCTAACTCTTCCAATTGGAATCTTTAGTGTGCCGCTAGTATACAAGGGAGAAAGGAATTGTTCTGAATCAGCTTTTTTATTAGGAACTACTTCAACCCATGGGTTTGCTTCATCCAGTATTTTTCTACATCCTCGATATCTAACTTTTGTTTTAGTTTTAAAATTACTGACTGGCTGTGACATCGCATGACCCCGACCCTTACACAAGTGAAATCAACTTTAACCTTCTCTTTTTTATCGGAACCTAAAATTTTATTCAATTCTACATCACCTTTCCATTCTTCAAGACTCCAACCATCATTTCTATCTTGATCAATCCATGGAATCAATGAGCCTGCGAGAGGAACTTTAAAACAGTGTATTTCATTCCCAGAAAAGTTTTTTTGAGTATCTAAAACTTTACTATCAATATCCAGAATATTTGAGCCATCCTGAGCAAGCAAAGAGTTAACTTGATTATAAATTTTTCCAGTCTGAGCAAGTAACTCCTTCATGTGTTTTGCTCCCCCTCCAGAAGCAGCCTGATATGTTGTGCTACTGATGCACTCAACTAAATTGTTTTTCATTAAGCCGTGAATCCCCATCAAAAGGCAACTAACAGTACAATTGCCGCCACAAAAACCTTTCTGCCAGTTTTGATTGCACTATCAATACTACTTCTATTCAATGGATCTAAAACAATCGTTGTTTCTTCTTCCATTCTGAACTCCCTTGAAGCATCAATCCAAAATCCACTCCAACCTTTTGATCGAAGGGTAGGAAACATTTTCCTACTGTATTCAGATCCCTGACACGTGAGAATAACATCACAATCAGCCAAAGCACTTTCGTCAAAGGCATCTGCTAATATAAGGCTACCTTTGAATTTAATTTTTTCTGGAACTTTATCTCCCGCATTTGATGTAGAGAAGAATCTAGTTTCAAAGAAATTAAAGTCTCCCTCTTGCAGCATTCGTTGAATTAAAACAGAACCAACCATGCCACGCCAACCAACAATTCCAACTAGCATAGTTTGCTCAACTCCTTAAGCACTTCCCTACCCATATCGTTAGTACTAATTTTCCTCCAACCTTCTCGGCAAAAATCTGGAGTCGCAATTCGTTTTCCAAGAGTATTTTTAACCGCTTGCTCTATTAAATCTGCAATGTCTGATTTATTCAAAGAATGTCTGAACATCATTGCTGTCGATAACATCATCGCAAGAGGGTTTGCTTTGTTCTTGCCAGCTATATCCGGTGCCGAACCATGAATCGGTTCATACAGACCTAACAAACCTTCATTTAGAGATGCAGATGGGAGAAGACCTATCGAACCTGTAATCATGGAAGCCTGATCTGACAAAATATCACCGAAAATATTCCCAGTAACAATTACATCAAATTGTGCTGGCAAATTGATCAACTGCATTGCAGCATTATCCACGTACATATGTTGTAATTCAATATCCTTATAGGACTCAGAGACTCTCGAAACCACATCTCTCCATAACTGCATTGTCTCAAGTACGTTTGCCTTATCAACAGAAGTTACTTTTCTTCGTCTAGCCTCAGCCAACTTAAATCCTACATTTGCGATACGTTCTATCTCAGGCTCAGAATACGTCATTGTATTAAAACCATGGCGAACTCCATTGATCTTTTTCTCTCCCCTAGGCTCGCCAAAATAAATATCTCCAGTAAGCTCACGTACAATAATAAAGTCTACATTTTGTAAAACCTCTTTCTTGAGATTAGAGTTTTCAATTAACTCATCAAAAATTACTGTAGGCCTAATATTTGCGAATAACTCGAGTTCTTTCCGAAGTTTTAAAATAGCCACTTCTGGTCTTTCTGATTGCGGCAGGTGATCAAAAGAATAATCCCCAACAGCTCCAAATAAAATTGCATCCGCGGTTTTAACCATATCCAATGTCGCATTTGTAATAGGAGTTCCTGAATCACGTATACTTGCGCCCCCAACCAGGGCTTCCTGGATTTGAAAATCTACGAGGCCAGTTTGTTTTAGATACTCTAAAATAGTTTGAGCCTCAGCCATAATTTCTGGTCCAATACCATCACCCGATAGGATAGCTAAATTAAACGTTTTCATTTCAAAATCTCGTGAGGGTCTTCGGCAATCCAGGGCTTTTCCTTTAATCGCTGGTTCTCATAATTTTTGATGTCCTCTTTGTACTGAAGAGTCATAGATATTTCATCCATTCCCGCTATCAAGTAGTTCTTGATATCCTCTGCAATTTCAAACTGCTCTTTGAAGTTAAATTCTGCATTAGTTATTAGCTGAGATGGCAAATCAACGTTTAACTGAAAAAATTGATTTTTTCGAGCGACCACAAAAAGTTGTTCTATTATTTCTGTATCAAGTACGATTGGCAACAACCCATTTTTTACTGAATTAGAAAAAAAAATATCTGCAAATGAAGGGGCTATTATTACTCTAAAACCGTAATCTAACATTGCCCATGGAGCGTGTTCTCTAGAAGATCCACAGCCAAAATTTTCCCTAGCTAATAAAACCGAGGATCCTTTATATTCTTCTTTATTCAAGATAAAGTTAGTATTCAGTTTTCTTTTCGAACAATCATCTCCATATTCTGCACTATCTAGATAACGTAACTCATCAAACAAATAAGGACCAAAACCAACCTTTTTGATTGACTTGAGATATTGTTTCGGAATAATTAAGTCGGTATCTACGTTGGAGATATCAAGTGGCAACACTAATCCAGCGTGGGAAGAAAAAGGCTTTAATTTCATCTTACAGACTCCCTGCATCCACCAGTTTACCCGCAATAGCAGAGGCTGCAGCACTTTGCGGAGACAATAGATGGGTTCTACCTCCTCTTCCCTGTCTACCCTCAAAATTTCTGTTGGAAGTAGAGGCGCATCTCTCAGCCTCATTGAGTCGGTCCGAGTTCATACCCAAGCACATAGAGCATCCAGGGTCTCGCCACTCAAAACCTGCTGACAAAAACACTTCGTGAAGACCTTCATCCTCCGCTTGCCTTTTTACCAACCCGGAACCGGGTACAACAAGGGCTTGGGACACTACTTGCGATTTAACTTTACCTTTCAAAATATTTGCTGCTGCTCTTAGATCTTCTATTCTCGAATTAGTGCACGAACCAATGAAAACTTTATCAATAGAGATATCTTTAATCGGACTGCCTGGAATTAATCCCATATAGTCTAAAGCCCTTTTAAAAGCTTGTACTTGCTCAGGTGTTTTCATTTCATTCTCAGATGGAATCCTGCCATCAAATGACGTTACCATCTCTGGATTAGTACCCCATGTAACTTGTGGGCTGATATTTTTAGCATCTAAATGTAACTCGCGATCAAAGTAAGCCCCCGGGTCAGATTTTAAGGTGCGCCAGTAAGATAATGCGCTCTCTAACTTTTCTCCGCCAGGAGATAAAGGCCTATTTTTTACATAATCTTCAGTAACTGAATCAAACGCAACTAAACTGGATTTAGCGCCCGCTTCTATGGACATATTACAAATTGTCATACGCTCCTCGACAGACAGTGCCTCAATCCCTTCTCCTCTGAATTCAATAGTACATCCAGTAGCCCCGGCAATGCCAATTTTGCCTATTATGTAGAGAATAATATCTTTTGCAGAAACCTGACTTCCAACCCTGCTGTCAAGACAAATGGAAAAGTTTTTCATTTTTTTTAATAACAAACAGCTTGTAGCAAGAACATGCTCCACTTCTGAAGTTCCTATTCCGAAAGCCAATGCAGCAAGTGCTCCATGCGTACTCGTATGCGAATCGCCACAGACCACGGTCATTCCGGGCAAAGTAGCTCCAAGCTCCGGACCAATGACATGCACGATTCCTTGAAAAGGATTCTTGAGATCAATAAATTTGATTTTAAAGGTTGAAGTGTTATTTTCGAGAGCTTCAATTTGTTGCCTTGAAATCTTGTCCTTAATACCTAAATGTCGGTCAACGGTTGCCACATTGTGATCAACAACCGCTAAATTTGATTCAGTTCTCCATAAAGGTCTAGCATTCAACCTCATGCCGTCAAATGCCTGAGGACTAGTTACTTCATGGATTAAATGGCGATCAATGTATATAAGCGACAAATTAGACCCTTCCGGGCTACGCACAACATGCTCTTCCCATAATTTATCGTATAGCGTTTGTTTCATTTTTAATCACACTCCACTTTGTATTTTCTTATCAATAGCCAGGCGACCACTGCTCCTAAAAAAGCAACCAAAGATGCAAATATATAAATTGATTCGGGAAAAAACTCTTCCCATATTAAACCAGAAAACACACCCCCAAGAGAACCCCCAATCCCATACGAAGCCACGGTATATGAAGATTGCCCAATTGCTTTCGCAGAATCCGGAAAAAGATTCGTTACCAACATAATCGAAGTCACGTGGTGTAACCCAAAAGTAATTGCATGCAGTAATTGGGCGAAAATCAACAAAATTAATACCCCGTCAGAAAAAAAAATAATTAAGAATCTAACTACCGCAAACATGAAACATGAAAACCAAACATAAGTAAGATTTCTAAACCGAGATAATATTTTTTTTTGATTAATAAAAAAAATAATTTCCGCAATTACCCCAATTGACCAAACTAGCCCTATTTCCATGTTACTGTAACCAACCTTTTTTAACCATAGAGAGAAAAAAGTGTATAAGACCGCATGAGACATAATCATGAAAAAGGAGGCAATTAAAAACAAATTTACCTTAAAATTAAATAGTCTTCTAATTCCGATTGGCTCACTCTTTTCTATAGCGTTACTTTCTCTATCTATAAAAGTAGAGGATAGAAAAATAAAGCTCAGAGAAATAAATATGAATATTGGAATTTTGTTAGTCCCAAAAGCATCGATCAATGCCCCGTAGAGCAGAACAGCAACTAAAAATCCAATCGAACCCCAGACCCGAAGGTCGCCATAGTTACAATCCGTATCTCGACTAACTCTTAACGCGATTACCTCACTCAGTGGAGTAAGGCCACTAAGAAAAAATGTTAAGAGAACTAAAATGATCAATAAAACAAAAAAATCAAATTCGTAGAACAATAATGAACTACACATCAACGCTAATAAAGTAGCAACAGTTATAATTCCCTTAATTGATATAAAATTTTTCCCGTAATCGGCTAAGCCCCCCCAAAAACCGGGTCCAACAATCCTGCTCCACTGCATGGGAGACATCAAGACCCCAATTTCCGCTGGAGTAAATCCTCTGAAATTCAACCAGAGAGATAAGTAAGGAGAAAACAAACCCACGAAAGCAAAATAAAAAAAGAAAAAGGCGCTTACGGAACTTTTTCTACCTAACATTCAAAATGATCCGTCATCAGTTCACATATATTAGCGTTTATTTTGTCCACGATCCCTTAATGCGTGGTCCATCAAAACAATAGCTATCATCGCCTCACCGATGGGAGTAGCTCTAATTCCGACGCATGGATCATGCCTTCCCGTAGTACTGATCTCTGTACTTCGTCCATCTTTATCAACAGTATTCCTGTTTTTCCTGATACTCGAAGTGGGTTTTATTGCGATACGTACAACTAAATCTTGACCAGAAGAGATACCTCCAAGAACACCTCCTGCATTATTAGAACCAAAACCATCTGGAAAAATCTCATCACTATGCTCAGAACCTAACTGGGAAACGGAATCAAAACCTGCCCCGATCTCCACCCCTTTTACTGCATTAATCCCCATCAACGCATGTGCAATATCTGCATCTAATCTGTCAAATACTGGTTCTCCAAAACCTACTGGCATTCCTTCAACGACAAATGATAACTTTGCTCCGCAGGAGTCACCCGCACGACGCAACTCATCCATGTACGATTCAATGGGTTCTAGTCCCTTAGAGGTTGGCGCAAAAAAAGGATTTTCCTCAGTAAACTTCCAATCTTCAAATCTTATTTTGTGTTTTCCGAGTTGGTCCAAACATCCCTTAATTCGAATATTAAAATTTTCTTTCAGCCATTTCTTCGCAATTGCTCCCGCAGCTACTCTAACCGCTGTCTCTCTTGCAGAGGATCTTCCTCCACCTTTGTAATCTCGTATTCCATATTTTTTTTGGTACGCAAAGTCTGCATGTCCTGGTCTAAACTTATCTTTGATATTCTCATAATCTTTGCTACGGGCATCCGTATTTTTTATAAGCAATCCTATTGGTGTACCCGTAGTTCGACCATCGAAAACCCCAGACAGTATCTCCACTTCATCACTTTCTTTCCTTTGGGTCACAAACCTTGAAGTACCTGGCTTTCTTCGGTCCAACTCCTTTTGAATTTCCTCAGTTGAAATTTGCAAGTTAGGAGGACACCCGTCAATGACACAACCAATAGCAGGCCCGTGAGACTCACCAAAAGATGTGACGACAAAAGATAATCCGATGGAATTGCCACTCATGTAACTGTTCCTTCTAAAAACTTTTCTAACCTTTTCTTTACTTCCATTCTTCCTAGCAAAAAAAGAACTTTATCTATTGCTGGAGACTGGCTCTGACCCAAAACAATTACTCTAAGGGGAATAGCTAGCTGAGGCATTTTTAAATTGCGTGTAGCTAAAGTCGATCGAAAGTGGTGGCTGACTTTTTCTAAAACCCAATCATCGGGTAGGTTCTTTACAAAATCACGTATCACTTCATAAAGAATTTGCTCGGAATCAACTCTGTTTTTGCGATAAGCCGGACTCTCAAACATCTCTCTCAAAGAGATATTTTTAGATTGAGATACATAAGAATATAATTCGTCACTCAATTCAGAAATAGTGTTAACCCTTTCTAACAATAATCGGCACAGGCCTTCAAACTCAATTCCATTTTTTTTAATTTCTACTAGACTAAGCTTAGCTTTCTCACATACTTTTTGAGCAATATCAGATCCAGAAAGATTTTTCAAATGTTCCCCATTAACCCAAGCAAGCTTAGTCATATCAAATTTTGCCGGAGATGCCACACAACTAGAAAGCGAGAACAGCGAAACAAATTCATCAACAGAAAATAATTCCCTATCACCATGACTCCATCCAAGTCTCGCTAAATAATTTATCATTGCGCTAGGAATAAAACCTTTTTTCCGAAACTCTAAAATCGAATCAGCACCGTGACGCTTAGATAACTTTTGACCATCGGGTCCATGTATCATGGGTAGATGCCCAAAAAAAGGTAAGCGTTTACCTAAACTCTGGATTATGTTTATTTGCCTTGGAGTATTATTGATGTGATCATCCCCCTCGGATAATATGCGTAATATCCATGTCTAAATCGTCTACTACTGAGGCAAAGTTATAGGTGGGTAAACCGTTCGCACGAATTAATATCAAATCATCTAATTCTTCGTTTGAAATAGTAATTTCACCCTTAATAAGATCTTTCCAACTCACGCTACCCTTAAGTGGACTCATAAATCGTATAACTGTAGTGCCATCTAACTCTTCACTTGTCTTTTTTTCGACTATTCCCAAAGATCTGCACTTTCCGTTATATCTTGGCTTTAAACCTTTCTTAATTTGCTCACGCCTCATCTCATCTAAACTTTTCTGCGAACAAGAGCAAAAATATGCTTTACCCTCAGATAAAAGAGTATCCGCTACTTCCTTATATCTTGAAAGCCGATCTGTTTGGAAAACTGGCCCCTCATCAAAGTCAACATTTAACCACTGTAAACCATTCAGTATTCCCTCTGTGTATTCCGCTGATGATCTTTCCACATCAGTATTCTCAATTCGCAATGCAAATTTACCATTATTACTTCTCGCTAAAGCCCAGTTATATAACGCGGTTCTAATCCCGCCAAGATGAAGATCTCCTGTCGGACTGGGAGCAAAACGTGTTTTTAGGACCATTCTTTATTTTACTCCATTCTCAACGCAACAACAGGCTCCATCTTAGAAGCCTTACGAGCAGGATACCAACCGAAAAAAATACCTATTCCAATTGAAATAAAAAACGAAATTAAAATCGAACTTAAAGAGACCTCTACAAAGACTGGTGTCATTGCCGCTATTCCGTAAGACAGTCCAATACCAACAACAATGCCAACAAACCCTCCGGTTAAACATACAAACGATGACTCGATCAAAAATTGTTTCAGAATATCCCTTTGTGTTGCACCAATCGCTAAGCGTACCCCAATTTCTCTAGTTCTTTCGGTAACACTCACTAACATTATATTCATTATTCCAACCCCTCCAACGAGAAGTGAAATACCTGCGATCGATGCTAGTAAAACAGTCAATGCTTCGGTTGCTGTAGAGGCTGTAGAGGAAATATCGGCAAGATTTGAGACACTAAAATCATTTTTTTCATCAGCCCTTAACTTGTGGGTTTCCCGTAAAACACGCTTCACACTGGTCTCCGCTGAAGCCAATAAAATGTCTTCTTTAACCTTGAGAATAATATAAGACACCGAACGGGGATACTTACTTTTTATTAAATATTTTCTCGCGCTAGTTATCGGAATCAATATGGTATTGTCTTGATCTCTACCCGTAATTGAACTTCCTTTTTCAGCCAAAACCCCAACTACGCGAAACGGAATATTTTTAATCCGAATAACTTTACCGACAACATCTAGCTTGCCAAATAACTCTCTTGCAACAGTCAACCCTATAACAGCTATCCGATCCGAACTTTTCATATCTTGCTCAGAGATGTAGCTACCATAAACAAGATTCCAGTCTCTTACCTCGTTATAGGCAGGAGATATCCCAGATACTCTAGCATTCCAATTCATTTCCTGAAACTGCACTTGAAAGCTCTTCGCTATAACTGATGCAACTTCCTCTATTTCATCCAAATATTTCAACTCTTCTGCATCGTCAAGGCTTAGAGAAACTGAACCGGTTCCGGGCATTTTAACCCTATTAGAACTTTGCATTTTCGGCCAAACAACTAAAAGGTTACTTCCAATTGAGGATATCGTATCAGTAACTTGTGTTTGAACACCTTTTCCAACGGCTAGCATAACTATGACAGACATCACACCTATTACAATACCTAGGACTGTTAAAGAGGTCCTGAGGAAGTTTTGCCTCAAAGAAGAAAGTGCTTCTAAACAACAATCAATAAACTTCATGTTTTCTATGCACCTATGATTTCGTCAGTTTGAACAACCCCATCTTTCATTTGAATGAGTCGGGACCCGTATGCAGCTACTTCTTTTTCGTGAGTTACCAATATTATCGTAATTCCATTTTTTTGATTTAATTCTTTTAAAATATTCATAATTTGCCTAGCTGTTGTACTGTCTAAATTACCCGTCGGCTCGTCAGCAAGGATGACTTTGGGTTGTACGACCAGGGCTCTGCAAATTGCAACTCTCTGTTGTTGACCTCCAGATAATTGTGATGGTAATCGATTACTGAGAAACTCAAGCCCTGTTGACTTCAGAACCTCTTTTGCAGCATTCGCGGCTTCGCCTCTCTGAACTTTAGAATAAAGCAAGGGAAGCATTACGTTTTCTAGAACAGAATGTTTTTTTAAAAGATTGAAACCTTGAAAAATAAATCCGAACGATGAATTGCGTAACCGCGCCTTTTCTAAACTAGAAAGTTGTGAAATTTCACGCTCTTCGAAAGATATAGTCCCACTAGTAGGGCTATCTAAAAGGCCGAGCATATTTAACAAAGTGGACTTCCCAGAACCCGATGGACCCATCAAGGATACAAACTCCCCTCTAAAGATTTCCAAAGTCAAGTTCTTCAAAACCTTCACCGGTTCTGGAAGATTTTCACTATACTCCTTATACAACTCAGCCACTGAAATTAAGGGGTTCATCTTAACGTCCACTAAATCGAAATGCGGAACTTTTTCCTTTTGTTTTGTTTACTTCACCCGTTATCACTTCATTACCAATTTCAAAACCTCTAATAACCTCAATAAATCTTCCATCTGAAATTCCTGTTTCAATTTGATGCTCCAAAAGGTTTCCACGATTGTCTGTGGAATATACTGTAACCCTGTCTGCAGAAGAAACTTTCTCTCCGTCCTGTTCTTTTTTCTCTAAAGAAACATTATTTGGTGGTTTAAATCGTACGGCAGCTAGTGGAACCAACTGTACTCCTTCCTTTGAGCTTGTTATTATTGTCGCTTGAGCAGTCATCCCTGGAAGCAACTTTTTCTCTTCGTTATCTACATTAATTACTACAATATAGTTAACAACCCCTTGCTCAACTTTCGGTTCTAAACGAATAAGCTCAACTGTTCCCTCAAATAATTCTTCAAAGAATGCATCGACAAAAAATTTTACTCTCTGGCCTCGTTTAACTTGACCAATATCTGCTTCAGAGACCAATGCCTCTATCTGCATTGAGTTTAAATCCGCGGCGATTTTAAATAATGTTGGAGTTTGAAATCTAGCTGCGACAGTTTGACCAACATCAATTTTTTTTTCCATCACTACACCAGAGATAGGTGAGGTTATATTTGTGAATGTCTTATTTCGTTTTTCTCGTTTTAATTCTGCCTGCGCTAGAGCAAGCCTTGATTTTGATTCCAAAAATAATTTTTCTGTATTTTCTAGCGTCGATATGGAGATGAAATTTTGTGCATGCAATCTTTTTTCGCGAGCGTATTTTGACTCGCTTGCTTTAAAAATAGCCTCAGCTGCCGAAAGATTTGCTTCCAATTGTTCAATATTTGCATCAATAATCGAAGAATCTACAATTGCGAGCAAAGTTCCAACTTGAACCGTGTCATTGTAATCAACAAATACTCCCTCAATAATGCCTGAGATTTGTGTGCCAACCTCAACGGTGTTCTTTGGATTTATTGTCCCAGTCGCAGCAACACCTTGGTCAATTGACCCTACGAAGGAAAGCTCAGTTTTCCAATATGATTCCGAAGAGGTCTCCCTAAAGAGAAAAATTAATACGATAAGGCTAGCAAAAAGCACAGACCCAATAACCACTTTTTTATTTTTTCTTAAATAACTCATTACCCTTACTCTTAATGATCTAGCTTAATTGACAATTCGAAATACGATTAATAACCATACAAATTTAAAGAGAAATGCAAAAAAAAATGTCTTACACACTGGTTGCTTCTGGCACAATAATAAATATGAAGATCAATATCCAAAACGTTCGAGACTTTCTTAGTGTACAGTCATCAGACACCAAGATATATATTGGAGTTGACTCTACCAGAATAAATTCCGGGGAAAAATGGTTTGCTGATTATACTGCTGTAATAGTGGTACATATCGACGGTAAGCATGGATGTAAAATATTTGGGGAAACTACAAGAGAGCTAGACTTTGATCAGTCTGGAGAAAAACCCCAGCTCCGTCTGATGAACGAAGTATACAAAGTTGCTGAACTGTATCTCAAAATTGTCGATGTTATCGAAGGAAGATCCGTTGAAATCCATTTGGACTTGAATCCAGACCCATCATTTATGTCACAAAGCGTTGTTCAGCAGGCAATTGGTTATATAAGGGGTGTTTGTAATGTATCACCTAGAGTGAAGCCCGATGCATTTGCGGCAAGTTGTGCGGCCGATCGATATCGTGGTTTTGCTCAAACCACCCTGGAGGCAGCATAAGATGTCGAGGATTATCCACTGCGTAAAACTAGAAAAAGATCTTGAGGGTCTTGACTTTCCACCTATTCCCGGAGAGCTTGGAAAGAAGATTTGGGAGAATGTATCTAAGGAGGCATGGAATGAGTGGATCAAGCACCAAACTATGCTTGTAAATGAATATCGACTCAATTTATCAGATATCAGGGCCAGGAAATATTTGGCTGAACAAATGGAAGCTCATTTTTTTGGCGACGGAGCTGATGCCGCCTCTGGATTTGTGCCTCCAGAGGCTTAAATCATTTTTCAACCAACGTGTCGTAAATCCTTACCTCTTATCATAAATATTACACTCTCAGACATGTTTTTCGCGTGATCTCCAATTCTCTCTAACGCCTTTGCGAAAAATATCAGATCAATACAGCAACCCACGCTCTCCTTTTTGTTGATTATGAAGGACATTAAATCATTCAAGGTCTGCCTAAACTTCTCATCAACTACCTGATCAAAGTTAATCACTTTTCTAAGTTCCGAATCATCATCACGCGCATAGGCGTTCAACACCTTTTCCAACATTTGTACAACGTCATTAACCATTAGTGAAAGGTTTGGCTTAGGAGTAATAGTGTGAACATCATCGTGGAAAAACTTAGCCATCCTAGCCATTTTCTCTGCCTCATCTCCAATTCTTTCGATATCTCTAATCATTCGAAGCGTACATAAGACAAAACGTAGATCATATGCCGCCGGAGCCCTTAAAACGATAAACTTATTGCAAAGCGCATCTACCTCTACCTCTGCATCATTCACTTTTTCTTCCAACTCAAAAGTCTTCTGTAACGATTCATCGGACCCCTTCAATAGTCCATCCAATGAACATTTGATCATCTCGACCGCAGTCCCTCCCATCAAAAGCATACGCGACCTGATCAATTCAATGTCAGACTCGACAGCGTTGCTGGCTGCTCCCTTCATAATTGTGCTCATTTTGTCTCCGATATCTCATTTTATTATTAATTTGTTACATCTTTTTTAAAAATCTCTTTCACCTCCTCATCGTATCCAACAAGGCAAGAATGAGGTTTAAGTTTGCAAAACAATCCAACAGTTACGACACCTGGTATTTGATTTAATTCCCGCTCCAGGTTTTCTGGGCTTTCGATTTCTAATCCGGCGACATCAATAATCCTATTTCCGTGCTCCGTAAAACCTTCTCGCTCCCGGGGAATCGCATTGTAATCATTTTTAAGAATTCTCGATATTGACGGCACTGCAGAGGAAATCACTTCTACCGGGAGCGGAAACTTCCCGAGTTTTTTAACCAACTTGCTTTCGTCCACAATACAAATAAATTTCTTTGCGTTATTGGCTACAATTTTTCTGATGTTAATGCACCGCCCCCTCCTTTACCAGATTAAATCTCGGATCCACCTCATCAGCTCCATCAATAAACATCCAATGTTTTGCTTCTGCAAGCAGTGGCGTAGTGTTGAACCCTCCTTTTTCAACAACTCCTCACTTTGTTTAGATGTTGTAACAATTGAACCCAAACGCTTTTCCGCTCCTCGTTAAACTTTCAATAAAAAATTTACAGTCGATCCTGTCCCGACTCCCAAGAAAACAGCCATCACTAATATATTTGACTGCAGCGTACGCTGCATTTTTTTTTTTAAGTCTGTCATACTACTCAGATAATATCATTTATAAAATAAAAGATGAAAAGAAAAAAAATCAAATACGATTGTCTAAAATGCACGGGGTACTGTTGCAGCTATGACAGAATAGAGGTCTCTGAAAAAGATATTAAACGTCTAGCAAAATATTTGGGTATGGCTGAACAAGATGTTAAAAAAAGGCATACTTAAAACCTATAAACTTAAGGAAAAAAGAAAAGATTACTCTCGAACAAATTCTACATAAAAAAGGATCATATATTTACGTCAGTCTGTAAATTTCTAGACAGCGATTCTAGACAATGCACAATCTATAAAGCACGGCCAAAAGTGTGTAGACAATACCCTAACACTACCCGCTGCGGATATTACGAATTCTTAAAATTTGAGAGAAAGCAGCAAGACGATAAATCCTACTACCCCACTTTTTAAAATTGGGGTGGTCGATGGGGCTCGAACCCACGACAACCAGAATCACAATCTGGGGCTCTACCAACTGAGCTACGACCACCATGTTCCAACATTCTAAACAAAAAATCGGTGAAAAACACCCATCTGTACCTGGCCTGCCGAGAGGGATTCGAACCCCCGACCCACAGCTTAGAAGGCTGTTGCTCTATCCAGCTGAGCTACCGGCAGAAAATATTGGTCGGGGCGAGATGATTCGAACATCCGACCCTCTGCTCCCAAAGCAGATGCGCTACCAGGCTGCGCTACGCCCCGAACCATGTAGTATATCGCAAAGTTTGCATTAGGAAAGAGTGTTTTTACCCAAAACGACCAGTAATGTAATCCTGAGTAAGCTCGTGAACTGGGTTAATAAAGAGTTCTTTGGTTTTTCCAACTTCAACCAATTTACCCAAATGGAAATATGCTGTCCTATCGGATACCCGGGCAGCTTGTTGCATCGAGTGCGTAACGATAACTATAGTGTATTCAGATCTTAACTCCGAGATAAGCTCCTCAATTTTCGCCGTAGCGATTGGGTCGAGAGCAGAACACGGCTCATCCATAAGAATTACCTCAGGATTGACTGCGATTGCTCTTGCAATACAAAGACGCTGTTGTTGACCACCAGATAAACCAGTTCCGGGTTGATCAAGCCGATCTTTTAATTCATCCCAAATACCCGCCCGTGTTAAGGAAGATTCAACAATATTATTTAAATCAGCGTTATTTTCAGCAAGGCCATGAATTTTAGGCCCGTATGCTACATTCTCGAAAATTGATTTAGGAAATGGATTTGCCTTTTGAAAAACCATTCCAACCCGAGCTCTTAAACCTACAACATCCACGGATGTATCATAGATGTCTTGTTCATCCAGAAAAACCTGGCCTTCCAATCTACAACTATCAATCGTATCGTTCATCCTGTTGAAGCTTCTCAACAAAGTAGATTTACCGCATCCAGATGGCCCAATGAAAGCAATAACCTCTTTTTCAGCAATATCCACCGTAACATCCACCAAAGCTTGCTTATCCCCGTAGAAAACATTAACGCCTCTTGTGGAAATTCGTGGGTTTTGCACGAAAACATTGCCGACTGTTGTCTCTGGCAACAAACGATCCTCAATACCTGATGAGGTAGAGGTTTCTTTTTTGAAGGCTTGCTGCGCTCATATAATCTGCATCTTCCATAATATTTCCCCGTTAATATTACCAACGTTTTTCAAGTTTTTTTCTTAACATCACCGCAAAAAAATTCATCAACAGCAAAAACACTAGGAGCACTATGATCGCAGCACTTGTCTTATGAACAAACATTCTTTCAGCAAAATCTGCCCACATGAAAATTTGCACGGGAAGAGCAGTACTAGGCTCAGCAAATCCCCCGGGAACATCTACTATAAACGCAACCATTCCAATCATCAATAATGGCGCTGTTTCCCCGAGTGCTTGTGCCATTCCAATAATAGTACCAGTTAGCATGCCCGGCATAGCTAGAGGTAATACATGATGAAAAATCATCTGCATTTTCGAGGCTCCTATTCCATAAGCTGCCTCTCTAATGCTGGGCGGAACAGCTTTTATGGCTGCTCTGGAGGAGATAATTACAGTGGGCAAAGTCATCAAAGCAAGGACAATTCCACCGACCAAAGGGATTGATCGAGGTAGACCAAATGCGACTATAAAAATAGCCAGTCCCATTATTCCGAATACAACAGATGGGACCGCAGCGAGATTATTTATATTGATCTCAATTAATTCAGTAAGCCAATTTTTCGGAGCAATCTCTTCCAGGTAAATCGCAGTCATAATTCCCAAAGGAAAGGCAATACTTAAGCAAATAAGCATAGTCAAAATAGAACCGACTAGGGCTCCCTTTATTCCTGCGATTTCAGCTTCTCTAGAGGCAGAACCTGAGAATAAATAGTCTGAGAATTCATAAGTAATTAATCCTTTTGAGTTTAATTTGTCGATATATTGGATAGCAAGGTTTGACAATCTTCTCTCTTCTTCCGGCGTGTCTCTAGAAATATAACCTCTTAAAAAACTATCAACATCATCATCTACGGCAAATTGAATACTATGAGTAGAGTCCAACAAATTTGGATTTTCTTTTATATGGTTGATAAGTCGCACATCAGATGCTGACGAAACGAGTGACTTTGCGATCTTTTTTTTACTACGTTCATCAACTCCCCCAATTTCCTTATAAAGGGATTCATATATCAGTTTAGATGCGTCCCCAGAAAAAAGAGATTGGTCAGAAAAATCTCCTTTTGGATCTAAGCGAGATGAATCGAGATATACGTTTAGAGTTACATAGTGCTGAAAAAGACCGGGAATACCGTTTGTAAAAATTAAATAAAATAAAAAAAACAAGAAAAAAATCGCCAATGTAACTGCACTTTGCCCATAAAACTTAAACTTTTTTTCCTGAAAATGTCGTTTTGGAAGTGAGTTCCTTATTTTTTGACTGACATCAATAGATTTTATTTTCTTATTGGTATCAATCATACTGTTCTCTGTATCGTTTTACGATTTGTAACGCAAAGAAATTTAGCACTAATGTAACGATAATCAGCATGAGAGCTAAGGCAAATGCTGACAATGTTTTAGCCGATTCGAATTCCTGATCTCCAACTAAAATAGTAACTATTTGCGTTGTGACAGTAGTTACAGCGTCCAATGGATTGAAAGTAAGATTCGCAGCTAAACCTGCAGCCATCACCACTATCATCGTCTCTCCAATTGCTCTCGATACAGCTAAAATTATTGCCGCCACGATTCCTGGAAGTGCGGCTGGTAATACTACTAGCCGCGTAGTCTCACTCACAGTAGAACCTAGTCCATATGCAGCATCCCTTAAAGATTGCGGTACTGAATTTATTACATCATCAGAAAGAGAAGATACAAATGGAATTATCATGACACCCATCACAAGTCCTGCTGCCAAAGCTGATTCAGAAGAAACAGTAAGTCCCAAACTTTCGCCAAAACCTTTTACCATTGGAGCAATCGTAAGAGCAGCAAAAAAGCCATATACGACGGTTGGAACCCCAGCGAGAATTTCCAACAACGGCTTTACAATGGCTCTGACCCTTTTGGTTGCGTATTCTGCTAAATAAATCGCGCTCAACAGACCTACTGGAACAGCAACTGATACTGCCACCAAAGATATCAGTAGCGTTCCAACGAACATTGGAATCATTCCATATTCAGGCTCAGCACCTTCCGAGCCAGCTCGAAGGGCTCCCTCAAATTGAGGATTCCAAGTTAGTCCGAATAAAAATTCATCTGGCGGAATTAAATCAAAAAACCGAATCGTTTCGAATAAGACCGAAAGTACGATTCCTATCGTTGTCAAAATTGCAACTAGCGAGCTTAAACCAAGGATCCATAAAACAATTTTCTCGACATGGCTTCTTGCTTTGAACGTCGGGGAAACTTTTTTTAATGCAAGATAACCACACATGACCGAGATAGCTATACACCCAAAAAAAATTAAATTGCTAGAGGTTGCTGACCATCGTCTCCACGCATCTGCTGCCGAAACTACCCATGATTCTGGCTTACCAAAAGTGATTCCATCCAACTCATTCATCACTTTGATAAAATTGACTTCCTTAGCTGTTTGATTTAATTCGACTAAATTAGGATAGAAACTTTGCAACCAATATTTAAATACAATTCCATCCACAACTGTTGTAAATAATAAAAATAATAAAGCCGGCAGTAGCGCAATCAATACCGACCAGTAAATATAGTATTTTGGCAAGGAATCAAATTTTGCGGTTTTTCTTTGAGAATAAACCAAACGGTGCGTCGCAAATCCGTACAAAATGCTGGTCGCTATGATTGCCAGTAGAGTCTCAATAGAAGTAAAGATACATGCCTCCAAACAAATTAAAAAGGGACTCTACTCTGAGAGCAGCGTCCCTTTAGTTTAAACCAGAATACTACTTTTAAGACTCTATTTTGATAAGTCATCCATGACAAGCACAGGAAGATCAGACATCGCTTTTTTGTACTTAGCTCTTTCATCTTCACCCATCGGAATCATCCCGGCATCTGCTAATGCCCCATCCGCATCCCAATGTTTCGTCCATTCCATCATGTAGTCATTAATTCCGGGAACTACACCAATGTGAGAATGTTTCACGTAAAAGTAAAGAGCTCTCGAAGCCTTATACTTGCCAGAAGCGATATCTTTGAATGTTGGCGCAACATCGTCCAAAACCGCACCCTGAATTGAATCGGAGTTCTGATTTAAATAAGAAAACCCGAATATTCCATAAGCAGTAGAATCCTCCTTAAGCTTTTGCACGATTAGGTTATCCTGCTCTCCTGCCTCTACATATGCTCCATCTGTTCTCATCGCCCGACATTTCTTTCCTTTTTTGTCTCCACGAGCTTTTGAAAGCTTTTTGGCAACGGAATCTTTACCACAGTAGGATTTTTGGTTAATCATTTCAGCGAAAGATGCACGCGTACCTGATGTTGTTGGTGGTCCGTATACTTTGATAGGTACATCTGGAAGAAGCGGTTTTATATCTGACCATTTTTTGTAGTAGTTAGGTACAAACTCCGTTCCAGCCTCATTTGGTACTTCAGCGGTTAGTGCTTTAGCTAAATCTGCTCGAGAAATAATTAACTTTTTTCCTTTTTTTGAATTTGCCACAACAATTCCGTCGTAACCGACCTTAATTTCGGTCACCTTTACATCATTTTTTTGACAAAATGCCAACTCTTTTTTTTTCATACGAGAGGAAGCATTTCCAATATCAACAAATTGTGTTCCCGTCCCTTCACATACACCTTTTTCCCAACTGACGATCCGCCAGATTCAACAACTGGGGTCTTTATAGAAGGGTTTTTACCCAATTGTTCGGCAACTATCGTAGCAAATGGAAAAACAGTGGATGAACCCTTCATACTTACGTAATCACGGGCAAATGAGCTTGTACAGAGGGCCAAACTGATTCCTGAAAGAATAAAAAACCGAAATTGCATGTGAACTCCTTAAAAATTGATTAAGCCTTCTTAGTTTGACGAGAAAGTATTACAAAAATATAACAATGCAGGAAAAATCATAACTAGTTGTTAAGAAAATTCACTGCATACTTAAGTGTTATATAAAACTTATTTTTATTTGAAATGTCGATCCTATGTTACCTTTGAATAATGTCTTTAGCCGGAGCAAAATATGATAAGGAATTTTAGGTTTTTGTCTCTAGTAGTTTTACTTGTTTTTGCAAGCGGTATTTACGCAGTTCCTCCTCCAAGAGGAATTGACCCGCTTGAAGCAAAAAGAAAAGCACGAATTGATAAGATAAAAAGAGAAAAGGCCAGGAGAGATTCCATCAACTGCTATCTTCGGGAACGGAAAAAAATTAGCGATGGAGGTACTACCTGCATCTATAAATGCCCCTCCGTAAAAGGAAGAGTGGAAAGTAACAATATTGGTCCTGGGTTCAGTTGCCCCACTATGATGAATGTTTTACGAAGAGAATGAAAGTTTACTGCAAGCTTGATACCAATTGATCGATACATGACTTCGCTAGATTTTCATTCTCTGCCTCTGCCATTATCCGTATAACGGGTTCTGTTCCCTGAAGCCCTTACCAGAATACGTCCGTCTGAGCCCAGTTCTTCGAGGACCCGCTTTTGGGCATTTTTAAACTTTTCGTTAGTTGGCCAATTTTTACCTGGAATAAGGGGTACGTTTTTTAACAGTTGAGGCATCAATTGTAAGTCGGCAATAAAATCGGAAAGGCTGTCACCAATAGTAATAACGGCTTGTAAAACCTGTAAGGCACTAACAATTCCGTCGCCCGTGGTATGCATATCTAACGACAAAATATGCCCAGACGTTTCTCCTCCTAAATACCAATCATTCTCCTCTAGAATTTGCAAAATATGACGGTCCCCAACTTTTGCTCTTCTAAATTCTAGACCACACTTATTGATGGCCCGTTCGAGGCCTAAGTTACTCATAAGTGTCCCAACCACACCCTTAACGGCACTCGCTCCTTCCATTCTAACTCTTAGTTTGGTGATAGCGTACAACAACTCATCACCATCGTAAACTCTTCCCAAATGATCAACTAGCTTGAGTCTATCCCCATCACCATCCAGGGCGATTCCAAAATCTGCCGAAACACTAATAACTCTGTCAACCAGCTTTTGAGGAAAAAGAGTTCCCACAGAATCATTGATGTTTATCCCATTTGGTTTATTGCCTATTTCAATAACTTCAGCTCCGAGTTCGCTTAGAATCTTTCCCGCACAAAATGATGCGGCTCCATGCGCAGCATCTAGAACGATTTTTTTGTCCTTAAGAGACAAATTTCTCGGAAAACAAGATTTACAAAACTCGATGTATCTACCGTCAGCATCTTGTATTTTTTTTTGCACCCCCAATTTACAAGGGTCGATGGCATAGTTTAACTTCAAACTATCTTGAATTTTTTTTTCCATCAATTCTGGAATTTTTTTTCCCGAACCACTGAAGAATTTAAACCCATTATCTCGGAACATATTGTGGGATGCACTTACCACAACTCCTACGTTTGCACCAATTGACTTTGTAAGAAAAGCTACAGCAGGGCTTGGCATTATTCCAACGTTAAATACATTAGCTCCAGCCTGATTTAGACCGCTAGAAAATGGCACTTGCTAACATATCCCCAGATGATCTTGTATCCCGCCCAATTACTACGTCAACTGTTTCCCAACTACTTTTAAGAGTAGTCCCAGTAGCTATTCCAAGCTTGAGCGCAAACTCCGGAGAAATTCCTTTTTCAGAGACAGACCCACGAATACCGTCAGTACCAAATTCAAGATCGTTTTTCATGATCCACTCCAGAAAATATGTTGTCTCCGCCCAAAGCTTTATAAACAGTGATCATCTCTTTTGTTTCCTTGACATCATGTACTCTAAGTACAGAAGCACCCTGCACTGCGCTCCAAAGGGCCATTGCCAAGCTTCCTCCCAATCTATCGGCTGGTTCGCTTTTACGTTTACAAAGTTCTGAAATTATTCTTTTTCTAGATAATCCAACTAGTAAAGGGCAAATTCTACTTAGCCTTGGGATTTCTTTTAATAGCGAAAGATTATGTTGCGAAGTCTTTCCGAAACCGAATCCTGGATCAATTAGAATCCTATCTTCTGAAATTCCGGATCTCCGAAATTCATTAACCTTTCTTTGCAAAAAAAATTCAACTTCAGAAACAACATCACCGTACCGAGGACTGTCCTGCATAGTTTGTGGGTTTCCTTGCATGTGCATAATACAAAAGCCAATCCGAGTTTTTTCCATTGCTTTTAAAAAATCAAGAGCCTCTTTTGACCTAAATCCAGAGACGTCATTAATTAAATCAACACCCATTTCTACAGCCCTGATCATAATCTCTGGCTTCATAGTATCTATAGAAACGGGAATTTTTAACTCCAAAATCTTTATCAAAACATCTTCCACTCGTCTCCACTCTTCTTCCAGTGGAATTTTTTCAGCCCCAGGCCTAGTACTCTCACCTCCAATATCAATGATATCGACTCCATCAGAGATCATACCTTCCGCCCTTTTAAAGGCAAGGTCATAAGTACCTAAAGTTCCTCCATCAGAAAAAGAGTCTGGGGTCAAGTTTAAAATCCCCATTACCAAAGGAGTTTCCAAAGAAAGGTTAAATCTACCGCAAGTAAAAATGTGATTCCTCGAGGGGGTTTCTGTCACCTAATTGTCTCCGCGTAACCAATGTGCAAGCGGGACGCTTGAGCAAGCATCCCACAGCACATGACAGGTAAGAGAAAAAGAAACCTTTAAATCAGTTAGTAGCTGTAACAGCATCCGGTGGAGTTTGATTGTCGCTTTTGGCACTTGAGCCCCCTCCTGAGTTGGAGCTGTTCCCACCATCATTTTCAGGGCCAGACTTGAGAGTGTCTTTCGGAGGCCTTGGCTCCTTCCCTTTAGCAATATCATCAATCTGTTCAGCATCGATAGTTTCCCACTCTAAAAGGGCTTTCGCCATCGCGTGCATCTTATCTGAATTTTTTTCAATGATATCTCGTGCTACCGTATATTGCTCGTCGATAATCCTGCGTATTTCAGAATCAACCTTTTGCATTGTTGACTCAGACACGTGAGTTGTTTTCGTGACGCTTCTACCGAGAAATACTTCTCCCTCGTTTTCAGCATATACCATCGGCCCTAAAGCATCACTCATTCCATATCTAGTAACCATGTCGCGAGCAAGCTGAGTAGCCCTCTCAAAATCGTTTGAGGCCCCAGTTGTCATTTGGTCCATAAAGATCTCTTCAGCGATCCTTCCCCCAAATAACACTGCGATAGTGTTCAAAATCCGTTCCTTATCCATACTATACCTATCCCCCTCAGGTAACTGCATAGTAACTCCGAGGGCCCTTCCCCTAGGTATGATAGTAACCTTGTGTACTGGATCGGTTTTGGGGAGCATTTTTGCGACTATGGCGTGACCGGATTCGTGATATGCGGTATTTTTCCTTTCTTCCTCAGGCATAACTATGGATTTCCTCTCGGAACCCATTAAGATTTTATCCTTGGCTTTTTCGAAATCATCCATTTCAACTGTCCTTCCACTGCGTCGCGCAGCGAAAAGAGCAGCCTCATTCACGATATTAGCCAAATCTGCCCCAGACATTCCGGGTGTTCCCCTAGCTAAGATATCGGCCTTGACATCTGATCCAATTGGAACCTTTCTCATGTGGACTTTGAGAATTTGCTCCCTTCCGCGGACGTCGGGAAGTGGAACAACAACTTGTCGATCGAACCTTCCCGGTCTTAAAAGGGCTGGATCTAGCACATCGGGCCTGTTCGTGGCAGCTATCACTATTATTCCTTGATTCGTCTCAAATCCATCCATCTCAACCAACATCTGATTGAGAGTCTGCTCACGCTCGTCATTTCCTCCTCCAAGTCCAGCACCTCTTTGTCTTCCAACCGCATCTATCTCGTCGATGAAAATAATGCAAGGCGAGTGCTTCTTTGCGTTCTCAAACATGTCCCGTACACGGGCCGCTCCAACACCAACAAACATTTCAACAAAATCCGAACCTGAGATGGAAAAAAAAGGCACTTTCGCTTCACCAGCGATTGCTTTCGCAAGCAGTGTTTTTCCGGTACCAGGGGAACCTACCATCAAAACCCCTCGAGGTATTCTGCCTCCAAGCTTTTGAAATTTAGTTGGATCTCGCAAAAAATCAACCAATTCTGTGACATCTTCTTTGGCTTCATCGCAACCAGCAACATCGGAAAACGTAATTGCATTGTTGTTCTCATCTATCATCCGAGCCTTTGATTTTCCAAATGAGAAAGCACCTCCTCGGCCGCCTCCTTGCATTTGCCTCATAAAGAATATCCATACCGCAATTAGAAGTAGCATCGGAAACCATGAAACAAAAATACTCATTAGCAACGATGGTTGCTCCTCGGGCTTAGCAGATACAATTACCCCATATTTCATAAGATCGGAGACCATCCACAAATCTTGCGGTGCGTTTACCACAAGTTGCCTATCATCAGTAGTTATGGCTCTAACCGTTCTACCATCAACAACTGCAGACTTGATGGCTCCCTGTCTTGCTTCTTCCATGAATTGAGAATAGGAAACCTCCCGACTTATTCCCCTAGTGCCATCGAATTGCCGAAATATAGAAAAGAGAATTAAGGCGATTACCATCCATATTGCTACTTTTGATACAGTATTATTCAAATCAAACCCCGATAATGTTAGTAATGCTTAATTGGATAACTATATTCCAAATAAGTTTTTAAATACACTATTATTTTAGTGTTTTTGCGACAAGAAATTGCTCGGCAGACACTTTTTTGGAAGCCAACGGTTTTCTCAGCCATACTTTTTCGAAGTATTTAACCAATTTTTTTCGAAATTCAAGGCTTCCGGCGCCGGTTTCAAACGCTTTAACCACAACACAACCATTTTTATGCAAGTGCTCTAAACTGAAATCTAAAACAAGATTGACCAGGTTAGAAATGTTTTCCCCGTCAACAACTTTAATTCCAGATAAATTTGGAGCCATGTCAGATAAAATTAAGTCGATTTTTCTCCCATTAAATGCCATAAGTATTTTCTTACGAGCTGATTCATCTTGAAAATCACCCTCAATTTGAGTTACCCCTTGAATAAGTTGAAAACGAAGTATATCAACACCTATAATAAGGGTCCTTTTTGCCTTCGTCTTTCTTTTAGCGACCTGCAACCAACTACCGGGTGCACAACCAAGATCAAGTACGCTTGAACAATTATTAAATAGACCAAACTCCTGATCAAGTTCCAGCAATTTAAAGGCAGCTCTAGACCGAAACCCTTCACGGTTAGCATCTTTTACGTACTTATCTGATAAAAACTCATTTAACCATTTTTTTTTCACCATTTTTTGGTGATCTAAACTTCGTACTCTACTTTTATAATTTGGACTTCTCTTTTTCCTGACGGAATATCGAATTCCGTAATGTCGTCCTCTATTTTTCCGATTAATGCCCTAGCAATTGGACTAACATACGAAATTTTCCCTTCGCGTATATTAGCCTCATCCTCACCTACAATCTGATATTTGAACTGCTCGTCGGTATTCAAATCAATAAAGGTCACGATAACACCGAAAACAACCCTACCATCCCTTTGCAACTCAGTTGGATCTATGATCTCAGCTGTGGATATTTTATTTTCTAAATCCTGTATCCGTCCCTCCAACATAGATTGCTTTTCCTTAGCCGCATCATATTCAGCATTTTCGGACAAATCGCCATGTGCTCTAGCCTCGGCTATCGCCTGAATAATTGTTGGCCTCTCCTGAGTCTTTAGTAAATGCAACTCCTCCTTCAATCGACCAAAACCTTTGCTAGTTAAAGGCGTTCTATTCATTTTGTTCTCAGTGTAATGATTTTAAATCATAAACTTCAACCTTGGATGCCGCAAGCGAAGATAACCCATCAACTGCAGCCTTAGCGCCTGCAAGGGTTGTGTAAGTAGTTACGCTTTCACTCAAAGCACTGGTGCGAATTGATCTCGAATCTTTTATCGCGCTCTTTCTCTCCTCAACAGTATTCAAGATAAAAGAAATTTGTCCATTTTTTATCCTATCAACTATATGAGGCCGTCCTTCGGTTACCTTTTTTTACCGTTTCAACCTGAATACCTCTTCTTCCAATATATTCAGCAGTTCCTTTTGTGGCAACCAACTCAAACCCCAACATTTGAAGTTTTCTTGCTAAATCTACTGCGGCAGGTTTGTCGTGATCTCGAACACTGATGAATGCGAGCTTTCCCGGTATTTTTGTTGGAAAACGAATGCCTGCCGCTAACTGCGATTTTATGAAAGCTTCGCTAAATGTTTTTCCAATTCCCATGACTTCCCCAGTTGATTTCATTTCTGGACCTAAAATAGTATCTACTCCAATAAATTTGGAAAATGGAAATACAGCCTCCTTTACAGCATAGTACTTAGATTCTCGATTTTCAGATACATTTTGCGCATCCAACGATAAGCCCAACATGATTTTAGTGGCTAACTTGGCTAATGGCATTCCAATTGCTTTGGAGACAAAAGGAATCGTCCTTGAGGCTCGAGGGTTAACTTCCAGAACATATAAATCTCCGTTCTGCACAGCAAACTGAATATTCATAAGGCCTTTCACTTGAAGAGCTTGTGCTAGTATAAAGGTCTGTTGCTCAATTTGGGCAATGATCTTTTTATCCAAAGAGAATGGTGGAATGCAACACGCTGAGTCTCCCGAATGAACTCCGGCTCTCTCGATATGTTCCATAATTCCTCCGATGAATAAATCCTTTCCGTCAAACAGACAATCTACATCCACTTCGATAGCATCATTTAAAAAACAATCTAGAAGGACTGGCGATTCATTTGAAACTTTTACGGCCTCTAAAAAATACTGTTTAAGGTCTTTTTCATCCTGAACAATTTCCATCGCCCTTCCTCCCAATACGTAGCTTGGACGAACTAGGAGAGGAAAACCGAGCTCCCTAGCAAACATTGTCGCTTCTTCCTCTGTTCTCGCAATTCTATTAGGGGGCTGCAAAAGATCTAGCTTTTTTAGAAGCTTCTGAAAACGTTCTCTATCTTCCGCTAAGTCTATAAACTCTGGTTTCGTGCCTAGAATATTTACTCCAAAGGCCTCTAAATCCTTAGCTAACTTTAGGGGAGTTTGGCCTCCGAATTGCACAATTACCCCAAGCGGCTTTTCTCTATGAATTATTTCAAGAACATCTTCCAAAGTTAAAGATTCAAAATAAAGCCTATCAGAAGTATCGTAATCCGTCGAAACTGTCTCTGGGTTACAATTAACCATGATTGTTTCAAACCCGAGTGCCTTGAGCGCAAAAACCGCATGGACACAACAATAATCGAACTCAATACCCTGACCAATCCTATTGGGTCCTCCGCCTAAAATTAGTACTTTTTTATTTTTGCTGGGATTCGACTCATCCTCTTCTTCATAAGTTGAATAGAAATATGAGGTTGTCGAATCAAATTCCCCGGCGCAAGTGTCGACTCTTTTAAATACAGGTCTTACCCCAAGTGAATGCCTTACTTTACGAACTTGTGCTTCGGAAACATCAAGAAGATTTGCCAGTCGACTATCGGAGAAGCCTCTTTGCTTCAGGGCAGTCATAATAGATCTATCAATATCGGATATTACCAATTTTTTTAAATTTTGCTCAATATAAATCAGTTCCCTTATTTGATTTAAAAACCATTTATCGATCTTTGTTGCGACATATACTTCTTCAACCGTAACGTTTTCCCTAAAAGCATTTCCCACAGCAAGAATGCGAGTTGAACTAGGTTGTGTTAATTGGTTTTTTAAGTCGTCCTGTTGCAGGCTTAGTTCTTCTAAGCCATTTATGCCAGTTTCCAGTCCACGCAAAGCTTTTTGAAATGATTCCTGAAAAGTCCTTCCTATTGCCATTACTTCCCCAACTGATTTCATTTGTGTGGTCAATTTATCTTCCGCTAATGGAAATTTTTCAAATGCGAACCTCGGGATTTTTGTGACTACATAATCAATAGTCGGCTCAAATGAGGCCGGTATATTTCCGCCCGTAACCTCGTTTGCAAGCTCATCTAAACAATATCCAACGGCTAGCTTTGCGGCAACTTTTGCAATTGGAAAACCAGTGGCTTTAGATGCTAGCGCTGATGATCTGGATACTCTTGGATTCATTTCAACCACTACCATTCTTCCATCAAATGGGTTTACGGCAAATTGCACATTTGAACCACCAGTATCTACCCCAACTTTGCGCAATATGTTTATTGAGGAACTTCTCATTATTTGAAATTCTTTATCAGATAGCGTCTGGGCCGGAGCAACAGTTATTGAATCACCCGTGTGTACTCCCATTGGATCAAGATTTTCTATAGAGCAAACGATTATACAATTATCATTTTTATCCCTTACAACCTCCATCTCAAATTCTTTCCAACCAATTAAAGATTCTTCGATCAACAACTGTTTTGCTGGAGAAACTTCGAGACCATGTCTACAAATGGAATCAAATTCTTGAGCGTTGAAAGCAATCCCTCCTCCGGTTCCACCTAATGTAAAGCTTGGACGGATTATCACCGGAAAACCTGTTCCATTGCTCAACTTCGCAATTGACTCGCGGACCTCTACTGCTTCTTCTAGCGAATGAGCTAGTCCGGATTTAGCAGTTTCAAGTCCCAGCTCGTTCATCGCTTTTTTAAATAGACTTCTATCTTCGGCAATCTCAATCGAGGTTTTTTCGCTCCAATTAATTCCACACCATGCTTTTCGAGAGAACCAGTCTCAGCAAGTTTTAACGCCAAATTTAATGCAGTTTGACCGCCCATGGTCGCTAACATAGCGTCCGGTTTCTCACACTCGAATATTTGATTTAACACCATGGTATTCAATGGCTCGATATAAACTGAGTCTGCCATGTCTGGATCTGTCATGATCGTAGCAGGATTACTATTTACGAGAACAACTTTATAACCCTCTTCCTTGAGAGCTTTACAAGCTTGAACACCAGAATAATCAAATTCGCAAGCCTGCCCGATGACAATCGGGCCGGCGCCAACAATTAAAATTTTTTCAATGTCTTCTCTCCGAGGCATGAACTCTCTTTCTTTAAACTGGTGAACAGGTCACTTTAAAAACTCTACCTTATGCTCAATTGAAGTTAAAAAATCTTCAAAAATCTCCTCAATATCCTGCGGACCAGGACAACCTTCGGGGTGACCTTGAAAAGCAAAAACTGGAAACTTTTTGAGCCGATAACCCTGAATAGTGCCATCAAATAGAGAACGATGTGTTATTTCCGCTATTTCTTCGAACTGCTGTTCATCAACAACAAAGCCGTGATTCTGAGATGTGATAAATATTTTGCCAGTCTTCAAGTTTACTACAGGGTGATTTGCTCCATGATGTCCTACAGACATTTTCACTGTTTTTCCTCCTAGGGCTAAAGAGATGATTTGATGTCCTAAGCAAATCCCGAGACAGGGCATTCTGTCCTTTATTGCCAATTCTGCAAACTTTATTGCCTCAGTGCATGGCTCTGGGTCTCCTGGCCCATTCGAAAAGACAATTCCGGAAGCTCCTAAGGTTTTGATATCGGCAAATTTCGTGCCCGAACCGATAATTTTTACGCTGCAACCCAATCCTATTAAAGTCTTAACTATATTTCGTTTAACTCCTAGGTCGTAAACAAGCACGACACACCCCTCTTTTTTCTTCTCTAGATTCGGAACAAACTCCTGGAAACAATCTTCCTCTTTCAGCCCAGATACCTGTTCAATTAAGCTTTTTCCGGTAATACCAGGGAAGGAACTTAAACGTTCCTGAGCAAACTTCTCTACATCTTGTGACTCAACATCAATGTCAGCGGATTCAACAACGATTATTCCATTCTTTGCTCCATTTTTCCTCAGATGCAAGGTTAGTTTCCTTGTATCAATATTCTCAATCCCTACAATCCTGTTCCTTTTAAGAAAATTTTGTAACGACTCCTCCGCTCTATGGTTATGATATACAGCGGATATTTGCTTAATTATTAATCCAGATAGGTGAGTTTTATAAGATTCCATGTCCACAGAATTGCATCCGACGTTCCCAATATGCGGGTAGGTCAGCGTTACTAACTGATTACAGTAACTTGGATCACTTAATATTTCTTGGTACCCAGTAATTGAGGTGTTAAAAACTACCTCTCCAATCGCAAATCCATCCACGCCAATTGAATTGCCGTTGAATCGCATACCGTCTTCTAATATTAACGCCGCCTTCTTAAAACCTTTTCCTGACAAATCGAGTAGTTTATCTATATCCAACAAATCATCTCCGTCTAATTTCCAACATTCACAACTACTTAACTAAGAGCAGAAAACAGGATCCCGAAGACGCACCCGTGGGCGCAGAGCCATGAAATCGTCCTCAAGTTTGAAAAACCAAAAATGTAAAATAACACGTAAAGAACCCTCAGAAAAATATAAAGCATAGACATAAGATTAACAAAATCTATGTTTTCAAGAGAGAAAATTAAAGCAAGGATCAATGAGGCAGAAAACCAAATAAATGATTCCCAACTATTCTGCTGAGCTGAATTTGCTCGCTCCCTAAAACCGGTTTGAATGGCGAGCCATTTCCTCGGATTTTCGTTATCGTAGTTTTTTTTAGATTTGGAGATTCCTGCGCAAATGATGGGCAAGATTCCGGCTATAAAAAAACACCAAAATGAGATTTTATCCATAATCAACCTTCCTGCTTTCTCTCTCTGAAAGCCTGCGCAATTGTTCCAAGATCAGTATATTCAAGTTCCGCGCCATACGGCACACCTCGGGCTAAACGAGCGAGCTTTTTTTCCTTTGTCTTCAAATGTTGTTTAAAAAGAGACTCGATAGCCTGAGCGGTCGCCTCACCCTCAGCCGTAAAGTTTGTCGCAATAATAATTTCCTTTACCTCTTCTTCCTCTGCTCTAAAGAAAAGTCGTTCAAAGCCTAAATCTTTTGGACCGACCCCATCAATAAAAGAAACTTTTCCCATCAAAACGAAATATAAGCCGTCAAATGCGTGAGATTGCTCTACCGCCAACAAATCGGAAGGGGACTCAACTATACATAATTTAGTGGGATCTCGATCACTGTTAGTACAAATTTTGCAAACCTTACCCTCACACAGGGTATTACATTTGAAACAATTGCTGATTTTTGTTAGGGCATCAATGATTGAATCTGATAAGTCTTGAGCAATAGCCCTATCCACGTGCAACAAATAAAAAGCGTATCGTTGAGCAGTTTTTGGACCTACTCCAGGTAATTTCGCTAAAGCTCCTACTAACTCTTTGAAACTGTCCCGGTGATTATTCCGACTTCTCATAATCAGGTAAGCCTAAAAACCTGGGGGAATCGAAATACCAGAGGTAACCGATTCCATTCTACTGTCAGATAATTGCTTTGCTTTCTGGAGACCATCATTTATTGCGAGCTTTAACACGTCTTGCAAAAGCTCCAGATCCTCTTCTTGTCCCGTAAACATGGAAGGGTCAATCCAAACTTTTTCCGTCATATTGTTACACGTCAGAGTAACCTTAACTTTTCCTCCTGATGCTTCCCCAACTACCTCTAACGTAGCAAGCTCATCTTGTATTTTTTTTAAATCTTGCTGCATTTTTTGAGCCTGCTTCATCATATTTCCTAATTTACCCTTTATCAAAATTATCTCCTTTATTAATCAATTTTTTATCGATTCTCTTAATACCTTTCCATCAAATCGCTTGATAAAAGCGTTTACAACCTCGGATTTAGAAATTTTTGCGTAGGCTTCATTGATTGATTTTTCCTTTTCATCTTTTTCAATCATTAAAAGAGATGACTCGACTTTATCAAAAAATTCTGTTTTAAATTCGACTGCTTCACCTATTTTATCTGAAACATAAAAATTCACTTTTTCCACTAAATCCGCATCCATGAGAAATGAAGAGTCAATTTTTATAAGACATACAAAACTAGGTTTTGCATCTTTAATGCTCACTAATTCTGATTGCGATAAAAACTGCCTTACTAGTCCATTACCCCTAATCTTTTCACAAAATGAGGCCATGTAGTGGTGTTTACTTTCCTAAATAGCTCTCCCAAAGAACTACTCACATCAACAGAAATACTTTTTTCCATCCCATGCAGTGCTTTCAGTCATACCAGCATCTCTTTCACCTGACATCACATAATCACGGGAATTTTTCTCTATCGACTTTTTTTTTGAAAAGAGGTCCTCAGGAAGAAAGGCTAGTATTCGAAGAATAGTCATTTGTAACCCCACTAACTCATTTGGAGCTAAATGCAGATCACGCTTTCCTAGTAAACATATCTGATAAAATAAGTTAGCGTCCGTTTCTGTAATAGGCATCTCGTCTGCTATTACAACGTTCCCTGCTTCTCCCTTTCCAACAGATTTTAGAATCTTTGTTTGGCAAATTTCATGGAAAACAGTCGCTAGTTGATCAAGAATTGTTTCAGCAGAGGCTCCTTTGCTCAGAGCATCATTTGAGATTTTTAAAGCTTCCGCTACATCATTCTTAACAATAGCCACAACTAGACTTTCTAAAGTTTCACTCGATATCAAGCCCAAAATCTCAAAAACTGTGGACAGTGCAATAGAGTTATCCCCTGATACGGCAATAACCTGTTCAGAAATAGACAGTGCGTCTCGCAAGCTCCCAGAAGCAGCAGAAGCTATCGGGACAAGCGCATCATCATCAAACTTGATATCTTTTTTTTCAAAAACGGTAACTAAGTAGTCGTGAACTTTACTGGTGGAGATATTCTGCAAACTAAATTTTACACATCGTGATACCACCGTTAGTGGCACCTTATTAGCTTCTGTAGTTGCTAAGACGAAAACAACGTAATTAGGAGGTTCCTCAAGCGTCTTCAACATCGAATTGAAAGCATGACTACTTAACATGTGTACTTCGTCAATTATTATAACTTTCATTTTTCCTAATGATGGAGGATAACGAAGCTGCTCAAAAAACGCCTGGATCTCTTCAACTCCTCTATTTGAGGCAGCATCCAGCTCAATAACATCCAAAAAAGACCCTTCCTCAATGCTTTTGCAACTGTCACATATACCACAGCAATCGCCATTTTCAGGACGTTCACAGTTCAACGCTTTTGCTATCAACCTCGCCAAAGTTGTTTTTCCAACACCCCTTCCTCCGGTTAACAAATAAGCATGGTGCATGTTCCCCAAACTTACTGAGTAAGTTAACGCCTTTACAACTAATTCCTGCCCAACGACCGATGCAAACTTGTTCGGGCGCAATAAACGAGCTAACGCCGTATATGAAATTTTTGCTCTCCTTTGATTAACTGTGCGGGCTACACTTACACTTACCATCAAGTGCCTTGGCTGCTCCGTTTCCGACCTGACCAGATTGACATTTTAAGTAATGCAATAAGCCCGCTACATAAGTTTACCAACTGATTTCTTTTTTTTTTTTTTTTGTTGAAATTAATAAAATAGTTTGTAACAATATGCAAATTGAAACAAATTTCACCTCAGTCTTATCGCAATTAATCTCGCGTTGGTTAGTTAACCTCAAATTTCCCTTATTAACGTAATGACAAAATTGGTAACGAATATATCAGATGAAAGTTTTGATGCCGAAGTTTTAAAATGCTCGGTTCCTGTGATGGTTGATTTCTGGGCCGAATGGTGCGGGCCATGTAAGTCTATTGCGCCAATTATTGAGGAGTTGGCTAGCGAATATGAGGGGAAAATTAAGATTTGCAAATTAAATATTGACGAAAGTCCCGAAACACCCACTAAGTTTAGTGTAAGAGGAATACCAACATTACTTTTGTTTAAAAATGGCGCAGTAGTCTCTCAAAAAGTTGGAGCTGCCGCGAAATCGCAATTAAGTGCATGGATTGATAGCAACACTTAAAATTTTTATCATCCATAATAACCGCCGCTAAATATGTATTTATCTGAATTAAAAGCATTGCCTGTAACGAAGTTAGTGGAATTAGCCAGATCTCTTGACATAGAGACGGCGAGTCGCTTACGGAAGCAGGAGCTGATGTTTGCGATTTTAAAACGAAAAGCAAAGGGAGGCGAGCAAATATTTGGCGATGGCGTCCTTGAAGTTTTACCTGATGGTTTTGGTTTTTTAAGATCTCCCGAAGCCTCCTACATGGCAAGTACTGATGATATTTATTTGTCTCCTTCTCAGATAAGGAGATTTAATTTGCATACCGGGGATGCAATTGAGGGAGAAGTTAGAACTCCAAAGGATGGGGAACGATATTTCGCTCTTGTAAAAGTTGACCAAATCAATTCTCAATCACCAGACGCATCGAAAAATAAGATTTTATTCGAAAATCTTACACCGCTCTTTCCTAATAATCCGATAAGACTGGAGAGGGAGATGAGGGGCGAAGAAAATATTACTGGAAGAATCATAGACATGGTGGCTCCTATAGGTAAAGGTCAGAGAGGATTACTCGTAGCCTCGCCGAAAAGTGGCAAAACTGTTATGATGCAGCATATAGCTCACTCAATCACCGCAAATCACCCAGAGATTAAATTGATAGTTTTGCTTATTGACGAACGGCCTGAGGAAGTCACTGAAATGCAGAGGTCAGTTAGAGGGGAAGTTGTTGCATCCACGTTTGACGAGCCTGCTGCAAGACATGTTCAAGTTGCTGAAATGGTTATCGAAAAGGCAAAACGTTTGGTGGAGCACAAAAAAGATGTCGTAATATTATTAGATTCAATTACAAGATTGGCTAGGGCTTACAACACTGTGGTTCCAACTTCCGGAAAGGTACTTACAGGGGGAGTTGATGCAAATGCCCTTCACAGGCCAAAAAGATTTTTTGGCGCAGCAAGAAATGTCGAGGAAGGTGGTTCTCTTACAATTATAGCCACAGCGCTTATAGAGACAGGCAGCAGGATGGATGAAGTAATATATGAGGAATTTAAAGGAACAGGTAATATGGAGGTGCACCTCGAGAGAAGGTTGGCCGAGAAAAGAGTTTATCCGTCGATAAACATTAATCGATCGGGAACCAGGAAGGAAGAATTACTCATTAAACCTGATTTATTGCAAAAGATTTGGATCCTACGTAAACTCTTACATGATATGGATGAGTCACAGGCAATTGAGTTTCTGTTAGACAAAATAAGACAAACTAAAAATAACGCTGAATTTTTTGATCTAATGAAAAAAGGCGGCTAAGTTAATTAAAAGGTTTAGGATTTCGTATGAAAAAAGATGTGCACCCGAATTACCGACAGGTCGTGTTCGTAGATGTATCTAACGACTACCGTTTTTTAACAAGATCGACCGTGAAAACAAAGGATACAACCAAGTGGGAAGATGGTAATGAATATCCCCTATACAAATTAGATACTAGCTCAGAATCTCATCCGTTTTACACAGGTACCCAAAAGATGGTAGACACTGCTGGTAGAGTTGAGAAATTTAGGCAAAAGTTCGGTAAAAAACGGGGTACGAGGTCCCAAACGACAGAATAGTATTAGAAAACGTATCCGGTATTCGTTCGGTGGTTGAACGAAACAAAAAAATCGAAAAGCTTTTATCTTTTCCGGGGGGAGCTCAGCAACCACCTGGTTTAGTTGCTTCGGCAGCAAAAATGGTCCCTTTCACTTTTTTGTCAATTATTATAGTTGGAATATTGGCATTCGGAATAGTTGATAGAGGACCTTGGACGGGTCCGGATACAACGGGTACCGCTCTGATAAAATTTTGCTTGAGTACTTTTAAGCAAAACTCTCCACTAGCTTGTTTTTTTCCAAACATATACGGAGTAAAACTAGAACAATGAAGCTCCACTATTTTTCTTTATCTCTGCATACATTATTAGTGCGGCAGAGCAAGCTTATTCGCTTGTATTGGATGACTCACTGCCGCTAGAGTACGTTGATGATTTTGGCAGAATCTTACAAGTTTTATGTATTTTGGTTTCATTAATTTTTCTTTGGCGAGGGACTAAAATACTTGGATTACGTCGAGAATCGAGACCTTATGACCCTTTGGGCATTGGTCCAGATGCGTCAACTTTCGGTAATAACCTGGGAACGTGCGCAGTTCTGCTTACACTATCATGCCTAGGATTAGTGTCTCAATGGCACGAAGTGGGTAGCGAGGGCTTTTCCTTCCTTTTTCAGGCTATCTGTTTTTTTGCCATGTGTCAGAGTCCAGAAAAACCGAAAGAATCCGCAGTAATTTTTAGTGTTGGCCTAGTCGCATTATTCTTTGGCACAAGTGTACATGTTTCCCTATCAATTTTGTTAGCAGCGATATTTATATTCTCATTTATCTATCCATGGACACTGGTAAAAAAAAGTTTTTTACGCTCAACCTTTTATTTTTTAATCTCTACAACATTGTTTGTGGTTCTGATTTATAAAAGTGATGAATCTCAAAATTTTTACGTTTGGATCAACGGACAGCTAGACTTGTTTGAGCTTCGGCCATTTTATGTAGTTAAAAATTGGCTTTGGACATGGTGGCCCTTGTGGCCAATATGCCTTGTTATGTTATATAATCTCGTCAAGTTTGAGAAGTTTAATCAGCCCCACTTAAAATTTCTCGGAATCCTCTTAATAACCCAATCTTTTTTTCCATTAACGGGTTTGCTAACCAATGATGGACAAAAATTTGTTCCCATAGTGCCGCTAGCAGTAATAGCTTCATTTGGGCTTTTGTTCCTACCAAAAATAGTTGCCGACTTGCTTGACTGGTTTGCATTGTCACTCTTCACCTTTCTAGGATTCGTAGTTTGGTTTTATTGGATTGCCTTGCACTCGGGTCTTCCAGTGGAAGTATTTGCTAATATTAATAGAGCTGCACCTGGAATTTCAAAAGTCGTTAATACTAATGATTTAATCCTAGGAGTAATCATTTCTCTCTTTTGGATATATTTAATACTGTGGAGGCTAAAATTTATTAATCCAAATATTTGGAGGCCAGTAGTTCTTAGCGCGGGCGGATTAGGACTTACATGGGCATTACTTATTACGCTTTGGGGTCCAGCTCTAAATATCAACAGAGGGTATCAGAATATTCAAGCCTTACTTGAATCTTTCCCTAAGGAAACAATTTGCATACATAGAGACGACAAAAAACTAATAGCCATAGTGGCAGCTCATAGTGAAACCAAAATAGTTCCCTTTAATAAAAATCTAAATAAAAAATTATGCAGATATTTGCTCGTCAGGGGAAAACCCACCTATGCCTTAGTTGAAAAGCAAACATGGATTAAATTATCAGATACATACAGAAAAAGTGACTCAAAAAAGAGAGAGCCCTTTACTATGTACTTTAGAAACTGATCTAACGAAAAAAATTTTTTCGATAAAACTTAAGTTCAGTGATAGATTCTAAAGTATCTGCCATCGCAGTATGAGCGCCTTTTTTTGAAAAAGTTTTTGCAACCTGAGGACTCCATCGCTTACATAACTCCTTAATTGTACTTACATCAACATTACGGTAGCTAAAGTAAGCTTCTAGCCTGGGCATGTAAAGACGTAAAAACCTTCTATCCCGATGGATTGAATTCCCACAAAGTGGTGAAGCTCCTGCTGGTACAAATTGACGCAAATAGTCCAGAACCCTTTCCTCGACCACTTGCTCGTCCAATGACGAAATTTTAACTTTGTCAATTAGTCCGCTGCTTTTATGTGTTGTCTTATTCCAATCATCCATTTTGTCTAAAAAGTAATCGGATTGCTTTAAAACAAATTCAATACCCTTGTGAAGAGGATTTAGATCTCTGTCTGTAACAATGATGGCTATTTCGAGAATTCGGCACGTATTCGGATCTAATCCGCTCATCTCCATATCTAACCAAACCAGATTATCCTTTTGGTTTAAATTAGGATTTTCTTGATCAACACCCTTGTCTTCGGAATTTTTTTTAGAAATACTCATAAACTCTTATACACTTTTAATAGATAATATAGGGGGAAACGTGGTTAAAACCAAACACAGAGTTTTGAGTAAATCACAGAAAACCATAACACTGGAGCCACCGCTAAACTCTTCTTATTCTGTTCCGTTGAGTATATTATCGTCTATAGTGCTAAACGATTCAATCGAGATAATCCTCAAACCTAAAAAACAACAGATAAAAATCTTACCTCGTAAAAATTTATTATCTAGGTCAGAAAAAGTTGAAAAAAAAATTGTTGCTAACCTCGATCATCTTTTTTTAGTTGTTACGAACTTTCCTTCATTTAATCTAATAAATTCTGCCAAAATGGCCATTCGGGCACGAAATGAAAATATTCCACTTACAATAATAATGAATAAGGTTGATCACCCTAACGTTAATGAATCATTCAAGAAAAAAGTAAAGGCTTTGATTCCTTTTAGTGTTTGTGAGGAAACTAACGATAGTAAAAAATTTAAAATCATTCAGGTCTCGCTTCATGACGATACTCTGATAAAGAATTTAAGCTCAAAGATAAGAGAAATTGCTTTAAACAGTGAAAACAGTGAAGTATCTATTTGCTTGATTGGTCAATCGGGCGTAGGTAAAAGTTCATTAATTAATAAATTGATTCCATCTGCTGCGCAGAAAACTGGG
Organism: Burkholderiaceae bacterium; assembly: GCA_038147455.1. Classification (GTDB taxonomy): domain Bacteria; phylum Pseudomonadota; class Gammaproteobacteria; order Burkholderiales; family Burkholderiaceae_A; genus UBA7377. Next base: position 727,576 of record JAYQTQ010000003.1, on the reverse strand, counting down.
ATAGTATCAACTCGTCACAAAAAAGGAAGACATACAACTAGAGAATCTAGGTCTTTTGAATACAAAATATGTGGTGATAATAAAAAAGGATATTCGTTATGGATACACCAGGCATTGACTCCTTTGGATTAGAAGACCTGAAGTACCGAGAATTAGCACGGTATTTTAGTGAGTGGGAGGATATAAATCAACAATACTTTTTTTGTAAGTTCAAAAATTGCAGTCATGATTGTGAACCTGATTGCGGGATTCGAAAATTCTTAGTTAATTTAGAAAGTGAGGATTTCCAGCATATATCCAGCCGACTTATGTTGTGGAAGAAATTAATGTTCACCATTAATAAAAAAAGCGTAGAAAATAACCGAAGCTAACAAGCGTAAAAATAACCATACATAGAATCAAACTTCGCCACATCAAGCCAATCGCAAACTTCATGGAATTGATGTCTGGTTCTAGAAGTTCAGGTCTACTGGACAAATCATCCATATTGTTCAATTGCTGCGTTCCAGAAACAGCAGTTGGAATAGTTAAAGATAACATCATAGCCCCTTCACCTACAGCAAGAAGTAGTCTGTCTGAATCCGACGGGGACTTGTAGCCTATTTCAGTTCCTTGCAGTCTTCCCTGGGCAAAAGCATCTTCAAAGTTCCCTACGATAGCAAAAACCAAAGATGTAAATCTAGCAGGCAACCAATCAAACCAGAAGAAACCTCGGCTTGCAATTTCCGCGTATGTATCAAACCGCGCTTTTCTACTTTCTATTTTTTCCTCAGTGTGTTTTTCTTCTTTCTCCAGTGCACTTCGGACCGAATCATCATTTAAGTCGGGATTGCCAACGTCCTCGCGGTTTTGGCTCCATTCGCGCTGAACAAACAGCGATGCTCTATACAAAGAATACCAACAGGTCCAGGAGCACAACCAACCAAAATATCGGTGCGAAAAGGTTTCTATGCATAGATAACACTAACAACTTTCGTGGCCTCCCTTGCGATCTGCCGAGCATCGCCACTTTTGATAGCATCTGTTACTACTTGATTAGATTTCACCGAAGACGACCACTCATTTATTTCTAACCTAGCCTGTTCAATTTCTTCATTTTTGAGGTGGCTATGAATTTTAAGAAAAATATTAATGAACCGCTTAAATCCTAGGTTCAAGTAAAGAAAAACTACTAGGAAAACAAATGCTAAGATAGGATGGATAAAAAGGAGAATCTCCCATAACACCCAGAGAACTAATGAACTTCCAACCACCAATACCGACCATGTAAGAAGGGCTACCTTCTTGTCATCGACATCCAACTTGAATCTAACCCAATTGATTACCCTGCTAAGGTACTTGTCAAAAGAGTCCTCAGCTGGAGTAAGAAAATACTCCAGCAGAAAAGTAATAAAAAGACTGCTCAACAACATAATGTACTTCTCAAAACGCTATTAGTAGATAGTGAGACAAGTCAATGATTTTTTCTATCAAAGCTATCCTAATCACTTTTAGCCTTTAATTTTCCGGGCAGTTTTTCTTTAATCCTGGCCGACTTTCCTGATCTTTCTCTCAAGTAAAATAATTTGGAACGACGCACATCTCCTCTTCGAATGACTTCAATCTTTGAAATCAAGGGGGAGAAAAGTTGAAACGTCCTCTCGACCCCGATTCCAGAGGAAATCTTCCTAACTATAAACGACGAATTAAGTCCTCTGTTACGTCTTCCCAGAACAACTCCTTCAAAAGCCTGAACACGCTTTCGTTCACCTTCAATAACATTGACGCTAACCTTAACAGTGTCACCCGAGGAAAATTCAGGGATCTGAATCTCGCGTTTCGCCATCTCTCTACTCTCTAATTCTTCAATAACATTCATAAATTACCTTTCCAAAAAGTTACTTTCTCGTTAAGCGATCACTTCTGTTGCTAATGTAAGCAAGCTCTGCATCGGAAAAATATCCCGAATCTATATACTTGCGGATTAAGTCCGGACGAGACTGAATCGTCTTATCTATAGCTTTTTCCCTTCTCCATGATTGTATAGCTTTGTGATCACCAGATTTCAAAATAGCAGGTACCTCCATAGATTCAAAAATGTTAGGTTTTGTGTAGTGCGGGTATTGTAACATTCCGTCCATGAAAGAATCATGTATTCCTGACTCTTTATTACCCAAAACACCTGGTAACCGCCTTATCAAAGAATCCAGAAAAACAAAAGCGGCTACCTCACCCCCAGATACTATAAAATCTCCCAAACTTATTGATAAATCGACATATTTGTCAATAAATCGCTCGTCTATACCCTCATATCTTCCGCAAATTAGGCAATATCGACGATTATTATCACCCCGATTAGAAACAAATTCCTCGATTAGAGTCTGATCTAGTTTTTGGCCACAAGGAGAGAAGTTTATTACCACAAGATCACTTTTCACATGCTTTTTCGAGATCGATATGATGCTCTTTTTTAGAGGCTCTGCCATCATAATCATGCCAGGTCCTCCTCCGAAAGGCCTTTTGTCAACGCATCCGTAAGAATTCTCCGCAAAATCTCGCGGATTTATACACTCTATTTCAGCGATACCTCTCCCAACTGCCCTTCCTATGACACCAACATTAGCGAAAGCATCAAACATTTGCGGAAAAAGAGTAATAATACTGAATTTCATACCGTCAACCTCACCAACTATCGGACCAGTCAACTACAACTGTTTTAGAATCTTTTTTCACTTCAATAACAATACTAGGCACATTTGGAATAATAGTTGTCGACGTTTTAAAATAGGTCTGATATTTAGTCCCTCCAACCTCGAGTATGGTTCCTAACTGTTTGCCTTCAACATTCAACACCATGAACCCCACATATGAATCAATTTGCGATATTAGCACCCCGGGAACTGACTCTTTATGAATCAGTACTTCCGAAAAACGCAAATTAGCAACCTTTGTTCTAGTATTTAATCCTTCGAGCGTAAAATAAAAGCCCTCAGAGCCATCTTATAGATTTTGAAACAACTGCTTCAAAAAATTTATTCTCTAATCGAAAAAAAAACCGCAAGTCGTTCGAATAGGCATTGCTTTTTACCTCGGGAACCGAAAAGTTCCCATACAGGCATAGAAAACCGAACGTATATATCTCCGCGAATCCCCCTGAAGCCAGCTACAGTGCCTATATGCACTAGTGATTCACTAAGACTTTCCCGATGAAGAAACTCGATAGTTTTCGTTAATCTGTCACTCAGACCAAGGTTTAACAATCTACGCTGAGAAAATAAATTTTTGCTGTTTCTCTCTTTTTGGCTGTGTTTATTTCTGCTCGCCAGCCTGTTGTTTAGGTTTATTCGCGATATTTTTTGCATTCATTTTTACAAGCCGAGAAACCGCATTGCTAACTTTAGCTCCTTTACTAACCCAATAATCAATCCTATCTGAAATTACCCGTAAATCAATTCCCGACGCACTCTCTATCGGATTATAAAAACCCAATCTCTCTATAAAACGCCCGTCCCTCTTGAAGCGGGATTCCGTCGCTACAATGTGATAAAAAGGCCTTTTGTGAGACCCCCCTCTGGTTAAACGAATGACAACCATAGTATCCTTAAAAATATGAAAGTATACCTTCATGTTAAACTGTAGACAAGTTAATTTTTGAGTTTATTTGCATGCGCTCTTGTTTTAAATTTTTAAGGAACAACCTGAACCTGTATTTTGGAACTTTCCTGTTTCTTAGCAGTTTTTCGATGTGTTGGGGACATCACACTCAACTTAGTCCGCAGGCACAAGAAAACATGCGAGATTTTATTTCTTCTTTAAGCGCCAGATACAGTTTTGATAGGTCATATCTCGAACGGATTTTTGCAAAAGTTAGGTCGCAACGGAAGGCTCTTAATTTAATTAAGCCTTCTAAAACTGATAAGTCTCAAACCGTAACGTGGGACCATTACCGGAAGCTGTTTGTAAATAGAGATAATATCGCGAGAGGTAAGAGATTTATGTCAACTCATTCAGTGAGCTTAAAAAAAGCCTATAAAAATTATGGAGTTCCGCCAGAGGTCATTGCAGCTATCATAGGTATTGAAACTAAATATGGTAAGAATCAAGGAAAATTTCCTGTTTTCGATACACTCGCAACCCTGGCGTTTGAACGTAGTAATCGAGAAGACTTTTTCCGGGAAGAGTTAGAGGCCTTTATATTGCTTTGTTTAGAAACAGGGACTTAGCATTAACAAAATAAAGGTTCGTATGCTGGTGCACTAGGGATCCCTCAATTTATGCCAAGCAGTTGGAGAACTTTTGCTGTTGATTTTGACCAAAGTGGCAAAACGAATCTATTAACCAGCCCGAAAGACGCGATAGGTTCGGTGGCAAATTATCTTAATAAACATGGCTGGAATAAAAACATACCAACTCACAGTGTTGCTAAACCAGAACCAGGGTCAAACGCAAAACAGTTCTTCACATATGAACTCCAGGCAGAATACAAATATAACGATTTGCAAAAGGTGGTTTCAAAGACCCATTAAATAAAATTCCGGCATACCTCAATGTCAGCCTAGTTGATCTAAAATTAAATAATAATAAGATTATTTATTGGCTAGCTACGGAAAATTTTTTTGCCATCACAAAATACAATCGAAGTTACAAGTATGCTGCTGCCGTTTTAGAACTTTCTGAGGCATTAAAAAGTAAATCTGCACCTTGAATACTTATCATTTATTGCTTTCTTGTAATTGCCTAACAACCTCAAATAATGTTACCCCGCAAGCAACTGAAACATTTAAGCTTTCTAACTTTCCCAACATCGGAATACTTACCAATTCATCGCAATACTCTTTTGTCAACTTCCGTAGTCCTTTTCCCTCATCGCCAAAAACTACGGCCAATGGCAGTGAAAAATTTGTGGAAAAAATACTCTTGGCTGCTTCTCCGTCAAGTCCATAAACAAGGTACCCTTTGTCTTGCACAAACTCAAGTGCCCTCGCAATATTCTTAACGGGGATATAGTTCACCGTATCAACTGCACCACACGCTGTATTAATTACAAGATCGGATATTGGTGCCGAATTATCCATAGGCACAACTATATTTCCAAATCCTGTTGCGTCAACATTCCTGAATATAGCGCCTAAGTTCCTAGGATCTGTTACCCCATCCAAAAAAATTATTGGAGGATTAATACCTCCTTGTATCCTAAAAAAATCAAAGAGCTCTTCTAAACAAGTAGGTTTTGTGAGTTGCTTAACAAATGCCACACAAACACTATTTTTTTTATTCACGGTTAGTCTAGTCAGCTCTAATGAAGATACTCTGATTACCTGCACATTATTTTTTTTTGCAAGCTGCAAGAGGTTTTTCACCTTAAAATCATTCCTTCTATCAACCACAAAAAGTTTAGAAATAGATTTTGGAGCAATTTTGAATCTCGTTACAATTGCATGATAGCCAGCTAAAATCATTTTTTTTTATTATCTCAGTTTAGACAAAAAATTAATTTAAAAATGGTTTTATGATATGACCTACTAATCCTTGAAGGTCCTTTTATTCTTTTTCAGGGTAATGCTTTTGGCCGCCTTCCGATCCCTTTGATTAAGAAGAGCAAATTGTATCTTCCTGTTAGGGACATCCACTCGCATCAATTGTACTAATACGCGATCATACAATTTAAATCGTTTTCCTGTTCTTTCTCCTCTCAACTCATGTGAAGTAGAAATATATTGGAAGAACTCCTGACCAAGTTCAGAAACATGAATTAACCCCTCTACAAAAAGATTGTCCAGAGTAACAAACAAACCGAAAGGAACCACATTTGTAATGATTCCGCGCATCTGTTCTCCTATTCGTTCCTGCATAAATTGACATTTTAACAACGAGATCACGTCACGAGTGGCCTCTTCTGCTCGCCTCTCGGCGAGTGAGGCTTGTTCTCCTAAAACTTCCCATGTGTCTATACTTTCATCTCTTATTTGAAAATTAGCATGCGGGTCAAAACTTTTTTTATACACGATTTCTTTTATAACTCGGTGAACCAAAAGGTCAGGATATCTTCGTATAGGAGATGTGAAATGCGTATATTCTTTTAAGGCTAACGCAAAATGTCCAATATTCTTTGGAGAATAGCAGGCTTGTTTCATACTTCTCAATATAAGATTTTGTAAAACTTCAGAATCTGAACGGGACTTTATTTGATCTAAAAGGGCACTGTATTCTTCCGGTGATGGAGGTCCTGAGACTTCGAAGGAAATACCTTGTGATTTGAGATACACTTTTAAGTTTTCAAGCTTTTCTTCATCAGGCTCCTCATGAATTCTGTATAGACATTCCTTTTCACTATCAAAAATAAAATGGGCTGCGCATATATTAGCCGCAATCATACATTCCTCTATTATTTTATGAGCATTGGTACGTGTAACGGGAATTATCTTCTGAATTTTACCTTCCTCATTAAGTTGGATTGCTGTTTCAACAGTTTCAAAATCTAGGGCTCCCCTTTTCTTTCGGTTACTATGCAATGCTTTAAATAAGTTATTAGCGGCAAATATAGCCGTGATTAAGGATTTATTACCAAAATTTTTAAGCTTATCGATATCATTATCCTTAATGATTTCCCAAAATTCTTCATATGTAAAACGAGCTCGTGAACGGATAGTCGCCTCATAAAACTGGTAGGCTAAAATAGCTCCATCCACACTCACAACCATATCGCAAACTAAAACCATTCGATCCACGTCTGGCATCAAAGAGCACAAATTATTTGAGAGAAATTCAGGTAACATTGGAATAACCGATCTCGGAAAATAAACAGAAGTACCCCGTAAAAATGCTTCCTGATCAATTGGATCGCCAGAATGTACATAACTACTAACATCAGCAATTGCTACTAAAGCTCTCCAACCACCTTTTTTATGATCTTCTACATAAATGGCGTCATCAAAATCTTTGGCGTCCGAACCATCCACAGTAAAAAAATCAATCTCGGTTAAGTCAATCCGTTTATTGTCACTTTTTACAGCACAAAATTTACTCATATCTTCTTCTGTCATTCGCAAAATCTCATCAGGAAAATGATGTGGGATTTTAAATTTTCTCAAAGCAATTTCGTTTTCAATACCCGGCTTATCACTGTCACCAACTACTTCGATAATTTTTCCAATAGGTGGAGTTACCTTGGTGGGTTGGTCTATAAGAGAGACAACAACAATCTGACCTATTTTTGCAGTTTGCAAATTGTTCTTTGAAACCACGATATCGTGATTGATTCTCTTTTCCTCTGGTACTACTAAATACAACCCATTTTCAAACACTAACCTGCCAACAAGATCCTGTTGAGCTCTTTTCACTACTTTTAAAATAACTGCATCAGTCCGTTGCTTTTCTCTTCCAGGATAGATTTTTACAACGACCTGGTCCCCGTGCATCACTTTTAACATTTCAGTTGGCGACAGATAAAAATCCTCGTTTCCAATGTCCGGACGCAGAAATCCGTAACCGTCACTATGACCCAGAACAACCCCACTGATTTCCTTAATTTTATCTTTTGACAAAGTACGATTTCCAATCTATTGTGTTAACTCAAAACCGCCCAGATGGCGAAACTGGTAGACGCGCTAGGTTCAGGTCCTAGTGGTGGAAACACCATGGAGGTTCGAGTCCTCTTCTGGGCACATTTAAAAAATTCTAAACCTTTCGTTTTTGCACTAGTACATTAGAATCTACAAATAATACTATCTCTCTCAGGCCCTGTTGAAATCATCGGGATTGGTATCTCAAGCACCGAAGCTAATCGATTCAAATAGTGCTGAGCATTTTTTGGCAATGAATCCCAGCACCTAGCATCTTTCGTTGAACATTTCCAGCCCTTAATTTGCTCATAGACGGGTTTGTATCTATCTGAACTGCCGGAAACAGAACTAAAATTCTCCCCATTTTCATACCTAACACAGAAAAAAATTTCTTCTAAATCATCCAACACATCTAACTTTGTAATGCAAAGTCTGGAAATACCATTAACCTCAATTGACTTTTTCATAGCTACACAATCAAACCAACCAATCCTCCTTGGCCGACCGGTTACAGAACCAAATTCGGCACCTCTATCGGCAATTTTGCCTCCTAACTCAGACTTTATTTCGGTCGGAAAAGGGCCCTCTCCGACTCGAGTCACGTAAGCCTTGGCTATTCCTAAAACATCATTAAAGAATTTTGGACCAATTCCAGATCCCGCGGCCGCTGCACCTGCAACACAATTACTACTGGTCACAAACGGATACGTTCCATGATCTATATCCAATAAAGTTCCCTGAGCACCTTCAAACAAAAATTTTTTTCCTTGTAGAAGGCCCTGGTGTAATTCTCTGCCAATGTCTCCAGAAATACTAGATAAATATTTGGAATAGTCTTCAAATTCTGAACACACAGCGTCAACACTAAAATCACTTTCGTTTACTTTACAACCATAAACATGCTTCAAAAGAAGCTTATGACGTGACATCAGACTTGCCAATTTTCCTCGAAAATGATCCATATTCGCGAGGTCAGATACTTTCAATCCTCTCCTGGCGATTTTATCCTCATACGCAGGACCTATTCCTCGTTTAGTTGTTCCAATCTTCTCACTTCCCATGTTTTCTTCATTAGCGCAATCAATTAAGATATGAGTCGGAAGGACTAAGGGGCAGGACGCGCTAATCTTAAGCTTATCTAGTACTTTGAGCCCAAGTTTTTCGAGCGACTGGATTTCCTTGATCAGATCTTTTGGGGACAAAACAACACCATTACCAACATAGCAATCAACATGTTCATGCAAGACACCTGACGGAATCAAGCTGAGAACTACGCGTACCCCTTCAACTACGAGGGTATGACCAGCGTTATGCCCACCCTGAAACCTGATCACAGCATCAACGTTTTCAGTTAATAAATCGACAACCTTGCCTTTACCCTCATCGCCCCATTGAGTCCCTACCACAACGAGAGTATTCTCGTTTGTAACTCTATTAAACAGATTGCTACTAGATTTCTTTCCATCAGTGGCAAATGGTTTTTTACTTGTAAAATTATTTAGCTTCTTGACGTCAAAACTAAAGCCGACCGCTGGCCTTGAGTCACCAGTTATGGTTCTGACTTTTTCATACCTTCCTCCACGAACAATAGCTTCATGCCATGCACTCGTGTAGAGAGAAAACATAATGCCTGTGTGATAATGATATCCATCCAAATCAGCAAGGTCTATGAAGATATCCCAACCAGGGCTTTCTAAAAATTTTTGATTTGATTTCACGCTCTTCAAAAAGTAAGACAGTTCGTTAATAGAATCTTCTATCAATTTGGATTTAGGTAAGGTTTCACGAGCCCGATCAAAAATATCAAACTCGCTACCTAAGCATCCATACAACTGCGATAGCACAACTAATGATTCGAGTGTCTTTTCCTTAAGTAAATGTGACAATTTTTTAAGGCCAGTTACATTTTTACTTCTCAATAAATCAATCACTAATTTCTGATTTTCTGCGAGTGAAATATCATATTCGCATAAACCTAAAAATATTCCTCGGTGGGTAATATTGATGGTGCCACTATTTATATTTACAAGCTTAAGAGATTGTAAAGCGATTAGCTGTACCTCAATATCATACTCAATACTATCTGCGCCAAAGATCTCGCATCCGAGTTGAAACTGTTCCCTTGAAGAGTACAAACCGTCCGGTGTTGAATGTAAAACTAAACCACCATAACAATACCTAGCGACTGTGGGCATCTCTTTTTTTGCTTGCAACACATTATCCATTCTTGCAATCTGGGGAGTAATATCAGGTCGAATCCCTAGAAGTTCACCCGAGAGTGGATCAAAAGTAGAAAAAATCCGCGAGTCAAATTTTTCGTTTTCGTTTAGTTGAAGAGATTTAATAAACTCTATTAATGATGGAGTTACTAGCAAGTAGCCTTTTGACCGGTAAAAATCAGTTAGCGTTCTCTTATAAAACTCTAACCTTTCGGCATCGTCTGGGTACATATCAAACGTGAACTCAGGGAGGGACCTTCTATCCATTTGATGTCACGAACCTTCCTTTAGATTCCTAATTTCCACCTTTGTTAGACTTGAAAAATTGGAAAAAATCAGAATTTGGGTCGGTAATAATTAAATCTGAACCACTTTTAAAGCTCTCTCTGTAAGCTTTAAGACTCCTGTAGAACTCAGCAAACTCAGGGTCCTCTCCAAACGCATCTGCATATGCAGATGCTGCTTTAGCGTCACCTATTCCTTTTATGTCTTGAGCCTGCTTATATGCTTGCGCAAGAAGTCCGACCCTCTGTCGGTCAGCGTTAGCTCTGATTTTTTCAGCCTCAGCCGCTCCTTCTGATCTCCTCTCACTCGCTATTGCCTTCCGTTCAGATTCCATTCTCCTGAAAACAGAGTCCCGAATTTCATCTGCAAACTCAACTTTTCTAAGCCTCACGTCCACAATTCTTACACCAATTTGGGTAGCGTCCTCTGCAACCCTTCGTGTTACGCTCTCCATTACTTCCTCACGTTCACCAGAAATAACATCGTTGACTGTCCTAGTAGCTATCTCATTATTTAAACCGTCACGCAATGCTCGGGAAATTCTATCATTTGCGCTTGCAACTCTTCCCGCTACACTAGTGTAGAAAAGCTTCGCGTCATCGATACGCCATTTTACGTACGTATCAACAACAACGTTTTGCTTCTCTTTTGTTATAAAACGATCAGCATCGGGAGTATCAATCGTTAGAGTTCTTTTCTCAAGATAGATAATATTTTGTAATGGTTGGGGCAATTTAAAATATAGCCCCGGCTCATTAACAACTTTTTTAATTTCCCCAAGTGCGAAAACCAGTGCAAATTGCCTCTGGTCGACAATAAAAAGGCAGGATGAAATTAACCAGACCGTTCCTAATAAAAAAACTGCAAAAGTAATAATTTTGTTCATAATATGAGAATCACCTTACCTATCTAACCCGGTCTCTTAAGTTATTAAGAGGACCAGTCCTACCTTCACCAACAATATTTCGGACAGCAGAGCCAATATTCTGACCGGACGAATTAATTGTTCCCTGACTGGTTTGTTGGTTTGAACCATCAATACCCGAGTTTCTTTCGCTTGCACCTCGCTCCCTTATTAACTTATCGAGTGGAAGATATAACAAATTGCTACCAGATTTATTCTCAACCATTACTTTACTGACGTTTGATAGGACTTCTTGCATAGACTCAAGATACAGTCTCTCTCTCGTGACTCTTGGGGCGCTTTTGTATTCCTTAACCAACTTTTTAAATCTATCACTATCTCCCTCTGCAGTAGCAATTACCCTTTCCTGATAGCCCTGGGCCTCTTCAACCAGGCGAAAAGCTGCACCTCTCGCCCTAGGAATAACATCGTTGGCATACGCCTGACCTTCGTTTTTTGTTTTTTCTGCATCCTGAGCCGCTTTTATCGCGTCGCTAAAGGCAGCTTGAACCTCCTCTGGCGGCTGAACATTTTGGATGGTGAGATTTACAATAGTAATCCCCGATTCGTAACGATCGGCTATTTTTTGCGTGATATTCAGTGCTTCTCTGCTTATAGCCTCTTTGTTTTCATAAAGGACCTGGTCGGCAATGCTTCGACCAACAACCTCTCTCATGGCTGTTTCAGCTCCTTGTCGAACAATATCATCAGGCCTTACATTGTTGAACACATAGGCCTCAGGATTTCCTATTCTATATTGCACAGCAAACTGTACGTCAACGATATTTTCATCACTTGTCAGCATAAGAGAGTCTCTAGCAGAAGTTTGAGCCTGATTACTTCTGACACCGACTGTGGTTTGCCTCAATTGTGCGAAATTTACAATCTCGTGAGAATCCACCGGATATGGGACTCTCCAGTTAAAACCAGCATTGGCGGAATATTTATATTCTCCAAAACGTAAAACTAACGCAGTATTTCCCTCTTCAACAATGTAAAAGCCCGAAGCTAACCAGAGAAAAACAAAACCAATTATTCCCCCGACTGCAAATTTTTTGTCAAAGTTAATTGGTGGCAATCCACCTGAAGGCCCTCCGGTGTTAGGATTCCAGTTCCCATTACCTCTGGGCTTTCTCGAGCCCCCGAATAACGAACCTAGCTTTTTATTAAAATCGCGCCAAACTTCCTCAAGGTCGGGAGGTTCGTCGCCTCCACCACGATTGGGTCTCCGAGGAGGGGGCTTATTGCTCCCACCATTCACATTATCGTCTTTTTCCTCAGTACGATCATCAGATTCTTTTCCCCACTTAGGGTCTTCAATTCCCATAAAACTCCAAGTTCATAAAATATTTTTCAATAATAGAATCGTCCTAGCTAAAATAATGACTCTCGTTTCGGAGAATAGTTCTCCTTCAAATAATCATCCCCTTCCGCGCTTTGAGGCTCACAATTAGTCGAGCCGTCAGCTGGATAATAACATTTCTCTCGCAAACCTTTTTGTTCACTAATGGCTCTTTTTAAAAGATCTAAACCATTCTTTGTTTCTGCACTAGCATAAACATCTTGTATCCTACCATATTGATCACGCCTTACACCCGGTTCGCCTCCAATTAGATCAATTTTATTGAACATATTTATCATTGGTATATTTTGGGCGCCGACCTCCTTCAAAACCTCAATGACATCTCGGAATTTCTGCTCCCATAAACAGTCGCTCCTATCGATAACATGGATTAATAAATCGGCATTTACTGCCTCTGAAAGTGTTGCTTTAAATGACTCGATTAATGTGTGCGGTAAATCTTTTATAAAACCTACAGTATCAGAAAGAACGATATAGTTTTGATTCTCTAAAAAAACTCTTCTTGTAGTCGTATCAAGCGTTGCAAATAATTGATTTGCTGCATACACATCCGCTTTTGTAAAAACATTGAACAATGTTGACTTCCCTGAATTAGTGTACCCAACAAATGAGACGTTATATGCACCCCTCTTTTTCCTTGATTTTCTTCTGTTGCTACACTGGTCCGAAAATCGTACCAATTGATCGTTTAACCTTCTAACTCTTTTGGCAATCAAACGTCGATCGGTTTCCAACTGGGTTTCCCCTGGCCCGCGAAGGCCGATTCCGCCCCTCTGTCTCTCAAGGTGAGACCAACCACGAACCAGTCTAGTGGAAAGATATTTTAATTGAGCCATCTCAACTTGAAGTTTCCCTTCTTTAGTTCTTGCTCGGTTTGCAAAAATATCCAAAATTAAGGCAACTCTATCTATCACTCTGCACTTCAAAAATAAAGTTAGGTTTCTCTGCTGTATCGGACTTAAAGGCTCAGAAAATATGACCAATTCCACACAACTCTTTTTACAATAAATTTGGAGTTCGCTTGCCTTTCCCTTCGACAGAAAAAAAGACGAGTGAACTTTATTTTTTTTTAATTCAAACAAAAATTCCACGCGACATCCCGCTGAATGAGCCAAAGAAATCATTTCCTGGTTGTCTGTGGGTCGCTCATTACTCATCTCCAGAACACTAACCAGGCCCACTCTACTTCTTCCCTCTGCCCTTTCTATGGTAAGGTTTTGATCGTGTAAGGGGCGTTACTCAGAAGCCCACCCTATGTTAAAGGAAAACAATTTCAGGTTTCGTGTTTTATTCATCAATAACAATGGACTTCGCCGGAACTATTGTGGAAACCGCATGTTTATAGACTAGTTGGACAACACCGCTTTTGAGGAGTATTACATATTGATCAAAAGACTCTACCTGACCCTGTAACTTTATCCCGTTTACCAAAAAAACAGAAACTTGAACCTTTTCCTTGCGCAAGGTATTTAGAAAAGGATCCTGGAGACTGTGTGATTTCGCTTGTTTTGTTTCTTTCTTTTCCATGCCTTAGTGTAAAACAAATTCTCGCATACTTGACTCTTATTTAAGTTTTAAATACGGATTCGTTGAATTTCGCAAGGTAATTCGCAATGGTGTTCCGAACATTTTACATTCTTGCCTAAACCCATTTTCAAGATATTTTACATAATCTTTATTAATATGCTTGAGACCGCTACCATGAATAACAATAACCGGCGGATTCCTCCCCCCCTGATGGGCATATCTCAATTTTGGCCTAAAGCCGCTCTTAAAAGGTGGAGGATGTCTTGAAGTGAGTTGACGCAAAGTAGAGTTCAACATGCTGGTAGAAATTTCTGTCAAAGCGGCATTGTAAGCATTTCGAACAGACGCCATTAACTCTTTAATGCCAAAACCCTTAATAGCAGAAAAAAAATGTATTCTAGCCCAGTGCAGAAATCTCAGTTTCCTGTCGATGGTCATTTTAAATAATGACTTGTCATTAATGCTAATTTTATCCCACTTATTAACACCAACAACTAACGCACAACCGGACGACTGAACTAAAGAGGCAATGTGTAGATCTTGGTCGGTAATGCCTTGTGAACCATCCAAAACTAGGATTACGACATTAGACTGTTTGATAATTTCAAGAGTCTTTATAACCACAAACCTTTCTAATAAATCGGATATTTTTGTTTTTTTTCTAATTCCCGCTGTGTCGACCAGAGTATAACTCCCATTGTTCCAGGAAAAAGGAATTCTTACTGTATCTCGAGTAGTGCCCGGCATATCACAAGTAACAACCCTTTCTTCCCCGAGCAATTTATTTACGGTAGTTGATTTTCCAACGTTGGGCCTACCAATAACTGCGAGAGAAATTCTATCTACACCTTCTCCCTGTTCTTCCTGGTTCAAGTTATTTGTTGACAATTTTTGATGGAAACCATTTTTTATTTCTCTCAACAACTCGCCAATACCATCACCATGGGAGGAAGAAATAGCAACCAGCCGTTCAAATCCAAGTTCATGAAACTCGGCCAAATGAACTGCATCAGTCATCCCCTCTAATTTGTTTACGCCAACTAAAACCAGTTTGTCTATTTTTCTTAGCTCTCTAGCTATCTCGATGTCTGACGAACAAAGCCCGGCTCTACCATCGACCAAAAAAATCACACAGTCTCCTTGAAACATTGCTTGTTGGATTTGCAAATCAATTTTTTTCTCTAAATCACTTGAAATTTGACCTAAGATACCAGCAGTATCAATTGCAAAAAAATCCACGCCATTAAGAGTGCACCTCCCATACTTCCGGTCCCGTGTAACCCCAGGTTTGTCGTAAACCAGAGCATCACGTGATTTTGTGAGGCGATTAAAAAGGGTTGACTTCCCGACGTTCGGTCGACCTATAATTGGAACAACAGGTAACATTTAGTACTCGCGTTTTTTTAAGAGTATTGTGTAACCATCCGCATCAGTTACCAACAACCCAGATCGAGTCACTGTGAAACTGACAATATCTGATTTCCGATTTAGATCGTACCTACTTATCGTATTCCCATCCAGTATCGAAAGTCCGTGTAAAACACCAAACGAATCAATAATCCAAACAGAATCATCCCAAATTATTGGTTTGGATAAGTCACGATAACGTAGCTCTTCGTTTCTCCAGACCTCAACGTTTTCTTCTCTGTTAAATAACTTAACTTCGTCTTTCAATCCAACGGCTGCGACAAGCGGAGATTTAAAAAATCCTGGGGATAATATTTTTTCAGGATTTTCCCATTCAACATCACCCGTTCCTTTGTCTACACATACTAATTTTGTCTGGTACACACTAGTACAAATTTCTTGGTCATCCAAAAAGGGTGCTCCCAATAAATCGACAATCCTTTCAACCTCATTTTGACCTTTTGGGAAAGCTAATCTTTTTTCCCACAAAACGGAACCAGTCTTCGAATTCAGCAAAATAAGTTCACCTCCAGCTAAATTGACAGCAAGGTCTTTTTGAATTGTTGCTAATCCTCTGTTCTCGTCTCCCACAAACCTCATATCTGACTGAGCATGCAAAATTAAGGGCATAGTCCTCTTAGAAATACTCCAAAGCAGTTTACCTCCCACCTTATCGTAAGCAAGAACTTTGTTATCCTCCTGCCTAACTATTACTCCTAATTCTCCTATTTTTGGGGCCATCCTCACGATTCCGTTTAGTTGAGTAGACCATAAAACTTTGTTATTGGAGTTAAAAAACATTAACCTTCCATCAGCAGAAACAAAGGCAAAGTTAAAAGAGTCTTCGTCCATCTCTACCCCAATCTGAGATAATGATTGGAGCCCTAATTCAATTCTCTCTTCAATTTGACCGGTGGCTAGTTTCAGAACTGTGACTACTCCGTTTCTGGACGGAATAATTACATTCTCACCCATAACTGATGGAACCGTTACCGGGGAAATATCACCTGCGTTTAGTCGATTTTTATTGTCGAAATCCCATGCTTTTTCGACAACAACTGTTTCTTCAAATGAAAGCAGTGAACTTGGTTTAATTTTCTCGTTGCCGAAAAAAGAGCAACCACCCGCCATAAAAAAAATATTAATTAACCAAAAATATTTCAACACGTATTTATTCTTCGTTAGCTTTAAGTTCCCTGCTGGAAGCATCTATAGTAGCCAATTTCCTACTGATAAATCTAGTTACATCCTGATTACTCGGATTTTCATTATAAAAGCTTAGCGCTCTTAACCAGTCTTTTTTAGCAGATTCAAAATCCCCCAGTGTCGCAAAAGCGTCCCCCTTCTATCAACAACAATTCCAACCCAATGATCAGGGATAATTTCGGGAATAATTTCAATTACTTCTCCCGGACGATTTAAGTCAAGCAAAACGTTGCTCAACCGAATAATTGCCAGCCACTTGACTTGTGAGTTTTTAGTGAGTTCATCCAGAATTGACGCAGCTTTGTCTCGCTGGCCATCGGAGATTAATGATTTTGCGATTAAAAGACCAGCAAGGCCAGCCTGAAGGGTATTAGGATAATCTTTAGATATTTCTTGATATAAACGAAGGGCGATATCTGTATTCTGCGCCTCTATGTTTTTCTCCAAGTTGGTTAGAATTTTAGAGGCCTTCTCTTTATTATAGTTATTCCATAATTTCCATCCGTTTATAGAGCCCACGATCAAAAACACAAGAATTAGGCTAGAGGTTATCCATTTTCCGTTTGCTTTCCAAAATGCCTTTAAATTTTGCATCTGTTCTTGTTGTTCTAAATCTTCTCTCATTGCGATTCGTTCCCACTTGTATTTTTAATTTTACGTAAAAACTCTACCATTTCAGCATATGGAACCTTTCTCTGGTGGGCTTCACCTTCCTCCCTACTCAACCATCTCACACTTACATTTCCTGTCTTCAGTTCTTCTTCCCCAAAAATTGCTAAAAATTCAGCACTGTTTCTAAACGCCCTCTTCACTTGTGTTTTCAAACTCGCATCGGTTAAATCAACTTTTACCGAAATCCCTGCTTTTCTGACTTGCTCTGCAAGTTTTATGGCTATCACCTTTGCCTCCCTACCTGTATGAGCGATGTACAAGTCGATAAATGTTTCTTTTCGCTCTCGAGAATTGGCCTCAAATATTTCCACCAGTCTTTCCATGCCAATTGCAAAACCGCAGGCGCCCGTAGGAGCTCCCCCCCAGTAATGGAACAAGAGCATCGTATCGACCTCCCCCACAAACAGTATCTTGAGCTCCGAGATTACTAACTTTCCATTCGAAAACCGTTGAGTTGTAGTAATCAAGTCCTCTCACGAGTTTAAGGTCCACTTCATAATTGATCTTGTGACCATCCAATAATGACAACAAATTTTCAAAATGGGTTTTAGATGCATCTCCCAAAAAAGCTGTGATTTTTGGCGCCTCATCCTTTAACTTTAATAAGTTAGCGTCTTTTGAGTCCAAAATTCGGAGAGGGTTTCTTTTCAATCTTTTTAAATTTTCGTTATCTAAAACTCCAACGTGCTTTTGGAAAAATTCTCCTAATGCCTGAACATAAGAACCCCGTTCTTCAGAAGTACCTATTGAATTTAACTTAGCCTTGGACGTAGGTTACCATCTAAACCAATGGACTGCCATACAGCGTTACACATCAATATCAACTCTACCTCACTTTCAAAACTATCATATCCCAACATCTCCACGCCAAATTGGAAAAACTGCCTATACCTCCCAGCCTGGGGTCTCTCATGGCGGAACATAGGGCCGTAGTACCAAAGTTTTCTAGGCTCATTGTAAGTTAAACTATGCTGCACTGATGCTCTAACCACAGCTGCGGTATTTTCCGGTCTTAGACTGTAAGTTTTACCATTTAACCGATCTTCGAAGGAATACATCTCCTTCTCTACAATATCAGTTACTTCCCCCAGACCTCTCAAGAACAACTCTGTTCTTTCCAAAATAGGAGTTCGAATCTCATCAAAACCATAGTTACTAAAAACAGTCGCGATTTTTTTTTCCAAATTTCTCCAAACCCGCGACTTTTCAGGCAATAAATCGTTCATCCCCCTGATGGCCGAAATTTTTTCCAACTAAAATTATCCCTTTCTTGCGTTGGGACTAGAATTCCCATAGCGTTGTTTCACATATTGGCTAATGATCTCTTTAAAGTCGTTTATGATATTCTCACCCTTAAGGGTTGGCCCTCGCTTACCATCAATAAACACTGGTGCAACTGGCTTTTCTCCATTTCCGGGCAAACTTATTCCTATATCAGCTTGCTCGCTCTCTCCGGGCCCGTTAACCACGCAGCCCATCACCGCAATATTTAAATTTTCACAACCTGGATACTTAACCGACCAATCCCTCATGCAATCTCGAACATGAGATTGAATATTCTGCGCCAATTCTTGAAAAAAAGTCGAAGTAGTTCTTCCACAACCCGGGCAAGCAATAACCTCTGGTGAAAAAGCTCTAACTCCGAGCGACTGTAAAATCTGTTGAGCAACGTATACTTCCTCTCGCCTATCTCCGTCTGGTTGGGGGGTCAAAGAAACTCGAATTGTATCGCCAATACCGCTGTTCAATAAAATCGATATTGCAGCTGCAGATGAAACTATTCCTTTAATACCAAGCCCTGCTTCGGTCAAACCAAGGTGCAAAGGAAAATCCGACATTGCATAAAGGTCTTTATAAACCATTAGCAAATCTGGTAGCTTCGAGACTTTTGCAGAAACTACTATTTTATCCTTTGCCATCCCCAGCTCTATAGCCCTTTTCGCGCTTCCCAATGCTGATTCAACAAGCGTATCCTTCATGACAGCGTCTGAGGTTTTTGGATTATGAAGTGAAGCATTATCATCCATACGTTTTGCTAATAATTCTTGATCCAAACTACCCCAGTTCACCCCAATCCGAATAGGTTTTCCAAAACGCATCGCTATTTCAATCATTTCCGCAAAATGAGTATCTTTTTTTTCCCCCCTACCCACATTCCCAGGATTAATTCTAAATTTCGATAAAGATTCTGCACACGCTGGAAAATCTCTCAAGAGTTTATGACCATTAAAATGAAAGTCCCCAATCAAAGGCGTCTTGCAATTCATTTTATCAAGCTGATTCCTTATATCAGGCACAGCTTTTGCTGCTTCCTTACTATTCACAGTAATTCTAACTAATTCGGACCCTGCATCAGACAAATCTTTAATTTGAATAGACGTTTTGATGACGTCAGCCGTGTCAGTATTAGTCATACTTTGGACAACTACAGGACTTCCTCCTCCTAAATTTACTTTATTGTCTTGCCATGCAACCTGGACTTGGCTTCTTTTGCGATTAATCGAAGAGTTCAAAACAACCCCGCAATCTCTGTCTTTTCTCGCGACCCAACTCTTGAAATCCTATTATTGACTATTCCAGATAGCTGGCCACACGCTCCCTCAACATCATCCCCGCGTGTTTTCCTAACAGTAGTAACATAACCCGACTCTTGAAGTTTCATTTGAAAACCTTTTATTTTTTCAGAGGCAGGTTTTTTAAAAATTCCTCCGCTAAAGTTATTGTAAGGAATTAGGTTGAATTTAGCATTAATACCATAATCCTTTGTTAAGCAGGACATTGCCAGAGCGTCGTTCAATGAGTCGTTGACTCCATCAAGAAGGACTACCTCAAAGGTTATAAATTTTCTTGGGGCGCTATCCTGATAATCTCTGCATGCTCTCATAAGCTGTTCTAAAGGATATTTCCTGTTAATTGGTACCAACTTGTTTCGCAGTTCGTTGCTAGCTGCGTGAAGAGAAATGGCTAGGGAAACTGGGCAATCGACTCTCAACCTATCAATAAACGGGACTATTCCAGAAGTTGAAACTGTAACTTTCCGACGAGATAACCCGTAAGCTTCATCCAAAAGGAGATATTTTAAAAATTCTTTTAAATTTGAATAATTTAGCAGAGGCTCTCCCATGCCCATAAGCACAACGTTTGTAATTTACCAACATTTGACAAGTAATTTATGGCCCAGACTTGACCTAACATTTCCCCCAAACTTAAATTTCTAGAAAACCCCTGGTGACCTGTAGCACAAAAAGAACAATCAACAGCACATCCGACTTGAGACGACACGCAAGCCGTAATTCTTCCACCCTCTGGAATGATAACCGACTCAACCACCTCCCCACTTTTTAATTTAAACAGCCACTTTTCTGAACCATCAGCTGATTTCGTCGACTGAATTATTTTAGGAATATGAACATTTACCTTACGGCTGAGGTAATCACGAAATGAACCCTGAATATCTGTCATTTTTGGCAAAATCTTGAACTCCCTTGTTGTGAACCCATTTTGTTAGTTGAAAGGCCCTAAACTTTGGTTGACCATTTTCTAAACACAGTCGTGCAAGCTCTGATCTCGTAAGGTCCATGAAATTCATTACCGGATAACCTTCTATAAATCCATAAGTATTACCGAAACCAGGGAAAAAAAAGTTGATTTCTTGCTTAGCCGTCTCAATAGAATCAGAGCCGTGGACTGCGTTTGCATCGATACTATCAGCAAAATCCGCTCGAATAGTGCCTATTTCAGCCTCCCTTGGATCGGTCGCACCCATTAAATTTCGATTTTCCAAAACTGCGTTTTCCCCTTCTAAGACTTGCACCATTACGGGACCTGAGGTCATGAACTTAACAAGGTCATTGAAAAAGGCCTCTCTTTATGCTCTCCGTAAAAGGATTCAGCCTCTTTTGTCGTTAGAGACAGCATTTTCGCAGCAACTATTTTTAGCCCTTTTTTTTCAAACCTTGTATAAATTTCCCCAATGACATTTTTCTTAACCGCATCCGGCTTAATAATCGACAACGTTTTTTCGACATTCATAAAATTTCCATTCCTTAATAAAAATCCCTCAAAATTACTCCTTAAGTTCTGTAAAACCTTTACAGACAACAAATTATAATGTAATGATACGACTAATAGGAAACCTTTGAAAATTAGGCAGGTCTATAATTTATAAATTTTTTGGAAGGAGGGTTAAATGATACCTGACATGAGTCAACTAAGAACAACTGGAGATGCGCAAACAGTCGCAGTTAAAAACAAAGTTTTAAAAAACACTTATCTGTTGTTATCTGCCTCTATGGTACCGACCGTTGCTGGAGCATGGCTTGGAATTAAGAGTGGGTTCTCTCTGTTTGCAGGCAGTCCTTTAATTAGCATGTTGCTTTTTTAGGGAATTGCTTTTGGATTTTTCTATGCGATCGAGAAATTTAAAAACAGTCAGATAGGGGTCTATCTTTTATTAGGCTTTACCTTTTTCATGGGACTTATGCTTTCGAGATTATTAGGATTCGCCCTAGGAATGCAAAATGGAGCCCAGTTAATCGGACTTGCAGCAGTTGGGACAGGGAGCATATTTTTTGGTATGTCCGTACTATCAACCACCATTAAAAGGGATTTGGCTCCAATGGGTAAGTTTCTTTTCATCGGGATGATACTACTTATAGTCGCGTCAGTCGCAAACATTTGGCTACAAATGCCCGCATTAATGCTTACCATATCGCTCCTTGCAACTGTCGTTTTTTCGTTGTTTTTGCTGTATGACCTACAACGGATCGTAAACGGCGGTGAAACTAATTACGTTAGTGCCACGCTCGCTGTTTACCTGAGTGTTTACAATATTTTCAGTAATCTCTTGTTCTTACTGATGGCCTTCTTCGGTGGAGATAGAGAATAACCCAGAAGTTTCTGGTTGCATTTTTTTTAAAATTTTGGGGTGATAAATACGCCTCGCTTTTCTAGGAAGGGCTGACAGAAATGTCAGCCTTTTTTTGAAAAATTAAGTAAAGAAAATCTCTTGATTCTTTTAAGTCTGATTTGAAATCCGTTTACCGGTTTGGTAAGTAAAGAAGAGGATCTAAAGGCTTGCCTCCCCTTCTTACCTCAAACAAAAGCTTTGGCGAATCCGTTTCAGACATTCCCATTTCCGCAATTTTTTGACCTTTATTAACGGTCTCACCCTCTTTGACGAATATACTCTTATTGTGAGCATAAGCTGTAATAAATTCATCGGGATGTTTTATGATTATCAAGTTACCGTAACCTCGTAAACCATTTCCACTGTAGACAACCTTTCCGTCGCTTACCGCGAAGATTGCTTCCCCTGAAGCTCCAGCAATAGAAATCCCTTTGCTATTGGAATCCGAGAACTGTTCCGTAATCTGACCATTCGCCGGCCAAACCCACCCCAGTGAAGTTACCAACCCCTCATCACGATCTATACTTTCATCCGGCAAGGCATCACCAAGAGCGCGTTGATTCCCAGCTACCTGTGACTCATCCAAAGTAGATCTTCCGGGAGGAGTCTCTATGGCAGCTGATTCTAATGGTATAGATACAGCTGCGTTTCCAGTATCTTTAGGCACAACCCGAAGTTTTTCACCTATTTTAATTTTGTCAGGATCACTTAAATTATTCCAAGATGCAATGTCACGCCAATTCTGCCCAAAAGCGAGAGCGATGCCATAGAGTGTGTCCCCTTTCCGAACCGTATAGAATGCACCATCAACCAGATTCTTGTTTCTTTTAAAATGTGCCTCGACTGGTTTCCTTTCCAATTCAACAGTTCGCGTCTCAACGGGTGCAGGCCTTGGCACAGTGCATCCAACGATTACAACAGTAATCATAGAAATCAAAATAAAACTGAAAAACTTGTTTTTCATATCTACAGTCTATCCAAACCTTCCCTTAGAGGAACATAAGATACCACATCGTAACTACTAATTGAGAATGACTCACTTGAAGACAATTCTTTAATTCCGGCAAAAAGATACTGCAGATTGATGCCAGTAGGAGCCAATACAACACCGCCATCCTTAACCTGCTCAATCAATTCGTCAGGAAATTTTTCCAACGATGCTGAAAAAAAGATCGCATCATAAGGCGCCCCATCGTTAAAGCCAGATTTTCCATCATAAAAATGTAATTTTAGTTTCCGTTTTGAAACGTACTCTGCACAATTCTTCAACGCTTTTTCATAAAGCGGGTGAATCCGTTCCACACTCGTAACTTGTCCAAAACACTCCGACAGCACTGCCGCCTGATAACCACTACCACAACCAACCTCTAAAATATTTAAGTGAGCTAACTCATCCTCAGACCTACTTTTGGAAAGTAGCTCTCTCACAATACTGATTGTTCTGGCTACAACAA
This sequence comes from Burkholderiaceae bacterium, assembly GCA_038147455.1. Classification (GTDB taxonomy): domain Bacteria; phylum Pseudomonadota; class Gammaproteobacteria; order Burkholderiales; family Burkholderiaceae_A; genus UBA7377. The sequence goes on along the minus strand of JAYQTQ010000003.1, from coordinate 704,089 downwards.
AAGGTTGAGAAATTGTTTGTTTAAAGCCGATTGGCAATGCTAAGTCCTCGTAAGCCATACTTGCTAATGCTGAGTCAACGAATCGATGACGTTCGACTACGCCTATTGCATTGAGGACTGTGGCATCGACTATTCCCCGTTTTTTAACCTATCGATTAATTTTTTTCTTAGCGTTAAGCTAGCTAAACCTGGATTTGATGAGGTTTTTTTTATTTTCGTCTCAGGCTCAAAAAGCACGCGCGCGCCCCATCGTGGCATCAAATTAACATCGGCCTTTCCAACTGATAAACGTCTTATTTTATCTTTTGTACCCAAGATTCTATTTTCTCCACAGATTCTTTCTCAAACATTCTCGTGGACAAACTTGTTACTGAGACCATGTTTTCTGAAAGTGCCTTGAAATCTGTCCCCTCTCCAACATCATAAAAATCACCACTAGCTCCAACCCAGTAAACTTCCTCCCCTTTTGGCGATACCGCCTTTACTGCCGGCTGAGACGCTGCTCTCCCTCCTGGCCTACAGGAGATGATACCCCTTATCTCTGTGAGTCTGACATTTGGTATATTGACATTTAATAGTGTAGGTTCTGGAAAAGGATCATTTAAATAGGCCTCGACTATTTTTTTCGCATAGAAATTAGCGGTCTGTAAGTTATCAAAACTAAAAGAGTCTAAGGAAAAAGCGAAGGATGTGATCCCGTGAAGAAAACCTTCCGTGGCAGCTCCTACCGTTCCCGAGTAATGCACGTCTTCTCCAATATTTCTACCATTATTTATGCCCGAGACAATTAGAGAGGGCTTGTTCTCTAAGAGCGCTGTTACTCCCAAGTTGACACAATCGACGGGTGTGCCATTTACGAAAGCAAAACCACTTTCCGCCTCCCCAACTCGCAACGGCCTGTCAAGGGTGATGCTACAACTAGAACCACTTCTGTCATCTTTTGGAGCAATAACATCTACATTTCCAAATGTACGCATACTAACCGCAAGATTTGCTAAGCCAGGAGAGGTATAACCATCATCATTAGTGACTAAGATATTCATTTCCTATCAAACTTACTTCTTATCTTCGGAAGGCGCATCTTCTGGCCAATCTTGTATATAAGCTTTTAACATTTTATTCTCAAAATCAGAGGCTCTTAACATAGCCCTGGCAACGTCATGAAATGAAACCACTCCCAGAACTTTATTTCCTTCAACACAAGGAAGATATCTTTCTCCGCATTGATTCATTAGCCTTCGAAGTGCATCGATTTGCATATCTTTATCTGTGATTGTCGGCTGTGAATTCATTACCTCATTTACCTTAATTTCGGACATTGTAGGAGTCGCCTCTGAGCGATTTTCAATCTGTCTTTTGGCTAAAACGCGAAGAACTTCCCTAAAAGTCAACATTCCAACCAGAGCGTTTTCCTGGTCAACTATAACTACCGAACCAATGTCTTTTTCCGCCATTAAAATGACAGCGTCGGACAGAAGACTAGTAGGAGGCAAAGTAACTAACACATTTTTTTGCAAATCTAGGATATTAGACACTTTCATATCGAATCCTCTTGTTTTTTCGGTAGATTAGAGTTTATTCTAACCTAGCAAGTCTCAACACTCCAATTGCAAAGACATATTTTTATCCACTATGATCAATATTGTTGTACTTATTTACTCAAAAAAAGGTAGCACGCTGCAATTGGCAGAGGAAGTCTGTAAGGGTATTAATTCCGTGAATGAGGTCAAAGCTAAGCTCCGCAGAGTAGACGAGCTTAAACAGACACAACAGCAAAGAATGCTCGAAAAATATGAAAAAGTTCAAGTAATAACAAAGAAGGATATAACAGATTGTCATGGGCTGATACTGGGATCTCCTACTCGATTTGGAAATATGGCAGGAGAGCTCAAATATTTCATTGATCAAACTCTCGATATTTGGATTTCTGGAGAGTTGATAGGAAAACCAGGCGCAGTTTTCACAAGCACTGGTAGCCTCCATGGGGGACAGGAAACTACACTACTAAGCATGATGCTGCCCTTGTTCCATCATGGAATGCTTTTGGCTGGAATACCCTATTCCGAACCGAGTTTGTCCGAGACAAAGACCGGAGGAACACCATACGGTGCATCACACGTATCTAACGAAAAAAAAGAATCGGTTTTGTCTTATGAAGAGAAAAACTTAGGATTCGCGATGGGAGCTAGGGTTGCAAAAATCGCAAGCAAACTCTCTTAAACTTCATTTTTCCAAGTGTATTTGGGCTAGATTATGTCTGTTGAGCGTTATATTAATGATTTTGTTTGGTTTTCTTTGGGAAGTTAAACTTTACCCATTACGGGATGGCTCACTACTTTGGTTGAAAGTTTTACCACTAATTCCTCTTCTTCCTGGATTATTTCAAGGACGGTTGCGTTCACTTCAATGGCTAACCTTAATAATATGGTTTTTTCATAACTGAGGCTATAGTAAGAGTAACCTCAGACCCCGCCGAAAACTTCATCTGGAGCTGTATTTGGCTCGTTTTGGGCGTTACAACATTAATTTCAGCAATGGGGGCAGTTCGAAGAATAAGGCTGACCAAGCTTCATGAACAGAAAATCGTTTGATAAATTTCCATAGGCTTTAGTCCCTCACCGAGCATTATTCGCCACTTTTTTGCTCCTTTTTGTCCATTAAAAAGATTTACCCAGCCTCGGACAACCCTGCGCGTGTCTATGCCCTGATTCTTTTGCAAATTGTAATAAAATTCAAGACTTTCTACGACATCTCGAAGCGAGCGAATATTTTTTTCTGGATAAAATGCTTTTTGAAGCTCTGACAACAATGTGGGAAATTTCCATATCGCTCTTCCTAACATAACTCCGTCTGCTCCCGGTAATCCTAAATGTTCATTTCTATCCAGAATAGATATGCATTTCGCCACACTATCAAGTTCCCCATTAGCTATAAATGCACAATCGGGAAAATCCCGTTTCAAAAGTCTTACTTTGAGCATGTCAATAGGAGGTATTTTTCTATTTTTCTTGGGGGATAAATTTGACATTGCGCACCTTGAGTGGACGTAAAACAAATTGCATCCCGCATCCCGAACTTTTCCTACGAAATCGCGAACAAATGAGTAATCCTTGTTGTCATCAATCCCAATTCTGTGCTTTATGCTTACCCTCGCATCTGACCCATCTTTCATCGCCTTTATACAATCAGCTACTATTGTGGGGTGTTTTCATCAACGCAACTCCAAAATTGCCTGCTAATACCCTAGAGCTCGGGCACCCGCAGTTCAAATTAACTTCGTCGTAAGCAAATTTCGATGCAATTTTTATTGCCTGATTTAGAACTTTTGGTTCATTGCCACCAAGTTGTAGTCCGACTGGATGCTCCGATTTGTCGAATTCAAGTAATTTACTAGAATCTCCATTGACAATAGCCGAACTGTGCAACATTTCTGTAAACAAAAATATATTTGGACCTAGGAGACGATAAAAAAAACGACAATGCCTGTCTGTTATATCCATCATCGGTGCCACACAAACTCTTTGGCTAAATCTCATAAGAAAATGTTACATTAGACCTATGAAAAACACTAACTCAATTTTTATGACGGGTTTTGCAGTTCTATTCACAATTCAGGTTCCCCTGTTTGGTAAGGAAAAAGTCAGGGAGAGTAGTCAAGCTACCAGCACTATCAATTTTTTCTGGTGTGCAAAAACTGACGACAACACCCATATAGGATACTGTTTCGAAAAGCAAAAAGAGTGCAAAGAGTGGTCTAGAAAAAAAGTTCGAACAAAACGGAAAAAGCTTCATCTCTGCAGACCGACAAAACTGTAATGCTTACTTTTGCCTTTAGGACCATATTCATAGTTTTCCCTCAGAACGCGAATATTTTAATCGTTAAATATTTTTGAACTTCCGTTTGTATATTTTTTTTTCTTAAAAGTTGTATAGTTATTGGTTAAAAGTAATCAGCTTGCGATTTTAGTATAAATTTGGTTAACCTTTAAGATAATCAATCAGCACCCAATATTTCGTTTGTTTAATTTTGAGATTAACCCACCTTAGTAAAATGGATATTACGGCCCCCTCCTAAGGGGCAAGTGCAGGTTCGATTCCTGCAGGTGGGGCTCTAATTTTGAATAACATAAAACCCTCTTAAAGAACCAGAAAATTCGTGATACGACATTTCCAAAAAAAATAGGATAGAGTACTTCAAAAACAACAGAGATGTTGGCCTGCAAAATACATGGAAAGAAAAATTGCTCCCCGAGTTCGAAAAAGACTACATGAAGAATTTGAGCGCATTTCTACGCAAGGAGAAGGCAAAAAAGAAAATTATTTATCCGTCTGGTAAAAAAATTTTCAATGCTTTAAACCTGACAGATTTTCACGAGGTAAAAGCAGTGATAGTAGGTCAAGATCCCTACCATGGAGAAGGGCAAGCTAATGGTTTGAGCTTTTCCGTTGAGAATGGTATTGCAAAGCCCCCATCACTTAGGAATATTTTTAAAGAGTTAAAAGCAGATTTGGGAATTGAAGAGCCAACACAAGGAAATTTATCAAAATGGGGGAAAAATGGTGTTTTGTTACTTAACTCGGTTCTCACAGTTGAAGCTCATAAACCAGGATCTCATTGTAATCGTGGATGGGAAAGATTCACCGACAAAATTTTGGAATTATTGTCCACAAATAAAGAGATAGTATTCATTCTGTGGGGCAAAAAGGCGCAAGAAAAAGTCTCTTCAATAAATCTTCAAGATAACTCTGTTATCAAAAGTGCGCACCCTTCACCCTTTTCGGCAAACAATGGATTCTTCGGCTCAAAACCATTTTCTAAAGTGAATCTAATGTTGAGAGAAATGGGACTTGATCCTGTTGACTGGAAGTTATGATCAAATATTGATCGCATGGCGTATTTATTGGTTAGCCAATAAATAATTTTAAATACAATATCAAAAAAGTATTATCGAATTGGTTTTGTCAGAGAAAAAGGATAAGAGAAACGCTTATGCCTAATTAATACGAAAAACTGAAGAAAAACCCTAGTATTCACTCAATTTGAGAGTGGTATTATCAAACTGTAATCTTTTTTTTTGGCAGTTAAACAAAGGAGAAATAAATGTTTAGAGGATTATTGCTCACTATGGCAAGCTTTGCCCTTTTTACGAGTGCGAATGCCGCGCCAGATAATTTGGCTACTTTGAAGCAGTTCAAGGTAGCAACGACTGATTTAAATATTCCGTTGTTCACAAGAAGGAAAAATGCTGATGCTATTGAGGGAAAATTTAAAAAATAAATTTACCTGCTGGTTTAAAATAGACTTATTTGCGATCGTGCCTGATGTCAAGACACATGGCGATTGCTCCCCCGTCGACAAATATGCTTTTCGTTGGTACAAGAAAAACGACCGTTTGGGCTGATTACTGATCGAAATGGTGACTACACAGCAGATGAAGTTAAGTCATTTGCCCCATCATTGAAATTTACCAACCCTAACGCGGTATGCTGGACGCCAGACGGATTTTTGGTAGTCGTTGAGCACAATAGAGTGTTAAACTTCCCAGCAGCAGAGTTTTTCTACGAAGGACCTGATGTGGCTGTAATAGAGGTTGTAGCTCAGGGTGGATTGATTCCTGTTGAGGAAGAGTCGTTCAACCACGGTGCTAGAACATGTGAGATTGGTCCAGACGGTATGTTATATGTAACAATTGGACAGCCATTCAACGTCCAAGCTGCCGAAAAAATTGATCTTTACAATAAAGTCGGAATTGGCGGAATTGTCCGGATGAACGCTTTTGACGGAAGCAAGAGAGAGGTTTATGCCATGGGTGCAAGAAACCCAGTCGGACTTGAATTTAGCCCTGATGGAAAGAGCTTATGGTGGACTGATAACCAGGTAGATGGACTCGGTAACGATATCCCACCAGGCGAATTAAACAAGTCAACTAAGTCTGGACAACATTTTGGCTTTCCTTATTGGAACGGTAAGTTTAAAGTAGCAGGCTCTCCGGCCGCCCCTGATTTAAAGGGAATGAAGGAGCCACGCGGAGCAATTTTCCCACAGGTTAATTTCCCCGCTCACCAGGCACAGCTAGGAATGACTTTTGGCGCGAAGACAAATTTCCCCGACAAGTACAAAAACGGTATTTTTGTTGCCTCTCACGGGTCATGGAATCGTACAGAAGCAAGTGGAGCTGAAGTTCAGTTTGTTCCAATCAAGAAAGGGAAAGGCCGGTAAAATGGAAGTATTTGCTAGCGGTTTTCTCAACAAGAAAACAGGTACTTACCACGGCAGACCAGTTGACGTAGCTGTAATGAAGGATGGTTCTATGTTGGTATCAGATGACTATGCTGGTGCTATTTATAGAATTTCTTACAACGGCGAACAGGTCGCAAGCACTAAGTAAATTCCATTTATTTACGATTAAATGCCGGGCTCACTTTGTAGTCCGGCATTTTATTATTGGACTTCGATATGAAACACTTTATCTTTTCCATTTTTCTCAGCTCCACCTTGATTTTCACTAGCCACTGCTTTTCTCAGGAGCCTCTGAAAATAATTAATGTCAAGTGTGCCACTTGCCACGGCTCTTACGGGATTTCTAAGGGAGCAGGGGTACCTCATCTAGCAGGCCAACCGGAAAGCTACCTTAAGGAGCAGTTGGAAAAATACAAGTCTGGCGAAAGACAACATCAGATTATGTCAATAATTGCGGGGCAACTTAGTAACGATGAGATAACTACATTAGCGTCTTGGTACAGCAAAATAAAGATAAAGACCGTAGACTAGAATCAAATACATTACAAAAGCTGCTGTAATTCCTCTAAGGATTTTCCTTCAAAATTTGGCTTATAACCCAACGGATCTTTTGGTGAACCCGTTCTATTTATCCAAAAAGTTTTAACCCCATTCCAGCCTGCACCGATAATATCCCAATAATTCGCTGAAACCAGCAAACACTCCTCTGGTTTACATGCAAAGAAATCACTGGCTAATTTATAAACCCTGGAATCTATCTTAAATGATTTGACCGAACCTGCAGAAAGACTGGTATCGAATTTATCTTGAAGGCCAGAATTTCCGAGTACCTCTCTCAGCATTTCACTGTCGCCATTCGATAATACAGCCATGCTTGTAATTTTTTGATTTTATATAATCGAGCACCTGAACAGCCTCTGGAAATGTATTCAATTTTTGATAACTGGACATGATATCAGCAACAGGTATGCTTTGATTATTCTTACCAAAAGTCATAATGGTGTACTCAACAGCAGATCGGGTAAGGCTCATAAAGTTTTCATAAGGTATTCCTGACGGGCGCAAGGCATAAAGCCTTGTATACTCGATTTGCTTGTCTCTTAGTAATTTGGAAGCTTCAATCCCCTTACCAGGGAAGTACTTTTCTAAAACTATCTGTATAGAGTGTACATCGAGCAGAGTCCCATAGACATCAAACAAAATTGCTTTAAACATGTATTCTTTCCGGAAAAGTTATTGGCATCGCTTTTGCTTAAACTACTATACTTTAATAAATCTGATCGTACTATGACTTTATCAATTAATACAACAGATGCATTTGCTACCGGAAAAATATCTAATACTCCTATCGGCGGCACCAATAACAAAAGCTTCGCTACTGACTTTAAGGGAGAGTTAATTCTTATCTCTTCAAAAGATCGTATTGAAATCGATGCAAGAGAAGCAGAAGCGAAACGTGTACTTATGGCTCAGGGTATAAAGGAAGATTTTGATGGGGGCCCAGTTGGTTTTCCTAAAACTAAAGTGGACTTCCTTCGCGACAAAGAAGGAAATTTAATTTTACAAAACAACTTACCCGTAAAAAAGAATGTAGCAAGCTGGTATGACGTGCGTCACATGATTGCCAGAAATGAATTTGTACCCAAATTTGTCAATGAACTAGATTTAAATGGTAACCAAATCCTAGACGTAGCTACAGGGGCGCCAAAACAAATACCTGTTTTAGATTCGGAGGGAAATCCGGTCATGGAAAGAAAAGTTTCAGTGCAAGCTGATTTGTTAGAAAAATCATTGGTTGCTTCATCACGTCTAAAAGAGCTAGGCATTGACAGTATTGCAGCTCCAAAATATCGACCTGGAACAACCGTAATTGAAGCATATGAGATAGAGTTGCAAAAAAACACAAAAGGGGTGACTACAAATTCTCTTAAAAAGGAAGATCTCAGATTAACAAACTTTCCACGCGGAACCTCTAGTTATGAAGCTTTAAAGATGGTGGAAAAAGAAAATGATCAGGGAGTCGTTGACCCAGTTAAGGCAAAAAACTTAGTGAGAGACATGGCCATCCTAAGGGCTGAAGAATTATTTACCCTAAAGCGTTTTAAATCTTTTGGTGGAACCACTCCTACAAAAGCTGTAGAACTCCTGAATAATGAACCAGAAAAATATCGGCCTACGCCAGCAGATACGAATTTTAAACCTTTATGGAAAACTCCTCCCCCCATGAAAGTTGATTTAGGAAAGCTTTCACCCCAACAATGGCGAAATGCAGTGATAGCTAATGCAAAAGAAGCAAATCCAGCATATACAGATGAAGAAATAATTGATAAATTTGGATTTGACCGCGTTATTAGTTTAGGAGCGGGATGGTATGGAAGACAAAGATAATATGGAAACTAAGCCAAAAGGAAGGTTCTTAAATATACGTTGTTACAAATTCGTTTCTCTTGATCACTTAGAAGAGCACCGGCAATTGCTTGCCGAAATCGGGCAACTACTCTCCGTGACAGGAACAATAATTTTATCGAATGAAGGAATTAATATTGCCTTATCTGGCGATAAATCTTCAGTGGAGCAAATGTTTGAAGCATGTAAGGCAATACCGGGGCTTAAAAATCTTAAAGGAAAAACTAGTAACTCTGAAAAAATTGGTTTCGAGAAACTTAAAGTAAAGATTAAATCAGAAATCATCAAAATGAACCAGCCTCAAATCCGACCCGAAGAGGAAAGAGCACCTTTTGTTGATGCGAATACCCTAGCAAAATGGATATTAGATGGCTATGATGATGCTGGGAAGCCGATAAAAATTGTCGATACCCGTAACGAATTTGAATTTCAACTCGGGCACTTTAAAGACTCTATCAATTTAAAATTAGAAAAATTCAGTGAGTTTCCACAGAAAATTAAAGAACAAGGAAAGTTTCTGGAAGGATATAAATTAGTGAATGTCTGCACTGGTGGAATACGATGTGAAAAGGCTACCTTATTTATGATTGAAAATGGGATTCGTGACGTTGTCCAACTGGACGGAGGTATCCTTGATTATTTGGAAAATACTAACGGCAATGCATGGGAAGGACAATGCTTTTTATTTGATGAAAGAGAGTTCTCAAGCCCGTAAGACGAGAATTTAACTTAAGGTTACTCGGGAAACAAATTTTGAGATAAATACCTATCTCCTCGATCACAAACAATAAAAACTAGGCACGCATTTCTAAGACCTTCCGCAATCCTTAAAGCGACACATAGCGCCCCTGCCCCAGATGGACCACAAAAAATACCTTCTTCTAGAGCAAGTCTTCTGGCCATTTCTTCGGCCTCTTCCTGGCTAATCTCCTCAATCTGATCGATTTTAGCATTTTTTCGGATGGGAGGAATGTATGGTTCAATCCATTTTCGAATACCGGGTATTTGAGATCCATCGCATGGTTGCACTCCTACAATTTGAATAGTGTTGTTAACTTCTTTCAGTTTTCTAGAAACTCCGGTAATAGTTCCTGTTGTTCCCATTGCAGACACGAAGTGTGTAACATTTCCTGCGGTAGATCTTAGGATCTCTTCTGCAGTGTAGTTGTAGTGAGCAAGCCAATTATCATCATTCGAAAACTGATTTAAAACTTTCCCTTCTCCATTTTTCTCCATTTCTAGCGCAAAATCTCTAGCCCCCTCCATCCCTTCATTCTGCGATACCAAAATTAATTCTGCACCAAAAGCTCGCATCACTTGCCGTCTCTCAATTGAGAGATTCTCAGGCATTATTAGTCTCATACGATAACCCAAAATTCGAGAAGCCATAGCAAGAGCAATTCCAGTATTTCCGCTTGTCGCCTCTATAAGCAAAGAATTTTTTTTTATCAACCCCTTGTTTTGCGCACCAAGAATCATTGAAACCGCTGCTCTGTCTTTTACTGAACCTGCAGGATTATTACCCTCTAATTTTGCCAAAAAAACATTGTTGCGTTCAGCATTCTTTTTTCCAGGTATCGAGGACAATGCTACTAATGGAGTGTTTCCAATTGCTTGTAGTAATGTATCGTACATGTTTACCCTATGATTTTTTACAACCAGCAAGATCAACTGTCATTATAAGTTCTTTAATTTTTTTAATAGCTTCATATCTAGCAAAACTCTTCCTCCAGACTAAAACAACTCGTCTAGAAGGAGAAGTGTTTTTAAATTTGAGTAGTTTTATAGTTTCATCCTTTGTCAATGCTTCTAAAGCCATCCTAGGCAACAAAGTAATACCTAATCCTGAGGAAACCATATATCTGATCGTTTCTAAAGAACTCCCTTCAAAGGTTCTTTGAATACCTTGCGCGTTAACAGAGTATCTAGCAGCCTCTGGACAAACATCTAAAACTTGGTCTCTAAAACAATGGCCAACACCCAACAATAGCATTGTTTCGTTTGCCAGATCCTCACTAGAAATATACTGTCGTGAAGAAAACTTATGATCTCGAGGAATAGCTACTACAAAATCCTCATCATAAAGATCAACACAGTTAAGCCCGTGCATATCAAAAGGTTCTGCTAATATACCAACATCTAAAGAACCGTTACGAAGTTTTTCTAGAATTGCAGTTGTAAAATCCTCATTAAGAACTAAAGGCATATTTGGCACTGCATCAAAAATCACTCTAACGATTTTAGGTAACAAATAAGGGCCAATTGTAAAAATAACGCCAAGGCGGAGAGGGCCAAGAAGCGGATCTCTTCCCTGATCTGCAATTAGTCGCATCTTGTTTGATTCCTCTACGATTAACTGAGCCTGCTTAACCAATCTTTCTCCAACAGCCGTCAAGGCAATTTGATTACTTTTCCTCTCAAAAATTCTTGTATTTAATTCGTCCTCAAGTTTTTTTATACTTACGGATAAAGTTGGCTGGCTAACAAAACATGCCGCGGCGGCTCTCCCAAAATGCTTTTCCTGAGCTACAGCAATAATGTATCGAAGTTCAGTCAACGTCATCTATACCCCACCTAATAGAACCTTCTAATTCTCCAACGAATAACAAGTACAGCAATTCTAATATCATAGAAATAGGAGTAAAATTTCCAGGATTAAATGAAGATCTGCGATAAACCCAATTTTCAAAAGAAATAGCGCTTGTAATCAATTCTTGACCATTAACTTAATTTGAAAAAATTGAAACTGCGTGTAGCCAAATTTCTCAGTAACAAAAATCGACCCCCAATCGAAAGTATCATACTTCAATTTTCAATAATCATAATCGCTTCTGCTTCTATACAAACATTTCTTGGAAGACTTAAAACTCCAACAGCAGCACGAGCAGGATAAGGCTTGTCGAAAACAGTCTCCATGACTTCATTGACAAGATGAAAGTGGGACATGTCTGTAAGAAATATATTTAACTTTACAATTTCTCTTAAACTTCCACCTGAATCTTCACAAATACAATTTAAGTTTGCGAAAACCTGCTCAATTTGTGACCTTACTCCCTCATCCGAATCTGAATTCCCAATCACTTCCATCGACACAGGATCCAGGGGAATTTGTCCCGAAATCCACACTGTCTGTCCACATCTAACCGCTTGCGAATATGCGCCAATCGCCTTTGGCGCCCTCTCTGTTTGAATATATTTACGATTGCTCACCGATTCACCCCTTAGCCCTTGTGATAATACTTATTATATGTGTCCAGTTCGTAACAAGCTTCCATTTTTTAATTTCAGAGATTAAATAAAGCTTTTACTTTTTTGGAAACATTTAATCTAGGTAACTGACCAGATCATTTCAAAATCCTAGAAACCAATATAGGTAAATTTTTACGACATCAGTCAACCGTTCAGGATATAAATTAGGGCCCAAATTTAACTGTTATCAATTGAAAAATTCTTGCAATGACTTCTGTTGACACAATGCTAGTTTATTATGAATTTCATCTCAAATTCGAAAACTTTTATACTTTATCGCCAAGAATAATGTTTATGAACCCAATTTTTAATTATAAAATGACTACCACACGGAAAGATTAAAAAATTTTCGTTGAACTGGCTTTGTTTTTTGTGATTCTAGGTAGCTAATACCAAAATTAAGTTTGGCAAATGGATAAGCATTTCGGTGGAACGAGCATGAATATACTGTGATTTGTTACATTTAACCAAATACATCAGGTTTTTAATTCAAGTGATATAAAACCTAATATCGAACGATACAAACATCACTAGTAAAAAGCAAGACTAGCCTCAATTAGCTACGCTATCAGCCTGATTAGCAACTTTCACATTTTTTAGGGGCAATAAGGAGAGGAACTGATTTCCATGCTTGCCTTATCTCCTCCATTAAACCATGAATCTCAAGCAGCGCGTCAATATCATTGTGAGCATTTACGTGGAAAAGACGCCTCACTACGTAACTGTAAAGTTCGTTCAAGTTAGTGGCAATTTCACCACCCTCTTCGAAATCCAGAGCATTTTGTAACCCCAAAACAATCTTGCTGGCACGAGCCAAACTCTTTGCCTTGGCGTTAATTTCGTTTCGCTTTATCTGGCCTTCCGCAGCTTTTAAGCTTTCTACCAATCCGTCAAAGAGCATCTGAATCAGTTGTACATTATCAGCAGAGTTAACACCTGACACAACATTTACTTCTCCGTAACTATCTATTGCTTTTTGACGTGCTCTCATGATTTGCTCCTGAATATATCTAAGTCGTGTATAGTGAGGGAATCGACATGTTAAAACTTTTCTTTAATAAATTATCTAAATTAATTACGCAGGTTCTGCAACGGCCGAGACACTACTTGCCGTAGAATCTTTATCCTTACCCTCTTTATCAGGGTTGTTACTACCCGCAGTAACGTTTTCCCTTGAAGTTTCCTTTTCTGAGCCAGGAACGACGTTCTCATTGTTTGATTCAGATTTAGCCTTTAGCGCTGGGGAGGGTTTAATAGCAATATTAGGCTCTCCGGTTCCTTCGACTTCAGGTGGTTGAGTTTTTTCCAAACCTGCTTTTCCCTCGCTGCCCTCCTGAATATTTCCGTTATCCTCTTCTAAAAGAGCATCATGGGGCAACTCAAGGGTTCCCCCTCATCGTGACCATTCTCTGATTGAAAATCAGATTTTTTTAGCAATTCTTCTTCTGATTCTGGTAGTAAAATTTTCGAAAGTGGATTCTTTAATTCTATCTCACAGGCAGAAAACATCTCATCCGCGATCAGATCTAGTTTTTCTCGCAATCTTTTAGCCTCACTCAGATCCTGCTTGGACCACTCAAGTCCAATCTGGTAAACCCCACTTGCATAATTTTGAGGAATCCAAGACTCTACTGAGCCCCGTAACATTGAAACCAGCATTGTGTTAGCAGGCAGATGTTTATACGTCTCCTGATGTCCGTCGAGTAAGCCCTCATCAAAAATTGCCTCTAGATGCTTTTGCAAAACAATTCGATACCTCGGTCTCATCGGTTCCAGGTTCTCATCCTCCCAACCCTCAACCGGAGACCCACTCATTGCTTCCCAAAGAGTCATACCAGATAAGCCTTCAAACATAGCTTGCGATTCATAAGCTCCCATAGATGGAGAGGGCGCAATCACTGAATTTAATACTGAAGTTATCTTTTCGACGCTATTCAATCGATCAATGGTATAAACCACCATTACGAGTAAAGCTGCACTAAAAAACAAAAGAACGAAAAGCAACAGCGTCGCCATTTATGCCTCCTTAGACCCAATTTCATAGTTTGTTAGTCGACAAATCAACAGTCTTCTTTAGTACACTAAATTTCAAAACATTCAGGACAAATTACAAAATAGCTAAAAATACTAACCTAGAATCATTCTTAGGAAACGTCTTCAGCATCTTCGTTCAAGTCGGAGTCCGTGAATGGGTCGCCAGATTCCTCGAGCTCTTCTCTTAGAAACTGTAACACAACCAAAGAATTTTCTAAATCAAGCTCATATGCATATTGATTTGCTATGATCTGCGCTCTTCTAATAGCAGTTTTGGCATCAATCTCTACATTCTGATACTTGCCCCCGAGTTGAAAAATAACCTCAGCTTTGTCCTCAGGCAAATAAGAGAATATCTCCCCATTAACGCTTTTGATTTTTACAAAGGTACTTGATTTCGGTGGCTCAGGCATCTCTTCACCCGCCGCCGTAGCAGCCAATCTCAACTCTGCAAATTTTGCAAACTTTTCAGCCCCATCTATAAAAATCTTATCAATAGAGGAACGAATTCTGAGTCCAATCTTAGACCTAAAAGCTCTGGCCTGCTTTGAATCCTCTTTAGAATCCATGGCCTTTTCAAAATCAGCTTTTGCCTGATCCATTTCCTGCTGGACCTTCCTACTCTTTCCGAACAAATTAGCCTCCGTTGCTTCTACCAATAATAATAATTTTGCTGCCAACCAAAACTAAAATCCTAAAAAAGCCAACTATTTTGTTATAAATTGGATATTCCTTGAGCATACTTACAAGTTTAACATATTAGAAATAACTAATCTGATTCTTCCTCAAACAGGATGCTCCTGAGTTTCTTAACATTTTGGCTTAAAATTTGACTGACTCTCGATTCACTAACCCCAAGTACCTCCCCTATCTCCTTCAGATTAAGTTCTTCCTGGTAATACAGTGACATGACGAGTTTATCTCTATTTGGAAGCTCGTCAATAGCATTTACGACGGCCTCCATAAATTCAGAATCCTCTGCAATTGTATCGGGTTGCTTTGCCTTTTCATCTGGTATGTTCAGAACGTGTTCTGACAGATCCTCGAGGTGAATTGTCTCAAACCTAGCAGCCTGACCCCTTTCTTTATGAAAACTTTCTATTTCTTTACCCATAGCAGCCGCTAGCTCTGCTTGCGAGGGGCTCGCCCGAGAGATGCTGACAGGGCTCTCGCACTTTCATTATGTTGTTTGTTTATAGCCACGGCCGAACGAGGTAGATAAGACAACTTGCGAACCTCATCAATTATCGAGCCCTTTACTCTTCTGTGGGCAAAGTGTTCAAATTCAATACCTTTTGTGGGATCAAACGACTTTGCAGCTTCAATTAACCCAATCATTCCAACCTGAATTAATTCATTAAGGTCCATAAATGGACTCAATCTCGCTTTTAAGTGTAACGCCACTCTCTTGACAAGATCCATGTGATTGGTGATAAGAGATTCTCGACTTTGCGTGTCATCTTTATACGGGTTTTGAATAACGTTATTCATTTACTTTCCTCAATGCTAACCTTACTGTTTTCTGTCAATAAAAAACTCTAAACCACCATTCATATCCTGAACAGGATCGAGCGCGAAAATTTCCTGAACTATGCTTTGTATATCCTTTAACGCAATACTTGTGGGAGCATAATCTAATAAAGCCTTATTATCCTTAAGAGCCATTGAAAAAAACTCATCTTCAGAGACTGTTCCTAGGTTCTTAATAGATCTATCAAGAAACTTGATACAAACCTGATTTATGAGTTTAAAAAGATTTGAAGCATCCTTATCACCAGGTTGTCCTTTGAATCTATTTTCAACCATATAAATATCATCTCTTTTGCTCCGTTGACAAACCACTTTGATGAGGCCGTAGGCATCTGCAATCGAGGAAGGTTCATCAGCCACGACTATCACTCTTTTGTGACACGCGTCTAGCAGGGTCAAGACCGAAGGAGAAATACCAGCGGCTAAATCAATAATAAAAAAATCGATATCTGCTTTAATCTCACTAAAAACACTTACTATTCCAGCCATCTCAATGTTATTGAGTGCCGCCATTTGTTGCACGCCAGAAGCTCCGGGGATTAACGAAAACCCTGGAGACACCTGGATTATAATTTCGTTAATATTTTTCTCTCCCAAAATCACATGGCTAATATTTTCTCTAGCCTTAACTCCAAGAGCGATCTGCGCGTTTGCTAAGCCCATATCCCCGTCAAATAAAAAAACTTTTTTCCCATTTTCAGCAATTTGCCTTGCAATATTTACAGAAAGACTAGTCTTACCGACTCCTCCCTTACCACTAGCTATACCAATAACTTCTGGCTGTCTTAACATTTCAATAACCTTTTGTTCTTCTATTATTCGTTTCACGATCGGTTTCAACCGGGCCGACATAATTTGCACTAGATATAACTCGTTCCTTGATTTTTCCGGTGCATTTCTCAACGAGGTTCTCTGTTTTGAATAAACCATAATCTTCTACACTTGAACCAGACGAGACCAACGATGAAATCTTTATTTTTGAATTCAGCGATGCTTGCAGCAACCCCCATGGAGATATTGCCTCGTCGTACTTCGAGAGGAACATACTATCCCACTTAATTTCTAGGTCGTCACACCATCTTTTCGCAAGAGCTACTGATGCATCTGTCGGGATTACTGCATGCACTAGAGAGGTAGGAACAATATTCATAAGATCGTCCAAATCATTCTTTAGTTTATCACTAGACATATCTATGAAAACCAACTTTTTATCTGATAGTTCTGCATTTAAGGTCCGCAAAGTCTCTTGACTTTTGACCTTGAAAACATCTATCCCCAAACTTGACCCAAATAATTGAAGTTGAGTCCACGAACCCACTGTGTTCTGTTTGTAGCTGAGAATTGCAATATCATCAGGTGACAAATTTTCTTGTAATAAATTATGAATGGTTTTCATGATCATAGAAGTCTTTCCCGATCCAGAGGGCCCAGCAAAAATATTTGTCCCTTTTAATTCACTTACATCTAAAATTTTCACATGCTGAGTTGATTCAATTAGCTGACTGAAAATATTTTCGAATGCCTCTCTCATACTTTCAAATTTAGAAATATCATCCAACAATAACGTTTGGAGACTTAGTGGCAGGTTCTCTGACTTCACAATTTCAATAAAATCGGTTATTTCTTCCGTGAAACTATTCTGTTCGTTATGAATCATTTTTTTTGCAAGCTTAAACTCTTTTTTCATCTCCGCCATCTCCTGCAAAACTCTATCCACAAGTTCTCTAGCCCTGAATTCCTCAGGACTAAATGGTTTTTTTTCTACTAATGGCATATCATTTTTTGGTGTGTCCCTCGAAGATTCCTCCATCTCCCATTCATTAAAACTCTCCAAATTGTTCTCTGTAGGCAAGGTTTTTGAATCATGAAAAGTTTTCTGACCTAAGGTTGGCTCCTTACCAACTTTTGTTCCATCATTACAAGCTTCAGATTTATTTAAGTTACTGAATTCATGTTTCTTTGCGTATTGGGAAACACCAGGGACTTGTATACCTTTCTCTCCTTTTGAATTTCCATTTCTTGTTTTTCCAATCGAATCATAGAGTATCTCATCAAAAGAGTCTTTGGCTAGCTCATCCGCAAAAGATTTATCTAACGAAGTTCGTTTATTTTGCTGAGCTGCAGAATTAACAGTTGGATTAGCTAAATCGGCATTCTGAGAAAAATCGGTTGCAACAATCACCTCAACCCCGCCACTTAGTCGCTCACTTGATACAACTAAAGTATTCGGACCATATATTTTAATCGCTTTTTCTGTCGCAGCTCTTAAATCGTTAGCTAATATTCTTTTCAATTCCATATGTCGTTCCTCTTAAATTATTTGGTCTCACCCTTTAAATTGATTGCAACAGTTTTTATTACTTTTACAGCCTGGTCCTCAGGTATCTCTACATATGAAAGTACAGTAAGGTCAGGCGTCCGGTGCTTGAGTGTTTTTGAAAGCCATGGTCTAACCCCTGGTGACACTACCAAAACAGCAGGTTGGCCCATGTCCTCTATTTCTTGCGTATTATCCTTAATGGCTTTAAATAGAGCCTCCGACAAACCAGGCTCTAAAATAATCTCCTGATTACCCTGATTTTGTTGAATAACATTATGTAATATCTGCTCCAGTTCCGGATCTAATGTCATGACTTCCAAGGTTGAATCTGCATCAACTATATTTTGTATTATCATTCTGCCCAACTTTGGACGAACCATAGAAGTTAGAACTTCAGGATCTTGTGTCTTGCCACATTCATCCGATAAAGTCTCGATAATTGTTCGCATATCCTTTATGACTACTGATTCGTTTAGAAGATTTTGTAAAACCTTAGTAACGGTACCCAGTGGAATCTTTCCAGGGACTAGATCTTCAACCAGCTTCGGAGTCTTTTTTGCCAATTTATCTAAAAGTTGTTGGGTCTCATCCCTACCGAGTAACTCTGAAGCATTCTCCCGTAAGACCTTATTTAGGTGCGTCGCTATAGTAGTACTAGAGTCCACAACTGTGTAGCCTAATGTTCGAGCATTATCGGCTTGTGATGACTCTATCCAAACGGCCTCTAAACCAAAAGCCGGATCAGAGGTCTTTTCCCCTTCAAGCTCCCCATATACTTTCCCAGGGCTAATAGCCAACTCTTTACCGACACGTACCTCTCCTCTAGCTCGAGTAACTCCGTTTAGTACAATATGATAATGGTCAGGCTCAAGATTTAAAGCATCTCTAATCCTTACAGGTTGCACAAGAAAACCTAATTCAGCTGAAAGTTTTTTTCTAATACCTTTTACACGCGCCATAAGTTGACCACCACTTTCCGGGTTTACCAAAGGAATCAGACCATATCCGATTTCAAGACCTATTAGGTCTACTTGATCAACATCGTCCCAATCCAGTTCCTTTGGCTCATCATCCGAATTTGATTTTTCAGAGGATTCGTCTTTTGCCTCATCAACATTTTTTTGTAACAAGAAAAATCCGAGACCTGCCGACAAAATCCCCATTGTCATAAAAATTTTAGTTGGCATTCCAGGAATCGCGCCCAAAGCAATTAAAATGCTAGCAGCAATAAAGAGGGCTGATGGATTAGAGAGTTGATTTTTTGTTTGCTCAGTCATGGACTCAGAAGTTGTAACTCTGGTGACGACTATCGCTGTCGCGAGCGATAGAAATAAAGCGGGAATCTGAGCAACTAAACCATCCCCGATAGTTAACAGAGAATATAACCGGCCAGCTTCAGAAAACGATAAATCATGCTGGGCAAGCCCTATTATCAATCCCTCCTAACAAATTAATTAAGAGTATGAGTAAGCCTGCAATTGCATCACCGCGCACGAACTTTGAGGCACCATCCATTGAACCAAAAAAATCGGATTCCTGAGATAGTTCTTCACGCCGCTTTTTTGCCTCATCATTGTCGATGTTGCCAGAGTTTAAATCTGCGTCTATAGCCATCTGCTTTCCGGGCATTGCATCCAGTGTAAATCTAGCAGTCACTTCAGAAACACGACCAGCGCCTTTAGTAATTACCAGAAAATTGATCAGTATCAAAATACCAAAGACTATCGCCCCAACTACGTAATTTCCCCCGACAACAAACTCTCCGAAAGATTCAATTACTTGACCAGCGGCACCTGTTCCCGTGTGCCCATTGACGAGAACGACTCTGGTGGAGGCAACATTCAAAGCTAGACGCAACATTGTGGCCAACAAAAGAACTGCAGGAAAAGAGGAGAAATCCAGAGGTCGTCTGGTTCCTATTGCAATCATTATCACTACAAGCCCTACCAGAATATTAAATGTAAATAAAATATCCAATAACAACGGAGGTAAGGGGATTACTAACATTGCTAAAATAAGCAGAACAAGACCAGGTATTCCCAAACTAGAAAACTCAAAGTTGGAGAAATATGTTCTTACATTCTCAATGTAGTTGTTGACTGCTGTAGTTGCCATAAAAATATCTATATATATCAATTATTTAAAATACATTAAATAATCTGTTTTAATCTTACTTTTACCAAAGCAACAATTAGGCCATGATATTTATAAAAACTTTTTATTGAACTCAGCTTTATGGCCTAATGCTTGCTAAAAATATAAAAACAAAAAATCTTTTCTGGAAATTGATCATGACAAATGAAATAAAGGTAATCAGTTCAACTATAATTAGTGAAAATAAAGGTAATTTAGAATTTAGAGGATTTTAAAGAAAAAAAAGGAGATTTTAACCACAAAAAAAACTTTGAGCAAATATTACACCAATTAAAACTTTTAATGCATAAAGGGAAATTAATTGCCGAGTCTGGCAACCCTGAGCTTACTAAAGTGGATGAGACAAAAAACCTGGAAGATTTTATAAATTTAAGAGAAAACTCAAATACAAATGTTTCTGAACCTGATGAACAACTATTAGCAAAGTTTGAGAATCTTCCTGTAAGGGAATTAGGGAGTAAAATAGAATTAGATACGATTGATATAGGCTTGAACACCCAGATTATTACGGATAACAACCAAAAAATAGATGAAGCGCAGATTTTGTCATATGCGAAGAAAATGGGGCTTAACCAGAAGGCAATTGAATTACTATTCAAAAATAGCAACAAGAGTAAAAATTTCTCAAAGATGCAGCTTTTAGCTTCGATAAGAAATATAGCTATTTCTAATGCGGAGAATCGACAGGAAAAACTTCACATTCATCCGACTGTTTTTACTAAAATAAAAGCCCACCTCCAAACTGATGAACTGTCAGAAAAGCCAGAAATCAAAATCGATGGTCTCAAACGGAACCTCTTGGTAAATAGTTCTAAGTTATCTTTACAAACTGAATCGCCTTCAAAAGAAAAGAGTAGCGAAAAGTGGTTTTCATTTGAAAAAAAAGAACACCTTGAAGCAGAGGGACAAGATGAATTAGATTTTGAAAAACCACGAGAAAAACTATTGAAAAACCTCGGTTCGAAATTAACTAAGGAAGAAAACAAAGGAAAGGCATATGACATTGATCTGGAAAACGATATGCGTATTTTTATACGATCGGTAAAAGTTGCTACAAATAATCAAGTAAGCACCACGAGCCAAGTTGATACAACAAATAATAATGGTAATTTGAGTTTCTCTTCTGAGGGAATATCCACGACACACTTGAGTAACGATCTAGGCTCCCAAAACCAAAACAGTAGCAAGGACAATGGATCAGATTCTATTGACCTAAAACGCTACGAGCAATACTTGAAGCTAGCTGAAAAGTTGGCAGAAAATGTCGCAAAACGGATTATTCAACAAATTAAGAAAGGAGAATGGAAAATTAATCTTTCTCTAAAGCCGAAAACACTCGGTAGTATTGAGATTGAACTTACCCTAAAAGGAAAACAACTGGAAGCTTCTTTTAATGTCAATCAGTTGTTAACTCGCGAACTCTTACAAGATGGGTTACCCAGACTCAGAGATTCATTAGAAAAATCTGGCATAGACGTTGCTAACCTAGATATTAATCATAAAAAACAAGATAGAAAAGACGAAAAACCGACAAGTAGAAAAAATTATGAAATTATTGAGCAGAGCAGTACGAAAGATACATTGCTTTCTGGACCCAAAGTCAGTTCAGAACACTTTATTATCTCTGCACACGAATTAAATGTATTGGTTTAGCTAAAATTTAAAGGAAATAAAAATGGCTGAAGAAGAAACGACAGAAGAACAACCCAAGAAGAAAAGTCCCATCTTATTGATCGTACTTATAGTTGTTGGGGCTCTTGTTACACTCGTAGCGACAGTGTTGATCACTTTATTCGCCGTTGGATTCTTTAGTGAAGATCCAGAGGATGCTGCTCAAGAAGTAATTGAGCAAGCAGAGGCAGAGGCTGCAACTGTCCCTGAACCTCAACCTGGTGAGACAGTTGAAATATTAGATGAACAAGGTCTTCCAACCGGAGAATTTGAGAAAAAAGCCCCAACTCCTCCCGAGAAAGTAGTGAAAGACGCATCCCAGCAAACAAGATTTGAACATCGATATTACGAGCTTGCAAAACCATTTGTTTCTAATGTAGCAAATTCGAGAAAAGTAATGTCAGCGACTGTAGCTATAATGACCCAGTATGATGAACAAGTAATTGTCAATGTTGAAAAACACGAGTTTGCCCTCAGATCTGCTTCGTTAGATGTAATGAGACAACATACTGAAGACGATTTAAAAAAACCTGAATTCCGTGTAGAACTAGCTGAAAAAATTCGAATCACTATGAATGCACTTCTCGAAAGGTACGAAGATTTCGGCGGGATTGATGAAGTGTATTTTACAGAATTCGTACTTCAATAAAAACATGAAGAAATAGGATAGGCAAGAATGTCAGATTTACTTTCAGAAGACGAATTAAAGGCCCTGTCTGAAGGAGTTGCGGACGGCACTATACCAGTAGACACCGGGTATAATACTCGAACCAAAGTTAAAAAACATGACTTAGCAAGCGAAGACTCAACACTTGGGGTGAATTTAAGTTCCGTTGAGATGATCAATGAGCGATACATTAGGCTTTTTAGGTTAGGTCTCGTTGAAGTTCTAAGATCAACCCCAAAATGTAACCCAAATAAAGTCGAGATAATTAAATATGGAGACTACCTGAAAGGAAAAACTGCTCCATTAGCAGTAAATATGATCAGGTTAAATCCATTGAGGGGTCACTCGCTAGTAGTAATTGACCCTGACATAATATTCCAGTCTCTCGATGTCTTTTTTGGAGGCTTTGGATCTACACAACAAACAGGTGCTCTACCTCCAACAAGATTATTTACCCCAACAGAAAATAGAATAATTAAGCTCATAATCGAAGTTTTCTTCGAATCCTTAAAAGAAGCATGGGCTCCACTAATAGAACTGGAAACTGAGCTGGCGAGTTCAGAGATTAACCCACAGTTCGCTCAGATCGCAGACGAAAATGATCTCGTAGTACTTTGTAGATTCGATGTAGGAGAAGGCGAGAAAAAAAATGCAATTGATCTTGTGTATCCATACGCTACATTAAAACCAATACGTGATCTCTTAAGAAATAGAGTGGCTACTGGAGATGGAAATGAATTGTCTGATAAACAATGGTCTGAAGACCTTAATGAAGCTGTTTCCGAAGCTTCAGTTGAATTAAGTGTAATTCTTGGACAACTAACAGCAACATACAAAACTTTGATGACAGCGGAAATGGGACAAATCTTATATTTTAAGAAAGACGAACTTGCTCGGGTTGATGTTTATAACAACCCTTGTTTTCTTGCAGAACTCGGATCTGTAGATTCGCAACTTGCAATAAAAATTAAAGATTCATTAGATATGTTGGGATTATCGAAAGAGGAGAGAAATAATGGCTGAAGAAGAAACAAAAGATACAGAGGTTGATGAGAATTCAGACGATCAAAATACTGAAGGTGAGGCTCCAAAGGCTTTGGGAGATGACTCTGGAAAAATAAATCCTGAAGTTCTCCAAAGTATCCCGGTAACTATTTCTGTCGAAGTTGGAAAAACCTCGTTAAAAATTAGAGATTTGTTGAGATTAACTCAGGGTAGTGTTGTCGAGTTAGAAAGGTTAGCAGGAGAGCCTTTAGATTTACTAGTAAACAATACTGTTGTTGCTCAGGGAGAAGTTGTTTTAGTAAACGATCGATATGGAATAAGGCTGACCCGAGTCATTTCTGCTGAAGAAAGAATGAAAACTTTATAATATGGATAACGCAATAATTCCAAACATGTACTCCTTAATGGGAAGTTTTTTAGTAGTTATCGTACTCCTGCTAGGGGCATTATTTTTCTTAAAAAAAGTCTATGGATTCAAGCCTAACAAAAAACTCAATGATAGACATATCAACATAATAGAAATACTTCCCCTAAACCAGAGACAGAAGATAATCCTTTGTAACGTAAATGAACAGGAGATTTTACTTGCTGTTTCTGGACAATCTATTACTTCATTAGCCCATTGGGTGACAAAAAACTCTAAATCAAGCGATGAAATGATAGCGCCTGAAAAAAGCTTATTAGAGAAAACAAAAATCAAAGACGAGATTTCCGAAATTACTAATTCAAAAAACATACGAGCTCGTAACAGCCAAGCGAATAATAACTCTGATTCATACACTGAACAGGATTTAGAAAAAAAAGAACCCGATATACAAACTAAGGCAAAGGCTCAAATAGAGAATACAAACAATCTCCTCTTGCTAGCAAAAAAAATCAATCAGTCAATTAACAAAAATATTGTAGAGAATATACAATGAAAAGAGAAAATTATTTTGTGGTTGCTGGACTACTCTTCCTTTCGATCAGTCTATTACCTAGCACATGTTTGCCACAAGGATTGCCAGCAATTACCGCTGCCGCAGCAGGAGCTCAAACAACGAGGTATAGTCTTTCTCTCGAAATCTTAGCGTTAGTTACAACCATAACGTTATTACCTTCCTTATTACTAATGATGACCTCTTTTGTACGGATATTAATAGTTATGTCCTTACTCAGAATGGCATTAGGCACGGCTCAAACACCCCCAAATATGGTTTTGGTAGGATTAGCACTATTTCTGACAATTTTTATCATGTCTCCGATACTTAGTGAAGTCTACGGGACCGCAATTGTTCCATATCTGGACGAAACTCTATCTTTTGATGAAGCCATTAAAAGAGCCGAAGCGCCCATAAGAGGGTTTATGTTGAATCAAACAAGAGAAACTGATATCGCAATGTTCATGAATATTGCAAGGATTGACGAATTTCAAGGGCCTGAATCAGTGCCCTTCAGTACTCTCGTGCCGGCATTCATTACCTCGGAGTTAAAGAGTGCTTTTATTATTGGATTCCTAATTTACATCCCTTTCATCATAATAGATATGGTGGTTGCTAGCGTTTTAATGTCAATGGGAATGATGATGCTTTCCCCTATGATGATATCTATGCCATTCAAGCTGATGCTATTTGTACTCATTGATGGATGGAGTTTGATTATGGGTAACTTAGCGGCAAGTTTTGCCTTGCCATAACTAAATAAAACCGTTGGAGAAGATATGGACGTAGCATCAGTAATGGATATAGGTAGGCATGCACTATTCATAGTAGTATTAGTGGCATCACCAATGCTCGGTTTGGGTCTGCTTGTAGGTTTGATAATTGGCATTCTACAAGCGGCAACTTCTGTTAACGAGATGACACTCACTTTTGTTCCAAAACTCTTTGCTGTGGGATTAGGGATAGCTTTTTTTGGACCCTGGATGATTGGCACTCTCATAGAGTTTGCTACTGGTATGTTCAACCGAATACCGGGAATCTTTTTTTGAAAACATGATTTCCTTTTTAGTTGCAGATATAGTTGAAATTTTTTATACGGTACTACTACCGTTCATTAGAATTTCTGCAATGCTTATCGTTGCTCCTGTTCTCTCAATGGATTCTGTAACGGTAAAGATTAGAATAATTATAGCTATCGCACTAACCATTGCTATTTACCCTGTTCTGGATTGGCCTGTCATTGACCCAGTTAGTGGCAACGGTTTAGTTGAAATTTTTCACCAAGCACTAATTGGAATCATCATGGGTTTGTTCTTGCAAGTAATTACCGCGGCATTTGTGGTTGCTGGGCAGACAATTTCAACTACGATGGGACTAGCAATGGCAACTCTTGCTGATCCGAACTTTGGAACAGTCCCAGTAATTGGTCAACTGTTAACAATTCTAGGAACGCTAATATTTTTGTCAATCGGAGGGCATGTTATCTTGATAGAAATGCTATTAGAAAGTTTTAGATTAGTTCCCATTGGTGAAAGATTACTCTTAACTGAAATATATCCCGAGCTAATTGCTTGGAGTAGTACTATTTTCCTAGGTGCTGTCTTAATAGCAATTCCTATTCTTTGCGTCATGCTTTTAATAAATATTGGTCTCGGAATTGTTGCAAGAGCATCACCACAATTAAATATTTTTGCTGTCGGTTTTCCTGCAATGATCATTGTTGGCCTATTTGTATTAATTTTTGCAATGAATGGTATCGGTTTGCGCATGCAGTACCTATGGAACTTAGGCTTGAACAACATCAGGTCGACTATCTTAGGGGTCTAGGACGTGGCAAAAGAAAACGAAGATGGCGCCGAAAAAACCGAAGAACCAACTGCACGTAAATTAGAAAAAGCTGCGTCCGAGGGTCAGGTAGCGCGCTCTCCTGAAGTCACGATGGCTGCTTGCACAATAATAGGCTTTTTAGCCCTCCTCTTAGGCGGAGGCTACTTTGCGGAACAATTGATCGAAATATTTAAAGGAGGATTTAATTTTGACAGAAAAATTATATTTTCTCCTAATTTAATGCCTGCGCAATTCTTATCAAAACTTGCGTATGCCTTGCTTATTTTCTTGCCATTATTTCTGTTGCTTATAGTAACAGCACTTCTTGCAGGCTCCTCAGTAGGAGGATTGAACTTCGCATGGATGGCCATTGCGCCTAAAGCAAGTAAATTTAACCCCATATCTGGGTTAAAAAGAATATTTGGCACTCAGGCACTGATAAATCTCGGAAAAGCACTCCTTAAGTTTAGTCTTGTTGCGGGTGTAATGTTAGGCGTAATTCAGTTTCAAATATTAGATTTATTTAGTTTAGGTCATATGAATCTTGAACCAGCACTAGCTTTAGCTGGCACTATTTTGATCAAGTCTGCATTTTTTGTCTCCTTAGCACTTCTGGTTATAGCCTTAATTGATATCCCTATTCAGATATATCAGTTCAATGAAAATATGAAGATGACACTACAAGAAGTAAAAGACGAAATGAAAGACATAGAAGGAAACCCTGAGGTCAAAAAGAAAATTAGACAAAAGCAACAAGAAATAGCATCAGAGAAAATGATAGAGAACGTTAAGGACGCTGATGTTGTGATAACTAACCCAGAACATTTTTCTGTAGCATTAAACTACGACCCCAACTCAGATAGCGCCCCGGTTGTTCTGGCAAAGGGCGTAGACCATATCGCCCTCAAAATACGAGAAGAGGCCGAAGATCACAGTATCGAAATTTTTTCAGCACCCCCACTTGCTAGGGCCTTATACTTCACCACAAATATAAACGAAGCAATCCCTCCTGACTTATATTATGCGGTTGCACAAGTAATAGCTTATGTGTTTAATTTAAATAGTGTTTCACAAGATGGTTTGTCACCGGAAAAACCAAATCCAGATATCCCATCAAACATGAAATTTGATGCCAATGGAAAAAAAATTGACTGATAAGTGATATGAGTATTAATGACCTGTACTTCAGACCCTTTGATAAAGCAAGACTGGACCGATTAACAGAGGCGATCGTTCAAGAAAAATTAAGTGCTGCTCTACTCAGTGAAAGCGAAGGTTTGCTGGATCACTACGGTCGGATTCTAGTTCAACGTCTCAGGGAACGTAATGGAATAAATGTTGAGGTCTACTACCCAAATAGTACGGAAGCTCTTATTACGAGATTTAATAAAATCTTAGAGAATATTTCAGTTGATGCTGCAACGAAAACTATGGACTCAAATGCCCCTCAAAGAGTACTTGTTGCCTTTGATTCTCATGCTACCGGTTTGAGGGAAGTACAATTGATGGCGAGGCTCGTCAGAGATTTTCCAGGCGCTAATACTAGAATAATTCTTCTTCTAGATAAAAGATCAAGCACCCAAGTGGAAAGAAAAGTTGAAGCATTTGGAAATAAAATCGTTAGATGGGATATATCAACGCCTACACAGCGAGAAGCTTCGGTACTCCTTAGTGAAAGCGAATTAACGGGCATGGAGCCCGAAGTCAGACAGGCTCTCGAAAATGTGGGAGTTTCATTGGATGCAAAGCTTGCTTTAGCAGCGAGCAATAGGGCAATAAACAAAGCAGAAGAAGAAATGCAGAAAAGCGAAAACTCAGTAAAACCTGAAAATAAAATTGACAACAAAACTGAAGATGAAAGTGATATTGCAACCTACGAGACTACCCTTCAGGTTGATCAGCCTGTGAAGCAGGAAACCGATGAAAGTAAAACAAGTATCAAAGAAAAGAGCCAGGTGAGGAGAAAAAATCAAATTAATGCGATTTTATCTTTATGCTTCGTATTTGCTATATCCGCGGGAGTCTTATCTTATTTGCAAAATTCAGGTCTATTGCCGTTAACTTCCTTGCTTGAAGATGCGAGAAAATTATTTCTTCAAAGTGAACTAATTGACAATCCCTCATCGCCTATTAAAAATCAAGATAGAGTTTCAGGCTTAGAAAATCAAGATGATCAGTTTTCATTATTGTCCGAAGAAACTACTCAAGATACAAATAAAATAGACGAGACGATTTTATCGCAGCAAGAGCAATATCCTGATGAAGAGGCTTTTCCCGAAGACCCGGTACAGGTTATTAGCAAAAATACACCTGATGAGAAACCTAAAACTGGGTTAATCAAAAACACAATTGACCCAGGTTTTTATGTTCAACACACGGCTAGAGGAGATCTGGAATCTGTTCTTGAGATCCAACGTGGATACCCAGCACTTCAAAACGGTATCATATTAAAGCTTAAGAAAACTCAGGTGGAAGGTTTCTTTTATGTCCTTTTAAGTGGTCCTTTTGAAACTTTAGATGACGCAAAGGTCTTTACAACCAGAGATGACATCCCAAGTGAAACATGGATAAGAGGCGCTTTGAGTATACGGCCACTAATTGCTACACCATAATAAGAAATACTAAATATCACAGGATGTAATCATTAAAGCAGCCATGGGAGCTGTCGAATCACTCTATGAGGGATAATTTACTTAACCTAATGCAGGTCCTTAGGTCAGCTAAGGTATTAAAGTAAAGGATTTTATCGAATAGATATTGGTGCTATATTACAAAAATGCGGGAGTGAAGAGTAGTATCTTGAATATTATTTCTCAAAAGTTTTATATTTGATAAATAGCAAAATTAGTTGGGTTTTTGGTATTTCGGTGGGTTAAAGGATAAACGGATAGGAACGAGGCAATTATTAGAAGTCTAACTAAAATTTATAACCAGGAATAAGTATGGCGGACGAAAAAAAAGAAGACTTGAATGACGAATTTATAAGCCCTGAAGATGGTTCCGATGATCCAACAAATCTTGTGGGAGAAGATGACCAGCTAGATAAGAAAATTGGCTGCTAAGGAAGCGGCAGCTACAGTAGCCGAGGCTTCGGAAATAATAAAATCTCAGGAAGAGGCCTATGCTAATCGTCGGGCTGAAGAGGAAAATAGGTGGGAAGAACAAGAAAAGAAACGACTTGAGAACGAAGAGCAATCTACTAAAAGACTCGAAGCTCTCGCCAGTACAGTTTTAGATGCAGCCGAAGTTGCTAACCGTTCCGCTAGCGCTGTTACAAATAGCCATCGAAGTTTAACAATGGGCGCGAAAAGTTTAATTTCAGCTGCGTCAAATGGTAATGTAAAGTCAACCATCGTGATTTCTCTATGCGTTGCTTTGCTAATCGGTACAGCTGGTCTATTTAGTCTAGTCATGTATCAAATGAATAAAAAAATTGAGCAAATGGATTTAATGATTGTGAATTTGGGAACCAGATCTGCAGAAGTAAAAAGTAGTCTAACCACGATAGAAGATTTAACCAAAAACATAAATGAAATAAATAAAAACTTTGACCAACTCAAGAAAGTTAATACAACCTTGTCAGCTGGCATAGAGGCTTGACTTCTGGGTCAGAAAAAAGCAAAGAAGAACAAACCAAGCTTCTAACTGATCAGGCAGCTAATCTCAACAAAGAAAGCATGAAGACAGTAGAAAAAATGGTAGCCTCAGTTAAAGAATTGGAAAAGTCTCTAGAAGGTAAAATCAAAGGCTCAAGAAAAGAGCATTAATGAGCAGAGAAAAACTACCGCCTCGTTAGCTAAAGAGTTGAAAAATTTCGAGAAGAAGATTTCAAAAAATTTAAAAAGTGCTTTGGATAAAACGGAAAGACTTAATTTAACAGCACTAGAACTTGCCAAAGTCAAACGCGAAATAGAGGCTTTGATTATACTGCAAGAAAAACAATATCTAGACGCTTTAAAGGCTGCCGAGCCCCGACAAAAAGACAACCAAATGATCAAATACCCAGCTAAGGTTAGTTCCCTTTTCGTCTAAGGACGAAAAAAATAAGAACAGTGTCATAAAATCCTGTTTTATTTAGTGAAATTTTAACAAAATATAGGTGATGGAAACTCGTAAAAGATTTGAGCAAGTCTAACTGACTGGTTTTCCTCATCATAGTTACCTGCAAAATGGGGATTTACTGCAAAGAATACTAATCCCCGCTCAGCAAGGAATTTAAAACCTATCAGCCACAATACTATGATATTAATGAACTAAACATTATCATTATTTTTCCAGCATTGTATCGATGGAAAGATACTCCCTACGCCTTCCTAACCACTAACTATAACTTCGATTCTCCTGTTTTTAGCTCTATTTGTAGCAGTATCATTGGGTCCAACAGGCTTTGTATCTGCGTGACCAGACACATTAATTCTGCCAGGTGGAACTCCACCTTTTTGGATGAAATAATCCGCAACTGATCCGGCTCGGGCACCTGACAAATCCCAATTCGATTTAAATCTGGGATTTTCAATGACAGGAACATTGTCGGTATGTCCTTCAATCTTCACATTCCCTTCACCAGACGCAACAGTTTTCCCAACTTTCTCAAGAAGCGGTAAAAACCCAGGCTGCAGATCCGCTTTACCAGATACAAATGAACCCTGCTCTGCCAAACGAATAACTACATTATCACCATCACGAAAAACCTCGGCCTTACCCTCAGAAATTTCTTCCGACAGATCCGCCTTGATTTGTGCTAGCCTGGCATCAATCTCCTCTTGATTGACACCAGAGGAACTTCCTTCCGGACCTGTAGATGCCTGCCTTGCTTCTAAAGGTCTAGTGACCGAAGCTTGGACTTCGGCTATTTTTGCAAAAAGCTCTATTGACTCCTGACTTACGACTCCAGATCTCTGTTGACCAGCCTCCCCCGAGCCTCCGCCACCCTCGGGTGCATTTTTTGCTTCAATTGACTCTTGTAATTCAACAACTACTTTTTCTCCTTCAGTGGAAACTTTCACTTTACCCTGGGCAATTTCTTCCTTTAACGCCTCAGCAACTTTCTTTGCTTCCGCTTCCGTTTCCGGGTCCGAAGATTTTGTCTGTTCCCCAGTAGAACCATCCTCCTGGGTTTTATCCTCAGTCTTTAACTCAACATCTTTTTTGTTTCATCAGTTGTATCCTGTTTGACCGTATCAAGCACAGTAGGTTGTGCTACTGCCGGCGAAAAGTTTTGAGCAATAACACTTGTTGCCTTAGGCTGTTCTACCGTGGGAATCAAACGCTGAACACCAAATGAATTTTTCATAGTGCCGGAAATTTGCTTAAATTTCGGAACATTCATTTCTGCGAAGGATAAAATCATCACAAAAAAGGCCATTAGCAAGGTAGCCATATCGGCAAAAGTAGGCATCCAGGCCGGCACCAACTGCACACATTTTGGACACTCCTCACATTTACACTCAGGTTCGGGCTCTTTCTTCTCAGGTGGTTTTTCTTCCTCTTCCTCTTTCTCTTCTTTCTTTTCTTCTTCTTTTTCCTCATTGGAGTCAGCCTCACCTTCGGCTACAGGCTCACCTTCCTTTTTCTCTAAATCTTCAACGGTCTCTTCGGCCATTTATTACCCTCCGACAGCTGCCTGAACTTTAGCTCTATTCCCAGGAATGATGTACCCTATTAACAAATCAGGTATTAAGCGTGGGTTGCCCCCTCCTTGGATGAAAAGAACTGCATCAGTAATCATAAGATTATTAATTGTCTCAGCAGTATCAACTGCCTCTAACTTTTTTCGAGCTGGCATAAAAACAACGTTTGCAATAATCGCCCCATACAAGGTTGTTAAAATAGCGATAGCCATTGCAGGCCCCAAAGCCTTTGGGTCACTCATATTACCCAACATAATTACTAATCCCACAAGTGTTCCGATCATACCCATTGCCGGGGCTAAATCCTGAGCATTTCCCAGTAAGTCATTACCACTTTGGTGGCGAGCTTTGATTTGATCAAGTTCGGTTTCCATCGACTGTTTTATTAAAGCAGGGTCAGTTCCGTCAACCAACATACGAACCCCTCTTGCCATGAAAGGATTTTTAATTTCTTGACCTTCTAGCGCAACGAACCCATCTTTTTAGCAATGGTACCGAGTTCAACCAACTGCTCAATAACCTTTTCAGGCGGTTCTGGGCTGTTTAGAATAGACTTTAAAAAAACTTTAATAGCACCGATAAGCCCAGGAATTGTTGTAGTATTCAGAACGGTGGCCGCAGTTCCTCCAATTACAATTAAAACTGACGGGACATCAATGAACACGGAAGGATCGCCCATTGCCATTACAATAAGAACAAAGGCCGCAATAAGTCCCACAACGCTTGCTATATCCATACTCTAATCTTCCTCAAAAAAACTCATTAGTGAATCATTAGTCCAATGATACTTTCATTTTTGCAAATCTTCGTTTGAATAGACAAATATAAAGCACAAACTGTTCCAAAAATACCAACCTGAACCAGCTTAATGATTGGTTTTGCTTACTGTAGTATCTTATAATAAGGGCATAATTTTGTTAATAAACTCTTAATTCTTGATCAATACCACGTATAGATGCCGCTAAATAGAGCCCTTTTTGTCCTGCTTTTGGGAATTTCCTTCAGTCTCTTTCTATCAGCCTGCGAATTTAGAAAAAATCCTCCTTCTTGCCCTGATTTTTTGACGGAAAAACCTCAAAATAGGTTCCAGATCAGCAGTGATTCACCTGTAGCTTACGACACTTCCACAAAAATTAAATGGTATAGATGTAATGCGGGACAGACGTTCATAGACGGTAATTGCATTGGGGAACCGTTAGAACTCAATTGGCTTGATGCTCAGTCATTTGCTAGGGAATTCTCAGAAAGTTCTGGAGTAACCTGGAAAGTGGCTAGATACTGGCAGTTACGAGAACTACAAAGAAAAGATTGTATTAATCCAGCATTAGACACTAGAGTTTTTCCCGACCTCAAAATTGGTCACTACTGGAGCAGAGATGGTCATATTTTTGGAGATAGTATTGCCTGTTCACTTTACACTTATAAAGGCCAAGGTTACTGCTGGCAAAGAAAAAAATTGAACTACCGTTCTTGCTTGTCTCCGATGAGAAAGCTAAACAAATTACATTTTTAGGTCAAATTAATAGAATACTTATTGATTTTTTCAATTAAAGTCGTTCTTTGAACATTTAAAGTCTTAGCTGTCTTGGTTACATTGCCTTCGGACTCGATTAATGCTTTTTTAATCAACTTCTTTTCGAATTCTGCAAGCTTTTCTTTGAGAGATTTATCCTCGTCTAGAGAATTATCCAAATCTTCTTCCTGTGTTCTCTGAACAACATTCACATCATTACCCTGGGCGAGTGAAATTAAGTCCTCAACCCTGTTATTTTCAGTTTTTCCCTCTGTTCCGTACCTATGAACTTCCTCAATCCGTTCGGCAACATAGTTTCTGAAACATCTACCACCCCGTAGACCTTTTTTACCAGGGTACAGCGTTGTTAATCGCGCTGAAATATTGGACAATTCTCTGATGTTTCCTGGCCATTTATAGCTTTCAAAGGCATTTACAAGACAAGGCGCTAGAGTAATATTATCCGTTTGATTTTTTGAATGAATTTTTGAAAAATGCTCAAAAAGTAGAACAATATCAGCCTTTCTTTTCCTTAAAGGGGGCGAAATTATTGGTAACACATTCAAGCGGTAGTACAAATCTTCACGAAAGCCGCCAGACAAGATTTCTGCTTCTAAGTCTTTATGTGTTGCAGAAATAATTCTCACATCGATAGGTTTTGGTTTTATTGAGCCAATCGGATCAATAACACGTTCCTGCAGTACTCGTAGTAATTTGACCTGTACATCCTGCGGTAAATCACCAATTTCATCCAAAAAAAGGGTTCCACCATTAGCTAATTCGAATCTTCCCAGCCTATCCCCGATAGCGCCAGTAAAAGAGCCCTTTTTATGGCCAAAAAGCTCGCTCTCTATTAGATCTCTGGGAATCGCGGCACAATTAACGGCTATAAATTTGTGTCTAGATCTTCTAGAGAGGGAATGAAGATTCTTGGCTATTAGCTCCTTACCAGTACCACTCTCACCAGAAATCAATACAGATGTGTCAGAAACTGCTACAGTATCAATTAATTGTTTTAACTCAATCACCGAGGAGCTATTTCCGAGAATTTGTGAATTTATCATATTGATTCTAGACAAAAATCTTTAGATATCCATTATAAAGTATCTACATAAAGAACAGAAAAATTAAAGTGCAAGCTAAAAGATCCGATCCATCTTTGTACTACTAATTTTTTCATAGGATGTGACATGAGAACTCGTCTAACCCTTTTATGCCTATTCATTAATTTCATTCTAGTCGGATGTGCTGGGATGCCAATCATGGGAAAACAAAGTATACCGGTCCCAAAATCTCAGTCTCTAGCAGACCAAGAGTTTAAAAAACAAAATAAAGCAAGCGCCCTCCACAGCCAGGAAAGCACGATTAAACTTGCCTCGGTAGACATCTCTGTGGAAAAAGCCATGGCACAAAGACTTGCTGCAGATAAGGCTGCTTTATCAGCTTCTAGCGAAAGGAAGGCAGCAAAAAGAGCAGCCGATGTCGCTAAAATGGAGCGTAGAGCAGCTGAAAAAGCTGCAGATAGAGCCCTTAACGAACGTGATCTCCTTGTGGCTGCGGCTGAAAAAGCAATTGATGACAAATTGATGGAATTTGAAGCGTCTAATGAAAAAACCTCCGTGAGTGAAGATACAATGCGTGGAGAGAGTTTAATGCAGCCATTAGTGAAGAGACGGGCTGCTATAAGTGCGACTGGATATGCTGTAATTAGTATTCAACATCATACTATTCCAGCACAACAGAGACTTTTAGCGATAAGAGCATCTAAGTTAGATGCATATCGCGGACTATCTGAACAAGTGTTTGGGCAATATTTAGATGCGACAACTACGGTTGCCGATATGGTGATTAAAAGTGATGTTTTCAGAACAAAAAGTTGAAGGGATTATTTACGGAGCTAAGGTTGTTAGCATTAATCCTGTTGGCGATGATACATACGAAACAACTTTGTCTTTAGATGGGAGTATTGTTGAAGATCTGAGAAGATATTATGCTGAACAACTTGCCGCTTCTTACTAATTAAAAGTTTAAATTTTTAAAAAAAAAATTAGTTAAATTAAGCGACTGAGATATAAATGATAAAAACAACAATGATAAAGAAAAAAACGGCTAGATGTTAGTGTTTTTCAAAACCTCTTTATACGTTTTTAATCTCAGTCGTCATTGGATTAACACCCTACCATATCTTTTTCCCAGGAGAATTTAAATGAGTTAAAAGACGTAACGAAAACTCTGAAGAAAACAAAAAAAAGCAAGCTTCAAAAAATTCCAAAAGATAGTATTACAGATAATGAAGAAAAACTTAATGCTATTAGAGAAATTCTTATTTCTGAAGCACTTAAAACCAAAGCCAAAGGTAAAAGCAAGTTCGTGGATAGATACCAATGGTAGTTTACATGAAAATTTATATGTCTTATCAGAAGGTTATAGTACAAAACATAATAGTTTAAGAAATAACATTGGCGAGGAAGATTTCAATATTAATCAACTGAAACCTCATAAAAAGCCAAAATACTGTAGATTTTCTAACCCATCTTACGCAAGAGTCGCAGAATTAATCGTAAGTGTAGGTCGTTCTAGTTTAGAACTGCCATTTAATGATCTTGAAACAATCAGTAAAAGCTGAGAAAACCTATAAAGTTGGGGTTACAACTCATCAAAACTGGGTTTTTGTACAACAAAAACCGCTCTATAAAACTTCTTATGAACGCTTTTTATCGGATTCTTCTTTAAACAAACCTCAGTATCGAATAGAAGTACAAGTTCAACCAATTGAGAAATTTTCATTTCAAAAGAAGAGAAACCATGTAGAGGTCAAACTATTGCTGAAAATCATGGACTTAGACAAAAAAGAGTTAGTTTTATCATCTGAGGGCTTTCTTCCCAGCCCATGGGCTGACCCTCCCCCTGAAACCCCAAGATCCGGGATAGCTCAAATTGCGTATGCAATTCATGAAGCTAACCAAATTGGTAAATTTAAAACAAATACACAGAAAGCTTTTTCAGCAAACTTTGAAAAGAAACTCTCAGAAGGAGTTTCTGATATTATAAGGACACCATTATTGCTTTTGATTGCCGCCAAATTTCATTTCCAATTTCTCAAATTAATGGCAACACAATATATATAGATGCGGGTTACGAACGAGGAATCAAGTTAGGTGATCAACTACTCCTTACTGATTCAAATATGATACCTCATAGAATTTTGGAAGAATCAGCGTTAGAAAAAATAGCGTTGGTAGAAATAAAAGCAGTTTCACCTTTTAAAGCAGAGGCAGTTAAAATTGCTGGGCCAGATTTAGGTCCTGTTAGTAAAAAGGACGAACCAGTATTAATGTAACCCCTTTTAATATTAATATCTTAAAAGACGGAAAAAAATGAAAAAATACAGGCTAACAATAAAAAATAAGCTGCTCACAATAATTAGTATTCTTATTCTACCGACAGTTTTTTCCCACTTACTTTACAGAAACTTTCAGCTGAAACAGTACCGAGTTTTCCATCTCCTACCACAGTAGATATAGAAAAAAACCCGAGTAGAATCAACCCGTTTGAATCTACAACAAATAATGAAAAACTAAATGACCCGAAAGCATTGAATGCAATCCGCACACTCATACAAGGGGGGATCCCTGTGGGACAGTCGAAGACACAGATCATGGACAATGTTACTCCGATTTCACAATATTCTGGTTCCCAAACTTTAAAACAAATTTAAATTCTAATGCAGGAACGTACAGGTATGTCGTGAAAAAAAGGAGACACTTTAAATAAAATAATCAAAGCCACATTTAATCAACATCCACTAAAGATGAAAGCAATTCGAGAAGCAATAATCGAAAACAATAAAAAAGCGTTCCCCACTGGAAAACCAACATCCATGCAAGCAGGAGCTACTCTAATGATTCCTAGTTTTGGTCAAATTGTTGGTATGACAGCTGCATCAAAGAAGGTAATTCTTCGATGACTAAAAAAGAAAATCCTTATATTTCTACAGATCCACACAGAGGATGGGTGCGTTTTCCTTAGGATCTAAACCTTTGGAAAAGACGATTTGTGGTAACCTTTAAAGGAATAGTTGCTTAAGGATAATGAATGATTATCACAGCAGACATAGCTAATGCAGTTTCAAAAGTCAATCCAATCTTTCTAGAGGGAACGCTTAAAATTGCATCAGCTGAAGCAAAATCCGTTGGGTTAAGAGATGGACAAATTATTCAAGCTGTTATTGAAAATCCGAGGAGATCATACAAAACTTCTAATTGGAAATAAAGAATTTGAAATTCCCAAGAACTTTCATACAGCCGAAGGCTCGAAGTTTCAAGCTAAAGTCTCTATATTAAGCAATGGCTCTGCTGTTTTAACACCTGCTGGCGTTTCGCTAACCAGGGGAGTACTACTCCAAGCACTTTCATCCCTTTGTCTCCACATTTTATGAATTTGCTCTTACACTCTTCCGGTTTGGAAATTTATCAAGTTTATACGGTAGCGGAATCTTACCATCTTTGAGCAGCAAAGGTGGTTTGAGTGATTTAATATCAAAAATTTTGGGATTGAGACTTAGTATTAATAATCTTACTTCTAGCGAAATCAAAAATTTTATTATGAATTTTGGTTTATTTAATGAAGCCCTTTTATCAAAAAAAACAAAAACTAAATCCAAATAACCAAAAAGTTCTTATTGCTCAATTAGTTAGATTACTTAATGAAAGAGGATTGAATCACAACCTATCTCAAAAGCTCTCTTCTTGATATAGAGGCCTCTCAGATAGAAACAAATCAAGGTCTACAAAATAGAGAAATATTCTTTTCGTTAATTTTTCCAATCAAGGACTTTGGGGATTGGAATTTTTCATTCTCTAAAACGAAAAATCCAAAAAATGAAAGATGATTCCTTTTATACCTTTAATCTGCATACTAAAAATGAAACGATTGGAGAAGTATGGTTACGAGTTGTTGTTGAAAAGAGAAATAATCTCAGTTGCAAATGTGGGCAACTGACAAAAAAACATATGAAAAAGCAATCTCCAAAAGTGATAAATTAAATAAATTACTCAATGATGCAGGTTTAAAAGTATCCTCTTTTGAGGTATTTAATGAGGAAAGACCAGGTAATAAAATGCAAGAAGCTAAATAAACCTATTCTGGGTGAAAAGATTTTTTCTGGAATTACAGTGGATGTAGAAGCATGATGAATAACATTGAAAAAGAGGCAGTTGCACTCGAATATGGGAAAAATATTACCCCAGTTATTTCTGCAAAGGGAGAGGCAGAGCTTGCCGAGATCATTATACAAGAAGCAAAAAAACAAGGAATATATATCGCCGAAGATCCTAAATTATTGTCTGCGCTAGCAAAACTAGATATAGATTATTAGCTTCTAATTCTACCATTGCAGACTTTACCGCTGACTTTAAAGCGTCTCCTAACTTCATATTTTCTTGCAATACGCATAGTAAGCTCTTTGAACTCTTTTTCTCAAATTCAAATCCTCTTCAAATTTAAACCCTCGATCTTAGCGTCTAACAATAATGCCGACTGTCAATTCTTGAGCTTACTCCCTCCTTGATAAAGAGGAAGAAAAATGTTAGGCCAACCAGTTTGTTTTTGTCTCAGAATCCACAAAGAAGGTACTCTCACTGGAATCCCTTTCGACATTTGAATATTTAAATCTAGGGTTGGATGTCTATTTAGTTTTCCGATGCAAGGACAGTCTTTGCTACAGCAATAGTTTCTCGTTTGACCTTTGAAGCTCAAAGTTTTGACTAACAGCTCTCTCTCTCCCAATTCCTAAATTCAATTCATCAAACTTTTCAAAATTATTTTTATCATTATCTAGTTTTTAACGTCTGACAAAGGACTCTCCAGTAGATAAGTTAAGTTCATTCATCTAATCTATACTTCTTGTTAATGCTAATTAGATCAGCTAAGGCCTTATCATTAGCTGCCCTGAGTTCAGCCAACTCTGTCAGTGTTCCTCTACCAGCTTCTATTGCTTTGACTGCGGCTTTCTTTTGCTCAGTTAATAAGCTGATTCTTTTTCTAAAGAGATTGCTCCTCATAGGCCCTGAATAATTTTAAATATGTTCAACAAACATTCATTTTTAAACTATCTTCTTTATTAAAAGTAGCAAACTTCTCCCATAATACTTGTTAATTTTCTTTTTTGTAATCTTTCAATCAATTTTGGTCGATAAACCGGTTGTCTTAATGAGATAGAATCGCTTTCTGTTACATAATTTTGATCGATCTTGAAACCACCGCCGTCTGATCTTTCTTGTTCAATTTTAGCGCGAGAAACGGAGATACCAATAGTTGGCAGAAGGTTAGCTAACCCTTGCTTTTCCATTTCCGCTAAAGAAAGCATCAAAATTGACTCTGCTTCTCTGATTTCAGCACTATTATTGAGCGCAAACTCAATACAAAACAAAGGTCAACGCTACCAGCAAAGTGTAGATTGAAAATCATTTGACTAAGGAATAAGAATATAACTCTTCACTGTTACTCTTCTTTCATTGAAAAGCTACTCTTCGTTAAAAGGATGTAGCAATGTAAGTCAATAGTGTTCTAGGAACCAGTTTTTACAACTACACCAACCTCCATTCCTGGTCGCATCTTCCTCTTTCCTAGCATACTCATTCCTCGTCTGAATTTACCTTACCCTGGCAAGATAGTAAGGCTCTTTTGTCTTGTCCTTAAAGAGAACGTCTGAGGATATAGATGATAACCTTTCCTGGAACAACAAGCAGTGGCGTCAAAGAAAAATTTGAGAACCGTATATCAACAAGATCATCAACCTCTACTCGATCAATTAGATTAGGCATAATTTCCGTCTCAATCAATAGCATTTCATTCTTTGGAACAAGTCCATGATTTTTCTGCTGCTCTTATCTGCCCTTGAACAACTGCTTGTTTTTTAAATCAACTACCTGACCAGAAACACTAGCCTTGATTTCTTTTTCGTCTCAAATTCTTTTCGCTATTAGCAGTCTTTCGTCTTGGCTGCCTTTCTCTTAAATTTAACTCCTCTATGGATTGTAATGTTTGCCTGCGACTTCCTTTCAATTCATTTCTCCTAGAGAACAGATTATTTAACTCTTTTCTAACCTTATCTGTTGAACCTTTGGTGCATAACCTTCCTCAAAGACTTCTATTCCTGCAATTCCTCAGACACTAACTCTATTTGTTTTCATTTGATATCGATACTATCTGATATTTTATTTAGTGCAATTCTTTGTAATTCACATTTTCTTCTAAGCTTTTTTATATTATTTTCCTCAATCAAAACTTCACTTTGGGCCTTTGCATCCCCCAAACTTTATTAATACCTGACCTGCCTGGAACAAAATCTCCTTCCCGGACATAAATTTCTTTAATCTACCTCCTGTTGAATGTTGCACACCTTTTCTTTTAGTATCAACAACAACCTTACCCATCGTAGGAACCCCCTCCCAGCAAGGGAACAAAAGCGGCCCACAATAAATCCCCAAACAAAACAATAAGTGCCCAAAGGCTAGGACTTTATATTTTTTTGTTTCAGAGGAATCTTTTCAAACTCTGTATCAATTTGCTCTCGTAACATTTTTCTTTAACCCACGTATTAAAAGTGAAATTTTTATTAAAGTCTTCTCTCGTCTTAAACTTTTTTCAAAAATCGTCCTTAGATGTTAATTGTAATCCTTTTTGAGGACGAAGGCTTAGAACCTTATCGAATAACCAAGGAACAGAACGTCTATGCGTGACAATTAAAATTAGCATCCCTTTGTCTTTTGCAACTCAAAATTGCTTTTTTCTAGTGCCTTTTCTCCATGGTGATCTAATACAGAAATTCAGCTCATCTAAAAAAGGCAAGCAGGCTCATTATAGGGACTCGAGCCAGCCCCCAACCTCTGTCTCTCTCCCCTCTGATAAAATTCAATCGACCCAGAAATATCTGTATCATAACCATCCGGAGAATTTAAGGATAAAATCGTGAATTCCAACAAGATCTCGCAATATTAACAACCCGCTCTCGGTCTGGCTTACGAAACCCTGCAATATTGTCAGCGATTGAACCAGGAGCTAGAACAACATCTTGCGGGAGATATCAATCAAATCATAAGTAATCGTTCCCAGAAAATATTTTTAATTCTTTATCATCGAATTTGATGTCTCCGGTGTAAGCAACTAATCCGGATAAAAGCTTTATTAATGTGGTTTTACCTGCTCCTGAGTTTCCAACGAGAGCTATAACTTCTTTAGGAAGCTCTAAATTTACAGCTTCGAATATAATTTTTTTCCTCCGTATAGATGCAGTCACGTTTTCAAGGCTTATGCCTTTTTCGAAATTTTTCTTTAACCTTTTTCCGTATATTGTACGTCTTGTATGTCGTCTCTTTTATTTACGGAGAGTATTTAATACATCTTGTACATCATATTTTTGACAAGAGGAATGCCTAGCATTTCTTCAAGCCTCAAAACGCTTCCTTTACACTAATCCTACTAACGGTATTCACCGCCCCATCAACTGGAACCGTTGTTCTTTGCATTAAAAGTGAAGCGGCAATCATTACTACCTATGGTTTAACTCACCATAAATTACCAAAATGGCCCCAACGCTCAATGCTAAGGAGTTAGAAAAAAATCTATACTGTTTTAGAATATTTACAATAGCATCAGTTCTTTTTGACTATCAGCAAATCTAATATAAAACTTACGTTTAGTATCAAACCAATTACTTTTAAAATTTGAGGCTAATGCGTATACGGATAACACCTCCGAATTTCGGAGCTTTCCATATAATAACTCGTTTGTATCGAACTCCTCTTGTCGCATCAACTCATCTTGATTTCCTAGGATTTTGGAGAAAATTAATCCGAAAACAGTCAATATTAATATCATTACCAGGGACGTATAACCAAGTATCGGATGCATAATAAACATTACTAGAATATAAAACGGAACCCAAGGAAGATCAAAAACAGAAAAAATTGCTGCTCCAGCCCACTGGCGTACCAGTGTTAAGTCATCTAAATAAGAAAGATGGGTTCTTAACGCTTTTTCCGAAGTCTTTCTTCAATCAACATAAAAAAGTTTTCATTCACTTGTTTTTCAAGCTTTAATCCAATCAGAATTACTACCTGTGAGCGAATAAATTGGCTAATCGCCGAAATAATATAAAAAAATAGAACAATGCCGGCAATAGTTATTAGGGTCAAGATACTTTTGCTGATAAAGATTCATATCAAATATCTGTAACATGAATAGCATCGGTGTAAGCATCCAACAGATTGCTATAGACTTGCAGAAATATCCATGCTAGGTTCTTTTTATCGGCTTGAAATACGAAATAAAATTGAATTAAGATAGTCGTTTAGATTTTTTTGCTTTTCACTCATTTTTTACAGAGGTAAATTCATTTTCTTTTATGTTTTTCTTTGAGTATCAAATAATTTTTGTCTTCCTTCTTGTAATGCAAGAGGATATAATCAGCCATTTTAATATGCTTTTATTGTGTGTATTTATCAGTATTAAGGCACCTCGTTTCTTATGATTATCTAAAATTTCAAAAAATTTATTTTTTCAAATCCAGCATCTAAACTACTTGTTGGCTCATCCCAGTACCAATGAAATTCGGAGAGTTATAAAATGCTCAAGTAAGAGCTATTTTTATTTAAAAAATCCTCCTGGAGATCGTATATAGGTCATTACTTATTTCAAATGATTCGCCATTTTTAAATGCTTCAAAAATTTCGTTAATTTCAAATTCCTTACAAACTTTTTCAAATTCTTTTCAAATCTAC
This sequence comes from Burkholderiaceae bacterium, assembly GCA_038147455.1. Lineage (GTDB taxonomy): Bacteria > Pseudomonadota > Gammaproteobacteria > Burkholderiales > Burkholderiaceae_A > UBA7377. The sequence continues at coordinate 661,140 of JAYQTQ010000003.1, read as the reverse complement.
TGGTTTAAATCTGGTAATGTTATCGAATGCTTCTCCACCAAATAACTGGATGTCTTGAAGGCAAATATCCGATGTGATCACAAAGATCTTTTTATTCCAGGTATGGATATTACACCATCTAATCTGATATTACCTCTGGAAGGCTATATAACCCTACAATGAGGCGAGCTAGGGTTGATTTTCCCGCTCCGGATTCACCGAGCACTGCGCAAATATTACCTGGCTTTAGAGAGAAACTTAGATTATCAAAATTTTTCTACTTCTTTCATCTTGCTGAAAGGTAACATCGCTAACTAGTAAATTTCCTTTTGGTGGCGGTAGCAATTCCACTTCCTTCGTTTTTTGGAGTCGTTTGAAGAAAATTCAATCAATTCCCTTAACAGCCTCTCGTGCTCCTATAACCGTAGTCCATCCCATAACAATCATCATTGTAGGTCTTATACTTAAAACACCAATAAACTTAGCAACAATTAGGTTTTCCTGCCATAGACTTGTCAATAAACCTAGAAGCATCAATAACATGCCAACTCCTAAAAGCGGTAGACGCTGAACCATCATTACTACCTGGGTAACACTCCAGACCAAACGATTGCATTGATGAGGCTCCTCCTTGATGCACGAGGAATTGTTTCTGAGTTGTAACCCATTTATCAAAAGGTAAGGAAGATTGCCCATAGAGTTGCAATAAAGAAAACGTTATTGTGAAGTTAGTTTAATTCATTCCTAGCTTTACTTTGTACTGCGCAGCTGACTCTGTTGAGGCTGTACTTTCTTACTTTCGATTAGAATTCCAACAACGAGTGCCATAAACAGGCCAAAAGCGAAAAAACCCATCAATGGATGAATGAAAAATATGGCAGCTAAAAATATGAGAGAAAGATTGCATCGAAAAAGGCGCCCGCTATTGGGATACCATAAATTTCGCAGAATTCTAAGGTTCGTAAAGCACTTCGAACCACTTTCTCCATCTATCTATACTTTGCTCGAAAGTTGAGCTAAATATTTTGCTTCAAGGGTGTTTATAAATGACACTGTCCCCGATAATAATATCCTTTCTCGAATCCATTCTAAAAATCCATTTTATTGCAAGTCCCAACACTAAAAGGAAAGCAAGGGCTAGTAAAAGGAAAGGCTTTGACTATTCAACACTGGACCAAAACTGCTCGTCATGTAAACAATTGGTAATACCGGGAGTACCGCTACAAATATTGATACAAAACCGCTAAATAAATATATTTTTGATGAAGTTTAAGGTCTGACTGAAAAAATCCGTCTTCTTTTCCTGTTGCATAAGTATTATATTAAAATCGTAGAGTTCAGCAGAGCCATCTATGTTTTTCAATTAAATGGATGTTTTTATCAAGGCAAAATTTCATTAAGCTAGTCGTATTAAGATACTTTGGATTATGTATCATTATTAGTCCGCGCTTTTGTGAAAGTTTTCAATCGCAGTGTGTATAGCCTTTCATCGCTTATATTAAAATTAAGGAAAACAAACTTATCAGATTTAAATATATCATCAAGCAATGCAACTGAGTTCTTTATAGAATCTTGGGGCTTACGGATACCAATAGGTCATGTGCCAGTTCACTATTTTTATAAGAAGATTATTAGAAACACTATAAAATTCGTCTGCATAACCTGACTTTCTGCCATAAATAATTATGGGCATAATACAGTGCAAGGTTTATCGTTGATTCCTAATGCGAATGGCTCATTAAATTCGTGTGAAATGGCGTTAATCCTTGCTAAAATTCCTCTTGACTGCGCTAGTAATGGATTATTGTCCGGGTTGAATAGGTCTATTAATGCCTGCGTCGGACGGTCGGTATCAAGCAGAGGAATCGCATCCGCTTCTACTGATAAATATTTATCTTTGTACTTCATAATGATTAATTTGCTCACCCTTTAATTACCTCTTGAAGTGACTCTTTCTCTGATGGTCTGTAAATCCTTACATTTTTATATGCTATTGACTCTGTGTCATTGAGCCCTAAATGCCAAGGTCCTTGCTTGCCTGGCATTACTACTGCAACTTTTTGACCAATAGCACCTGCAAAATGAACTAAAGCAGTAGATACTGATATAATCCATCACATGCAGCAGCAATAGCTGCCTAATCATCAATGTCATTTTGAAATCTATCTTTTCAAACACTGCTAATTTCTTATTTTTTCCTTTAGATATTTAAGTTCGTTAGTAACGTCCCGTATTGCAGGTTCACGTAAAATGCCTCGCGATCAAAGGATTGGATCAATTTTTCCAGTTCTAGCTGTTTTGTCTTCCTTTGTATTTGCCAATATCTCCCTTTCCAGGATATCCCAATAATTGGTGACCGGCCGCTAAGGCCCGCAATTGACTTCGGTACTTGTCAAACAATGTTTTATTAGCTCTTAAATATGGAACCTTATGCATGGCATAGGATTCTACCGTTGGTCGATGCATCTTGAATACTTCAGCGGGATATATCCGTTCTTTTTTAGAGAGTTCCTTGTCAATCGTACGTAACACCCTGAGCAGCTACCTCCATTTGGAAAGCTTCGCTTAATAATTGGATATAATCTTTTCTCTGTAATATACAAAACTTTACCCAATTTTCTATGGCCTCATTCATACTACGGCGGTAAATAAGACTTGATCGCCAATTCCTTGTTCCGCGCAAACAATTGTCCATTTTTGGATCGATTTCCTTACCGTTATCGGCTCTCTCCATTGAAGTTATTCGGTTTGGTAGATTTCGTCCCATGGTACCAACTATGGTGAAAGCCTTGCTAACACTCCCAACTCTTGTTCCATCTTTCTCGCTCTGAGAAGATGTAAGCTCATATTCCACTGGATCGCCGGGTCTGGCACTCCTTTATTTTCAATAGATAAGTCTAAAGCCTTTTCGTACAAGGGAGCGCTGCTTTCGTATCCGTATCTCCTAATAAATCAGCTTTTATCCTGTGGATTACAGGTTCATCTGGGAACTTTTCGATTAATTTATTTAGTTCTGTCTCAGCAGCTTTCCTGCATTCATACAACTTCTAAGGCAGAAGCCCTACTAACTAAAACAACTTTATCTTCAGGAAATTCATTTAGAATTTTCGTCTCTTCTAGTACTGTCTCAGCCTTACCCAAATCCAGCAAACAGTTTAAGTATATTGCGCTGCTTTTAGGTCCTTTTTGTCCGCGTCGTACGCAATTTTGGCAAACGGTAAGGCTTCTCGCATTCTGGGCCTTGCTTAACCAGCATACCAGAGAGATTCCTATTGATGAAGGTTTAACTTCCGGCTCCCTTAATGCCTGACGCATCAAGTCTTCAGATAAATCCTCCCTACCTCTTTTAAACTCTATTACGGACTGTAGATTTAGTCGCTGCCATTTCTTAATACCCCTTAAACTGTCCAGCATTTTTGCGGACCAACAAAATCCTTTTATTAAGAAGATCATCGAATTCCTTAAGATTTTGGCAGTCTACTTTTGGTGTGTTCCCGAAACACCACCTTTTTCTAGCTCTATCTTTTTTTACCCGTAGCTTTTGAGGCTGGGGCTTTCCCCTTTTTCTTTTTGTTTTTGTTTTGAAACCACAACGCTCCTAGTTTTTCTAATCGTATTGTACTTTTACAGAGTATCAAAAAGGGGAATATCATTCCCCCTTTTTCTCCTTTCGCACTAGGCAACGTTAATCAATAGCGATTATATCCCCAGCGACCACATCGGTTGTTCCGACGAACTGGAATACGGTTTCACCATCTGAGAACGTTGTATCCAAATCATTACCTGAACCTTCTCCAAGAATGTATCCCCATTATAGGTAAATAGCGCTGTAGAACCACCGGAAGCAACATCCGAAGCTGCTATTGTTGCCCAAGCACCGCCAATAATTGCCGCCGCCGTGGTTTGTTCCAATTGCTGATGCATCTGCGCCAGTGTTATGATCTGTTCGCAACCTATCGGTTCCAGTTGTATTTCCGCCTTTGAAGTTAAGAAGCTTCACTAAAGACTTACCAGATCCTTCATTGTATCCGATTAGATCCCGTTGGCTATCCTCACCAGCATTAAACTCAAACTTGAGCGTATCACCTGCAGCAGAGGTAGATTGAACTTACATTATCAATTGAGTTTTGTACCCCACAATCGTTCGGAAGCACTCATTGATAGGGGAAGCGCGGTTATAGTCAATCCGTTACCCAATTCTGGCATAATTAATGACCAATCTGATCCTGTCGCTATAACACTAACTATCGCCGCACTGAAGCTTGCCCCATCACCTCCAGCAAACGTAAAGTTCTCAGTGGTAACAGAAGAAAGCGAAGAAGTAATCAGCCAAATCTCAAGGTAATTTGAATGCACTTGCAGAAATATTACTTTGAGCTGAGAACCCTTCCACATATGCAGAACCGTCGAGTGTAAAGGCGTTACTCACGTTTATCGCCGATACGGGAGTTATTCATCGCAGCCTCTGATACAGCACATTTGAGCGTAATTGAAGTAGCGCTAGCGGAGAGAGATGTTCAGCATTAAATGCCTAAGTTGGCAGCGCTAGCGTGAATGTAAACGTACCCTCAGAATCAATCGCACTAATGGCCGCGGAACCAGACATTCCACCTAATTCAATGCTTATATTACCGGCCGCAGATAGGTCAGCTATCGTGATATTACCAGTACTTAAGTTTGCACCCGTAATACTAAATCCAGACTTACTGTCGATAGCCGATACTTCGAAGAACGCCGCAGCACCAGTCCCATAGTTAAAGGTAACATCTGCAGAAGTGTTCGTAATCGTTTCAGCACTGAAATAGTCCGCAGCAGTCACCGACATATTCTCACCATTAAATAGGAAGCCACTAGTGGTGGTTATCGCGCTGATCACAAACGACCCAGAGCCTGCTCCAACAATGGTCGTAAGAGAATTTGCTCCGTTCGGAACTTACAGACAAGATCTCAAGAGTTAAATCAGAGCTTCCAGCCCCTTTTGTTAACGTAATTCCAGCAGATTGGACTGTAATAGAACTTACTTTCAATCCAGCTACCCAAGCGTAATATTGGTTTTTGGCCAGAGACCTTAGAGTATTAATAAAGCTCGTAGTTGTGTCTTCTAAGAAGCCCTGGAGGCATCCAAGCGTGAATCCACCTGCTTGTATCGTCGAAGCGCTAATGGTTCCTGATGCGCTTCAGATAGATTTATGCTAGTAGCTCGATAGACGAGACAGTCTGAGTAACTGTCTCTCCACTTCCAGCATGACCCTTCGTTATGGATATCGTAGTGTTGGAATCAAGTGCGGAAGCGTCAAAGAGTTCCTTCACCAGCATTGTGATCGTGAGACCAGATGATGTATCCATATTCTCTATATCAATATCCGCATTTTGCTCACCGGACTAAGAGTGAAACCGGTAGCAATGTGTTGACTGCGGATAATGTGATATTACCACTTCCAGCACCAGCTCCTAAAATTAATAGTGATATTACCGCTGGCAGAAACATTCTGAAGCGATGTAGTACCTGAACCAGCCGTTTCTTGCGTAATTGTTAATGAATTTTGAGTATCAATAAACTGCTGCACCGAACGCCCTGCGTCGCCGCCTTCGAGGTCAGTATTACTGCCCCAGAAACTGAGAGATTCTTCAAATCAACCGTACCGGAGTTTCTTGTTCCGTCTAATGTGAATGATCCATCAATATCGGCACTTTGTCAGCGCAAAGGAACCAGATCCACCACCAAGGGTAATAGATGTATTACCGCCCGCGGTAACCGCCCCCATTACTATGGAGCCAGTTGTTGATGTTGAAGCATCCAGAAGTGAAGTTCCCAGCCATACTGATTGAACTACCACTAAAGTCACCACCACCCATGGATATGGTACCAGCACCGGATGCAACTAAGATTCCTGTATCTATAGTTCCCTTGTAATTCGTAGTATCTATTGTCAATGTTGAAGCAGTATCTAATGTGCTGGCTGCCAACGTTCCGGACCCTGCTCCCATAGAAATTGTTATTGCTCCACTCGCACTAATTGCGTGCGCTGTAACCTGACCAGTTGCAGCAGCCGCTCCGTCAACAGTGAACGCCCCAGTTGTATGAACTCCATGAGCGCTAAGATCACCGGCCGAACCTAAAGAAAAGATTACGGCTCAGATGCGGTAATCGTCGTGGTATCAACTGCGCCTCCAAAGTTTGTGGCATCTATTGTAAATGACCCGGTAGTCAAACTTGACAACATGGTCAATCCACCGTTTTCCTGCCCCATGGAAAGCTGTGACGTTTCCACCAGCAGTTACACCAGTAATCGTAACCTGACCAGTTGTAGCAGCACCTCCATCCAGAGTAACAGCACCTACACCAGCTATATGGAAATGCACTGAAGTCCCTGTAGTACCCATGGAAACAACCACTGCACCAGAAGCTGTTAATGTTTCAACATCCGTTGTTCCACCAAAACTTAGATGCATCCAAAGTAAAGTTTCCGAGGGCATTGAGATTTGTGACCGTAAGAGACCCCGTACCTGAACCCATTGAAACGGTTGCATTTCCACCAGCCGTTACAGAATTCAATGACAGAGCCAGAAACTGCAGCCGCCCCATCTAGTGTAAACGCCCCAACCGTAGCAACATCGTCTGCACTGAAGTCGCCTGTAGTACCCATAGAAAAACAACTACTGCACCTGAAGCTGTTACGGTATTAATGTCAATCGTTCCGGCCAAAGTTAGACGCATCGAGTGAAATTCCCGTTGGTAACGGAGGACACCAAAGTGATACCTACCTGTACCAGTACCCATTGAAACGGTTATCCCGGCTCCAGCGGAAAGTTTTTGCATCGTAATCTGACCTGTCGTTGCATTGCAGCATCAGTGTAATAGATGCGTTTGTTCCAATTACGCTTGCACTAAAATGACCCTCTGGTCCAACTGATACCGTAACATTTCCACCTGCTGATGCATTGGCGAGATCAATGGAACCGCCAAAGTTCGATGCATCAAGCGTAAATGTACTATGTCCGGTAACGGAAGTTATTGTGATATCTCCTGATTGTCCACCTGGTCCGGAGATACTTATGGCACCACTGGCTGATACCGCACCCCAAAACTAAGGAAGCCCAACAGCATTTGCAGATTGATCAAGTGTAAATGTACGGTGGAATCAACTGTATTTGCTGAGAATTGACCACTTGTTCCAGTAGATACTGTTAAATTTCCTGCCTGTTACTTGCAAATTTGTGGTGTTTAACTTGCCTGTCATTGCCTCAGCAGATATTGTCACGCTACCGCTGGCAGCTACAACGCTAGCAGCAGATACCCCACCTTCTAGTCCGCTCAGGGTTAAAACCCATATTGTTGCACTTCCGGATAAACCGTTTAGAAGAACAGTTGCGCCCGTTCCTTGCTCCAGATAGTGATACCGTATGCATATCTTGGAACGAGAGTGGTCCTAGGGTATTGTCACTTAAATCAGCAGTGTTTGACCCTACATTAACTGTCAATGTTTGTGTGTTTGAGGCTCTACCCGTAATTGTAAGGTTGCTTTCGGAATTGAACGTTAATGTGTTAGCCGCAGAGGAACCTAGATGTAGTGTTCGGAATTAGCATTTACAGTAATAGTCTACTGTGTTTTGACCAGATATAACTTTGCACCTCCGCCAGCCCCATCTCCTCCAAGCACTCCGGTACCTAAAATGGAGATAGTTTCAGCTCCACTAGCTTGAAGATGTCCTCCAAACACGGAAGTCGCGTCAATGGTAATGCCAACAGCTCCAGTGCTTGAGTTAATGTTGTAAATTCAGAGGCACTAGTTAATGGCCAACATTTATATCAACACCTGCAGTACTCGCCTTGGAAGTCAAAGTCGTTATCAGACTTATTACCGAGAGCAACCTGGGTTGGGTTTCCGTAAAGGTTAACCGTAACGGCACCTGAGCCACTGATAGTAGTCGACTGGTCGGTAGCAGCAGTTGCGGTGTTATCCATGGTCGCATTTACCGTAAGTGCTTGATCGCCAATTCCCGAAATCGATGGCACGTTTGTTCCTTCTTGTCGAGAAGGTTAAGGTGTTAAGACCTGCCATTCCTGTGGCTCTTACGATAGCCTCAGAGGTCGACCCATCAAATATTAGCTCTTCAATACTAGTTGAAGACATTGCAGCAATACCTGAACCTTGAACACTCAAGGAGTCAAATCCAGCACCGCCGGTAATCGTCTGACCACTAGCCAACATAACTGTATTGGAATCCGTATCGACAGTAAGGGTAACATCTCCTCCTGCACTTGCGGCTGTAAATCCTGAAGCAGTTGAAGGAACACCACCGATGACAATCACCCGCGCCTGCTACAGAAATGGTCTTAATATCATTTACCGATCCATCCAATGTGATGTGGTTACTAGTTCCATAACTGACGATATCAAGATCCGTAATGAGATTGGCAGTTAGAGAAATGTTAGTTTCCAGTCGAACCAACGTCTGTTAACCCCATAGTAAGGGCGGATCCGGACCCACTAACAGTCCCGGAAGCAAAACCAACATCAAAAACTCCAGTTGACTGGCCGCTAAGGTTCACAGTCAAACCAGTGTCAGAAATATTCGAAATGAGAATAGGAGCGTTCCCAACGCCTACATTAATAGTCTCTATTCCAGAAGACCCTGAAAAGTTAAATGTTTTAGGCGTAACGGATGAGGCAGTAGCTGCTAAATTAACAATCTCCACATCCTTCATCGTGCGAACTAAATCCCAAGAGGAAGTTTCCATCCATCGCAACATTAATCGTATCCTGCGCACTACCACCGTCAATCGTGTCAGTACGATCAAGCGATGGAGCGCTTCCGCCACAAAGCAGCGTTAATCTCTTCAGCCGCATTTGCTTTCGGAGTGACGGTATCAGCGCCCGAAGTCAAATTAACTGTATTAAGCGTTGGTAAGGTAGAAGAAACTTGCGAAGAAACCGTTGCCGCAGAGACGTTTGAGTCCTTTGTAATGACATCCATCAAGTCGCGACCGAGGGAAGGATCAACATACTGGAAAGCAAAAGGCCCTACTCCAGTTCCCGCAGGATCGAGTGCTTACAAATGCTTCCGCATAATCCACCTTTATCAACGGTTCGGAGATCGTCATTTTGCGCACCGTTAACAATTGCAAATCCGATTTGTGCAGCATTAAACCCCGAAGCTTCCCAGTAAGCAAACCTCATCAGCAGAAGCAGCACGTTCAAAAGCAGCTAAATAAATTGCTGAAATCTTTTGCGCAAGGGTTTGGTTCCCATAAAGTGCGGATGATTCAGCTGCATTCGCAAAGGCAGCGGCAACAGCATTCCAGCCGGCCTCTCCCCCTACTGGTCCTGCCAGTAGATTAAACCTGCAGGATCAGCAGGCCTTTGATAGTAGGCAATATACATCTGGTGGATTAATTCTGCGGACATGTTTTTTCCTTTTTTTCCTAAAAACGCAGCTTTATCTGCAACTTACAAACACATGAATATACAAGAGTATACTCCATGAACCCTAATATTTGGGCAAATAAAATCGAATTGTTGACGAAAATTTTCCCAAATAAAAAAAAAAAATTTTCAAATTAGTCTTAAAAACCCCTTACGTGCGCCGATTAATAAAAGGTGCGCTTTAATTTCAATTCTAAATAGTGTACCAAGGCTACTGCTACTATCAAAGTCTAAGGTTAATCAATTATGATTTTCTGAAGATCTTTTGTTGCTTTCTTCCAACATATTGTCTTTGAACCGTTATTTTGACGATAGTTTCTCACGTTTAATGAAGTTTTCCATACCAGAAACTGCCTTGCGATATCCTCTGTTTTACCTCCCTTGTAAAAAGTAATATTTTCATACAAGCTGCCAATCTCCCTAAATACAGGTATATCCCGAGCAAAAACCGGCATTCCAAAATTTTGACTCTCAACTATAGGGCAGGCTATATCCTTCAGCTAATGATGAGACCAATAAACCAGAAGCTTCCTTATAAATCTCAAGGAGAAATTCATCACTGCAGTTATCCAGCCAAAAAAAGTCGGTTGCCAAACATTTTGTTTGTTCGAATTTCTTTAATTAAACTATCTACCTCCACCCTATTTTCCTAACAAACACAATTGCTGCTGTCTCCCCTTTGCTCCAAAGCAAATCAAAACTTTCAATAATTCCTTATGGCCTTTTCTCGGTTCAATGGTGCCAACCATCGCGAAAAAGTTTATTCTCTTTCATTAATCTTCTGATGCTCTCCGCCTCTTTTGGTTGCCCCTTAGTTGCATCAGTTTCTGTGATTTCATTACCCAAAGGAAGCTCCTAAGCTTTATTTTTTCAACCTTTCTGGGAAAAACACCTTTAAAAAACGCTCAACCTCCTGTTTTGTATTCTCGCTAATACAAAGTAACTTTTCAAATAGTGAGATTGTTTCAAACCAGTTAAAAAAATGGTTATAAACTCCAGGGGAAAAATACTCTCTATGGGTTAAAGGCAAAATATCGTAAACCACGAACTGTATTCTAACTCCCCTAGCATCCAACTCCATTAAAAGTTTTTTTCTTCTGGGCGTCAAAGTTGGTTGTAAGTCTAAACCTAGAAAAATATCACCGGTTTTGGTTCTATAGGTCTGTCATCAAGGGTATAAGGGCAATCCTAAAAGCGAGTCAAAAACGCTCCAGCGCAAAAATACTGGTTCGCATTCGGTGTCGTATACACTGGCTCTATTCTTAGTCCATTGTAACCAACATTATTTTCTGCAAATGCCCTCAGTATATTTCTCACCACCCTTTGGATTCCGGTGCGAATATCTCCCCTAATGATTTCCGAAACATCGATATAAATTGTTTTTGTTCTAAAGGAAGGAAGGCAGGTCTTTAAAAGTGCGTTGATAAAACAATCTAGTTGATTCTCCGTTTGAAAAATATTTGAGTTATTAAGGCGTGATATCTTCAAAGGTAAATTGTAGTGATTTTGTGAATAAAAACCCTCAATTGCAGAAAAATATTTTTTTGCACAATCCTTAGGTGAATGTCTACTTACTAAATATTTAACGGCCTTTGCTTTCAAAATTTGCTCCGCAAATCTGAATTGTCCGTCAATAGTTCTAAAGCTTCAGCTAACTCCGAAATACTGGGCTCACCTTTTAGTTTGTAAACAACATCTTCCGGAAAATCTATCATGTCACCGTGCGAATTTACGATAACCGGAACCCCATTAGCAAAACAGTCAAATAGAGAGGCGGATGTCTCTCCCCTTGAACACTTTCTTAATTGAACACCAACCGTAGCAACTCCGAGCCAATATTTATAATCTTCCTCACTTACCCATCCTGTGAAAATTACTCGGTCACTTTTACCAGACTCATTTACTTTTTCTTTAACTTCCTCGGCATAATCCTCATCGCCAGAGGGCCCAACAAAAACTAATTTAGATCGACTAGAAATTGAGCGTGACCATGCATCAAAAAGAAATAGGTTCATCTTCCCTAAACCTAAATATCCGAAAGAACAAATCAGAATGTCATCATCATGAGACTCTTGTTTCTTTATAGCAATATCGCTTATCTCACTTTCTTTAGGAAACGGAATAATTTTACACTTTCGGGAAACTTCCCCACCGTACCATTTTATTAGCAACTCTTTTGCAAATCTTGAATGAACAATTAGCCCAAGGGACTGATCCACTTGTTCAAGACTACACGGATACCTTATGGAAATTATTTTTTTGGGAAAGTTCGTGTGAGTAGAGTGCATAGTTGCTCGATGCGCCATGAGAATCGAACAAGCTTTGAAAATGATCGTTCCTCAAGGCAGATAATCCATCTAAAAACACCTCATGTAATACCACAACACCTGGGAAATTTTCCAAAAGCTCAAAATAAGGTAGGTGAAACTCAGAGTTTCCAAAGTGATATAAAACCTATCGTATTTATGAAAAGTTTTTTGAAATACTCCTTGCTAATCAAACTATATTTCACTTTACTATCAGCCGAGACTTATAGATGAACTGGAGGTCGAGACACAATAAATATCGTAGAATTCCGATAAAAAGGAAATCAACTCGAACTGTATTTTGAGATGCCAGTTTTCTCAGGAGGCAACGGAGATATATAAGCTAATTTCTTTCGACCTCACTGAACATTCCTCAGACTTCTGAGGAGCTAAGTTTTCTCCTTCGCCAGAGAAAGACTAAGTATAGCCTTAGAGGCTTTTGCCGCTACGTTTGACCAACTGTATTTTTACTTCTTTTAAGACTTGAGGAAGACATAGCTTTTAATCTTGAAAGAATCGCAAATTGACTCAGAAATTTTTCTTCCGAGATCGCAAAAATCCATGGCATCGAATGTTAAAGCGGCATCACCAACTAATTCAGGCAAAGCTGTGGAATTTGAAACGATACAAGGGCGCCCGAAGGCCATAGCCTCCAAAACAGGAAGCCCAAAACCTTCTTTCGTAGAAGGAAAAACAAATAACTTACAATTGGCATACAAAAGGTCTAAATCCTCCTCATTTACAGGTCCGGTGAAAATAATGTCTTTTTAATGTCTTTAACTGAGGGTCAAAAGCAAAGTTATCCATCAAAGTATTAACGGCTGAACTTTCCATATTGCATACAACTTACTAATTGGATTTTGGCTCTTTCTTTTTCAGTGAGGTTTGAATAAGCCATGAGGAGTGTTTTTAAATTCTTGCGCTTGTCTTGTCCTGAAATTGTAAGGAGATAATCCTTGTCAATTTTAAATTTACTCAAAAGATCACAACGCACGTTCATCTGGTATAGTCTCAAGAAGTTCTCTTTTTTAGTCGCTGCCCCAATAGTAATTATTGGAGCAATGCTTTTCTCACGAAAATTTTTTGTAAAAGTATTTGATGTATAGTTTGAGATAGAAAGAATCAAGTCGCTTTTAAGTAACTGCTGAATCGCTTTTTCATAGTTTCTTCGATCGGATTCTTTTTCAAGATAGGTGTTCGGATCCTCATAAGGTATTAAATCGTATAAAACGACAACGTATTGACATTTATAACTCATCAAACTCAGACACCACCATCGTACCTATAGGTTCAAATAAACTAGTTAGGATAATTAAATCTGGGTCTATTTCTTTTATCTTTACACTTCGAATCAACTTTGCCTGCTTCCTCCATGCAATACTTTTGAAATCACCTACCTCTGGTACGTAAAAACCTTTAATTTTTTCTGGGGGACAAAACTCTCTTAAATAATTAAGTGTAGTATCTGAATTTTCAGCAACAGAAAGATTTATTAAGAAAAATAAATCCAACTCCTTTAAATTTAATTCAAACAAGGAACGAGATAATTCTAAACTATATCTACCAATACCCCTACCTGACCCAAAGCCTTGAGCGCCTTGCAAATCCACTAGTACTTTCAACTTATTTCTTCTTTCTTATTGCTTTGTTGAGCACTCGTTTATATCTCTCAAAGAAAGCGCCTTTTTAAGCCTCTGTGATTCCAGTTTTTTTCTCTATGTCGCCTAACATACCCATAACTAACCTTCGACACTTCTCCGAATATATTGCAAAAAAATCACGCATTGAATTATTTTTCAAGCTTAAAAACGCATTAGAGATTATTTTTTTTCCAATTCGTAATCCATTTGCTACAATCCTTAGCGGCGCGGTAATTTTCCAAGACTTACTCTTATAAATGGAGCTTAATTCACTTTCAAATGAGTGTCTTAAACGAATAATTTCTTTGCTAACCTCAAACATCTGGTCTCTGTAATAGCAATTTTGCTCGAAAATTTTGTTATCGATTTTCTTTAACTCTTTTGAGATTGTTGAATAATCATGTTGGTATCTTGCCTCGAAAAGATCGCACATCTCTTTCGTAGAACGCCCTTTAGGCAAACGCAAAACGTTTTCTAATTTTCCTCCAAAGGCATTTTGGTTAACCAAACCAAATATTGTATAATCTGGGCTCGCACCACCAATAACGTCATAAATACCAATGGATTTTTCAATGTGGGGCGATTCATTGACCCCCCACTCGTGGGTAACAGTGAAGCCATGATCTTTGACAACAAAACTTAATAAACTAGAAGGAATTAACCTTAAGTGAGTGGGGTCAGTGTAAAAATTTTTAGTCGCTACAGTAACGTTATCCGGGTTTGGAGTTTCAAAAAGAATGATCCCGCTTTCTTTTAACACTCGTTTGATTTCTCCCACCATTTCATAAAGGTACGAAAACTCAAGATGCTCAATAACATGTATTGCGCTTACAAAATCAAATGAAGAGTCATCTTGCTGTTTAAGCCAGGTTAAAAGCATCACTGTGTTCAAGTGATATCTTGTTGTTTTTCCCCGTTGAGTAAGCTGAGTTTTTTCTACGCCGATTACATCTCCTCAAAAGAAGATATAAAACTCAAAAATTCTCCATTACCACATCCTATATCCAAAAATTGCGGGTTATTGGCTTCACAACAAATTAAAGAAATAACTGGCTCGTATACTCGAAACTTATTAAGTAACGTTTTTGAATCTCCGCGATGAAGCTTTTCAAAGCGTAAATAAAACTTTTCATCCATCATTTTCTTTCATAACGATATTCATTTTTACAATTAACTGTGGGCTTTAGGCAACAGATCCCGATAAATTTACTACCTTCGAACTCAGCAATATCAAATGTACAAATCGCATCTGCCCAGTGTAAACATTCGATAGTATGATCTGGCCCTAAATGTAGCGCTACAGTTAAGGTGTACTTTCCTACCCCAAGATTCAAGTTAAAATCCCATATTACATTTAACATATCCCTGCAGAAACCTTTATTGGGCAATTATGAAGCAGGGTATTCGTTCCAAAAACATCTTGTCCAAAACGATCTCTTATTAAAAACCCGATAACAAGGTCGTCCAGATTATAATCACAACGCACCCGTAACTCCAAACTTACTTTTTCGCCAGACTTAAAAACATAAGTATCATTTTTAATGCCATTAAAAGAAAATGTATCTATTGAGGCGCGTCGCGTTCCATATCCAGCTTTTTTCGACTGGTCCACATACCTGTCATCAGTACGTTTTAATCCAGCTAAAAGTTTGTTATACGAATTTACTGTTGACTCAGGTTCCCCTAATTCCAAACATCTTCCCTCATTTAGCAGTAAAACTTTGTCACAAAGAAGCTTTATTGCATTCATATCATGGGATACGAGTATTAAACTGCCTCCATTTTTTTTAAAGTTCATAATTTTACGCGTGCATTTTTGCTGAAAATATCCATCGCCAACTGATAACGCTTCATCAATCAGAAAACATTTTGGATTAGAATGTATGGCTACTGCAAAAGCCAACCTCATCAGCATTCCTGATGAGTAGACCTTAAGCGGTTTATTTATAAAACTACCGATTTCAGCAAATTGGACAATGTCCTCAAAACGGTTAGCGATTTCTACTTCAGTCATTCCCAGCAGTAAAGCATTATTTCTTATATTTACCTCGCCTGAGAGTTCCGGATTAAATCCAGTCCCGAGTTCGATAAGCCCTGTAATTTTTCCATCGATAGAAATTTTTCCTTCATCCAGAATCAAAAGCCCAGTTAGTAGTTTCATCAAAGTCGATTTTCCAGCTCCGTTGGGGCCTATGACTCCCAAGGATTCCCCTTCGCGCAACTCAAAACTTACGTTAGAAATCGCAGGATACACAGTATGTTTTTTCTTACGCAAAAAAAATTCAACAAGCCTATCGGAAGGCTTTCGGTAAAGTTTAAAGTTTTTATTTAAATTTTTTACGCTTAACAAAATGATACTTTCTCGAATCAAAGATGATCTCGAATTTCCTTTTCCAAATACTTAACAAAAAAAACACTCGCCGCAAAAACAAGAGAAGATGCTAGTGCTAAGAATAGAATTTTTTCCAACTGAGATTCGTTTCCATAGAGAAATATCTCACGATATTCTTCTAGAAACCAGAAGTATGGATTGAGTTCACTCTGAAAATTTTGAAGCCATTGAGGAGCAATAGAAGGAACCCACACTATAGGTGTCATCCAAAACCAGATATTCATAAAGATTGACAAAAACTCTCTCACATCTCTGTAAAAAACATTAACAACTCCAAAAATTACACCGATAGAATAAGCAAAAATTTGCTGAACTAACAAAAGACATGACAGATTAATAAATAAACTTATAGAAAGTTGCTCATGCAGAAAAAATATGTAAATTAACGTAAAAATACTAATTGATACTACCAGAGTCAAAAACTCGGACAGCGATATATGGCAAAAAAGAAACTCAAGTTTACCCGTATTTTTGTAATTATTGACTTCTTATCTAAAAAAGCTGGACGAAGTTCTCAGTACAGTACTTGTAAAAGCCAACCATGGCAAAAGCCCGGATATTAAAAATATACTAAAACTCGAAAGATTTGAAGAACCTGCTAACCGAGAACCCATTATCTCTGTAAACACTATTAGATGAACTGCTATCATCACGATCGGGCTGATCAAAGCCCAGACAACCCCAAAGATCGAACCTGCGTAACGATCTCTAAAATCCTGTAATGTTAAGTTTATTATTAAGGGAATATTCATTTTTGTTTAACATAGTAGCTATTGAAAACTAATTACTCAACATTTAGGAAAAAGAATTGAATAAGACTGCACTCATTACCGGAATTACAGGACAAGACGGAGCCTACCTTGCAATGTTTCTTTTAAACAAGAATTATCGTGTTATAGGTTGTTATCGGCGCTCCAGTACAGTAAATTTTTGGAGATTATTAGAATTAGATGTTTTTGAAGAAAGCAATTTAGTATTAGTTGACCTGGATATAACAGATCCTATGAATATCTATAGTGTTGTAAGAAAATACAGGCCAAACGAAATATACAATCTTGCAGCTCAGAGTTTTGTAGCATCAAGCTTTGAAAACCCAGTTGTAACCACAAATATCAACAGCCTGGGACCACTTTATTTTCTGGAAGCTATAAAACTTATTGATAAAAATATCCGTTTTTACCAGGCCAGTACTTCGGAAATGTATGGAAAAATTCAAAATCCAAGTCAAGACGAAAACACCCCTTTTTACCCACGAAGTCCATATGCTGTCTCTAAGCTTTATGCTCATTGGATTACTATTAATTACCGAGGAAAGCTACGGAATCTTTGCAGCATGCGGCATATTATTTAATCACGAAAGCCCATTAAGAGGCGAAGAATTTGTTACAAAAAAAATTACATTAGCGGTTGCTAAAATTAAACATGGTCTCCAGAAAACTCTGTATCTTGGTAACCTGAATGCAAGGAGAGACTGGGGTTATGCAAAGGATTATGTACAAGGGATGTGGCAAATTCTCCAAGCAGAAAAACCAGACAATTATGTTCTAGCGACAGGCAAAAATGAAACAATAAGGAATTTTGCTGTGCTTGCATTTAGGACTGCAGACATAGAAATAGAATTTGAGGGAGAAAAAGAAAATGAAATTGGCATTGACATAAAAACCGGCAACCCTGTTATCCGTATTGACAAAAAACATTATAGGCCGGCAGAGGTAGATACACTTTTAGGTAACCCAAAAAGGCAAATGACGAGTTGAATTGGAAAGCCACTACTTCTCTAGAGAAACTTGCGGAAATTATGGTTGAATACGACTTAAGGTCAATTAGAAATTAACTAAATGAATATTCTTTTAACTGGTGGAAACGGTTTTATAGGCAAACATCTCGTTAGGGATTTAAACAACTGTGGTCACAAAGTTTTCTTATTGAAAAGTAACATCTCAAACTATGCTTCTTTGCAAAAAGAAATAGAGAATTTAAATTTTGACACTGTTATTCATTTGGCGGGACTAAGCCATGTAACTGATCATTCCCCTTCTTTATTGTACGAGACAAATGTAATTGGCAGCCAAAATGTGGTTCTCGCTGTTGAAAAAAATCACCAAAAGAAAAAAAATATTTTAGCAAGTACATGCCATGTCTACTCAGATACTAAAAGTCCTATCTCAGAAACGTTTCCGCTCGGACCGAAGAGTCATTATGCTGCTAGCAAGCTTGCTATGGAATTTATTTGCAACAACACAGCCACGAGAAATAAAATTGTGTCACTACGTCTCTTTAACTGTATCGGAATAGGACAAAAAGAAAGTTTTTTTATACCTAAAATTTTAAAAGCGCATATCCAAAAAGAACCCGTTATTCGTTTGGGTAGAATCGAAACAAAAAGAGAATTTAACGATGTGCGTTGGGCTGTTAAAATTATACGAAGTCTTGCTGAAGTAGATGCGCCTCCGGGAAATTACAATATTTGCTCGGGTAAGGCATTCAAAGCAAGTGAGGTACTAAGTCTTGTTTCTGAAAAAACGAAACATTTTCCAGAAATTATAAGCGATGTTGAATTGCTGAGGCATGACGAACAAAGCATCATAGTAGGTGACCCAACTCGAACCTTAAACACTTTAAATCAAAATGGTATCCGTTTGCGCCAACCCCAATACGGAAGATATTGAATGATATGATAACCGAGTACAAACGGAAAATTGATGCGCAAAAAAATTTGTAAAGTAGCTATTGCACACGACTGGCTGGTGGCTTATGCAGGTGCAGAAATAGTTTTAGAAAATATTCTAAGATTATTTGAACAATTAGACTTATTTTGTATTATCAGAGATTCTAAAAATCCGATCTTTAATTGTGATAGCATAGCCAATGTCTATAGTAGCTCATTACAAAGAATTCCGTTTATTAAAAAAACTACAAATTTTTTTGCTAGTCTTATGCCGGCGCAAGTCGAAAAATTTGACTTAAAAAAATATGATTTAGTTATAAGTAGCTCATGGGCTTTTTGTCATGGATTGGAGAGAAAAGCAACCACAACAAAGCACTTAGCTTACGTACACACCCCAATGCGTTGGGCATGGGATATGGAAAAAGATTACCTCTCTCGTGAGCATTTTGTTAAATTTGCGCAGCCTCTCGTTAGGAGCGCAAATTCGAAAACTAAGAGAATGGGATATGATTGCGGGACAGAGGCCGGATAAAATCATTGCAAACAGTAAGTTTGTAAAGAATAGAATTAAAAAATATTGGGCAAGAGACTCTGAAGTGATCTACCCTCCTGTAGAGGTCACTAAGGAAGGTAATTATGAAAGCCATGGTGCTTTTGTTTCAATTTGTAGACTTGTAACCTATAAACGAGTAGATCTTATAATCAGGGCGTTCAACAAATTGCCGGAAAAAACTGATAATCATTGGCAATGGGCCAGAATTAGCTAGATTAAAAAATGATGATGGCAAAAAAATATTATGTTCATTGGGAGAGTTACCGATCAAAAAAATTTGATATCTTAAGAGGAGCAGAGGGTTTTATTCAAGCTTCAAAAGAAGACTTTGGGATTTCATCTGTTGAAGCGCAAGCCTGTGGGATTCCAGTTATTGCATTTGGCGAAGGTGGAGCTCTCGAAACTGTAATAGATGCACAATCAAACGGTAACCCTACAGGAATCTTTTTCCGAAACAATCTGAAGATGAAATAATAAAAAAATAATAGAGTTTTCTAAACTTGAATTTGATAAAGCTGATTGTATAAAAAATGCAAAAAAATTCTCTGGTGAAAATTTTAGATATAAAATGTTAAATCAAATAAACAGCCTAACCTCATAAATTGTTAAATCAAACTTCACGATTTCTTACAAAAGAATATGCTGGTACCATAGAGGTTGTAAGTAGGGTAGTAGATGCTTCTCCATTGTGTTTGGAGCATACATTATCTTTCGTTTTTCGATATTCCAGTTGATGGAACAAGTTATTTCCTCCTCGTACTAATAAAAATTTTATTTTGTTTCATTATTTTTAAGGAAGGCCAACTTTATAGAAGCTGGAGAGGACGTCCTTACTCAGACCAATTCAGCAGATTAGTTTTATCCTATTCTCTTTCTGCAGCGGCAGTTACTGCAGTTTGGTTGATATTAGGTTTAAATTTTTAATCGCCCCATTCCTTTTTTTCTTTGGCTTTTTGTTGAGTTTATTTTTTATTTTAACAACTAGGGCTTTTGTTTATAGTGTGGTTCGCCAATTACGTAAAAAAGGATCAACAAAAAACATATTGTTGTTTTTGGAGCTGGAGGATTAGGCAAAGCCCTCATTGAACAGATCCGAAAAAGTCCGGAAAGTGGATATCAAGTTTTGAGTTTATTTGATAATGATCAGTCTCTTTGGGGGAAAGAAATAAATTCAAAAAATTATTGGTGGAACCCAAGAGTTAACAATGACCCTTAGATAACAAAGATATCTGTGAAGTTTGGTTAACTCTTCCACTTAAAGCAAGTAGTAATGTTGAAGAGATTATGAACATTTGTGCACTCAAAAACGTTTCTGTTAGACTCATCCCAGATGTATTTGATTTATCGTTATTAAATCACTCTGTGACAGAATTTTTAGGATTTCCTGTTATTGATTTAAACGTCAATAGAATGGTTGGAATAAATTTAGTACTAAAAAGAGCAGAGGATGTTATTTTGGGAGGCCTTTTCTTTTTACTTTCAATACCATTGATGACTTGTATAAGCTTGTTAATCTTGGCTTCTTCCGGCGGTCCTGTAATCTTTAAGCAAAAAAGATTAGGTTGGGATGGAAAGGTTTTTGTCATTTATAAGTTCAGAACGATGGTTTTTATGGAAAACGGTAACAATAAAACTAGACAAGCAGAACAGAATGATAAGAGATTTACAAAATTTGGAAAACTTTTACGTAGAAGTTCTCTAGACGAGTTACCTCAAATTATTAATGTTTTGCAGGGAAGAATGAGTATAGTTGGCCCTAGACCGCATGCCCTTGATCATGAGGAAACATTTAAAAAACAAGTTAAGGGATATGCTCGGCGTTACAAAGTCAAACCCGGTATTACTGGATGGGCACAGGTAAATGATCTTAGGGGACAAATTAATAACGTAGAGGATATTAGACGCAGGGTTCAACACGATCTGTTTTACATAGAAAATTGGTCTATTTGGTTTGATTTAAGAATTATCTTAACGACCATACTAAAAGTATTTTTTAGCAAACAAGCATGGTAAATGAAACCTCTCCAAATCCAGTTTTGATTGTTGGCTGCGGGCTATCAGGCCTAACGGTTGCCTTAGAAGTCGCACGGTTTAAAAAAGTAATGCTTCTCACCAAAGACGATCCAACTATTTCTGCGACAGCTTGGGCACAGGGAGGTATTGTACATCTCACTAAGGATGAAAAGAGTATTGAAACTCACGTGCAAGATACAATAAAAGCTGGAGATGGTCTAGTGGATCAAGAGGTTCTTGAATTCATTGCAAGGTCTGGATATAAAGCAACAGAGTGGCTCATAAATCATGGGGTTGTTTTTAGCCAGGACAAAAAACTAAATCAACTTCACTTAGTTCTTGAGGGAGGACATAGTGTACCTAGGATTGCTCATGCTGGAGACGCTACAGGGCGTGCTATATTAGACGTACTTATCCATAAAGCCATCCAGCATCCAAACATTACCATTCTCAAAAATACATTCGTAATTGATTTGATTGAAAATCAACACCTTGCGAGGCTGAATCATGACAATAATATTTATGGCGTTTATGCTCTAAATACTGTTTCAAACGAAGTTACTGCAATACCTGCATCTCATGTCGTTTTAGCTACAGGCGGAATGGGTAAGGTGTATCAATACACATCAAACCCAACTACTGCCACAGGAGATGGGATTGCCTTAGCATGGAGATGCGGATGCAAAGTAGCAAATCTTGAATTTATGCAGTTTCATCCAACATGTCTGTTTCATGCTGGAGAACGTTCTTTTCTTATCTCAGAAGCCTTACGAGGAGCTGGGGCAACTTTAGAACACAAAGATGGCGAACGTTTCATGGCAAAATATGACCCAAAAAAAGAGTTGGCTCCTCGAGACATTGTTGCAAGATCGATTGATTTTGAAATGAAAAAACATGGTATTGAACATGTATACCTTAACGCGACGTTACTCGACAAAAGTTACATAATCGAGCATTTTCCGACTATTCACGGTAAATGCAAACGACTGGGCATTGACATAACCAAAGATAGAATTCCGGTAATACCAGCAGCACACTACTCTTGTGGCGGAGTTCTAACAAAGATAAACGGTCAAACAAATATGGAAAACCTTTACGCGATAGGAGAAACGGCTTGCACCGGACTTCACGGAGCTAACAGACTTGCCAGTAACTCTTTGTTGGAGTGTGTTGTAACTGGATTGACAGCAAGCGAATCAATAGTTAGTTCAAAATTCACTCACAATCATCAAATCAGAAAATATGAAGACTCAAAACCTATTCACGGAGAAGCTGACGTTATAGAAATTTTTAATAGTTGGGATGAGCTACGCACCATAATGTCATCGTATGTAGGAATTGTCAGATCAACAAGTAGATTAAACAAAGCTCTAAAAAGAATAAGACTACTCAGTGAAGAAGTGCGGGAGTTATCTGAGCAATACCGTCCGAACAAAGACCTTTTAGAAGTTAGAAATCTCGTGATTTGTGCTGAGTTGATCACTAAGTCTGCTCTAAAGCGAAAAGAGAGTAGGGGACTACATTTCAACAAAGACCATCAAAATAAACTAGCTAACGCGTTACCTACCGTTATTAGATCCAACGCCATCATCTGATGTGATTGATGATCGCAAAATAGCGAGAAGCGATTTTAGAAAGTCCTTCCATTCATAATTTTCAGCTAAATTTTTGGCTTTTTCCAGTTTTTTAAAAACACTCTTTTCTCGATTAATAACCATGTTCATCGCAGAAATCCATTCATCTTGTTTAGTTGGATCAGCAAACAAAGCAGCCTCTTTTAATAACTGATTCATAGCTGGCCTATCACTACAAATAGAAGGAACATCTTGGATAGCTGCTTCGAAAGGTGGTAAGCCAAAACCTTCGTTAAAGCTGGGTAGCAGAAGAGCCTCTGCCCTCGACAGCAACTGAACGGTTTCGTTATCATCTAAATGACCATAGAAAAAGATTCTATTGGCAAGAATTTTTTCCAATTATTTTTCTGTGCACTTGTAAAATTGTCTCCTACTACTACCAATTGACACTCTGACAGAGATTCATCGCATAAAGCATTAATAACAATATCAAGATTTTTATGGTAGTCATTACTTCCAATGAATATAAAGTATTTTTCATGCAGAATCTTAATATTTTTTTTTGCCTGTTTGATGTTGACTAAATCTTTCTTTTCAATTCCTAACGGAACCACATGTAACCGCTCTTTTGGAATACCAATTCTTTCTATAATCTCGGAAGCACTCCACTCACTTATCGTAATAACAATTTTTGCTTGTAAGGCAAAATCCTTATATTTAGTTTGCCACTCACGAATGCGAGGCTTGGGAAATAAATATTCTAGGCTAACAGGAAGGACATCCAATATAATCAATGCTGCTTTCGCAAGTTTTTGTTTATCTGCCCACTGTATAGAGGGGTATAAATAGATATCAACTCTTGACTCATCAACTGAAAATAGTTGTCGTAACTCGATGCCAGAAGAGTGATTTGTTAACTCTCTATCTAATTCTGCAAATAGATTTTTAGCAACCCTTCCAGTTCCACGTGTGTCATTCAATGGCCCTGAATCGATTCCAACAACTACATCCTGATATCGAAAAAAATAAAATCTTTTTCCCGTGTAAACAAGAGACTGAAATTGATTAAATGAAACTCTATCCGCTCTAAGACGAAAATATACAGAGTCTTTTTAAAAACGTATAGATAAAAGAGTCCTTCACTAAAAATAGTGAAAAAACTTTTTGCTAGCTTCCTTAGGGTTAAAACCCTCAAGAAATTCCAAACCACTGTTTTTTAGTCATTGTTTTGCTCAACTATCCTCAGAGAAAAATCTACTGAATGAATATTTTTTGTTAAGTCTCCAATCGATATTCTATCTACTCCAGTCTTGATATAACCTAGAAGATTGGTTAAATTGATACCTCCAGATGCCTCTAACGTAACTCCAGTTATCTTGTTTTCGACGGCCTTAGCCAACTCGTTAATTGAAAAATTATCCAAAAGAATATGTTTAAATCCTAAGCTCATTGCAAGCTTGTATTCTTCCATGGTCTCAACCTCAATTTGAAGAAGTTTTCTATCCTTATCTTTAGAATCAATAACTCCTATCAAATTAGCCAATTTTTTCAATCCACCCAATGTTATTAAATGATTCTCCTTCACAAGCAAAGCATCCCAAAGTCCAAACCTTTGATTCGCACCTCCTCCTAACCGAACCGCATATTTTTGAGCCAATCGTAATCCGGGAAGAGTTTTTCTGGTATCCACTATTACGCAGTTTTGCACACCTGAATCCTTCAAAACATTCAGGTATTCACGTGTTCTTGTGGATGTAGACGAGAGTACTTGTAAAAAATTAAGTGCAGATCTCTCCCCTGCCAAAATACTCAAACTTTGACCAGTCATACGACAAATTTTATCTCCTTCCAAAACCTGACTTCCATCTTTTTTCAACCATTCTATAGAAACAGATTTATCTATAAACTGAAAACATTTATCAAACCAAAACTGGCCTGATAAAACAGCCTGCCTAGTGTTACATTTAACCTCAGCAATCACATTTTTCGCCGGAATTATTGCTTCCGCTCTATCACCAAAACCAATGTCTTCAAATAAAGCATCCTTAACATTTCGATCGATGGCTTCAGAGAGTTTTTCTATTTTCCGAAACATCTTTTAATTGATTGAATGCAAGCATTTTTTCGATACTTTTTCTCGCGGAATATGAAATCTCTTTTGGTACCAATATTTCATTTTTTCCGTCACGTAGCGCAACTAGTATATCTTGTAGATCATTCATCTCCATCCATGGACAGTGCGCACAACTTTTACACGTTGCCCCATTACCCGCAGTTGGAGCTTCAAAAAATTGTTTGTCTGGAGCTTTTTTTTTCATCATATGTAGTAACCCATTATCAGTACCGATAATGAATTTTTTCTTGTTGCTAGAAACAACAAAATTTATCATTTGACTAGTGGAACCCACGAAATCAGCTAATTCGATTACCGATGCAGGGGACTCCGGATGGATTACGACCTCAGCGTCTGGCATCTTTGTTTTAAGTTCTTTTAATTCAAATGCTTTAAATTCGTCATGCACTACACAATGGCCATCCCAATTCAGAATATCTGCCCCGGTTGTTTTTTTTAGGTAATCACCTAAGTGCATATCTGGGGCAAAAATAATTTCTTGCTGGTTTTCCTTTAAATGATTGATGATAGAAATTGCACAAGAACTTGTAACAACCCAATCAGAAAACGCCTTTACTTCCGCACTAGTGTTTGCATAAACAACGACAGTTCTTTCTGGATGATTAGAACAAAATCTTTTAAAGGACTCAATTTCACAGCCCAAATCTAGAGAGCAGGTGGCTGCTAAATTAGGCATGATTACTTTTTTATCCGGGGACAATATCTTCGCGGTCTCACCCATAAAGCGGACCCCTGCTACAATCAAGACTTCGGCTTTCGATTCTTTGCCATACCTAGCCATTTCTAAAGAATCTGCTACTATGCCGCCAGAGGATAGCGCAAAATCTTGAATAACTGCATCCACATAATAATGGCAAACTAATTGTGCATTTTTTTTTTGCATTAATGCTAACAGCTCTTTTTTAACACTATCAATTTCATGATCGGACGGAACAGATCTAAGTCTGTTTAATTTTCTAGCTTTCTCTAAAGACGTCTCTATGCTAATATTCATTGGACTATTCTACAAACTGTTTGCTTCCTTGTGAAGTTTTCTACAGGTTAAAAACATCCAATGTTCAAAGCCCTACTTATTAATAGTGAAAATGAGAAACCCCGAATATCGGAAATATCTGAAGATAGTTTACGTCAAGATGGAGTGCTCGTTAAAGTCGAGTATTCAACTTTAAACTACAAAGATTGTTTAGCAATCCTTCATGGAAAACCCATAATTAGAAAATACCCAATGGTTACGGGAATAGATTTTTGTGGGACTGTTCTTAACGATCCCTCCTCAGGATTTAAAGCAGGTAGTCAAGTGTTGATGACCGGTTTTGGAATGGGCGAAAAATTTTGGGGAGGTCACTCTGAACTTGCGTCGGTGGATGCATCCTTTTTGCTAAATGCCCCAAGCGGGTTTACGATGAAAAATGCCATGCAGTGCGGCACAGCTGGATTGACGGCGAGTATGGCAGTACTTAAATTAAGAGATTTTGGATTGACGCCAGAGTCTGGGAAAATCCTAGTTACAGGAGCCTCAGGTGGAGTCGGCACAATCTCAATTCTTTTATTAAAAAAACTAGGTTTTCATGTGATTGGAGCCACTTCGAATAAGGAAAACTTCGAATTTCTTGAAAATCTCGGTGTACAAGAAATTATCGACACTTCAACTCTCAGTTCAGCAAAAATTCTTGATCAACAAAAATGGATTGGTGCCATCGACAGCCTAGGGAGCAAGGCTTTAGCAGGCGTTTGTGCCCACACGTATGTAGAGGGTGCGGTAGTGGCCTGCGGTAACGCACAGGGTATGGACTTTCCAACTAGCGTTGCCCCGTTTATTCTACGTGGTATTAATTTGTTTGGTTTGGACAGCGTATACCAGACGATTGCCAACAGAAAAAGAGCATGGGATCTTTTGGCAGAGTGTTTAACGAACTACGATCTAGATAACATTTCAACAGAGTATCAATTTAAAGATATTCTAGACCTAGCTCAAACGGCTTATCGAAAACAAAGTGACCGGAAGGTTAGTTTAAGAATGCAAGAGAATTAAGGTAGGCCACGATTACGAACCCCACAATTCTTCCAATTTGTAGTATTCCCTCATGGATGGTGTCATAACATGACAAATGATATCGCCGCAATCAACGAGCACCCATTCTCCTGTCTCTATTCCTTCGACACCAATAACTACTTCATTATTCTCTTTAACCTTTTCGATCACAGATTTCGCTAAAGCGCGTGTCTGACGATTCGATATTCCCGTTGCAATAACAACCCTATCGAAAAAATTTGATCTTGAAGTCGTATCAATTGCGACTATATCCTGGCCCTTTATATCTTCAAGGGCACTGATAATTACTTTTTCTAACGAAGTCTTAGAAATAATTTCCCTCTCCATTAATCTAAATATAGTTTATTTTTCTTTGCATACTCGTAAACCTCCTTATCTAATATATCAAGAGGATCCTGCCTTTTTCTAATAAAATCTCTTATGCATGACGATGAAACATTATCAGGGCTTATATCAAGTACCATAATTTTACCTCCGTATTCTTCCAGACTTTTAATCACCTCACTCAAATAACTAAAGCTTTTCTTTTTTCTGATATTATCCTCTGGCCTTCGACAGAATACTAAAACTAGGTTTTCCAGTAGCCATTTCCAATTTTTCCAACTTTTAAAGTTTAGAAGCTGGTCTTCCCCTAAAATCCAAAAAATTTTTTTTGGAAAATCCTTCATTAACGATTTTATAGTCTCACAGGTAAAGAGGGTTTAGAATACCATTGCTTAATTCCCTCTGGTCAATCACCATGCGCTCATCCTTTAAATTTTTTAGAGCAATTTGTAACATGTTTAAACGATGCTTCGCTGATGTATCAATTTTCTTATGTGCTGGATTTCCTGCAGGAATCCATCTTACGGTTTCTAACCTCAATTGGTCAGCTGCCATTTTAGCCATTTGAATATGAGCCCGATGGACAGGATCAAAACCCCCACCAAATAAACCTATTTTTCCTATCGTCTCCTCAAAATTATTCGACACAATAAAATTCAAAACTAATATTTATACTGGTATCAAAAAAAAATTTTTGCAAACTGATTCCAAGAGTTCATGAGAATCAAACATAAGCTTTTGCGTTCGAAACAAACTAACCATTTATGATAAACATAAAGGGAGTAAACTCCTTCCCAAAAACTAGCCACGGCTTACTCCTTTTATATCCTTTACTATTTGATCAATACTCATTTCAAAAGGAATTAAAAGCCTAAGATTTTTATTCTTATCGTAGAGGTATGTATAAGTATAATGATCAACTAAGTAGTTACCAAACTCATTTTTTTCACTTTTATTAATAACTAATTTAAATTCATCTTTCAAAACGGAAAGATGTGTTTTATCAGGAACAAATCCATCAAAATTTTTATCAAAAGAGCGTACAAACTTTTTTAAGTTTGAAGTTTTGTCTCGTTCCTGGTCCACCGAAATAAAAATGACTGCGAACTTATCCCGTATTTTTTCCGGCAACTTCTTTTTTACTGAAACCATTTTACTTAAATGATTAGGGCAAAAGTCTGGACATGCGAGATACCCAAAAAACACCGCAACAGTTTTCCCCTCTAAATCAACATCGAGTTGTTTTTTTTCTTGTTTCTCGATTAGTGCGTCGAGGTTACCCCAATTAGCTCCAGCAACATTTATTGAGTAATAGTCTTCTTTTGGTTGGGAAAAGATGAAGATGGAAGCACAAAAGCCTACAATTAAAAAAAAAAAGTGGGAGCATTAAATTCTTTCTAAAATTCATGATTGCCCCATTTCCTGCAAGTCGAAACTACTTCGTACAACTCCTCTTTCTGTTATTACTGCGGATACATATTCCACAGGGGTTACATCAAAGGCTGGATTAAAAATATTCAGATTTTCTTGGACCCATACGTTATCACCAAAACCTCTAACTTCATTGACATTACGCTGCTCAATTTCTACATCTCTACCACTACAAGTTCCAAGATCAACAGTAGACCATGGAGCAGCGACATAAAATGGAATACTATTTTCCTTAGCAAGCACTGAAACGGTATAAGTGCCAATCTTATTTACCACATCTCCATTTGCGGTAATTCTATCAGCTCCCACAATAACTGCATCAATTTGTCTAGTTTGCATTAATGCTCCACACATACTATCCGTTATCAAAGTCACTTGAATACCATCTTTGGTCAACTCCCATGCAGTTAATCTAGCTCCTTGTAATAATGGTCTAGTCTCGGTAGCGAATACATTAATATCACCTAATTTACTTTTTATTGATCTTATTACACCTAACGCAGTCCCGTAACCACCGGTTGCTAACGCTCCAGCATTACAATGAGTAAGCACAGATCTGCATTGTCCTAAAAGATCTGCTCCTATTTCTCCGATTTTTACATTTGTATTTATATCTTCATTAAGAAGATATATAGCTTTGGACTCAATTGCATTTACATATGATTGCATTGATTCATGTTCTTTGTAATCTAGGCTTTGCATCTGTTTTAGGGCCCATTCTAAATTAACTGCGGTAGGCCTGGTTTTTAGTAAAGATTGATAAATTTTTTCTCTACCTTTCGTAACTAAACTAGAACAACTATGAGATGACATGTTATCAACATTAAGACCCTGCACAAGAGATCTAACGCCTAGCACATAACCGAAAGCCGCAGCACAACCTATCGCAGGTGCTCCCCGAACGACCATTTTCCTTATAGACTCACAAACATCGTCTATAGTTTTGCAAATAACAATCTCTTCACTGCTGGGCAGTTTGGTCTGATCCAGTAAATGCAGGTTTCCATCGACCCACTCCATAGTCCTAAATGATGACAAGACTCTATCCTTAGAAATAAAGAAATTACTTATTAGATATAAGATAATACATTAATTCGTGTAATTTTATTTTTGTGTCGCATAACCATAGTTCTTAAATTTTTCAATCACAAGTTCCATTTCACTGTCCGATAAAATCTTTACACCACCAATCGAACGTGCAGTTAGATACTGTTTGCAAAGGGCCTCAAGTTCCTCAGCTAAGAATATGGCATGCTCCAATTCCTTGCCGCAGCATACCAATCCATGATTAGCCATCAAACAAGCCATTCTACCTTCCAAAGCTTCCACTACTTTATCAGCTAATTCTTTTGACCCAAAGATTGCATATTCACAACACCTAATATTCTTTCCTCCACCCACAGCCACCATATAATGAAATGCCGGAAGATTCTCGCGCAAAGAGGCCAAAGCACACGCAAAATTAGAGTGAGTGTGCACAACAGCTCCAACACCTTTTTTCCTTTTGTAAATTTCGGCGTGTAAGCGCCACTCACTTGAAGGGTTGGTTCCATTCAACGGGACACCCTCAAAATTCAATTCAACCATATTGTCCGCATGCACTTTTTCTACATTTAAACCAGATGGAGTAATTAAAAATCCATTGTTGGTTTTCATACTTATGTTACCTGAGGCACCCCTATTCAACCCAATACAGTCGAGTCTTTTATAAGCCGAAACAATCGCCTCACATTTTTCAAAATATTCTGAACTTTGCGACTTTTTGTTCATTTTTTTAGTACTCTCCCGGCTACGTTTAAGCATCTATCTATCGACGCGGAACTCCAATCCTCTTTTGGAGTTACGATGGCAGCATCAAGCACATTTTTACAACTGCAATTATTCACGTTAGAAATACTTCTTCTATATTGTCTGGCAATATTAGGAATAATCTTTTTTGCTTTTACTACATTTTTTGCCATCTGCTGGAGAATCATTTCCACAGTTACACTGTCGTGAGAGGGATGCCAACAATCATAATCAGTAACCATAGCAATCGTTGAATAGCATATCTCAGCTTCTCGGGCTAACTTAGCTTCAGGCATATTCGTCATACCAATAACATTACAACCCCACTTTCTATAAATCTCAGATTCTATTTTACTAGAAAACTGAGGACCCTCAATTACAACGTAAACTCCATTTTCTTGAATTTCAATAGAACTGTCTTTGGCAGCTTCTTTAATAATACGATTCATATTCTTGCACGTCGGATCAGCTAGTGAAACATGCGCCACTAAACCTTCTTCAAAAAATGTTTTTTTTTCTCAAGTAAGTTTTATCAACAAACTGATCAACAATCACGAAAGCACCTGGAGCAACAGATTCTTCTAACGAACCCACGGCACTCAACGAAACAAGTTCTGTTACGCCCAATTGTTTCATCACATCTATATTAGCTCTGTAATTGATTTCTGAAGGATTAAGCGTATGCTTCCTTCCATGCCTTGGTAAAAGGCAATTTTGTCACCGTCTAGTTCACCTAACAAAATATCGTCTGAAGGGTTTCCGAAAGACGAAGAAATTGTCACAAACTCAACATTCGAAATTTCCTCAATCTGGTAAAGGCCACTTCCCCCAATAAAACCTAACATTGTTAGTTCCTTTCATAATTTAAAATGTGGAATAATCTTTAATTTACACCATATTTTAAAATGTTGAAAAAAGTTGGAATTATCGGATCTGGAGTGGCTGGAGTGACTCTTTTAAAAGCGTTAGCAGACCAAACGCTAGTAAAGAACTCCTCCAAAACGGACAAACTAAATCTCCAGATAGTACTTATCGAGAGAGGAAGAAATTTTTTTGATACTTTTGCCAGGAGCCCATCTTTTAATCCAGTTGTTGTGATACATAATCCTGTAACAAGCAGAACAGAATACCAATTTTTTTGTAATCAAGGTATAAAAACGACGTCTTCCTGGATCAGCTCCTTGGAAGAAAGATTTAAAACTAGAATCGCGCATAAACCAGGTCTTCTTCATTTGCCAAAAAATATTCACGAGCAAAGAAAATGGGAAAATATTTTTAACAAAAATTCTTTCTATCAACAAAATGTAGTTGAGAAAAGTGTTTTGAATAAATACTTAACAAAAAATTTCGATAGTGATATAGGAATCTGGGACCCAAACGGGTTTTGGTTACATCCAAGAAAATTTCTATTGCTTTGCCTAAAGGATGCAGTCAGAAATTTTAGCAAAGGTGCCAAAATTTTTATGGGGACGGAAGTTCAAAAAATAGAAGTTTTGGATAAAGGAGTTTTGCTGAAAGTAAGAACTAATGATTCAGAATCAGAGGTTTTTTTCGACAAAGTAATACTCACAACTGGTTCAAAAACAAAGGAACTTCTCAATAAGAATTCTCTCAGCCTCGGGGGAAAAAGATTGTTCAGAAAAAACACTCAATTTGTTTACTAACTCGGGTCAATTGAGTCGATTTACAATTCCTAAAGAATATTATCGATTTTTCCCCAATTTTATTTTTTGTAAAGGTGGATATGTAACACCACTCATCAGAGGAAAGATCTATTCAGGGTCATCATACGACAAAATTAAAAATGAGGATTCTTTCTTAATTGACAAAAACAATAAATATAACTTTGCAAGAATGTGTAATATTTACGATAAATTTAATACAAATATCAATGTCTCATACTATAGGTCGGAACGATGTACCTCATCTGATAAATTACCAGTTGTCGGTAAGATAGGGAACAGATCGGACAGTGACTTGTATATTTTCTCGGCACTGGCTTCCCGGGGGTTTTCATACGGCCCTCTCCTCGCGGAGATCTTAGCAAGTGAGATAATTTCGGAAATATTTGACTCTTCCATTGAAAAGAAGCCGGCTTACAACCGTTTTAGCCAATTGGTGACCCCATTTCGATCTGTATAATATAATGAACAAAAAGCAACAGCAAAGTAGGCTTATCAATTAGAAAGATTGTGAGATTAGATGTTAAAAATTCTTGTGCCAATTAAAAAAGTCGTCGACTATAACGTCCAAGTTCGACCAACATCCGATAACAAAAGTGTGGACATAGAAAATGTAAAAATGGGAATAAACCCTTTCGATGAAATTGCTCTCGAGGAAGCTGTCAGAATTAAAGAAAAAAACCCTGAAACAACGGTTATTTCGATTTCCGTGGGGAAAAACTCGGTTCAAGACGTTCTTAGATCTTCTCTTGCTTTTGGAGCGGACAGATCAATCTTAGTCGAAACTGATCTGGACTTGGGTCCACTACAAATTGCAAAAGTTTTGTGTAAAATAGTCGAATCAGAAGAACCCGACCTGATATTAATGGGTAAACAAGCAATTGACGATGATTGTAATCAGACCGGTCAAATGCTTGCAGGGATATTGGGGTGGCCTCAGGCAACGTTTATTTCCGAGATTGACTTACGAGATAAGGAGGTTTTTTTAAAAAGAGAGGTTGACTCTGGAGTCGAAGAATTAAAAACAACATTGCCTTGTGTAGTAACTGTAGATCTAAGATTGAATAACCCTAGATTCATCTCATTACCAAATATAATTAAAGCTAAGAAAAAAGAAATAAAAGTTATCGATGCAAAAGAACTTAATATCGACTTGGAACGCAAAACCAAAATAATTGAAATCAACGAACCCGAACAACGGGAAAAAGGGGAAATTATTCAAGACGTAGACGAATTAATTGATTGCCTGAAAAAATCTGGAGTGCTCAACAAATGACCGCACTAGTTATTGCTGAATATGAAAATTTTTCTATTAAAGATGAAACCCTGCGCGTAGTAACAGCCGCTAAGAAGCTTTCCAGTGAGGTTTGGTTAGCTGTTTTAGGTTACGAAATGGAAAGAGTAGTTAATGAGGCATGCTGTATAGAGGGTATCAGTAAAGTTCTCGTCATTGATCACGAAAAACTCAAGCACTTTATACCCGAAGTTTGGTCTTTCCAATTCTTGGATCTTTTAAAAACAAATACAGAGATAAACAGTATTCTAATTTCTAGTTCTTCCCTGGGAAAAGATTTATTACCTAGGATTGCGGGAATGCATGATGAAGAACAACTGACAGATGTTGTCGAAATAATATCTCAGAACGATTTTCTCAGACCGATATATGCAGGTAATTTGGTATCTCGAGTTTCAACTGAACAAAAAAGGAAGTTTTTAACCGTCAGGGGTAATAAGTTTAAACCTACGGAAAAATCAAATCAAAATCTTGAAAGTGAAAAAATTGTCTTCAAAGAACTCGATACAGCAACGAAAATCTTATCAAACAACAGCGACAACGCTTCAAATACGATTGATCTGCTTTCTGCGAAATGTGTGATCTCGGGAGGAAGAGGTCTCGGCTCTGCTGAAAATTATAGAAACCTTCTGCAACCTTTGGCAAAAAAGTTAGGAGCTGCTCTAGGAGCTTCTCGGGCAGCAGTAGATATGGGACTAGCCCCGAATGAAAATCAGGTAGGACAAACTGGAAAAATTGTAGCACCTGATCTTTACATTGCAGTCGGACTCTCTGGCTCTATTCAGCACTTAGCAGGGATGAAAGATTCTAAAGTCATTGTGGCAATCAATAAGGATCCAGAAGCACCCATTTTTCAGATTGCGACTTATGGGATAATTGCAGATCTTTTTGAAGTTCTGCCAGAACTTACAGAAAAACTTTAAATGAACATACAGCAGCTTCGAATAATTTTAGAGGCAAGTAGACAAGATTTTAATTTTACCGCCGTGGCAAGAGCCCTTTATATATCTCAACCTGCAATTAGCAAAAGTATCAAAGAATTCGAAGATGAGCTGGGTGTTGAATTGTTTATAAGAAAGGGAAAGCGAATACTAGGGTTTACAGAAGTCGGAAATAGGCTTCTAGGATTAGCAGAAGAGATTCTGGGAAACGTTCGGAAGATAAAATCTCTAAAAAATGAATTTTTAGACAAAGACTCGGGAACGTTAACTCTTGCGACTACCCATACCCAGGCGAGATACATGCTTCCAGATATTATTAAACGATACACATTGGACTCCCCAAAAGTACAGTTTGTACTCCATCAGAGTAGTCCTCTTGAAATAGCTAGTATGCTCGACAGTGGAGATGCAGACATTGCCATTGCAACAGAGTCTCTTAAAAATGATGATCGGTTTATTACATTTCCTTTTTATCAATGGCATCATGGAGTCATTGTTCCAAAGGCACATGCTCTTTTAAATTGTAGGGACATCACATTAAATTCAATTAGCAAATATCCCTTAATCACTTACCATAAAGGTTTTACAGGACGAGAAAAAATTGATAAACAGTTTATCGCAAAAAAGCTTTCTCAAAATATTGTGCTTGAGGCTTTAGATGCCGATGTAATAAAAGCTTACGTATCCCAAAAATTAGGGATTGGAATAATCGCATCTATGGCATATGATGAAAATCAAGATTCTGACCTCACACTGATAAAGGGGGACAAAATATTTGAAAAAAATACCACTTACCTGGCCTTGAGAAAGGGACAGTTTTTAAAAGGGTTTGTTGCTAAATTTGTCTGTCTATGTATAAATAATTTAACAATAGAAGATCTAAATCTAAAAATTCTTAATACAAATAATGTCGTAGCATGAACATCAACGATTTCGTATTAAAAAAAGAAAGGCAAGAAAAAATAACTATGCTCACGTGCTATGACAGCACGTTTGCAGCAGTTCTAGAAAGTTGTAAATTAGACTCTATTCTTGTCGGAGACTCACTGGGAATGGTTATCAAAGGAGACAAAACGACATTAACCGTATCACTCGATGAAATTAAATACCACCTAAAATGTGTTTCTGCTAAAAGCGGCAACACTTTTATAATTGTCGATATGCCGTTTTCCACTTTTCAAGAAAGTCCAGAAAAAACATTTTCCCATGCCGCTAAGTTAATGGATGCTGGAGCTCAAATGGTGAAGTTAGAGGGCGGGGATTGGCTCTTAGAAACAATAGAGTTTTTAACTTTAAGAGGAATTCCAGTGTGCACCCATTTGGGCATGCTGCCGCAGTCCATTCATAAGATCGGATACTACAGGAAATTTGGTAGCTCGGAACAAGAAAAAGAACTACTTGTTAAGACTGCTACTTCGCTCGAAAGCGCCGGGTCAGAATTATTAATTCTTGAATTAGTTAATTCCAGTACCTCAAAACAAATAACCGAGGTTTTAAAAATTCCAACTGTAGGTATTGGATCAGGAAAGTTTGTTGATGGGCAGGTCTTAGTGCTTTATGATATTCTCGGAATAGGTAATAAATTATCCTTTGCTAAAAACTTCTTGTCTGAATCAAATTCGATTGAAGAGTGTATTAAGAATTACATCCAAGCTGTTAAAAAAGGTACATTTCCGGAAAACTAAGCTTTCTTTGCAGTATTAAGAATCATTAAAGAAGCAGCTACTAATACTAAAATACCTCCTATGAATTCATAAAATTGCAGTGGAGACTCTTGAAGAATATTCGTTGAAATCATTGCTACTAAAATTTCAAACATCAATAGAGTAGATGTAATGTAAACTGGAAGTTTTGATGCTCCCAGTTGCAATAAAAAATTTGCCAAACCAAGCCCGATCACAAAAGAAAAAAAGATAACCAAAAACTTAAAGTCAGTGAATAGTTCTGGCTTTATGGTATTGAGAGTGGCAAATTTTTCCGTCGAATTAAGCACATAATTGATTAACAAAAATACAGCTGCTACTAAGAATGTTCCAAAGAAAATGGCAAGGGTTTTTAGTAATGAGTTGATTCTTGTTGTTTTTCTAATTAAAACATTTCCTAGTCCAAAAAATATCCCTCCAATTATTGCAAGGAATATCTTCCTTTCCTATACTTAAAAAATTTTCAAATGAAACGAATGTTGTACTCAATGGGTCATAAATTAAAATTAGGAAAGCGCCTACTATTGCTATTGCAATAGCAATCAATGATATGAGCGTGGGCATTTCTTTGACCAAGATTACTGCAAAAATCGAAGCCCAAATAGGAATTAGATAAAACAAAAACACTACTCTTACAACATCTCCCTCTGCAATAGCCCAGTTAAAGGCAAGATTTGTAATACCGTAGGACAGTGCGATTAACAGGCTGTTTTTCGAAAAAAGAAAAGAAAAAAAAAAGTTCTTTTTACAGCAAGGAAGATAACTACTAGCAAAAGATAGCAAAGAAAAGTTGCATGAATGGGATGTAAGCCGTGTTCATTAAAATACTTTAAGGGGATCCAAACTAGACCCCAGAAACATGCGTTTAAGATTATATATAACTTTGGTAATGCCATTAATTTAACCTTTAACCAGTATTCCTTATTCCAGTTGCAATTCCGTTAATTGTTAAGTGAATACCAGTTTTGACACGCTCATTTTTTTCTCCACTTCTCCACCTCCTTATAAGTTCAACTTGCAAATGATTTAGCGGATCAAGATATGGATGACGCATCTCAATGGACTCAGAAAGCTCAGGATTTGATAACAAGTGTTCTCTAGAGCCAGTAATAAACTCTAAGGCTCCCTTTGTTTTGAGCCACTCCTCTTTGATTTTAGAAAACACTTTGCGAGACACTTTAGGGTCCGGACATAATCTTGCATAACGGCGAGCAATTCCAATATCTGCTTTTGCCATCACCATATCTATATTTGAAATTAACGCCTGAAAAAATTGCCATTCACGAGCCATTTCTAACAACAAGCTTCGATTTCGTTCTACCGATTCAAGAGCAAAATTCTCTAAAGCTGAACCGAAACCAAACCAGCCCGGTAAAGCAAGACGACTTTGTCCCCAGGAGAAACTCCATGGAATAGCTCTCAGGTTTTCAATCCTCATTCTCTCTTTCGCAGAATTAGGTCTAGCAGCAGGTCTAGAACCTATATTTAATAGCGCTATCTCAGAGATAGGAGTACTAGAGAAAAAGTATTCTGCAAAGCCCTCCATTTCATAAATAGTTTTTTTATAAGCCAACCAACCGTACTCCGAAATTTTTTCTGCTGCTTTTAAATACTCCTCAGGAATGTTCTCATTTTCAGGTATCAGTGTGGCCTCTAACGTTGCCGAGACAAGCGTTTCTAGGCTGCGACGCCCGATCTCCGGTGTATCATATTTATTTGATATGATCTCCCCCTGCTCAGTAAGTCGAATTTGACCCCTCACCGTACTCGGAGGCTGAGCAAGAATCGCCCTATAACTAGGTCCTCCACCACGGCCAACTGTGCCCCCTCTCCCGTGAAACAGTCGTAACGTGATACCCTGAACCTCCTGGAAAAGATTTACTAGATTAATAGATGCTTTGTAGACTTCCCAATTTGACGTGAAAACTCCGCCATCTTTATTACTATCAGAGTAGCCCAACATAATATCTTGTAGACCTCCGGAATGCCTAACTAGGTCAACAATTCCATCAAGTAAATAAAAAGACCGTATTATTTCTTCGGATCTACGGAGATCTTCAATGGTCTCAAATAGTGGAACTATCACAATACCAAGCTTTGCGTTTTCACCTAGAACGCCCTCCATGAGACCACTTTCTTTCTGTATAAGTGCCACTTCCAGGAGATCACTTACCGTTTCGGTGTGACTTATAATGTAGTACTTTATTACCTCAGGCCCAAAATCATCAATCAAATTTTTTGCCTTTTCAAATATTCGTAATTCCTTTAAACACTGATCTGAATATTCAAAATTTGGCGCCAATAGTCTATCTTCTTTTTTCAGTAAAGATAATAGTAAATCCTGTCTTTCTGTTTCAGTAAGACTCGAATAATCATTGCAAATTTTTGCACCTTTTAAAAACTCTTTTACTACTACTTCATGAATATCTGAGCTTTGTCTCAAATCAACAGTGGCCAAATGAAAACCAAAAACCTTCACTGACCTTATAAGAGTGGTAAGTTTTTCTTCCGCCAACCTAGCGCCTTTGTTTTCTCTAAGTGAGGTCTCAACAATATTGAGATCACTCAAAAATGCTCCAGGGTTTTCATAAGGAATAGAAGGTGGTAGTGCATGGGGACGAGCATTAGCCCCTGTTAATTTAGCAAGCGTAGCTGCTAGCCTTGCGTATATACCGATCAGAGCTTGCCTATATGGCTCATCAACACGATGCGGGTTTGGATCGTTAGCCTTTTGGGCCAAATTCAACAAGTCCTCACTTGCCCCGATTAGTTTTTTTGATATTGATAATTCTGAACCGAGCAAATGAACTTGTAACAAATAATGTCTGAGGACTGTTTCACCATGTTTTTTTACCGAAAGATCAAGTGTTTGGTCAGTCACATTAGGATTACCATCCCTGTCACCTCCAATCCAATTTCCCATCCTAAAAAAACTTGCTACTGACTGGTTTCCTAACTTCTTCTCAAGATTTTTATAAAGTATTGGTATTTCCTGTAAAAAGTACTTTTGTAGAATGCGAGAACATTTTCAATCTCATCAGCAACGTCAAGCTTACTGAATCTGAGCAATCTAGTCTGCCATAACTGAACTATGATGGACTTTAAACTTCCCTCATTTGCAGCTAAACCACTTTCCGTCCGAGAAATTTCTAAGTCATTACGAATCTTCAATAGCTTTGAAATTTTTTTCTCAGCCTCTAGCACACTCCTTCTCTGAACTTCTGTTGGATGAGCCGTCAGTACGGGCGAGATA
Source organism: Burkholderiaceae bacterium (assembly GCA_038147455.1). GTDB lineage: Bacteria > Pseudomonadota > Gammaproteobacteria > Burkholderiales > Burkholderiaceae_A > UBA7377. The sequence continues at coordinate 621,984 of JAYQTQ010000003.1, read as the reverse complement.
TGCGCTTTGCCAAGCAAATCTAAAATCTCGCTCTTCTGTTTTTTTTCGCGATCAAATCTTTCAAACATGTTGTTAAACGAGCCAGGAAAACTTTGATTACTTTGAGAACCGATAGGTTTTCTTAGAATTGCAAGATCCTCGGCAATATTAATCAGATGCAAAAAATATGTAAATGCACGAATAACTAATACGGCTTCATTCGAGGTAAGATTTTTTAATATTTTATCGAGAGCTTTAGCCGCATCAACATCATCATGTCTTCGATAAGCTACACTTAACCTTCTAACATTTTCAATAAGATTAAACGTCTCATCTCCTTCTTGCTCTCTGATGATTTCTCCCAGCAGATTACCTAAGTATCTAACATTATTGTGATAAATCTCATCAATCATAAACGGTCCTCATCTAAAACCTAATTATTTAAAGTAACTTGTGTACCATGACACAAATTTTTGCAACCCAACCTCCAGAGGAGTGCGAAACTCAAACCCTGTGAACTGTTTAAATTCCGTCATATCAGCAAACGTAGACTTGACATCGCCGGGTTGGAATTTGACAAATTTAATTCTTGCCTTTTTTCCGATACATTTTTCAAGAATATCCACAAACTCCATCAATGATACCGGACTACCATTACCAATGTTAAGGACTCTGGAACAAGATTCCGCATTTTCATAATCATGCTTATTTGTACCCAGTTTTGAGGGAATTTTAGCCAAAATCCTCAACACAGACTCAACGACATCATCAATATATGTAAAATCCCGTTTCATATTTCCATTATTAAAAATTTCAATCTCTTCGGACGCCAAAATCTTTCGCAAGAAACCGAATGCGGCCATATCAGGTCTTCCCCAGGGACCGTATACTGTAAACAAGCGTACCCCAGTCAGGGGTATTCCATGCAGGTGAGAATAGGTAAAAGCCATTAGCTCATTACAAGCTTTTGTTGCTGCGTATAAACTTACTGGACGACTTACATTTTCTGACTCTGAAAAAGGAAGGTTTTTACTGCCACCATATACACTAGATGAAGAGGCGTAAACAAAATGCTTCAGTTTCGTTAAACCCTTACTCGCCTCCAAAAGATTAAAAAATCCTTGAATATTCGAATCAATATATCCTTGCGGGTTTTCTAAAGAATACCTCACACCTGCTTGCGCACCCATATGTACTATATAGTCGAATGAATAATCAGTTAATAAACCTTTGATTGACGGTCCGTCGCATAGATCCATCTTTATAAATTCAAAGTTTTCTCTTCCGACAGTTTCTATTCGCTTAAGTCTGTCCAACTTTAAATTCACATCATAATACTTATTCAAGTTATCAATTCCGATAACGGAAAAATTATTACTTAATAAGCGTTTTGATAGAGCACTACCAATAAATCCCGCCGCGCCCGTGATAAGAATGGTTGAATTAGGATTAAGAGTCTTTTTCAAAATTTATCCAATCAACGGGTTTAAGGTGTTGGTACAGATGACTTTCCGGGGTTCCTTCTTCAGGCTTGAATGCATAAGACCAATTTGCAACTGGAGGCATAGACATAAGGATACTTTCAATTCTGCCACCAGACTGAAGGCCAAAAAGGGTGCCTCGATCATATACTAAATTAAACTCTACATAACGGCCTCTGCGGTACTCTTGAAACGTCTTTTCTCTCTGGCCCCATTGCAGGTTTTTCCTCCGTTGCATAATTGGTAAATACGCTGGCAAAAACGACTTTCCTACTTGCTGAACCATCTCAAAGCTTTTATTGAATCCAAGTTCATTAAAATCATCGAAAAAAATTCCACCTATCCCTCTTGTTTCATCCCTGTGCCGCAAGTAAAAATACTCATCGCACGCTTTTTTAAATTTTGGATAATAGCTACCTGAGAATAAATCAAGAGATTTTTTGCACTCTTTGTGAAAGTGGCTAGCGTCCGTTTCAAAAAGATAATAAGGTGTGAGATCAAGCCCACCTCCGAACCACCAAATAGTCTGATCAGAAAATTCCTCAACATTTCCCGCACAGAAAAAGCGAAGGTTCATATGCACCGTTGGAACATATGGATTTTGAGGGTGAAAAACCAAAGAAAGACCGAGTGCCCTAAATGGTAAACCTTTGAGTTCTGCCCGTGCAGCAGTTGCTGAACTTGGCAGAGAATCCCCCTTAACATCAGAGAAGTTAACGCCCCCTCTTTCTATTACATTCCCCTTTTCAATAATCCTAGTTCGGCCATTCCCAACTAATTGCTGTTTCTTATCTTTTTCCCAATCATCTGATATAACATGTTCTTGACCTTCATTTGCTATTGCATTGCAAATTTTATCTTGCAGCTCAATAAAGAAAGTTCTTAGTTGATCAATTTGCATCTAAGTAAACTTTAACGACCGATAGGAAAGTAGTTTATTCCAAAACTTTTCAAATATTCAGGATCGTATAAATTTCTCCCATCGAAAATCGAGGCGGATCGTAAATTTTTCTTTAGCGAATTAAAGTCAGGGCTCCTAAACTCTTTCCATTCGGTAAGAATAATCAATGCATCAGCCCCTTCCACTGCAGACGAAGGTGTTTTACAGTACTCAACTGAACTTTGAAAAATTTTCTTGGCTTCCTCAGAGGCCACAGGATCAAAGGCTTTGACTCTTGCACCCTTTTCTAAAAGGTTGCCAATTACAGTAATACTCGGTGCTTCTCTCATATCATCCGTACCAGGCTTAAACGCTAGGCCCCATATGGCCAATGTCTTATTTGATAAATCTTCTCCAAAAAATTTGGTGATTTTTTCAGGGATAATTTTTTTCTGATCGTCGTTAACCTCTTCCACCGACGTAAGAATTTTCATTGGATGATCACAGTCATTCGCGAATTTAATGAGAGCTTTGACGTCTTTTGGAAAACAAGAACCGCCATAACCACAACCTGGATACAAAAAACTATATCCTATGCGACTATCAGAACCAACCCCAACACGAACTTTTTCTATATCAGCACCAAGCCTCTCTGACAAGTTTGCTAATTCATTCATGAATGAAATCCGAGTCGCAAGCATGGCATTAGAAGCATATTTGGTCAATTCAGCAGACCTAACATCCATAATAATTAATTTATTTCTATTACGTTGGAAAGGAGAATATAAGGTTTTCATTACTGATGCTGACTCATCTGATTCAACCCCGATAATAATCCTGTCAGGTTTTTGAAAGTCCTCTATGGCAGCGCCTTCTTTCAAAAACTCTGGATTTGAAACCACATCAAACTTAAGTGAAACATCTCTCTTTTTTAATTCTTGATTTATAACATTACGTACCTTATCGCCAGTACCAACAGGAACTGTTGACTTGTTTACAATAATTTTAGGACTAATCATTATTTGACCAATGCTACTCGCAGCCTCTAGAACATAGTTGAGATCAGCCGAACCATCTTCTCCTGAGGGAGTTCCTACAGCGATAAATTGTAATTCTCCGAACTCAACCGCTTCTTTTACATCAGAAGTAAAGTGAAGCCTACCTGCTCGTTGATTTTTTTCAACAAGCGATTCAAGGCCAGGTTCGTAAATGGGAATTTTTCCATTTTTTAAACTAGAAATTTTTTCCTTATCAAGATCTAAACATAAAATGTTATTACCAACGTCTGCTAGGCATGTTCCAGTAACTAAACCCACGTAACCTGCGCCGATGACAGTAATGTTCATAGATATTCTTTCTTAAAAGTAAAAAGTTGCCTAATTTGTAGCACGGTTATTTCCAAGCATCTTATAATAACAAATAATTGAGTTACTGAAATTACAATTTTGATGACTTTAAATTTACCTATCAGCTAAACCTGTTTTTAAGACTTAAATCATGAAATTTATAATTGGAATAGTAAATATTGTAAGAAAGCGATAACCCATTGATACTAGTAATTGGAGGTGCTGGCTTTATCGGCACAAATTTCGTTCTTAGAAAACTTCATTCGAACGTCGATAGAGAAAAGGTTATCGTTATGGATGCTCTTACTTATTCAGGAAACCTTGACAATTTTAGGACTGTAAAAAATGATGAATTCTTTACGTTTGTCCAGGGTGATATAACTAATGAAAACGACATAGAAAGTATTTTAGAAAAATATAAACCTAACTCTATTATCAATTTTGCCGCTGAAACTCATGTTGATCGTTCAATTACCGGTCCTGATGCATTTATCAAAACGAATATTTTTGGCGTATACAATCTTCTTAAGCAATGTCTAAAATACTACGAAAAACTACCTAGAGGAAGCAAAGAATCCCGTCTCGGTATTCAGAGGGCAACAAAAGAAACATTTAAATTCATTCAAATAAGTACAGATGAAGTATACGGAAGCCTAGGATTGAATGAACCTAGCTTTACTGAAAACCACCCCTTCAGACCAAATAGCCCATATTCTGCTAGCAAGGCTTCAGGGGATCATTTAGTAAGGTCATGGATAAAAACTTACAATTTTCCGGCTATTGTTACTAATTGTTCCAATAATTACGGACCTTTCCAATACCCTGAAAAATTAATTCCTCTGGTGATCAATAATTGTTTAATTGGAAAAAAAATTCCGGTTTATGGTGACGGAAAACAGATAAGAGACTGGCTATATGTTGATGATCACTGCACTGCTCTCGAGAAAGTTCTAAAAATTGGAAAAATCGGGGAAACTTACAACATAGGTGGGCGAAACGAATCTACGAATATTGAATTAGTAAATTTAATCTGTTCCACCTTAGACATATGTGTAAAAAAGAAAAAAGAACACCCTAGCGGGAGCTTCAAAGAATTGATAACTTTCGTAAAGGACAGACCAGGGCACGATTACAGATACAGTATAAATGCCAAAAAAATAGAATCCGCACTTAATTGGAACCCCTCAGTAAATCTTGAGAATGGTGTAAAGAAAACCGTTGAATGGTATCTACAAAATGAAAATTGGATGGAAAGCCTTAAACGATTAGCTAGTAAATCAAAAAGTTGAGGAAATATTTTGAAGAAAAATAAATTAGTTTCAAATAGAAAAGGAATTGTTCTTGCAGGAGGTTCTGGAACAAGACTTTACCCGAATACTTTAGCCATTTCTAAGCAGTTAATTCCTATTTATGATAAGCCACTAATTTACTACCCGCTATCGGTACTCATGCTTGCTAATATCAGAGATATACTTCTAATATCAACTCAAAAAGATATAACAAACTTTCAAAATCTTTTAGGGGATGGGGAGAACTTCGGTTTATCGATCTCCTACGCTACTCAGGATCGCCCCGAAGGTATTGCTCAAGCTTTTCTGATAGGCGAGGAATTTATTAAAAATAACCCCAGTGCGTTAATTCTTGGAGATAACATTTTTTATGGTAGCGGGCTAGAGGAAGTGCTTAGTGCAGCGTCTAACAAAGTCAAGGAAGCAACGATTTTTGGTTATCCTGTAGAAAACCCTCAACGATTTGGTGTTGCATCAGTCAATAACGGAAAAGTAACATCAATCGTAGAAAAACCCAAATTTACAGAGTCGAACATCGCTGTAACCGGCCTGTACTTTTTCGACAATAACGCGTGTTCAAAAGCGAAAGAACTAGCTCCATCAAAACGTGGGGAACTTGAAATTACGGATTTAAATTTAAGCTATTTAAAAGATTCGAGGTTAAATATCCATTTGTTCGGAAGAGGGTTTGCATGGTTTGACACAGGGACACCTGAAGCTCTAGTGGATGCATCAGTCTTTATAAGAACAATCGAACAACGCCAAGGACTAAAAATCTGTTGCCCCGAAGAAATCGCATGGAAAAAAGGCTGGATTGATGATGACAAATTACAGTCTCTGGCCAATGACTTTCAGAACAATAGTTATGGACAGTATTTGGAAAAACTTTTAAAAGAAAAATTCTAAATGGAAAAATTTATTAAGACTGCACTAGAACCCTTTAAGGAAGTGTTAATAATAACTTGTAAAAACATCTCAGATGAGAGGGGATACTTTTCAGAATACTTTAACCAGAGTGCTTTTCAAAAAGTCTCAGGAAATGCAACCACATTTGTTCAGGATAATTTTTCTCTATCGAGAAAATGGGTGCTCAGAGGGTTACACTTCCAGAAAGAACCTTTTGCTCAGGCAAAACTCATTAGAGTATTAAGAGGAGGGATATTTGATGTAGTGGTTGATCTTCGAAAAAAAGAAAAAACGTTTGGAAAATGGGCTGGAGTGATGCTTAATGAAGTTGATAATAAAATGTTGTATGTACCTGAGGGTTTCGCCCATGGATTTCTTTCCCTATCAGACAAAACTGAACTGCTTTACAAATGCTCAACATATTTTAACAAGGATGCTGAAAGAACTCTGTGTTGGTCTGATAACACCATCAGTATTTCGTGGCCTTCGGAAATTCCCATTTCTAGCTTAATCATCTCTGAAAAAGATAGGAAAGGGCTTTCTTTGCAGCGTTTACTAGAATTGGATGAATTATTCTAAAGAAAAAAATATTATTATTTGGTGCTACCGGGCAGGTAGGGACTTCAATAAGAATAAAATGTTCTGATCGATTTGAGATCTTAAATCCATCAAGGGATGAAATCGCCCTTGATGATCTAGAAAATTTATCCAATAATATACGAACAATCCTGATTCAGGAAATGCCCGATGTTATAGTGAATGCAGCTGCGTACACGAATGTTGAAAAAGCTGAGGTAGAACAAGATTTAGCGTTTGCTGTAAACGGTCGTGCTTTAATAAATATCTGTGAAGAAATTGATAATTTCAACAGAAAACAAAGTAGAAACTTACCTCTTATTCATTTTTCCACTGACTACGTTTTTGATGGAAATGGAAATGAGCCAAATCGCCCGTTAAACAAAATAAATCCAATTAATATATACGGAAAAAGTAAGGCAAAAGGAGAAAAAAATCATTTTATCTTCTAACATATCATATTTGATCTTAAGAACTAGTTGGGTGGTTTCCAGGTACGGAAATAATTTTGTAAAAACCATTCTAGAGAAAATAGAAACCAGTTCCGAAATTAGTGTAGTTAATGATCAGTACGGCGCACCGACATCTGCTGAATTTATTGCAGATTTCCTTTGCGAATTGCTGCAATTGGAATCAATCGAATCAAAAAAAGGCCTGTATCATATTTGCGCTGAGGGAGAAACAACATGGTATGAACTGGCTGATTTTATATTAAAAACTTTTATGGAAATTAAAGATATGCCAGAAAAAGCACTCCTTCCAATATATCCTATTTCGGCAAGTACTTTAAAAACCTCTGCGAAAAGACCAAGGAATTCAAGGCTGTGCTGCAATTCACTTAAAAAAACCTTTCCGTTTAAACATACTCACTGGAAAACACAGATCACTGAAATTGTAAAATTTTTGCTAAAATAAAACCTCTGGATTTAGAATATTTTTTGGGTCTAGTGAATGTTTTATTTTACGCATCATCTCAAGCTCTACATCACTTTTTAATCGCACATTTTCAGATTTTCGTAGTCTTCCAATTCCATGTTCAGCTGTTATTGAGCCGTCATATAATACAACTGCATCATTAATCAACCCACGTATGGTTTCTTCTTTATTTTGTAGAAAATCTGCTATTTCAGCTGCTTTACCTTTAGTAGACACCTTGTTAAAAAATGGAGCAAAATTGAAGTGTAAATTTCCATCACCTATATGGCCGAAATTAATAAAAGAGCCATCCGGATACAATTGATTGAATTTTCTAGTAATGTGTTTTACAAAATCTGGAATCTTTGATATCGGAAGAGAAATATCATTTTTTACTTGGGGTCCATCTTTCGCAGATGCAAACGTAATAGACTCTCTTAAACACCAAACTTCTTTCCTTCTTTTTCAGAGCATTTTTTTGATATGAGCAGATTCTTTTATTCAAAAACTTCAGAAAGAGAATTAATATAATAATCTTCTTTTTGATACGTAGCCGGAAATTCAACAATACAAGCAACATAATTTGTATCTTGTATAACAAAATGTGGAACCCGTTCTGGAAAATGTCTCGTTACTAGATCAATTGCATTTTTCTCCATAAACTCAAATGCCAAAATATTATCTTGTGTTCTATGACAAATTTGACCAAATAGCTCTATTGCAGATGCCAAATTCGGTGTTTTCACAATATATGTATTTTTTTCTTCAACCGGGCTAAATAGTCTCATTGAACCTGCAGTAATGATACCTAAAGTTCCTTCACTCCCAATAAATAAATCTTTCAAAGAATATCCTGAATTATCTTTTCGTAAAGTTTTTAAGCCATTCCAAATCTCGCCATTTGGCAACACAACCTCCAAACCCAAGCAGCAATCTTTTGCTGTTACATACTTTAGAACAGATAAACCACCAGCATTGGTTGCTAGGAGTCCACCCAAAGACGCAGAGTCTCTTGAAGAAAAATCTAACGGAAAATAAAGTTTGCTTTTTTCGATTACTTTTTGCAACTCAATCAAAGTACAACCAGCTTCAGCTATTAGTGTCCTGTTAAAAAAATCGACAGCTCTTACAAGATTAAGTCTCTTGAGTGAAATTATTAATTGATTTCCTTCACTATTAGGCGTTGCTCCACCGGCTAGACCTGTGTTTCCTCCCTGTGGCACAATTGATATACCTGCTGTGCGATTTACTAATGTAATCAGACAAGAAACCTCGTTGACGTCCTTCGGAAATAAAACAGCTAACGGTTTTCCATAGAACTTCTTTCTCCAATCTATAGAAAACTGCTCAATCTCACTAAACTCATTAACTCCAGTTACCAACAAGTTATCCTGGCCTACAATAGCTTTTGCCTTTAAAAGAAAATCTTTGATGCTTGCACTGTTGTTTATTATTTTGTTCTACCTTTATATTCATTTGTTCTAGTATCTACTTCGACTTTATCTCCGATTTCCACAAACGCGGGAACAGAAATTTCAAATCCCGTCGGTTTAAGCTTAGCTGACTTCATAACTTTACCTGAGGTGTCTCCCTTTACCGCTGGCTCTGTATATTGAACTTCACGAATTATCGATGTTGGCAAATCTACAGAAATTACTTTGTCATCATAAAAAACTAATTCACAAGTCATCCCTTCTTCCAAAAAATTCAATGCGTTACCCATCGCATCACTATCAACTTCAATCTGATCATAATCTTCATCCATAAAAACATAAAGTGGATCAGAAAAATATGAAAAAGATGCGTTTTTCCGATCTAAAACTAAGACTTCAAATTTATCGTCAGCTTTAAAGACAAACTCAGAAATTGAACCGGTCAAAAGATCTTTCAGCTTGAACTTTACTACAGCAGAGTTACGACCGGATTTGTTATATTCAGACTTTAAGACCACCATCGCCTGGCTATCAATCATAAATACATTTCCTACACGTAGTTCTTGAGCAGTCTTCATCACCTATTCCTTCGTCTTCTGTACATTTAAAAGCGTCCTCACCAAAGAGCGATTTTCTGTAATTTTTAGACAATCTAACGCCATATAATTCTTCAATTTTAACCAATCTGAAAAAAAATATGGCCAAAGCTCATCATATTTCTCGTATTTTCGAGACATCAAGGCCTCAGCTAAATTCCAATAGCTAGAAATAGTGAGATGTTTGAAATGATTTTTCCATTCCAAAAACTTTTTCTTATGATTTAAATTTTGTTCAAGATAAGGTTGCCATAAAAAGGGAACCTTCCACTTCGAAGAAGCGGCAAAATGCGCGGTTACAAATGAATCCTCTCCTCTTACAATATTGAGATCCATACTTTGCAAAATAACATCAAAGTCAGTCTGGCATAAGGTAATCGCTCTAGGACTCCAAATTACAAAAGATCTTTCTTTTGCAAGCTTATTAAAAAAAGAAAATCGAAACTTTTCATAAGAAAAATCACATATGAAAAAAGCTTCCTCAGATAATTCTCCAAAAATCCTCGTTTCTTTTAATGACAAAACTCTTTCTCTTGCTTTTTTGCGCTCTAAATAATCAATTGATTTCCTGTTTTCCCAAATCAAACCCCCTGATTTTTTTGAAATGCCCGGAGAATACCAGCTCCTTTGTCGAAATTTGAGTAGGTTTTTGTCACTTGTCTGCAACATTCGAGAGTCAGGAGCCTGCATTCCTTGTAATGGCTCACTCCATTTTTCTGTACTTAGATAGTCTAAAGCAATTCTCTGAACATTAGACTTATCACTAAAGAAGATTAAAAACTCGAGTGGTGCTTGCGTTTCGAACAAATCAAAAATAATATAATTTTCAGAATAAGGAATCTCAAACGATTTGTGGCTATTGTGAAAAATGCTAAGTATTTCAGTATTCCTATTGATCAGAATTAAGTTATTCTCACCAATAACTTTATAGAAAATACTTGGTTTGTTAGTGAATATAGCTACTGTTTTGATATACTCCAACAATGCTCTGCTGAACCTTATACAGAAACCTGCATCACCATAATTGTCTATTATGTCGCAAAAAATGATTGCCGAAGTATCTAATCTCATTGTTCTATTGAATAATGGTATTTAGGAAATAGTTTTCCATATGATCTTTAAAACCCTGTAAAAACTATCTTTTCTCTGAAACACATTTCATTTTTTCCTTTACTTTGATGACGCAAAAAATTTTATATTTAGCATCCAAGAGTCCTCGAAGACTACAGCTTCTCAAGGAAATTTGCAAAGAACTCGATATTGTTGTTCGCAAATTCGACGAGAAACACTTAAAAGGCATGAAAGATATAGAAGAGATCAAAAATAAGGAAACTCCTACAAAATATGTTACCCGTGTAGCTATGGATAAAGCAATATTTTCTACTGACCAACTTCTTAAAAAAACTGAAGAGATTAAGCCAATCATTTGCGGAGATACTATTGTATGTCTCGGGGATAAGATTTTTTTAAAGCCTCGATCCAGATCAGATGTAGTCGAAATGCTAACTCAATTATCTAATCAACAGCATAAAGTAATTACGTCTATAGTGCTGTCGACTCCAAATCCTAAACAAGATAATTCATTCATATCTCATCAAATAAACAGCACTACTTCAGTCTGGTTTTCAGAAATACCGAGATCATGGATCATAGAATACTCAAAAACTGACGAGCCAATGGATAAGTCTGGTAGTTATGGGATTCAGGGAAGAGCATCTATTTTTATTAAAAAAATTTCGGGTAGTTATTCTTCTGTAGTTGGATTACCCATACATGAGACATACCTACTTCTCTCGAAACATCTTTGTTAAATTATTCCCCTTTTCTATATGAAATTCTATGGACTCTTCTCCAAAAGACTCTCTAATTTTTTCAATTATATTTTCTGACGGCGAAAGACGCCAATTTTTTCCCATCGAGAAATCACAGCGAACCCCCTCTACAGGTATCCCAAGAATTACTGGGATACCGCTATGTTGATTCTCGGTTGTAAAAAAATCTGAAATGGTACTCATACAATTGTCGAGTGAATGAACTTCAAGAAAGTTAGAGGGGATATTAATTTTTATGAATTTCAAATTTCGTTCCCGAACGGAAACAGTATCTAAAACTTCCTTAACGTTGAGCTTCGTTCCCCCGGAATACTCATCCTCACGTACCCGCACTAAAATTTGAAAATATTCGTCTAACTTTAATTTGTGCTTTACTTCTTCAAAGTAATCGGCTTGAATTGAAACCTCGACACTCGATGTATCATCGGTTAGCTCCAAAACATGAATCGAACCTCTTCTTGTTATCTGTTTTTTTATTTTTGTTAATATGCCATGAATCCAATAGGGATCATTAGAAACTTTTAATTCACTCAAATTCTTTTTTAAGTATTTAGATACTTCTTTATCTATCAAATTAAAAAACGAGCGAGAAAACGGAAAACCTAACGCTTGTTTTTCCGCCTGGATCTGTTTTCTAGCAGTCCATGTTTTTATCTCTCGATCAGGCCTGTCTATATCTTTCTCCGAGGGAACCTCTCCGAACAAGTTGCCCTGGTCTTTAGCTGATTCCCTTTGTTCCGCAAGTAAAAGAAATGATTCATAGGTTTCAAGCATTTCATTTCTTCCCTCGCTTCCATGATGATGAAGATCATCCATAGAACCAGAGCAAATTAGAGCTTCAAAGGATTTCTTGTTAATAGCTCTTCGGTCTACCCGAGAACAAAAATCCAACAAGTTCTTAAATAGCCCTCGTTGTCTTGCAGCTATAATTATCTTAATAATTGACTCTCCAACTCCTTTTATCGCACCCAAGCCAAAACGAATCATCGCCTCGTTTTCTATTAAGATCGTTGTAAATGAGTACGCGGAATAATTAATGCTCGGACTTAAAACTTTAACACCATTTTTCTTGCAATCCTGAATCAAAAGAGCAATACGATCCGTATCGTTTAGATCAGAAGTGAGAGTTGAAGAATAAAAGCTGCTGGATGATGAGACTTTAACCATGCGGTCTGATATGTGATGAAAGCGTAAGCAGCGGTATGACTTTTATTGAATCCGTACTCTGCAAATTTTTCCATCAGGTCGAAAAGCCTAACTGCAAGATTTTTTGAATATCCTCTAGAGATAGCCCCTTCTATGAAAATTTTTCGCTGCCTCGACATCTCCTCCACTTTTTTCTTGCCCATTGCTCGTCGTAATATATCAGCATTACCTAGACTATAACCGGCTATTATCTGGGCAATTTGCATGACCTGCTCTTGATAAACTATCACACCATACGTGGGCGACAAACACTCCTTAAGATCATCATGAAAATAATCGATCTTTTGTATACCTTGCTTTCTTTTTATGAAATCATCCACCATTCCAGAGTTCAGAGGACCTGGTCTGTAAAGAGCTAACATAGCAATTATGTCTTCAAAACAATCAGGTTGTAGTTTTAACAAATATCTTTTCATTCCCTCGGACTCCAACTGAAACACAGCTGTCGTATTTGCAGATTTCAATAAATCATATGTTTTAGAATCACTGAATTCGTTCAGATCTTCCAGTTTTAAACATTTACTGGGATAGAGTTTATTAATCTCCCTTACTGCCAAATCCAAAATCGTTAAATTCCTCAATCCCAAGAAGTCAAACTTTACCAATCCAAGCTGTTCAATATCATCTTTGTCAAACATCGAAATAACCCCCTCCTCTCCATCAGTCCCTGGAGCTTTGTACAGAGGGCAAAAATCAGTTAGTTCCCCAGGTGCAATCAAAACACCACCTGCATGCATACCAACATTTCGAACGAGGTCCTCTAAGGGTTCAGCAAGTCGTAACAAATTAGCGACTTCTTCTTCTTCTTTTTCTCTCCTTGCAAGTAAAGGCTCAGCATTTCTAGCGTCCTTTAAACTCAGTGGCTTATTTTGAACTACAGGAATAAGCTTAGATAATTGGTCACAAAATGTATAGGGTAGTTCTAAAACGCGTCCGGCATCACGAATAACAGCTCTCGAAGCCATTGTCCCAAATGTGATGATTTGGCTAACAGCCTCTGTCCCGTATTTATTTTTAACATACTCGATCACCCTATATCTTTGCTCTTGACAGAAATCTATATCGAAATCAGGCATCGAAACCCGTTCTGGATTAAGGAATCTTTCAAATAAAAGAGAAAACTTAATAGGATCAACATCAGTAATATTTAAGCAGTAAGCTACTAGAGAACCAGCCCCGAACCTCTTCCAGGGCCAACAGGTACACCATTGTTTTTTGCCCAATTTACAAAATCCGCAACGATCAAAAAATAACTCGAAAACCCCATCTTTGAAATAACATCACATTCTAAAATTAGTCTGTTCTCATATTTTTGTTTCTTTTCAACAGAAAAAACCTCAGGTGTAAGTCTTTGCTTCAAGCCTTCGAAAGCTTTTTCCTTGAGATAATCAGGCATAGAAACACTGCCCCCAATAGAAAATCTAGGCAGTTGAACACTTCCAAATTCAAACTCTAAATTGCAACGCTTTACTATTTCTAACGTATTTTCCAGTGCCCCTGGAAAATCTTTAAATCTCATCACCATCTCATCTTGACTTAAAAAATACTGCTCAGATGAATAGTTAGTACTTGTTTTGAGCGATGTAAGTGTTTCCCCCTCTGATATTGCCACACGGGCTTGATGGGCTGAAAATCCAGTTTTCTCTAAAAATTGAATCGGATGCGTCGCGACAATCGGAATGCTAAGTTTGTCAGCAATGTAAAACGTCTTTTGAAAAAAAATATCCTCATGTAAAAACCCAGCTTTTTGAGTCTCTAAATAAAAATTGTCCCCAAAGATTTCTAGATATTCTTTTGTTTTATCCAGTATTTCTTTTTCCGATACCTCCGTTTTTAAACTATTCAAACCTAACTCACCAAATATTCCCCCTGATAAACATATCAAATCGTCCGACATTCTCCCACCTAACAGAGGATCATCTTCTAAAAACCAGTCAAGACTTACTGCCCCTTGTTGCCATAACTGACCGGAATCAAGCCATCCACGTGATACTATTCTGCAAAGCTTTTTGTAACCCAATTGATTTTTGCACAGCAAAATTATCCGAGGATTTTCTAACAGCCTTAGAATCCATTCGAAGACGCAGTTCAATACCCAAAATCGGTTTAATTCCGCTCTCTCTCGCTAGCCGATAAAACTTTATGTAAGCAAATGTGTTCCCCAGATCTGTCAAGCCTAAAGCAGACTGATCATCAATTGCCGCGCTGCGAACTACATCTGATAGCCTAATCGTACTATTATTGACAGAGTATTCTGAATGCATCCGCAGATGAACATATTTGTTTTTACCCATAATTTACGTGCTGTAGTTTGCTTTTTCAATCTTACTAGAAGTTATGCTGACAAAAAATAATAAAACGTTTTTCTTTATCATTTGTATTTTATTTTTTTTAATACTTTTTGCCAAATTCTATGCGATCTTCAGTCCATCTTTGCTTGGGAATATTGATTTAGCGATAGATGAGGCTCAATATATATTCTGGTCTAAAAGCTTAGAAGCGGGTTATTTTTCAAAACCACCTTTTATTGCCTGGGTGCTTAGTCCTCTGAATCAAGCTTGTGGCGAAAATTACCAATGCTACAGATCACTACAACCCTTTGCATTTTTCTTATCATCAATCTTTTGTGGGCTTAGTACCTTTAAATTAACAAATAATGTTAAAGCCTCTTGCTTGTCAGCGTTTTTATTTCTAACCTTACCTTTATCAACTTTTTACAGTCAGTTCGCAACAACGGACGCATGGTTATTACTGCTTTGGTCTGCATCAACTTTTTTCTTTATTATGACCTTCAGGAACGGATCTTTTTCTTGGCTATTGTGTTGTGCGATAGCAGTTGGAATTGGCCTTCTCACAAAGTATTCAATGATATTTTTTTGCATATCCACACTTTTTTTACTTCTAAAATTGAATCAGTTTAGTTGGGTGACAAATTATTACAGCGACTACCATCGCTTTATTGATTTTTTGTCCAAATATCATTTGGAATATAACCCATGATTTCCCAACACTTAAACATCACGTAGAAATGACCTCTCTTGATAAAGGTACAGAAGTGCAAATTAGTCCGCTAATAGAATTTCTTATTGGTCAATTTGTTATATTCAGCCCTATCATTTTCTTAGTATTTTTGGTTTCACTAATAAAAAATTGGCATTTATTCCATACTGAACAAAAATTATTAAACCTCAAAGAATGTCATTGTGGCGAGAAAAGAAGTGTGGGTTTTTTCTGCTACTTTTGTTCTACCACTTTTTACAACGGTATCTTTTTTGAGTTTGATTAGCGAAACTGAGATTAATTGGGCATCGCCAATTTCAATACCAATCGTAATCTATTTCTCCACCCTGGTGGCAAGAGAGCAGAACAGCTCTTTGCAAACGACTTACATTAAACTTGCTATTCTGATAACTTTCACCGTAAACCTTTTGTTTTTACTTTTATTCCTGAATGGCCCAAAATCTTTAGTAATTTAAGTGCTCACGACGCAGTGATGCCCAATCCTTTTCTTCAAGTTGAAGGATATAGAAAGATAGCTAATATAGTAAGAGACCTGAACCACAGAGAAGGAAAAATTATTGCAAGTAATGATCGTGGTTTGCTTGCAACTCTATCATTATATCTCCCCGATTTTAAAGTTAGGTCCCTTAATACTAACGGAGTGTATAATCACTGGGATCTTAAATATCCATTATCCGAGAAAGAAAAAAAAGAGCGGCTTCTTTTCGTCCTATTGATCAAAAATAACAAAGATACATTGCAGAAAACCATGAAGAGTTTGAAAGAACAGTATAGTACAGTGGAAATCGCAGCCGCCAAAGATTCAGATAATCTACTAATACAAGGAAAAACAAATAAAAAGGTACTGCTTATTTGGGTTGATAAAGAGGATATGGTTTAATAAAGTATGATTAAGTTAGTTTCTATTATCATTCCCGTTTTTAATGAGGTGGACGCCATCGAAAAACTCGTGGCGAACATTCAAAATTTAAGAAATTTAGGGTTAAATTTTGAGTACGAAATTATCATCGTAGACGACGGATCAACAGATGGCACGGGAACGACTTTAAAAGAAATTAAACTTACAAACCAAAATTTACATGTTGTGAGTTTAGCGCGAAACTACGGACAATCCACCGCGCTGCAGGCCGGGTTTGATCACAGCACAGGGGATGTGCTGATAACAATGGATGGCGATTTACAGAATGATCCAGCTGATATACCAAAAATTATAGATGTATTGAAAAATAATCATGAAATCGACCTTGTTGCGGGTTGGAGAAAAGATCGTCAGGATTCGATATTAAACAGAAAACTGCCCTCGATGTTTGCAAATTATTTAATTTCCTATACAACTGGAATAAAGCTAAGGGACTATGGTTGTTCACTCAAGGGATATAGGAGGGAACTAGTCTCAAAATTTAGATTGTACGGAGAAATGCATCGTTTTATACCAGCCATAGCCGCAGAGGTTGGAGCTAAGATAATTGAAATTCCCGTCAAACATCATCCTAGGATAACGGGAAAGTCTAAATATGGGATTGACAGAACATTAAGGGTAATTCTGGATCTTATTTGGATCCAATTTTCAAGACGATACATGCATAGGCCAATCCATGCGTTTGGTGGTATTGGACTTACAATGTTAAGCGCAGGCTTGCTAATATTCTTATGGTTGTTCTTTGAAAAAATTCTTTTCGGTAACGAAATCGGAACGCGTCCCTTGTTAACACTAGGCTTACTGCTGACCTTGTTGGGTACCCAGTTGTTAGCCGTGGGTTTACTGGGCGAACTGCTAATCCGAATTTATCATGAACCTAGCGGAAGAAAGCAGTATCAAATTAAACTAAAAAAATAATTTCAATGAAAACTAAATCCATACAAGTGACGATATCTGTGTTACTTTTGATAGGTTTTTTTTATTTCATCGATACGAGTGAGATGTTTTCTGTTATTTCGCATTCTGATAAATGGAATTTTTTTTTAGCATGTATTTTTAGTTTTTGTGGCAATATTGCTTGTGCTTTTCGATGGACGAAGATCCTAAACTGTGAGTCAAAAATGAAATTTTGGAAGGCGATAAAAGCTTATTTCGAAAGTATAAGCTTTACAACTGTCGTACCTGTTGGGATGTTGGGAGGTGATCTTTACCGATCAGTACGACTCTCCTCAAGCAATTCATCAGGAAAATTTACCTCTACTTTGAAACCATCAAAAGAAGTGATGCTCAGCGTTCTCGCAGACAGAGTCCATGGCCTCTGGGCACTTTGCTTTCTTGCAGTATTGACCATTTTTTATTCGATAATATTCGAAAGTAATATATTTCTTGCTAATGAAGTCTACCTTAAGCAAAGTATTTTCATTTTATTCTACCTCTTACTTCTAATCATAGTAGTGGCAGCACCCTTTTTGAGTTCCAAAATTAAAATTTTTTTCAAAATCGACCACTTGAACTAAATGCGGTTAATCTTTTGCTACTCAGAAGCAAAAAAATCACTATTTTTGCATCTGTCTTGTCACAGATTTTCTTTGCAGCATCCTTTTTCCTTTGTTTAAGCGCGACTAATGTTAATATTTCAGTTACTCAATGTCTCATAATTGTCCCAATTATTTTTCTTTCTGCGGCAATACCGTTGAGCCTCGCCGGATTCGGTCCTCGGGAGTATAGTGTCGCTATCATCTTGTCCTTTCTTGGTTTTGGGTTGGAGAATAGTGTTGCTTCTTCGATACTGTTTGGTCTCACGATAACACTTCAAGGCATTGGGTTTTTACTCATTAACTTGATTTTTTCTTCAAAAGACCGGTAACCTACAAAAAAATCAATCCTTTTCCGTAGAAAGTATTCAATATGAAAAAATCTTATTATCAATTACAGAAATTGTCTTTGGGAATAACCTTTCTTGTGTTTCAGTGCGCAGGTTTTGGAGCCAACTTCAATGTTTCTCTTTACGGAGGATTCAATAACGCAGCTCACAGTAGTGTGACTTTTTCGAATGCATCAAGTAGTTACGGTATAGATGATGGCAAATATTCCGTTAATGGTTGGAAGGGAGAATCTTTCGAATCTCCAAGATATTATGGATTCAGACTTAGTGTAAATCAATTGGAAAATACTGACTTGGAATTTGCTTTAGATTTCAACCATAGTAAAGTTAAAGCAAAAAAACTACCGGGAAATCTGAGAAGACTTGAATTTACAGATGGCATAAACACTTTAACTTTGCTCGCTATACATAAAATTAATCCGATTATGACCATGGGTGCGGAACTCAACCCTTATATTGGAGCAGGAATTGGTATTGCTTACCCCCACGTTGATGTAGAAGGTGCGACTGGAACCGTCGGAAAAATCTATGACTACCAGAGAACTGGGCCTGCATATCAAGTAATGGCGGGGCTGAGATATGAGCTCGCTGAATCATGGAAAACGTTCGCAGAATATCGAATTACGTACACCCCTATGAAGGCGGATTTAGATGGGGGTGGTCAAATTGAAACGGACATTTTAAACAATCAAGTAAGTGTCGGCCTTATTTATTCTTTCCAATAAGAATCTTTATTGGTGCCAGAGGCGGGACTTGAACCCGCACACCATCGCTGGCGCCGGATTTTGAATCCGGTGCGTCTACCAATTCCGCCACTCTGGCAATGAATGTTTATTTACACTTGGTTAAAATTTAGTATAACGTGGACGTACTCAATACGGCAAAAACTTATTATAAAATGTTGTCTATTACAGAAAGTATTAATTCACTAAGGAATAATATATAGATGAAATGGCTCTTTATTTGCATTTGGTTGATTTCAATATTGTTCATTTTACTTTACGTGGAAAATCAAACCAACCTTTGCAAAACTTTCATCGACCACAGCATTATACTAGCGCCACTCGCCATTTTGTGCTCAAAAGAAAAATTTCTCCGGGCCCTCATTTTGTGACATGGAGACTCAAAAAACTGGAGAATATTTAAGATGAGGCTTGTAGCCTTTCGATAAAAAAACTGAGAAAAAATAATGACTGGTTTTAACTCCTTTTTCAAATTTGGAAAAGAGCATTTTGTTGAACATCCATCTGCGCTTAGAACTCATAACAAAAATGAAAACTGCAATGTTTGAGAAAGTTATTCCTAACTCTGAAAAATGTTACAACTAATTCTGAAAAATTGATGGATGGAGAGCGTTACTGGTGGAAAGATGGTGAATCAGTGATTTTCGATGAGACTTTTAGTTCACGAAGCGAGAAACGATACGGAACAAGCCCGCTTAATTTTATTTTGTGATATCACTCGTCCGCAGAAAAATCGTCTTTTACAATCTATAGCTGAATGGCTTTCCAACAAGATAATGTCCGCTGCAGTTAGCCCTAATACCCCTGCCGATAAAACAGGCTTCATAAATCGTCTTAGTACAATTTATTGGACGTACGATAATAATAGAAAAAAATTGAAAGTGTGGAATAAAAATGTTTATTTGATAACTAAGTGCATGCTCTTGCTGGCGATTGCCTGTTACTTCGTTTTTTATCTATGACTGATAACAAATTAAAAAGCTATGACTTTTCTTTGCCGAAGGAGTTGATTGCACAAAAACCAACTGAAAAACGTTCGTCCAGCCGACTCCTAGTTATAAACCATGAAAATAATGACTTTGCTTGCGATCCCAAAATTAAGGAGAGTACATTTGCTTGCGTAACTAATTTTCTCAGAGAAGATGATCTGCTAGTTTTTAATGACTCGAAGGTAATCCCTGTGAGAATAGAATGCTTCAAAGAAACTGGAGCAAAAATTGAGATTTTTCTTTTGGATACTAAAGCCATACGTCGTCATAATTCAAGGGTCTATTTTTGCGCTATGGTAAAACCAAAAAAAAAATTACGGGAAAACATAAAGTTATTTTTAGGAAAGTCTAAACACCATTTAATTGTTGAAGATCTTTTGGAAGTGGGTTCTAAATTTTGCATAATTTCTTCTTCGCTCTCCATCGATATCTTAGTTGAACAATTTGGGAAAATTCCTTTACCACCATATATTGACAGAGCACCAGACAAGCTTGATGAAGAAAGGTATCAAACAATCTATGCAAAAACAACTGGGTCATTAGCCGCCCCAACCGCAGGTCTACATTTTGATAGTGAAACTTTTGAAGAACTAAAACGTAAAAATATAGATACAGTATTCCTAACGCTACATATCGGACTTGCAACATTTACCCCGATAATTGAAGAAGATATTTCAAATCATAATATGCATTCCGAACAATTCTCGGTTAGTGAGGAAGCCCTGTCTAAGATCTTAAAAGCAAAGCGAGATAAAAAAAGAATAATTGCTGTGGGCACGACTTCATTACGTGCCTTGGAATCTTTAGAGCTTGATCAATACCGTTCAGATAAATTTCAGATAAATGGTCTTAACGGTGAGAATATGTTTGGAAAGACTGATATCTTTATCAAACCGGGATACAAATTTAAATTAGTTGACGGATTAATTACCAATTTTCACTTACCAAAATCAACTCTTTTTATTTTAATTTCTGCTTTTTTAGGAAGAGAAAAATGTCTTGAAATCTATCAATATGCGATAAAAAAACGTTTTCGATTTTTCAGCTATGGGGATGCCATGTTGGCTTTTAGATTGTGATAGATCTTGTCTCAAGAAAAGTTTTTCTCCAAGAAGAAAAAGTCTTCTCTCTAATAGCAGCTCGCATTTCCTGCATGATCTTGAGATAAAACCAGATATTATGTTGAGTTGCTAATATCGAGCCGAGCATTTCATTTATTTTTTGTAGGTGGTGGATATATGCCCTACTGTAGAAGGGGTGATTGAAGCCATGCTTTTCTGGTGAGCAAACTGGACACTGACAGTTTTCCTCAATAGGGGAAAGATCACTTTTGTATTTGGAGTTTTTTATTTTTACATTTCCACGCCTAGTAAAAAGTAAACCATTTCTGGCATTTCTCGTTGGCATAACACAGTCAAACATGTCTATCCCTTTAGAAACTGCATACACAAGATCTTCAGGAGTACCAACACCCATTAGATAACGTATAGAATCTTTTGGCATTTTCGGAACTGTGAATTCTAATATGCGATGCATATCTTCTTTATTCTCTCCAACAGACAAACCACCTATAGCGTAGCCATCAAAATTTAATTCTGTAATAGCAGCTAAAGACTCACTGCGTAAATCCTCATACATACTACCCTGAACAATCCCAAAAATTTTGTTTCCACTCTTGGGTTCGAATGCCTTGTAACTTCTCCTTGCCCAATCAATCGAGAGTCTCATGGATGAAGCAGCATCGTCGTAATCAACCGGCCAACTAGTACATTCGTCAAAAACCATTGCAATATCAGTATTTAGTACATTCTGTATTTCTATCGAACGTTCTGGAGATAAAAATAATTTTTCTCCAGAAACTGGAGACTGAAAATAAACACCATCACTACTAAGCTTTGATAAATTCTTAAGGGACCATACTTGAAACCCTCCAGAATCTGAAAGGATTGGTTTATTCCAACTGATAAATTGGTGAAGACCCCCGCTTTTTTTTATGTTTTCTAATCCAGGCCTTAGCCATAGATGGAAAGTGTTCCCAAGAATTATTTGAGCTCCCAGTTTACTTAAAATATCGTTTGATAAGCCTCTCACGGCCCCGTAAGTGCCAACAGGCATAAATATAGGTGTGAAAACCTCTCCGTGGGGAAGAGTAAGAGTGCCTGCTCTAGCATCATCATCAGTGGAAGTTAGCGAAAATGTCATATGCAACGGGTATCGGGTAAAAATCTTTTCTAAATCGTGTATGCTCTCCTATTTAGCTTTTATACTGTACTTTTTGGAGAATTGATATGATTTCATACGCATATGCACAAAATGCTGCGGCTCAGGACCCTCTTATAAGTCTTCTACCCTTGATACTAATGTTTGTAGTCTTATACTTCCTCATGATAAGACCACAGATGAAGCGAGCTAAAGAACACAAAAATCTAGTAGAAAACCTCCAAAAACAAGATGAAATCATAACAAGTAGCGGCATTGTTGGAAAAATCATCAACATAAACTCAACATATATAACCCTGGAAGTTGGAGATACTCAAAATAAAACAGAAGTTATCGTAAAACGACAAGCAGCCGAAACTTTACTGCCAAAGGGAACAATTAAAGAAATTTTTTGACCAACAGACTGCTAACCTTTCAAGATTTTACTTCTCATGAACAAACCCGAACCCTGGAGACTAATACTAATGTTTGGAGCCTTATGTTTTGGGCTCATATTCACCGTACCCAATTTTTATGGAGAAGCTCCAGCTATACAAATTTCCCCGGGAAAGGCCACGGTCAAAGTAGAATTCGACCTTGTTAAACAGCTAAGCGCACAGCTTAATAGGGCGAATATATCCTTCAATAAAATCTCCCATATAAATACAATTGGGGGAGGCACGATAAAAATCAGGTTCTCTTCAACGGAGGAGCAGTTAAAGGCTAAAACATTTTTAGAAACCCAACTGAATAATGAAGAAAGAAATTACGTAATTGCATTAAACCTTGTCTCGGACGTTCCAAATTGGTTAGCTGCAATCAATGCACTTCCCATGTATCTCGGGTTAGACCTGAGAGGAGGAGTGCATTTTATGTTAGAGATTGACCAAGGCGCCGTAATCTCTACAAAGCTGGAAAATGTAGCTACTGATACACGATCGATTCTGAGAAAAAATAAAATCAGGTATACCAAAATATCGACAGTCGATTCATCAGTGAGCATCAAATTGAAAAATAGTACAGATTTTACAAAGGCTCGAGATGTTCTGATGTCAGAAATTCCTGATATTCAATGGACCGGTCAGGAACCGGTTGCGGACAGTGACAAGCTCGAAGGCACGTTACTAGAAAACACGAGAATTCTATTAGAGGAAACAGCCCTTAAACAGAATATAATTACTCTTTCTAATCGAATAAATGAGTTAGGTGTTGCAGAACCTATAGTGCAGCAACAGGGACGAAATCGTATTGTTGTCCAACTACCTGGAGTGCAAGATACCGCTAAAGCAAAAGAAATACTCGGAAGGACTGCGTCCTTAGAAGTGAGATTAGTAGACGATACCCCTGAAACCAGAACAAAGATCGCAGAGAAAAAAATACCCCCAGATGTAGAGTTAATGAAAAATAGAGAGGGCGATACAATAGCTCTAAAAAAAGAAGTTTTAATCACGGGACAAAATTTAACTGATGCACAAGCCGGATTTGATTCTCAAAACCCTTTAGAGCCGGCTGTTCACTTAACCTTGGATCCAAAGGGAACTAGGGTGTTTAGAGAAATTACACGGCAAAATGTTGGCAAGAGGCTGGCGATCCTTTTAATTGAAAAAGGTTCAGGTGAAGTAATTACAGCGCCTGTAATAAGGGCTGAAATTCCCGGAGGTAGAGTTCAAATTTCTGGGAGTATGACCACTACAGAGGCTGCTGATGTTGCTCTCTTGCTACGGGCAGGTTCATTGGCAGCGCCTATGGAGATAATCGAAGAGAGATTAATTGGTCCAAGTCTTGGAGCTGACAACATTGCCCAAGGATTCAATTCGACATTGTGGGGTTTTGTTGCAATAGTAATATTCATTATTGCCTACTATTTTGTTTTTGGTATGGTGTCGGCACTTTCTCTTTCCCTAAATATTACTCTACTAGTTTCCTTGCTTTCTCTTCTTCAGGCTACGCTGACTCTGCCTGGAATTGCAGCAATGGCTCTCACGCTCGGGATGGCAATAGACTCAAATGTGCTCATCAACGAAAGAATCAGGGAAGAAATCCGTAATGGGTCTGCTCCGTCTACCGCCATATCCAATGGTTATGAAAAAGCGTGGGCCACTATTCTGGATTCAAATGTAACCACACTTATTGCGGGGCTTGCCCTTCTTGTCTTTGGGTCTGGCCCCATAAGAGGCTTTGCTGTAGTTCACGTCCTAGGGATTCTCACATCTATGTTTTCTTCGGTTCTTTTTTCTAGAGGATTAGTTAATCTCATTTACGGACGAAAAAAGAAAATTTCAAAATTAGCAATTGGCTGAGGGATATGGAATTTTTCAAGTTTAAAAAAGATATCGCCTTTATGAAGCATGCAAGCCTTCTGAATGTGCTTTCAATTTTTGTTTTTATCGGATCAATCATTTTTATAAGTTATAAAGGCCTACATTTTTCAATTGAATTTACAGGCGGAACGGTCATTGAGGTTTCATACGAAAATGAGGCTCCAATAGAACAAATTAGGTCAAAATTAAAACAAGTAGGATTTGATGACTTCCAGGTTCAACGGTTTGGTTCATCAAAAGATGTTTTAATCAAAGTCCCTTTAGATGATGAGAAAAAGACTCAGCTGAAAAAATTTATGATGAGATTAAAAATCTCAACCCTGGAGAAGAAGCACAACTTCGGCGAATCGAATACATTGGGCCACAAATAGGAAGTGAACTCGCTTTTGATGGATTACTTGCGATAATTTTTGTAATCATTGGGATTATGATTTACCTTGCAGTCCGTTTTGAATGGAAATTTTCGATAGCTGCTATAGTAGCTAACCTTCATGATGTCGTTATTATTTTAGGATTTTTTGCTGCCTTTCAATGGGAGTTTTCTTTGTCTGTTCTAGCTGCTGTACTTGCTGTGTTGGGGTATTCAGTTAATGAATCAGTTGTTGTTGCAGACAGAATTCGTGAGAATTTCCGCAGGATGAGAAAGGCATCAGTTGTTGATACTATAAACAATGCCATTACACGAACCATGTCTCGGACAATTATCACTCACGGCACAACTGAAACTGTAGTTTTAGCAATGTTAATATTTGGGGGACCTGCCCTTCATTATTTCGCTCTTGCCCTTACTATTGGAATAGTGTTCGGAATATATTCGTCCATATTCGTAATGGCACCAATAACAATTTGGCTAGGCATATCAAGGAAGGATCTTGTACAACCTGTAAAGAAAAAAGAAGAATTTTTGGAACCTTAAGGAATTCTTTCGTATGGGTTTATGTGTTCCCGGCACCTTATTCTCATGATATTGGTTCTGTGAGGGAAAATTCTACGAAATTTTTTTTCGGCATTCTTCAGGCTGTTTGCCCAGATTGTAACCGATTGGATTCTTTCGTAATACAGTAATGTTGTTTTAGAAGAAACTAAACACCTCTTTTCTGCCATCGAGCTGGTCGTGACTAAAACACGCATCGAAAACATAATTTTTGAAAAAAGCATCATAATATATGAATCGGTTGTTTTTCCATGAATAAAGCATCTTTTAATCTTTTTCAGCTTCTTTCTTAGCTAATTCCTCCGCTAATCCAACGTATCTGGACGGAAGAAGAGACAATAGCGCTTCCTTATCCTCCTTCGAAATATCAAGGTTAGTCATAAAAAGATATACCTGATCCCTACCGAGACTCTCTCCTCTAGAAATTTCTTTTAATCTCTCATAAGCATCGGCAATTCCATTTTTTCGCATCACCATTTGTATAGGCTCTGCAAGGACTTCCCAGGCATCTGTCAAATCATTAGAGATCTTACCCTTATTCGGTGCGATTTTTTTCAACCCACGGATTGTTGAGTCAAGTGCTAACAGGGTATAGCCAACTGCCACACCAATGTTTCTCATTACCGTTGAATCACTCAAATCGCGCTGATAACGTGAGACTAATAACTTTGTGGAAAAATGCTGCAATAGTGACGATGATAATCCCAAATTGCCCTCAGCATTTTCAAAATCAATTGGATTAACTTTGTGAGGCATTGTCGATGAACCTACCTCATTCTTCTCTTTTTTTTGCGTAAAGTAGCCCAAAGAAATATACGACCAAATATCTCGACAGAAGTCAATCATGATGGAATTAATAACAACTAGTTCATTCGAATATCTGGCTATCCAATCGTGTGGCTCAATTTGCGTGGTCATTTCATTTACAATGAGGCCCAAATCCTCTTCGATAAATGATCTCGAAATCTCAAGCCAATTTTTTTTTGAATCTGCGACAACGTGCGCATTAAAATTTCCGACTGCTCCATTAAGTTTGCCCAAAATTTTTACGTTTATAAAATGGTCTCGAGACACTCGCATACGTCTCCTGTAGTTGGCTAATTCCTTGCCCAAAGTTGTTGGAGAGGCAAGTTGTCCATGGGTCCTAGACATCATTGACAAACTCGCATTACTCAAAATTAATTGCTTTAATATGTCTATCAGTGAATTAAGTTTCGGAACTAGTGTTTTTTTTCTAGCATCTCTCAACATCCCCGCATAAGCAAGATTGTTTATGTCTTCAGATGTACATCCAAAGTGAAACATTTCAACATGATTTTTCAAAAAAGTATTGCCTGATTCTCTTGCCCTTCGTTTCAGAAAATACTCTACTGCTTTCACATCATGGTTAGTTTCCTTTTCAATTGATTTGATTTCCTTTACATCATCAACTGATAACTCGGAAATCCAGGAATCTAGCTGTTCTTCTAGTTTTTCATCTGGCGCTGTTAGATTTCCAACTGATTCGAGGCATAGTCGTTTAAACCAAAGAATTTCAACTTTAACTCTGTAAGTAATTAAAGCTGCTTCAGAAAAGGTTTCCTCTAGTATACGACTTCGGCTTTTGTACCTTCCATCCAGCGGACAAATTGCAAAGAGTTCATTTTCATTCATAAAAATTCTTTCAAAACTAAGAAATTATCCCCCCACCTAAGCATATTTTACCTGCATAACAGACAATCGATTGCCCAGGAGCCACTCCCCAAAGGGGCCTACTAACCTTAACTTTAAGTAAATCGTTGCAAGAGTCAATTACTGCATCTGCCATAGACTGACTATGCCTGATTTTAATTTTTATATGACCCCCAACCGGTGGGGCCTTTCCGGAAATCCAGTGTAACGATTTAGCCTCAATCACATCCTTGTATAACATGGGGTGATCTGAACCCTGTACAACAACTAACGTATTTTCATCAACTTTTTTTTCTGCGACAAACCAGGGTAAACCAGTATTTCCAGAACTTGCCACCTTTAAGCCCCCTATTCCAATTCCCTTTCGCTGCCCTATAGTATAGAGATGTAAACCATTATGTTCCCCTATACATTCTCCATTTTCAGTACAAATTCGGCCAGGTTTTTTGTCAATAAATTTTGAAATAAATGAGCTAAATTGTTTTTTTCCTATAAAACAGATGCCCATTGAATCTGATCGTTGGGCATTTGGTAGGTTGATCTCTGTAGCAATTTCTCTAACTGCATCTTTGGTTAGACCTCCAATAGGAAACATGGAATGAGCTAGTTGCATCTGATTTAACCGATACAAGAAATAAGTTTGGTCTTTTTTTTTGTCAGAAGCTGTTAATAGGTTATACTGACAGTCTTTTAGTTCTGAGCAGGCATAATGTCCGGTTGCCAGGTAATCTGCACCCAAAGTTCTTGCGTGCTCTAAAAATGCTTTAAATTTAATTTCGGAGTTACAGAATACATCAGGATTTGGGGTTCTTCCAACAGAATATTCATTTACAAAATCTTTAAAAACCATGTCTTTATACTGTTTTGAAAAGGAAACAAACTCGAGGGGAATATTTAGCATATCTGCGGCTGTTGCTGCTGACAGAAAATCCTCTTTGATACCACAATCATCCATCCTCATTATCACTGTCCCAATTTTTCATGAATACAGCTCTTACTTTATGCCCTTTTTGTTGGAGCAGACCATGCGGCAACGCTAGAGTCAACTCCACCTGATAAGCCAATAACTATGTCTAATTTTTTAGTCATATTCGAAAGAAATTTTATCGATTATTCATTTTAGGAGAATACGAGTGCAAATAGGTATTCCAAAAGAAACTTTTGTAGGCGAGGCCCGTGTAGCTGGCTCGCCTGAAACAATAAAAAAATTTATTAAATTAGGAGTTGATGTATACGTTGCTGAAAACGCTGGGAATACTGCTTATTTCAGTGATTTGGAATACGAAGCTGCTGGTGCGAAAATATGTAACCAGACAGAGGCATTCCAAAAGGAGTTAGTTTTAAAAGTTAGAACCCCCCAAAAACCTGAATTAAATGATTTGAAAAGTGGGACAACGTTAGTTGGTATGTTGGAGCCTTATAACAAAGAATATCTAGCTGAAATAGCGAAAAAGGGTATAACTGCCTTCGCACTGGAGTCTGCGCCCCGGACGACCCGAGCCCAAACATTAGATGTTTTATCTTCGCAAGCAAATATTGCGGGTTACAAAGCTGTTTTGGTGGGAGCCGGAGAATACCCAAAGCTTTTTCCTATGTTGATGACTGCTGCAGGGTCAACGAAAGCGGCTAAAGTGATTGTTCTGGGAGCTGGGGTAGCGGGTTTACAAGCAATAGCAACGGCGAAAAGACTAGGAGCAGTAGTTGAAGCCTCAGATGTTAGGCCGAGTGTTAAAGAACAAATAGAATCTCTTGGGGCAAAATTTATTGATGTTCCATTAGAGACTGAAGAAGAAAGAGCTGCCGCAGAAGGGGAAGGGGGCTATGCTAAAGCTATGCCTGCCTCATGGCTTAAAAGACAATCTGAAAGAGTCGCTGAGAAAATTGCAAAGGCCGATATGGTGATCTCAACCGCTTTGATACCTGGAAAAAAAGCTCCATTACTAATTACGAATGACATGGTTCAGAGCATGAAGCCCGGCTCCGTAATTGTTGATATGGCAGTAGAACAAGGTGGAAACTGTGAGGGCTCCGAGATAGATACAATTAAAGAGTTTAACGGTGTTAAAGTAATCGGTTTTACGAATCTACCTGCGAAGGTTTCGAGCGATTCATCAGCTTTATATTCCAGGAACATCTACGATTTCGCTAGGCTCATAATAAGTGAAGAAAAGACTTTAATCATTCCTGAAGACGATGACATTGTGCAGGCAACACTGGTAATTAAGGAGGGCCAATTATGGAAGCCATAAACCCAACAGTAATGAATTTAATTATTTTTGTTTTAGCAATTTATGTTGGTTATCACGTGGTGTGGAATGTTACCCCAGCACTTCATACACCGCTCATGGCAGTAACAAATGCCATCTCTGCGATCATTATTGTGGGAGCCATGATGGCGGGAGCACTCACTGAAACAACAATGGGTCAATTGATGGGATTTCTCGCGATTACGCTCGCATCTGTAAATGTTTTTGGAGGGTTTTTAGTCACAAGGCGCATGCTAGAAATGTTTAAGAAAAAAGAAAAGAAATAAGGACAAGATGATATGTTAGATTTTTCAATTAATACTGTTACGTTACTTTATCTTGTCGCCTCAGTTTGTTTTATTCAAGCCCTAAAAGGTCTGTCCCACCCAACAACCTCTATTCGGGGAAATGTCTTCGGGATGGTTGGAATGCTAATAGCAACCATCAGTACTTTTGGTTTAATTGGGAACATGGCAAACGTTCTCGGAACTGACAGTCTGCTATCTGGAATCATATTAGTAGCGTTGGGTATTTTATTGGGTGGTGGAATTGGGGCAACCATGGCAAAGAAGGTCGAAATGACAAAAATGCCAGAACTGGTTGCTTTCATGCACTCGATGGTTGGTCTAGCTGCCGTATTTATCGCAATCGCAGCGGTAATTGAACCGCACGCTCTCAATATTACTGAAAAAGGAATGCAGATTCCTGCCGGTAATAGATTGGAGTTGTTTTTAGGTGCTGCAATTGGTGCAATTACGTTTTCTGGCTCTGTGATTGCTTTTGGGAAGCTTTCTGGAAAATATAAGTTTCGACTATTTCAAGGAGCGCCAATTGTTTTTTCTGGACAACATTTCATAAACCTTATAGTCGGCCTATCCATAATAGTATTAGGAGTGGTCTTTACGTTGACTGAAAACTGGGCTGCTTTTTTCCTGCTGTTAGCGCTTTCATTTATTGTCGGAGTTTTGATCATAATACCGATTGGAGGTGCCGATATGCCGGTTGTTGTCTCTATGCTAAATAGCTATTCCGGCTGGGCTGCTGCTGGAATAGGGTTTTCCTTAGGAAACAGTATGCTAATTGTTGCTGGCTCATTAGTCGGTTCGTCAGGGGCCATCTTGTCTTACATTATGTGCAAGGCTATGAATAGAGCGTTTCTGAGCGTAATTTTAGGTGGCTTTGGAGGCGAAACAGATCTTGTCCAGAGCTCGGGAGAGTCAAAACCAATCAAAACGGGTTCTGCTGATGATGCTGCTTTTATGCTGGGAAATGCAGATTCTGTGATAATTGTTCCTGGATATGGTTTGGCTGTTGCTAGAGCACAACATGCACTTAAAGAGCTGACGGACAAATTAATAGAAAAGGGAATACAAGTTCGGTACGCAATTCACCCTGTAGCTGGTAGAATGCCTGGTCATATGAACGTTCTACTGGCTGAAGCAGAAGTACCATATGATCAAGTATTCGAAATGGAAGACATTAACTCTGAATTTAATCAAACCGATGTGGTCCTTGTATTGGGGGCAAACGATGTTGTGAATCCTGCAGCTAAAACTCCTGGAAGTCCTATTTTTGGAATGCCAATATTAGAAGTCTTCAAAGCTCAATCCGTAATTGTTAATAAAAGATCTATGGCATCCGGATATGCAGGATTGGACAACGAATTATTTTATATGGATAGCACGATGATGGTATTCGGGGACGCAAAAAAAATAATTGAGGAGATAGGAAAGGCAAGCGAAGATTAAAATCCTTTACACCGAGAAACTTGACCCACATCCACAAGTTGTAACTGCGTTAGGATTTCTGATTACAAATTGAGCTCCCTCTAGATCATCTTTAAAATCAATCTCAGACCCAGTTAGATACTGATAACTCATGGAATCAATCAGTAGCGAAACGCCTAAACGCTCCATCTTAGCATCGTCCTCATTTTCAACCTCATCGAACGTAAATCCGTATTGGAAACCCGAGCATCCCCCACCCTGGACATAAACCCTCAATTTTAAATTCGGGTTGTTTTCCTCTTCAATAAGACTTTTTACTTTCTTTGCCGCAGCATCTGTGAACACAAAAGGCGGAGGCATCTCACCCGGTGTTGGAACATCTAGATTTTCTTTTTTTACTTCAGTTGGCATCCTTTTCTCCTTCCTGTTACTTTACTTTAACCCACTAGTTTCTGCAAACCCAAAAACTAAGTTCATGACTTGTACTGCTTGACCAGCTGCTCCTTTTATTAGATTGTCTTCCGCAACTAAAATATTCAAGTAGCTGGACTCCTTAAACTTATTTACATAAAGATGAATTTCGTTGGATTCTCGTACAAAACGTGTTTCAGGTAAAATGCCCTTTGGAAGGATTCTTACAAAAGGTTCGTTAGCATACCGAACTTTGTAAAGCTCAGTCAACGCGTCTTGTTCTATATCCTCAGTTAACTCTATAAGATAGAAGAATATAAGCCTCTAAACATCGGTAGCAAATGGGGAGTGAACTGTATATCGATGTTGTCAGAATTAGATTGTTCCTTAGATTTGTTTGCAATTTGAGCTACTTCCTGTTTAATTTCCGGGAGGTGTCTGTGCCCGTGGACGGCGTAAGCCTTGAAGTTTTCGGCAACTTCCCCGTAGATCGTAGAACTACTGGCGGACCGTCCAGCACCACTCACCCCGGACTTACAATCGGCAAGTAAAGTTTTTATCAAACATTTTTCCTCAATAAGCGGCAAGACACCCATAATAACGGACGTCGGGTAGCAACCTGGCATCGCTACAAGATTCGCACTAGCAAGATTTACTCTGTTTAACTCTGGAAGACCGTAAACTGCCTCGTCCAACAACTCAGGTGCTGAATGTTTCATCCCATACCATTTTTCAAAAATCTTCGGGTCATGCAACCTGAAATCTGCAGAAAGATCTATAACTATAATACCTTTATTGAAAAGTTTTTTGCATGCTCCATACATACCCCGTGAGGTGTGGCAAAAAAAACTAAATCGCACGCAGAAAAATCTGCGTCCTCGAGCGTGCTAACTTTCGCATTGTTTCCTTCCTTTAAAAGCAACGAAAATCGGGGATCTTTTTTACAGTATCAGGCACACGTGCCGTGAGGACTTCCAATGTTATATTAGGATGCCTATCCAATAACTTCACTAGCTCAAACCCAGTGTAACCCAAGCAGCCCGCGACACCTACTCTCATTTAATCCCTTACCATTGAAAACCTTCTGGGGTACTCAAAAGATAGTATGCAAAGTTACCTCTTAGAAAACTGTTTGCGCTTTCTTGCCTTGTGTAGACCAACTTTTTTGCGCTCGACCTCTCTAGGATCTCTCGTAACAAAACCAGCCTTGGATAAACTGCTTTTCAATTCCTGATCATATTCGATCAGAGCTCTAGTCAGACCATGGCGAACCGCTCCCGCTTGACCGGATTCACCACCCCCGTGAACGGTTACTTTGATATCAAAAGCGTCCATTGAATCAATAAGAGCTAATGGTTGCTGAACAATCATCTTTCCGGTTTCCCTTGAAAAATACTCACCCAACTCTTTTTTGTTTACGGTAATTTTTCCCGAGCCTTTTTTCAAAAAAACCCTGGCAACAGAACTCTTTCTTCTACCTGTCCCGTAGTAATAGTCTCCTACCATTTTTACAATTTTCCTTTCTACGTAATTTCAGCAAAGAGCGCTAAACTTCGAGAGTTTTTGGCTGCTGCGCTGAATGTGGGTGGCTAGACCCAGCATATACTTTTAACTTCTTAAACATTGCATATCCCAAAGGACCGCTGGGCAACATGCCCTTAACAGCTTTTTCGATTGCCCGTCCTGGATGCTTTTCCTGCATTTGCTTAAACGTTGTTTCTGAAATACCTCCAGGATATCCAGAGTGCCTGTAATACTTCTTATCATCGTTTTTATTTCCCGTTACGACCACGTTTGTAGCGTTAACTACAACAATATAATCTCCAGTATCGACGTGAGGAGTAAACTCAGGTTTATGTTTTCCTCTCAATCGATGTGCAATTTCACTTGCCAGTCTGCCAAGGACCTTGCCACTGGCATCAATTAGAAACCAATCTCGATTAACCGTCTCTTTTTTTGCAACATATGTTTTCATAGTAAAATACCTGTAAGTAACAGGTAAGGTTACCGTCTTTCAAGTGGAATTTCAAGTAATCAATTACTGAAGGACTAGATTGAAGAAAAGAATTGTGACATGTTCATGGGTTGTTCAGAGTGTTGTGCATTTAAGACAGTTTTATGAACTTTGTGTTACAAAAATGCTATCCGAAACTGGCAAAAAAATTTATTAAGGATAATAAATTGAGGCGGACAAGCTTCGTTTGTCCGCATTGTTTAATTTGTAAAATGGAGAATTGAATGAAAAAGTCTATTTTAGCGGTTGCGATCGTTGCCGGCTTTACTACCTCAGTCCAGGCAGCATCGGTGAAAGTTTACGGCCGCCTTGATGCAGGTTTGGCGAGTATTTCTGGTACAGGCGCAAATGATGAAACACTGTCAGGCCTAGCGTATGGACCACTTTCATCGTCAAGATGGGGTATCAAAGGAAAAGAAGATTTAGGTGGAGGCTATGGTGCCTTTTTTGCCTTAGAATCAGAAGTTCACAACGATACCGGTTATGCTGGAGGCAATAATAAAACTGGAAGCGGAGTTGGTACGTTTACTGGAAGCGCAAAAAGTATACTGGGAATGAAAACTCCTGCAGGAAAAATTTCATTTGGGTTAAATAAGACCTGGGATAAAATTCTTGCCTCTAAATACGACATGATTGGCTCCAACTTTGCTGGATTCAAAACCATGAGTGATTACCTAGCAATTGGTGACAGAATTGATAATGCTCTCTTTTACGAATCTCCTAAAATAGAAGCTCTGGATGGTAATTTTTACTTTGATCACCAGTTTGGAGAAGTAGCTGGTGAGAGTTCAGGTAATACTAGAACAGGAGTTGCTGCAACGTTCAAAATGGCTGGAATTGACGGCTTTTAGCATATTCAGAGGCGAAAGGCTCAACTGGAAGTAGCGATTGGGACCAATATGGTGTAGGTCTAAGTTATAAAACTGACAACAAAATCGTATTCAAAGCTCAGTATTGGGATTTATCAGCTGAGAGTAATGCGGATTCCACCTCTGGCTTAGGGTACTCTGCTGATGGCGAGGGATATTCTTTAAGTGTTATGGGACCAATCAGTAAACATACCAAGATAGGTTTAGGCTTTCATTCATCTGAACAAAGTGATAACGAAGCAGAAAAAATCGAAATGACTCAAGTAGCAATGTTACATGGTTTCTCCAAAAAAGTAACTGGTTATGTAATGTTGGGAAATCTTGACAATGGGGCTTCAGCAAATCATGAACTTCATAAGAAAGGGTTCAGTTCACAACCAGCTAATGGAGGTGATCAGGACGGATTTGCAGTTGGTTTAAGAATCAAGTTTTAAAGAAAATGAAACAATGAAAATATAAATAGTTTGTTTCTCTGGAATTAACCGCATTCAATCACGAATGCGGTTTTTTTTGAAAATCATTTCAAAAAATTCAAGGGAAAATTGATTTAGATTTATAGCAACTCTTTAAGACAGTTAAGTTTTTAAACTGAGGAAATAAAGAATTTCATTAATCCAAAAAACCAAAATAGTTTTACTACTAGTATCGGAAAAAGAACAAAAAAACCACAGGCCACAGCCTGTGGTTTTTCTAACAACTAATTATGAAACTGGTTTTAGAACTTGTGGAAAACTCCAAAGCCATAAAATGTCTCATTTTCACCCGATACACCGGCACAAGCACCAACTGGTCCGTTAGCACCTCTGTCAGAATTACAGAGCTTAGCATACAAAGTTGTTCTGTCGCTTAAGTTGTTTCTGTAGGCGAGAATAATATCATCTGTCTCGTTGTCAGTTACACCAGTGTTCTCATTCTTTGTCTGGTAATAAGAGATATCGAACTCATTGCTTCCAGATGTAAATGTTGCTCCTAAAGCAATACCCTCATTGTCCGTATCCTGGACTCCTGCAGCGTTATTACCTTCACCCTTGATGTAATATCCAGCAAGCTTGATATCACCCATTGTATACTTGGCACCGACAGCGCTTTTTTCATTCTCATTGAACGAGTCGTTGACTGCACTATTGCCCTTGTTTTTGATGTAGTTGGCCATTACGGTCAAATCTTCAGCAGCATATGTAACGCCAACGTGCATATTAGAGTTTGCGCCAGTATCGACTGCTACTTCACCAGCTCCGTAAGCAATTCCGACATTCAAAGGGCCAGGAGTAAACTTGACCTGAACAGCATTTGCCAAAAATACGTCAACGTGAGTGTTTGTGTTGTCTGTGCCAGAAATAGTAGCGTATTGTACAAGACCTGACTGGCTCTCATAAAAGCTACGTGGGTCAACACCAGCAATTGCTAAGCAATGCTGGGCTGTAAATACGACCCAATGTAAGGCTACCCATGTCGTTTGACAAAGAAATGTTTGCCTGTCTAGCCCAGAAACGCACACGCCATCATTTATTGAGATAGTGTATGAACCGCCTCTGTTGTTCCACCTGTTGATGCTTCCAAATCTGACTCAAGTGCGAAAGAAGCTGTTAATCCGCCTCCGAGGTCCTCAGAACCCTTAATTCCCCAAATAGATGGAAGTTCAATTGTTCTGCCCTCTCCACCGTCTACTCTAAGGACATCGTTATCTGAACTATCCATTCCAATACCGATATCCACAATTCCAAACATAGTTACGTCAGCAAAGGCTGGGGTTGAAACTGCTACCGCGATAGCAGCACCAAGCGCCTTTTTCTTTAACGCAGCTGTTAACTTATTCTTATTCATTAAATTCTCCAGACGTTCGTAATAAATTTATAAAACTACCTACATGAATGGTACAACTTTTCGACAAAGTTTCCTATTTTTCGTAATAATTTTGTAAAAATTAGAGACTTACCGTCTAAATTGTGTATTTTTTTTGCAACGGTATTGGCTAGAAAGGCGCTGACCCTTGTTTTAGAGTTCTTTTTTTCGAATGAAACTGGGCTCAATATTGAAATGTATTAACTTTTCTCTTCTTTTTTTTGCTCTGCGCTGCTATTTGATGAATTCGTAAAATTTGGCATCATTCTTTCGAAAACACCATCACAATCAATTATTAAATGCTTGACGGCCGCTAGGATGTGGATAAATATAATTCCTAGGAAAATATACGCTGTCCACTGGTGTGTATTTGTCATAAGCTCCTTAATAAATACATCGTGCTCAAAAAATTTTGGAATTTTTATACCTACAAACAAAAGATCGTACTTTGAAAATAACGACCCTACTAATCCAGAAATAGGCATCAGGATCATACAAAAATACAAAAGTCTATGACTTAAATTTGCTGCAATTCGCTCCCATGAAGCGCTGCCGGCTGGACTCTCTGGAACTCCCGATCGAAGGCGCCAATAAAGTCGGAACAATATCAGACACCCAAGAAAAATTCCAATAGATTTGTGAGTATTGAACCAAAAAGGCCGTGAACTATCGGGTCCTTTTGGAATATCCACCATATCCAACCCGATTAAGAACTGCGCCATTAACAAAAAAGCAACCCCCAATGAAGCAAAATGGCTGTGTTGTTGAAAGAATTAATTGGTTTTTTTCTCATGTCTGACATTACTCAAAAGTTCCTAACCATAGTCATACTTTCTTGCTCGTGTATACTTTTTAAATGGTTAGTATTCTTTTTGTTTTAAAAGAGTACATAGAATTTTTGACTAAGACCAAATGATTAGGTTCGTAAATTATGAAAAACATACATATTTTAGTTAGTTTAAAGCGAAACATTGCGGTTATTGCGCTAATTTTTATGTTGATTAATGTCTTCTTGTTGGCCGGTTGTTCAAATAATAGTCAAAAGGAAGGCGAGAAAGGTTTCGCATACATTTCCAGCCAGAAAGGTAATGTGCTGGTAATGTCCCTTGAAAATTTTGAAATTGTGTCCGAAATTGAGGTTGGCTTAGGAAACCGGGGTATAGGAATAACTGAGGACGGTAGTAAATTAGTCGTAGCAGTCAAAAGCACGAATGACCTCGCAGTTGTTGATCTAAAAACTAATAAGGTCTCAAAAAGGATTTTCATTGGGAAAAACCCAGAAATGGTTAGGGTCAGAGATGGAAAAGCCTTTGTAACCTTCGAGCCTGCTGCTATTGGAGGTCCGCCCCCAAAACCCGGCTCAGATGAGGCAAAGGCTTTGGATAAGAAAAGAGCGGAAGAAGAGGAAGAAGAAGCGAAAATTGCTATTGTCGATATTCTTACTGGAAAAAAAGTAGGGGAAATAGATGGAGGAATGGAAACTGAAGGAATTGAGTTTTCATATGATGGAACAAAATCATTGTGACCAATGAAGCAGACGAAAATCTCTCCGTCCACGATATTCAGACGGGTACACTGGTAAAAAAAATTGATACAAAAGAACTTGGAAATAGGCCACGCGGTATAAAGAGGTCAGAATCTGGCAGATTTTATCTCGCCACTCTTGAGTACGGGGACAAATTATTAAAACTTGATGAAAATTTTGAAATAATCAAAGCATCGGATACTGGAAAAGTCCCCTACGGAATCTCGTTTTCAAAAGAAAAGATTTAGCTTATATTGCTCTATCTCGTGGCCAAGCTATAGAAATTTTTGATACAAACTCAATGAAATCTGTAGGAAAGATTCCAGCTGGGAATAGGTGTTGGCATTTCAGCTTTACCCCTGATAATAAGAGTTTAATTGTTGCCTGCGGCAGAAGCAACGACGTGCTTATTATTGATGTCTCCGATAAATCAATTAAAAAACGATTTGAAAATTTGAAAATGCCCTGGGGCGTTGTGACATACCCAAAATCATATGGAACACTTGATACTCCTGACTGACATAACGAAGGCTAGGCGGATTGTTATCAAAAAAAGAATCGAGGTAACTGATTGAACTTTGATTTCAAGAAAAAAACTGTGCTTGTTTTGGGCGACATTATAAAAGACAGTTACTACCACGGGGCGTGCGACAGAATATCACCAGAGGCTCCAGTACCTGTTGTAAAAATTGCGAAAGGGACCTTCAGACTCGGAGGCGCAGGAAATGTTGCAAAAAATATTAGAAGATTTGGAATCGAAACTTATTTGTTAACGCTAGCAGGTGATGACGTGTGTCTGTGCAGATTTGAAAAAGGCTTGCTTAGAAGAAAATATCAAATCATTTTTTGTTAAAAACAAAACAAGAAAAACCCCCGAAAAGATTAGAGTTTTAAGCCAAAACAACAGTTATTGCGGTTGGACTTTGAGGATGACATTGCAACCAATCAACCAAAAGAGGAGCATAAGCACCTTTACCAATGTTTTGAAAAACTACTAAATAAATACAAGTATGATCTAATTGTTGTTTCAGATTACAGAAAAGGCACTCTTCAGAATTCCAAAAACTTCATAAAACTAGCTAACAAATTTAAAATTCCGATCATTGTTGATCCTAAGGGCAAGGATTTTTCTATCTACAAAGGCGCTTATCTAATAAAGCCAAACTTACAAGAATTTCAGACGATTGTTGGACCATTGAAAAATGAAAAAGATATGGTGAAAAAAGCTGTAAATTTAGCGAAAAGTTTACAATTAAAAAAAGGGATAGTTCTTACAAAAGGGGCAGAAGGTATGTCTTACATTGGAATTGATGGAGAGCATTTTTCAATAATTGCCCCCGGCGTAAAAGAAGTTTATGACGTCACAGGAGCTGGTGATACGGTGATTGCTTCGCTTGCCGCATGTCTGGTCGGGGATGTTAATTCAACCATCAAAGATGCTTTAAGGTTTGCGACACAAGCAGCAGCTGTCGCTGTTGGAAAACTAGGCACATACTCTCCTAGTATCGAAGAGATATTTGAAAATAAAATTTGTGCAGTCGATAAAACCAACCTCAGCATTTCAGAAAGAGGATTTGATTAAGTTCTTACCGCTGAAAAATATACTAGAAAAACTAAAAACTTACAGGAAAAAGGGTAAAAAAATTGTCTTCACTAACGGATGTTTTGACATAATCCATGCAGGACATACTGCTCTTCTTAGAGCCGCAAAAAACCAGGGTGATGTTTTAGTTGTCGGTTTAAACACCGACAAGTCAGTGAGTTCTTTAAAGGGCAAAGAAAGACCTTTTCACAAGCTTGCTGAAAGAGCGAAAGTTCTAGAAGAACTGCATTCCGTAGACTTTATTGTTCCTTTTAATACTCCTACGCCTCTCAGCTTAATAAGAAAAATAAAGCCGGACGTCCTGGTGAAAGGGTCTGAATATAACCCTGACGACATTGTTGGCGCAAAAACCATCAAGTCATATGGGGGTGTTGTAACAACTGTACCCATGGTGGGTAAACTTTCAACTTCCAGCTTGTTAGGTGACTTAACGGAGTCAAAATAATAAGAAAGCCTGACGATTACCTACTTTCACAATCGAATGATCACTATCATCGGCGCTAGGGCGTTTCACTGTCCTGTTCGGAATGGGAAAGAGTGGGACCACCCCGCAATGGTCGTCAGGCAAAATAGGGAATTTAGTCAGATTAGTTATGACTGATATCAACTTTCTAATACTTACGATAAAGAAATCAACAGTGTAATAAGGTCAAGCCTCACGGGCAATTAGTACTGGTTAGCTGCATACATTACTGTACTTCCACATCCAGCCTATCAACGTCCTGGTCTTGGACGACCCTTCAGGGGAGTCAAGCTCCCGGGAAGTCTCATCTTGAAACGAGTTTCCCGCTTAGATGCCTTCAGCGGTTATCTCTTCCGCACTTAGCTACCCTGCAATGCCACTGGCGTGACAACAGGTACACCAGAGGTGCGTCCACTCCGGTCCTCTCGTACTAGGAGCAGCCTTCCTCAAACTTCCAACGCCCACGGCAGATAGGGACCGAACTGTCTCACGACGTTCTGAACCCAGCTCACGTACCTCTTTAAATGGCGAACAGCCATACCCTTGGGACCGGCTACAGCCCCAGGATGAGATGAGCCGACATCGAGGTGCCAAACACCGCCGTCGATATGAACTCTTGGGCGGTATCAGCCTGTTATCCCCAGAGTACCTTTTATCCGTTGAGCGATGGCCCTTCCATACAGAACCACCGGATCACTATGTCCTGCTTTCGCACCTGCTCGACTAGTAAGTCTCGCAGTCAAGCACGCTTATGCCATTGCACTTTAAGTACGATTTCCGACCGTACCAAGCGTACCTTCGAGCTCCTCCGTTACTCTTTAGGAGGAGACCGCCCCAGTCAAACTGCCCACCATGCACTGTTCCCAGCCCGGATAACGGGCCAAGGTTAGAACTCCAAACAGATTAGGGTGGTATTTCAAGGACGGCTCCACCAAAACTAGCGTTTTGGCTTCAAAGCCTCCCACCTATCCTACACAAACCGGTTCAAAATCCAATGCAAAGTTGCAGTAAAGGTTCATGGGGTCTTTCCGTCTAACCGCGGGGAGATTGCATCATCACAACCATTTCAACTTCGCTGAGTCTCAGGAGGAGACAGTGTGGCCATCGTTACGCCATTCGTGCAGGTCGGAACTTACCCGACAAGGAATTTCGCTACCTTAGGACCGTTATAGTTACGGCCGCCGTTTACCGGGGCTTCGATCAAGAGCTTGCACCCCATCACTTAACCTTCCGGCACCGGGCAGGCGTCACACCCTATACGTCCACTTTCGTGTTTGCAGAGTGCTGTGTTTTTGATAAACAGTCGCAGCCACCGATTCTCTGAGACCTCTTTCGGCTCCGGATGTACTCCTTCACCTAATTGAGGCATACCTTCTCCCGAAGTTACGGTATCAATTTGCCGAGTTCCTTCTCCTGAGTTCTCTCAAGCGCCTGAGCATATTCAGCATACGCACCAGTGTCGGTTTGCGGTACGGTCCTGTTTAACTGAAGCTTAGAGGATTTTCCTGGAAGCATGGTATTACTCACTCTGCAGGCAAGCCTGCTCGTCATCACACCTCACCTAAGCCCAGCGGATTTGCCAACTGGGTATGGCTACATGCTTAAACCGGGACATCCAACACCCGGCTGAGCTAACCTTCTCCGTCTCCCCATCGCATTAAACAGCGGTGCAGGAATATTAACCTGCTTCCCATCGGTTACGGCTTTCGCCCTCACCTAAGGGGCCGACTCACCCTACGTCGATTAACGTTGCGTAGGAAACCTTGCGTTTTCGGCGACAGAGTTTTTCACTCTGTTTAACGCTACTCATGTCAGCATTCGCACTTCTGATACCTCCAGCAACCTTTTCAAGTCACCTTCACAGGCTTACAGAACGCTCCTCTACCATCTCTTACGAGATCCGCAGCTTCGGTTATTAGCTTAGCCCCGTTACATCTTCCGCGCAGGACGACTTGATCAGTGAGCTATTACGCTTTCTTTAAAGGATGGCTGCTTCTAAGCCAACCTCCTGACTGTCTGTGCCTTCCCACTTCGTTTCCCACTTAGCTAATATTTGGGACCTTAGCTGGCGGTCTGGGTTGTTTCCCTCTTGAGTCTGGACGTTAGCACCCAGTGCTCTGTCTCCCG
This sequence comes from Burkholderiaceae bacterium, assembly GCA_038147455.1. GTDB lineage: Bacteria > Pseudomonadota > Gammaproteobacteria > Burkholderiales > Burkholderiaceae_A > UBA7377. The sequence goes on along the minus strand of JAYQTQ010000003.1, from coordinate 580,036 downwards.
TACTTATACTTCCAGGTATTCGGAGTTTGCTATGGCGAAGTAAGTCGCGATGACCCCAACAACCATTACAGTGCTCTACCCCCTGGAGCAAAATACGAGGCACTACCTAAATAGTTTTCGAGGAGAACCAGCTATCTCCGGATTTGTTTGGCCTTTCACCCCTATCCACAGCTCATCCCCTAATTTTGTAACATTAGTGGGTTCGGGCCTCCAGTACGTGTTACCGTACCTTCACCCTGGCCATGGATAGCTCATCCGGTTTCGGGTCTACACCCAGCAACTAAACGCCCTGTTAAGACTCGGTTTCCCTACGCCTCCCTTAAATAGTTAAGCTTGCTACTGAATGTAAGTCGCTGACCCATTATACAAAAGGTACGCCGTCACTCTTACGAGCTCCGACTGTTTGTATGCATATCGTTTCAGGATCTATTTCACTCCCCTTCCGGGGTTCTTTTCGCCTTTCCCTCACGGTACTGGTTCACTATCGGTCGATTACTAGTATTTAGCCTTGGAGGATGGTCCCCCCATATTCAAACAGGATTTCACGTGTCCCGCCCTACTTGTCGAAAGCCTAGTTCCACAAATCAGTTTTCACGTACGGGGCTATCACCCACTATGGCTAATCTTTCCAAATTATTCTGTTAACTGTTTTGCTAAAACTCTCTGGCTGGTCCAATTTCGCTCGCCGCTACTCTCGGAATCTCGGTTGATTTCTTTTCCTCCGGCTACTTAGATGTTTCAGTTCGCCGGGTTCGCTTCGCCGTACCTATGTATTCAGTACGGGATACTTCAAATGAAGTGGGTTTCCCCATTCGGAAATCTGCGGATCAAAGCTTGTTTGCCAGCTCCCCGCAGCTTATCGCAGGCTACAACGTCCTTCATCGCCTGTAATCGCCAAGGCATCCACGATATGCACTTATTCACTTGACCTTATAACACTATTGATTGTTATAAAGACATGCCGAAAACTTTAACGCTTGTATTTTGAGAATGTCATGATTATCAATCATAACTTTATGTGTTTCTCACCTCATCAATGAGAACACATAATCTGACTAAATTTTTAAAGAACAAAAAATCTGGTGGAGCTAAGCGGGATCGAACCGCTGACCCCCTGCTTGCAAAGCAGGTGCTCTCCCAGCTGAGCTATAGCCCCCGAGACATCTAGCTGGGCTGGTGGGTCTGGTTGGGCTCGAACCAACGACCCCCGCCTTATCAAGACGGTGCTCTAACCAGCTGAGCTACAGACCCGGATTAATTATCCGTCTGCAACCGATAAGAGTGGACAATAAGAATCTTTACATTTCTCTAGAAAGGAGGTGATCCAGCCGCACCTTCCGATACGGCTACCTTGTTACGACTTCACCCCAGTCACGAATCCTACCGTGGTAACCGCTTTCCTTACGGTTAGGCTAGCTACTTCTGGTAAAACCCGCTCCCATGGTGTGACGGGCGGTGTGTACAAGACCCGGGAACGTATTCACCGCGACATTCTGATCCGCGATTACTAGCGATTCCGACTTCATGCAGTCGAGTTGCAGACTGCAATCCGGACTACGATTGGTTTTTTGGGATTAGCTTCCCCTCGCGGGTTTGCAACCCTCTGTACCAACCATTGTATGACGTGTGAAGCCCTACCCATAAGGGCCATGAGGACTTGACGTCGTCCCCACCTTCCTCCGGTTTGTCACCGGCAGTCTCATTAGAGTGCCCTTGCGTAGCAACTAATGACAAGGGTTGCGCTCGTTGCGGGACTTAACCCAACATCTCACGACACGAGCTGACGACAGCCATGCAGCACCTGTGTTCAGGTTCTCTTTCGAGCACTTTCGCATCTCTGCAAAATTCCTGACATGTCAAGGGTAGGTAAGGTTTTTCGCGTTGCATCGAATTAATCCACATCATCCACCGCTTGTGCGGGTCCCCGTCAATTCCTTTGAGTTTTAACCTTGCGGCCGTACTCCCCAGGCGGTCAACTTCACGCGTTAGCTTCGTTACCAAATCAGAAAAGATCCAACAACTAGTTGACATCGTTTAGGGCGTGGACTACCAGGGTATCTAATCCTGTTTGCTCCCCACGCTTTCGTGCATGAGCGTCAGTGGTGGCCCAGGGGGCTGCCTTCGCCATCGGTGTTCCTCCTGATATCTACGCATTTCACTGCTACACCAGGAATTCCACCCCCCTCTGCCAAACTCTAGTCTACTAGTCACAGATGCAGTTCCCAGGTTAAGCCCGGGGATTTCACACCTGTCTTAGTAAACCGCCTGCGCACGCTTTACGCCCAGTAATTCCGATTAACGCTTGCACCCTACGTATTACCGCGGCTGCTGGCACGTAGTTAGCCGGTGCTTATTCTTCAGGTACCGTCAGAAGTCCGAGGTATTGGCCCGAACCATTTCTTCCCTGACAAAAGTGCTTTACAACCCGAAAGCCTTCATCGCACACGCGGCATTGCTGGATCAGGCTTTCGCCCATTGTCCAAGATTCCCCACTGCTGCCTCCCGTAGGAGTCTGGGCCGTGTCTCAGTCCCAGTGTGGCTGATCGTCCTCTCAGACCAGCTACTGATCGCAGTCTTGGTAGGCCGTTACCCCACCAACAAACTAATCAGGCATCGGCCACTCCAATAGCGAGAGGTCCGAAGATCCCCCCCTTTCACCCGAAGGTCGTATGCGGTATTAATTCGGCTTTCGCCGAGCTATCCCCCACTACTGGGCATGTTCCGATGTATTACTCACCCGTTTGCCACTCGCCGGCACTCCGAAGAGCCCGCTGCCGTTCGACTTGCATGTGTAAGGCATGCCGCTAGCGTTTAATCTGAGCCAGGATCAAACTCTTCAGTTCGATCTATTAATTTCTATGCTCAAAGTTATGACTGTAAATGATTACATAATAAAGTGGAGCAATAGATTTTCTTGTGCAAATCATCAAATTGCCCACACTTATCGGCTGTAAATTTTTAAAGAACAATGATACTACGGAACCCCTAAGACTATTACGCATTCTTACGGATGTCAATCACTTTCGGTGCATGAACTTAACAATTTTTTCAGCGCTTGACCTGGGCAATCTTGCCTCATGAAAGTCTCTCCTATCAAAAATGTTCTTATTCCGTTATCTGTTAATAACTTTAATGTCTTTGGAGTTTTTTATTCCGCTCTCTGATATCACTAATTTTGTTGTGGGAATTGTTTTGTTTAGCCGTAAGCTTGTTTCTAAGTTGACTGAAAAATCTTCTAAATTTCTATTATTTATTCCAATAAGTTTCGATTTGCAAGACATTGCTTTTTCTAAATCTCCCTCGTTGTGCACCTCAATAGACAATCCATCCCATATGACAGTGCCTGCGACTCCAATTCGACAAGTAAGCTATTAGGCAATGCAGCCGCAATTAATAAAATACAATCTGCATGCATCGCATAACTTTCTGCTACCTGCAGGGGGTCAATAATAAAATCCTTTCTCAAAACCGGAATAGATACCTCTTGCCTTGCTAGGATTAAATTTTCAATACTACCTTTGAAGAATTTTTCGTCCGTTAAAACAGAAATGCAAGAGGCAGAGTTGTTCTCGTAAAGTCTAGCAATATTTTTTGCTTCAAAGTTTTCTCTTAAAATTCCTTTACTCGGGCTCGCCTTTTTGATTTCAGCTATTACCCCAATCTGGTTTGACTGCTCACTTCTCGTTAACTTCTCAGAAAAATTTCTATGTTTAAAACCCTCAACTTCTTTCTCGAAGCTGGCAATACTACGGGTTTTCGCCAGCCTCTCAATTTGGGCCCGTTTCGACTGCAATATTTCTTTTAACATTGCTAGTTGCCTATCTCCTGAGTAAATTTTACAAATTCTTCCAATTTTTTAATCGCGGTTCCACTAGCAATACTACCTTCAGCCAGAGCAACACCCTGCCTGACTGAATCGCAACAACCAGCCACATAAAGAGCACCGGCCGCATTCAACATCACATATTGGGCCTCAAGGCTGTCTTTATTAGTGAGGCTTTTTATAACCTTCTTCTTGCTTTCATCAACACTCGAAACATTAATTGCTTCAATTTTCGAAAAGCTCCTCACATCAAATCCTAAGTCCTCAGGGACGATAATTCCTTCCGTAATTTTTCCTTTTTTTAGTTCAGCGTAGTACGTCCTGCTGGAAAAGCACATTTCATCAAGACCACTCTCGCCATGAACTACCAATACGTGCGTAGATCCCAATTGCTTTAAAACGTTAGCAATTGGTAAGAGCAGTTTTTTGTCATAAACCCCTATCAATTGACGTCTGGATTTTGCCGGGTTCGTTAGAGGGCCCAGGATATTAAATATTGTTCGGGTGCCTAATTCTCTTCGAACAGGAGCAACATTTTTCATAGCTGGGTGATGGTTAGGAGCAAACATAAACCCTACTCCGGTATTCTGCATTGAACTTACAACCTGCTCAGGGTTGAGGTTTATGTTGGCACCCAGACACTCCAATAAATCTGCACTGCCTGAAGAGGAAGACACCGCCCTTCCTCCATGCTTAGCCACTTTAGCTCCTGCTGAAGCCGCAACAAACATCGCTGCTGTAGAAATATTAAAGGTTTGTGCCCCATCCCCCCCGGTGCCACATAGGTCAACCAAATCTTCCAAACCCGAATCAACGGGCTTAACCAGGTCGCGCATCACTTCAGCACCACCGAGTATCTCACTTACCGTCTCTCCTTTCATCTTCAACGCGACTAATATTCCAGCAGTTAATGAGTGGGCAATTTCCCCTTTCATGATTTTTTTAATTAGAAAGCGTGTCTCAGTAACATCAAGATCATTTCCAATAATTACTTGCTCTAAAAGTTTTTGTACATTCAATTCATTTGGAGGTGATGTTAAAACTGAATTCATGTTTGCTCCATAAAATTTTGCAGAATATCGTAACCATAATCCGTCAAAATAGCCTCAGGATGGAATTGAACTCCGTAAAATGGTAGGTCCCTATGTCTGATAGCCATTATCTCTTGATCGTCAGTACGAGCAAGTATCTCTAAACACTCAGGGAACTTATCCTCAAGCAAGGCAAGCGAGTGATACCGCGTTACCGTATAAGGCGACGGAATCTTTTGAAAAAGCCCGATGCCGGAATGTGTTACTTTTGAAACTTTACCGTGCATGATACTTTTTGCTGGCCCGACTTTTGAACCAAATGCCTCGCCGATAACTTGGTGGCCAAGACAAACACCAAAAATAGGTATAGGTTCCTTCATTTTCGAAACTTCCAGGACCAAACTCAAAGAAACCCCGGCGTTTAGTGGACGACCTGGGCCGGGAGAAATCAAAATTTTATCTGGCTTTAAAGTTCCCGAAGAACTTAGAATTTCTTTCACACTGCACTGATCATTGCGGATTGTCACAACTTCAGCACCGAGTTCGCCAATGTATTGAACCAAATTGTATGTGAAAGAATCGTAATTATCTATGACTAATATCTTCATATTTACTATTTGACAAACTTTTTATTATTTTCCAAACTTTCTGCAGCTTTGATTACAGCGCCTGCTTTTGCTTCTGTTTCCCGCCACTCATTCTCTGGAATAGAATCATATACTATTCCGGCGCCAGCTTGAACACTTAAGATGCCGTTTTTTAAGACCCCCGTTCGAATTGCTATCGCTAGGTCCATATCTTTTGCAAAAGAAATATAACCACATGCACCCCCATAAAGAGACCTCCTCTCAGGTTCTAATTCCTCTATAATTTCCATTGCTCTGATTTTTGGCGCTCCACTCAAGGTACCAGCAGGAAAGGTAGCTTTTAGTACATCCATGAAAGATAAACCATCTCGAAGATGACCCTCAACCTCAGAAACAAGATGCATTACATGCGAATATTTTTCTACAACCATTTTTTCAGACAGGAAGACGCTGCCAATTTTTGATATTTTGCCAACATCGTTTCGTGCAAGATCAATCAACATGACGTGCTCTGCAAGCTCTTTAGGATCCGCACGTAACTCACTTTCTAGCTCTGCATCTTCCCGTTCAGTTTTTCCCCGTCTGCGGGTACCAGCAATTGGGCGAATAGTAATCCGATTAAAACTGTTCCCCGAGGATTTTGCATTATCTTGCCTCACCAATATCTCTGGCGAAGCACCAACTACCTGGAATTCCCCCAAATTATAGAAATACATATAGGGGGAGGGGTTTATATTTCTCAAGGCTCGATAAAGAGAAAGAGCGTTTCCAGAAAAAGGTTTCTCTAATATTTGTCCCAAAACAACCTGCATCACCTCGCCGGAAAAAATGTATTCCTGAGCTTTTAAAACAGATTTTTCAAACTCCTCTTTGGAAAAACGTCTAATTATCTCTGTTGCCTCGCAGCCACCGAGCTTGGGAATAGTTAATGTCTTAGATAACGATGCTTCCATAAGATCCAACTTCTTCTCTGCTTGTTGAAATGCAGAGCTCTCTTCAGGGTTAGCGAAGACAATTAGGGTCAATTCGCCCGTATAGTTATCAAAGATAATCATATCCCTAACCTCTAAAAGGAAAATATCAGGGATTAATAGATTGTTTTCTTTTTCTCTGACATGCTTTCTCAACCTAGGCTCTACAAGTCTCACAACGTCATAACCGAAATAGCCAGCCAAGCCACCACAAAATCTAGGTAACTCATAAACTTCAGGAGAAGGGGAAAATTTAGAAATATAATCTTCTACAAAATTAAGTGGGTCACAGCAAACCTTATCAATAATTTCTTTTTTTTTAAATAAAGTGACGGTATCTCCCCAGACCTCTATTTTTTTTTCCGCAGGCAACCCAATAAACGAGTAACGGCCAAACCGCTCTCCACCAACAACCGACTCAAAAGAAAAGTGTTGGGAGAATCGGAAAGTTTCAAATAAACTGACAAGGGTGTTTCCAAGTCGCCGAGATATTTTCTCGATATAGGAACTAGATTGACCCCCTCTTTGCCACGCCTCAAGAAAGTTTTTAAATCGATGCTAGTGCTCATAACGCTGAGATAAGCTGATTTCTAAAACTTTCCATTATTTTTTTATAGCCAAACTGAGATCCTGCATCTGGATGGTCAAATATGCCTGAGCCGATTACAAATGTATCAGCTCCGCATGCTGCGAGTGAGGCCACATTCTCGATTTTTATTCCTCCATCAACCTCTAATCTTATCCGTTGTAAACTTTTTCTTGAAAAAACATCAATTTTTTCCCTTATGGTTTTTATTTTTTCTTCCGAAACAGGAATAAACTCTTGACCACCAAATCCAGGGTTTACCGACATAACCAAAATAAAATCAATTTCTTCCATTAACCAATCCAAACACGTAATTGGTGTCCCAGGGTTCAAAACAATCCCTGCCTCGCATCCGTTGCTTCTAATCAATTTGAGGCTTCTAGACAAATGGTGAGTAGATTCAGGATGAACCGAAATCATATTAGCCCCTGCTGAAGCAAAGTCAACAATAAGCTTATCAACGTTCTCTGTCATAAGATGGACGTCTATAGGTACCTGAATGTGAGGACGGATAGCTCTGCAAACGCAAGGACCAAATGTAAGGTTTGGTACAAAATGATTGTCCATAACATCAAAGTGAATAAAATCAGCCCCCGCTTTTTGCAACGCCTCAACCTCAGCTCCTAAAAATGCAAAGTCGGCGGACAAAATACTAGGCCCAATCCATCTCGAATTTTTATTTTTTTCGGTCATATGCTTTTCTCATTTCCTGTTTATTTATTTTCCCTTCATTGTCCACCAAATAAACACGCCTACAATTACAATAGCTATTAGTGCTTCTAAGAAAATAATTAACATATCCAATTCAAGTAGGGATAAAGTTTGCATTCTACAAGTAAAAACATTTCTTTGCTATTGACACTATTATTGCTAGCGTCTTGCTTTGGAAATAGGTCTGTATTATATGAGAAATTTCCCGAAGATAAAGGTGAAATTCCTGATCTGCCAGAATACGAATCAACACCCCTATCCTTAGATACATTTTACAAAAGGAAAGGATATGAGCCAATCAATCTGGCTGACTCAGAATATTGGAGACAACAAAACTTTCAACTTGCCTACATTGCGTGGCAAAGAAACTGTAAATCAAAAAAACTTCCTATTGAAATTTTTATTAAATGCAAGACTCAGCAAAAAATAGATGGTAGCAATAGCGATATGGTCAGAAAGTTCTTCCAAGAAAATTTTCGTACGTACGCCATTAGAGGCAAATCCGGTCTGCTCACTGCCTATTACGAACCGGTGTTAAGAGGATCAAGAAAAAAAACTAAAAAATATTATTCTCCGATATTTAAGCGTCCATCAAACTTACCTTCTATCAGCGAACTAAGAAACAGGGCGACCGAAAACACAGACCCAAACTCACCAGAGAAAACAGAAGCTGAGATTGGGGCAAAATTGTATCCTACTCGTAAGCAAATTATTGAAAATGATCTTTTAAAAGGAAACGAATTAGTATTTCTTGAGGACTCTGTTGAAAACTTCTTCCTTCATATTCAGGGCTCAGGAACAATTACATTAGAAAATGGGAAGCGGATACGAGTTGGTTATGCAGGCTCTAACGGAAGGCCTTATCGGTCCATAGCTAAATGGTTAGACGCCAATGGTGAAATGCCATTACACAAGGCAAGTATGGAAAATATCAAAAGTTGGGTTAGAAATAATCCTAAGCGAAGTGATGACATGTTCAACTACAACCCTAGATTTATTTTTTTTCAAGAATTCCCAACATCCAAAGATCCTAGTGAAGGTCCTAAGGGAACACTCGGAGTCCCATTAACTGCGAATCACTCCATAGCGGTAGATGAGGACTTCATTAAGCTTGGGACACCAGTAATGGTTATAGAGGAAATACAATCGAAAAGTAACAATGCTCAAAGCTTTTTTATGATAGCCCAGGATACAGGTAGCGCAATTAAGGGACCTAACAGGGGCGATCTATTTTTTGGCACCGGATTCGATGCAGGCAGAAGAGCTGGGTCTACAAAATTCCGCGGCACGTTAATTATTTTCCTTCCGAAATAAGGTCAAGCTTCTCTCGCAACCTTTCCTCAGATACCGCTCCTCTTAATCTTTCTCCTGAAGACAAAAAAATGGTAGGTGTTGCCTGAATACCTAAATTCTTCCCTATCGCCAGAAAGCTTTCCAAATTAAATTTACAAGGAATTGCATCAATGTCTGAGGGCTCTACATCATTAAGCATTAGTTCATCCCATGTCTGAGAAGGGTTTGCTGAACACCATACATTTTTTGAAATCGTAACAGAATTGTCACCTAAGATGGGATAAAGAAAAGTGTAAACGCGGAGATTTTCAATCTTACTCAATGACCTGCGAAATTTTCTACAGTAACCACAATTAGGGTCTTCAAAAACGGCTATCTCCCGGACAGCGCCCTGATCAGAATTATTAAAGTCGGAGACAATAGCTTGTTGAAACGGGAGATCACGAAAATTTATAGACAAAATTTCATTTTTTCTTTCCTCAGTTAAGTTTTTCCCGTCACTCAATTGTATAAGTTGACCCTCAATGAACATATGCGTCACTTCTCGATTAACATACACAAGTTCGTTATTAATTCTCACTTCAAATATATATTCTAAATCAGTTTTTTTTACTGACTTGACCATGTACCCAGTTCCAAACAAGCGTTCTACAGCAGTGCGAATTTCTTCTACTTGCTTATGCGAAGCTTGATCATTTCCCCATACAAATAAAGGGTGAACAACCAATAAAGCAATTACCAGAAACTTCGTTGCGGGATGTAGCGTAACCATGTTCAAAAATCCTTAAAAAAGTTAGAGAATTGATGCAGCGAATCTCACTATATAACGCTTCAGGAGATTGGACCGGTCCAATAGATTCATTCCTCTAGTCCTTAACAACTTAGCTGAGTGTCCGCCGGTAGAAAATCCTACTTTAATTGTATCGATTAAAGTTTGAATGGCTCTTGTCTTAAATAATCTCGCTCTCAAATAGGAGCTAAGAATCGACTCACAACCGGCATCAAATTTTCGGTTTTTATTAATTGCCTTATCGAACTCATTAACTAAGGTCACAATATCAAAAAGTCCTATATTCAAACCAAGCCCAGCGAGAGGATGAACAGTGTGAGCGGAGTCACCCAGTAAAATTACCCTTTTTGTAACGAGTTTGTCGACCGTAATCATTGACAGAGGAGCAGATATCATTTTTTGAATCAATCTCGATCCTCGACAACATTGTAGTTCCTATAAAGTTAGAAAGCTCTTTCATTAAATAGCTATTACCCTCTTTCAATAACCGTTGAGCATCACAGTCTCTCTGAGACCAAATCATCGAGAGGCTATTTTTCGAGGTAGGAAGAAAAGCCATGACCTCATCTCGCCGAAACCATTGCCTTGCAATACTAGGACTTAAAGAAGACTTAAAATTCGCGAGCACAGCACGCTGGCAATAATTCTTTATTCCCCATGAAATCCCTAAAATATGCCTACAAAAGGAGTTAGCGCCATCTGCCACGACAAGCAAATTTGTGTTTATATTGCAAATTTCTTTTTCACTGTCTTGTAAGATTTTCAAGTTGCATTGTTTGCCGTCTGGACCGTAGTCAAAGCCTACAACCCTACCGCTTATTGAATGAAAGTTTTGAAGTAAACTCGTCGCTGCACACAATAGATTATGTAAATTGTTGTGATCGATAATTTTGGTAAGATAATCATTCGGACCCAGATCAGAACTGAGCTTTACACAAGCCTCGTCCTCAAATATGTGCATCTCGAAAACGTCCTCCGACATTTCGAAAAACTGCTCCTTCAACCCACAACGAGTAAAGAGTCCAATATTCGAAGGTGAGATGGCATAAGAAATATTCGTGCCCGAAGAAACTGCGCGGCCGTTTCTATCGAAACCTTTTGCTACCAGCAAAACTTTCAACCCAAGCTTGCTAAAAATCACAGCGCTGAATAGGGCCGGTATGCCCCCACCTACAATGGTAATGTCATAATTACTATGTGCTGAATTCATTACCTACCGTTATTTTTCGCGAATCTCTGTAAGTCCAATGTCATTACGATAGTGTTTTCCATCAAATTTTATCTGACTCATTTTTTCGTAAACTTTGTTTCTGAGTGCATCCTTGTTTTCACCAATACCGGATATCGTCAAAACTCTTCCCCCGTTAGTTATGAGATTACCATCAAGAATTTCGGTTCCACTATGAAAAACTTTTATATTAGGGTCATCTTCAATCTGCCTACCAACTTCAATAACATCTCCCTTCAGCACCTCGCCTGGATACCCTTTTGCTGAAGCTACGACGCATAATCCAGCTTTCTGGTGCCAAAATTCCGTTGAAACCTCAGATAAGCTAAATTCACCCTTCCTACACGCATTCTCTAAAAGGGGTAGAAAGTCTCCTTTCATTAACAACATGAGTAACTGAGTTTCTGGATCACCAAGACGGCAGTTAAATTCGAGCACTCTAGCTTCTCCGCTCTCACTCACCATCAACCCACAATACAGAAAACCTTTATACACGTGTCCCATATTTTCAACTCCGCGCAAAACTGGACGGACAATCTCTTCCTCAAAATTTGGACAACATATTTTTATTGAGAAACGGGAGTGGGAAGTGAGCTCCCATACCTCCAGTATTCGGACCTTTTCCGGAATCACTTAAATTTTTATAATCTTGGCAAATTGGAAACCTTACAATGTTTCGGCCATCCGTAAGTACTATAAAACTAACCTCAAATCCTGCCATGAACTCTTCTATGACGACACTGTTTCCGGCCTCTCCAAGTGTTCTTTGTCTCATGAGATGCTGTAACGCTCGTAAAGCTTCTTCTTGACTTTTTACAACAAAGACCCCCTTACCACCAGCTAAGCCATTGGCTTTTATCACAATTGGAAACTTACTACCTTTTATGTAATCAACCGCTTTGTCAAAGTCGTAAAATATCTCGAAGTCGGCTGTGGGTATTCCATTATTCCGCATAAAAACTTTTGAGAATATCTTCGAACCTTCCAAGGCAGCTACTGCCTTAGTTGGGCCAACAACTGGTAGTCCTTTCTCTTTCAGATAATCAACTAAGCCAGTTACAAGAAAACCTTCCGGGCCAATGACAACCATATCAATCTTGTTTTCATTTACGAGTTTTCCGATGTGTTCATTTGAGACTGATCCAGAAACTGGTATTCGGATCAATTGATTATCTACATCTATTCCAGCATTTCCAGGAAACACATAAACCTTAGATACAATCGTAGATTGCGAAATCTTCCATGCTATAGCGTGTTCTCTTCCTCCTGACCCAATTACTAAGATTCTCAAACTTGGCTCCTCCTATCTCCTATATATCCGCGTTCGTGAATACATTCTGAACATCATCTAATGACTCAAGAACACTCTTGAGTTTTTCAATATTTACCAAATCCTCGGCTGTAACGGAAATTGGAACTTTTGCTAGCATAACAACTTCTGAGAACTCTATAGTGTAACCGCTGCTCACAAGAGTCTCCTTAATGTCCGTATACGCATCTGCATCCCCGAGGAGTTCAATGCCGACATCTTGCAACGGTTTTACCTCAGAAATACCCTTTTCTATTAGAAGTTCTAACAACTCTTCTTCTTTGTCTTTGGATTCATTTAAGAAAAACTGACAGCAATGATCAAACATGTAAGAAACCGAGCCTTCTGTCCCAAGATTACCTTTGTGTTTGCTAAAAGCATGCCTAATTTCGGCAACTGTTCGGGCACGATTGTCAGTTAAACAGTTTATTAAAAAAGCTACTCCACCTGCCCCATACCCTTCGTATGTTATCTCTTCGTAAGTTACCCCCTGTAATAAACCACAACCTCTGTTGACAGCATCTTTAACTTTATCTTTCGGTAAATTCGCCTCTTTAGCCTTTTCAATTGCAAGCCTCAAACGAGGATTAGTTGTAACATCTTCACCTCCCAATTTTGCAGCAACAGTAATCTCTTTTATAAGTTTCCCAAAAGCCCTCCCTTTACGCTCATCTTGTCGATTTTTCCTGTGCTGAATATTTGCCCATTTTGAATGTCCTGCCATAAATTTGCGCCCTTTCATTACAAAAAAATTCGAAACAATTTAAACTACATAGGTTACTTTATTATCTATCCGTTATAAAATTTTTAAGAAATAAGTAAAAAAGGAGACAATATTGGAGCTTCGCGCCGAAATAGATCAAACTGGGTCGCCAGACGTTATACAACTCAAACCCTTCAACCTCAAATCCCCAGGCCCTGGGGAGGTAGTGGTGCGCCACAAAGCCATAGGCGTCAATTACACTGACGTTTATTATCGAAATGGAACTTATCCACAGGCGAGCTTGCCTGGCAAACTAGGACATGAAGCCGCTGGCTTTGTTGAGGCGATTGGACAGGGAGTTTCTAATGTTAAAGAAGGCGATAGAGTTGTATACGTAGTTGCTTCTCCGGGCTGCTATAGCACGTCTAGAATTGTTTCTGCTGACGTTTTACTTAAGATTCCACCTGAATTGGATTTTGAAATTGCGGCCGGAATGCTATTGAAAGGTATGACCGTCAGCTATTTATTTAAGCGGGTTGCAAATCTTCAGCCTTTTCATACAGTCCTTTTTCATGCTGCTGCTGGCGGGACTGGTTTAATTGCTATGCAATGGGCAAGAATGATGGATGTCGAAATTACGGGGACTGTAAGTAGTGAAGAGAAAAAAGAATTGGCAAAAAACTATGGTGCCACAAATGTCATTAATTATGCCCGGGAGAATTTTGTCGAGCAAATTAGAGACATCACACAGGGTCGCGGAGTCGATGTAGTCTTTGACTCTGTTGGCGCAAGCACTTTTTATCAGTCGATCCAAAGCCTTAAAAAATATGGCTTGATGGTCTCTTACGGAAATGCATCTGGGAAAGTTTCCGCTTTTGATCTTGGTCTTTTGAGTGGACATTTATTTATAACTAGACCAACTTTATGGTCCTATGTTGCAACACGAAAAGAGTTAGAGGTCACTTTTGGAGAACTTTTGCAACTAGTGATGTTGAATAAAATAAGAATCCCAATTTACCAGAAAAAGCCTCTACAAGATGTTGTCGCTCTTCATAAACTTATGGAAGAGAGAAGAACAACCGGTTGTTCAATCTTAACGGTTTAAAACTAGCCATTGGTAGAACGTTTTTGTAGCAGTGTAGTCAATTTGCTTGGGGAGCTTGATGCTTCCAAACTTACAAGTGTTCGGGTAGGAGTGATTGGCGTTGGTGGAGTTGGGTCATGGTCAGCTAACGCTCTGGTAAGAAGCGGCGTTAAAAAAATCACCCTGGTTGACCCAGATATAATTGTTGAATCAAATATCAATCGGCAATGCCATGCTAACTATGATAATTTGGGAAAACCAAAGGTAGTAGCGATGGAAGAGATGCTTAGGCAAATTAATCCGGGCGTGGAGGTAACTGGGTACGACGAGGAGTTCTGTGACTCCAATGCAAAAAAAATATTGGATTCGTCAAATGTAGATTATTGGATTGATGCATGTGATTCAGTTCAAGCCAAAGTCAGCTTAGTATCTAATCTCGGTAAAGCCTCCAGCAACCAGAGAACTTTTTTGGTTTGTGGTGCAGCAGGCGGGAAAATAAATCCTTACAAATTTATTTGTACTGATCTAGGGAATGCAAAAAATGATGCGCTTCTCTCGAAAGTTCGCTATGTCCTAAGAAGACATCATGGCTTTCCTCGTTCTACGGTAATGAAAGTTAGCTGCATTACCTCAACAGAGTTGAGCAAAAAGTCAAGAGCTGAGAATTCACGGATATCTTGCTCTGGTTATGGGTCAATCGTGACGGTTACCGCTACTATGGGCCTATTGGCGGCGTCTGAAGCAATTACACAAATAATTAAAAAAGAAATAGTAGTCTAATATATTGCAAACTATTCAATATTCGGCTAATTAAACTTTTTTTGAAAATTGTTGAAATAACATTATCAGAGCAAACACAGGCAATGTTTAGATTGTTTGATTTAAATGCAACTCTTTTTTAATTAAACTATCGCTTTATTAATCAATTTTGATGTTTAATCCAACTGCCAAATTTATTCACGTATACTTATATTAAAGCTCAGGGCCAAGTAGCTCAGTCGGTAGAGCAGAGGACTGAAAATCCTTGTGTCGGTGGTTCGATTCCGCCCTTGGCCACCAATCAATATCAACTCATGAAAGAAATAAAATTAAATCTCGGATGCGGCGATAAGTTACTTGAGGGATATATTAATGTAGATCTTGTCGAGGACCGAAGTGGCGTAAAACCTGACGTCAACTGTGATCTTCGAAATCTATCAGTATTCGAATCTAACTACGCAGATGAAATCCTCTCTGTTCACGTTGTCGAACATTTCTGGAGGTGGGAGGTTGAACAGGTTCTTTCTGAGTGGGTTCGAGTTTTAAAACCAAGAGGTAAGCTTATTCTCGAATGTCCTAATTTAATTTCAGCATGCGAGGAGTTTTTGAAAGATCCTGAAGCTGGCGCTTCGCCCAATCAAAAGGGACAAAGGACAATGTGGGTTTTTTACGGAGATCCAAGGTGGCGGGATCCTCTTATGGTTCATCGATGGGGTTACACTCCAAAAAGCCTCGCTGCATTGTTGCACAATTGTGGGCTAACGGAACTGAAACAAGAGCCAGCGCAATTCAAATTAAAAGAACCCAGAGATATGCGTATTACTGGTATAAAACCGTAATATTAGAATAACCCAACTACTTTTCCATCTCCGTCGACATCAATTTTTTCTGCGCTAGGGACCTTCGGAAGCCCCGGCATCGTCATAATATCCCCGCAAACCATTACGATAAACCCTGCCCCTGCTGCTAAGCGAACTTCTCGTATATTAACTGTATGGCCTGAAGGAGCCCCTCTGACAGATGCATCTGTAGAGAAAGAGGACTGAGTCTTTGCTACACAAATTGGATACTTTCCAAAGCCGGCATTTTCCCAATCAGAAAGCTGCTTCTTCACTTTCGTAGATGCCGTCACATTTGAAGCCCCATAAATCTTAGTAGCAACTTTTGTCACTTTCTCCCACAAACTATCGCCATCTTGATAAACAAATTTTGGGCCGGATCCCTTATCAACGAGTTTCACTACTTCCTTTGCAAGTTCCTCAGCTCCCTCTCCGCCCTTTGCCCAATGTTCGGCCAAAACCACGGAAACTCCTAGCTCACTCATTCGGGTTTTTATGATCTCAATTTCTTTAGCAGTATCGAATGTAAATTTGTTAATAGAGACAACGCAAGGCAAACCGTAGTTTTCCATGACGTTATGGACGTGCCTTTCAAGATTTACAAGACCTTTCTCTAAGGCATCACAATTTTCCGCATTCAACTCCTTAACATCTACGCCCCCATGGTACTTTAACGCTCGCACAGTGGCCACAATTACCGCTGCCTTCGGTTTAAGTCCAGTTTTACGACACTTTATGTCAATAAATTTTTCGGCGCCCAGATCAGCACCAAAACCGGCTTCTGTAACAACATAGTCAGCAAGCCTTAGTGCAGTTTTAGTAGCAATTACAGAATTGCAGCCATGAGCAATATTCGCAAAAGGACCGCCATGAACAAAAGCAGGGTTATTCTCTAACGTTTGTACAAGGTTAGGCTGCAACGCATCTTTGAGTAAAACTGTCATCGCACCGTGCGCATTTAAATCTTTCGCCGTAATAAGCTTTCCTTCCCGCGTTGAGCCGATAACAATTTGCCCTAATCTGGTTTTTAAGTCGTCAACAGATTCAGCCAAGCAGAAAATTGCCATCACTTCAGATGCAACCACAATATCGAAACCATCTTGTCTCGTATAACCATTACCTGGGCCACCCAAACCAACCGCTATGTCCCGTAATGCGCGGTCATTCATATCAACAACTCTTTTCCAAGTTACTCTTCTAGAATCAATTTGTAGCGCGTTACCGTGATGGATATGGTTATCGATCATTGCAGCCAAAAGATTATTAGCTAGTGCAATCGCAGAAAAATCGCCGGTAAAATGCAAATTTATGTCCTCCATTGGGACAATCTGTGCGTACCCGCCACCAGCCGCTCCTCCTTTAACTCCGAAAACAGGACCAAGTGAGGGCTCCCTCAAACAAATAAGTGTTTTTTTTCCTATTCTATTTAGACCATCTCCTAATCCCACAGTCGTAGTGGTTTTTCCTTCCCCGGCTGGAGTGGGACTAATTGCTGAGACCAAAATCAAATTACCTTCTTGCGTGTCGTGCAATGTATTCAAAAAATCCAAAGAAACCTTAGCTTTGTCGTGGCCGTATGGGACTAAAAAATCTTCCGAAATGTCGATTTTTGAAGCGATTGTCGTTATTTTTTCTACTTTTGCTTTTTGCGCAATTTCTATATCACTTGCCATTAAAAAAACTCCCTAATAAAAATTACAGTTTCAGGATAACTCCCGACACATAGTCAAAAATGTCACGCTCTTCTCTCTCGACTATATTTGATAGCTTGCGAACTTCTTGGATTTGTTTGTCAGCAAAAACTCTATTTTCTAACCCAGCGGCATTAACGTAAACGTTCAATTCAGCACTTTTAAAAGCAGCCCTTGCAGCCAAAACAGCAACTCCTGCATCGGATATTATATTGACGTTACCAATTTCTGCGATCTTTCTGCACAAAGGCATAACTTTTGTTGCCAAAAAGGCGCATTCCATTGGCGCATCTATAGCTGCTTTTAAAGCATCTTGTATCTTTGAGCTTCGTTTGAGTTTCTGTTCATCCGTGTCTTTCGGCAAACCATATGCCGCCATAACAGTGTCGAAGGCCTCAACATCTTTATTGATTGCTTCTAGAAGCTGCTTTCTTAGCTTTTCAGACTGTTCAAGGATACTTAAAACTTCTTTCTCAACTGCCTCGTATTTTTTTTTCCCCGTTGTAAGGTTGGCAACCATACTCACTAGTGCAGCCCCCATAGAACCCATCAGGGCGGCAGCGCTCCCACCTCCGGGAGTAGCTGATGACGAACTTAGTTCCTCTAAAAAACCCTCAACAGACTTCTCAATCATTTATAACATCTCTTTCGCGATTCTATATATTTCTTCAGCGTCGAAAATCCCATCATTGGAATGAAAAAGTCGTGACACACATTCCCTATGAACGCTAATCTTCAAACCACCAAAGCCTATGGCTCCGAAAGCTTTCTTTCCACCAATTTCCTTTGCTTTATCGTTCAACTCAACCCCCTCAATCCCTAGGGGAGGCATCGCATTTGCGTCGCAAACAACCTCGATGGACTGGCTTTCAATCCAGTCTTTTTTGTTTAGTAAAACTACCCCGCTTGCCCCGGTAGCCATAACTATTGATGCTCCTAAAATTGACGTAACTCTCTCATCATTGGTTCCTCCGGGCAAAGCTTTAACATTTGTATCGAACCTCTCATTTATCTCCGCCGAAATTTGCTCAGCCTTTTCAATGTTCCTAGAGGTAATAAACACATCTGCTTTTTCTAACGATAGAAGTGCAGCAGCTCTTTGTCCAACGGGTCCCGTTCCTCCCAAAATAACTGCTTTTTTTCCCGAGACATCACAGGTATTAACGATATTCGCTACGGCTGCCGCTGCAGTCGTATTGGAGCCATTTGAATCGAACATTACGGAAACTCGAAAGTTAGAGAAAAACCGCTTTTTGATAGCATCGAATACTGCCTGGCCTTCCGTTAAAGAACTACCTCCCACAAATATGGCTGTAAACTGCTTGTCTTTTGGGGCCCTAGTATAAATGCACCCATCAACCATTGCGAGTACATTTTGTGGATTTACGTTACCAATTCCCGTGACGTGATCAGCCCCTCCATCATATGCAACCACACTATCAAAAACACTTGCTGTAGAATCTGTATCGAATTGATACAAGAGTTTCTTAGTCATTTCAAACTACCAGGTGCTGCGGGTTACCCTGCACGAACAATTCAACATTATCAATTAATTGATCTGCAAGAAACTGCTGGGCCTCGTCTGAAGCCCAGGCAACGTGTGGCGTTAAGATAAAGTTTGGCAATTTTAAATCCAATAATGGATTTCCATCCTTCGGTGGCTCTTTCGTTAAAACATCAAAGCCAGCACCTCCAATCAAACCCTCTTTGAGGGCTACCACTAAATCCTCCTCGTTTACCAATCCTCCTCTTGCGGTATTGATCAAAATAGAGTCATTTTTCATAATTTTAAATTGCTCCATTCCAATAAATCCTCGAGAGGAGTCCGTGAGAGGACAGTGCAAAGAGATAATATCTGATCTTTTTAAAACCTCTTCAGCATCGGTGAATTTCACCCCATCCGCCTTTGGTGATGGGTGATCAGCAAATAGAACCTCCATACCAAAACCTTTTGCTATCTTAGCAGTACCCTGACCCAACGCACCTTCACCAAAAATACCAATCGTGCTATTTCTCAAATCGCTAATTCGATAATCGAAAAAACAAAACTGATCGTGTTTCTGCCAGCGACCGTCTAAAACATCGTCACGATAAGCTATTAAATTTCTTTTTAGAGCGAGAATCAATGCAAACGTGTGTTCAGGCACCGTGTTGACCGCATAATTTCTTATGTTTGCAACGGATACCCCTTTTTCCTTGCAGGCCCCTATGTCAATGACGTCATAACCTGTGGCAGCCACAGCAATCATTTTAAGGTCAGGTAACTGGTCTAAAATTTCTTTCCGAATAGGGACTTTATTTGTTAAAGCAATGGTTGCATCCGAAAGCCGAGATACAACCTCATTAGGTAAGGTCTGATCATACTCTTCCCATTCGTGATCAAAAGATGGTTTCCTAACATTAGCATTTAAAGATTGCCTGTCCAAAAAAACAACTTTTTCCATACTATCTTTCTTTATCTAACCAACAACCCTGGAGGTGGCTCATTATTTCTCCAATATTCCTGCGCCGCTGCTACTCCACTACCCGGAGTTACTTTCACCCCATTATCCAACATAGACATTTCGGCCCCCGATATACCGGCACATAAATGTACTTCATTCATATCACCCAGGTGCCCTATTCGGAACAGTTTTCCCGCAACTTTCGAAAGGCCCGCTCCCAGGGATACGTTGTACCTTTTGAAAGCATGTAGGATTATATCTGCTCCGTTAACCCCTTCGGGTAACATGACCGCAGTTACCGTATCAGAGTACCATTTTGGTTCTTTAGCACAAAGTTTGAGACCCCAACCATTAAATACGGCCGCTCGAGCACCTTCGGCCAAATAATGATGTCTAGCAATGATATTATCCAACCCCTCCTCTTCAATAACCGCTAAAGCTTCCCTTAGCCCGTAAAAAAGAGGAAGCGCCGGAGTATAGGGAAAATAACCGGTCTTGTTGGCATTAAGCATGATATCTAAATCGAAATAATCACGTTTGAGACCTGCACTCGATGTTAGACCAAGCGCCTTTTGACTCACACATAGAATTCCAAGGCCGGCTGGGAGCATAAGGCCCTTCTGGGAACCTGTAACGCACATGTCGACTTTCCAATCGTCAAAACGAAAATCTACGGATGCCAAAGCACTAACACTGTCTACGAATAAAAGGGCAGGGTGACCTACCTTGTCCAAAACTTTTCTAACTCCACCTATATCAGAAGTTACTCCAGTAGCGGTTTCATTTTGGCATGCCAATACCGCTTTGATTTCGTGCTTTGTATCTTCAGAAAGCACTTTCTCGTATTCATCGAGAGGCACTCCTGTACCCCATTCACAATCTATCTCATGAACTTCTAGTCCGTGATTTTTACACATCTCTATCCAGAGATGACTGAATTGTCCGAAACGAGAGGCCAAAACTTTATCGCCGGGAGATAAAGTATTTGCGATAGCCGCTTCCCAGCAACCCGAACCAGATGAAGGAAAAATGAAAGGAACCCCTGTTTCGGTCCTAAAAACTCTCTTCAGCCCTGGTAAAAGTGACTCATATAGCCTAGGAAAAATGGGTGAACGATGGTCTTCCATCGATATCATCATAGCCCTTTGGATTCTGTCGGGTAAATTAGTGGGACCAGGGACAAACAAAAAATTACGTCCAGCCAAGAGTATTCTCCTTAAAAAATTGATAAATTAGGCTCGACCAAAAAGGGTCGAATGGCAAAAGCGATTAATTCACGTAAACCGGAAATTTCTCCGTAAGCTTTCCAACCGATTTTCTTACTGATTCTAAAACTTCCTCGCTTCCAGGAGCATCTAGAAGATCCGCTATCAAGTTTGCTAGAGTCTTCGACTCCTTCTCTTTGAACCCCCTTGTTGTCATCGCAGGTGAGCCGATTCTGATACCTGATGTCACAAATGGTTTTTCCGGGTCATTAGGAATCGCATTCTTGTTCACTGTGATGTGAGCTTTACCTAATAATTCCTCCGCGGCCTTTCCTGTTATATTTTTAGCTCTCAGATCAACAAGTATGACGTGACTCTCAGTTTTACCTGAAACTATTCTCAGACCTCTATTTACGAGAGTTTCAGCCATTTGAGAAGCATTACGCTTTACCTGTTCCTGATAAACTCTAAATTCCGGTTTCAAAGCCTCTCCAAATGCTGCTGCTTTCGCAGCGATGACATGCATTAGTGGGCCGCCCTGAATGCCTGGGAATATCAAGGAATTTAGCTTCTTCGCGTGCTCTTCCTGCGATAATATAATGCCTCCTCTTGGACCCCTCAGAGTTTTGTGTGTAGTGCTGGTGACAAAGTCAGCAATTCCGACCGGACTTGGATATACCCCGGCAGCAATTAATCCAGAATAGTGGGCCATGTCCACAAGGAAGTAGGCATCAATTTTGTCGGCGATCTCTCGAAACTTTCTCCAATCGATCTCAAGCGAATATGCGGAAGCACCGGCAATAATCATCTTTGGCTTGTGCTCCAGAGCAAGCTTTTCCACCTGGTCATAATCGATAGTTTCATCCTCAGCTCTTAATCCGTATTGAATAGCGTTGAAGACTTTACCCGAAAGGTTTACCGAAGCCCCATGGGTTAAGTGCCCTCCATCAGCTAATGACATACCTAAGATAGTATCGCCAGGTTTTAAATATGCGAAAAATACAGCCTGGTTAGCTTGCGAGCCAGAGTGCGGTTGAACGTTGGCATACTCTGCGTTATAAAGCTTCTTTAATCTCGAAATGGCTAACTCTTCCGCTACGTCCACAAACTCACAACCACCATAATATCTTTTTGCAGGATAACCTTCCGCGTACTTGTTGGTCATAACAGAGCCCTGCGCCTGCATTACAACTGGGCTCGTGTAGTTTTCTGATGCAATTAGCTCAATATGCTGTTCCTGACGATGTGCTTCGTCAGTCATTGCTTTCCATAGCTCAGGGTCGCTAGATTCCATTGACATAGCGTTTGGGAAAGCGCACAACTGAATTTCGGGTGGTTGCTTTGTCATAAAAACTCCAGTCTGGCAAAAATTTGATTTGTGAATCCGAAATGATAACCTGATGGCGATTTTACATCAATACATTTGCTAATTTTTAACTCAATTTTGATTGTTTTGGGTCTGTAATTTAACCTTAAAAAGACCTCTTAATGCATTACAAAGATAAATTTCTGTGTCTGCATTTACATCCTTTTTCCTTATTACCTCCTCTCTAATCAAATAGTCCCCAGAATTAAGTAATTCGGCTCTCATAATACCCGGTAAGAGGCCGCATTCTAATGGCGGAGTTAACATCACTCCCTTTTTCTTAATGAGGAAATTACTTCTGCCTCCCTCGGTGACCTCATTTTTTTCATTCACGAAAATTGCATCAAATCCTCCATTTTTTTCCGCTTCACTGTATGCCAAGTCATAACTAGCCCTGGAACTTGTTTTATGCATAAGAAGGGGATCGTTGCTATTTGTCACACCGGAGGTTCTCCCAATCAAATCGTTTGCCCAAAAAACAACATTATTTTCTATGATATCTTCGAGTCTACTGTGCTTTATATTCAATTTTCCGCTAGCAGATAAAGCTACTCTTATCTTCCAGAGGCCAATATTCAAGTTTTAGTATTGTGAATATATTCCTGTAAAAGAAATTCAATTTCGTCCAGATTATAAGGAATCCCCAAATTTTCAGCTGATTTGCTGAGCCTATTGAAATGTGCATCCTGTCTTAAAACAATATTATCCCTCAGAAGCATAGATTCAAATACTCCGACCGCACTAGGAAGCTTTACAAAAAAATTCGATTTAAGGAGGCACTCATTCCACTCATTTTGACTATTTGAGTCGATAGTCACGCCGGAACCTACCCCGAAGGAGAAATTATTTTTGCTATCAATTTCCAAAGTCCTAATCGCAACACTTAAGGTAAAGTCTGCAAGACCTTTATTACCGGGTGTAACAGCATCAAACCAGCCCAATGAACCGCAATAAATACCACGACCACTGCGTTCCAATTCAGAAATTATTCCCATTGTAGATTTTTTTGGCGCGCCAGTAATCGAACCGCACGGGAAAGTGGCTCTAAGCAAATCAGTTAATGTTATGTCAGGAGAAATTTCACTCGTAACGGAGGAAGTCATTTGTAAAATGTCTCCCACATTTTCCACCTCGAAAAGCTGTGGTGTTTTAACACTACCTACTTTGCTTATCCGGGACAAATCATTTCTCAGCAAGTCGACGATCATAACATTTTCAGCACGATTTTTCTTATCGTTCTTCAAATCCTGAGCAGAATATTCTCTTGAAGACATGGTACCCTTCATCGGTTTCGTTTTGATATTCGTTCCTGTTTTTGATAAAAACAGTTCAGGCGAAAAAGATAATACCCTGTTTCCTTCGCAGCAAATAAGTGCTCCATAGCGACAACGTTGTCTCTGTCTTAGTCTTTTGTACAAGCCGATTGTCGAACCATAGGTTTTGCCAGTTATATTGAAAGTGTAATTTACCTGGTATGTTTCACCCTCTCGGCTCTCGCTGTGAATACTATTTATATTTTCACAAAAAGTTTTTTCATCGATCTCAAAGCTTACGTCAACAATTCCACCATCAGTTTCCTCTTGCTGTGAGCTTTCCATATAGAGCCTAGATTCAATCCATTCATCCACCTCTGTAGCACTTAATTTCCTATACTCCTCGAAAAACCACGCTCGGATTAATGGAGAATTCAATAAACTAGCTTTCGGGGGAAGCCCCTGAAAAACCAGTCCTAAATTATAGGAAAAGCAACAAACCGCGTGAATACCGTTTTCCAATCTGCTCTGAATAAGTTCTAGAGACTTTTCAATCTCTTTTGGCTCATAAACTTCTATATAACCAATATTGATTCATACAACCGACTTTTTGGGTTTTTAATGCTACTAGACAAATCGTCCAAAAGAATAACATCTGGATCAAAAGTCATTTTGCACTTTGGTAATAAAACAGCATGAAAATACTATTTTAGTGGTGTATTGTTCTCATCGACCTTTATGACAGTAGGCTTGTAGGTCCCTAACTCCTCTGAAGAGAGTAAGACGTAGCTGCAGACAATCAAAAGGTCGCCTTTCATTGCCTTTCGAGCTGCAGCCCCATTTAACGCAACAACACCGGAACCTGCTTTGGATGCAATTGCGTATGTTTCAAACCTCTCGCCAGTGTTGATATTATAAATTTCAACTTTTTCAAACTCATGGATTCCAGCCAGTTCGAGCAATGCCCCATCTATTGAAATTGAGCCTTCATAGTGCAAATCGTTCCCAGTGACAGTAACCCTATGCAGTTTTCCTTTTAAAATCACATTTTGCATTTTTTTTGTAAATTTTCTGTGTTAGCGTTCTTTTTAAAAGTACCACAAACTGCAACAAACGAGATAAAAATTGAAAAAGATATGAATACCAACGACCTACTACTTGAAGACTTGACTAAAAAGGCTTCAGAAATAATAAAAAAGCTTAAAAGACACGAGATGAATTCACTCGTTCCCAACAACGAGCAGCTCATTAAATTTGAGGGTATCTCTTTAGATTACAGCAGACAATTTATCGACCAAAAAATTTTAACTAATTTAACCAAACTTGAGCAAATTAAAAATTTTAAAAAAAAAGTAACGAGCCTATTTTCAGGAAAAGAAATGGCCTTTACACACTGTTTTTCGTCAAGAAAAGTCCGGTTTCATGGATGAAGATACTGACAACTGGAAACAAATTGAGAAACAATTTTTATGGTTCAAGAATTATGCAAAAATTAGAAAAAGGAGAAAAACAGGTTGGAAAAATGATCGTTTTGAAAATGTAATTTTTCTTGGTCTTGGCGGATCAATGATACCTCAAAAATTCGTGCATAAAGCGTTGAAAAATAAGTACCAAACATCGAGATTAAAATTTGGTTTCTTCTCTAATCCGGATGGTCTGGATTTGTGTGAATATCTTATGAGTTGTAACGCCGGAACCACGTTTTTTGTTTTGCAGAGTAAATCTTTGAAAACCCCCGAGATTTTCTTTCCTTTTCGATTATGCAAAAAATGGTTACATGATCACGGCTGTAGCAAAGAAGGAGAATTTTCCCATTTTTCAGTCGTGACTAGCAATACAAAAAGCGCTAAAGCAAAAGGTTTCCTAAACGACCACATTTTCGAAATTCCTGAAAAATTAGGTGGGCGCTTTTCAATTTGGTCTGCTATGGGCTTATCTCTTGCGCTAATGGCTGGTAAGGAGAATTTTGACAATTTCCGAATAGGAGCAAAAACATGGACCAGCATTTTTATAAAGCGACAGTTCTCCAAAATTTACCAATAATCATGGCTTTAATCTCGATTTGGAACAGAACCTTTTTGAATTTCCCCACACAATTAATCGTAAGTTATTCTTCAATACTCGACGATCTCGTCCCTTATTTGCAACAACTCGAAATGGAATCGCTTGGAAAATCAATTAACAAAGAGGGTGTTAGGGTGTCCTACCCAACATCTGGCATTATTTGGGGTGGTTCAGGATTTGACGCTCAGCATGCCTACTTCCAACTTTTACACCAAGGCACCGATATCATTCCTACCACCTTTGTCGAAGTCCTTGAAGACAAAGCTGAGACAAACAATCTGTCTGTTTCATCTTATACGAAAGAAAATATCCGAGCACAGGCAGATGCCCTCGCTATGGGTTCGCCTTTAAATGGTTTTGATGGAAACAGACCGAGCTCAATAATAAGTATTAAAGGTGTTTCCCCTTACAATTTAGGTGCACTCATGGCACTAATGGAACACAAGGTATTCGTGCAAAGTGTATTTTGGAACCTAAACTGCTTTGATCAACCAGGAGTTGAACTAGGTAAGCAAATTCTATCATCAAAAACCAGTAATTTCAACGAGGAAATTTGAGTTCTTTTTCTAAATTTTTTAACCGCTCCGTGATTTCATTCAAGGCTCGACTTTGTTGCTCAAAATCTTTTTCCTCACTATGAAATCATCAAAAAACCAGTTAACGCACCCTTTGTTAAGTTTTCTTTAAAAATTTTGACGTCGTTATATTTTCTAGTAACTCTATCGACTAACCCTTCTAATATATCACCGACGGTCTGAATATCATCAACGTCGCCCTCTATTTTCAAACCTTGTCCAAACAAAGATGAACGGCCGGATACATTTTCATCAGGCGATAAAAATCAGAAGCTACCTTTTGCATCCGCGATAATATAAATTTTTTGGCGACAATAATCCTTAAAATGCCTTCACTTTGTTCTATTTTTTTGTCAGTGATAACTATGTCATCAACAAGGCCATCTGTGCCCATCTCTATTTCTAACGACACTAAGGCCGGTAAAATATCGGGCATCAAGACAATAATTCGTTTCCCAGAGAGCATCTTAGTTTGCGCCAGAAAGGGTTCATCATTTTCAAGCTGTCGATTAATAAAATCTCTCACTGCGAAGCGCCAACCTGCCATGTTAATTAATCCTTAGTCCAATTGCTCATCCTGAAAAATACCTGCCAACAACCAACCCTGATTTGAACTGTTTGTCTTTTCCAAAGTCCAAACCTCATTAAATTTTATAGGTAAAGAATCCGAATCTCTCATAAGGCCGTTAAATCTTATGTAAACTTCTGACACATTCAGCCCAGACTCATTTTTAATAGTCTTGCTACCCTCAAGATAAGCATTCAACTCTACCACGGACAGATCAGAATACACCCTGTCCTTCTCTTTAAATTCTCTCGACAGGTGTTCCATCAAATCCCCTGTGCAAAAATTTTCTAACTTAGCCAAATCGCCTGATGACCAATGCTCTTGAAGCTCAATAAATTGTGACTTAGCAACCTCCAGAAATTTCTCTTTTTCTGGTATTTCCCACTCGAAGTTACCATTTGCGTACTGCACTCCCTCATTATCTCTTATGGTTATATTCTCCGACCTTTCTTGAACACGAGTTTGAGTAAACCTCTTATCTGGCGAACCACCAGCCAGAGCCATTCTTGCTAACCCTTTTGAAAAAAAAGCTCGAAAAGCAATAAAACAAAGAAGACAAATACCGAGAATAACCAAAAGACCCATTAATTCTCCACCAATCCCAAGGTAAGATGCTAGAGCCGCAAGGCCAAGTCCAGCAGCTAAACCCCCCAACATTCCCATGCCTCCCCTTTTTGACGCTGCGGCATTCGGAGCGTTTTTAGGACTAACATTCTCAGCTGGTTTCGCAGGGGTGGTAGCTTGACGTTTGATAGGAGGCATTTTACCAAAAGAGCGGCCCCCTCCCATCCGGCGAGCTTCTGAAGATTCAAGAGCTAATAAGCTAAAAAAAGAAATAAGCAAAAAACTTATAATAAATTTATTTGGTTTGTTTAATGTTAACCCAGCCATACTAACTCCCTTTTAAAAATTGACCTTTATTTCGTAACCTGGTGAACGGTTACGCCTCCCGGAAACAACGGCTGAAATCTCACTGACGAGAAACCAACACTTTTTAACAATTCTGAAATCTGATCAGGGCCAGGATATTCTCTTATCGATTCAACAAGATAAGTATAAGGACCGCTCTTGCCGGCTGTTAGTTCACCCAATTTCGGCAGAATATTATAGGAATACCAATCGTAAGCTTTTTTCATTGGATTGCCTTCTGACATTTGCGAAAATTCCAAAATAAGAGCTTTGCCGCCGGGACGTAACACCCTTTTGAACTCGTTTAAAGCTCCTGTTTTATCTGTAATGTTTCTTAACCCAAACCCAATAGTTAACTTATCAAAAGAATTATCCATAAAGGGAAGACTTTCCGCATTTGCTTTAACCAGTGGTATAAGCTTACCTTCATCCAGACAACGATTCCTTCCATGTTCTAACATTCTGTCATTAATATCACACATAACTACAGTTCCAGCCGGTTTAACCAACTCAGTAGCCTTAATCGCCAGATCACCAGACCCGCTTGCAACATCTAACAAGGTTTCCCCACTTTTCAGATTTAATAACCAAAGTGCGTACTTTTTCCATATTCTGTGAAAACCAAACGAGGCGACGTCATTAAAAAGATCATATGTCTCAGACACCTCTGAAAACACTTCCCGAACTAGTCCGCTTTTTTCACCACGTTTGACCCTGGTATGACCAAAATCTACGGTATCACTGTCTTCCTTCATGACTATTTTGACTCTTTATTCATGTTATTTCTCCGATTAGTGTGGCTTTTGTAATCTATTGCGCCTGCTTCACCACTAGTTTCTTCAATATACCTCGTCCACAGATCTTTTTTATTCGCAGCTAACCATTGAAAATATTTCCATGAGTAAATACCAGTATCATGACCATCTGAAAATACAATTTTAATCGCATAATTTCCTACAGGCTCAACCTCAACGATTTTAACATTCTCCTTACCAATAGGATTTACCCTTTGGCCGGGGCCGTGCCCGACAACTTCTGCGGAAGGGCGAGAACACCCTTAAGAATTCGCATGTAAATTTACATTCTCTTTTTTCTGAGTAACTTAAACTCAGACTGCCCGCATTTTCGTCTAAAGGTAATCTGATTCGGCACAATACCATTTTCTGTGCTCGTTGACATAAGCGACTAAAAAATTTAAGTTGTAGATATGGAACAGTGTACTATTTTAACTATTGAAGATGAACCTGCAATTTCAGATATTCTCAGAGTAAATTTAAGTTTTGCTGGGTATGATGTTATAAGTGCTAGTAATGTCATGCAGGCGGAAAGTTTAATTAAGACAATCATCCCAGGCTTAATTATTTTGGATTGGATGCTACCCGGTACAAGTGGCCCAACTTTCGCAAAACGTTTAAGAAATGATAAAAGGACACAAAATATCCCGTTAATTATGTTAACCGCAAAGTCGTTAGAAGAAAATAAAATCGAGGGGCTGAATGCTGGTTGTGACGATTATGTTGTAAAACCTTTTTCGCCCAAAGAGCTGATCGCGAGGATTCATGCTCTACTGAGGAGAAGATCGCCAGAACTTACAAAAGATGCTGTGAGTATTTTTGGACTCTCACTGTATCCTGCTACTCGCAAAGTTTTTGGCAACAAGCAAGAAATTACCCTAGGTCCCAAGGAGTTTAAGCTTCTACATTATTTAATGACTCATACTGAAAGAGTCCATACTAGGGCTCACCTTCTGGACCAAGTTTGGGGTGACCATGTATTTGTGGAAGAAAGAACCGTTGACGTTCATGTGAGGCGTTTGAGAAAAGCATTAACGAGCACGGGCTTTCATAAGCTAATTCAAACTGTCAGAGGTGGCGGTTACAAATTTATCAGTGAAAAAAGCTAATCAGTCCTTTCCATAAATCAAAATTATAAATTCCAGGAAAATATACTTTTGATCTGGCACGCATCATATAACGGTAAGTATGTCTAGGACATTTAGTTTTTTAGCCCTTCTAACACTATCCACTGTATTGCTTGGAGTGACAACATCTTTAATTATTGGTCTATTATTTTGTATATTCATTTTAAGCCTATGGGTAATATATCAATCGTTTCAACAAAAACGCTTTCTTGACTGGTTGAGAAATTCGTCCGATACAACAAGTCCCAACGGCTATGGTATTTGGAAGTTGATTTATTCCTCTGCCCATTCTTTATTAAGAAAAGGGGAACTTCAGGAAAGTAAATTAAAAAATAATTTAGTAGCTTTTAGAAGAGCAACAGAGGCCATGGAAGATGGAATTCTGGTCATAGATAATAATAATTACATCGTCGCGGTAACTCCTAGAGCAGAGCGTTATTTAAACATCAATCAAGAACAAGATTTCGGTTCTAATATTCTTAATCACATAAGGCACCCAAGTTTTGTAGAGTATTTGCTCAGCGGATCACTAAATAAAACAATTATTATCGAAGACTTAAGTCTTGACAAGAAAGCGCTAGAATTTAAGTTGTTACCTTTTGATGCTAACCAAAAAATAATTTTGTGTAGAGATGTAACAAAGCTGAGACAACTAGAAGTTGAAAAGAAAGACTTCGTTGCTAGCGCCTCCCATGAGCTAAAAACACCCTTGACTGTCATAAAGGGATATTTAGAAACTATCTCTGAAATAGAAATTAACAAAGTTGAAAAAAATAGAATGCTTGCTGAAATGCGTATTCAAAGTGAGCGAATGGATAAATTGATCAATGATCTGCTACTACTCTCGAAACTAGAAAAAGCCGACCCTATTAAGAATAAATGTCAAACAAACATCAGTTTATTAGCGCATGAATTATCAAAGTTGAGCGTAAATATTGATAAAGATCAACATTCAATCTATTTCGATATCGAAAACAATGTTTTCGTGACTTGGAGCCGAAGACAACCTCAGAAGTGCTTTTTGGAATTTAATTAATAACGCAATAATCTACACAAAAAAAGGCGGTAAAATAGAAGTGAGTTGTGCAAAATTAGAGAAAGGTAAAGCAATTTTCGCTGTGAGGGATAATGGCCCTGGAATTGAAGCGCATCACATCGACAAGTTGACTGAAAGGTTTTATAGAGTTGATAGCGCGGGTTCAAGGGAAAGTAAGGGAACCGGCCTTGGACTCTCTATAGTTAATGAGATCGTCCAAAAGAATGGAGCTTCTCTTAAAATAGAGAGCCAACCAAATATCGGAAGCAAATTCAGCATAATCTTCCCGCCAATCGTTACCGATGTTTAGATTAAATAATTAGATGAATGAACAGTAAGCAAAAAAAAGATATTTTAGATAGATACCTCAAAAAAATCCTATGCGCTAACGTTTACGACGTCGCCAAGGAATCAAAATTGGAGTTTGCACCCATTATCAGTGGAAGAATAGGGAAAAAAATTTTTTATAAAAGAGAAGATCAACAAGAAACGTTCTCATTCAAAATACGGGGCGCCTACAATAAAATTTCTCATTTAAGCTCCGCGGAGCTTCTTAGGGGAGTCATTGCTGCATCAGCTGGTAATCATGGGCAAGGAGTTAGTCTTGCTGCCAAAAAACTCAAAATAAGATCGACTATCGTAATGCCACAAACAACACCATCCGTGAAAGTGACATCAGTGAAAAGATTGGGCTCCGATGTCGTGCTGCACGGGGATTCTTACTCTGATGCCTTTGAAGAAGCCAAGAAAATCGCAAGACGTAGTAAAAAACAACTAATTCATCCTTTTGACGACATGCACGTTATCGCAGGTCAGGGAACCATAGGAATGGAAATCATTAGGCAGATGTCTGAACCGATTGATGCGATATTTATTGCGGTTGGTGGTGGCGGTTTGATATCAGGTATAGGTTGTTATATCAAGTCAATCAGACCAGACATAAAGATTATTGGTGTCCAAACTACGGATTCTGATGCAATGATGCGTTCGATTGAGAAAGGAAAGAGGATTAAACTGAAACACGTGGGAATTTTTTCTGATGGTACTGCTGTAAAGCAAGTTGGATCCGAAACTTTCAAGCTTGCTAAACTTGTCGTTGATGATTTTTGTTTAGTCACTGCTGATGAAATCTGTGCTGCAACGAGAGATATATTTGAGGATACTCGCACAATTCAAGAACCCGCTGGGGCCATGGCGCTTGCAGGATTAAAAAAGTACGTCCTAGTTAACGGTAACAAACAAAAATTAGATAATTTAGTCGCGATTACCTGTGGTGCTAATGTTAACTTCGACAGGCTGAGAATTATAGCGGAACGATCCGAGTTGGGAGAAAACAAGGAGGCGTTACTAGCTATATCTTTACCTGAACAGAGGGGCTCTTTCTTAAAGTTATGTGAAACATTAGGGAATCGCCACATAACGGAATTTAATTACAGGATGGAAGACTCCAACAAGGCTATTGTCTTCGCTGGTATCGAGGTAAAAGATTCGAAAGAAAAAACAAAAACTCTAAAGGAACTAAAGGCCCATGGATTCAAGGTTTTTGACCTTTCAGACGACGAAATCTCAAAATCACACATACGGCATATGGTCGGAGGGAAATCAAACCTTACCGATAACGAAAAATTATTTAAGTTTGATTTTCCTGAACGGCCAGGCGCTCTAACTAGTTTCTTATCTAAAATGCATCCGTCATGGAATATTTCTTTGTTTAATTACAAGAATAATGGAACGGACAGTGGAAAGATATTAATTGGATTACAGGTGCCTGAGAATGAGAGACGACTTTTTTGGAAAAATTCCTCAAGCAATTAGGATACGAATATACAAACGAGTCGAAAAATCTGGCATATAGGTTATTTCTCAAAAAAAAATCTCTAAGATAAAACAAAACTGTGATGGATTTTAATTATTTTATTATTGGTTTAAATCATAAAAGCGCTGATTTGTCTTTGAGGGAGAGAGTCAGCATCCCAGAAAATAAAATATTGCAAGCGCAACACCAATTAAAGACGCTTTTGAATCCTCTTGCGATTGAGCAGGTCATTTTATCGACATGTAACCGCACGGAATTTTATTTTTATGGTGATAATTTATCAAATATATTTGATAAAACACTAAATTGGCTAGCAATGTACGCTAACGAAAATATTGAAAAATCCAGGCCCACACATATAAACGAGAAGGAAAGGAAGCTGTTTCACATATTTTTGCTTGGCATGCGGCTTAGATTCTATGGCAATGGGTGAAACTCAGATCTTAGGTCAGCTAAAATCTGCAACCCGCATGTCAAAAGATCTCGGTTATTCGGGTAATAACCTTGATTATTTAACTCAAAAAGCGTTCAATGTCGCAAAGCTAGTTCGAAGCGAGACAGATATCGGGAAGCAATCAATTTCTCTGGCGTCTCTATCCATCCAACTAACCAAAAAGATTTTTGGCAACCTATCCAATTGTGATGTCTTATTTATTGGTGCAGGTGAAATGATTAACCTCTGTCTAAATCATATTTCAGAACAGAATCCAAAGTCGATAACCTTAACAAATAGAGACCTAAAGCGAGGTCAAGAACTTATGAAAAAGTTCAATGGAAACTACTTTCCAATTGGAAGTTTAAACATGAACCTGGAGAATTTTGATGTAATAATTAGCTGCACAGCCAGTTCTTTGCCATTAGTTGGTCTTGGCGCAATTTCAACCGCTTTAAAAAAAAGGAAAAATCGTCCTATTGTTTGTATTGATTTAGCTGTTCCAAGGGATTTTGAGCCTGAGGTAAAAAAACTCGATAACGTTTTTCTTTTTTCGATAGATGACCTAGGTGCTCAGATAGACGAAAATATGAAGTCAAGACTATCATCTGCTAAAGAAGCTAGGAAATTATCGAAAGTAATATCGAAGAATTTTTCATTTGGAAAGAAAAACGAAAAATTGTTCCAATAATACAACAACTGAAAAGTAGGAGTGAAGAGGCAGTTGGAAATGAGGTCAAAAGTGCGATAAGAAAAGTTGAGAATGGTACGCCTGTAGAGGATGTTTTATCAGAACTTGCGAATAAGATTTCGAATAAGTTTTTGCACAATGCTTACGTCGCTTTAAATGATCAAAATTCAGAAAAATACTCAGAAATAAGGTTTTGGATTAAAAACTATACGGGATAGAGCTAGATGATAAATGAAAGTTTAAAGAAAAGGCTTGAAAAGATTAATGCTCGTTTAACAGACGTCGAGCAAGAGTTAGCAAACCCTGAGGTGACCAAAAATATAAAGAAATTTCAAGCACTTTCTATCGAAAGAGCAGAGTTGTTACCAATTGTAGACCGGGCAAAAAGTTTGGATAGCCTGAGCAAAGACATCGAAACAACTGAATCTTGGACCTCAGACCCGGAACTAAAAGAAGACGCGGTTATTGAGTTAGACGGATTAAAAAAAGAGTCGCGGAAGTTGAAAATGAGCTCAAAGGTTTACTTTTACCAAAGGATCCAAATGATAAAAAAATGTCCTTTTGGAAATCCGAGCAGGTACGGGTGGTGATGAGTCAACCTTGTTTGCAGCTGACTTAGTTCGCATGTACACAAAATTTGCCGAGAGAAAGAAATGGAAAATAGAAATTATTTCTTCTCATGAATCTGGACTGGGCGGATTTAAAGAAATTGTTATAAAGTTAATTGGCAAGAATGTCTACTCAACCCTCAAGTTTGAATCTGGTGGTCATCGAGTTCAGCGGGTCCCGGCTACAGAAACACAGGGAAGAATCCATACTTCTGCATGTACTGTAGCTGTTTTGGCTGAAGTAGAAAACATTAGTGAAATTAATGTTAAACCTGAAGAGATAAGGGTTGATGTGTTCCGGGCATCCGGAGCTGGAGGACAGCATGTAAACAAAACGGAGTCCGCTGTCAGAATTACGCATTTACCGACAGGGATAGTAGCTGAGTGTCAAGATGACCGTAGCCAGCACAAAAACAAAGATAAGGCACTCAAAGTTTTATGCGCACGAATAAAAGATCAAGAACTTGCAAACCAGCAAAAGTCCATAGCAGATACGCGTAAAATACTCATAGGTTCCGGAGATCGGTCAGAACGAATTCGTACATATAATTTCCCGCAGGGTAGAGTTACGGACCATAGAATAAACCTAACTTCATACAAATTGGAGCAAGTTCTTGAAGGTATACTTGACGAGTTCACGGATATGCTTGTGGCACAACATCAGGCGGAAAGATTATCGTCGATAGTGGATTAGGTGTATGAATGACGCTAAATACAATATGTATGTCCGGAAACTCATTTCACATGTAGCAAAAAAACCTGAATATTGGCATCTTGCCCACCAATGTGAGGAACTCCCAGATGAATCTTGCTATGCCTTGTTATCCGAGTCTCTAAAGAAATTAGATGTTGGGATTCCCTTTGAATATATCGTTGGTTGGACTGAATTTTACAAATACAGATTTCAAGTTACTGAAAATGTTCTAATACCGCGAGAAGAAAGTGAAATTCTCGTTGAACAATCTATCGCCGCCTTATCCAATTCCACAAAATATAACCTTAAGGTTTTAGAACTCGGAGTCGGTTCTGGTGCGATCATTTCTAGCATATTGTTATCTACTTCCAAATCGATATCTGCCGTAGCAACGGACTGCTCTCCAGCAGCATTATTAGCAGCGAAGAAAAACTCCATTAGATTAGGAGTCGACATCACTTTTAAGTTGGGGGACTGGTGGGATGCCTTGAACTCTAACGAAGACGGACCCTTCGACTTATTTATTACAAACCCCCCATATGTTGGTACGGAAAAAATTAGCGAGAAAAACACATTATCTGGTTATGAACCCTCTATCTCACTTTATGGAAAAGAACCCTCTGGGTCTGGAACCAATGACGCAATGAAAATAATTAGTGGAGCAAGTCTATGGATGAAAGATGATGGTAAACTGTTGATTGAACACGGTTTTAACCAGAGGAAATTACTTAGTGATTTTGCTATATCAGAAGGATTGTTTGTGTTGGAACAAATTGACGATTTTTCAGGTCTACCAAGAGTGTTGGTATTGGGAAAGTAAGTTTATTAAATACGGGAGGTGCAGTTTATATGGAAGCAGGCGATTTTATAAAAGATGCTATAACTAACAATAGCGTAGTTCTTTTCATGAAAGGAACCGCACAGTTTCCGCAGTGTGGCTTCTCTGGACAGGTTATTCAAATCTTAAAGAAAATTGGGCTTAAAGATATTGCAACCATTAACGTTTTGGAGGATGATCAGGTCAGACAAGAAATCAAGGAATTCTCGCAATGGCCTACTATTCCACAGCTTTATATAAATAAAAAATTTATCGGCGGGGCAGATATCATTACTGAGATGTACGAAACTGGAGAATTGTTAGAGTTACTCCAAAAGGAGGACATCCTCTCTGCACAATGAAGGTTTTCTCAAGTTCCCTGTGGGAAATTAAAAAAAAATGGTGCCGGTTATCGGATTTGAACTGATGACCTACCGCTTCATAATCCTCAACCATTTTCATAGCCGACAATAATTGTCGTGAGAATTTGGACTTTCTCTTCATCTTATTGATTAACATCAACTTAGATGCTCCCCGTCAAGTCTCTACACGTTCACCCAAAAAGAGCGCTTCGCTCGGGATTGCCATTTTAAAGGTTTCCCCGAATTTGAGGAGTGTTCATCTCAATGTTTCCAAAGAGAGTTGCAATTTTACTTACAAGGCGGTTGCTCTACCACTGAGCTAAACCGGCACGGATTCAAATATAACATGCGCTGACCGTTATTTCTCTAATTTTTTTATTATTTGTTAATTAAATGCTGAAGTTCTCCACTGAGCATTCGTTAATTTACAGTGTAGCATCTTACGCGAGAGTTCTTGTTACTTTACTCTCTTGAGAAAAGTTGTGTTTTTCTTTTTCCCACGGTGGATTTTCTTTTTTTTAAATCCTTTTTTGATTCCTTAGATGGCTCTATCATAACAAGATGGTCTTTTCCGATAGTGTTTTCGTTTTTTGAAATTTTGGATTGTTGACCACTTTCCTGCTCTGACTTAGGTATATTTTCAAAAGTAACACCTTGCCCAGTCTCTTTGGAGAAAATTGCCAAAACATTTTTAACCGGAACCCAA
Source organism: Burkholderiaceae bacterium (assembly GCA_038147455.1). Taxonomy (GTDB): domain Bacteria; phylum Pseudomonadota; class Gammaproteobacteria; order Burkholderiales; family Burkholderiaceae_A; genus UBA7377. The sequence goes on along the minus strand of JAYQTQ010000003.1, from coordinate 543,163 downwards.
ATTTCCATAGCGCTGCCAGCGAATCTACCTGTAAACGAAATATCGTTGTTTGTTAAATCAAGCTTATGAGTCGCAGTAGGAGAGATATTTAAAATAATCATTCCGCTTTCCACGTAATCACGAGGTACTCTTGTGGTTGGACAAACAATCGCTTGAATGCAAGGGCTGAACCCAAAATCTAAGCACCATTGATATGTTGCTCTCAATATATAGGGTTTTAAAATACTTCCAGAGTCGGTTGTAACAGTTACCATCTAGGTTCCTATCATCAATAAACCAGAAAGATTGGCAATAAGGAGATTAAACCCAAAAACTGATAATTTACTTAATGTCTTTCCAATATGCCGCATTAAGTCTCCAGGCCACAAAGACGAAAACACCTAAAAAGAGCAAAACCCAAACGCCTAATTGTTTTCTGAATTGTCCCGTAGGGTCCGAGGCCCAAACAAGAAAAGCAGTGAGGTCAGCCATATTTTCATCAAATTCAGGCTTTTGTCATGCGCCCAGGCTCGGTTATCTCTAAACTCACAAGTTTTTTCCAGTCTTGTTCCCATTTACTGTTTCCTCAGTAAAGGTAACTTTGTTAGTACCCTGCAAGTCCCAGAGAACGTTAGGCATCCCAACTCCAGGATAAACGAGGTTGTTCCAGCCTGTTCGTTGTGAGGAGTCAGCATAGTAGCTTCGCAAGTAGGTATATATCCAATCTGCGCCAGAACCATCGTGTGAGGATCTCGATCTGGCGGTCAGAGAAAGGTCGGGAGGAGCCTTACCTAACCAAACCTTCGCATCTTTAGCTTTCATCGGGGAAACTATTGTTTTGGCTAGGTTAGCCAGACTGCTGTTTTGGAAAAAGTTTTCTTTTATTTGTGACTCAGTCAATCCCAAATCTTTGAGTCGACTGTATCTGACCTGGCTAATCCCGTGACACCCTAAACAGTAATTGAAATATAGCTTCGCTCCGTTTTGAAGAGCAGCATTGTTGTTTACTCTACTAACAGGGAATGTGTCTAACGAGATATCCGACGAGGCAGCAAACACCGGCCCGACAGCTAAAGAAAAAATAAGGAGTAAAGAGGCACGCCTATTCATAATATGGTTCCCTATCTAAATCTCTTAATGTGGTTGAAAATTAACTCTTGTCGGAACATTTCCGAATCGACCAATCGGCGTCCAGAAAGGCATCAAAATAAAAAATAAGAAGTAGTACACAGTACCTACTTGAGCTATAAGAGTACCCCAGAACGTCGGTGGTTGAACGCCCAGGTAGCCTAGAACAAAAAAGTTGACGACAAATATCGCGTACAAACTCTTGTGCCATCCCGGTCTGTATCTAATAGACTTCACAGGACTTCGATCAAGCCACGGGAGCAAAAACAAAATCAACACAGCACCACCCATGACAGCAACACCCCAAAACTTAGCATCAAAAATTCTAAAGGTCAAAGCAAGCCCTATAGCAACAACCAAACCGCCAATCTTGAAGAAAGTGCTTAACCTAGAAAACAAAATCATAACTGCAAAAGCACCAGCGCCAGCAACCAAAGCCCATGTAAACACGTCAGTAACTGCCCGGAGCATTGAGTAAAACGGAGTAAAATACCAGACAGGGGCGATATGGTTAGGGGTGACTAAAGGGTCTGCCGGAATAAAATTGTTATATTCCAAAAAGTATCCTCCCAACTCCGGTGCAAAAAATACCACTACCGCAAAAATAAGGAAGAATACAGATAAACCAAATACATCATGAACTGTATAATACGGATGAAAAGGAATACCGTCTACTGGAACACCCTTCGGGTCTTTTTCCTTTTTAATTTCAACGCCATCTGGGTTATTTGACCCAACCTCATGAAGCGCAATTATATGTGCAACAACTAAACCTGCTATGACGAATGGAATTGCAATTACATGAAAAGCAAAAAAGCGATTCAAGGTAGCGTCCCCCACAACAAAATCCCCTCTAATCCAAACCGCAAGATCAGGCCCAATGAACGGAATTGCCGAGAAAAGATTTACGATTACCTGAGCTCCCCAAAAAGACATTTGACCCCACGGTAGTAAATATCCAAAAATGCTTCAGCCATAAGGGCCAAAAAAATCATGCAACCAAAAATCCAGATTAATTCCCTCGGCTCCCTGTAAGAACCGTAAATAAGGCCGCGAAACATATGAAGGTATATCACTACGAAAAAGGCCGAAGCCCCGGTGGAATGCATGTAACGAATTAGCCACCCAAAAGGAACCTCCCTCATTATGTACTCAACACTTGCAAAAGCAATCGGAATCCCAGCGCTATTTAAAGACGCGTCAGGTTTGTAGTGCATAACTAAAAATATCCCAGTCAAGATTTGCAATACCAAAACGACAGTTGCAAGACTGCCGAAAAAATACCAAAAATTTAGATTTTTGGGGGCGTAATATTCCGCAAGGTGATTTTTTAACAAGGGTGTGACAGGAAACCTCCTGTCTAGCCACGCATACAACCCTTTCCCTTCAACAACTCGTTCAGAAGCCATTAGTCTTGCTCTCCTTCTTTCATAATTTTATTTCAATAATGTATTTTCTACTACCTATGCCTCACCGTTTTCATCCCGCCCGATCACAATCCTAGAATCAGTTATGTACATATGCCTAGGAACCTCAAGGTTGTCTGGTGCAGGCTTGTTAGCATAGACCCTTCCAGCAATATCAAAAGTTGAGCCGTGACAAGGGCAAAGGAATCCTCCTGGCCAATCATTACCCATATCAGAACCAGGCCCCTTTACAAACTTCGAAACAGGAGAACAGCCCAAATGAGAACAAATCCCAACTGTCACGAAAATCTCAGGCTTTATCGACCTATGAGTATTTTTTGCATAATCGGGAGTTGGGTATTCTTTTCTCGCTGATTCTGGATCCGCTAGCTTGCTGTCCAAACCATCTAAACTCTCCAGCATTTCAGGAGTGCGTCTAACAATCCACACAGGTTTACCTCTCCACTCTACCGTCTTTACGCCGCCAGGTGGAATGTTGCTAATATCAACTTCCACAGGCGCTCCTGCCGATTTTGCTTTTTCCGAAGGAGCCATGGATACAGCAAATGGAATTCCAGCAGCAACCGCGGCAGCTCCCCCCGTAGCACCGCAAGCTATAAGCCATTTGCGTCTTTCCGACTCACCGGGCCCGATTTGCTCGAATGAAGCTCCTTTATTTATGACTGACTCTTTTTTGGTGTTTTCTTCCATATTCCCTATCCTATAACCTGTACATAATCCCGTGATACTGAAACAAGGATCAATAAACTTACCAGTGTACTTAGCACATGTGTAGGCTCAAAACCTTCCATTTAGTTTCCTAATTCCCTTTTTAACTACTGTTTCTCACCGAAAAATTATTTTCCACAGTATATAATTTACCACATTATAAGTTCTTTAGAATATCTATGTCATACAAGACCTTGTGGCTTATTTTTTGTCAATTGGTTACTTGCACGTTTGGACTGTTGTTCATTCTTTCTACTTTGAAACCTTCCTGGTTTGAAAGCATTATTGGAAAGCTCGAACTAGGAAACTTTGAAAAAGTACATATAAATTTTAGCGCCCGTTCTATCACTCAAGAAAAGGTGAGCAATGAAAACCCTAATAACAAATTTGGGTTTACTGAAGCAGCAATTACAGCAATGCCTTCGGTTGTACATATCCTATCAAAGCAAAAAATACCCTATCAAGGCACCCTTTCTTTTGCAGACCCTCTGTTCGAAAGGTTTTTTTTCGAATCTGAAAGCTTCTTAAAAGACGACAAAAAGCCTAGCTATCAAAGTCTAGGGTCTGGGGTTGTTGTAGCTAATGGGGGCTTCGTGATGACAAACTACCACGTTATTAAAGAAGCTACAGAACTTGAAGTAGCCCTTGCAGGAGGAGAAAAAAAACCAGCAAAGATTGTTGGCATCGACCCCGAGACTGACTTAGCAGTAATTAAGGTATCGGACAATACGATTCCAAATATCGTATTTGCAATGCCTAACCAAATAAATATTGGTGACTTTGTTTTAGCAATTGGTAATCCTTTTGGTGTGGGCCAAACTGTGACGCAAGGAATAGTAAGCGCTGTGGGGAGAGATTCACTCAACCTAAGCACTTTCGAAAATTTTATCCAAACTGATGCAGCAATTAATCCAGGTAACAGCGGTGGAGCACTAGTAAACGGGTCAGGAGAACTGATTGGCATAAATACCGCGATTTACTCTCAAACGGGCAGCAACATTGGTATAGGATTTGCGATACCAATTGAAACCGTAACGTTTGTTTTAACCAAAATCCTAAATGAAGGAAAAGTTAGCCGCGGGTTTGTCGGAATCCAACCTGCAGATATTTCAAATGAATATTCAGGAAAAATAGGAGAATTTGATACTTATGTCAGATCCGTTTTAAAAAATTCCCCAGCTGACAGAGCAGGAGTACGTCCGGGAGACATAATCTTATCAATAGCAGACTTACAAATAAAAAATTCAAAACATTTTTTAAAAACAGTGGCAGAATTTAGAACCGTTCTCGCGCACTAAACTAAAATTAAAACGAGGTGAAGAGACCATCGAGGTTGGAATATCGATTGCAGAGAGACCGATTTTTAATTAACACCTACGAACTTGCCTTCTTACTCTTGTGGACGATGGATTTAGATAAAAAAATTCCCAATTCAAAAAGCATGCAAAGTGGTAAGGCTAACATCAATTGAGAAACAACATCTGGCGGAGTAACAATGGCGGCTATTACAAATGCCAAAACAATAAAATAAGGTCTGAAAACTACCATTTTCTCCAATGAAACAAAGTCTAGTCGTACAAGAAGCATTTGTACTACAGGTGTCTCGAATGACAGGCCAAAAATGAGAAACAATGACATAACAAAAGAAAAATACTTGTCTATATCAGTCGCTATTTCTACTTCGGATGGGGAAAAAGCAATAATGAAAGTGAATGCAGCTGGAAACACGACAAAGTAAGCAAAAGCCATCCCAGCAAGAAATAGTAAAAAGCTACTAAGCACTACGGGAAGAGCAAGTTTCTTCTCCTCGGAATAAAGAGCAGGTTCCACAAAAGACCATATCTGCCACAAAATAAAAGGTAAAGAGATAATAAATGCCACGAAAAATGTGACCTTAATTGGCACAAAAAATGGAGCTACTACATCCGTGGCTATCATACTAACGCCAGGCGGCAAAGCAGAAATTAGAGGGTCCGCAAAAATATTATAGATATCTGGAGCCCAGCTGACTAAACCTAAAAAACACAAAAAAAGCACGAGGATAGAACGAAGCACTCTGTCACGAAGCTCAACTAAGTGTGATACATAGGTTTCATTTTTTTCCTGATCTGTACTCATGGACTGATAGACTTTTTGGGACACCTTAGCCTAATTCTCGCTCTAACCCTTTCTCTTATTTTTAATTGAAAATTTTCCTCCCTCCAGGACAACTTGGGGGAATTGATATGAAAGCGAATCATCTTTTCCTCACTCAGGGATTCGCTTGAACCCTCAATTGATGAGCTTAGATCATGAATCTCATTTTCTAAAGAGAGTAATTCCTCTCCATATTTTTTTCCAAAATCTTTTAACTCAGTTTTTGTAGCCTCATATTCAGAAAAATTCAATTCTTTTTCTACGTCCGACTTGACTTTGGAAACATAATTTTGAGCTCTGCCAACAAGTATCCCCAGAGTCTTGAAAACAACAGGCAATCTCTCGGGTCCCACTATCAGCAGGCAAGCCAAAGCCACTATAATTATTTCGAAAAAACCAACGTCAAGCACCCGAGCCTCAAAAAATCCTTATTCCTTGTTTTTCTCTCTTGCCTGGACCGTGAAAGTTTCAGATTCCGATAAATCTTTAGTCTCGTTACTTTCTATCGAAGAGAGGCCTTCTTCCTTATTTCCCTCCTTAAGCCCATCCTTAAACCCTCTTACTGCACCACCTAGATCAGAACCAAGGTTCTTCAGCTTTTTTGTTCCAAAAACAAGAATAATGACTAAAAGTACAATCAACCAGTGCCATATACTAAATGTTCCCATAATAAATTTGCACCCTTCCTTTCGTAGGCCTAAAAACCAATACTCCAACCAGGAAAATTTTCTCCCGAATAGAAACATGATTAGAATTGCCTTTCAAACCTAATTCCAACCAAATTGACATTAACCGAAATACGTTTCACTCTTTCCATCTCATTCAACATCAACCCACAAGTTATGCATAAACCAAAGGCACACCAGCAATATAATGAACCTCGAATAACTACAAACAGCTTTTTCGAATCATCATGTTAAACCTCTGCCTGTCACTGGGTTGAAATCAAAAACCGGCAGCCTCCATACTGCAAAAAAACAACTTTCTTTGCGCATGTTGCTGCCATTTAAAAAAAATTACTAGCTTTTCTCTTTTCTTTCTCTTTTCTCCTGAAACCCTGAAACACCTTCCTAGAAAGCAATTCATCTGTAACCTCTTCTAAGCTTATATTAACCTTCTCAAGAAGTACAAGATAATGAAACAATAAATCTGCTGCCTCATGGACCATTTCCGAAGCTTGTTGAGAGTTTACGGCAAGGATTAATTCTGTAGTTTCTTCTGTTAACTTTTTTAATATTCGCTCCTCACTACCCTGTAATAAAGACGCTACATATGATTTTGATTTATCGGCATTTTTTCTGCTTTGTATGACTTTTATTGTCCTACATAAGCCGTTTTCCTTGATCATTCCTCGCCCCTAATAAACTTATCAGCTTCAGTAATTTGCCAGCCATTTTTACTCAACTTTTTAAAAAAACAACTCGGCCTACCGGTATGACATGCAATGCCTTTTATTTGTTCTACAAAAAGTAGTAATGCATCATTATCGCAATCCAAAAATATTTCTTTTACGATTTGATATTGCCCTGAGGTCTCACCCTTTTTCCAAAGACAGTTCCTAGATCTTGAAAAATAAACAGCGGAACCTGTCTCCAAAGTTTTTAAAAGAGATTCCTTTGACATCCACGCAAGCATAAGTACTTGTTTTGACTTAAAGTCTTGTGCGATGGAGGGAACTAAGCCTGACGAGTTAAACCGAACTAATTCAACAAAATCTGACATTAACACCTTTTCCCTTTAAAAATTGTTTTGCTTCATAAATGGAATATGTACCAAAGTGAAAAATGGATGCCGCTAGCACAGCATCAGCTTTCCCCTCAATTAGTCCTTCTAAAAGATGCTCGAGATTACCAACTCCACCTGATGCAATAACAGGTATATCAACAGCCTCGGATATGGTGCTCGTCAACTGTATATCAAAACCTTTTTTTGTTCCATCTCTATCCATACTTGTAACCAACAACTCCCCAGCTCCTGAAATTTTCATTTTTTTAGCCCACTCAATTGCATCAATACCTGTTGGCTGCGTTCCTCCATGAGTAAATATTTCCCAACCTTCTCTTCCTACTCTCTTTTTCGCATCAATAGCCACTACAATACATTGCGAGCCGAATTTGTTCACACAGTCAGATACTAAGCCGGGTTCAGTAACGGCTGCTGAATTTATGCTCACTTTATCAGCCCCAGCAAGCAACATAGTTGATACGTCCTCGAGAGACCGAATACCCCCCCAACTGTAAGGGGCACAAAAACCTGCTCCGCAACCTTTGAAACAACTTCTGACAAAGTTTCTCGCCGCTGCTTAGTCGCTGTAATATCTAAAAATGCAATTTCATCAGCTCCCTGAGCGGAGTAACCTTTGGCCACTTCAACAGGGTCTCCCGCATCAATAATGTTAACAAAATTAACCCCTTTCACAACTCTACCTGCATCAATGTCTAGGCAAGGAATAATTCTTTTAGTCAACATTTTGTATCAAACTTTCTATTAAGTCTTTCAATCACTTTTTTAAGACAAATATTGCCTTCATAAAGAGCTTTTCCCAAGATAACACCACTGATGCCTTCATCATAAAACGTAGATAGTTTCTCAATCTCTCTAGCAGAGGACAATCCACCAGAGGCAATAATCGGAATATCTACAGCTTCAGCTAACTTGAGTGTAGAGCTTATGTTAATCCCGACTTGCATTCCATCTCGACCTATATCAGTGTATAAAATGTTTTGAATGTTTAGTTTCTGGAGTGATTTAGCAAAATCAACAACGTCTAATTTAGTCGTTTCACTCCAGCCATGCGTAGCGATTTTACCGTCTCGGGCATCTAGAGCTATGATGATTTTTTTTGAAAATTTAGAACATACTCTTTCCAAAAAAACCGGATCATTTACTGCTGCTGTTCCTATCACGACGTAAGTCGCTCCGATGTTAAATAGTCTTTCAACTGTCTTGATATCACGGATGCCACCGCCAACTTGAAATGAAATTTTTTCGCCAAACTCTTGAAGTATCTGCTCTATATGAGAAGTGTTTTCTTGATTCCCAGAAAAAGCTCCATCTAGATCAACCAAATGAATTCTCGTCGCTTTTTCATTAACCCATCGTCTAGCTACCTGGACTGGATTTTCAGAATATACGGTAGAATCATTCATGAGACCCTGCTTTAGTCTCACGCAGGACCCTTTTGTTATATCTATAGCAGGGATTGCACAAAAAGCCACTTTTCTAGCCCCTCAAATTACAAAGTCACAAATTATGGATTCCAACCTGCAAAATTCTTCAATAGTAGTATACCGTTTTCAGAACTCTTTTCCGGATGAAACTGGGTCGCAAAAATATTCTCGCTGGAAATAACACTTGAAAATACTTCTCCATGCGTGGTCTCGCCCAATACTAAGCGGTGATCGTCAGGCTTTGAAAAAAAACTATGAACAAAGTAGAAATAAGCATTTCCTCCTCATTTTTTAAAATTCCATTAAAAACAGGGTGGTTTCTCTTGATTCGTACAGTGTTCCAACCCATGTGAGGAACTTTTACAATTTTTTTATTAAAGCGCTTAACTTTTCCGGGAAGAAAACCCAATCCTTGACTCCCACCCTCTTCCGAGTAGTCAAACAATATTTGTTTTCCCAAACAAATACCAAGAAATGGCTTTGTCACTAAACAGCGTCTCAACTCATCAACCATGTCTAGGGAGTTTAATCTTTCAATACAATCTCTCATAGACCCCTGACCTGGAAATACTACCTTGGATGCATCACGTAAGGTTTTCCTTTCTGAGGCAATACGCACGCTAACTTCCGGGCAAGCCCTATTAAGGGCTAATAAAACACTTCTTAAATTTCCTACCCCAGTATTCACTACAGCTATCATGAATTATTCAATTCTCAAAGAACTCCTTTCGTCGATGGGACCGATTCTCCGCTATTCCCAAAATGAGAAAGATCTACAGCCTGTCTGAGCGCTAATGCAAAACATTTGAAGATGCTTTCGCATTGATGATGGGCATTATCACCATAGAAATTCTCTATGTGTAATGTAATTCCAGCGTGATTGACAAACCCTTGAAAAAATTCTTTTATCAGATCAAGATCGAAATCACCTACTATTTGCCTTTTCCATTGGCAACGGAAGTGCAGGCCAGGTCGACCAGAAACATCAACAACAACCCTCGATAACGCCTCATCGAGAGGAGCGTAGGCACTGCCAAACCGTTTAATTCCAACCTTATTGCCTAAGGCTTTATGTAGTGCCTGACCAATAGTTATTCCAATGTCTTCCACGGTATGATGTGGATCAACTAGTAAATCCCCCTCGGCATCGACATGTAAAGAAAATTTTCCGTGCCTGCTTATCTGATCGAGCATGTGATCAAAAAATGGGAGTCCTGTCTTGTAGTTTCCTTGTGAAACATCATCTAGGGCTAACTGAACTTGAATCGCCGTTTCCCCAGTGTTTCTTTCAACCTTAGCGCTTCGCATATAACCTCTTATAGTAATATAGGGCGATGACAACAAAAAACGATAAACATAAATTTTTAAACCCAAATCTTAACACACTGGAGCCATATGTTCCGGGCAAACAAATTAACGATAGTGAATATTTAAAACTTAATACTAATGAGAATCCATTCGGACCCTCCCCTCGCGTTAAAGAAACAATTATTAAGTTTTTGGAAAATTCAGAAGCTCTATTAAGGCTATACCCTGAGCCAGAATCAGACTCTCTTAGGAAAGTAATAGCAAAAAGATTTGCGATAGAAAGTGATCAAGTTTTTGTTGGAAATGGCTCCGACGAAGTTTTGTCTCTTTGTTTTCTGGCTTTTTTTGCTGGCCGAGGATGTTTATCGTTCCCAGAATTGACGTATAGTTTTTACCCCTCAATTGCAAAGTTATTTAAAATTCCCTTCTCAACATTTCAGTTAAAAAAGGATTTTAGTTTAGATCTAATCGATATCGACCCTGATTCAAAATCAGTAATTTTTCCAAACCCCAATGCTATAACGGGAATTGCTCTTTCCATTGACGTAATCGATCGATTTGTGAGAGAAAATCCTGATAAATTAATTATCATCGATGAAGCTTACGCGGATTTTAGCAAAGGTTCTTGTGTTTCCCTAATTAATAATTATTCAAATATTCTTGTAACTCAAACATTCTCAAAATCTAGGGGTATGGCGGGATTAAGAGTTGGGTTTTGTTTTGGTTCGGAGTCTTTAATTAATGGCCTCAGGGCCGTAAAAAATAGTTTTAACTCTTATCCCGTTGATACGTTAGCTTCTTTAGCGGCAATATCTGCTATGCATGATGATTTGTGGTTTGAGAATAACATTGCCACTATAGTCGAAACACGATCGTATTTTTCACGAGAGTTAAAGAAAATTGGATTTCGAGTTTTACCCTCTTCCGCCAATTTTGTTCTAATTACTCATCCTTGTCTAGAAGCGAATACTCTGAATGACCACTTATTTAAAAATAAGATATTAGTCAGACATTTCCCGGAAACTAGCGTGTCGAATTGGCTGAGGATCACAATAGGTAAACGTAAAGATTGTGAGGTACTTTTATCTATACTCAAACGAAAGATTTCAGGAGCAAACTAAATTTCCCCTTTTTTAAATCTAAGTTCTGCTGCTAATGCATGAGCGGTTAGGGTCTCACCTCTTGCTAAAGTAGAAGCGATGGGGCCAAGCTCTGCTGCACCTTCTTTCGAAACATTTATAACACTTGTTCTTTTTAGAAAATCAAACACGCTCAGACCAGACGAAAATCTTGCGGACCCCGAAGTTGGTAAGACATGATTCGGCCCTGCACAGTAATCTCCCAATGCCTCAGATGAAAATTTACCTGCGAAGATTGAACCTGCATTTTTAATTTTAGAAATAAGCTCTGAAGGGTTTTTAACGGCCAATTCTAAATGTTCCGGAGCTATTTGATTTGCAAGCGCGCAAGCTTCATCCATGTCTTTTACTTTTACCAAGGCACCATTTCGATTTAACGATTCTCGTATAATTTCAACTCTTGACATTTTGGGTAACATATTTGGGATGCATTTATCCACCTGATCTATTACATTATCTGAAGGGCTTATCAGAATTGCCCGAGCGAGTTCATCATGCTCTGCCTGAGAAAACAAATCCATTGTGATCCATTCTGGATTAGCACTCTCATCAGCGATAATTAGGATCTCTGAAGGCCCGGCAACCATATCGATGCCAACTGAACCAAAAACCTGACGCTTAGCCTCAGCAACATAAGCATTCCCTGGACCAACTATCTTGTCAACTCTCGGAACACTTCGAGTACCAAAAGCCAATGCGGCAATTGCCTGAGCTCCACCAATATTAAAAATTTTATCGACCCCTGAAATAGCCGCAGCAGCAAGAACCAATTCGTTAATCTCTCCATTAATCGAGGGCACTACCATGACAATTTCATTTACGCCAGCGACAGCGGCAGGGACGGCATTCATCATCACGGATGACGGATAAGCAGCTTTTCCTCCAGGCACATAAATTCCCACTTTCTCGAGCGGCAAAACTCGCATTGAAAAATTCGAGCCATTCGAATCAGTATATGAATAAGGATCTATTTTTTGATGGGTGTGATATTGCCGAATTCGATCATGAGCATTTTCCATAGCTAATATTTGATCTTTTGAACCGGCCCTCAATATTCTCTGTTTCATATCATCATCTAATGAAATTTGTTTGACACCGGAAAAAGAATTTCCATCAAACTTCCTAGAATATTCTGCTACCGCAAAATCGCCATTTAATTTTACATCCTCTATGATTTGCTTAACAATCTGCGAAATTTTGGCTTGATCTGGTTCTGAGACAGATATTAGATTTAAAAAATCATCTTTAAAACTCTCTTGTTTACTGTCAAGTTTCTTAATCATTGATAGTTTTTCCTCGCCTTCTCTCATCAGCAACCAAACGCAACCCCTCTAAAATCTCAGTTATTGAATTATCTTTTAATTTCAGAGATGCTTTATTAATTATTAATCTCGATGAAATATTCTTGATAAGTTCAACTTCGACCAGCCCGTTAGCTTTCAAAGTTGTTCCCGTCGAAACAAGATCAACAACCGCATGAGCGAGATTTACAAGCGGAGCTAGTTCAATTGAACCATAGAGTTTCACGAGATTAACGTTTTTTCCTTTCTTGCAGAAATATTCAAGCGTTTGCTTAGGATATTTTGTCGCAATAGTTATCGGCAAATCAGATTCAAGCATTGACTTATACATCTCAATCTCTGCAGCCGCAACCGACAACTTACATAACCCAATACCTAAATCAAGCGGTTGATACACATCTCCGGAGTCTAACTCTTCCAAAACGTCTGAGCCAACCACACCAATATCAGCTGCTCCATAATGTACATAAGTCGGGACATCTTGGCTACGAACAATTAGCAATCTAACTTCAGGGTCGTTCGTTTTAATGACTAAATTCCTCGAGATATCTTCGTAGTCAAACTCAGGAAAATCTGTTTTCCGAAGTAGCTCTGAGACCTCCTTAAAAATTCTTCCTTTCGGTAGCGCAAATGTAATCATCCTTTTATTCGCAAAACGTCAGCTCCTAATTGAGCTAATTTCTTATCCATATTTACATAACCCCTATCTAAATGATAGATTCTATCAACTACACTTTCTCCGTCAGCAACCAATGCCGCTAAAACTAGTCCCGCGGAGGCTCTCAAATCAGTCGCCATTAATTTCGCAGCTGATAGACGTTTTTTCCCCTGAACAACAGCAGTTCTGCCCTTAACCATTATATCTGCGCCCATTCTTTGCATCTCAGAAACATGCATAAAGCGGTTTTCAAAGATACTTTCATCAATAATAGCAACTCCATCAGAAACTGCGTTTACCGCCATTAATTGAGCTTGCATATCAGTTGCAAATCCAGGATATGGGGCTGTCTGACAGCTGACAGCATTAGGCCTCTTAGCGAAATTAACCTTAAGTCCACCACTAACTTCAAGGAACTCTCCTCCACACGACCGGAGCTTCTCATAAGTTAATCCCATTATTTCCCTTTCAAAATTTCTCACAAAAACGCTGCCCCCACAGGCAGCAATCGCACAAATAAAGGTACCCGCCTCAATCCGGTCAGGAATAACTCGATGGCTCGCAGCATGTAGCTTACTCACTCCCTCAACACGAATGATATCAGTTCCCTCACCCTGAATCTTAGCACCCATAGAAATTAAACAACGAGCGAGATCAACTATTTCTGGTTCTTTAGCAGCATTTTCAATTATCGTATGCCCTTCGGCAAGGCAAGCAGCCATCATCAGGTTTTCAGTACCTGTGACCGTTACCAAATCAGTAACAATTCTTGCACCTTTCAGCTTGTTTGCTTTTGCAGTAATGTACCCTTCTCGAAGCGTGATCTCAGCCCCCATTTTTTCTAAACCTTTTATGTGCTGATCAACAGGCCTTTGACCTATAGCACATCCACCGGGCAAACTTACCCTTACCTCTCCAAGTCTCGCAAGCAGTGGACCTAATGTTAAGATAGAAGCTCGCATTGTCTTAACAAGTTCGTATGATACTAGATTAGAGTTGAGCCCTCTCCCATTCAATACACAAGTTTTGCCCTCGAAATCTACTTCAATTTCTACGCCAAGATTACGCAACAGAACCAGAAGCGTTTGAACATCTCCTAGTCTGGGAACATTAAAAACCGTAAGTTCTTCTGATGATAATAAAGATGCGCAGAATATGGGCAAACAAGCATTTTTGGCACCATCTAAATGTATTTCTCCTGAAAGTCTCGTGGGACCGTTTACTTTAAATTTTTCCACTCGTCTTCGGTGTAGGTTTTAAAAGATAAAGCATGTACGTCTTCTGCAAAACAGTTTCCAAGAGCATCATAAACAAGCTTATGTCTCTCTACTCTGCCCAATCTGTCGAAAGCATTACTAACAATTATTGCTTGAAAGTGACTTCCGTCACCCTCTACAACCAAATGAGAAACTGCGATTCTTTTACTAATAGAATCTCTAATTTTATTTTGAACGTCTTCCATATTATTCTTTCAAATTAATCTTCCGAAAATATTCTTTCAACCCTCCGTCTAATAGCTTTAGATCCTTTGTGGACTTCATAGCGCAAAGTCTCCCCGCTTTCAAAAACGCAACTCTACCACAAAGAGCCTCAGCTTCCTCCAAATAATGGGTCGTGAGAATAATTGTATGACCATCTGCATTGAGTTTTGTTACGAAATCCCACAAGCTTTCACGCAGATCAACATCAACTCCGGCAGTGGGCTCATCTAAAACGATAATAGAGGGTTTATGCACTAAAGCCTGGGCTATTAATACTCGTCTTTTCATACCTCCCGATAGAGACCGCATATTTGAGTTAACCCTATCCGCAAGCCCCAGAGCATGCAAGCACTCTTTTAACCATGCTTCATTATTTCGCAATCCAAAAAGCCAGATTGAATTCTTAAAGTCTCAATGACAGAAAAAAATGGGTCGAAAACTAATTCTTGAGGTACGATTCCAAGATTTGACTTTACATACCTAGGGTCTTGCTTAATGTCTGTTCCAAAAACTTCCACCGACCCGGCGCATGGATCATTTAAACCCGCTAAAATGCTAATCAACGATGTTTTCCTGCACCATTAGGACCAAGAAGTCCGAAAAATTCACCTTTTTTTATTGTGAGTGTAATATCTTTCAACGCCTCAAAAGAAGTTCCATTCTTTTGATATGTTTTTGATAAATTTTTAAAAACGATAGCACTCATTTACTAATCATTGAAAATAGCCTGCTCCATCGAGGTTAACTTCAAAAGAGAGATTAAATCATTTGGCAAGTTTTGATACGAAATTTTTAAATCCACTGAACTTCTTGCGATAAATCGTTCAATTTGAACAATAAAAACAACAGCCAATGTATCAACTCTCTTAAGCTTAATAAAGTCAATACAGACGGCTGATGACTGTTTAGAAGAACCGGTCTTTTTCAAAAAGGCTAGTGCGTTAGATAGCTCTTGAACAATGGTTACTTTCGTGAGTTCCTCTCCAACATAAAGCTTTCTGGACTGCTTCTTATCAAGACCAGACATTCAAGAATTACTTTTACTCATTAACTTACGATTCTTATCGTCAATTTCTTTGATCAATCCATCAATACCTTTGGAGCTTACAATTTGAGAAAATTGCACCCGATAATTTTCCACTAGCCATAGCCCTAAAACATTTAAATCGTAAATTTTCCAACCATCCTCAGTCATCTTCATTCTGTAATTTATAGGCACTGCCTGTCGACCAGGTACGGAAACTCTCGTCTTAACAACCACATTTTTCCCATTCTGTTTTCCTCGCGGCGGCAAGATTTGTACTTTTGCCTGCTCGGCAAACTTTATAGAACCAGAGTAGGTTAAAAGTAAAAGTTGTCTAAAAACTTTCATAAGATTTGACTTTTGACTTTCCGTAGCAGACCTCCACTCCTTCCCAACAGCAAGAGAAGTCATTTTTTCAAAATCAAGTATTGGCATGACTTTTTTGTCGACTAGCTGGTTAATACTACCTAAATTTCCACTTGCAAGATCTGGTTTGCTCTTGATCTCGTTAATGATTTCCTGGGTTATTGAGGAGATAACATCTTCCGGCTTTGCCATTTCCGCCGCCGCAAACTGTGAAATAGAACCTAATAACATTGTTATTAGAAGTTTTATCAGCATTGTATAGCTCCAGTAAAAACTTTAATCTTCAATCTGAGCTTCTCTAATAGCAAAATACGCACTTCGCATTGCCACATATCTGTCAAATGCTAGCGCGTCAAAAGCTTGCTCGGCAGACAACAGCCTAGCTCGGGTATCCACGACTTTTAAAGCATTAGCAACGACTTTAGTCTCTTTGGAGTCGGCAATACTATTGAGGGGATCAGCAAACAAATCGACGATCCTTCCAAGACCATCTCTCACTGAACTAGGACCAAAGAGAGGCAACACAAGATAGGGACCAGAAGAAACCCCATATGTTCCCAGAGTTTGTCCAGTGTCTTCATCAGTTTTCGCAACTCCAAATTTCGAGGCAACATCATTGAACCCGAGTATGCCTACGGTAGAATTAACTAAGAATCGTGTCACAGACTCAGTAGAACTCCGAAAATCTAACTGAAGCGCGTGTTGGATTGCAGTCATCAAATCACCAAGATTCGAAAAAAAATTAGTTATATGCATCCTCATTTTCTGTGGCACGTTCTTCTCGTAACCCTGAGCCAGCGGCTTAAGGATTGTCTTGTCTACGCTTTCATTGAATTTGAATATTGCTCGATTAGTTCCTTCCCATGGGTCACGAGGGTCACTTGAACCCTCGTGGCGTAAAAGTCCGGCGCAGCCCGACACCAGTAAGCCAAACAAAATGATGGTAACTAAACAATATATCTTCACTTAATTTCCGTCACAGATTAAACGTCTATGCATGTCGCTCTGCCCAAATGATAACATTAACACTTATTCTTTGTTTTCCTGAAAATTATAAAGAAATTGGGAAATAATATTTTCCAAAATAACCGCGGATTGTGTTAACTCTATCTCATCAGAATCAGCGAAATACTCGGTTTCAGCACCAGGCATTATCCCGAGATAATTCTCACCTAATAGTCCAGCAGTGAGCACCTTTATAGAGCTATCTGTAGGAAATTTCATATCTTTGTCGACCCTTAAAAACACTTTGGCCTGATAAATTTCATCGTCAAACTCTATCTTCTCAACCCTTCCCACGAGCACGCCCGAACTTCTAACAGCCGCTCGAGGCTTTAAGCCTCCGACATTATCAAAAAATGCTACCAATCTGTAACCATCTGCATAAGATGAGCCGACAAGGTTACTTGCTTTTAATGATAAAAAAAGAATTGATATAATCCCAAAAAGCAAAAATACACCTACTGAAAACTTTGTTAAATTATCATCCATATCATTATTTAATTGTTAAACATAAACGCAGTCAAGATAAAATCAAGCCCTAAAATGGCAAAGGCGCTAATGACAACACATGAAGTGGTTGCAGAGGACACCCCCTCCGGCGTTGGTTTTGCAGAATTACCCATATATAGAGCAATTTGCGTAATGGCTATTCCAAAAATACAGCTTTTCGTTATCCCATTGAGTACATCTTCGCGAAAATCAACGCCACTAGACATCTGTCCCCAAAATGCCCCCGGGTCAACACCTATCATCAAAACTGCAATTAACCAACCTCCCAGAACTCCAACCGCGGAAAAGAGAGCGCATAAGATAGGCACCGAGATTACCCCGCCGACGAATCTCGGGGTTAGTATTCGAACCACTGGATTAACACCCATGGCTTCCAATGCTGAAAATTGCTCACCCGCACGCATTAAACCAATTTCGGCAGTTAAAGAAGTGCCTGCTCGCCCTGAAAAAAGTAAACTAGCGACAACTGGTCCTAACTCCCTAACGAGCGAAAGACACACCAGCAGCCCAAGAGCCTCCTCTGAGCCATAACGCCGAAGGGTATAATAACCTTGGAGCCCTAAAACCAAACCAACAAATAAGCCTGAAACAATAATGATGGCCATTGAATTATTTCCAAGAAACTTAATCTGCTGTAATACGTGCTTAAGTTTCATTCGAAAGCAAACTGTATTTTTAGCAACTCAAAAAATAAAATTGTAAAGTCGCCCAGTCTATTGATTTTTTTTACTGTTTTTTGAATTAAATTCATAACCATAGAACTAGGTTATCCATCTCTCAAAAAATCCTTTATTTCTTTAGCAGGATAATGAAACTTGACGGGTCCCTGTAATTTTCCCTCGATGAACTGCTGTACTTCCTCATTATCCGCTTTTTTTATATCAGAAGGTGTTCCCTCGCAGATAATCTCAGCACCAGAGGGGCGAGATGCGAGCAAAATAACTCTATCGGCTATAGCAAATGTTTCTGGCACATCATGCGTAACAATGACTGAAGTTGCCCTTAAACTATCATTAAGTTTTCTAATCAAGTTTGCCGTAATTCCTAAAGAAATTGGATCTAGACCTGCAAATGGTTCATCATATAAAATTAAATCTGGGTCGAGAACTGTTGCCCTTGCAAGCGCGACCCTTCGCGCCATTCCTCCAGATATTTCCGATGGCATTAATTCAGCTGCCCCCCGTAACCCAACGGTCTCGAGTTTTAATAACACTAGGTCATTCAATAAACCGTTCGGTAAACTCAAGTGTTCTCTAGCGGGGAACGCCACATTCTCAAAACAAGAGAGATCAGTAAATAATGCTCCAAACTGAAATAAAAAACCTATTTTCTTTCTGATCTCTAGTAGTTTTTTATTTGAAATTTTTGTCAAATCACTCCCCATAACTGACACTTTCCCGCTAGCCGGTTTTTTCAGGCCTGAAATCAAGCGCAAAAGAGTAGTTTTTCCAACACCAGAACCCCCATGATTGCCACAACAGTTCCTTTTTGGATTGATAGATTAAAGTTGTCTATGATAGGCTTGCCTTGGTAAGAAAACGTAACGCTGCTAAGTGATACTGTGTCGGTTTGGGACATAAATTAAAAAAGATGACTTCGATAAAAACAAAATGTAATTCCAAAGATATATTAGATAGAGCAAAATTAGTACTAAAAATTGAATTTGAAGAAATTCAAGCAGTCAGTGATAAGTTAGACGACGGTTTTGTTGGAGCAATTGAGCTCATCCTATCAAGTAATGGTCGAGTCATAGTCACCGGGATGGGTAAGTCGGGGCACATTGGAAAAAAAATATCAGCTACATTGGCCTCAACAGGGACATCATCGACGTTTTTGCATCCTGCTGAGGCTCATCATGGAGACTTAGGCGTAGTACAAAAAGACGATGTAATTTTAGCCATTTCTTATTCGGGTGAAACCGATGAGGTATGCAGTTTAGTACCACATTTCAAAAGAATCGGTACGCCAATTATTGCAATTACTGGAGACCCAAACTCAACCCTTGCTAAATTAGCCTACAGCCATATCAATGCTTCTGTGAAACTAGAGGCCTGCTCTTTAAATCTAGCGCCTACAGCAAGTACTACGGTGGCATTGGCGTTAGGTGACGCATTAGCTGTTGTATTATTGGAAATGAGAGGATTCAAAGCAAATGATTTTGCCCTTACCCATCCCGCAGGGTCCTTGGGCAGAAGATTATTCGTTAAAGTAGAGGATTTAATGAGAACAGGGAAAAACTTACCGTCAGTAGGACCTGAAAAATCCGTTGCTGAAGCAGTTTTAGAAATGAGCGCGAAACGAATGGGAATGACTTGCGTGACAAACAAGGATGAAGAAATCTTGGGAATTTTAACAGACGGTGATCTCAGAAGAATAATCTCTCGTGGAACCGATATACATAAAAACTAGTTTCTGAAGTAATGTCAAAAAGGCACTGACGATCGAAAATAATTCACTCGCAAGTGAGGCAGCTTTGAAAATGGAGAAAGAAAAAATAAATCACCTTTTGGTGGTCAATGGCAGAGGAAAGCTTATTGGCGCTCTTGGAATACATGATTTATTGGAAGCAAAAATACTATGACCTTATTAATAATTTAGAACTTGATATGTTGAAAAAAAAATACTGCAACTTGAATGGATGTTTTTTGATGTTGATGGCATTTTAACTGACGGAAGTTTAGTCTATGAAGCTGGAGGAGATATCAAAAAAATTCAATGTTTTGGATGGATACGGTATAAAAAACTTAATTCATAGTGGAATTTCAGTCGGGCTAATCAGCAGCAGAGATCACCCAGCCACTCGAGCCAGAGCCATTGAATTAGGTATCAATAACGTCATGCTCGGCAAAGAGGATAAGTTAGAAGCTTTCATAACTTGGAGCAATGGTGCGAAAGTAGACCCCATGAAGTGCGGTCATATGGGGGATGATTACCCTGATTTAGAACTATTTAATGCAGTAGGCTTTGCCGCTAGCGTTCCAAACGCGATTGAAAAGGTAAAAGAAAAAGCTGACTACGTTACCAAAACCACTGGTGGAAATGGGGCTGCTAGAGAAGTCGCTGATCTAATTTTAACTTTTAAAGGCAATCGTGAATCATAATTGGAGAGATTTATCCAGCACAATTTTGCCTCCGAGCTTAGTATTTACTCTAGCAATAGCCACTGGAATTCTAAGCAAAACGTTGTTAATTGACAAACCAGTTGAAGGAAAAACTTATCAAAATACTATGCAAATGTCTGGCGTTGAAATAATTCATAATAAATTCGAACCAGAAAAACATACCCTAAGTTTTATTACTGCAGACAGCATAGAATATGAAGGAATGCGCATCAATTTTATTAACCCTAACCTTACTTCGTATAATGGAGATGTTGACTTAATTCAACTTAGTGCTGCAAATGCTTCGTCAAACTCTGAGATGAGCATGGTTCATTTAAATGGTGGTGCTGCAATAAAAAAAGTTGATAGTGAAGGTAAAACAAGACTTACAATCAAGTCGAAAGAGTTGATGTTCAACGTGCAAGATAAAATCATCTCGACTGACAAGATAGTATCGATGGAACAGAGTGGATTCAAAATTTACGGTCGAGGTATGGTTCTTAACCAAAAACTCGGTACGTTGGAAATTAAAGAGCAAGCGAGGTTAAGATCCAAGAAAATGATTGATAGATGAGAAATTTAAGAATATATTCTGTTTTTTTGCTTACAGTTATTTGGAGTCCATTGCATAGTATCGATAGACCTGATAACCAGCAACCACTTCAAATAGACGCTAACTCTATTCAACATGACGACGCAAGGGCTGTTACTAAATTCCTTGGTAATGTAGTTCTTATTCGAGGCGATCTTACCCTAAAGGGAGACTCGCTAATACTAAATCAGACAGAAGATGGTTTATCTTTTGGTAAGGTTATGGGTTCTCCAGCTGTTTTCCAGACTAGAAGAACAGTTGAGGACGGGTGGGTAACAGGGGAGGCTTCAGAGTTAGATTATGACGAACGAAACTCCACTTTTCTCCTAAAGGGCAATGCAAGGCTCGTTCGTTTGGAAAACGGCAAAATCAAGGAAGAGGTCTCAGGAGATGAACTCAGTTACAATAGTGATTCCGAGGTCTACAAAGCTATAACTGAACCAGGTGAAACAAGAACCAGGATGACAGTCATACCAAAACCTTCTATTGATGAATAAAAAAAACGATACATTTTCCATAAATACGTTAAGTGCGATTGATCTAGAAAAAGTTTTAAGAAAAAACGAATAGTTCGAAATGTTTCTCTAGAAGTGAAGAGAGGTGAAGTGGTTGGCTTACTCGGGCCAAACGGAGCGGGGAAAACTACATGTTTTTACATGATCCTAGGAATAACCCATCCAGATAAGGGTAATGTTTTTATTAATAATGAAAAAATAACGCGCTACCCATTATACAAACGGTCCCTCAAAGGTTTGTCATATTTGCCTCAAGAAGCGTCAATTTTTAAAAAATTAACTGTTAGTCAAAATATCGAAGCCATCCTTGAATTGAAACATGGGAAATCAGGACTGAGCAAATTAAAAAAAACCTTTATTGAGGAAAAAAGGGATAAACTTATAGACGAGTTACAAATTAACGGTATCCGAGACAGCTTAGGCCATGCGTTGTCTGGAGGAGAAAGGAGAAGAGTAGAGATTGCTAGAGCGCTAGCAAATGATCCAAAGTTCCTGTTGTTAGATGAACCTTTTGCTGGAGTAGACCCTATTGCCGTCATCGAGATTCAACGAATTATCAGGTTTTTGAGGAGAAGTGAAATCGGAGTGCTGATAACGGACCATAATGTTAGGGAGACACTAGGAATTTGTGATAAGGCCACCATAATCAATAATGGATTAGTTCTAGCGGATGGTAGCCCTGATGAGATTATACAAGATGAAAATGTTAGGAAAATTTATTTAGGAGAACATTTCAGACTCTAATATGAAAACTAACTTAGGATTAAAAACAAGCCAGCAGCTTGCCTTAACCCCGCAGTTGCAGCATTCAATAAAGCTACTACAAATGTCTACTGTTGAGCTTCGGGAAGAACTTGAGAGTAAAATTTTAGAAAATCCTCTTTTGGAATTTGAAGATGGTGCAGAATCTCCTCAAATAGAAGATCAACAAGATACAAAATTAATAGAAGAAGGTGTTAATAGCAATAACGAAAACCATAGTTCACAACACACCGAAGAGAACTGCGATAACTTTGACAACCAAAAGCAATATGAAAGTTCTAATGAGACTGATTACAAGAATAACGAAATCTGGTCTCAAACAAAGCCCTCAAAAAATAGAGTAAATAATGATGACCCGGGAGACTTCCGAGAGAACCTCAAAGAAGCCCCCATATCTCTTACGCAGCACTTGAGCGCTCAATTAGCTCCGATGAAGTTACCTCCTAAAGAAAGGGCTTGGATTGAAATATTAATACACGCCCTTGACTCTGACGGATTTCTGAGAGAGAGCCTTGAGGAGGTTGAAGAACCATTCAGAAAAGAATTTATAAAACTCTACGGAGAAAGTTTGAGCAGCGAGGAGCGTTTTATTGGTTTAAAACTTTTACAAAGTTTTGATCCACTTGGAATTGGAGCCAAGGATCTTTCAGACTGCCTTAGAATACAAATTGTTTCGAGAAAGGAACTTTTGGATAAAGATGTCTTTCACGCTTGTTTAGCCATTGTTTCCGATTGTCTTAATCTTTTAGCCCAACACAACATTTCCGGCTTGAGTAAGGCTACAGGATACTCCAAAGATATAGTCTTGAGAGCGGAAAACCAAATAAGGCAGTTAAATCCTCGACCGGGGGCTTGCTTTCGAGATGATGTAGCTTTAACCGTGATACCCGACACTATTGCATTTAAAAATAATTCAGGAATTTGGTCCGCAAGACTAAACGAATCCGCCGTACCGAGGTTGAAAATTGATCAAGACTATGCTCGAGCAATTCGAAATCTGAGCGGTACTAAAAACTCCATGGGGCAACAGTTACAAGAAGCGAAATGGATGCTTAAAAATATCCAACAACGTTTTGACACAATACTGCGTGTGTCACAAACTATTGTGGATGTTCAACAGGACTTTTTTGAAATCGGACCAAGAGCCATGAGACCCTTAGTATTAAGAGATGTGGCAGCGAGATGCGATCTTCATGAGTCAACAGTTTCTAGAGTAACAAACCAGAAATATATTTCTACTCCCCTAGGTTGTTTCGAATTAAAGTATTTTTTCGGAAGCCATGTTACAACGGATAGCGGAGGAGTGGCATCCGGAACTGCGATAAAAGAGCAAATTAAAGATTGGATTGGCGAGGAAAATCCTAATAAACCGTTGTCAGATCAAAATATGTCAGATAAATTTGCAACTATAGGAATAGTGATTGCGAGAAGAACCGTTGCAAAATATAGAGAAGCTTTACGAATCCCAAGTGCAAGTATCAGAAAACGACGATAGGAGGTATTTATGAATATAAGAATTACCGGTCATCAGATTTCACTGACAGCTGCGATAAAACGCTACGTTACTCGGAAATTAATTCGTTTGAATAAAAAATTTAACCACCAAATGAACTTTACTTGTGTTTTGGAAGTAAATAAGCTCAGTAAAAAAGTGGAAGTTACTACACATTTACCGGGCAAAGATATTCATGTTCAGGTTGAAAACAAAGATATGTACACAGCAATTGATCTTTTAGCAGCAAAAATAGAGCGGCAGATTGTTAAGTATAAAGAGCTTCATTTGATAAATATGCATTCTGCTAAGATTTCCTGATTAAGTTTGACTTATGAACAGGCTTGCCCAAATACTTCCAAAAGAAAATATAAGAATTTCTCTAAAAGCTACTAGCAAAAAACGCGTATTCGAGCAAGCCAGTTTAATATTTGAATCAAGGTGCAACATAGCTCGAAGTAAAATTTTCAATTCGCTTTTTTCTAGAGAAAAACTCGGCTCCACCGGTTTGGGGAACGGAATTGCAATTCCTCATGGAAGACTTGAAGGTCTTAAAAAATCCGTAGCTGTCGTACTTTCCCTGGATGTGCCTATTCCCTTTGATGCGATCGACGGAAAAGCAGTAGATCTGTTGATTTTTCTACTTGTTCCAACTAGTTCAAGTAAAGATCATCTGGAAATATTAGCAGAAGTAGCAAATATGCTTTCCGATAATAAATTTATTGATGAATTAAGATGCTCTACATCTACTGACCAGTTGTACGAGGGAATTTGTTCGTGGGTACAAACAGATTCGAAAATTGCAGACTAGGCGCAATGCTACGTGTAAATGATTTTTTTTCATCTCACCTCAGTGTTTTAAAGCTTAATTGGCTTCTAAACGAGCACTCTTCAGAGGCCGTCATTTCTGGAGAAGCGCAAGAGAGCGCTGACCTTATAGGACATTTAAACTTAATACACCCATATCGAATTCAGGTTTTTGGTGAACCGGAAGTAAAATATTTTAATGACTTAGATACTAGGAGGCGAAAATATCTGAGCGCAGAATTGTTTGCCGCTAAACCACCTGCAATAATAATTGCAGAAAATCAAATTCCTCCTGAAGAAATATTTCTTGCGTGCGACAGGGAAAATGTTCCCCTTTTCAGCACCGAGAGCTCAGCAGCAAGAATAATTGAAAAACTTAGAATTTTGATTTCAAAAACACTTGCTCCAAAAGAAACCCGCCACGGAGTTTTCATGGATGTCCTTGGGCTAGGAGTATTGATTTCTGGAGAGTCGGGCCTGGGAAAGAGCGAGCTCGGTTTGGAGCTTCTTACAAGAGGCCATGGATTGGTTGCAGACGACGCAGTTGAATTAACCAGAGTTACAAACGATGTTATTGAAGGAAGGTCACCCGAGCTATTAAGAGATGTTATCGAAGTTAGAGGCTTAGGTTTATTGAACATCAGAACTATATTTGGAGAATCTAGCGTTCGAAGAAAATTACGGCTCAGGCTAATAGTGCAGTTAATTAGACGGTCACTAATCAATGATTATGACCGATTGCCACTTGAGGCACTTTATGAAGAAATCTTAGGTTTAAAAATCAAAAAAGTTATCATTCCAGTATCAGCGGGCAGAAATATAGCAGTTTTAGTTGAGGCTGCTGTCAGAAACACGGTTTTACAACTAAGAGGCATCGATACTATGAGAGAGTTTATGGAAAAACAAAGAAAAGCGATAAAAAAATCAGAAGTTTGAGATTTATAAATGCTTAACTTGTTCGTAGTAACCGGTATATCAGGTTCAGGAAAGACATCAGCACTAAATATGTTGGAAGATCTTGGTTATTACTGCATAGATAACTTACCCGTCGCACTGATAAATGATGCGCTGTCGATGCTAGCTGCCAACGGATATCATCGTATTGCAATGTCAGTTGACGCGAGAGACAAAGAAAGCTCTAAAAATCTAATCCCCACAATTGATAGCTTACAAAACCAGTACGATATAAATGGTATCTTTTTAACCGCATCGACTATGGTTCTACAGAGAAGATATTCTGAAACTAGAAGGAGGCATCCCTTCAGTTTTCATAATGACACCACAGACGAAAAAGAGATGCCGAATACCATCATAGAATGCATAGAAAAAGAACGTGCTTTGATGACAAAAATTCAAGAAAAATTTTTAACACTTGATACTGATAAACTTAATACTAACGATTTAAAAAAAGTGATCTTCGAATTGATTGATGGGATAAAAACCAATTTTTCTTTAGTGGTTGTTCAATCCTTCTCTTATAAAGACGGTATTCCGATAGATTCAGATCTTGTTTTTGATGCTAGATGCTTGCCTAATCCATTCTATGATCCGAAGCTTCGTGATTTAACTGGTAAAGACACTAAGGTAATAAAATACCTTGCGGAGAAAAATGATGTGCATTCTTTTATTGAAGATATCCTCTCGTATCTAAAAAACTGGCTGCCCAACTACATGAAGAAGGAAAGGTCATATTTAACTGTATCAGTTGGATGTACAGGAGGAAAACATCGCTCTGTGTACTGCTCTGAGGAAATTGCGAAAAAGTTGTCTGGCAATTGGAAAACCCTAATTAGGCACAGAAAAGTTTTATGATGAATCAGACCAAAAGTCAAAATCCTTTAAAACTTTTTCTAATAATCTAGGCAAAGGTACTTTACTAATCATGATCTTGTTCACAATTCTGTGACTGAGTGGTAAGTTTCAGCATATCGAAAATACATTTACGTTTCCAGACCTTTACAGTGAGATCGCAATTTGAAACTTTAACCCGATAACTTCTTAAAAAATTTTTTCGAGGAAGGGGAAGTTTCCTCTCATCTTTACCTCAGTAGCAGGTACAAGCAATGATTTCCACAATTCCTCCTTGTTCTGCCTTTCTAACAATATTAGATCTCTATCCATAGTAAGAACCCATGTTATCTGTTTTTCTCTGCGAGTTAGTTTTACTTTTTTTGGATATAAGTGGACTGTTTCTGAATTAAAGCTCTCACAATCTTCCGAAACTGGGCATTTATTGCATGCTGGTTGAGTTGACTTGCAAACTATAGCTCCTAAATCCATTATGTACTGGCTATATTGTGCCATTTTAGATTTCTTTTTCGGCAATAAGTTAGTTGCTAACTGCATTAGTTGTTCTTTTTCTTTTACCCTGGAATTCGTATTTTCTAAACAGTATCTTCTGCATAAAACTCTGTAAACATTGGCATCTAGTAACGCAACCTTCTCTCCGTTAACAAACGAGGATATAGCGGCAGAAGTTGAGATACCGATACCGGGAATTGTTTTCCAATCAGCTGCATTCTTTGGGAAAATCTTCCCTCGTTCGTTTACGATTATTTTTGCTCCTTCGTATAGGTTTCTCGCTCTTCTGTAATATCCTAATCCCGCCCATACCTGGATAACATCCTCTAAAAGTTGAATTCGCTAGTTTTTCTACGTCTGGAAACCTTCTAATAAACTGTTTAAACTTGGGCAAAACTGAAGCAACTCTTGTCTGTTGTAACATCATTTCAGAAACCCAGATTTTGTAGGGGTCATAATTTTCATTAGTTTTATCTTTCCAAGGAAGACCTGTTCTACCCTCTTTGATTCCCCATTGGATGAGCCTGTCAGCAAATTTTTTCATCGTTGGCAACGAGGGCAGAATGTAGTGGTTCTTTGGCCAATATTCATGCGCCGCAAATCGGCTTTACAAATCAAACAGTTTTCTTTCTTTCCGTAAATTAGATGTTCATCAACAAATGAACCCCTCTCACCCGATAGCCCAGAAAAATCTCGAAGGGAACTACCTCCTTTACTTATAGCTTTTAACAAAACAGACTTAAGACAAGCAACTAGTTGTGAACATTTAGCAAGACTTAACTTAAAACAGGGTAATGTGGGCCGAATGCCAGCTCGGAAAAGCGCCTCAGCAGCATAAATGTTTCCTACTCCAGCAATCTTCTTTCCATCCATCAAAAAAATTTTTATGTGTCTTGAAATACCTCTTGTCATATAAAACAGCTCTTTTGCGCCAAACTTTTCAGACAGAGGTTCAAAGCCAATACCAAGAAATTTTGACAACTGCCCAGTGGTTTTTGGGCCTGCCTTACTAACTATACGGACCGATCCGAAACGTCTAGGGTCTTGATATAGGATTAAAAAATCGCCAAAATCCAAACAAAAATGAATATGGTTTAACGGATAGGTTGCCTGTTTCATCTCTAATGCATTTTGAGTAACTATCAATCTACCACTCATGCCAAAGTGAATCAGCAAGTACTCATCTGAAAGTTCTACAACTAAAAACTTTCCTACCCTAGTCACATTATGAACTCTTTTTCCTGGAAGGAATTGTTTGTCAATTTCACTTAATTGGGAACGCATTTTTAAATCACTGGTCCAAACATTTGTTATAATTTTTGCTTGAATCAGTGGAGCCAAATTGTTAGCTATTGTCTCTACCTCAGGTAACTCTGGCATAGTGAAAAATTGATTAATGATATCTAAATATATTACACACTCGAAAGCCATCGTTGGCGCTTTACTCTTGTTTTTTCTCTTAAATGCTTGTTTGATGTCGCGTTCATTTGCAAATAATTCCGCTCAAGTGGGGCCTGAAATTATATTTCAAATATTAGCTAGCGAAATTGCTCTAATCTCTGGTAATGTCTCAAGTGCCGTAATTACCTATTTGGACGTTGCTTCAAAAACCGGCGATGTTGGAGCAGCGAAAAGGGCAACTGAACTGGCATTAGCTATCAGAGACCATGAATCGGCATTAAAAGCCGCAGAAATTTGGCAAAAAAATGATTCAAAAGATACGGGCGCCTCAGAAGCAGTTAAAGCTCTTTATTTAATTACAGGAAAAAATAAAAAACTGATAGATAAACTCATCATTGAACGAGAAAAATCGAGAAAAAAAAATACATTAGAAAGTTTTTACAATGAAGTTAATGTGCTAGTTAGCAAATCCAACAATGCGGCTAGTGCGCTAGATATTTTTGAGAAAGTTTCTTACAAAGATCGCTCTCGTCCTGAAGTTATGTACTCTAGCGCAATGTTGCATTACAGAAAGGGTGACAAGGATAAAATGGAGGATATTCTCAGGAGTTTGGTAAAGAAAAAACCCGACCACGTTCAAGCGCTAAATGCGCTCGGTTACAGCATGGCGGACGCGAATAAAAACCTTAGAGAAGCATTTGATTTGATCAAAGCAGCATTGACCTTTGCTCCCCAGGACCCACATATAATTGATAGTATGGGGTGGATATATTTCAGGCTAGGTGAGTTGGAAATGGCGGAAGAATGGTTGGAAAAAGCTTTTAACCGGCAGCCAGACGCTGAGATTTCAGCACATTATGGGGAGGT
This sequence comes from Burkholderiaceae bacterium, assembly GCA_038147455.1. Taxonomy (GTDB): domain Bacteria; phylum Pseudomonadota; class Gammaproteobacteria; order Burkholderiales; family Burkholderiaceae_A; genus UBA7377. The sequence goes on along the minus strand of JAYQTQ010000003.1, from coordinate 513,988 downwards.
ATTGTGGAATCTTTCGAGAAAAGAAGATGCAATACAAATCTGGAAAATGGGTTTCAATAAAGAGCCAAACAATGCTATTCTTCTTGAAACCGTCGACCGACTGAAAGTCCATATTGACAAACTTAAAGGCAATGTTCAGGATTAATGTTTTTCCGAGTATAGTTCTTTGCTTGCTGCTTTTTGGATGTACCTCAATAGAAAAAAGAAATTTAGACCATGCCACAATTGAAAATGGTAGAATTCTCCTGGTTTATTCTGGAGAAAAAAAGAAGGCAGTCAAGGCAAGATTTGAGTGGCTTGAGTCTTATACGGGTGATGGAAAAACGTTGTTATGAAAATCTTTGATTTATGGGGAAATCGTCTTTTGAAATGTCAAAGAATACAGCTTAACAAATAAAGCTAGCTCTGACTGGTATTTTATATCAGATAGCGGGGATGTGATTGAAGACTCCATGGTCACTAAAGAAATTCTTCATCTTCTAAAAATAAAAATTTCTCGCGAAAGTTTATTCTCTTTAATGGATGACATCAATAACTTGATCCATAAAGCAAGAAAAATTGAAAAAGATAATTCGGCGCATAATTTAAAAAGAAAGCTAGCTAGTTCGGAAATATCCGTTAAGATTGTTTTTGATTAATTGTGAGTAAATTTCTTGATATTACACAGCCCTGCAAAATTAAATCTTTATCTTCATATAAAACAAAAGTATCAGGATGGTTTCCACGAAATAGATAGCCTTTTCGTGAGGATTAATCTTTACGATATAATAACGATATCTGATTCACCAGGGCCTAAAATAATAAGAAATGGTGATCTCAGCTATTTAAAAAAAGATGATTTGTGTTACAAAGCAGCCCTTGCTCTAAAGCAAAAATCAGACTGCAATTTTGGGTGCAGTGTAACGTTAAAAAAAAAATACCAATTGGAGCCGGGCTGGGTGGAGGAAGCTCTAACGCAGCAACTGTCTTAAAGGGTCTGAATAAACTTTGGAACTTAAGATACACCAAGGAGGAATTGAAACTTGTAGCGAAAGAAATCGGCTCTGATGTTCCTTTTTTTATTGAAGAGGCAAATTGTTTCGGGACAGGGATAGGAGAAAATTTAATTGCCATTAGCGATTCGGAATTTTTGCCAAAATATTATGTGATACTAACTCCGAATATAAAGGTTTCAACAGCATTGATTTTTGAAAATTTTCAATTAACTAAGCAGCATTTGATAAGACCAAAAATTAGCGAGGCAGAAAAAGTCGAAATTCTATCACTTCAAAAACCCTTCTTTACCTTTGGGTGCAACGACTTGGAATCGACTGTAGTAAGTCTATTTCCGGAAATAAGCCGATACTTACAAAGTATGAAGAATATTGCCGAAAAATTTGGAATTCCAGTTGAAAGTTGTAGAATGTCAGGTTCTGGCTCTACCATTTTCTGCGGGCTTCCTACAAAAGAAAGTGCTTTAAGTTTTAAAAATATGCTGTGCAGTAGTTTAAAAAAAGACTTGGGAGAAAAAAAGTTAGCGATACACGTTTCAGAGCTTTTCAATTGAGTACTACTGATATAAATTTCAGAGCCCTAAATTACAAATATATTTCTTTTAGTACTTCATAGTTAAATCCTCTCAGCTTGACTTGTGCTGGATCTGAACTCTCTTCTTCTGATTGATGATTTTGAGACTCTTGATTCCTTAAGAAAGGCTCTCCATCCGGTAACTCTGGCACACAAACAAGAGAAAAAGAGAGGTCTTGGCAAATTTTTACCTTCATCATCAGGAACCGTGAATACATATTTTCTCAGTTCAATTTTCTCAATATTTCTTACTTTTCCATTCACAACAATTGATAAAGGCAAATCACCTAGTTCCTTTACATCAATATCCTCACCTTCAATACTGACTATTGCCTTCGTAAAATCTTTTAAAAGCGTTACCTGAGTCATATAGAACTCCTGTGAAGTGTGATTAAATTCATACATAGGATTAGCATAAAATACTTTTAAATACAAATACTGTATGAAAGATGCTTTTTGATCATTGCTTGAATTACTTGCTCGGTCATTCTAATGTTACAAAAATTTAAAGAAATAGCTTTATTGTGAGTTCAAATAAAAATGATATCCTGTAAACATAACGATGCTAATAATTCTGAAGAACATTTTAGAAAAAATCTGAAGAACTCTTACGGAGGTTCCATCCATCCTAAAGAAGAACTTCATAAGCGTTTAGAGATTCTTTAATTGGAGGGGAAAGTTGTCTTTTTTCCTGACCGGAACTGATACAGAAGTGGGAAAAACAGTTATTTGTGCATGGCTAATGGTGCATTACCAATATCACTACTGGAAACCTATCCAGTCAGGGATGGATTCCCCAGATACTAAGACCATACAAAAACTCACTGGATTTGATAATTCATTCTTTTTCCCCCCTGCCTACGAATTACAGCAACCCCTATCTCCGCATGAGTCAGCGAAAAGAGATGGTATCAAGATAGAGTTAGCAAATTTTTTACTTCCGCGAAAAGAAGCGAAAGTTATTGTTGAAGGTGCTGGTGGGATATTAGTTCCAATAAACGAAAAGTACTTTATTGTAGATATAATAAAGAAACTAAAATTACCGATTTTATTGGTTGCAAGAAGTGGCCTGGGAACCATTAACCATACACTACTAACCGTAAGTGAATTAAAAAAAAGAAATCTACCTTTGCAAGGAATAATATTAAACGGGGAAAGAAATCAAAGTAACAAAGAAGCTATAGAAAAATACTCTGGGGTATCAGTAGTTTCTGAATTAGAACCCATAAAAACCCTTGATAAGAAAACATTATTATTAAACAAACCGGGAGAGAAATTAAATGAGATCTTTGCATCAACACGATAAAGATTCAATTTGGCATCCTTACACACAACATCTGGTTGAACCACAACCCATAGTGGTTGAAAGAGCCAAAGGGGCATCCCTTTATACTACTGACGGAAAAGAAGTTCTAGACCTCATTTCAAGCTGGTGGACTACCACGCACGGCCATTCCCATAAAAAATTAAATCAGGTACTAATTGATCAGGCGGAAAAATTAGAGCATGTTATGTTTGCAGGATTTAGTCATAGGCCAGCGATACAGCTCGCAACACAACTGGTAAAAATGCTACCCAACAATTTAAATAAAGTTTTTTTTTCCGACAATGGCTCGACTGCGGTAGAGGTAGCAATAAAGATAGCCCTGCAGTACTGGAAAAACAAAGGTTACATTGGTAAGAATAAATTAGTAGCCCTCGATGGTGGTTATCACGGTGATACAGTTGGAGCTATGTCCGTTAGCAAGGGAAGTGGCTTTTTTAATGCTTACAATGATTACCTATTCTCTATCGAAATTATTCCTTTTCCTGAGACGTGGCTTGAAGATCAAGAAAGAGAAAAAAAAGAAGCCTCATCTCTTTCTATTTTTAAAAAACTAATCAACGAAAAGAAAGAAGAACTCTGTGCGATCATAATTGAACCATTACTTCAAGGAGCTAGTGGTATGCGTATTTGCAGCATAGATTATTTGCAAAAGATACATAACCTTGCTAGGGAGAATGAAATATTGCTGATTTTTGACGAGGTCGCTGTAGGTTTTGGTAGACTCGGGGACATGTTTGCTTCGACTAAGTCAGATTGTGAGCCGGATATTATCTGTCTTTCCAAAGGCTTAACAGCTGGGTATTTGCCGATGGCAACAACGGTTTGTACCGACGAAATCTATAATAATTTCCTGAGTCAACAAATTAACAAAACTCTTCTCCATGGACATACTTTTACAGCTAATCCGCTAGCTTGTGCAGTAGCCCACAAATCTTTAGAGTTATTTCAGGAAGAACTTACATTAAACAAAATTGCCCGTATAGAACAAAAGCACTCGGATTTTTTAAAAGTGCTAGTCAGCTGCGACTCCGTGTATAAATTAAGGAAAATTGGTTCAATTATGGCCTTCGATATAAAGTCTAAAGATGACAACTATAAAAATTCTTTATCAGAAGAATTGCGATTTCTGTTCTTATCACAAGGCTTCAATATCCGACCAATAGGTTCGACTGTTTATTTAATGCCACCTTACTGTATTTCTGACAAAGATCTAGATAAAACTTATAAGTGTTATTCTAGAAACGATCAACAATCTAAGTCTCTAGTCAAAATTGCTATTTAATTATCCCGTAAACAATGTGCCATGAAATAGCATTGTTTTTTTGACGGAAAGTTTTTAAAGCCTTGTTCAAGTTTTCATAACTCAATAAGACCTGTTTCTCATGTTTAAGTAGAACGCCCATAGACTTTAACTCTTTTGCAAAAGAAGAAAAATTTGAGCATTTTAATTTAAAATACTCCTCATTGATTATTCCAGGAAGATGTTGGACAGGAAAAAAAGCTTTCTTATCTGCATGCATACAAACAGCATTTTGCCATTCAAAAAAGTTGTTTTTCCCTATTGTTGCATAAAAAAGTGGTCCTAGTTCTGCTAAACGCTGTATCCCAACTAATGGATATTCAAACCAGTGAAGAGTCATTGAACTCACAACCAAATCATATCGACCAAGGTTTTGCAATGGCTTTTCACCATCCATCTCAAAAAATTTAATTTTTCCCCGATCACAACGCTTCTTACACTCTTCTAACATTGATCCCGAAATATCCGTAATTTCAAAACTTGCATTTGGGTATTTTTTTATCAAGAATTCAGTCAGTATTCCTGTCCCACAACCAACTTCTAGAATTCTAGGATTTTCCATTTTAGGCAGAATATCAACTAATGATTTACTAACTTTTCTTTGGATTGTTGCCTTGTCATGATAACTCTCTGCATTATCACTAAATGATTTTATTACCTTACTTTTATATTCCAAATTCACGTAATACCTTTTCTATAAATTTAAAATAATCAGGTTGATTGTTTATTGGAATAATATGGCCTCCACTCGGGATAATTTTTAAAATGCAATTTTCGAATATTCTCTTTGAATGGCTAATGGGGACTATTTTATCGTTTTGTGAAGCAATTGCAAAAATAGGTATATTAAGGCTTTTGAGCCTATGGTTGAAATCCCAGGTCTGTAAATGTTCCAAGCCTTCAATAAGATATTGTTCTTCAAAGCTCGGTAAGTTGGTTAATTTGGTTCCAGCCCTTTTATGAAATGCTCGCATCTGTGCCTGTTTATTTCGAATCAAATTTCTCCGCATTTTCTCTATATCTCTCGAGTCATAAATTTTAAAAAAGCAGTCAAACCCAGATATCGAGATCAAGCAAACTGGGTTCTCAAGATTCTGTAATAACCAGGCGAACCCTAAGGAGTGACCAATTCCTATTAAAGGTTCAGTTTGACAGATGCTGACCATATCTCTCTTGCCCGTATACCCAAAGTCAAGAAGGTAGTAATCATTAAACTTAAACCTTTTAATCGTATCTACCCACAACGTTTTGTCGAAACCCCATCCATGAGCAAAGACTACTCTAGGCATTGTCGATTGGTACAGAAGCTAAGGAAGATATCAGACTGTTAATATCCTCGAGATCGTGAAAAGCACAAATACTAAAACGAATACATGTATTTTTTTTGGTAACAGTAGGAGGGAATATTGCCTTCACCCAAAAGCCTGAGTCACGTAAAAATTTTTGATAGCCATAAGCTGTAGGAGTATCCTTCATGGAGATTGATATAATGTGGGAATCCTCAGATAAAATATTCAAATTGAGTTTCACTAAATTATCTTTAAAATGCTCTGCTAAAAAGTGTATTTTCTCCCTGGATTCTCTCATCTTCGGTACTAAATCAAGTGCTGCTGAAATAGAGCCAATAATCGCAGGCGACGGGGCAGTCGAATAAATTAATCCCTTACATGTAGCAACAAGATAATCTTTCATTTTTTGTGAACACGTTAGAAAGGCACCATGGCTCCCGAATGCTTTGCCAAAAGTACCAATTGTCATATCAGCATTGCTGGCTAATCCACTACCATTTTGCCCAAAGACTCCTATCGCATGAGCTTCATCTACTATCAAAAAAGCATTATTATCCGAACAAATACGGCCAATTTCTTTTAAATTTGGAATAGTTCCATTCATGCTGAAAAGACTTTCGGTGATTACAAATTTAGCTCCATGTATTTCTGGATCTGAAAGAATCTTTTGTAAGTGTTCCAAATCATTGTGTCGAAATCTTAACAAACATATTTTCGATCTATTGCAACCATCATATATACTAGCGTGAACATTCTTATCAAGAATGATGGTAGGTTTGTGACTAAACACATCATCATTAAATATAGCTGGCAAAACACTTGAGTTTAATTGGTATCCAGAGCTCATTATCAGGGCCGCTTCAGCTTTCTTCCATTTTGCGATCTTTTTTTCCAACAATTCAATCAAATGAAGGTTTCCAGCTATTAGCCGGGATCCGCCCAACCCAACACCGTATTTTTCGATTAGCATGATCGCATTTTTTTTTAAAATTGAATTTGTACGTAAAGAGAGGTAGTCATTGCTGGAAAAATTAATATACTTTTTACGATCTTTAATAACAAATTTGTCTCCCTCAAGGTCTAATGGAACCATTGTCTTTCTTTCAGTCTGATCCATTTTTTCCAAATAATTAAAATATTTTTGATTGTAATCAATCATACAAAAGCCCAATATCTAAAAACTATGCGTAAAATAATAGAGAATAAGACGGAAATTATAAACTTATGAAAAAAAATATTGCACAAAAAAAGACGACTCCTGACCATACGTTATGTCATGACTGGGATGCAAAGGAAATTGAGGACATTCATAACCAGCCTTTCTTTAGTCTGTTACATACTGCGCATCAGGTTCATCTTAAATATAATGGTGAAATGACAATGCAGTTGTCAAGTTTGCTGAATATAAAAACAGGCGGCTGTCCAGAGGATTGCAAGTACTGTTCTCAGTCTGCCCACTACAAAGGAAAGACAAGATTAGAAAGTAAAAAGTTAATGGAAATTAAAGCTGTTTTAGCTGAGGCTCAAACTGCTAAGAAAAATGGGGCAGACAGATTTTGTATAGGAGCTGCATGGAGACAAATTCCAGATACGAAAGAATTTGATGTTGTACTAGAAATTATAAGAGGAGTTAAGAAACTAGGGATGGAAGCTTGTGCCACCCTGGGCATGATAACCAAAGAACAAGCACAACAATTGGCAAATGCAGGGTTAACAGCCTATAACCACAACATAGACACCTCTCCCGAGTACTACAAAAACGTAACCTCTACGAGGACATTTTCGGATAGATTGGCCACACTGAAACTCGTGCGAGAAGCTGGAATCCAAGTCTGCTGCGGTGGGATTTTAGGACTCGGTGAAACACCAACGGATAGAGTGGAATTCTTAAAAGTATTAGCAAACATGAATCCACATCCGGAAAGTGTTCCCATAAATATTCTCGTTCCGATTTCAGGAACTCCATTTCAGAATAACTCTTCTGTTGAAACATTGGATATAGTGAGAGTAATTGCGACAGCAAGAATCCTTATGCCCAAATCCAGAATCCGTTTATCCGCAGGCAGACGAAGTTTATCACAAGAAGCCCAAGTTCTATGCTATTTCGCAGGAGTTAATTCAATTTTTTACGGGGAGAAACTTTTGACTACAAACAATACCAATAAAAACGAGGATATAAAGCTTTTTGAGAAACTGGGGTTAAGTCCTCTAAATCAACATTCATTAGATTAATAGTTTCATTAGCATATACTGTCGATGTTCTCTAGCAAATCTTCGTATCCTCCAATAGAAACACCATTTACAAGGATTTGAGGAAAAGTCTGTGCCCCTGGAGCAAGGCTTTCAAATTCCTCGCGTTCAAAATCAACACCTAACATCAATAACTCAAACTTTAGCCCTTTTTCCTCCAAAAGGCGAATAGCCAGCCTGCAGTAGATACAATTTTCCCTTGCTATAACAGTTAAATTATTCATAAAGTTCTAAAAATCTATTATCATCAAACGTAGATACACGCTTTAAATTTAGCTACCGGAGTATAGCACAACATGAGTCTTACAAGCGATCAGAGGGATAGTCCGCTTCGTAGCGGGTACTCTGAAATCGATAGCCTAATCTTTGACCCAGATACTATAGTTAACTGGAATATGAAGATTAGTGATGATGAAAATCTCATCCGATATACGTATGAACTTTCGCAAGATATTCCCGCAAACTACAGAGAAGTGCGTAGTTTTAATGAGGAGCAAAAGCAATATACCGATTCCGCTCTGAGTTACATTGACAGATTCACGGGACTTAATCATCAGAGGAAGATGATCCATCACGAGCAGACCTACTCTTTTACAACGCTAACCTTAGTGAAGGCACTAGCGGCATCAGTGAAGCGTCGATTAGTTGGACTGTAAATGGTAGAACTGGAGAAATTGGCGAATCAACTATTCGATCTTTCCTGTTCATGGATTCAGATGCGGATATGACTTCAGGTGGTTACGGCCCTGGGACTTACTGGTATGAAACGCTTTTACATGAGTTAGGCCATGCCCTGGGCCTGGTACATCCTCATGAAGGAATATCGCTTTCGAATAGCCTTGATAAAACATCGGTAACCCTTATGTCATATAATTCAGAGGGCGGTCCGTATTCTTACTTTCAACCACTTGATGTACAGGCATTACACTTTATATACGGAGGAGATGGAATTGGGGGACAGTTTGGTGCTTACAGTCAGACTCCAGCTACCGAAACAGATCCAAGTCCTTCATATTTGGTGTATTCGGATTTGGAAGAGTTTTATCCAGATGCAATGGGAGTTACAACCAACACTGAAACTGCTAGTTCCAGCGAAAATATTACTTCAACAAAAGTTAACACCTCTGCCAATGAAATGTTTTCCGCCTCTGATGGGAGTACAACCTTTCTCATTGGAAACCTAAACTATGAGGAAGTCACTATTTCCAGAACTGGGACTGATGGGGACATTTGGTCGATTTCATCTACCCTCCTCGGAACGGATTCGCTGGAAAACTATACCAGAATCTCGTTCGGCAACGGTACGCTTGCACTTGATATCGATCAAGGAGAAACAGCAGGCCAGTGTTATAGGCTGTACCAAGCCGCATTCGCCAGAATTCCTGATATCGCTGGTGTGGCATACCATATTAATGATATGGAAAGTAACGGGTTATCTATCCAACAAATTGCGTCTAATTTTATGGCTTCTCCTGAATTTATAAATATGTATGGTGAAAATCAAATGATAATGCCTACATTAATGCGTTATATCAAAACGTACTAGGGAGAGGTGCGAGTACTGAGGAAGTTGCTTACTACCAAGACCATTTCGATAAGGGCATTTGGGACAGGCCTCAAGTAATGATTAACTTTGCAGAGTCACCAGAAAATATCAATCTTGTAAGCCCCCAAATGGAGAATGGTATATTTCTTGAGAGTTTTCTTTGAAAATCCTCAACTCGGAAAAAAATCCTGTAATAATAAGCAGGATGCTGACGAAAAGACTCTTATTATTTATTCTCTTACTTAACTCAAACATGTGTTTTGGCCACGTTTTGGGTGATTACCATATTTTTTGGGGTTGAGAAATTTATGAGGTGTGAAGGGAACTCGGAATCACGTATTTGAAATTAGAAAAAAAATGGTTTCAAAATACAAAAATATTCCAAAAAGAGGACGGCATCTGGAATGAACTATGTTTAAAAGATAAAAAACAAGGTAAAAATTTTAAAAAAGAACCTCACTGTAAATGGTGGAAAATGTGAGTATGAAGAGCTGTCAGAGAAAAAAGTGAAGAGGTTCTACGGTTTTATTTTTGATTTTGAGTTTGGCGAATTCGAGTTTTATACATTTGATTTATCACCAAACTATGATTCGAACTTCACAGAAAGCGTTGTTTATACTTGCGACAAGGTCGACCCACTATAAAACAGGGTCAATTTAATTACAAACAATCGGCGGAAATTTAATTTTATATAACTGCCTTTGCTATAAAACTTAGTTACCTTGCTAATGGGAATTGCCCGATAAAGTATTGTTTTAAAAATCAATGTTGTTCTGATTTTTTAATAAACTCACCATTAGATTTTATCAATACACTGTTTCGCTCATCTATTCCTTTTTTCACTAAAGATTCCCGGAATTTGTTTCTTTGATTCTCAATCTGCTCATCAAGGTCATTAGCTATTTTTTTGAAAGAATCTAAAACATTTACATCATGGACATTTATATTCAGTTTATGACCAAAATTTGTAATTTTTTCGTTTAAAACAACCAAATAATATGTATTGAAAAGCAAAGCAAACAATAAAATCAAACGGAAAATCCCTACGATCATAGAAGTTTCTTTCATGTTATTCCTTCTATGTTGGTCGGTTTTTTATGCCAATACTTTAATAGATTTACTGAGCTTAGAGCGGCATTTAGCTTTTTAAAAGGCTAATTTTAAAGAGAATCAAAAACAAAGCATTACATAATAAGAATATATTTCAAAAGTCACTTTTAACTTGTCACGACTCTTGCTTATTTATATGTTCTTTCTAAAAAGGACTACAGATATGTTCACTTACATTTCAAGCTTTATTATTTTTCTTATTTTGTCTAAGCTTGACTATCTCCATCTTTAGAATTAGTCACAGAATTGCTAGATTAGAAAAGATCCTATCTACAAAACCCCATTTTTTATATATTTTTATTAGCAATGTTCTAGGAAAACCACACTGAAATTCGTGAGAATAAACAAACTTTTAAACTGCCCGAAGCGTGTTTTTTTCTATAAAGGATATTTCTTGGTTAGTCAGGTTATATTTTTCGTAAAGACGATTGTCATCCCAAACTTCGCTAAAATCTTGAATAGGTACTAAAGAATACACCTTTCTCATCGCATTTTGCGTGGTTTTCATAATTAAAACCAAATGATGAAAAAATTTTGTTTCAGTATACAAAATTATATTGTTAAGCTGATTATCCGAAAAATTTCCTAAAATCATCAAATATGTTTCAGTATTACAACTATTAGGCCCGACAATAAAGGGTTTTAATTTGTCAGTGTTAGAATTTCCACTCCCCATGCCTTCGGAATTAAAATTTTCTTTCTATTTACAAGGTTGAGATTTCTTCGAATTATATTTTTATTGATATACAGAGGACCATTATGTTTCCATCCATGGTAGTAGAGCAATACACAACCATTAAAACAAGTTTTGTAAGTTTGAATTACATTTCTTCTATATGAGTTTTCTAAGCGAGTATCAAGACCAAAAGGATCGTTTGCTGAAACTAATTTATCAAATGTCGGTTCTTTAAAGTACCTTACCTTTTCAACGATTGGGACACATTCATTCCTTCGTATAAATAAATCTAATCCGCTAATGCGCAGTGGTCTCTTTTTTCGGCTAATAATTTTGTTTTTTCTTCTAGTGACTACTTTGCACTCCCCACGATAATCTTTAGCCCAAAGAAAATAACAAACTCCTCCTTTAATCACTACATCTGGAAAGCAATCATTTGAGTCAGGAAAGTCATGGATCTCAACTATACGCATATCATTTAACATATCTTCCCTGAATGTTTTTAATCCCCTTCCCCCGGTAAACCATCTAGCTGGAATAATCATAGTAATAAAACTTGGATTGAGCTTTTTGCAATTTTACAAACTCATTATAAAGAGGAATTGCACTTGTTCCCTTGCCTCCCCCATCATTTTTTTGATAGGGGGGATTTCCAATAATGACATCAAAATGCATACTTTTATTCAGGTTTTAGAGTAATGCAATAGATCTTTGAATTCTGTGATCAATTTTGTTTATCTGCATATTACTAAAAACCATTCTGAAAAAATTATTTCATTCCCAGATTCGTAATTCTCTAAGGTAAGTAGATCTCCAAAAATAATATTTTTACTAACGATATATTCTGCCGAGCATAAAGTATTTTTTTTTACCTCGCTATCGAACAACTTCGCATATGCGTTACTGAACCGTTTAAGGATTCTAATTCTTGCTTCCACAATATTATCCTTCAGCTTATCAATCCCATAAATTGAGCCAAGTGCAATCATTAATTTTTCTTCACACAGTGTAGTATTTTTATAAGGTTTTCCTTCGAAAGAAGCAAGTTTTCTATCCAAATAAAGCTAATAAGAAGTTACCATCCCCACATGCAGGATCCAGGAATTTTGAATCATACCTCATTGCCTCATTGCCAACTAGATCAATAATATTTTCTATAGTCTGAAAGGACGTGTTCACTTCTCCAAATTCAGTGACACGATGTTTTGATTTGATTTGTTTGGTCACGTTCATACAGTATCTCGGATCAAAATTTAATGTGAATTTTTTAGATTATTTAAGATTCTTTTTCAGAAAATTTATCATTCCTCTTTCTAACTTAAAATCAAGACGTTCATTGAATCGTTTTAAAAGCTCTTTAAAAAATTTTTTTTCGTAGTTGCTTTCTTGTTCAAGTTTTAAGAGTATCTCTCGAGCAGTCTTTTGATCTATCAGATTTCTGGAGTATAGCTTATGAATTTTTCTTTTATCTGAGCAGGTGAGATTTCTTCTTCCATTTAAATTACCTAATAAATAACAATATCCTCGATGAGAATTTCTTTTTTAACCTGTCCTCCAAATTGAAATAAAACAAAACTATCCTATACATATTATATGAGTCATGAGATAGGGTAACCGACATTTTAAATTTAAATAAGTACTTGAATCAAGAAATCTCAGGATATTTATTTATTTAAGGTATAGATTTTATAAATTAACATCAAACCGATTTAAAAGAGGATGTTAGAATAGGTTGTCGGAAGGTTTCATAATCTATTTCCTAGTCATGTAATTATATGCATAAAGGTATAGGTATCAACGGAGAAAAATTAAGTTCCATTTGTGTCGGTGAAATATTATATTCTCACAGGCTTTTCAGCGAATTTTTAAGTAAAAAGCTCACGAAATCTTCGGATCAATTGTCAACGGTCCCGGTGAAAATTGTTGTCAAAAGATTGAGTAATAAAAAAGTGATCGATCTTCTCGGCATAAAAAGACTTGAACTTAACAAAGAAAAAACTTGCATTTGGGTTGTTTGCCCTTCGAATAAGACATCCTCGATTTTTACTCATAACGGAGATATATACAAATTAAGATTGAAAACAGTGTCTATCGGGGATATTACAAAAACTTTTGACAATATGAAAAAAGTAATTTGTACTGATGGCGGCATGGACCTAAAGCACTTTTTAGATCTCCCTGTAAAAGTAATCGTAACCGATGAAAGAACCGAGAAAATTTTAGACTGCCTGGATATTGCAACGACACTTATGAATGATACTGGCTCGGGTGTTTTTTACCACTGTCTTGTAGACGATATTCGCCTAATATCTGAAAATCCTGATTTAGAGAAAATTCTGGATGAATCCGAGAAAAAATACGCTGCTCTTATTTCTAAATTAATTAAGAATGGACAATAATCGAGGAAAGAGAGTTATTTTGGGTAAAGAAATACTATGGAGAATTATTCAAACAACCCTCTTTCAGCATTGTTCTATGCAATATGCGTACCAAATTATAAGAATGTGTTGGAAAAGGTACACTTTCTCGTTTACCGCTCCTGTAATTTTTTGTTGATGAATGAATCTAGATCAATGTCTTCTTTCATCATGATCTCATAATTGGTTTTCGAAATAGCTTTTATTTGATCAATTGTCTCTAGAACTTTTAAAGAGGTTTGTCGACTATCAATAAATGACCAGCAAATAATCGACAATAGAAATATTTTTATAATTTCATATACATGAGTCACATTAACCCCCCCTTTGATTTTTCAATATTTTACAATCATATTTTTTACATATACGAACTATTCAATTTCATAATTTAATTGCTTAACATGATTGTTCGTTAAAATTCAACACCCTGTGCCCTATGACCAGCAGCCAAATTTACCCTGCTAAAAATAATCTAAGAATACAAGTCATTGTCCTAAAATGCTGTCTATTTTGATTAGACTCGAATTCGAAAAGTACATTGTCAAAGGGTAGGATCTTTTTCTATCCTCTTGGGATTGGCCTGACTATGGTATTTCAGTCTTAGTTCGAGGCAAATAAAATATTAGGTAACTGTTTATTGTTTTTTCGCAGATAGGGGTTTCTCAATATTTTGCCCTGGTAATACGTATTTAGTTGCTTATAGTTACACACAAATTTCATGGTTATGTAATCAACAGTGTCGGGTCTTGGAAACATTCTCCTATTGAAGGTTCCTTCTTTTATAACTTCACCTTTTCCCATTCGCCCTTTGTAGTATTTCGAACTGAGCCACGTAATTTTTTCACCGATGCAATCAACTGTAAACTGGCTGACGGAGGAGTTTACGCCAATGGGGCTGGGTTGTGTATAATCAAACAACCTCGAGTAATAAACAACGTTATTGCGTTTTTGTAAGTTATCGACGTCGACATAAGATTCTCCCATAGGATTTATGAAGACTTTTGCCAATTAGTTGCAAGAACGTTAGCTGAAAATAGGAATAGGAAGTGAAAAAACAACAAACGCATGTCTGTTATTCTAATGCATGAATAATATTAAAATAAATACCCCAACAAGAAATATTTGGTTAATAAGCATCTACAACATTTTCTAACTATATTTCAAATGCTAAATTTTTCCTAATTTGCAGAAATGTTCGTATGCTTTACTTAACAAAAACGAGGTTTTATTAGCTGTTGAAAGCAGTTATGAGCGAATTGAGTATTTGTTTTTTTCCTTACAAACCTCAGAGCTATTACAAAAATCAACATGAGATCGAAAAGCGCTTTAGTTTTTGAAAAAGGTAGTAAAAATGGGTACAAGAATTATATGTACTTTTACTGGCAGATATGAAATGAAAAAAGGACTAATACTATTTTTTTGGTTAGTTCCAAAAAAATAAGGGTTTAGGGAAAGTACGCATATATTTTTATCATCGTTGGACCTGACAATATACATATGAAAATTTTTTTTCTACATTTGTTGTGTTTTGCATTTTTGTTTCAGCTCCGGCGAGATCCGCAGACGTCACCGCGTGTGTTGCTTGTCACAATGACAAAATGGTTGCTAACCCTATTTTAGATGGTCAACATGCGAAATACATTGAGAAACAACTTCACGATTTGAAGAAAGATTTAAGAGTGCATGCTCAAATGCAAGGTATCGCTAAAACTCTTGATGATAAACAAATTGCTGATTTATCTAAAACTTTTGCTAGCAAAAAATGGGCTAATCCAAACCCAAAGAGCAATCCTGCAATCCAAGATGAGGGCAAAAACCTCGTTCGAAAGGGGAATTGCACACGTTGTCACGGTTCTGAGCTTGAGGGTACATACAATATTCCAAGATTGGCAGGTCAAAGGTCTCAGTATTTAAAAACCACGTTACTTCAATACAAAAACAAAGAAAGAAATAACTTTCCTCCAATGAGTTCCATGTTAAACCGATATAGTGAGGAAGAAATTGGCGTCATGTCCGAATATATAGCGGGACTTGCATATCAAGAGTGAAAAACTATTCAGTTAATGGGTTTTTTTGTTAAACCCCACAAAAATATAAACTGCTCATAGTTTACAAAAAACGTGACAATAAATAAAGCAAGGTTAGAGGCCTACTAAAACCAACTTAAAAATAAAAATTTGTACTAAATTTTCTTCGGTGCCTGGTATAAAGAACCTATTATTTAGAATAGCATTAATAATTGACTGCTGTTCTGCCAAAAAACCAATCAAACAAACCTGCTATCTATGCTAATTTATTTTATAAAAGTCATAATACATAAAATACGCAAGAACTTTATCTTACCGTTGAGAGTCAAGATAAGACACGACATCTTCGTACGTCAACGAAAAAAATAAAGCAAATCTATATAAATTATTGTTTTCTGTAATTGCATACATTTTTGATTATAAAAAAATAAATAGTATTTGACTGCGGAAAAATAATTTCGTTTGGACTGGACTGATTATTGATATCACCCTTGCCCATCCCCTTGCTAAATGTGGTAAGACTCAACCATTTTTGATTTTCATTCTTACAATCAACAGCATACCTACTAATTGCCGAATAATCGCTCTTAAATGGCTCAATGAAGTCGACCAGATCTGTATAATAAATGATGCCATTTTTGTTTTTTATACTGTCAAAATCAATATAGTAATTTCCCACATCATTCTCAGCGACTTTTTTCCAATTTAAAGGAAACCCATACACAGGGAATAGCATCAGCAAAAAAATTAAAGTTACTTTCATTCTCTCATTCTGCAAAAACTACAAAAAAAATAAAACTGTTATTGAACTGTTCAATTTTATATCAATTTGCTATATTCAACAAATAATACCTATTTTTGGAAATCAAATAAAAGATGTTCGTTGGTTTTATTACGTAACAGCAGTTAAAATTGTTAAAATAAATCAAAATGATGTAAGAAAAATGTGGTTATTACAACAAAATTTAGATAATAAATTGCTATAAATGAAAAAGAATTTTATGGGGTTTTTGAAAGAAAAAGTAGATGAACAAATAATACGCGCTTTAAATACAGTAGAACATTTTTAAAAAGATCTGTCTTTCTTTAGAATTTCTAATTTTTGAAAAAAATTTTATCTTCATTAGAATAAGTCAATCAGGGTACGATATGAAAATCGTGATAATAAATTTGGATTTGCTTATTTTCCCTGTCAAATTGAATATCATTTATATGGTTAAATTTTAAATCAGACTCGCCAATTCTTCCTCCACCACCACCATCTTTACCAACTACGACGATATCAACATCATCATTTTCCATAACTTCTTTAATGCTATTCATCTGGTTCAAAAATTGATTTAGTTTCATTTTTATTTCTTTTAATTATTATGCGTCAGTTAAAAAAATTATGCTTTTTATAAACTATTTTATAAACTCGTTCTGAAAAATGAAGAGTGTTGGAAGCAATACGAAAGTTATAAAATGAATTAATCAATGTTTTAGTAAAAGATCTTTCAGAATTTCTTGCTCTATTTTACTCTGAACGTACTGTTTATAACAAATTTTGAAAACTAGTTTAGACATTGACTCTAAATTATTGCAAAATTTCCTAAATAATATTATTACAGCAAAACCATCTAAACTACCACATAATTAACTTTTTGTTAATTTTAGGATAAAAATTTCGGATTTATTCTCTAAGATCATCATCAACGAGAAAATAATGGCCTTTTCCCTCATGGATAGATGAACCCTCACCATGAACGTTGAATATATGGTTAGAAATCTTTAGGATCTTTCACCTTATAATCTACTCCGTTCCTATCTCTAAGTAGCAATTTCTTCATCTTTAGATAATATACAAAGTTTTTATAAACAAATTAAATATAAAAATAGAATTTCAAGAAAATAAAGCGATAAATCAAGGTGTCACAGATATTATTCAGAAATTGTAGAATATTCTGAATATTGAGGAATCTAATAAAACCTAAATTTGTCTATAAAAAAATATTTTTAGTTATGATGAAGGAGATTCAGAGTGAGAGTATTGGGAGAAATACGATACGAATACGAACCTGATATTGATGGTGGTGATGAATATCAAATATTAGATGAAATAGAGAAGAGTCAAAAAGATTCTGATGACGATATGAGTAGTGAATATATTAATAATCGATTTGAAGAGCTAGGAGTTGAAAAGACACAAAAGTAAGAATAATTCCCTCAATTAGTGGTTATGGTTCTGAGTTAGGTGGTAAATCTATATTTATCAACTATCATTATTCAATTAAAAGAATAGAGTTTGTTAAAGAAGAAAATACAGTTTACCTTCACTTTTGATTAAGATTTTTAAGAAGATGTTTTTCGATTGAGTGATAGATGAATTATAGAAAAGGCAAAGAGGAGGAGATGGAATGAATCAGTTTGAGATGATTATTATTGGATTATTACTAACAATGGTATTTGGAATGTTTGTTATAGGAAAATGGGTAATGGTCATAATGATTAATAGTAGACTAATCAATAGAAAGATTGAACAGCACAATTTGATTGATTTAGAGTTGAGATTCCTTAGATTCTTACATTTTAATGGTGAGAAGGAAGAGGGAAGTAAATACTATTTGGGAAAAATTATTAAAACATTTAGAGAGTCCAAGTCAGATTATATGGATGAAGAAGAACAGGAAAGGTATAAAAAAATTTATCAAAAATTTTTTAAAACATAATAATATTGATTAGGAATTTATAATAGTTGATAGTGAAAAAAATAAACTCTCATGACCAATTTCCACACCATATTTTGTATCCTACTATCTAAAGAAAATTGAATTATTAAAATTGTAAAATAGAAAAAATGGAATTAGAATAAAAGTAGAATATAGAAGTTAATTAATGAGGAAAAAGATAAAAGTTTAGAATATGAATTAGATAATGTGAAATGATGAATTTATTAGTTTTAATTAGAATGAGTTAGATAAGGTTTTAATTAGAAAGATAATCATTAAACAAATGGAGGTGATTTAAGTTATGAATGATGATATTAAGAATTATGGAATATTAAAAAAGAAGTTGTAGATAAATTAAAGGTTGATATTGATGATATTTTAGATGGTAGGATTAATGATGAAGATGAAAAGTTAGAACTATTGAAGCAAATTAGTAATTTAAAAATAAGGTTAGATGGAATTTCTGAAGAAGATAAAACATTTGATAAATCAGAATTTGAAAAGAAATTGAGAATTGAAGAATTAATAAAAAAAGAAGAGGAGTTGTGGGAAAGAGTTAAAAAAATTTGGTAGAGATTAAATATGGGTCGAAATGGGATTGGTTTAATGTTGGTTGTGACGATTATAATGGAATTACAGTTAAGTTTATTGACGAAAACTTATGTGCCTTTCTATGAACACGGAAAAACACAATTTTCAAGAATTTATAGCAAGAGATTGTTCTTCAAATTGAATGATAATTATGAGATTTAATGAGGAAGAGATAAAAAAATAGGAGAAAATCTTTACATCAACATCCCTATGGATAAAATAAAGGTGTAGTGAGAGGTGTGTCAAATAGGTTTTCAAAAGGATATCTAGGAAGAAGTAGTAAAATCCCTCTTGCTACCCATCCTTTGATAATCGTCAAATCCTATCATCCATCTATCTTTTATAAAAACCCAAAATATATTCCTACACACCCATTTACAACTTTTAGGTTTTTTTGTTCTCTATAATTTAGTACTTACATTTTCCAATCGAAAAATCATGTACTTAATCTTTTAGTTAAGTGCTTTTAGTAGAAACGTTACTGTTTAAACAATAATTTGTCACTCTTGCTAAACATTGAATTTGAAATGAATTACGTCTCCATCACTAACGACGTATTCCTTCCCCTCAGAGCGAAGCTTTCCTGCCTCTCTGGCAGCTGCATCTGATCCGTGAATTATAAAGTCAGAATAACTAATAACATCAGCACGAATAAATCCTCGTTCAAAATCTGAGTGAATTTCTCCAGCAGCCTCTGGGGCTGTGGAGTCTTTCTTTATAGTCCATGCTCTAACCTCATTTGGCCCAGCCGTAAAAAAAGTTTGTAACCCTAACAAGTAAAATGCTTCTCTGATCAAACGATTCAATCCAGGTTCCTCCATACCAGATTCTTGTAAAAATTCTTTTTTCTCGTTTTCGTCAAAATCAACTAGCTGGGATTCTAATGAGGCACAAATTGTAACTACGGGAATATTCATCGCACTTGCAAAGGACTTGAGTTCAGAAAGATGCTTATTATCTGAAAATCCATTTTCACTGACGTTTGCAACAAACATCATTGGCTTAAGCGTCAGCAGGTTAAAGCTGGCCAAAACAATTTCTTCTTGCTTTTCAAACGTCACTTCGTTTAGAGACCCACGATTGTTGAGTGGTTCAATACATTTGTTGACTAATTCGTATTCAAATCTTGCCTTTTTATCACCTGACTTTTGCATTTTCTCAAGCTTGACACTTCGTTTTTCAAGGGTGTTTAAATCACTAAGGGCTAACTCTGTGGTGATCGTTTCAACATCAGATAGAGGATCCACCCGCCCGTTAACATGTATGACATTTTCGTCCTCAAAACATCGAACTACATTAATAATTGCAGAACTTTCTCTTATATTTGCTAGAAATTTATTCCCTAACCCTTCTCCTTTACTGGCACCTGCAACTAAGCCTGCGATATCAGTAAATTCAACAATGGCGCTTATAGTTTTTTTTGGATTCAAAAGGTCGCTAATTTTCTGTAATCTATTGTCTGGCAGTTCAACTACACCGGTGTTAGGTTCAATTGTGCAAAAAGGGTAATTTTCTGCTGCAATATTAGATTTTGTTAAAGCATTGAATAATGTACTTTTGCCAACGTTTGGAAGACCTACAAAACCACACTTTAGCCCCACTTCTTTACCCCCTGTTGAAGATAAGAATTTGCATCGATAGCGCTCATTTGACATATTTCAACTAAACAATCTGAGCAAAACTTGACAACATTCTCTATCGCTTCCCCCTCTTCTTCACTAGGTTTCTGTAGCACAAAATTCGAAACGGACTGATGAAGGCCGAGAGCCCTTGGATGCCCAATACCTATACGTATCCTCTTGAATTTTTGATTTCTAAAGGATTTGTAAATATCCAGAACTCCATTATGCCCGGCAGCACCTCCTCCAAATTGTATTTTTGCCGCACCGGGAACTAAATCTAGTTCATCGTGAATTACCATAATTTCATCAGGTTTTATATCAAAATAGGTGCAAACATTATTGACAGTTCTTCCGGACTCGTTCATGTAAACGGTGGGTTTAATAAGCATAAACTTTTTTTTACCCCCATCGGGAGTCCAAAAACAAATCTCAGCATAAAGCTTTTGTTTAGTTTCCCAACTTAAAACCGAGTGTCCCTCTAATTGCGAAAATACCCTTTGTGCAACATTATGTCGAGTGTCCCTATATTCCTGCCCAGGGTTCCCTAACGCAATAATGCATTTAGTGTTCAATTTTTTATCAACTAGATTTAGCTGGAGCTTTCGTCAGACTCCCCTGAACCAGTCGCATTACCAACAGTACCGTCAGGCGCTAAGTCGGTTTCTTCTACCCCAGAATCCTCCTCATCCTCTGCGGCCGCTCCCTTGGGCTTAATTGCCGTAACAACTACAGGATCATCCTGCCCATGCAGTACTGGATCTACGCCATCCGGAAAACTTAGTTGACTTATATGAAGTGAGTTGCCAATTTCCAAATCAGATAAATCAATTTCTATGAAGCTTGGAAGATCTTTGGGCAAACAACTTATTTCAACATCGTTTAAGATATGGGATATTAATCCTCCAGCCATCTTAACAGCAGGGGAATCTTCTTCTCCAATAAAGTGCAGGGGGACATTAGTATGGATTCTTTTCTTTTCATCAACCCGTTGGAAATCGATATGGTTGACTTGTCTTTTAAAGGGGTGCATTTGATAATCTCGAAGAAGAACCTTTTCATTCGATTTCCCAATTTTTAATTCCAAAATGGAGGAATGAAAAGATTCAACGTCTAAAGCAAGTGAGATTTGATTGTGGTCTAATTGTATTAACATGGGCTTTATCGTCCGACCCATAAACAATTCCAGGAACTTTTCCAGACCTCCTTAACTTTTTTGATGCAGAGGACCCACTCAATTCGCGACTTTCCGCGATAACCTCCGTAACACTACCTTGCATAACTCTTCCTAACAGATTTCAAATAACTGGATACATTTTACCTAAAATCCCTCGCCTTTTCCATTTTTTTAGTCAAGGAATAACGAACTTACACTATCAGACTTTGAAATCCTAAGTATGGTCTCTGCGAGAAGGCCACCACAGCTTATTTGTTTGATTTTTTTAGACTTCGAACCTTCCTCTGTAAGTGGAATTGTATCTGTTACGACAAGTTTGTCTAAGGCTGATTTTTCAATCCTACTCACTGCCTCACCAGATAACACAGGATGGGTACAGTAAGCATTTACGGCGACTGCTCCTTTCTCTTTCAATGCATCCGCCGCTCTGATAAGAGTACCAGCTGTATCGACTACGTCATCCATGATCAAACAGGTTCTGTTGGAAACATCTCCTAAAACAGTCATTACCTCAGAGACATTTGCTTTAGACCTTCTTTTATCAATAATCGCAAGATCTGTATTTAACTCTTTCGCAAACGCCCTTGCCCTCACAACACCTCCAACATCAGGAGATACCACAATGGGAGCATGGAAATCATTTTTACAAATTTCACCTAACATTATTGGTGTTGCATAAATATTATCAACAGGAATGTCGAAAAACCCTTGGATTTGGTCTGAGTGTAAATCCATGGTTAAGATTCTGTTGGCACCCGTAGACTCAAGCATATTTGCAACAACCTTAGCACTGATTGGAACCCGGGAAGAACGAACACGTCTGTCTTGTCTTGCATAGCCAAAATAGGGAATAGCAGCAGTAATCCTTCCAGCTGAGGACCTTCTCAGGGCATCCACAATCAATAGGATCTCCATAAGATTGTCATTTGATGGAAAACACGTCGACTGCAAAACGAATATATCCTTTCCTCTGACATGTTCAAGAATTTCGATCGAAATCTCATTGTCAGAAAACCTCGATACGCTTGCTTTACCTAACTTGATAGCAAGATTTTTAGATACATCTTTAGCAAGTTGGAGATTAGCACTTCCCGTAAAAACCATTAGGTCATTCGTTGGAGTAGACTCAGAAAAAGGAAACCTATTTTTCACATTAGACACGCAATATGTGGCTGGGGAGGAAGGACTCGAACCCTCGCATGCCGGAATCAAAATCCGGTGCCTTAACCAACTTGGCTACTCCCCATAGCTTTTTTTAAAAATGTTAAAAAATTATTTTAATTAAATTTTTCATTTTGAACAAATATTACTTATCTTTCTAACTTTTTTTTAACTTTTTTTTCAAATGTGATCGTACTGTTGGGTATAAAAATTCAGAAACATCACCACCAAGAACCGCAATTTCCCTAACAATTGTTCCAGATATAAATTGAAACTGTTCAGATGGCGTCAAAAAAACTGTTTCAATCTCCGGCATCAAATGCCTGTTCATTCCCGCCATCTGAAATTCAAACTCAAAGTCTGATACCGCCCTAAGACCTCTAATTATTACTTTAGCCTTATGCTGATATAAGAAATCTCTAAGTAGACCGGTAAAACCATGGACTGTTACTTGTTGATTCTTGTCAAAAACCTCCTCGGCGATTGCAACTCGTTCCTTTAGAGTAAAAAAAGGATTTTTTTTTGGGCTTTCCGCAACGCCCAAAATTATTTTTTCGAAAAGATCGGAAGCTCTTCTCACTATATCTTGGTGCCCACGAGTTAACGGGTCAAATGTTCCTGGGTATACAGCAATAGTCATAAAAACTCTTTATTAAATAGTTCACAAAATTCTATATAGCCCATAATAGACGGTTCCAGCTCTAGCCGACCTCCAACATTTTACCTCAGAATCAAGAGTTATTGACGCGGAACTTTTGTTTTCTAAGTATACAAGTCCATTTTTTTTAACTAAATGTTTAACCTTCGAAAGATATATGGCAGGGTTATCAAGAGCAAAAGGCGGGTCTAAAAATACCAGGTCGTATTGTTTGCCAACATTATGCCCCAACCAGCTCGAAACTTCTTCATTTATTAATGTAGCCTTATGGCAAGCATTTAGTCTTGTCAAAAGGCTTCCTATACCCGCTAAGGATTTCATGTTGTAGTCAACAAAACAAGCAGATACAGCTCCTCTGCTCATTGCTTCTAGACCTAATACACCTGAACCGCAAAATAAGTCCAAAACTTTACACTCAGCTATCTCAATATCTTGGCGTATCCAATTAAACACCGTTTCTCTTATCCTACTTAGAGTCGGTCTAACCGAACTATCCTCTAAGACTGGAACAATAGTTCGTTTCCAGATTCCTCCCGTGATGCGAGTTGTGTTTCTTCTAGTTCCCAACTATCACAGTTTGCATATTCTCAGATACGAAGTACGTTCTCAAAACTCTTTTCACGTCCTCCTTCGTTACCGAAGCTATCCGATCAACCCAATTGTCCAGATAATCTAAAGGCAAACCATAGTAAGCAATCTGAGATAAATTCATTAATGCTTTTTTGTTAGAGTCAAGTTTGAGAGCAAAGCCACCAATCAATCCGGTTTTTGCTTTTTCCAATTCTAGCTCGTCAGGACCATTATTAACAAAATCAGTAAGCGTTTCCTGAACTACCTTTAAAGCAACAGTGGTGTTTTGCTTGCCAGTTTGCAGTCCTATAAAAAAAGGACCTTTTTGTTTTAATAAGCTAAAACCCGAAAAAACACTGTAAGACAACCCACGCTTTTCCCTGACTTCCGTTGTAAGTCTGGACCCAAATCCACTACCACCCAAAATATAATTTGCAACAAAGAATGGAAAGATATCCTCTATTTGATGCCTTGCCAGCATAGGTGCCCCTATCCATATATGACTTTGCTCTGCAGGGAGGTCAATCATAAGAGTTTCTGCCAACGGGAAAACCACTGGTGGGAGAATTTTTTTATAGTTGAAATTTTCTTGTCTTTCTAAATTCTCTTCAAATTTAGAAAAAGAGTTTTTCGCACCAAAATTGGTTATGTCTCCTAAAAAAGACTCCAACTCCTCTTCTTCTATATCACCAACAACAGAAAAAGTCATTCTTTCAGGCGTCCAAAATTTGCGAAAAAAGGTTTGTAATTCTTCTCGACTAATACTGCCCAAAGATTGCTCTGTTACACTGCGCCCATATGGATGATCCGGGTACATCTTATCCCAAAGATTTCTCAGAGCTAGTTGCTGAGGCCTGGTCAAACTCTCTCTCAAAGCAAGCAAACTCCGGCTTTTTTGTCGTGTAAGAATCGATTCGTTAAATTCTGGCTTTGAAAAAACATTTTGTAAGAAACGACCTAATTTTTGAATAACTTCTGGCTCATTTAAAAAACGAAGAGAAATAGAGGCTTTATCCCTACTTGTACTGACAGAACGTATAATTGAGTTCTGAACAAAAAACTCGCCAATTTCTTCCTCAGATACAATTTTTCCATCTGAAGAATGTCCTTTTAATAGCATGCCAGCAACCAGTGATGCAAGCCCTTCAAGACCAGCAGGATCCCATCTACTGCCTGCATCAATGTCTAACATAACATCAATCATTGGCAACCTTTGAGAATTGACAAAAAAAACGGAACTACCGCTATCCGTCTTCCAGTTTTTAATATTAAGGCTTTGATCTACCCCTGCTCGCCCTTTTTCGAGACCCTGGACACTAAGAATTGGACACAGAATACAAAAAATTAAAATTTTGCGAAAATAAAATACTAGTCTACTTATTCTCATAGTGCGTTATCTTTTAATTTTTCCGGATAGAACAATAGAACTGTTGATTTCTGCTCGTCAAATATTAGTTTACCAACCTCAACAACGTCTTCAAAAGTGATTGACTCAAGAACTTTTAACCAATTTTTTGAGTCACTAAGGTCTCTCTGATTAGTAATAAAAAGGATGCTTCACGAACCTGACTCATTAGAGAATCTTTCTGATAAATTTGGTCAGCTTTTGCGCGCCTCTTCACCATATTTAAATATTTTTCGGGCAAACGCGCACGTAATACATTTTTAATTTCGTGCTGTATTTCACTTTCAAGCTCCTCAATGGAAACTCCGGAAGATGGTGTGGCATCGATAACAAAGTAACCAGGTCCTCTAGACATCCATGAAGAACCGATAGAAATAGAAACTGCCTTTTGGCTTTCTCTAACAAGCTTCTTTATCAATATTCCCGTATCCTCATCTCCTAACAAAACACCCAATACGCCCATGGCAACGACCTGCCTAACCTTATGATTTTCGTAAACCATGTCACCTGAATCTTCTGAAATGACCGGAGCCTTCCAGAGCTTTAAAAAAAATTTATTATCCGCGGGTGCGCTTAATTGTATTCGTCTTTGCCCGACCTGAGGTGGCTCTTTTTGTGGCTTTCGTCGCGGCAAACTTGCCTTATTAGTTGCCCCATAATATTTCTCGATCAAATTTGTGACTGTATTACTTTCAACAGAGCCAGCAATAATCACCGTTATATTATTCGGAACGTACCACTGGTCATACCATTCTTTAGCATCAGAAAGTTCTAAGCTTAAGATATCATTTCGCCAACCGATGATTGGCCTTCGAATAGGTGAGGCTTGAAAAGCCTGTGCAAATAACGTTTCATAGGCTCGACCTTTAGGGTTATCATCAGTTCGTAAAAGCCGCTCCTGCAATACGACCTGAATTTCTTTTTTAAAGTCCTCCTGATTAAAAACCAGATTTTGCATCCTATCTGCCTCTAATTTAATTATGGTTTCTAAATGATCCTTATGGACTTGCTGATGATATCCAGTAATTTCCCTGGAAGTGAAAGCGTTCTCCTGCCCACCTAAGCTTCCGATAATTCTACTAAACTCACCTTCTTTCATTGTTTCTGTTCTTTTAAACATCATATGTTCAAGTACGTGCGCTACGCCCGATTTTCCGTCAACCTCATCTATGGAACCGGCCCTGACAACTGTCATTTGAATTACGGTCGGAGCAGAATGATCTTCAAAAACCAAAACCCTGAGGCCATTAGCTAAAGTTTTGTCGACAGTAGGGGATTTAGAGAACGCGAGAACACTCGAGCTCCATAAAAATATACAATAAAAAAATAGTTTTATCGGAGCTTTTATGTGGTCCATACTAAATGTATCCTAATAATTTTTTAATGACACGCGTTCTATTAAATCATGGTAAGAGAGACTAACACAATGAGTAATAGTTTCGATAAGAGTGAAACTACACAAAAAAAGTCAATTTGGGAGAGCCTAAAAAAAATAAGAACTCAAGTGCAAGAAGTTTTTGCAGGAGATCAGATTGATACAAGCAGACTAATGGACTTAGAAGAAATCTTGATACTTTCTGACACAGGACCGAAAGTAGCTGCCGAAATAACGAAAGACATTAGTGAAAGGATAAAAAATACCAAAAAATCTCATGGGGGAAAAGAACCTACAGATATATTGAAGGAAATTATCAAGGAAAAATTAAATAAGTTAGTTGACGTAGATAATCTAAAAGCTAGTTTTATGGATGCAAAAAACAATAACCGATTAGTCCCCATATTGATTGTTGGCGTGAATGGAAGCGGGAAAACCACTACCATAGGAAAGCTTAGCAAATTATTTCCAGTGTCAAAACTTTACGGTCACTTTAGCTGCCTGCGATACTTTCCGAGCAGCTGCTAACCAACAATTAATAGCATGGGGGGTGAAAAATTCCATAGAAGTTTTAGAAAGCAAAGTAGTTGATCCTGCTGCTGCTGCATTCGAGGCTATACAAGCCTCAAAAAAAAAGAAGACTGATATATTGCTGATTGATACTGCAGGAAGATTGCCGAATAACAAAAATTTGATTGAAGAATTAAAAAAAATTAGACGAGTAATTTCTAAAGCAGAAGACCAGTCGAAGGAGCACACGTGGATTGTGATTGATGCAAATACTGGGCAGAATGCGATCTCTCAGATCAAGCAGTTTAGGGAAGCAATAGACATAACTGGAATAATACTTACCAAGTTTGATGGAACAAATAAAGCGGGATTTTTGCTGCAACTTTCAGAACAAGAACAAATTCCCATTCTATTTGTAGGCCATGGAGAAAAGATCACCGATATAGTTGATTTTAGTCCAGAGATTATTTCTTCTGGGATAGTCGGAACAGATTCTGCTAATTTTTAAAGTTTATCGCTGATGCAGTCGACGAAATAATTTTTACAACCCGACTCATCACTTTCTACAACGAGACCGTGAATATCTGCCTCAAATCCTGGAAATGAGGAATTAAATTCCCTAGCAAAGCGCAGGTACCTTACGATTATATTATTAAATCTTTCTCCTGGTATGAGAAGCGGTATCCCTGGTGGGTAAGGCGTAAGTAGTGATGTAGTCACTCGGCCTTCCAATTCGTCTATTGGTACGCGTTCGGTCTTCCCTCTCGCTAGTGAGGCAAAAGCATCGGCTGGCCGTAGAACCGGCTCCATATTTGACAAATACATTTCCGTGGTCAATTTTGCTACATCGTTTCGGTTATGCACATCGTGTAATTGGGAACAAAGATCCTTCAATCCCACCCGTTCATATTTTGGAAAGTTCGAACAAAACTCCGGTAATACTCTCCACATGGGCTGATTCTTATCATAGTCATCTTTAAATTGTTGTAATGCTGCCAAGAGGGTATTCCAACGACCCTTAGTGATACCTATAGTAAACATTATGAAAAAAGAATACAGTCCTGTCTTCTCAACAATCACGCCATGTTCGGATAAATACCTCGTTACTACGGATGCTGGTATTCCTTCTTCATTAAATTCACCCGACAAATTCAACCCAGGTGTAACTATCGTCGCCTTTATTGGATCAAGCATATTAAAATTGTCGTGGACTGAACCAAATCCGTGCCAGTCATCTTTGGGACTTAATAACCATTGTTCTCTGTGCGTCATTCCTTCACTGTCAGGTTCAATGTCATTCGGACCCCACACTTTAAACCACCAATTTCCATCTCCCAGTTCCTTGTCAACCTTGCGCATGGCGCGACGAAAATCTAGAGCTTCAATTATTGATTCTTCCACCAATGCTTTTCCCCCTGGGGGCTCCATCATAGCGGCCGCAACATCCAGAGAAGCAATAATTGAGTACTGGGGACTAGTTGAGGAATGCATAAGATATGCTTCGTTAAAAACGTTGTGGTCGAAGCGTTTTGTTTTTGAATCTTGTACTAGAATCTGAGATGCTTGAGATATTCCTGCTAATAATTTGTGAATGGACTGTGTTGAAAAAATTATCGTATCTTTAGCCCTAGGTCTATTTTCTCCGATAGCATGCATATTCTTATAAAAATCGTGAAAAGCAGCATGCGGAACCCACGCTTCATCAAAATGTAAGGTATCAATATGACCATTTAATACGTCTTTTATTATTTCGACGTTATATAAAATCCCATCATATGTGCTTTGGGTGATTGTCAATATTTTTGGCGTTTTATCACTATTTCCTTGCGGATCTTGGCAAACGTTTGCAATGGGATTTTGATCAATTTTCTTTTGTATGTTATCAGGGTGAAACTCTTCTAATGGAATTGGACCGATAATACCTAGATGATTCCGCGTAGGCATTAAAAATACCGGGATTGCTCCCGTCATCGTTATGGCATGTAGGACACTTTTATGACAGTTCCTATCAACGACTACAATATCCCCTGGGGCCACCGTCGAATGCCAAATTATCTTATTTGATGTTGATGTCCCGTTTGTTACAAAATAACTATGATCGGCATTAAATATGCGAGCTGCATTTAATTCGGAGGCGGCAACAGGCCCAGTGTGATCGAGTAATTGTCCTATTTCATCGACTGCATTACAAACGTCCGCCCTCAGCATATTTTCACCAAAAAATTGATGGAACATCTGACCAACTGGTGATTTTAGAAAGGCAACACCGCCAGAATGTCCAGGGCAATGCCAGGAGTATGAACCATCTTGTGCATAATTCACAAGAGCTCTGAAAAATGGAGGAGGTAGAGAATCCATGTACGAACGAGCTTCTCTAATTATATGCCGCGCAACAAACTCCGGTGTATCTTCAAACATGTGAATAAATCCATGCATCTCTCTTAAAACATCATTCGGTATATGTTTGGAGGTTCGAGTCTCACCATATAGATATATTGGTATTTCGTTGTTTCGAAATCTTATCGCCGAGATAAATGCCCTAATACTTTTTAAAGCGGCCTCCATCTCCTCTGCGGATCCATCACCGAACTCCTCGTCATCTATTGACAAAATGAATGCTGATGCACGAGACTGCTGTTGGGCAAACTGAGTTAGATCGCCAAAACTGGTTAATCCTAGAACTTCCATTCCCTCATTTTCTAAAGCTTCCGCTAAAGCACGAACACCAAACCCGGACGTGTTTTCAGAACGGAAATCTTCATCTATTATGACTACTGGAAATTTAAAGTTCATATAATTGTTAAAAAAGTGCATCTTTAAAATACAGTAAATTTGAATGAATTTGCTTTTTTTTTTGCTATCCAGAGTGAACTTAGTTTATAATTAGCACTCTTAATGTTAGAGTGCTAAAAAGGTTAAGGAAAAGCTCAATGAATAATCTTACTATTGCTAATTTATGCCCCAATCGAGATCTTAATGCTTACATAGCTGCCGTTTATCAAATGCCGATGCTAAGTAAAGAAGAGGAAAAACAGCTTGCTGAGGACCTCTTTAAAAAAGGTGATCTTGAATCGGCTCAAAGACTCGTTTTAGCACACCTGAGGGTAGTTGTTTCTGTATCAAGACAATATTTAAGTTACGGTCTTTCTCAAGCTGATATTATTCAGGAGGGAAACGTTGGGTTGATGAAAGCTGTTAGAAGGTTTGATCCTGCTAATGGAGCAAGGCTGTTTTCATTTGCAATTCACTGGATCAAAGCAGAGATTCACGAATTTATTCTACGGAATTGGAAAATTGTTAAAGTTGCTACGACAAAAGCACAAAGAAAACTGTTTTTTAACTTACGATCTTTAAAAGACAGCTAAATTGTTCAGACTCACTTACGGAAGATGATGTGGAAAAAATTGCCGAGACCCTGAAAGTAAAGAATCATGATGTAGAAGAGATGAACATACGTCTGTCTTATTCTGATTCATCGATTGATTACCAGGAAGAAAACGGACTATCTCAAAGTCTTCAATCAAGCGGAGCGGACCCCTATGAAATTCTATCAAACGATCAGGAGCAGTTTAAAATTAAAAATACTATTACTGAAGCGTTAAAGGAATTGGATGATCGAAGCAAAAAAATTATAGAGGCAAGGTGGCTTAAATTGAAAGAAGGCACAAAACCTAAGACGTTGAAAGAACTTGCTGATGAGCTAGAAGTGTCAGCAGAGAGAGTTCGGCAAATAGAAACTGCTGCGTTTAAAAAACTAAAACAAAAACTAAGTGTTCATTGAATCTTATTTAGCTAAACGAAAATCTGCATAACGAGCTTGTCAATGATAAGTCCAGAAAACACTAAACTGAGATAATAAATCGAATAACGAAATACATATCTTGCGGCCCTTTCTGAATACTCAATATAAAGTTTCCAACAAAGGATAATAAAATAAAGAGTCGCAACAGATGATACGACTAAATAAATATAGCTACTCATCCCAACTAAAACAGGTGATAGAGTTACCGGGAACAACAAGGAAGCATACAATAAAATTTGTAGTCGAGTAAATTTAGATCCATGAGTAACTGGGAGCATTGGCAGCCCTGTCCTCTTATAATCATCTACCCTGTAAAGAGCAAGGGCCCAGAAATGGGGAGGTGTCCATACAAAAATAATTAGAAATAGAAGCCACGCCTCTGGACTAACACTTCCATTAACAGCAGCCCAACCTAAAACTGGAGGCATTGCTCCAGAAGCTCCTCCAATAACAATGTTTTGCGGGGTCAGTGGTTTTAGGACTACTGTGTATAAAAATGCATACCCGGCAAATGTAGCTAAAGTTAGATATGCTGTAATGCTGTTAACAAAAGTGATCAGTAACGTAAATCCAATAGCACCCAGTAAAATAGCAAAAATTAACGTTTGGTTAGTTGATAAATTTCCCGACGGCAGTGGGCGCCAAGCTGTTCTTGCCATTTTTGCATCAATTTGTTTTTCAATGAGGCAATTAACAACAGCAGCGGCAGCAGAGAGCATCGCTATCCCAAGGGTAGCCCAAAAAAAAAGCTGCAACGAAAATGGTTGAGAAGCTTCAGTATTCCATGCCATAAACATGCCAATCATCGCACAGAAAACTATCAGCATATTTACTCTAGGTTTCGTTAAATTCAAAAATTGAAAGAAACCTCTACTCGACAAATTTATTACTGAGGCCATATCAATTACCCAATCCTAGATGCTCTCAAGAGCCGAGAAAGATCTTTGTACACTTTTTTTGGATCGGCACCAAGTGGGTATTTCATGATCAGGCGGCCCAAAGGGTCTACAATCCAAAGTCCGACAAAGAACGTAGGCTTAGCATTAAAAGGTGTCTGATTAATATCAGTTTTAAATGTCCAAAGACCATCAAACTCTCCTCTATCTGAATCAGGTATAGAGGAGTTTTCCTGGAAAGTAATCCACATGCGCTCTACCCGGAACCTATTTTTACCGGTCATGAGCCTAACCTGTCTTGTTAAATAAAGATTATCTTTACACTCCTCAGCGCAGTTATCCCCTTGCGCAATATAAGCAAGAATCCATCGACCTTTGAGAGCATTCAAACTAGTAACAGAGTCAATTGACGTGTTTGTATCGATCAGCGCGCTTTCTGAGGTCGGACGACTAATCTCCTCTATTGTGAAGGTGTCGAATGTAATTGGGGGTTCTATTAACTCTCCATAATTTGACAGTTTAGAGGGTTTGAAAACATAATACGTGAGCGTAGCAAGAACAACTGGGGCCGCGCAGACGGATACTATCAACCAAAAGATCAAATTTTTCTTAGTTTGATTTTTTAACATTTATGTTTTTCCTACGTATCATTATGGCCAAACCAATGGAAAGGAGGCCAAAAAAAACCCATTGTACAGCATATCCCAAATGTTTAAATTTTTCGTCGGCCTTTAGTTGGATTTCTGCCTTTTTTAACCCCGAGTCAGATGGGATATTATTTCGCCATAAAATAAAAGGGAGAGCTGTTTTACTCGAAAGTGATGTCGTTTCTTCAGCAAAAGTATTTAATCGGTCCCAGGTTAAATTTTGCCAGAGAAAACCATTTTTCATAATGTCTTCATTATTTGAAAGCTCAATTCTTTGCATCAAATCAGTCTCTATTCTCCCACTTACAAGGGAAGTAGATATTTTAGTGGGTAAATAAAGGGTGCCTTTTACAAACTCCTTATAATTTGAGATTTCACCTGGCGCTTTCTTTGCCCATCCACGATTAACCCAGATGAAGTAATCCGAATCTTTAAGAGTAAAAGCAGAAATAACATGCACGCCCGGGATGCCATCGCTTTGTCTATTGTCAATGTATATTGTTGAGTCTGGCACCCAGACTCCATACAAATTCACCGTGTTACGTTTTAAAGTCTCAACTTTTTCTTTAGATAAGCTATCATAATCACTGGAGCTTAAAGTTATAGGAAACGTGCCGTTTTGATTCGAATGGATGTTATACATATCCGCTTTAAATTGGGCCCTCGTTATCTGCCAATATGCCAAAGTGAAACAAAGGGCAGATAAGATGTAGAAAACTAGGCTTTTAGAATTGAAATTATTGATGTTCACTTAATCTATTTTTTAAATGATAAAGATATTAATCCTTATAGCTTTCGGTCTGATTATCTACAACATGGGTAAAGCCCTATTCAATCTGGTCAGCAGTAAGGGTAGTTCAAAAAATCTACTAAAAGCCCTGGCGTTGCGTGTTTTATTTTCTGTTCTACTTTTTTGTATGATTTTAATAGCACATTTTGCCGGATTT
This sequence comes from Burkholderiaceae bacterium, assembly GCA_038147455.1. Lineage (GTDB taxonomy): Bacteria > Pseudomonadota > Gammaproteobacteria > Burkholderiales > Burkholderiaceae_A > UBA7377. The sequence goes on along the minus strand of JAYQTQ010000003.1, from coordinate 480,414 downwards.
ATAGATCCCACCGGTGTATCTTTAACTAATCAGTAAACGCAATTTGCCCCTTGCTGCTCCATAGCTAAGTCCAATAAACCAGAACGTATAGACCCAACCAAACCACATCAACAAAGTGCCAGTACCAGGCTGCCCCCTCAAATGCAAAGTGTTTTTCCGAAGAAAAATGTCCTCTAGCGAGGCGTGCCCATACTACTGTGAGCATTATAGCTCCGACGCAAACATGGAACCCATGAAATCCTGTCAATAAGAAAAACGTAGACCCATAAATACCGCTAGTGAGCTTAAGATTGAGATCGGCATAAGCATGCATATATTCATAAGCCTGGAACCCTACAAATACAAAACCCAACCCCATAGTGAGACCAAGCCACAAAAGGCAATTTCCTCGCCTATTCTCACGCAGATAGTGATGTGCGATCGTTAAGGTAACTCCTGAGGAAAGAAGTAAAGCTGTATTAATGGTGGGAATCCAAAGGGGACCCATAGTCTGAAACGGCTCAAAGGCACCACTCATTGGACCGGTGTTAGGCCATTGAGCGCTAAAATCTGGCCAAAGAAAAGACTGGTGATCGAGGTCTCCCAGCCAGGGCATTGATATAATTCTAGCGTAAAACAGCGCTCCAAAAAATGCAGCAAAAAACATCACTTCGCTAAAAATAAACCAACCCATGGACCATCTGAAGCTCAAATCTACCTTTGCTCCGTACTCACCCTTTTCCGACTCACTCGCAACTTGACCAAACCAACCAAAAAACATGTAAACCAAAACAAGTAACCCAGCAATGAGAACAAAGTGGGAATTTGGCACAGCATTGACAAGCCCTGCAGCCCCAAAAAGCGTAAGTATCATCGATACGGAACCAACCGCAGGCCATTTGGATGGGGCAGGAATAAAGTAGGATGAATCTTTCACAGCAGTTGACATGATAATTTCCTCATTTTTTCTCTAAAATTTACGACGCATTCAATATGTGATCTGCTTCTTGTACTCTTACTCTTAAGTCACCTCGATCAAGACCGAGTGCTTTGTTCGAGACACGCTGTATATGTTCATAATAATGATTATTTGAAAGAAGTTCAAAAAATGTATAACTCATAGTTATGTTTGTTATATCTTCTGGTATCTCCCTATCAATAACAAAAGCCACGGGAAAGATCCTTGTTTCTCCAGCTTTTAAATCTTGTTGCTCAAAGCAAAAGCATTCTAACTTCTTAAGATAAGCGCCCGCTTTCAATGGAGCATAGCTCGGGATAGCCTGTCCAGAGGACTTCATCATAGATGGGTTGGTAACTTCAAACTCAACAACCACAAGTTCTCCTGGATGCACCATCACGGAGGATTTTTGGGCCTCAAAGGTCCAGGGACCATGCGTATTGGAGTCAAACTCTACGGTCACTTGTCTCGTATAATCAACCCCTTTAGCGTCAATCTCTTCAACTTTAACATCTGATTTCTCTTTCGCAGCCAGAATATTTATTCCAGTCGCCTCGCATATAGCGTCATAAAAAGGAATAAGGCTAAATCCAAAAGCAAACATTAGAAATGTCAAAACGACAAGCTTAAAGGATGTTAGTTTGTTGGTTCTTTTTTGGCTTTGCATAGTTATGATGGCATCAACACATATTTAGCAATTACGCCAAGAAAAAACACAAAAGCTATGGAGGCCAGAGTGAGACCAACCCTTAGGTTAGCCCCGCCTCTTTTCTCATTTTGACTAGCAGTGTCCTTATCCATATTTTAAAAAACCCAATTCAATTACCTACTTTACAGTTGGTGGGGTTTCAAATGTGTGAAATGGAGCTGGTGAGGGAACAGTCCACTCCAACCCGTCATCGGCATCCCATGGATTATCTTTAGCTTTCTCACCACCGTTAATGCACTTAATAACGCAGTATAAAAATACTAATTGAGCGAATCCGAATCCAAAAGCACCGATGGATGCTACAAGGTTAAAGTCCGCAAACTGCATAGGATAATCGGCGTAACGTCGAGGCATTCCTGCTAAACCTAAGAAGTGCATTGGAAAGAAAGTTACGTTAAAGAATATCATCGATAGCCAAAAGTGTAACTTACCTAGTCCCTCGTCATACATATGTCCAGTCCATTTAGGTAACCAATAATAAACTCCTGCGAACAGAGCAAACAGTGAGCCGGCTACCAACACGTAGTGGAAGTGTGCGACAACGTAATACGTATCATGTAACTGAATATCTAGCGGTGCAACTGAGAGTATGATTCCCGTCAACCCACCAATGGTAAATACAACAATAAAACCAATCGAAAACAACATAGGTGTTTCAAAAGTCATAGCACCACGCCACATGGTGGCTAACCAGTTGAAGATTTTCACTCCAGTAGGCACAGCTATCAGCATCGTTGCATACATGTAGAAAAGCTGCCCAGTCAAAGGCATGCCAGTAGTAAACATATGGTGGGCCCAAACAACAAAGGATAATATCGCTATCGATGCTGTTGCATAGACCATTGAACTATACCCGAAGAGCTTTTTCCGTGAAAAAGTTGGGATGATTTCGGAGACGATCCCGAATGCTGGAAGAATCATGATGTACACTTCAGGGTGCCCAAAGAACCAGAATATATGTTGGTACATTACTGGGTCACCACCTCCAGCTGCATTAAAAAACGCTGTTCCAAAATGCCTATCCGTGAGAATCATCGTGATGGCCCCGGCTAATACTGGCATAACAGCGATTAAAAGGTACGCAGTTATTAACCATGTCCAAACAAATAAAGGCATTTTCATTAGAGTCATGCCCGGAGCTCTCATATTTAAAATGGTCGTAACTATGTTGATACTGCCCATAATAGAAGAGGCACCCAGGATATGAACAGCAAAAATGGCTAGGTCCATCCCCATACCCATTTGAATAGATAATGGCGCATAAAGGGTCCATCCAGCTGCAGTAGCACCTCCTGGAACAAAAAATGACGCAAGCAACAGTAAGGCTGCGGGAATTACAAGCCAAAAACTTAGATTGTTCATTCGTGCAAAAGCCATATCAGGAGCACCTATTTGCAAAGGAACCAACCAATTCGCAAACCCTACAAATGCGGGCATTATAGCCCCAAAAACCATAATTAATCCGTGCATAGTAGTTAGTTGGTTAAATAACTCAGGTTGGACGTACTGTAACCCTGGTTGGAACAACTCAGTTCTGATTCCTAATGCAAGTACCCCGCCAAGAAGTAACATACTGAAACTAAACCATAGATACATCGTACCAATGTCCTTATGGTTAGTTGCGAATAACCAACGTCTCCAACCTGTGGGATGATGATCATGCGAGTCATGTTGATCGGCATGATCTTGTGGTCCTAAAACTGCGCTCATTTGACTTCCTCCTGACTACTCATTGAAATGGTCGCGGGCTTAGCAGTCGCGACATCGGTTTGCGATAAAACATCTGCATTCTCTGGCTCTGCAGAGCTAATTGATACTTTTTTGGTCTCACCAGCTAACTGCAATCCAACCCACTCAGAATACTCCTCATCTGACACAACCTTAACTTCGATGGGCATAAATGCATGATCTTTTCCGCAAAGTTCGGAGCATTGACCAACATAAGATCCAGTCTTCTCAGCCTTAAACCATGAATCCCGAACAAATCCAGGTATTGAATCTTGTTTCACGCCCAACGCAGGGACGGACCATGCATGAATAACATCATTTGCAGTTATGACGACTCTGACCTTCTTATTTACTGGAACTACGAGAGGGTTGTCTACTTCCAATAAGTAATCGTTAGTTTTAGGAGCAGCATTTATTCTTTGCTCGTAGGGGGTTGTGAGTGTTGATAAAAATTTGATCCCTTCCCCTTCCCCTTTTAAATACTCATATCCCCATTTCCACTGATAACCAGTAACTTTAATCGTAAGGTCAGCGTTAGAGGTATCTTTTTGAGCCATCACAGCCGGAGTCGCATAAACGCCAATTCCAACAACAATTAAAAACGGAATGACAGTCCAAAGAACTTCCACAGTATGGTTGTCAGAAAAGTCAGCAGGCTTATATCCCCTTGACTTTCGGTGGGCGTACATTGAGTAAAACATTACACCAAAAACGCCAACAAATATCACTAAACAAACAGCAAGCAAGACGTAGTGCATAAAATACAAGTCTCTGGCTAATGCCGTTACCGGCTCCCGTAGGTTGTACCTGGTATTCAAATCGTTTGCAAATGCTGGTAACGAAAAAACCAGTAAGGCAAATATCGCCCCAAAGAATCCCGTAAAAAATTTTGAAGCTTTTAAAACAATTCTTCTCGCAGTCAACATATGTAGCCCTTTATTTCACCAAAAAATTTTTCTCTACTCTTCAGGTCAACCAACTTTCCAACCCTAATAGCTTTTGCTCCCCAGCTAAACTCCACCAACTTTCCTCTCCCCGTCTCCGTCATCTTTGCCTTTGCCTGGAATCGAGGTAACCTCTGAGTTTCTCTTTTACCAGCGGTTTCAAACTCAAACAATATTTCCTTCTCTGTCAAAACAACCTTCTCAAAATCAGCCGCGTGTAACGAATAACAAAAAAGGCGATTAAAAAACTGCACACTCGACCAAAACAAACAAAAATACAAGCCAAAAACCCATGCTAGCCCATGCCAATCCAATCCCTAATGAAATAGCTCCGGCGAACCCTAAACACATCCCGAATTGCCTGGGGGAAAGAACACAATTTTTTTTTAATGTCCAAACCAAATCAAACCGCCTTTGAAGTATACCATACGTCTTAGTGTTCTTTCCCAGTCGAGAATTCGCTTTTCGGATAGTGTGCAAACCTTATGGTCCATTAACAATAGGGATAACCCTTGATTCCAATACTCCTTTTATGGATATTCAGTGAAACTAAGTTGCAAACTCCAGGTGTGACCCTTACATTCTTTTCTTCTTTTAAAAAAAATAGGAACATCAGTACTAATTGACTGTTTCTCGACTTCGTTTGTTCCCCTTTCCATGCATGACCAGCTATCAATTCAATGTTTAACGCTATGCTGCCACTTTTGTCTTTGCATTGTTCAAAGGATTGCAGGATTATATTTTTTAGGGTCCGTCCTTGTGCCGCACAATTCTTCTTAAATGCTGGCGACAAATACAAAAATCTCCTCATCTCCTCATACGCTCTGCTCGGGTTAGAATATTTCAGAACAATATCGGATGAAGCCAAAATTGGACTTTCAAAACCCAATTTTATGAGAATGTCACCCAGATCATGTTTATCAATTGGCACTTCACAATTAGAACCTTTTCCTAGATTCGACAACTTCTCATAAAATTTTCGCAAAGTTCCTGGTCCGAACGAGGTAAATGCAAACAATCCATCTTCACCCAAAACTCGTAAAACCTCCGTAAAAAAAAATTCCTTGTCCTCGACAGGAAGTAAAGGCAAAGCGAGAACACAAGAAAAAAAACCTGTATTAAACGGTATCGTTTTATCGGAATTTAGATGAACAGACTGTTTATATAGGCCTTTGGTGAAGAGCATACATTTCAGCCTTTGAACAATATCCGGCTTAGTTGCGCAGTAGGTATTTGTTAGCTTATCCTGATTCATTTTTGAAACTAACCCAAGGTTATAAGACTCTTTAAATTCTTTTTATAATTTTGTAGTTGCAATCTGTTTTGAGATACTGGTTAAGCTCAAAAGCCTCCTCTTTTTAAAAAAGAGGTTCGAAATCTGTTCTTATAAAAAAGCTTTTTGTTCATCATATACAGGGTTCTCCTGTGAAAAAAAAATTTATCTTTTCGCAGAAAATAGGGGGCAGAGGGACTTGAGTCATTCTCTATAAACATTAAGCCAAAAAACCAAAAAAAGATTTCTTATTCATCTGAGGGCTCTCTTTTGAGAAGCGAGTTAAGTGCCTCTCTGGCATCTTTCTTCTTATCTAACAAAAAGCAGACTTCCCGTGTTATAGGGAGAGAGACATTTAATGCCTTCCCGAGGGACAAAAGTTTTGGTGCATTCGAAACACCTTCGGCGACCTGGCCCAGATTTGATAAGATTTCATCCAAACTGCCTCCAGAAGCTATCTCCTTTCCAACTTTCCGGTTTCTCGATAATTCTCCTGTAGTTGTCAGAAATAAATCCCCAGCACCTGCTAAACCTAGAAAGGTATCTTTCTCTGCCCCTAACGCAACACCTAGCCTTACCGTTTCGGCCATTCCCCGAGTGATCAATGATGCTCTAGCATTCAGACCTAAACTCAACCCATCACAAACCCCTGATGCTATAGCGAGAACATTTTTCATCGCTCCAGATACTTCAACTCCGATATTGTCTGAAATTGCATAAACTCGCATCCCTTCACTGTTCAAAACGATCGATAATTTTCGTGCCAAATTTAGATCATCGCTGAGCATGAAATTGCGAAGGGCAGACCTCGTGCAACTTCATTCGCAAAACTTGGCCCAGAAAGAATGCAAACATCGTTCTCTGGAAAGTACCGTTTGATGATTTCCGAAGGAAAATAGTTTTTACCCTCGAAAAAAACAACTCCTTTGCACAGAGAAACAAAAATCAGATTTTGTAAATTAAACTCTTGAAGTTTTGAACATATTTGATAAAACCCTTTCGAAGGTATGGCAAGAAGTAAACACTTTATTGTGTCCTCTGGTTCGTTCTTTAACCAACTAATAAGCCCGGCTAGATTTGAAGAGGCAGTTAAATTTTCAGACAACTGTATTTCTGGTAAGTAGTCTTGATTGACCCTTGATTCATTAATTAGGTTAGCCAACTTCTCAGATCTGCTCCAGAGCTTCACATTTGTGCCAGAATCGCTGGCAATCCGTGAGCCGAGGGCTGTTCCCCATGCCCCAGCACCCAAAACCAAAAGAGCACCTTTCCTCTCAGCCATTAATCTTTCACAAAGAATTACTCTGTTTAATCGTTCTAGTTACTTACACTCTCGTTACTCTTTTTTAGTTTTTCCTGATAAAAAAGCTCCCAGTTGATCTCGGTAAGATGCACTGGTGGAAAACTTGCTCTCTGTAAAGCGTCCGCAATATTTGCCCTCAAATACGGATAGATGATGTTGGGACATGTAATACCTTTTAAAAGCTTTCTTTGAGAATCTTCGACATTTTTTATTTCAAAAATGCCCGCTTCCTCTCCTTCAATAAGAAATCCAACTTTTTCGCCTACTCGACAGTTTACTGAGCACTTTACGCTCACCTCAACCATATCGTTATCTAATTCCTGTTCCTTAGAATCCACCTGGAATTCAAGTTTAGGCGGAGTGTTGTCCAAAAAGATTCCGGGAGCATGAGGGATCTCCACTGAGAGATCTTTAAGATACACTCTCTTTGTAAGTTAAAAGAAGGGCATTTGCCCCGTTTTCTGATTTTGAGGCGTTTTCCTCTGCCATAGCTTGATTCCTTCCTTTGTCCTTTAATTGCAGCTTGCGTCAAAGCCCGCAATCGATTAAAAAAATTACTTCTCGGTTGAACGAACTGGAAGTCCGGCGTCAATCCAACTCTCAATTCCACCATCGAGGCAAAACACTTCTTCAAAACCATTCTCTCTAAATAGTTTCCCAACAACCGAAACCGTATTTGCCTTGTCCCCCATCAAAATAATTGGTTTATTTTGGTTTTTTTTATCCTGAAACTTTTTTTTATGTTTATTAAACTCTTCTCTTCTTTTAAGCAAAATAGATGATGGGATCCGCTCAGCTTGAGGGATAATACCACCCGACAAATCGTTATCCTCTCGTAAATCAAGTAGGATGCCATTTTGCCGATTTAACATAGTTGTCGCTTCGGCCGTACCCAGTCTTCTTACACCGATGTTTTTGGTTAGCAAAGGCCAGACGAGAAGACCGCCACTGATGAACGCAATGCTTATTAAAAGAATATTTTCAAAAAAAAAATCCAAAAAATGCTCCGCCAAACTAATCTGTTATTATAAACTCAAAAATCGTATTTCTGTGATACAAAATACCGTGAATTCAATTTACAAAAGCTTAGATAACCGCAGTGTAATAATCATGAGGCATGGCCAGAGCGTGTGGAATGAAAAAAACCTATTTACTGGTTGGGAAGACGCCGACCTTACTGAGATAGGGAAGCTAGAAGCAAGAAAAGCTGGTCAATTATTGAAACAAATGAAAATGCGATTTGACACAGCACATTGCTCTCTTCTTAGGAGGGCGATAAAAACTCTTTGGATAGCCTTAGAAGAGCTTGATCAAGAATGGATTCCTGTGCAAAAAGATTGGCGTTTAAATGAGAGACATTACGGTCACCTGACAGGCTTGAACAAGATCGAAATGGAGAAAAAGCACGGAGCATTTACTGTAAAAAAATGGAGGAAGTCTTACGATTACAAGCCCGACCCGGTAGGCGAATCTAATCCTAACTGGAATGGCCTGGATCACAGGTATGCAGATTTAGAAAAAATTCTAATTCCAAAAAGCGAAAGTTTAAGAGAGACTCTCACTCGAGTAAAAAAATATTGGGACGCAGAGATCTTGCGAGATCTTAAGTTGGGTAAGAGAATTATCATTTCTGCTCATGGAAATTCTATTAGAGCCTTACTAATGTATTTGGAAAAAATTTCTGCTGAAGAGATTGAAGAGGTAAATATCCCTAGAGCAACTCCCATTAAGTTACAACTTGACGAATCGTTCCAAGTTGTTTCACGATCTTTTTTACCATAAAAAGAAACAAACTAAAAAAAATGCTGTCTGTAGTACATAAAACCTATATAATTATGGACCATGTCTGCTACCAGAGTAAATTTTAGATCTATTGTCTTGATACTAATGGGCCTCATCGCAGGGCTTATTTTGAGTATCGGGTTGGACGTTTCCGCCGACAAGCCCTCGAGCGGCTTGCCCATCGATGACTTGCGAAAATTTGCTAGTGTTTTCGGTACTATCAAAGCGAATTACGTTGATCGTGTAGAAGATAGTGATCTCATAAAGGGCGCAGTTAGTGGAATGCTTTCTGGCTTAGATCCTCATTCAAGTTATCTTGATCCAGAGGCGTTTCGCGATTTACAAGTGGGAACTCAAGGGGAATTTGGGGGCTGGGAATAGAAGTTGGAACTCAAGACGGTCTCATAAGAGTAGTGGCCCCAATCGAAGATACGCCTGCAGCTAGAGCGGGTATAAAAGCTGGCGATCTCATTACGAAAATTGACGACAAGGCTACCAAAGGCATGAGTTTAGGGGATGCCGTAAAGCTGATGAGAGGAAAGCCTAAAACCAAAATCAAACTTACCGTTTTGAGAGAAGGAGAAAGTAGCCCTATTTCTATTGAAATAATTAGGGACATTATTCAGGTCACAAGCGTCAGGTCGAAACTCGTCGAAAAGGATATTGGGTTTCTGAGAATATCTCAGTTTCAAGAAAAAACGATTGGTGGTGTGGTTAAGAACTTTAACAAATTGGTTGAAACTGCAAAAACCAATAATACACAGCTGAAAGGGCTGGTTTTAGATTTGCGAAACGACCCAGGAGGATTGTTAAATGCTGCGGTTGGAGTATCGGCCGCATTCCTTAAATCAGGGGTTAAAGTCGTATACACTAACGGCCGCCAACCTGATTCAGTGAAGGAATTTTTTGCCCGTCCTGAGGATTACGCTCGAGCATCTAATGATCCATTAACAGCCTTAAGTCCATTGGCTAAAAATCTACCTATGGTAGTTTTGATCAATGGTGGTTCGGCGTCTGCATCCGAAATAGTTGCCGGAGCTCTACAAGATCATAAGCGAGCTAAAGTGCTCGGCACTCAATCTTTTGGCAAAGGCTCGGTTCAAACCATACTTCCTCTTTCTAACAACACAGCAATAAAGTTAACTACCGCCAGGTACTTCACGCCTTTAGGAGAAAAAATTCAAGAAAAAGGCATAAAGCCGGATTTCTGGGTTGAGGAGACGGAGTCAGGGGACGTTTTTGACCGAGATAGAGTGCGTGAAGCAGATCTGTCCAGGCACTTAGATTCCAACAAAAAATCCACCGAGCTTAAGGAAAAGGATGACGAGTCCAGCAACTCAGTGAAGACCTCTAAGGACCCAATCGAATTTGGGTCGGATGGAGACTTTCAGCTTAAGCAGGCTATCAATTTGTTAAGAGGGCTTCCGGTAAAAACAGACGACGTACCAGAAAAGTTTTCCTAACAACCGGCTTTCGCGGTTAAAAAAGTGAATGGTTGATGAGAAAGTACTTTTACGAAACAGTAGACATTTACTACTAAGTGAGTTCAACGAAGACTCAATTGAGTTCCTGTTAAAAACTCGTGTCCTTATTGTCGGAGCAGGAGGGTTAGGATGTCCGGCAGCATTGTATTTAGCTACCGCTGGGGTAAAAAACATAAGATGGGTTGATCCAGATAAGGTTGATATCAGCAATCTTCCTCGTCAGATATTATTTAGTGAAAATGACTTAGATGTTCCGAAAGTTATTGCCGGCAAAAGGATGCTAAAAAAAATTGTTCCAACAGTAGATGTAGATGCTATCGAGGAAAAAGCTGACGAGACCAACTTTAGTAAACTAATTTCAGGCTGTAACATTGTTTTGGACTGTACAGACCGGTTTAAAACTCGTCATCTTATCAATAAGTATTGCGTAAAAATAAAATCCCACTTGTTATAGGGTCAGCTGTAGGCTGGTCCGGTCAACTTATGGTAGTGAATTCGTCAGAACAAAACACAGCTTGCTATGCTTGTGTCTTCGAAGAGAACCAAGAATTCACAGACGATCCATGCGGTGCATTTGGTATTTTCAGTCCGCTAGTAGGTACTGTAGGTCTGCTGCAAGCAGGAGAGGCAATTAAAACACTATTAAAAATCAATCAAACAACTGGAAAGCTACTTTTACTCAATGCTCTTTCATTAAACTTTGATCGAATAAATTTGACCAAAAATACAAACTGTAATGTATGTTCATGATTCAATAAATGAGAAAGAGCGCAGATCATTAACAAATTGTTCTTGAGACTTTTATAAGATCTTTTATCGTTGCCACCATAAAATCAACGTAACTCGGACGATTAGAAATTTGTTTAACATGAACTTGCCCTTTGTTAAAATATTCGCGCATCCAAACTGTTTTAAAACCCAAATTTTTTGCTGTCTTTAAATTCGCCAGAGTATCGTCAACTAAGATATGGTGGTTTTTTTTTACCCCCGTCTTGCATAATATACGCTGCCACAATAGTCTCGCAGGTTTGCACCGCAATTGACTATTTATCCACATACCTTCTAAAGCACAGATTTCATCAAAATGTTTCAGTAATCCGTTTTTCTTCAAAACTTCAACAGCATAATTTTTAGGAGAATTAGTTACAACATATTTTTTACCGATCAAACTACCCAATACTTTCCCTACGTAGGGCTTAAACTTAACGTAGAGCTCAAAACATGGTAAGTGATGGGAAAAACTCAGAAATGGTTGAAATGAAACACCGTGGCGTTCTTGCATCCCTCTTGCTGTAGTACCGTACCTTTTCCAATATTCCACTCGCAATCTGTTTGCTTCTTCAAAGCTAATTGATAACTCACTTTGTATGAATGCTGTCATACGGGAATTTATAGTTGACATAACCTTCCCTCCTGAGAAGAAAAGTGTATCATCTAGATCAATCAACCATACAAATTTACTGTTAGTTTTTTTTAAATACACGCAATCAAGCCTGAATCATTGTACCGATTCCACTGTCTGTTAAAACCTCGAGAAGAAGGCTATTTTCAACGCGTCCGTCTATAATGTGAACCGCTTTTACACCGAGTTCCGATGCTCGAAGCGCAGCTTCAACTTTTGGTATCATCCCCTCACTGATAGCTTTTTTTTCAATCAACTCTCTTATGGTCTTACCATTCATCTCTGGAATTAGGTTCCCTTCTCCATCTAACACTCCGATCGTATTAGTCATAAGGATTAACTTTTCTGCCTTTAGGTATTCTGCTAACTTTCCAGCTACTATATCAGCATTTATATTGTATGTTTCACCTCCTTCACCAGATGCAATAGGCGCCACTACTGGTAAAAAATTATCGTCCATAAGTGTGAGCAATAAATCTGTATTAACACTATCAACATCTCCAACCAGTCCAAAATCGACAGAAACATTATTCTTAGTTCTTTTTGCTCTTTTTTTTCTAGCCTTGATTAAATTACCATCTTGACAAGTTAAACCAACAGCTTTCCCTCCCGATTGGTTTATTAATTCAACTACTTTTTTGTTCACATTACCTGCCAAAACCATTTCAACAACATCTAATGTTTCTGAGTCTGTAATTCTAGTCCCTTCAAAAAAATTCACAGGTATTCCTAATTTTTTTAAATGTTTCTCTATATGAGGACCGCCCCCATGAACAACTAAAACTTTTATGCCTACGGAATTTAGCCATGTAACATCATGAGCGAATGACAAAATTAAATTTTTTTCCGTTAAGGCGCTTCCTCCAAGTTTGACAACTACAACCTTGTTATTAAATTTTTTGATATAGGGGAGCGCCTGAGATAGGACAGTAGCTTTTCTTTTTGCAGTTATTTTGGAGTTAGTACCATCATGTATAGGACGATTTTTACTGACGGGTTCCAATTTCTAAATATCTCCAAATTGTTTTTGACGTTTTTCTCTTCGCTGTTGAGCCTCTAAAGAAAGTGTAGCTGTTGGCCTAGCCAACAGTCTTTCCAGACCAATTTCTTCTCCAGTTTCCAAACAATATCCATACTCCTTTTTATCTATTCTTAAGATTGCTTCTTGTATTTTTTTAAGAAGTTTTCGCTCTCTATCTCTGGCTCGTAATTCAAGAGAGTGCTCCTCTTCTATGCTTGCTCTGTCAGCCGGATCTGGAATAAGAGATGTTTTGCGCAAATGCTCTGTTGTCTCATCAGCATTTTGCAAAAGCTCATTGGCTAATGACTCTAACCTGTTTTTAAAAAACTTGAGCTGGCTCTCGCTCATGTAATTATTTGGAGAGTCTCGAAGCAACTCATTTTCTGTAGAAATTTTATCTTTTCTTTTCATTTACTACTACCAGACACAACGGCCTTTTCTTCAAACATTAATGATAATCCAATTCAAATATAGAGACCAGCATTGTTTGAGAATTCAATGCACTCTGTAGCTAATTTTTTTTTCTCGCTCTGGGATGGCTTTTATCGTAAACTTCTGACAAAAATTGGTAATCCAACCTTGTGTAAATTTGAGTGCTTGTAACATTGGCATGTCCCAGAAGCTCTTGAACTGCCCGCAAGTTTTTGCTTGATTGTAATATATGACTTGCGAATGAATGCCTCAACATATGCGGAGTAACAGATAATCTCGAGCTTGACTGCAGTGAATGAATACTAAATCGTCTTTGAACGCCTCTAACCGACAATCTTTTTCCAAACCTGTTAACAAAAAGAGGGATGCTCTCTGTGGGATGACCCACTTTTTCAAATACAACTTGCTTTCTGTATTGTAACCAAACCTCAATTGCATCCTTTGCTTTCTCTCCGATTGGTAGCCTACGCCATTTTGCACCTTTTCCTAGAACTTCAACCTCCATTTTCTCGAGGCTCAAACTACCCAAACTTTTTTTCCCCACGGGTTCGTCGATACTCACCAACTCAGAAACCCTAACTCCAGATGAATATGCTAGCTCAAAAAGCGCTACGTCTCTGTAGTCAATCCATGATTTTATTGATTTCTTTGTTTGTAAAAAGAACAAATCTATTTCATCCACAGAAAGTGCTTTCGGAAGCAAATTAGGTAAACGGGGACCCTTTATGTGACTAATGCTTATTTTGAGTTTAGGGTCCTTCGCAACTAATTCTAACCATGAAAACCACTTTCGCAATGTCGATAGGTGACGGCTCAGTGATCTATCGGATAGTCCAGTTTTTCTAAGTTCCGCTATGTATTCGAGAATATAATCCTCTGTAAAAACTCGCTCGCCAGACAGATTTTTCTTGCTGGTAAACATAGGCAAGAAAACGGCTTAAATCACTCTTGATGGATCTAATAGTATTTTCAGAACCAACCCGATAATTACTCATCAAACTCTTAAGATATTCATCAACTAATTCATCAAAACGGTTGTCAAGTCTAGCCAAAGCTTTCATTTTTCTAAAATGATAGAGGATGAAAATTCAGATATAACATTCAAAAAATATGTTCCTAGGTTCTCATCAAACCTCCTGGCCTCTGTCGACGCCAAAACCAACACGCCCTGAACATGTCCTCCATTAGCTCTCCTTAGTGGAAGAACTGCCATGCCAGCGTACTCCGCTCCAGAACCCCTTACGTGGCTAAATTTACCTTTCTTAATAAACTTTTTCCAATATACTATCTCGCTGTTAGAACTCGTAATCAAGGATGCGTTTAACTTTTTATATTACGAGATAGCTCTGAATATCTATGAGGAAATTCTCCCCTCGATGCAAGCTCTTCGAAGCCCTTTAAGTCTTTAAGTAAAAGTATAGAAACAATATCCAAATTAAAACATTCACGAGTTATTTTAAGAAAACTCGAAATATCTTTTCTCTTGGAAGTATAAAATGCAACTCTTAAAACCCACTCAAAAATTTTATTAAGTGTTTCATGATTTCGTGTAGCAATTTCTTTGAGTGAGTCAAGCTCTTTTCTATTTTCTTCCAACGATTTTCGCAGTAATCCATTCTGCTTCTCAAGTAATGACACAGAACCTCGAGTATTTGGATGAGATAACTTGAGGAGGCATAATAAGTCTTCATTTCTGAGAAAAAAATCTTTTTCACTTAGCAAAAATTCTCTGACTTTTTTCTCCTCAATCGAGCTTTTCACATTAATCTCTATTTCGGTAAGGTTGATTTGTCTTACACATAAAACTCTCCATCAAAAACTGTGGTTGCTGGGCCTGACAATAGGACGGGAGACAGTAAATCACCATCCCACTTCACAAATAATGAACCCTGTCGCATTTTAACCTCTATGAGTTCATTTGCCGATAGAAATCCATTCAGAATACCAGATACTACTGCAGCACAGGCACCACTTCCACATGCCTCAGTCTCTCCCACTCCTCTCTCAAAAACTCGCATGGAAAAAACCTTTTTGCTTTCTTTTTTACAAAATTCTATATTTACTTCATTACTAAAGGCTTTCGTAGCATTTATCATCTCAAATATGTGATTTAGACTGAGATTTTCATCAAACGCTTCCCAACAAACTCCATGGGGATTGCCCATAGAAATTAAGTGAAGATTAATCGAAAATTCTTCAGTTAGCTTTATCTCATAAGAAGGGTGTGTCCCTTTTTGAATCTTTTTAGAGATAGTTGAATCAAGTCCCACATCATCTGGCTGAGTACCGTGAACCTTTAAACTTACGACAAAATCCTTGTTATTATTCGATTGGACAGAAAACTCATTTTTCTTGGCTACCAATATCAAATTATTATTTGTCCAAAAACCTTTATCAAATAAAAATTTTTTGACGCATCTCGCTCCGTTTCCGCACTGCTCAACTTCTCCGCCATCTGCGTTAAAGATTTTATATTGAAACTTTTCCTCCGAATTATCTAATTTTTTGACAAGTAAAATTTGGTCCGCCCCGATTCCTTTTTTCCTGTCAGCCATTCTCCTAATTTGGCTTTCTTTGTAATTAAATATTTCGGAAACTATCTGAGTTTCATAAATTACTATGAAATCATTTCCCAAACTATGCATTTTAGAAAACTTAATTTTATTCATAAATCATCTACAAACTGGCTACCTAGGCGTTTTGAATCTGTCATATCCCCACAAATACTCCTCAGGATGATTCGTAAATAAGTTGCTCTATTTTCCTATTTAATTCTATTAAACCTTCGTTTTCGTCAGTACTTTTATCAAATTTTTGATTCCAAATTTCCGCCGAAAACTTCCATCCTTTTGAACTTTTAACACAGCTAACCCATGCTATCGGCGCAGATGTAAGTTTTGCAAGTCGAATTACTAAAGTATTAGTGTATGCAAGCTTTGCAAAAAAAGGAGTCCACTTCCCTGCTCCACGATCAGGAACTTGATCAGGCAAAATACCTATACAATTTCCACTTTTTAAAAATTTTATTAATGATTTCACACCGGAATAATTAGTTTTTACCATGGTCACGTTTTGGAAATCTCTAAAGTAAACTAATAATTCATTTAAGTCGTCGCGTTTTGGGGGGCGATACATTACTGTCAAAGGGATAAACTCACCAACGACTCTCGGGGCTAACTCAAAAGATCCTAAATGCGGCGTTAAAAAGATAAGTCCTTTTCCTAGTTTGATTGTTTCTCGAATTAAATCAACACCTTTTGTTTCAACTAACGATGTTATATCCGACTGTGTCCATATCTTTGTTGTTTCAAAAAAAATCTCTCCAGAATTTCCAACAGCTTTTAAGATAGAACATTTCTCCATCCTACCTTGCTTATCAGCTTTTTTCGCCTGAAGCCAATTATCTTCAAAATGCTTACGATATCTTCTCGAAAAACCCCACATCAACAAGCCAAAAGATTTACCAAGCCATCTTGTAAAAGGCAGACGGTAATACTCCAAAAAGTTTGAAACTAATTTTAATGAAGGCTATAGTGATGTTTTTCAAATTATAATAAGCAGGAAAATTCTCTTATTATCTTACAACCAAAAAAGGTAAAAAATGGCAGATTCGTACCTATTTACTTCTGAATCAGTTTCAGAAGGTCATCCAGACAAGGTGTCTGATCAAATCTCGGATAATATTCTTGACGCTATTCTTGAACAAGATCCAAACGCAAGAGTTGCGGCTGAAACATTATGCAACACTGGACTTGTTTTACTTGCTGGCGAGATTACCACCACTGCGGATGTTGATTATATTCGTATTGCCAGAAATACACTGAAAATAATTGGATATGACAATACCGATTTTGGAATTGACTACAAAGGCACATCTGTTTTAGTAGCATACGATAAGCAGAGTGGTGATATTGCACAAGGAGTAGATAAAGATGCCTACTGAAGATTCTGCTGATCAAGGTGCCGGTGATCAAGGTTTAATGTTTGGATATGCCTGTAGCGAAACTAAAAATTTAATGCCGATTGCTATAGATACAGCTCACCAACTTGTCTTAAGACAAGCTTATTTAAGAAAAAACAACAAAGTGGACTGGTTAAGACCAGATGCGAAATCACAAGTAACAATTAAATATGACGATGGAGTTCCTGTAGCAATTGATACCGTTGTAGTTATCGACCCAGCATGCACCAGAAGTTGAACAAAAAATGTTAGAGGAGTATGTAATCGAGGAGGTAATAAAACCTTGCTTGCCGAAGCACTTATCAACAGAAAATATAACTTATCTCGTTAACCCTACCGGGCGATTCGTTGTGGGAGGACCTCAAGGTGACTGTGGCCTTACCGGCCGCAAAATTATTGTGGATACATACGGTGGAGCGGCTCCACACGGAGGTGGAGCATTTTCAGGAAAGGACCCATCCAAAGTTGATAGGTCGGCAGCATATGCTGCTAGATATGTTGCAAAAAATATAGTAAGTGCCGGTCTGTCCAAAAAGTGTTTAGTCCAACTGAGTTATGCAATCGGAGTAGCAAATCCCACTTCCATACACGTTTCCACTATGGGAACTGGTGTAGCTTCGGATTCATTAATTGAAGACGCGGTAAGAAAAATTTTCGACCTGCGCCCCAGAGGAATTATTAACATGCTAGATTTACTGAAACCTATCTATGGAAAGACGGCGGCATACGGTCATTTTGGAAGGGAAGAACAAGGCTTTAATTGGGAATCAACTGACAAACAAGAACAATTAAAAGAATTTTGCCTTTAAATTATTAAAGAATTATTGAGATATTCCGATCGCCAAACAGTTAGTATATTATTTATATTTAACATTTACAATATTCCAGTTTAACGGTATTATTTCAGGTTAGACTAAGGAGCGCTGCGAGATGAAACTCCCAGGCTTAGTCAAAATTCTATAGAAATAACGGCGCTCATCTTCATATAGGAGGTGTTATGAGTGCTGTTTTAAATAGCAATAAAAAGAGTGATTACGTCATAGCTGATTTATCTCTAGCTGGTTGGGGCCGGAAAGAAATTAGCATAGCGGAGACTGAGAATGCCTGGCTTAATGGCAATACGGAGAGAATTTTCCGCTAGCAAACCTCTTGCAGGTGCCCGAATTTCAGGGTCCCTACACATGACTATTCAAACTGCCGTTCTTATCGAAACATTAACAGATCTAGGGGCTGAAGTTAGATGGGCTTCTTGTAATGTTTTTTCAACTCAGGACCATGCTGCAGCGGCTATAGCCGAAACCGGAGTTCCAGTATTCGCAAAAAGGAGAATCACTCACGGAATATTGGACTTATACGCATAAAATATTCGAGTGGGGCAGCGATCAGACTAGTAACATGATTCTTGATGATGGCGGAGACGCGACCATGTTACTGCATTTAGGCTCAAAAGCTTCAAAGGATATTGGGGTTCTTTCGAGCCCTGGCAACGAAGAAGAAGATGCTTTGTTTGAATCTATAAAGAAAAAATTAGCAGTAGACCCAGAATTCTATGACAGAAATTTAAAGACCGTGATTGGTGTAACAGAAGAGACAACCACGGGCGTTTTGCGTCTAAATGAAATGTCTGCTGAAGGAAGTCTTGCCTTTAAAGCCATAAACGTTAATGACTCAGTAACAAAAAGCAAATTCGATAACCTCTACGGCTGCAGGGAATCTCTTGTCGACGGTATCAAGAGGGCAACTGATGTTATGGTTGCGGGTAAAGTGGCGGTTGTTTGCGGTTATGGTGATGTTGGAAAGGGTTCTGCACAAGCATTGAAAGCTCTCTCTGCACAAGTTTGGGTTACCGAAGTTGACCCTATCTGTGCGCTTCAAGCAGCTATGGAGGGCTACAAAGTAGTAACTATGGAATATGCTGCTGATAAAGCTGACATTTTTGTTACCGCAACGGGAAACAAATCAGTAATCGGCAGAAAACACATCGAAGCGATGAAAAACGAAGCTATCGTTTGTAACATTGGCCATTTTGACAATGAGATTGACGTTAGCGATTTAGAAGATTTACAGTGGGAAGAAATCAAGCCTCAAGTGGATCATGTAATCTTTCCAGATGGTAAGAGAGTAATACTATTAGCCAAAGGTAGGCTTGTTAACTTAGGTTGCGCGACAGGACATCCTAGTTATGTGATGAGTTCTTCTTTTGCTAATCAAGTCTTGGCCCAGATCGAGCTATTCTGTAATCCAGACAGGTATGCTTCAGGCAAAGTTTACGTTTTACCTAAGCATTTGGATGAAAAAGTTGCTCGTTTGCATCTAGAATCTATCGGGGCGGAGCTAACTGAGCTATCCCAGGAACAGGCCGCTTACATTGGAGTAGATGTTTCTGGTCCATACAAGGCTGAGGCTTACAGATATTAATGTTGGAATTAAGCGTGGAGTTCTTTCCCCCAAAAACGGGGGAAGGAATATCTAGGTTTAACAAGGCAGCGGACGAACTTGTCCCTGTTGGCTTCAGCTTTGCATCTGTTACTTATGGGGCAGGAGGTTCCACCAGGGAAGGCACCCTAACTGCTGCGAGAGAGTAAAAAAAAAGGTTTAAAGAAGGAGTGCCTCATGTTTCTTGTTACGGATCTGACAAGGCATCGATCTTCGAATTACTAAAAACTTATTCAAATGATGGGTTTTCCAGGCTAGTAGTTTTGCGAGGAGATCTACCATCGGGATACGGTGGTCTGGGGGAATTCAAAAATGCAGTTGACCTTGTCCGATTTGTCAGGCGAGAGTTCGGAGACCAATTTAAAATAGAAGTTGCTGCATACCCTGAAAAGCACCCTCAATCCACCAGCTTCGAACAAGATATCGACTATTTCGTTGAAAAAGTCAACGCTGGAGCAGATGGGGCAATAACTCAATATTTTTATAATTCGGACGCTTATTTTTCATTTGTTGATGAGGTTCAATCGCGTGGAGTAAGTGTTCCAATTGTTCCAGGTATTATGCCAATCACTAACTTTAGTCAACTCGCCAGGTTCTCTGACTCTTGTGGGTCTGAGATTCCAAAGTGGATCAAGCATCGCTTATCTGATTTTGGTGACGATAGAGTAAAAATTTATAATTTCGGAATAACCGTAGTAACCAGACTGTGTCAAGACTTAATAAGAACTGGGTGTCCAGGGTTACATTTTTATTCAATGAATCAATCTAAACCAATAATCGATATTTTATCTGGGATTGATTTCACTACAGATGGATAAAAGTATTGTTAATCTAGGCTTATTTTTTTTTAAACCTTACGACAATACAGACTAGTAACTCCTCCAATTCAGACGTTGATTACCTAAGAAACCTTATAAACCAAAAGCAGTTTAACAAACTGGAAAAACTAAAAGGAAAGATTGAATCAGATGTCTTAACCCGATGGGTAGATTATGAAACGCTTCTCCATGCAATTAAGACAAAACCTGATACGCCATTCGTCGAAAAAAGATTGCACGAGTTCATCAAGGAAAACCCAGACCACCAGTTTTCAGATAATTTGATAAACAGTTATATAAAAGAGCTAGATAAGGTTATTCGAAAATCTGAGCACTTAAAAAATAAAGTGATGAATCTTCCAAACGCAAGTATAACGGATACTCTAACCTCAGTGACCTGTTTAAAAAATACTGGGTTAGAAATCGATCCAGAAAGTTCCGGAAACTTGTCGTAGAAAACGAGACATCCATAGGATGCCAGTGGCTAATAAAAGAATGGCTATCAAAAAAAAGAATGGGATCAAGATTTTATATTGATCGAGCAAGATATTCCGCAAACAGCGGAGACTTAAAGTTTTCTCTACAAATCCTCGATCTACTGAAGAGAAGATTTGGTAAGAACGTCGTTAAAGCCAATGAATCACTTGTTGTGAAAATTATCCATAAATCTAGGCGAAATAGTCGGGGAGCATACAGATTATTCAAGAACAATGAGAAAAAATTTAGTAGCCAACAAAAGTCTTATTTGCTCCTTCAATTAGGGACCGCATTTTTTGGCATCACGCACTCAAAAGCCTGGAATCTTTTAATTCAAGGACTTGACTCAATTGCACAACATCCCTCTGGCACCTTAGAGATTGTTGCTAGAATGGCTCTAAGAAAAGCAGATTTTAAGGTATTCCACCAGGCATACTCAAACTTTCCAGACAAAACGAAAAAAAAGGATAACTGGAAGTATTGGGAGGCAGTAAGATTATATAAAAAAGGGCAATTTAGTAAGGCGAAAGAACAATTTCATGATCTAACGGATAAGCAGAATTTTTACGCCTATCTCGCTATTTCTCAGGTAAATAAAAGTAAAGAGTACAAGACCAACAATCGTTCTTTTCGTCTTAGCCAACCCCATACTGAGCGAAAATAATATTTCTTGGGCAAAAAATGATTACCTCAAGGACATTCTAAAGTTATTTAAGTCGCTAACTTTTTCCATAGGCCTTCCCGAGTGGAGGTTTTTTATTAAAGACTTCTCAACTCATGAATTGTTGAGTTTGGCATCGTATTTATCGGATGTAGAAATACATGACCGGAGTATTTCAGCAGCAATTTACAGTCAGGCAAATATAGGGTTCAAGTTCAGATATCCCCTTGTGTATAAGGATGCTGTCATTAAAGCTTGCAAAGAAAATAACGTTCCTCCATGGCTAGTAATGGGATTGATTAGACAAGAGTCACGATTTAACAAAGAAATTAAATCATCCGCTGGCGCAATTGGATTAATGCAAATTTTACCCAAGACAGCTTTAGAAACATACACCAAAAATAAAGGTGGACTAGATCTGATTAGTTCAACTCAAAATATTTATATAGGAACAAAATATTTAAGTAAACTTTTAAAACAATTTAATAGCTCTATTCCTCTTAGTTTAGCTGCTTATAATGCGGGGCCTTCTAGAGCAAAGAAATGGTATGCAGATTTCAGCAAATACAATACAAGTCCTGCTATGTTTATTGAATCAATTCCCTTTCAAAGAGACAAGAGAATATGTCCAAACGGTCATTATTAGTAGCGCAATCTACGAAGAACTATTTGCAGATATAATGCTGGAGAGGAGAATTGAAAAAAAGAATATTATTTTAAATGTTAATGAAATTTTAAGTACACTTTAAAAAAAGAGTTAATAATGCTGAACGATAACAGAAAAACAATTTCAATAATTGGTGGGAGCGGCTTTATCGGTAAAGCTCTTGCAACATCTCTCTCAAAAAATGGTTTCTTAGTCAATGTGTTAACAACTAAACGAATAAATGCCAGACCAATTTGGATGCTCTCTAACTTAAATGTTTTTGAGTTCACTAATGACCAGATTAGTATTGGCAAAGCTGTTCAAGGTAGCGATATTGTTGTTAATTTGGTCGGCCGACTACATTCAAAAAAGGGGCACCCATGGGGAAAAGATTTTGATGAGGCGCATGTCAAACTAGTTCAGAATTTGGTTATGGCATGTAATAATCAAAATGTTAAGGAGATCATACATGTTAGTGCATTAGGAGTATCAGAATCTGCTCCGTCCGAATATCTCAGATCAAAATATGCCGCTGAAAAAATTCTCGAGAAGTTCAAAGGCAAGTCAGTCATATTGCGTCCTTCGGTTGTATTTGGGCCAGGAGATTCATTTTTGAACCTTTTTGCAAAACTGCAAAAGTACTCTCCAATAATGCCTATGGCATTGACAAAAACGCAATTTCAACCGATTTATTTAAACGATCTTATTGAAATAATTTTAAGATGCGTCAACATGATTAAAAAGAAAAAAATTGATACCTATGAATGTGTTGGGCCCGAAATCTTTACACTATATGAGATTATTAAGTTCTCAGGGATTTATTCAGGAAGAAAGGCAATGGTTATACCATTGCCGAAATTTATAGGACTAATTCAAGCGTTTATTTTGGAAAAAATGCCTGGTCCAACGTTGATGTCAAGAGACAATATAGCTTCAATGAGTGTTCCTTCGATTGCAACGAAAAATAAGGAATTAGTATTCCCACTCGAGCAACCCACTAGTATTCACAAAGTTGCCCCTAAATTTCTCTCAAAGGATAAATAGAGTGCAAGATCTGGTGGGTTTGTGTCCTAAAAAAGCGGACGATCCTTTTTCAAAACACTTCCTAACACCATCAGCATCTATTGCGTAGGCGGAGCCGTAAGAGATTTTCTGCTTGGTAAAAGTTTCTCAGACAAAGATTTTGTTCTTGTTGGAGCAGATTTAGACTATTTTAAAAAAAAAGGTTTAAAGGCTGTTGGGAAGACCTTCCCCGTTTTTTTACATCCATATACCAATGAAGAACTGGCTTTGGCTAGAAAGGAAAAGAAGCATGGAGTTGGCTACAAAGGATTTGTATTTTTTACGGGCAAAGAAGTTTCCTTAAAAGAAGATTTGAGACGAAGGGATTTTACGATAAATGCAATGGCTGTAGACGAGTATGGAAACTTACATGATCCATTTGGAGGAAGAAAAGATTTATCTACTAAAACTATAAAGCATGTAAGTCCAGCGTTTGTAGAAGACCCTCTCAGGGTAATACGATTAGGTCGATTTCTTGCGAAACTTACCGAGTTTAAGGTTCATAAGGATACATATGAGTTATGTAAAGAGATTGTCAAAAACAGGGAGATATTAACTCTATCTAAAGAACGGATCTGGACTGAAATTGCAAAAGGTTTTGGAGGTCCTAAACCTATTAATATGATCAATTTTCTTTTAGGTTGCGGCGCATGGAAGGAAATTACTGGGTCTTCTCACTTCAGTAAAGAACTCCACATATTTCTTGAAAGTGTTGAAACTAAAAAAATCTCACTTGAATGGATAGTGGCTAACATATTTCAAGATGAAGAATTAGAGAATGTTCATTGTACTTTTCCAAAGGCAGTTCACACTGCAATAAATGTATTGAAAAGAACAAAAGTCTGTCGCAAAAATTATATTGATACGCATAACAACTGCAATGATAGGTATGATCTCATTTTGGATATTTTTGAGAAAGCAAATCTATTTAGAAACCCTACAAATCTATCTGACTTTCTGTATGTTTCTTTTACAAACACCCAAAACAAAAAAAATTTTAGCTAGTTGTTTCAAATTTTTATCACAAGTTTCTTTAAAACCGATTATTGATTCAAATCATAAAAAATAGAAATAAAATCGCTGATTAGAGAATATCGATTGGAAAAATTACGAGAATTTATGCTCCTGAATTATTCTTGAATACATGACAAAAAAGAAATGATTGTCCCATTTCATTGTCTGATAAAAGTTTTTGCAAGTTCCCAACTTCCTTTATCATCTCGTGGCTCTTTGTCAAAAAGTCTTGATTACGTGAAAAATGATCTAAAACACCCGAATCAATCAACCAGGCAGCCTGGCTCTTTAGGTGAAAGTAACAATCATGTTGGCCCAAAAAAAATTCTGATAGCTGTGAAAAATCTACTAGGTATGTTAGGTCCTGACTGCCAACGTTCTTAAGGCATTCATTCAGTTTCGAAATCTGAGTATGCTTAAAAAATGCCGTAACATTACTTTCAATTCGATTATCGCTATCTAACTCATATCGTTCTAATCCATAGTCCGAGATAATCAATTCACCATAATTAAGTTTGCCCATCAAAATTCTCAACCAACGCTCTGTATGAAGACAAACATCTAACATCCTGGGATTTGTCCATGAGTGGCCATTTTCCAATGCTTGATTTTTACGGTGTAATACCTTTTCTATCAACTTATCATCAGCTAACTGATTTTGAAATTCCAAATCGCCTTCATGGTTAATTCTTATGCCTAGTTCTAAAATTTCATCGGTAGGTTGCCACAGTGCAACTTTAACCGGAAAAGAATCAATAATTTCATTTGCAATTACTAACCCGTTAATAGGGTCAATATCAGTATTGGTAGCAAACTCTTCACAATCAACCTGAACAAGCTTCCACTCTAGAATTCTATTAACTTTAAGATAAAGGGATTCGTCATGTCGCTTAAGAATATCTGCGATTTTATTTTTTTGAAATTCAATAAAACTCTGGCTTATTTCTAGCATTTCATATTTTTTTGGTAGGATATCTTGATCAAAAAGCTCAATAAGAATTTTAGCCGCCAACTCTCCAGTACCAGGACCATATTCTCTAATTGCAAATACTTCCTTGTCAATGTTGGATGTTTTGCTGATAATTCTTGCGTAAATGTCTGCATACGCCTTAGCCATCCAGTGGCCTAAAGATGCAGACGTTACATAGTCGCCAGATGGTCCGAAAGGCAATCCAGACAAACTAGTATTCTTCCTCATGTAATAACTATCGTCATTACCATATAGACATTCGAACATAAAGCTATCGAAAGGGATCCATCCTCCCTTTTTTTTAATAAAGTTCTTTAAATTTTGTAAAACCATATTGTTTGCAATTTTTTACCTGTAAACTAAAAACAATGAATAAAACATGCATCATAACTGGAGGAGCAAAACGGATTGGAAAAGAGTTGTGTAGAAAGCTCGCGGCCAGTGGATGGAACATTGTAATCCACTATAATCAATCTCATCAAGAAGCAAAAGAGTTGAAAGCAGAAATTGTAAAAATGGGTGTTAAAGCAAAAACCTTTAAAGCTAGCTTCCCTTTGGAGAATGAACAGCAATATAAAAAAATTCTCGAAGAAATTTTTTCTGAATTAGGCTCAGTGGATTTGTTAGTAAATAATGCCTCAGAATTTCAATATGATTGCCCAAAGTCAGTCTCAAACAAGAATTTAATTTCTGCTTATAATTGTAATTGCGTTGTCCCCATATTGTTTACTAAGGCGCTATTTGACATAAATAAAAATAATTCCAAAAAATCATTGGTGATAAACATTTTGGATCAAAAAATCTCAAATCCTAATCCCGATTTTTTCTCGTACACTCTTTCTAAATATGCTTTATATCAGGCAACGAAACTGATGGCCCTTGAGATGGCCTCGACACTTAGGATAGTTTCAATTTCCCCTGGAATTACTTTACAGTCAGAACATCAGAGTAAAATAAATTTCGACCACGGGCACAAAAAAACTCCACTTGGACGCTCAAGCCTTCCTGAAGATATAGCCAGCGCTGTTATTTGGTTAGAGGCGAATCCTGCGATTACCGGTATAGATTTAATTGTTGACGGAGGTCAACATCTTGCCCCTTCAAATAGAGACGTGATGTTTACGGTTTAATGAGTCTAATTGATCATCCAAAGCTTTCAAATCATTTGTGCATATTCTTTGATAAATTAGAATTTCAAACTTCTATTGGGATTCATGAGCATGAGATGCGGAAAAAACAATCAGTAATTATTTGTATTGAAATGTATTTCCCTTTATCATCGGCATCTCCTAAAAAAGACTCTATAAGTGAGGTCCTTGATTATGACACTATCAGAGAAGGCATAGAGAAAATTGTTAACAGAAAACACTTTTATCTCCAGGAAACGCTCATAAATGAAATTTCGAGTTTTTGTATAAAACAAAAGAATGTGACAGCTGCAAGAATAAAAATCGCCAAGAAAAATGCTTATAAGAATTGTGAAGCTGTCGGGATTGAACTTGTGTCATGGAAATAATTTCGTTAATCAACGCATTATTTCAAAGAAGAACACTAAACTCTAGAAGTAGTATGAGACACTTCAAGAAATTCTATGATATTAAATAAAAATGGACATATAATTATCTACTACTAAAGAAAAATATCCATAATAATGCTATTCAGGATAATTTAATCAAAACAAAACCCGAATAAAATTTTTCCGTAGTTTTGGTTAGTGCGCTATTGTATTAGTTCTTCGAAAAAATATTTTTAACTTTCATAATTAACGTTGCTTCATGTCAAATATATTAAGAATATGTAAAATCTTATGGGTGTTTAGAAGTTTCAATCTTGCTGATTTTACAGGGCAAATTCACCTTTCCTTCTTAAATTTATTACATTTCTTCTTAGCATACTTAATGGAAATAAATACAAACATTTCTCGAGGGAAAAACGGCTTAGATTAGCTTAGAAAATCTCGGTCCTCTGTTTGTAAAATTTGGGCAACTACTATCAACCAGACGAGATATCCTTTACGATGAATTAGCTGATGAACTAGCTTTTCTTCAAGACAAAGTTAAGCCTTTTTCTGGAGAAATTGCGGTATCAATTATTGAGAAGTCCTTCAAACAAAAATTAGATAATCTATTCTCCGAGTTCTCATTGACTCCTATAGCGAGTGCTTCAGTCGCGCAAGTCCATTTGGCAAAACTCAAAAAGAATAATAACGCAGTTGCTGTTAAAGTCCTTAGGCCGAATGTATTGCAGAATATTGAACGTGACTTGAAGTTACTTTATCTTTTTGCCGAGATTACCACCGTTTTTGTTCCAGGATAGAAACGATTAAGGCCGATTGAGGTTGTTTCTGAGTTCCACGCTTATCTTCATGATGAAGTGGATCTATTGTATGAAGCAGGAAATGCATCAAAAATAAAGAGAAACTTCGCAAAAAGTTCTATTTTAAAAATCCCGGAGATGGTTTGGGAACTGTGCTCATCAGAAGTGATTGTAATGGAACGAGTTGATGGTATTCCAATCAACCAAATTGAGTTGTTGAAAAAATCTAATATTGATCTAGTACAGCTTTCTCATGATGGTGTTGAAATATTTTTCACCCAAGTATTTAGAGACGGCTTTTTTCATGCTGATATGCATCCAGGAAATATACTTATCGGCAAAAAAGGAACTTATTTCGGCAAATATATAGCTTTGGACTTTGGCATAGTCGGAAGTTTGACAGACTACGACAAAAATTATTTGGCCAGAAATTTTTTAGCTTTTTTTAGAAGAGACTATAGGAAAGTGGCACAGTTACATATAGACTCTGGTTGGGTACCTGCAAACACCCGAGTAGAATCTTTAGAATCAGCTATTAGAACTGTTTGCGAGCCATATTTTGACAAACCATTAAAAGAAATTTCTCTCGGGCAAGTTTTACTTAGACTATTTCAGGCATCAAAGAAGTTTAACGTAATCATACAGCCCCAGTTGGTACTCCTACAGAAAACTCTGTTAAACATTGAAGGGTTAGGAAGACAATTGAATCCTGACTTAGACCTATGGGTTACAGCGAAACCGTTTTTAGAGCGCTGGATGAGTGAGCAAATTGGGTTTTCTGCTTTTAAAAATCAAATTTTGAAAGAGTCGGAAAACTGGGCTACAGAATTGCCGAAAATACCTAAACTTGGTTTTGAATTAGTTGACCAGCTAAAAAAATATAACCAGTTAGAAAAAGAGAAGATTTTTGAGCTCACTAAGCTGCATAAAGATTTAAAATATTGGGTTAAAGCAAATACTGTTTTTTATTTATTGATAATTCTTATTTTTATTGGCCTTATCATCTCTTTTAATTATGGTGCTTAACTTTATTTTTGTATATATTCTGTTATCCGTTCTGATCGGACTGTACTTTTCAAGAAAAACAAAAACTGCTGATGACTTTATCAGGGCTGGTAGAAATCTTCCATTTCTAATAGTTTTTGCCATGGTTTTTGCAACATGGTTTGGTGCTGAAACAGTTCTTGGTATTTCAGCCACGTTTTTGGAGGAAGGCCTAATCGGACTAGCCTCTGATCCATTTGGAGCAGCAGCTTGTCTTATCATTTTCGGTTTATTTTTCGCAAAAAAACTCTACAGAATGAACTTGCTCACATTGGGTGATTATTTTCGGAATAAGTATAACAGGCACATTGAGCTAACAATTTCGGCACTTATCATTATTTCTTATTTGGGATGGATCGCTGCACAAATAACTGCGCTGGGTTTAGTTTTTTCCTTGCTTTCTAATGACAGCATTTCAAATACAAATGGGATTCTATTGGGCGCTTTTATTGTTCTTTGTTATACAATTGTTGGTGGGATGTGGTCTATCGCTGTAACGACATTTCTCCAGATGATCGTAATTATTGTTGGTTTGGTGCTTGCCACAGCAGAAACAACGAGTCTTGCTGGAGGTATTGGAGCCGTCATTGCCCAAGCCGATTTAGATGGGAAACTGCTTTTCTTACCTTCTATAGATTCGTTAGAATTCCTTTTTTGGATCGCCGCTTTCTTAACCATGGCTCTAGGTTCTATTCCACAACAAGATGTTTTTCAACGTGCGAATGCGGCACAGAATGCTAGTATTGCTTCCGTAGCGACTACCTTTGGAGGAATCTTCTACTTGATTTTCGCTTCGGTGCCTCTTCTTTTGGCATATACTTCATTTATCATTGACCCCTAGAAACCTCCAAATTAATGGAAATTGATTCTCAACTAGTGCTTCCAAGTTTGATTTTAAATCATACGTCGAGTTGGCTTCAGATTATTTTTTTCGGCTCTCTTGTAAGCGTAATATTAAGCACAGCATCGGGAACCTTATTGGCACCATCAGTTTTATTTACACAGAATATCGTGAGCTATTTTAGTAAAAAGCTCGAACCACATCAGCTTATGCTGGCAACCCGAATCACTATATTTGTGTTCATTACAATAGTATGTATGTACTCAATTTCATCTAATAACACAATCCACACTATGGTAGAGAATGCCTACAGAGTAACGCTTGCTGGAGCATTTACACCTCTTGTTGCGGGCTTATTTTGGAAACGGGCAAACAGTTTTGGTGCAGGTTTAGCAATAGTGTTAGGAATCACATCTTGGTTAGCTCTTGAATTACTAGAGTTGAATTTGCCTATTGAACCTCAACTAATAGGCCTTCTTCTGAGTATAGTTGGAATGATTCTGGGGTCTGTTTTTTTGGCTAAATCAAGCGTACGCGAATGAATATCGTAATATTGGCCGCAGGTTTAGGAAGCGAATGAAAAGTTCTCTTCCCAAAGTCCTTCATCAAATTTGTGGCAGGCCAATGATCTGTCATGTGCTTGATGCCATTGGTACATTTAAGGAGTCAAATATTGTTGTTGTTATTCCTCCAAATGGGACGGAAATCGAGAATACAGTTCGCCAATTTACGCACGCAAAATGTAAACCCAAGTTTGCAATTCAAGAAAAACCCTTAGGAACTGGTGACGCTTTGAAATCCGCAGTTCCTTTCTTAAAAATTAACAAACCAACTCTTATCCTATTCGGCGATGTTCCTCTCATCTCTAACCAATCATTGAAACGATTTGCAAAAAATTTTGAAAAAACTTCAGCTCTCAGAATCTTAACAACCAAAATAAAGAAGCCAAAAGGATATGGAAGAATTATAAGAAACAACCGCAAGGAAATCTTATTAATCAGGGAGGAAGCTGACGCTTCTACAAAAGAGAAGAAAATAATGGAAATATTTGCTGGGCCAATGCTAATAAATACGAGAGTTCTGAAAAGTCTAATCCAAGAGATAAAACAAAACAATAAACAAAATGAATTTTATCTTACCGACCTAGTAGCGAAAGCTGTACAAAATAACCTTGCAGTAAATTCATTGGAACTTGAGGATTCTCAGGAAATTCTTGGAGTAAACACAATTAAACAGAAATTAGAAGCGGAAGTAAAATTGAGTCAAAAAAAAATTGAGTTCTATTTAGAAAAAGGGCTGCAAATAAAAGACCCTAATAATTTTAATCTTCGAGGAGATATCAATTTCAAAGCTAATGTAATCATTGACACGGGATGTGTTTTTGACGGAGAAATTAACCTTGGTAAAAATGTAGAAATCGGACCGTATTCAATCCTTAAAAACGTCAATATCGAAGATAATGTTCGAGTCGATGCATTTAGTGTTATCGAAGAAAGTGAAATCAAAAAGAATAGCACTGTTGGTCCTTTCGCCAGATTAAGAAATGGAGTAGTAGTCGGAGAGAATTGTCGTGTTGGTAATTTTGTTGAGATAAAAAATAGCGTTATTGGAAGTAGCACCAAGGCGAGCCACTTATCTTATATCGGTGACGCAGAAATTGGAAAAGATGTAAACATCGGAGCTGGTGCTATAACCTGCAACTACGACGGAAAGGATAAACACAAAACTACTATCGAAGATAATGTTTTTGTAGGATCTAATACTAGTTTAGTAGCTCCAATAAAAATAAAGAAAGGCGCTACAATCGGAGCTGGCAGTTGTATCACAATTGATGCTCCGGCTAAGAGCCTAAATGTTGGACGTGCAAAGCAGACTACCATTAAAAATTGGAAAAAAAATTAGACTATGTGTGGGATTATTGCGGGAATTAAGAAAGGCAATATCGTACAGGATTTAATTGGATGCCTAAAAAAATTAGAATATCGAGGTTATGATTCTGCAGGACTTGCATGTTTTGAAAATAGCAGGATAGAAAGATACAGATCTGTAGGAAGGGTCTCCGAGTTAGAAAAAATTGTAGATACAAAATATTCTAATATTGGGATTGCTCATACAAGATGGGCTACCCATGGGAAGGTAAATGAATTAAATGCACATCCTCATCTATCCATAAAAGATGGTTTTTCAGTTTGCGTAATTCATAATGGAATTATAGAGAACTACAAAGAGCTCAAAGCGACACTCATAAAGCATGGATATTCTTTTGAATCCCAAACAGATTCAGAAGTCCTTGCACACCTGCTTCACTTAGAGAGAAAAAAATTCTCTTCTTTAAAAGAAGCTTTAAATTCTGTTAGAAAAAAACTAATAGGGGCTTATGCATTAGTCGCAATCTGCGATAAGGATCCTAATATTATCTCAGGTACAAAGAGTTCTTCCTCTCTTGTCTTGGGTATTGATAAGGAAAGCGATCAATATTTCTTATCATCTGATCCTAATTCTTTATCTGGCATTTCGAAGCATATTGTATTTATAGAAGAGTTAGAACTAATCTGTTTAAACGGATCTGAGTTTACGATATATGATGAGAACCTCAACAAAATTAATAGAGATTTAACTAAATTAGATTTAGCTGGCGATAAGATTTCCCGTGGTGAGTATGCAAGCTTCATGCAAAAAGAAATTCATGAACAACCAAACGCCATTGCAATGACCTTGGAAAATTTTTTTGATGAAAACTCTTTAACTCCTATTCTTTTTGGCAATGATGCACCAGAAATTTTTGAAGAAGTAGAACAAATTATCATAATCGCGTGTGGCACTAGCTATCATGCCGGATTAGTAGCAAAATATTGGATAGAGGAGTTGGCCAAAGTACATGTATCCGTGGAGATCGCTAGTGAGTTTAGGTACAGAAAAAGCGTTCTAAAAAACAAAACTCTTATGATTGGCATCTCTCAATCAGGAGAAACTGCTGATACGCTTGCTGCTTTGAAGCTAGCCAAAAGGTTGGGACTAGAGTGGATTTTTGGAATCTGTAATGTACAGGAATCAACTCTTATCCGGATATGCAACTTATCCTTCATCACTCGGGCAGGCCTTGAAATTGGTGTAGCTTCGACTAAAGCATTCACAACACAACTTGCATCGCTATTTGTATTTGCGCTTACGCTCGCTAAGACGAAAAATCAGATGAATATCCAAAATGAGCGAAATTTTTTAAAGCAGCTCAGACATTTGCCTAATGCAGTTGCATCGATACTTAATGAAGAGATAAGTATAAAAAACTGGATCAAATATTTTGAGAGCAAACAAAATGTGTTGTTCCTGGGAAGGGGTATTCATTATCCTATTGCTATGGAAGGAGCACTAAAACTTAAGGAAATTAGCTATATTCACGCTGAAGCCTATGCTGCGGGGGAGTTAAAGCATGGTCCTTTAGCTCTGATCGATGAAAACATGCCCATTATTGCTATCGCACCAAACGATGACCTGGTAAATAAACTGAAGAATAATCTTGAGGAGGTCAAGGCTCGCGGGGGCAAATTATTTATAATCGCTGACCAGGGTTTCGAGTTGCAGGAAGACTCTTGTACAAAAATAATTACTCTAGGAGATCATGCAGGTTTTCTTTCCCCAATACTACACGTAATTCCTTTGCAACTATTAGCCTACCACGTGGCCAGCTCGAAAGGTAATGATGTAGACAAACCGAGAAATTTGGCAAAAAGTGTTACTGTAGAGTAGATTAAGGTGTCTACTTTTCTCAGAAAATCAGTTTGAAAATTTTAGCAAGAGTTGAAAGTAACGATCTTCTTTTTTGACATAGAGTTCAGCAATTGATTAAAAGATGTGATATTTCCCGAAGCAAACTAATCAGAGATGAATACATCGAACCCGATAAATACATCGAAGTAAATGAAAAAACCTTAAAAGTATATGCTGTATTCTCAAAAGAAAATTCTTATTATTATCTTGCGAAACTTTATGAAAGTTCAAATCATTTTTTTTTAGTTTCAGAATCTAAGCAAGGTACTCAAAAAAAATATGAAGCGTTAAATTCTTTTTCAGGATGTAAAGAGGGACTAGAACAAACTATTGAGGTTATGTACGGACTTTCAGATGAAGATGAAAGTTATAGAGGATTGAAAAGAATTAAGTGATCAACATAAATATTGTTAATGACAAAATTGTCTATGTGGACGAGAAGAAGAAATCGAAAAGTTACACTATTTAAAAAAAACTGACAATAAAAAACATATGAAAAAGTTCGAAAGAGCAGAATTTATAATGGAGCATTTAGAAATGATATACCCGAATACTCCTATCCCACTTAATCACAAAAGTATTTTTGAACTTCTGATAGCAGTTCTTCTTAGCGCACAGTGTACCGATGAAAGAGTCAATAAAGTCACTCCACACTTATTTAAGCTAGCTAAAAGACCTGAAGAAATGCAAGGAGTAAAAAGAGAGCATATATACAAAATCATACGGCCTTGTGGATTAGCTCCCAAGAAATCCGAGGCGATAAGCAGTTTGTCAAAAATTCTAGTTGAACAATACAACTCCGAAGTTCCCAGCAATTTTAAAGACCTAGAGTCACTTCCAGGAGTTGGCCACAAAACGGCGAGTGTAGTAATGTCACAAGGTTTTGGTTACCCTGCTTTTCCGGTGGATACCCATATACATCGCTTAGCACAAAGGTGGGGTTTAACAAAAGGAAAAAATGTTGTACAAACAGAGAGAGATCTAAAAAATGTTTTTCCAGAAAATGCCTGGAACAAGCTGCACTTACAAATAATATTTTATGGTAGAGAGTTTTGCACTGCTCGAGGATGTGATGGAACGGTTTGCCATATTTGCAAAACATGTTACCCCAAAAGGAAAAAACCAAAGAAGGTGAATAAATGAGCAAAACGTTGCTAATAATTTTAGGGAATCAATTATTCAATCCCATTTATTTGAAAAAAATTAAGTTTGATTTAATCTTCATGGCTGAAGACTATGAACTTTGTTCTTATGTTAAACACCACAAATTGAAAATACTAATGTTTTTACTATCCATGAGAGAGTATTGCGCCGAACTACGTCAAAACAAATATAAGGTAATTTATGAATCTTTAGAGGACGATTCCTTCAGAGAAAAATATGAAAATAAACTGAGTAGCATTATTAAAACGCAAAAGAATAAAAAAATTAGTGTTTTTCGAAATAGAGGATAAATTTTTTGAAGCAAGGATCAATAAATTTGCAAAACAAAACAAGTTAACAGTTGAGATTCTTTCTTCTCCCATGTTTTTATTTCCTAGAGAGGATTTCAAAACATTTGCGACTGGGAAGAATAAATTTCTTATGGGAAAGTATTATCAGGAAAAGCGCAAACAACTGGGCATTCTTCTAGACGAGGAAAAAAACCAGTAGGTGGAAAGTGGTCTTTTGACGAAGAAAACAGGAAAAAACTACCAAAGACCATAGAAATACCAACTTTATTGAAGTTAAAGCAAATGGATTATGAAGAAAAGTTAAAAAATCAGATAGAGACTATTTTTTATAAGCACCCGGGAAGCACAACAAATCGTTGGATGCCAGTATCTAGAAAAGATGTTAAACACTGGCTAAACGATTTCCTAAAAACTAAATTTAAGGATTTTGGACCATACGAGGATTCTATCAGCTCAGAACACAATTTTATATTCCATTCTGCTTTAAGTCCTATGCTTAATAACGGGCTCTTAACCCCGAGTGAACTAATATGTGAACTAGAAAAATATATTGATAAGGTTCCACTAAATTCTTATGAAGGACTTGTTAGGCAGGTCATTGGATGGCGAGAATTTATAAGGGGAATATATCAAGAAAAAAGTAATTTGCAAGAAACAGGTAATTTTTTTGGTCACTCTCGAAAATTAAAACAAAGTTGGTATGATGGAACTACTCAAATAAAACCGCTTGATGATGCAATTAGGTTTACACAGACTTTTGGTTATACGCATCACATAAATAGACTAATGATAATAGGCAACATAATGAACCTGTGTGAAATTGATCCGCGGGAAATTTACAAATGGTTTATGGAGATGTTTGTTGACTCGTCTGATTGGGTAATGACGCCAAATGTTTTTGGTATGGCGACATTTGCCGACGGGGGTTTAATGGCAACTAAACCCTATATTTGTGGATCAAACTATATTGTGAAGATGAGTAACTATAAAAAAGGCCCATGGTGTGACATTGTAGATGGTCTATACTGGAACTTTATTGAAAAAAATCAAAAATTTCTTCAAAAGAATCCTCGATTATCACTAATGGTAGGTGCTCTTAACAGGATGGACGGAAAGAAGAGAAAGCATATAGACGAACGTGCAAAAGAGTTCATTAAAGAAAACTGTCGCTAAGACTTTATCTCATATGCTCGTTGGAAAAAACACGGAAATCAAAAAAAGCTTAAGAGGTTTAATATTGGAACAAAAAATTTGCACGATTGAAATTATGACTAATGGTATAGGTCTTTATGAGATTACAGACAATATTGCTACGACTGTCGGTGAATTAAAATTTAATAATGCACTTGTTAATCTCTCAATACCACATACCTCTTGTTCCTTACTGATTCAAGAGAATGCATCTCCTGCTGTTCAAAATGATTTGATATCGTTTTATAAAAAAATCGCTCCAATGGACAAAAATCTCTACGAACATGATATCGAGGGCATTGATGATATGCCCGCACATATAAAAACATCTCTCACTCAAACAAATTTAACTTTAAGCATCATTGACAAAAAGCTTATGCTTGGGAAGTGGCAGGGAATCTTTTTGTTTGAACATAGAATAGCTAATCAGATGAGAAAGGTTGTTACACATATAATGGGTGATAATTCATAACCTCACTGAATTGTCTTAACTTGTTTTCTGATGGCAAATAGCATAAGTATCCCGGGGATCGAGGCAGCGAAAGAAAATAAAAAGAATATCGGCCAATCAAAATTAAAAGCGATTTCACCGGCTAAAGGACCTACAAAAACTCTTCCAATAGAAGCTAATGCCGACAGGAGAGCAAACTGAGTAGCTGTATATTTTTTATTACATAACACCATAAGGAGTGCTACAAAGGCTGCCGTCCCCATTCCCCCGGAAAGATTTTCGAGAATTATTACAATAGCCATATCGGTAAGATCAGGATTGGTAATTGAAAGCCACCAAAATCCAAGATTTGTAATTGCCTGTAAACACCCGAACCAAAACAAACATTTGAGCAAACTAGCGTTAGAGAGAATCCAACCTCCGAGCAATCCTCCAAATAATACTGCGAACAATCCTACTCCTTTGCTCACTGTACCAACCTCAGCCGGAGAGAAGCCAGCCCCTCGTATAAGAAATGCAGTTGATAAGGATAATGCAAATGCATCTCCTAGTTTATATAAGATTATTGTGACCAAAATTAAAACAGCGCTCGTTCTAGAGAAAAATTCTTTAAAAGGTTCTTTAAAAGCTTCTTTGAGAGATTTTGGTGAGGTATTGATCTTTTCCTCGGGACATAGAAAAACAAACATCGCAAAAACAAACACAACACAACCAAACAAGAAATAAACACCAGAGAATCCGAAATATAATTCAGCAATAACTAGAGCCAAGGCTCCTGATGTAATCATTGCAAACCGGTATCCGATGACAGACCATCCAGCTCCATACCCCATAATTTTTTTAGGTAAGATTTCGGTACGCCAGGCGTCGAAGACCACATCAAAACTGGAGGAAAAGAAAGCTAATAAGATTGCAAGAATTGCCACAAAAATTAACGCGTATTCATTGGCGAAATCAATAAAAGAAAATAAAAATAATGTAATCGACATAGCAAAGAGGAAAAAAATTAACCACCCTCTTCTTCTAGATGTCGGTCCTATAGGCATCTTGTAGCGGTCAAGTATAGGTGCCCAAAAAAACTTATATGTATATGGAAGTCCAACGAGACTTAACCAACCAAGAATACGAAGATCAACTCCCTCAACAGTTAACCATGCCTGCAACGTACCTGCGGATAGAGCCAAGGGTAGACCACTTGCAAAGCCTAAAAATGTAGTGAAAAATAGAAGTTTGCTTGTTTTCTGATCAACAACTAATTCTTTTCGCGTATTCATGCCCAACAAGTCTACAACAAACATTATCCGAATTGAAAGATTGCGAAATGTTTTTATATTCTGTTTTTCTTTTGCTTTAATAGCAAGTTGTGCCACAACCACTGGTCAAAGACAGCTCTCTGGTCCTGAAGATGGGGTAAAAGTACAGAGTGCATCAAACGTTAGGCATATGGTCCCTTCGAGAGATCTCATCATTGCCGCAGAAAAAGAATATGAGAAGATTAGAGCTGCAGCCAAAAAACAGAAGAAACTTGCAGCAGACGATAATCCTCTTCTCAAAAAACTTAAGAATATTTTGGCTAAGATTCAACCTCATGCTACTTTGTGGAATTCTGAAGCTGTTCAATGGGATTGGGAGGTAATTTTAATTGAAGATAAACAGTTAAATGCGTTCTGTATGCCTGGTGGAAAAATTGCATTCTTTAGCGGCATTGTAGAAGAGCTAGAACTAAACGATGATGAGATAGCTATGATTATGGGTCATGAAATGGCACATGCACTAAGAGAGCATGCAAGAGCAAGAATAGCTTTGGCCCAGTTGACAGACTTAGGCGCAGAAATATTATCTGCGACTCTTGGTCTTGGAAAAAGTGAGCAAAGGATAATCGGTTTTGGAAGACAATTGTTAGGCCTTAGATTTTCAAGAAAGGATGAGAACGATGCAGATATAGTTGGATTAGATTTAGCCGCGCGCTCAGGTTTCGATCCAAACGCTGGAATTACTCTTTGGAAAAAAATGATGAAAGCAAATAAGGGAGGGCCTCCAGAATGGTTGTCCACGCACCCATCTGGAGACAATAGGATTGAGCAGATGGAAAAAACTTTACCGCAGGTGCGACCACTGTATGAAGAAGCTATAAGTCATAGAGAGCAATAAGTGGAGCATGGTCTGAAAGCTTTGGTTCTTTTTCAACCCAAATTTTCCGACATCTATTGGCAAGGTCTGTTGTAGCAACCTGGTAATCAATTCTCCATCCAACATTGTTTTCACGAGCCCTGCCCCTCTGACTCCACCAGGTATAAGTAACATCATTTGGGCGGAGGTGTCGAAAATATCTCTCCAGCCTTTATCAAAAACATCAGTAAGCCATTCTCTCTCCTCAGGTAAAAAACCTGAGTTTTTTTTATTTTGTTTCCAGTTTTTTAAATCAATTTCCTCATGAGCAATATTCCAATCTCCGCATATGAGAAATTGCCTCCCAGTTAAATTTTGCTCCTTATCCCATTCCCATAATTTTTTCTTAATCTCGGCAAGAAAGCGAAACTTTGATTCTTGACGTTTTTCCGAGGCCGATCCAGAAGGGAAGTAAATACTTACTAATGAAAAAGAAGGGCTAGAGTCATAAAGATTGTCAAAATCCATTCTTAGGACACGACCCTCTGCATCGAACTCAGGAACATTTATGCCTGCTATTATTTTAGTTGGTTGCTTTTGAGAAAAAATCGCAACCCCAGAGTACCCTGGTTTCATTGAAAAATTATACGTTCCTTTTAAACAAGAATTATTCAAGGCTATACTAAAGAAAGATAGATCTAAGTCTTTTTTTTGAGCTCTTGTCTCTTGAATACATATATAGTCCGGAGCTTGCGAAACTATCCATTCGATCAACCCTTTTTTTTTCGCTGCTCTGATACCATTAGCGTTAAGAGATATAACTTTTATTTTTTGCATAAGAATAAGGCCGCCATTAAAATGCAGGATAAGACTAATAATAATGTTTACCAGTTTCTTGACTTCGTATTATCCAGTAATGTTCTGAGTTTTGGCAAATTTAAAACTAAAGCTGGTAGAGACTCGCCATATTTTTTCAATACAGGAAAATTCTCAAATGGAAAACTTCTTGCTACGCTGGCTGACTTCTACGCAAAAAAATTATTTATATTATTGAACACCATAAATTAAGTATTGACTGTTTGTACGGCCCTGCTTATAAGGGAATACCACTTGTTAGTGCCATTACTGTCACCTTGATGTAGTCATATGACCTCAACCTTGAAATAGCTTACGATAGAAAAGAAGAAAAAACTCATGGTGAGGGTGGGCAAATAGTAGGTGACGTTAGTGGTAAAAATGTTTTGATTATTGACGATGTAATTTCAGCAGGATTGTCTTCTAAAAGAGCCATTGAATTTGTTAGAAAACAGAACGGCAATGTCTCTGGAATATTAGTTGCTCTGGATAGAATGGAAAGAGGGAGAAAGTAGTGACTCTAAAAACTTTAAAAACACGACTGAGGAGATTATGGCAATGACTGGCGTTCCCGTGTTCTCCCTTGCAGAATTATCGGACTTAAAAAACTGCGGAAGAATAGACAGCGATAATGCAAAACAGATTGATCTTTACATTCAAAAATATGGATCCGTAAAATAAATTAAATCTTTGCTATTGCATCAATTATTTTATTTTTCACAGATTGTGCGTTCGCTCTTCCTTTTGAAGCCTTCATTACCTGGCCTACAAGAGCATTCAGGGCTTTCTCCTTACCAGACTTATATTCAAAAATCATTTTTTCATTATTATTCAAAATACCAGTAATTAACTCTTCAAGTAGGTTGTCATCTTTAATTTCAGTTAGATTATATTTCTTAACTAGATCATCGATATTTTCATCTTCACTTTGCCAAACTAAGTCAAAAAGTTTTGTAGCAGTCTGGTTTGATAGGGAGCCGGATTCTAGACGGTGCAAAATTTCCGCCAATTCAAATGATGTGATTTTTGACTGTGTAATATCCAACTCTTCCTTATTAAGCTGCGCAAACAACCTTCCAAGCATCCACTTAGAAATAACTCCTGCCTTCTTTGCGACTTGCCCCTCATCCTGATCTTTCCCAATCTCTAATCCAGCAATCTCACAACTTTTATTTAGGACTTCATTAAAAAAGTCTAAATAATTCTTTTTTGATATAAGAATGTCAGCAAACTCATCACTTATGCCAAAAGATGTAACTA
The DNA here is from genome assembly GCA_038147455.1 of Burkholderiaceae bacterium. Classification (GTDB taxonomy): domain Bacteria; phylum Pseudomonadota; class Gammaproteobacteria; order Burkholderiales; family Burkholderiaceae_A; genus UBA7377. Next base: position 440,065 of record JAYQTQ010000003.1, on the reverse strand, counting down.
GAGACTCTCTAACTTGAGCAGGAAGCATCGGCATTTGTTTAGAGACGGAATCGATTAGCTCCTTACTAATGATTATCGATGGAATGTCTGGGTCCGGAAAATAGCGATAATCATCCGAATTCTCCTTGTTACGCATTTCTTTGGTCTTATTATCAATAGAATCAAAAAGTCTTGTTTGTTGAATAACTTGATCACCCATTTCTAATAATTCTATTTGCCGAGCCGCCTCGTAATTAATGGCCTTTTCAAGAAACTTAAAAGAATTTAGATTTTTAATCTCGCATCGTGTACCTAAGGCTTCCGTCCCTTTTGGTTTAACAGAAACATTAGCATCCATCCGAAATGAACCCTCTTGCATATTACCGTCGCATATTCCAATCCATGTCACTAGATTGTGCAAACACTTGGCATAAGCAACAGCTTCATCTGCTGATGACATCGACGGCTCTGATACAATTTCCAAAAGTGCGATTCCAGCCCGATTATAGTCTATACCAGATTTGAAATTCCCAAACCCCTCATGACTCGATTTTCCTGCATCTTCTTCTAGATGAGCCCGTGTCAAAGGTACAGTAAAACTTTTTTTACTATCCAGAATAACTTCGAGACTTCCTCCCATAACTATAGGTTTATCTAACTGGCTAATCTGATACCCTTTTGGAAGATCTGGATAAAAATAGTTTTTTCTAGAAAACACTGTCTCTTCGGAAATTTTTCCCTTAACCGAAACTCCGAATAAGATTGCTGACTCTAGGGCCTTTTTGTTTACCACCGGTAGAACCCCGGGCAAACCTAGATCCACGAAATCAATCTCTGTATTCGCAGTTTGACCGAATCGCGTTCCACCTCTAGAAAAAATTTTGGATTTGGTGAGCAACTGCACATGTGTTTCTAAGCCTATTACAATATCCCAGTCCATCTTATTTATTCCTCAAGCTTTATTGGAGGGCCTCATGGTATGCCAACCTGTTTCAGTTTGAAATATATCTGCTACTTTTAAGAGTCTCTGCTCACTGAAGTGAGGACCAATTATCTGCAGACCAATGGGGCGGCTAGCAAATCCACCTCTCCCAAATCCGCATGGAACCGAAATTGCGGGTAAGCCTGCGAGGCTCACGCCAACCGTAAATAAATCTGCCAAATATTCCTTCGGAACACCCTCTGGTGCATTAAAATTTGTTCCAAAATCAGGTTGTGCGTCCAGATCCCAGGCAAGAACAGGAGAAGAAGGGGAAAGTAAAAAGTCACAGCCCTCAAAAGCCGATTTAAAATCACCGAGTATTAAACGCCTAACTTTAGAAGCTTGATTATAGTAAGCGTCTTAATAACCATGAGATAAAACGAAGGTTCCAACAAGTATCCTCCTTTTGACTTCTTCTCCAAAACCTTCGGACCTGGTATCAAAATATAGCTCGTCGAGGGTCTTGGCCTGAGAGTTTCTAAAACCGAACTTAACTCCATCAAATCGTGACAGATTTGAAGAAGCCTCTGCAGGGGCAATAACGTAATAAGCGGCGACAGAATGATTCGCATGCGGAAGAGAAACTTCCTTAACAGTAGCTCCGAGTTTCTCATATGTTCGTATAGATTCTTGAAACGCTATAGCTACATCTTGTGAATAAATTGCTTTAGCATATTCCCTAGGAATTCCTAAAACCATGTCTTCTAGAGGCTTTTTTCCAGTTTTTTCATTATCAGCATTCATTAGCGCACAATAGTCAACTGACTCAGTTCTCTGACTAGTTGAATCTCTGGGGTCAAACCCTACCATAGCATTTAAAACCAACCCGCAATCATAGGCAGAGTTTGCTATCGGACCCGCTTGATCCAAACTTGACGCATAGGCAATAATACCCCAACGAGAAACCAGTCCATATGTAGGCTTTATCCCTGTCACCCCGCACATAGCAGCAGGTTGCCTAATGGACCCACCAGTATCTGTACCGGTTGCGAAAGAGACATGTCCCGCTCCAACAAGAGCTGCTGACCCTCCTGAGGAACCTCCAGGGATTGCTTTCTTATCCCAAGGATTTAAACATGGCCCAAAGGCACAGTTTTGGTTTGCAGAACCCATTGCAAACTCGTCGCAACTAGATTTGCCGAGGCAGACTGCGCCTGATGCAGCGACTCGTTCCACTACAGTAGCGTCAAATGGACTCATGTAATTCGCTAACATCCTTGATCCAGCTGTTGTCCGCCATTTCTCTGTAACAAAAACATCTTTGTGAGCGCAAGGAACACCAAGAAGAGGCGCTGAAATACCAGCGTCAATTTTTTTTTGAGCCTCCTTTGCCTGTCTAAAAGTCTCATCCTTATTTACGCAAAGTACCGCTCCCAGGTGATTGGCTTCGAATTCTCGCAAAAGGTCTGTAACTAATTCTAATACACCAATTTTTTTGGTTTCAAGGGATTTTCGTAGTAACCTTATATCTTGCACAATAATCTAAAAACTTTTCAACTCAAGCCTGATCAATGACTCTCGGCACCAGAAAGTGATTGTTTTCTGACTCAGGTGCATTTTTTAGAGCGTTGTCCAAGGAGATATTTTCTGGGGGAAGGTCATCATTGCAAGACATGTTCAATGGAACTGGATGTATCATAGGACGAGTGTGTTCAGTATTTACACTTTGCAAGGAGCCAACCCATGACAAGACTGAGGATAAATCTCGACTTAAAGATTCTTGCTCATCTTTGTTGATATTTAGCTTAGACAAAGTAAATAACTTTTGTACGTCTCGGTTATGTAATTTCATATAAAGATAATCTCCATTGCTTTATTTAATTATAATTATATTTTGATGAAAGATTTAATAACGAGGACATTATGATTGGTTTTTTAAGCGGATATTTTTCTCAAGACCTTGCAATAGACCTTGGCACTGCGAATACACTTATTTATATGAGAGGTAAAGGTATTGTGCTTAATGAACCATCTGTAGTAGCAATTAGGCAGGAGGAAGGTCCTGGAGGGAAAAAAATTATTGAAGCTGTAGGTTCCAAAGCAAAACAAATGCTAGGTAAGGTTCCGGGTAATATAGAAGCCGTAAGGCCGATGAAAGATGGTGTAATTGCTGATTTCACCGTAACAGAGCAGATGTTGAAACAATTTATAAAAATGGTCCACCAGAAAAAAATGTTCTCTCCTAGCCCCAGAGTAATAATCTGTGTACCTTGTGGCTCGACACAAGTGGAAAGGAGAGCAATTAGAGAATCTGCACTATCTGCTGGAGCTTCAAAAGTTTATTTGATCGAAGAGCCCATGGCGGCCTGCATCGGGGCAGGGATGCCTGTCGGCGCGCCCTCTGGTTCCATGGTTGTGGATATTGGAGGAGGAACTAGTGAAATAGGAGTTGTCTCTCTGGGAGGGTTAGTTTATTCCGCAAGTGTAAGGGTCGGAGGGGATAAGTTCGACGAAGCCATAGTAAACTATATAAGACGCAATTACGGGATGTTGATCGGAGAGCAGACTGCAGAATTGGTTAAGAAACAGATTGGCTCGGCTTTTCCCGGTAGTGAAGTCCATGAAATGGAAGTTAGAGGGCGAAATTTATCTGAGGGTATCCCGAGAACCTTTGCCGTCTCCAGCAATGAAATTCTTGAGGCGCTGACTGACCCAATTAACCAAATAGTTGTGTCGATTAAAAATGCTCTTGAAAACACTCCCCCTGAGTTAGCGGCCGATATAGCTGAGAGAGGGGTGGTTATAACTGGTGGTGGGGCATTACTTAGAGACTTAGATAGACTCCTAATGGAGGAGACTGGACTGCCCGTTTACCTAGCTGAGGACCCGCTAACATGTGTTGTTCGTGGTTGTGGGGAGGCGATAGATAGGGTGGATGAATTGGCTCCCCTACTTGCCACCGAGTAACTAGTTGCTGTGTCCCTATCACAAACACCGCCGCCACTCTTTAAACAAGGGTCCTCCGTAACCATAAATTTCATTATTTGTTTGATATTGTCGATGACTTTGATTGTTCTCGACTTAAATTTAAACTTTATTACCAAAGTTAGAAGTGCCTTTTTTTCCGTAACTAGACCAGTAATTGAAGTTTTACTATTGCCGCGAGATGCCTATGTTTCCTTATCCCAACATGCCTCTACGGTTTTATCTCTCAATAAAAAAATTGATGAGCTTGAAGGTGATTTACGAATTAACGCAAAAATAATGCTAAAACTTCAGCAATTAGAAAATGAAAACAAGGAACTCAGAACACTATTGGGGTTACAAGTTAAACTGGATCCCTCTTTTGTAAATGCTGAAATAAGATATGAATTGCCTGACGTTTATACTGACAAAGTTGTCATAAACAAGGGTGAATCTCACGAATTAGCCGTTGGCTATCCAGTTATCACTGCTCGAGGAATACTTGGCCAACTGAGCAGAGTATATAACACCTCTGCAGAACTTACTCTAGTTTCAGACTCGAGTATTTCAGTTCCGGTCTCCTTGCCTGCTTCAGAGGTGATAGGCATAACAAAGGGCCAGGGTAATAGGGCAACTTTTGAATTACAGTATGCTGATATAAGCGCAAAAATCAAAGTTGGCGATGAAGTTATCACTTCGGGTTTGGGAGGTGTATATCCCCCAGGAATATTGGTTGGACACATAATTAGTGTGAGCCCCGCCGAGGCGGGACAATTTCCTGAAGTAGTCGGTCGAGTTGCATCGAGCGCTGGTTTGCAACATCAAGTTATGGTTTTGCTTAAAAAGAAGATGGAAGATGGAACCGAATAACTTATTGCGTAGAAAGCCCACTGAAAAAATTTTTTATATTTCTATCTGCATTGCATTTTTCGGAAACCTTATTCCTACGACAAAATTTTTCCCATGGCCTGATTTCTTAGCAGTGATTTTCGTTTTCTGGAATATCTACACACCAGGAAAAGTTAACCTGTTTTTTGCCTGGTTTATGGGAATAATTATGGATGTTTATACAGGAGCATTTTTGGGCCAGCACGCGCTTCTTTATTCTATCCTTTGCTTCACTACGAATGTATTTCAAAGAAGATTAAGCTGGTATACATTGACGAACCAATCTATCAACTTATTGCCGATTTTTGCCTTCGCTCTTTTTGTCGATGCGATAGTTCGTTATGCCGCTGACGGAACTACAGCGCCCTGGTGGTTTGTTTTTCGGCCAGTTTTGGAGTCCATCACTGCTTTCTTCCTAGGGTGGGTAATGTTGAAATTAATTAACAGACGTTCTAGTTCAGCGCTAACAGCTCGGCCCTCTAGCCAGAGAATAAAGATATGATTTTCTCTCGCGAAAATCAGAAAGTTTTTCGAGTAAGAGCAAGTTCTCTAGCATTAGTGGTTTCAATAGTGCTAGCATTTTTGTTGTTAAGGCTCGCGTGGCTTCAAATTGTAGAGCACGAAAAACATTCGTCCAAGGCTGAGGATAATAGGGTTATCCTTCTTCCCCAGCAAGCTCCAAGAGGAATGATTTTCGACAGGAACCTAAAAGTGATGGCAAGAAACGATGCGGGGTTTTACCTCGAGTTGCAACCATCCAAAATTGAAGGTTTTCAGAAAAACTATTCAAAAGCTCAGAGAAGTTATTGAAATAACGAAAAATGATGTTAGAAAATTTAAACGGCTGCAAAAGGAGATTCGATCATACGACGGCCTCCCTCTGCGAGGTCCACTTAGCGACATTGAAGTTGCAAAATTAGTCACCCGAATCCAAAATTTACCCGGCGTTGAAGTAAGGCCACGGTTAATAAGGAGATATCCTTTAGGAGTGAGTTCTTCCCATGTCTTAGGCCACATCGGTAGGATTTCTGAGGATGACTTATTACGACAGAAAAAACAAAATAACGCCAAGCAATATAGAGGCTTTACCCATATTGGCAAGCTTGGTGTTGAAGAAAGCTATGAAAACCTTCTTCGTGGAAAGATTGGATACCAACACGTTGAAGTTACAGCTGGGGGGAAAATGATCAGAGAACTGAACAATAGTCTTCCAGTACCTGGTAAAAACATTGCTTTAACGATTGATGCTAAATTGCAAAGGCTCGTTGAGGACAGCTTTGGCAAGAGAAAAGGAGGATTAGTTGCTATTGAGCCGTCAACGGGTGAAATTCTTGCTTTCGTTTCAATGCCTAATTTCGACCCTAATGCATTTATTGATGGGATTGATCAAAAAATTTGGGAAGAACTAAATACATCTCCGGACAAGCCGCTTTTAAACAGACCTCTTAAGGGGTTATACCCCCTGGCTCAACTTACAAACCGTTTATGGCGCTAGCGGCATTATCATCAGGAGCCAAAGACCCTACTGAGACTATAAATGACCCTGGCTATTTCGTATTAGGCAACCACAAATTTAGGGATAGTTCTCAAGGGGGTCATGGCCAAGTGGACATGAAAAAATCTATAGTAGTTTCAAGCGATACTTACTATTACAAACTTGCTATCGGAATGGGTGTTGATTTGATTCATGAACACATATCGCCTTTTGGATTTGGAAAACAGACTGGTGTGGATCTTAGCGGAGAAGCGAGAGGAATATTGCCCTCCTCTTCATGGAAACTAAAAAGACACGGAACGCAATGGTTACAGGGAGAAACCCCTTCAATAGGTATAGGGCAGGGCTATAATATCTTTACAATTTTACAAATGGCTAAAGCCACATCGATAATTGCAAACCGTGGGGAAATAATTAAACCTAAACTATTCAAAGGTAGCCGAGAATTCAACAGTAGCGAATTCACCTATAGTGAGCAAATCATACAGGGTAAATTAGATATTCAACAAGAGTGGTTTGACTTTGTAATCGATGCAATGGAGGAAGTTAATAAATCAGGTACAGCATCTAGGGTATTTGGAAATGCTCGCTATCCTGTTGCCGGAAAAACGGGAACAGCTCAAGTTTTTACAATCAAGCAAGACGAAGAATATGATTCGGAAAAAGTCCCCGATAGGTTAAAAGATCACAGCTTGTATATAGGATTCGCGCCAGTGGATGAACCTAAAATTGCCGTAGCTGTCGTAGTTGAGAATGGTGGATTTGGCGTTACTACCGCTACCCCTATCGCAAAATTAGTGTTTGACTTTTACCTGGCGAAAAAACGCTAAAAAACCATGGAGTAAAGAAGATTACAATAGTACCAAAACCAGTGAGTTTCATTTTCAAAAACCTGGATAGGCCATTGGCAATAATGATTCTGGGTGTTTCGATTATAAGTTGTTTTGCCGTTTACAGTTCTAGCCACGAAGAGCTCATACGTTTTTATCAACATGTAAGGAATATATTAATTGCTGGCTTACTTATTATTTTTTTAAGTCATGTTCCCTCTGTAATAATTGAGAAGTTTGCAATTCCCGCTTACGTTACGACGGTTTTTCTTTTAATCGCCACAGAGTTTTTTGGAGAAACAGTGAATGGAGCTACAAGGTGGATAAACTTGGGTTTTATTAATATGCAGCCGTCTGAAATATTAAAAATCTCACTTCCATTGCTACTAGCCTGGTTTGTACAAAAATCAGAAGGATTAAATACTAAACGTGATTGGGCGTTTGTTCTATTGTTATTTTTGTTTCCACTGATCATAGTTTTACGGCAGCCAGATCTTGGAACAGCAATTTTGTTATTTATTTCAGGAACGATTCTTCTCTTTTTTGCGGGTTTGCCCTGGAGAATAATTGTAATTGGCCTTGCACTTTTTGTAGTTTTTTTACTTACTTTATTTGTCTTCGGCGATAAATTTTGTGCTGAAAATATGGCATGGCCAGGGCTTCGAGAATATCAAAAATTACGAATATGTACTCTTCTAGATCCGATGAGAGATCCTCTCGGAGCCGGTTTTCACACTTTACAATCTATAACCGCTGTAGGTTCTGGGGGAATATTTGGCAAGGGTTGGTTACAGGGAACACAGACTCAACTAGCTTTCATCCCTGAGCGATCAACCGATTTTGTTTTTTCTGGATATGCCGAAGAATTTGGATTTTTTGGTTCACTTCTTTTAATACTGCTTTATGCAGGAATCACGCTTAGAGGTTTGTGGATATCCATCGGAGCCCCAACAGATTTTGCCCGATTACTAGGAGGAACGTTATCGATGATGACTTTTACTTACGCTTGCGTAAATATAGGTATGGTTACAGGCATATTACCCGTTGTAGGGGTGCCTTTGCCTTGGGTGTCATACGGTGGAACTGCCTTAATTACTCTTGGCATCGGGGTAGGGCTATTGATGAGCATAGGAAAAGACAGATCTGAAACAACCCAAGGGTTTTCATTGCAAAAATGATGATTAAGTGCAGCTCAATCTATTGCCAAAATCATCTTAGAAGGTTTTGATAAACACTACCTAGCATTCAGAACGAATTCTCAACTCGCTAAAAGTAAATTTGAAAATTCGGAATATTCTGAAATAAGGGAGTTACTTAGCGAGCGAATTAGTTTTTACGATCTTCGAGTAAAGGAAACATCAAATGTTCTTGGATGTCAAATATGGAAACGAGATAAAGGAAAATCTTTTTTGGCCTGAAGTAAAAAAAGCATACATCATGTTGCTAACAGAGCATAGACAACCTGAGCTAGCAGAGTCTTTTTCAATTCGATTGCAACACAGGTTTTAGACAGAATTTATTTTCAAAATCACGATTATTTATTTGTTAGACCCTCAATATCTACAGAGTACCTTGACTCAAAACCCTCATCCTATCGAGTTTATTATCCTAGATCTCTAGGATTTCGAATGACCATTAAAACTATTACAAGGGATGTGGGGCTAAAAGGAACCTGGGAAAACATTGGAAGAGATATAAAATTACTGATTAAAAAAACTATAATTATTTTGCAAGGAACTCAACCTACTAAAGACTTTCAAATCCATGTTATGCGCTCATTATTTTTTCGAAACAAGGGGCGTATATGATCGGCAGAATAGTTTCGGATGGTGATCCAACTGGGTTTGCAATTCCGATTTTAAAGAACAAAAATGGGGAGTTATTTTTAGATACCATTGTTTTCAGGCAAGAAAGCCTCGGGGTTTTGTTTTCTTTCTCCAGAGCTTATTTCATGGCTGATATGGAGGTTCCTTCAGCATATGTGAACTTTTTAAAAACTATCATGCCATCTAAACCAACAAGTGAACTATACACTATGCTGGGCTTACAAAAACAAGGCAAAACTCTGTTCTATAGAGATCTATTACATCATTTGAACAACTCAAGTGACAAATTTGTGTTGGCAGAAGGGATAAAGGGACTTGTGATGTTGGTCTTTAACCTACCTTCGTTTCCTTATGTCTTCAAAATCATTAAAGATAAAAGACAAAAAGATGTTTCGAGGGAACACATTTTGAATAGATACCAACTCGTAAAACATCATGACAGGGTGGGTAGATTAGCAGATACCTGGGAGTATTCTAACGTCGATTTTCCAGCTGAAAGATTTGACTCTGAATTGCTTAGAGAATTAAAGTCTCATGCAAGTAATATGTTTGAGCTAATTGATGATCATGTGATTATAAAACATGTATATATTGAAAGAAGAATGATTCCGTTAAATGTTTTTATCGAGAAAGCGAATGAAGAAAAAGTAGACAGAGCAATATTTGAGTATGGTAACGCTATCAAGCAATTAATGAGCGCGAATATTTTTCCCGGCGATCTACTTTACAAAAATTTTGGCCTTACGAAAAAATGGTCGTGTAGTTTTTTATGATTACGATGAAATTCAATACATTACTGAATGTATTTTTAGATCAGTACCTCCTGCTAACAACCCAGAAGATGAGCTAAGTGGAGAGCCATGGTATTCCATAGGTCCAAATGATGTTTTCCCTGAGGAATTCGAGACATTTCTCCTCAGTAATGAAAAAATTAAAAAACCTTTTTTAAAATATCACTCCGAATTGCTCAATCCAGATTATTGGAAAAAGCAGCAAGAAAAAATAAAAAGAGGATTCTTCGAGGATGTTTTTCCTTACTCTGAGGAAGAGCGTTTTACTCCGGGGAAATTAATTGATGACTGATCTTTTTTCCCTTCGACAAAAATATCTTTTGTTTTGATGCAAATTATATTCGTCAAAAGTTCGCTGCTATTCATTTTATCAACCAGAATAATAAGCTTCTGATAATCGATACTGCCACTAATCATTCAGCAAAGAGGTTTCTAAACGCGCTCCATACCATGAATATTTCTCCCGAATTTGTTGAATGGATTATATTGACACACGTTCATCTTGATCATGCAGGAGGTGCTGGATTGCTAATGAAAATGTGTCCAAATGCACGATTAGCTGTGCACTCAAGAGGAGCGCGGCACATGATCAACCCTGAGAAATTATGGGCTTCAGTCGTAAGCGTCTACGGGAAAGAAGAGGCTGAAAAGCAATATGGAAAGCTTATCCCAGTAGATGAAAATCGTGTTGTTGTCGTAGGCGAAGGGGAAGTCATAAGTTTTCAAGATAGAAGATTGCAAATCTTTGATGCGCCAGGACATGCAAACCATCATATTATTATTTTTGACGAGGAATCTAAATCTTTCTTTACGGGAGATGCCTTTGGGATAGCATATCCGAACTTGCCAGTGAAGATGGGGAGTTTATCTTCATTTCATCAACACCCACTCAATTCGAGCCTGTAAAATTTGATACAACTATAAAAAAAATTATGAAGCAAAAACCAAAAAGCTGCTTCCTCACTCATTTTTCAAAGATAATGAATATAGAAAAAATGGTCATGAACTTCTAAAGCAGCTCGACGAGTACGTCACAATCACTCAGCAGGCGAGAAACAATCATGAGAGTCAGCAAGAACGAATAAGAAAGGATCTGTTTGAGCTGCTCTATAAAAAATTAAAAAAGAGTAATTTGAACATTTCTAAGCGCGAATTTGGAAATCTTTTAAGTTTAGATTTGTCTCTTAATGCGCAGGGATTGGAATATTGGAACAATAAAACAAGCAAATAGGTTTAAAAATGTCATTTAATGAAAAAGATGCCCCAAACTTCACCGCGGACAGTGAAGTAGCACTTAAGTCTTTAATTAAAGAGCGGATTGTTATTATGGATGGTGCAATGGGAACCATGCTTCAGCAAGAAAAATTGGATGAAAAAGACTTCGCTGGCGAAAAGAGTACGGATATTGAGGCTAGTATCCGGGAAAAAATTGATATTGCAAAAACTAGTGGTATTGAGCTTAAAGGGAATAACGAGTTACTCTCAATTACCCAGCCGGATATAATAAAATCAGTTCATCAAAAGTTTCTGTCTGTGGGAGCGGACATAATTGAGACCAATACCTTCGGGGCCACTTCTATAGCACAAGCTGATTATGGCTTGAGTCTTTAGCTAAAGAGATGAATTTAGCTTCCGTACGTATAGCGAAAGAGGCCTGCCTGAAGTTTAGTTCTACAAACAATAGAAAGTTCGTTGCAGGAGCTATTGGGCCTACTCCAAAAACTGCATCTATATCGCCTGATGTGAGTGATCCAGGTGCTAGAAATATTACATTTGATCAACTCTTTGAGTCCTATTCAGACCAGGTACAGGCCTTAATTGAGGGTGGAGTAGATATCCTGTTAGTGGAAACCATCTTCGACACACTCAATGCAAAAGCAGCGCTATTTGCGATTCAAGATGTATTCAATCGGATAGGTAAACGCCTACCTATAATGATTTCAGGAACCGTAACAGATGCATCTGGTAGAATCCTTTCAGGTCAAACTGTAGAAGCATTTTGGAATAGTGTGCGGCATGCAAAACCGCTTAGCGTTGGATTGAACTGTGCTCTTGGAGCTGCTTTAATGAGACCCTATGTGGAAGAAATGCATAAAATCTGTGATGTGCCAATCTGCATTTATCCAAACGCTGGACTTCCAAATCCTATGGCCCCAACAGGTTTCGATGAAACCCCTGAGATTACCTCCGCGCTAATTTCCGAATTTGCAAAAGAAGGATGGATTAATATTGTTGGAGGTTGTTGTGGAACCACACCTGAACATATTGAAGCGATAAAAGAAAAAGTGCATAACTTTACACCACGTGTTATCCCTGAGATCGAAAAAAAATTGCGTCTCTCCGGACTTGAGCCATGCAATATCGGAGAAGACTCTTTGTTTATTAATGTTGGCGAACGTACCAACGTAACAGGCTCAAAAAATTCTCAGACTTAATCATTAATGAAGATTACGCCGCTGCAATTGAAGTAGCTAGGCAGCAGGTAGAAAATGGGGCTCAAATTATTGATATAAATATGGATGAAGCTATGCTTGATTCAGAGAAAGCTATGGTTAAATTTTTGAATCTTATAGCTTCCGAACCTGACATTTCTCGGGTGCCGTTGATGTTGGACTCGTCCAAGTGGTCTGTATTAGAGGCAGGTTTGAAGTGCTCCCAAGGAAAACCAATAGTGAACTCCATCTCGCTAAAAGAAGGAGAAGAGGAGTTTTTACGACAAGCTCGTTTGTGCAAGAGATATGGTGCTGCAATGATTGTTATGGCTTTTGATGAAAATGGCCAGGCTGACACTCTCGACAAAAGAAAATCAATATGCAAGAGGAGCTTATGACCTCTTAATTGAAAAATGCTTCAATCGACCCAGAGGATATTATTTTCGACCCAAATATCTTTGCTATAGGAACTGGAATTTCGGAGCATGATAAATATGCAGTCGATTTCATTGAGGCTACAGAGTGGATTAGAAAAAATCTTCCATTCGCAAAAGTTTCGGGAGGTGTTTCTAACGTGAGCTTTTCTTTTCGGGGAAATAATTACGCCCGAGAAGCCATGCACAGTGTATTTCTTTACCATGCGATTAAGGCTGGAATGTCTATGGGCATCGTAAACGCGGGCCAGCTTGCAGTTTACGAAGAATTAGACCCTGATCTCAAACATCATGTTGAGAATTTAATTTTTGCCAAGACAGAAGATGCTACTGAAAGAATGATCGAATTGTCCTCATCGTTAAACGCCGAATCGAGAACTGATAACAAAATTCAAGAATGGCGTGAGGGTGACTCAACGTCTAGAATAAAACATGCTCTTATTCACGGGATAACAGAATATATCACCCATGATACAGAAGAGGCTAGGATTGAAATTCATACTCAAGGAGGAAAGCCCATTGAGGTAATTGAAGGCCCGTTAATGGACGGGATGAATTTTGTGGGAGACTTGTTTGGGGAAGGAAAAATGTTCCTCCCGCAGGTTGTTAAATCTGCAAGGGTAATGAAATCAGCAGTAGCTCATTTGGTGCCGTTCATAGAAAAGGATCAAACAGAAGGAGCAAAACAAAAGGGGAGAATCCTTATTGCTACCGTCAAAGGAGATGTGCATGATATTGGCAAGAATATCGTAACTGTTGTGTTGCAGTGTAATAACTTTGAAGTAATTAATCTTGGGGTCATGGTTCCAGCGCAGAAGATTCTTGAAGAAGCAAAAAAACATAATGTTGATGTGATCGGGTTGTCAGGTTTAATTACTCCTTCACTTGAGGAAATGGCACATGTTGCCAGAGAAATGGAAAGGATTCATGGTTTAGTGAAAGAAAAATTCCTCTACTAATAGGGGGGGCTACTACTTCCAAAGCACATACTGCTGTGAAAATAGCTCCTTTCTATTCGGGGCCAGTAATTTGGGTTCCAGACGCTTCTCGTAGTGTTCCAGTAGCTCAATCGCTTACAGGAGACTCGAAAGAAAAAACTAAATACCTAAATGATATCTATCTAAACTACAAAAACATTAGAGATAGATTCAAAAAGAAACAGATTCCATTCATCTCAATTGCTGAAGCTAGAAAAAATTCTTTTGAAATTGATAGAAAAGACAAGGTTCCCACACCAAAAGTCATTGGAAGAAGAGTGTTAAAATCATTTCCACTAGAAAAGCTTGTTGACTTTATAGATTGGACTCCTTTTTTTAAAGCTTGGGACTTAGCCGGGAAATTCCCGGATATCTTATCAGATGAGATCGTTGGTGAAGAAGCTAGTAAACTTTTCAAAGATGCAGAAAATCTACTAAGTCGTCTGGTTAAAAAGAAAGATCTCAAAGCTCACGGAATCTTTGCAATATACCCTGCACGGAAAACAGGACCTGAAGACCTTACTATTTTTGCAGACGAAAGCCTCAAGAAAGAACTTTTTACGTGGATAGGGTTGCGGCAACAAACAAAAAAATTAAATGGGGCTAAGAATAAATGCCTTGCAGATTTTATAAAACCAATTACAGATAATGAAAAGGATTATTTGGGTATATTTTTCGTCACCATTGATGGTACTGAAAGGTTAACCTCAATCTTTAGAAAAAAACTAGATGATTATCAATCCATAATGGTCAAGGCCTTAGCCGATCGGTTAGTTGAGGCATTTGCTGAATGTTTGCACAAGCTTGTTAGGCAAGAGTATTGGGGTTACGCGAAAGAAGAGAACCTGTCGTATGAACAACTGGTCGATGAGAGTTATCAAGGAATACGACCTGCACCGGGATATCCAGCGTGTCCTGATCATAGTATCAAACCAGTTATTGCAGATTGTCTAGATTCTCAGGAAATAGGAGTGACGCTTACCGAAAGCAATGCGATGTCTCCTGCATCCAGTATCTGCGGTTTTTATTTTTGGCATCCAAAAGCTACTTACTTCAATGTTGGTCAGATTGATTCAGATCAGTTAGCAGATTACGCAGAAAGATCAAAAATTCACAGAGAAGTTGCTAATGAAAATTTGAGAGAAGTTGCAACCATTAACGTAGAGACTTCCAAAGAATAAATTCGTCATTCGAACTTTTCGCAGCTTTGATCATTTGGATCAAAGGATAAAATCTAGTTGACAAGGGTATGCCACTAGACGTTTGAATTTTTAATTTAGCATTTTTTTTCAGCGCACTTAGACTGGTATCAAACTCGCGATTCAATATTATACCTTCAGGTAAGGCTTCCTTTCCTATTGTTCTAAATATAATCGGAGCAAGATCTTTTGTGACAATAAAAGTAGGAGACGAGGAACAGAAAAATTGGGTTACCATAAAAAGTATGAAGTATTCGTCTTTATTAGCAGTTATATTAGCATGCAGCGTACTCAGTTGTTACCCAGCCTACAACTGGAGACTAGTTCAAACTGAACAATTCGGTTGGGAGGCGTTATTTCCTGCTAAACCTAAAAGGAATTCTCGGAAAATAATTATCCATGATCAACCTAAACAGGTAGCGATTAAAATTGACAGATATTCCGTAGCATTGAATCAGATGAATTTTATCCTTGATGTGATAAGTTTTGAGGGAGAAATGCCTGATAATGGTAGCTCATTACAAGAATACGTTAATGAGATGCTTAAAAACACCCTTAATATTCCCCCTGAGGTAAAGTTGGTTGATGGAGTATTAATAAAGGGCTTCATCGGGAAAGGAAAATCAAAACCAGTATCGATGATCTTTAAACATTTGAATAATGATTATTCAATGGTTAGAGGAGTTGCTGTAGGATCACCTCAACATTTTAAAAGCGAAGAGGCTGAGTTTTTTCTTAACTCTATTAAGGAACTCTAAACTTCTATACTGAATATTTTTTCTATAATCCTTTTTCTTTGCAGCACCGCTTTATGACAAATTGCTCAATATTAGTGCGGTTTTTGCCGTAAAAAGAGTCAGGCATTTTTATAGTATTTTTTTTATTTTTAAGTCATTGATTAACATACATTTTTTTTCCATCTAAAGAGTGTTTTTTGGCACGGATATAGCGATACTCAAAATAGTTTTGTTAATTATATGGAGAATCAAATGCGTAATAAACTTCTTACAACTGTTTGCTGCGTTTCAGTAATGCAAATACCCTTAACTATCGGTTCCGCGGCGAACGCAGAGTGGGAGTCATCTGCCAATGTGGGCGTTTTTTCGGAGTATAGGTTCCGAGGAATAAAACAGACTGAAGATGCACCTGCTATTCAGGGTGGATTTGATCTATCTCATTCGAGCGGTTTTTACCTTGGAAACTGGAATTCAAACGTTGAATTTGGTAATACTACGATTGAAATGGATTTCTATGGGGGTTATGCCTTTGATGTTGGTGAGTTAAGTATTGACGTAGGTGACTTGTATTATTACTATCCCGATAACAGTGGGAACACTCCAAATATCAACACTAACGAGATCTACGCTATCGGTTCTTACGGGCCAGTGAGTGCCGGTTATCATTACATCACAACCGAAGCCTTTGGTGTCGGAGATGATGGCGGTTCGACATACACGCAAATAAACTTCGACTTGCCTTTATCAGACAAGGTTGGAGTTACGTTTCATTACGGTGCTAGCAAATTCGAAGGTAACAGGAGCAGATTATGATGACTACAGCGTGAGCATAGCCTATGACTTAGGTAATGGGTATGGAATTGGTTTTGACTTATGACAATACTGATGCCTGACGGCATCATGGGGCAACATTCAGGGAAATCTGGTGCAGTGATATCTTTTTCTAAATCGATGTAGTCAATTAGGGAACATTAATAATTTCTAGAGAACTCGATTTAGAGTTCTTTAGAAATCTAGGTAAAAGGAAAAATATTATGAAATTAATCACGGCCGTTATAAAACCTTTCAAACTAGATGAAGTTCGAGAAGCTTTATCTGAGATAGGTGTTCAAGGTCTCACGGTAACCGAGGTTAAGGGGTTTGGCAGGCAGAAAGGGCACACTGAACTTTACAGAGGTGCTGAATATGTAGTCGACTTCCTACCAAAAGTTAAATTAGAAGTTGCTGTTGATGATGACATTACTGAGAGAGCAATTGAAGCCATCGAGAATGCCGGGAAAACTGGGAAAATAGGCGATGGAAAAATTTTCATCTCTGATCTCACAGAGGTCATTCGAATTCGTACCGGCGAGACTGGTAAAGAAGCTTTATAAACGTAACATTTTTTAAAGGTTTTTAACTATGAAATTTTTTATTGAAACTTTACGCAAACTAAGTATAGGCAAGGTACTTGCGTTGTCTATTCTCTGTTCGGGTGCAGCTTTAGCACAGGATGTTCCGGTTGAGCCAGCTATGTTCAAGGGCGATATTGCCTGGATGATGACAGCTACATTGCTTGTGACATTCATGGCTGTTCCAGGGCTTGCTTTATTTTATGGTGGATTAGTTCGTACCAAAAACATGCTGTCCATGTTGATGCAGGTGACTACTGTTTTCACCTTGATCGTAGTTCTATGGGCAATTTATGGATACTCTCTAGCTTTAACTGAAGGTAATCCGATAATTGGCGGGCTTTCCCAGCTATTTCTGGCTGGAACGACAGCTGACAGCACAGCGGGCACATTTACCGACGGAATTGTTCTACCTGAGACGATTTTCATTGCCTTTCAATCTACATTTGCAGGCCTTACATGTGCTCTGATCGTTGGTTCAATGGCAGAAAGAGCTAAATTTGCAGGTGTTTAATTTTTGCTGTAATTTGGTTTACTTTCTCTTATGCGCCAATCTGCCATATGGTATGGGGTCCTGGGGATATCTGCTGGACAAAGGAGCTCTTGATTTCGCTGGTGGCACCGTTGTCCACATAAATTCAGGAGTAGCGGGTTTAGTTGCAGCATATGTTCTCGGAAAAAGAATCGGATATGGGAAAGAGCCAATGCCACCGCACTCATTACCTATGACGTTGATAGGGGCGGCAATTTTATGGATTGGTTGGTTTGGGTTTAACGCTGGCTCGAACCTTGAAGCCACTTCAGGAGCGACCCTACCATTCGCAAACACTTTATTTGCAACCTGTGGTGCAGTATTAGCCTGGACATTAGGCGAATCATTTGTTAAAGGTAAGCCCTCAATGTTAGGTGCAGCATCAGGTATGATTGCTGGACTAGTAGCAATTACTCCAGCCTGTGGTTCCGTTGGAATTATGGGAGCAATCATCATTGGAGCGATCGCTGGGTTTGTATGTTTGTGGGCATGTACCGGGCTAAAAAGTTTACTAGGTGCCGATGAATCATTGGATGTTTTTGGCATTCACGGAGTCGGAGGAATATTGGGTGCCATATTAACCGGTGTATTCACCGCTCCATCTTTAGGAGGTACCGGGGGAGAAGATTTTGCAATAGCTTCCCAGGTGGCAATTCAACTAGAAGCGGTAATCATTACAGTTATCGTGTCTGCTGTAGTTGCATTTATCGCACTAAAAGTCGCTGATTTGCTCGTCGGAATTAGGGTTAGTGAAGACGAAGAAAGAGAAGGACTTGATGTAACCTCGCATAGCGAAAAAGCATACTATATAAATTAATTTCTCCAGGCGAGCGTTTACCAACTCGCCGCCCATGCCCTCCCTAGCTATTTGGTTAGGGAGGGTTTTTTTATATTAATATAAAGAAATGGGTCCTCAATTAAAAGCCAACTTATGTGGCAAACTTCGTGATTTTGAAACCGAGATCATCTCTAAAAGATCTGTTGTTGAACATTGGTTTCGCGATATGTTTGCAAAATAAAAACCGCCATTTTACTCCTCAGTTGACTTAAGAAACGCTTGCTTTAAAATTGCTCCTATTGACACGAATCTATTTCCAGCCGGTTTTAACAACATTGGAGAAGATGACAGACGTTCCACAGTACAAGCGTTTATGAGTGCAGTTGAAAGACATTGTCCTCATGCAGAAACCGTGTTGATAATCCCTGAAAATCATACAAGAAATCTATACTATCACCAACACATTGGACACTTGCATACCCTATTAAGCAACGTTGGCCTTAAAACCATAATAGGTTCTCACGAAGACTCTTTCTGCAATTTGAAAGAAATTATTTTTAAAAACCTTGAAGGTCTCCCTACTTCAGTTCCAATTAAAAAAGTACATTTTGAAAAAAATTCACTATATGTAGATGGAAGAAAACCAGACTTAGTGCTGTTCAATAACGACTTCTCATCTGGAGTTCCACGTGAATATCGGGACTTGGACAATAGTCAAACATTAGTTCCTTCTCTTGATGCGAGTTGGGCAATAAGAAAAAAATCTAATCATTTTGAATTATATGAGGAAACGGCTAAAGAATTTTCGAAAATTTTTGATTTTGACGATTGGTTTATTAACCCTATTAACCGAAGATGCTCCGATATAAATTTTAAGGAAAAAAAAGGGGAGGAATGTTTAGTTAAAAATGTTGATGAAGTTCTAAATGAGATAAAGAAAAAATATATTGAATATGGAATAAAAAAGAAACCATTTGTGGTAATAAAAGCCAATTCAGGAACATATGGAATGAGTGTAATGACCATAAGGGAATCTAGCGAGATATACAGGCTAAATAACAAACAACGAAAAAAAATGTCGAAAAGCAAAGAGGGGATAAGTAAAAGATGTATTAATTCAAGAAGGTGTTTACTCATTTGAAACCGTAGTCGATTATAACGTCGAAAGCGTAGCAGAGCCAGTAGTGTATTTGGTAGATAAATATGTTGTTGGTGGCTTTTATAGAATACATTCTGAGAAAGGGTTAGATGAAAACTTGAATACGCCTGGAATGCAGTTTTTTCCAATTGCATTTGAAGACAGCTGTCAACTCCCTGCTTCATCTAGTGATCCTGATTCAATTACAAATCGATTATATTTTTATGGAGTGATAGCACGTTTAGCAACATTGGCTGCCGCCAGAGAGATGCAAAAATGACAAAAAAGAAAATTTTGTTTATTGCAAATGAAATAGAAAAATTACTTCCCAAAGTTGACACAACTGTTTTTTTGATTCAACAGGCATGGGTTGAAAAATATGAGGTGTGGTTCTGCACTTTGGAAGATTTAGGGGTAAATACATCGAGTGAGTTAGTCTATTATGTCAACGCAAATAATTTAATAGCAGGAAGTGGGCATAGCTGGTTTGAGAAAAAAAAACTAACCAAAATTCATCTTTTGTCGTTTTCAGCTATCATTGTGCGAACAGATCCACCTTTTAACCAACAATATTTGCTTGGCATGAACATATTAGATTTCGTTACAGAAAAAGGAGTTAAAGTCATTAACTCACCTGAATCATTGAGAAAATTTAATGAAAAATTATATGCGTTGAAGTTTCCCGACCACACCCCTTCTACACTCATATCATCGAACAAACAAGAA
This sequence comes from Burkholderiaceae bacterium, assembly GCA_038147455.1. Classification (GTDB taxonomy): domain Bacteria; phylum Pseudomonadota; class Gammaproteobacteria; order Burkholderiales; family Burkholderiaceae_A; genus UBA7377. Next base: position 420,026 of record JAYQTQ010000003.1, on the reverse strand, counting down.
ATTATTGAATTTATAAAATCAAAAAAACAAGTAGTGCTTAAGCCACTAAATCTAATGGGAGGACAAGGAATTTTTCTAATAAAAAATGGAGATAACAATTTAGATGTAATCATTGATTCTATTACCAATAAAGGAAGAGATAAAATTGTCACCCAGGAATTCCTTGCGAATATAAAGGAAGGAGACAAACGGATAATCATAATAAACGGAATTGTTGAGAGGTTTGCTCTTTGTAGAAAACCAAAAAACAATCTATTATTGCAAATCTGGCTGGGGGTGGAACAGCCTCAGTTGTTGAACTGAGCAAGAAGAACTTGAAATTGCAAGAATAATTGCTGAGGGCATTAAAAAATATATTTTTTTTGCAGGATTGGATATGATAGATAAAAAAATTACAGAAATAAATATTACAAGTCCAACTGGAATGCGGCAAATTGCTGATTACAAAAGCTCATATCTCGGTTCTTTCTTTTATGATCAACTCATGAAGCTGTAATAATGAAATATTTTTTTAGTTTGTCATAAACCTCTGGGATCCTCTCTGCAAAAATGTGTTGAATTTTCTATTGGAGAATCAATAGAAGAGATTATAAACATTGAGGTAACTCCGAATGACAGTCTTGCAGAAATACAAGACCTTATAGAAAAAGCTTGGCACAAATGTGGAAAGCCTAAAGAAATTTTTGTCTTTTCAGATTTAAAAGGAGCCACGCCGTGCAATGGTCTATTTAGCTGGCTCAGAGGGAAAAGGATATTATACAGGGGTGTAACAGGTATCAACCTGCCAATGTTAGTGTGCGCTATTAATCACAAAAATTTATCACTTGATTCGCTACTTAAAAAAGTTTTAGAGGCGAAAGACAAAGGCATTCAATCTTTAAATATTTATTGAAATGGAATATAAGAAATTGAGTTCTTACAAACAAGTTGGGATTACACCTGAGAGCAGCCTCTAAACTCTCAAACTTAGCCACGACTTTTCAATGCGATATTTCGATATCTAACGGAGATGGAAATAAAATTAATGCTAAAAGTGTGCTCGGAATAACACTGTTAGCTGCTGCTTTCGGAACATCTGTCTTTATAGAAGCCTCAGGGAAAGATGAAAAACAAGCAATTAATGAAATTGAAAAACTTTTTAATAACAAATTTGGAGAAGAATCTTAATCATGTTTACCTTGATGGGTCACGGAATTGGTACAGATATCATTATTGCTAGAGCCTGGGTTAATATGTATTTTTCGGGTTTAGAAGTTAGGTACTCCGAAATTTCACAAACTGAAATAACCTCTGAGATTGATAGATTAAGGCGTGCAATAAAAATGCTTGATAGGGATTTTGAAGATATCTCAATATTTTTTAAAAACTCCAAAACTGGTGACTTTGACAATTTATTAGATAGTCAGAGACTTATAGTTAATGATCCACTGCTAGTTGTTGAGACTGAAAAAAGAATCGCAGAATCATTGATCAATGCAGAGTGTGCGCTAGTAAGACAGTTGGAATTTATTGTGGAACAGTTTTCGAAAATATCTAACCCTTATTTCCAAGAAAGGAAGATTGATGTTGAGCAAATTGTTGGTCAACTTGTAAAAAAACTCAGTCTATTAGATCAAACCGAGAAACCACGAAAATTAGCTACCGACTCCGTAGACCAGAATCAAGGGGGTTGGATTTGTTTGTCTGACGAAATATCTATCAACGAAATTTCTAAATTTATACAAGAGGGAGTTAAAGGCTTCGCTATTGAGTCGGGGAGCCCCACTTCTCATCTAGCAACACTTTTCAAAAGTCTCGAAATTCCAGCCATCCTAGGTCTGCAAGAGGATAATGAACTGGTTGAACACGGTGAGAGGGTGATTTTAGATAGCGAGTCTGGCGTTTTGTTGACGGGAGTAGACAGTTACATTCTCGCTGAGTACCAAGAAGAAAATTAAGAAAGGGGTTCAAAAAAAACAAAAACTTAAGGTTTTTGTAAATCTTCCCTGCCAAACCAAAAATAAGGTTGATATTAGCTTAATGGCAAATATTGAAAACCCGGCAGAAGCAATAAAAGCAATTGAAATAGGAGTATCAGGTATAGGGTTATTCAGAACAGAATTTCTTTTTTAGAAAAAACAAAATTCTTAGTGAGGATGAACAATTTGAAGCATACAAGCGTGTGGTTGAAGCTATTAACCCTCTACCCGTTGTGATAAGAACTCCTGGATCTCGGAGCCGATAAGTTACCTTCTAGTTTGTCCAGTAAATTCTCCAAAGACTCTAATCCAGCTCTAGGTCAGAGGGGCATAAGATTTAGTCTGGAAAATCCAGATTTTTTTAAGGTGCAAATAAATGCGATCTTAAGAGCATCTAAATTTGGCAATGTAAAAATTATGCTTCCACTGATTTCTGAAAAGAGGAAATTATTAAAGCTAGGCAACTTATTTATCAATCGGTAAGACAACGTTTCGGAAAAATATTGTTGTGATTTAAATACACCCTCTATAGGAGCTATGATAGAAGTACCATCAGCTGCAATAGCAATAGAATCTCTAATCCCGCACATCGACTTCGCTTCTTTGGGAACCAATGATTTAATCCAGTATACACTTGCAATAGATAGAACTAACAATAAAGTATCCCATCTATACAATCCAGGACATCCTGCTGTACAGCTATTAATTGAAAATGTAGTTAAGTCCTGTATTAGGAAAGAATGTCCCGTGTCAATTTGTGGAGAACTAGCAAACGATATTAAACAAACTAGAAAATTTTTTAAGATGGGTTTGAGAGAAGTGTCAACTAATGTCAGTGATATTTTAAAAATGAAAGAGGCAATTTCAAAAATAGAAGTATAGCAATTAAAATGATTTATACAGAAGACAAAATTTGTAAAATTGACAAACCTCTTAAATTAAAAAGTGGAGAGGTTTTGGAGTCTTACAACTTGACATATGAAACGCATGGAGTTTTATCGAATAAATCAGATAATGCAGTTCTAGTTTGCCATGCCTTAAATGCATCGCATCATATTGCGGGGATCAGGAAAACCACTAAAGATGTAGGTTGGTGGGATAATATGATTGGTCCTGGAAAACCTATTGATACAGATTCGTTCTTCGTTATTGGAGTTAATAATATTGGTTCTTGTTTTGGATCAACCGGGCCGTCCTCAATTAACCCAAAAACTGGCAAACCGTATGGTAGTAACTTTCCTCTATTAACAGTGGAGGATTGGGTGAACTCACAAGCTGTATTTGCAGACTTTCTTGGGATAAAAAATTTGTCGCAATAATTGGTGGGAGCCTGGGTGGAATGCAAGTTCTGCAGTGGAGTATTTCTTTTCCCGATCGATTGGAAAATGCGATCATAATAGCCTCGACCGCGCGCCTTACTGCTCAAAATATCGCATTTAATGAAATTGCCAGAAGAGCAATAATTACCGACAAATCGTTTCATGGAGGTGACTATTATTCAGAGAATACTTTTCCTAATATAGGTCTATCAATTGCTCGAATGCTTGCTCACATAACATATTTGTCTCAAGATGGAATGACAGAAAAATTTGGAAGAAATCCTACAAGAAAAAAAAAAGATTATTCTTTTTCATATGAAATAGATTTTCAAATAGAATCTTATCTTAGATATCAAGGTGAAAAGTTTTCACACAAATTTGATGCTAATTCGTACTTACTTATTACAAGAGTTTTAGACTATTTCGACCCGGCTGGTGAGGCCGATGGTGATTTAGTTAAAGCATTAAAGGTTGTTAAGGCAAAATTTTTGTTAGTCTCATTTACTTCTGATTGGAGATTTTCTCCCAGTCATTCAAAGGAGTTAGTATCAGCACTGCTAGAAAATAATGTTCAAGTTTCGTATTCTGAGATAAAATCCGAATACGGGCACGACTCCTTCCTATTAGAAGACCCCGGGTACCATGAGCTGATTCGTGTATTCTTCAGTAATATGTTGTGATTGCCATGATGCTGAGAGATGATCTAAAAGTAATTGCCCAGAGAATACCAATTCAATCCAGAGTGTTAGATTTGGGATGCGGTGATGGGTCCCTTATCAAGTGGCTAGAGCTTAAAAAGGAATGCAAGTGTTACGGGGTAGAAATTTCCTCTGACAAAGTTTTACAGTGCATGGAAAAAAAGGTTAATGTAATTCAAGCAGATATCGAGGAAGGGTTGTCTATTTTGGATAATAATAAGTTTGATGTGGTTGTTCTCTCTCAAGCGCTTCAGGCTACCCTAAAAACTGAAATTGTGTTAAAAAAAATAAGTGAATTAGGCCACACTGTAATTTTAAGCATACCAAATTTCGGTTACTGGACCCATGTTCTAGACCTATTGCTGGGCAGGATGCCAGTTAATGATAGACTTCCGTTTCAATGGTATGACACTCCAAATCTTCACTTTGCAACTATTAAAGATTTTGAGGATCTTCTTCATAAACTGAACTTTAAAAAAATGAAAGCATTCTACTTAAAAGAGTCAAAAACCGGCTCAGTAAAAAAAATAATGTTTCTACCTTCTCTAAGGTGCACAACCGCAATTTATCAATTTAGTAAATCAAATTAACTTTTCCAGAATGATACAGAAAAGAATACAAAAATTGTTAACAGTTCTAATCTTCCTAAAAGCATAACTACTGATAATATGGAGAGTTGTAAGTCGCTCAAAATTCCATAATTAGCAGACGGCCCAAGTTCAAATAAAGCTGGTCCAAGATTGTTTAAGCATGCCAAAGCAGCTGATATAGATGCTCCGGCCGATAAACCTGTAGAGGTAAGGAAAAGAAATGCTGTAACTAATGTGAGTAAGTAGAAGAACATAAAAGCTAGAACTGCAAGAATAACCCGATTTGCAACAGTTTGATTTCCAATTTTGATAGGAATAATTGCGTGAGGATGAACCGTTCTTAAAATTTCTCTCCTGGCCTGCTTCAGCATAATAATGGCTCTAATGAGTTTTACACCACCCCCAGTAGAGCCAGAGCATGTTGTAAAGCATGAAAGTAAAAGCATAAGCGAAAAAGTTATCGTAGGCCATAAATTGTAATCGGTTGTGGCATAGCCAGTTGTTGTGGCGATAGAAACAACATTAAAAATTGCAATACGAGCAATCGTAAACAAACTACTCTCATCTGAAAAATTTATTAACAGCACAAAAAATATAAATGCTACAGAAATAAAAATGATAGAAAAGAAATATCTGGCCTCTACACTTTGCAAGTAAGCCTTTAAGGAAAATGATCTTAATACCGCAAAATGTAAAGTAAAATTCATTGCAGGCAAGTAACATAAAAAGAACTGCAACTGCTTCTATTTTGAAGCTGTTGAAAAAGCCGATACTTTCATCATAAGTTGACAAACCGCCTATGCTAACCGTGGTAAATGCATGGGCCAATGCATCAAATAAATCCATTCCTGCTACCCAATAGCCAACACAACAAAATAATGTTAAAAAAACGTAGATTGTCCACAAAGCCTTTGCTGTCTCTGCAATCCTAGGTGTAAATTTCTTATCTTTCATAGGTCCGGATGCCTCAGCTCTAAAAATCTGCATGCCTCCAACGCCGAACATTGGTAGTATAGCAATAGTTAAAACTAAAATGCCCATACCTCCCAACCACTGTAGTATAGCTCTCCAAATTAGTATTGCTTTGGGCATAAGTTCTAACCCGGAGAAAATTGTCGCTCCAGTGGTTGTTAGTCCGGAAACAGCTTCAAAAAAAGCTCGAATAAATGACATGTTTTCATCAAACATTAGAAACGGGGTTGATGATATCGTTGAAAGTAAAATCCAGACCAGCAATACAAGCGTTAGACCATCTTTAGCTTGTAGTTCAGAAGAACTTCGAGAGGAAGATTTTGTTTTTTTGAATAAATTAAATATTAATATGCCAAAAGCAAAAAAAAGTATCCCTAAAATAATGAAATCGGTCCAAATTGGTTCTGAATATAGATAACCAATCAGCGCTGGACAAAAAAGAAATAATGAGAAGAAAGAGGTAATTAAACCAACTATTGAGAAAAACTTCACTAAGGCGTTGAGAAAAAATTACCACTATTTCCCTTTAACCTCAAAAAAATCTGGCCGAAACTGTGAACATTTTTTCTATGTCAGAAATTATCTGACGATTTGAAACAAAGACGATCAAATGATCATTGTTATCAATAATCAAATCGTGATGTGCCATTAAAGCTATATTCTCCCCGTCCACTTCACGAACTATAGCTCCTAGAAATGATCCTTTTGGCATTTTTATTTGTTCTACCATTCGTCCAATAACTTTTGAGGTGGACTCATCTCCGTGGACAATTATTTCTAATGCTTCAGCCGCTCCACGCTTTAAACTATGAACAGCCTCTATATCACCTCTTCTGATATATTTTAGTAATTCCCCAACAGTTGCATGCGAAGGAGTAATGGTAATGTCAATGTTTCCTCCTTCAACTAATTCTGCATAAGCCTTCCTATTGATTAAAGACATTACCCTTTTAGCACCGAGCCGTTTAGCTAAGAGAGCAGACATAATGTTATTTTCGTCATCATTCGTCAATGCTACAAACATATCAGTATCTGCCACATTCTCTTCAGTCAGAAGTGCCTCATCTGTTGCATCTCCATGAATAACTAAGGCCTTACTTCCCAAGATATTTGATATCTTTTCGCATCTAGCCTTGTTGTGATCGATGATTTTAAGCGTCAGTGATTCAGAAATTGAGTGAGCCACTCTTACTCCAACATTTCCGCCTCCGGCTATCATAACCTTACGAACAGGACGATCAATTTGACGTAGTTCTCTTAGAACTTGAGACACATTCTCCGTAGCGACCAAAACAAAACTTCATCCCCTACCTCTATGTTGGTGGTGGCATCTGGTAACAGCGCTATCCCATTACGATAAACGGAGACAACCCTACAATCTACCGTTGGGAGATGATCCCTTAAATCACTAATCGGATGACTAACTAAAAGGCCTCCACGATGAGCTATAACAGTCAGCATCGTAACTGTTCCATTTGCAAACTCAGTCACTTGAAGCGCTTCAGGTATTTGAATTAATCGCTTAATAGTCTCAGTTACAGAGGTTTCTGGGCTAATTATTTTGTCAACTGCAAACCCATCTTCTGTCAAAAGCTCGCTGTTGTTTAACCACTGCGTAGACCTAGTCCTAGCTATTCGTTGAGGAACATTAAAAACTTTAAAAGCTATTTTACAAGCAACTAGATTAACCTCATCGTCAGCCGTTACAGCAACCATCATATCAGCATCCTCGATTCCGGCATCTCTAAGAACATCAATAGAGGTAGCTGTTCCAGCAACTGTTCGCAAATCAAATCTTTCCTGCAAATTATCTAGTGCCTCAGTATGCGTATCAACCACTGTCACGTCACTTTTATCATCACTAACCAACATTTCCGCTAGACTCGAGCCTACTCTTCCAGCACCCAAAATTAAAATTTTCATTATTGATTGTTCTTTTTAAGGACTCCCCTCTGGAGCTCCATCCCTAACTGTCGTATTTTCCGGTAAAGATGAGTTCTTTCTAAACCAGACCTTTCAGCAAGCCTTGTCATGCTACCTTGTAATTTTGCTAATTGGTAACTCAGGTAAATCCTTTCAAAAGAGTCTCTTGCTTCTCTCAATGGTGAGTCCAAATTAATCATGGATAATTCTTTTTCGCCTCAGATAATGCCAAGGATTCTCTCGTTACTTGCTCATCTTCCGTCACGACTAATTTCTGCACATGCAGTGTTTGCAAACCGCCCTTTTTTGCAACAAATCGTTTGTCAGTTACAACGACATTTTTTTGATGAATACTCGAAGCATTTTGTTCATTTTGACCGCTAATTAGGGTGCTGATGGGTGCTTTTTCGGTTGCATTCTTTATGGTGTTTGTTAATTTAGACAGGGTAATCGGTTTCTCAAGATAATCGTAAGCCCCCATCTTCGTGGCTTCGACTGCTGTATCTATTGTGGCGTGCCCAGACATTACAATTACTGGAATCTGAAAACCTGTAGACATCCATTCTTTGAGTAAAGTAATTCCATCAGTGTCAGGCATCCAGATATCTAATAAAATTACTTCAATCGAGGGCCTCTTTTTTTGCTCTCTAGCTTCCGCACCATTCGCAGCTAATATTACTGAATGGCCCTCGTCCTGAAGGACTTCAGTCAAAAGCTCTCTGACGCCTATTTCATCATCAACAATTAATATTTCTGCCATAAATTCATACTTTCTACGCTATTCTATCAAAAAGTAATTGAACAACCACTCCATTGCCCAGGTTTTTATTATTTAATGTGATAACTGCATTATTTTCCTGGATTATCTTTTTTACTATCGGCAAGCCCAAGCCTGTGCCTTTTGCCTTTGTAGTAGTATAAGGGTCGAAAACCTTGGACAAAATTTCTTCCCTTATTCCAGGTCCGTTATCCTCAATGGAAAGTATAATTTGTTCCTTTTTTTATCGAGTGGTTACAGAAGCCTTAATTTTGATTATACCTGCGGATTGATTATTTATTGCGGCCTGCGCATTTTGCAATAGATTATGAAGGACTTGAAGCATTTGATCTTTATCAAATTTGAAAAACAATGTATCCGGAGTTTCTTTTTCATATTTTATGCGTTTATCGCCAGAATACATCTGTAAAAACTCCCTGAGTACTTTATCAAGATCCATATTGAAAGGTCTAGCTTTTGGAAGTCTTGCATATTGTTGAAATTCGTTAACCATAGTCTTCAAAGACACTGCTTGATCAATTATCATTTTGGTTGATTTTTCTAAGATTAGCTCATCATCAGTAATTAACTTTCCCGACAAACGCTTATTCAAACGTTCAGCGGAGAGAATTATAGGAGTTAACGGATTTTTAATTTCGTGAGCTAAACCCCGGGCCATGTCTGCCCAAGCTTGTGATTTTTGAGCCTCCAAAAGCACGGAAACATCATCAAAAACTAAAATTATTCTGTTATCGTTGTCAAACTCCACATTTGGAAGTAAAAACGCTGTAATTATGAGGCTCAATTTGCTTCCATCTTCTCTAAAAGCATCAACCCTTTGTTGATGTTCGTTATTTTGTTTAAAAGAATCTCCGAAATTGATTTTTTTCTGAAATAATTGGGATTTTGTCGATTGAGCATTCCAAATAATTTACAAGGGAACATCCTAAAATTTTCTGAGCACTACTGTTAAATTGCTCAAGATGCCAATCTTTATCAAAAACCATAACACCGGTTGTTAAGCCAGCCAAAATTTGTTCGAAAAAACGACTCGAAGTTTTTAATTGGCGTTCACTATCAAGCGCTGCCGCCTGAGCAGCACTCAATTTTGTCATCATATCGTTAAACGACAAAAGAAGGTCATTTAACTCGTGATTTAGCTTGTCAGTTTTTAAGGGGCGAAAATCACCCAAACCGACTACTTTAGTCGCTTTTTCTAGTGACCGTAATGGACCAATAAGCCAACCACTCAAGAGAACAGAAGCAATGAGAGCACCTGAGACTGCGAGTAACAAAGTAAAAACCAAAGTAACACTATACATTTTACTTATTCCCTCTTTGCCCAGTAAAAGTTGTTCATAATCGTTGAAACCTTTATTTAACGCTTCAATATCTTTCACTAAAACCTCGGGAATTGGCTCAATCCATTGAATAATTAATTCGTCCTCCCAATCAATCAAATATTCTGATAAAACCAAAGCCCTGACTTGTAAAACATCTTGTTTTTTTATTGGCGACTCAATCTGTACTTGAGCTCCAGATGCTTTTAAACGATTAATCAAAGCACTTGACGGGACATCTGGGACCAATTCTTTTGCTGACCCTTCAACAGCTAGTATGGCACCTTCAGAAGAAAAAACAGAGATTTCGGCGAATTGATTTTTTGATGCAAATATCTCAAGAGTTTGTAAAAGATCTAATTTAGACCCAGTTTCAATCTGCGTTGCGACCTGTTTAGTTTGGGAAACTACGTCTGTTTTTATAGCGTCCAACGTGGCCCTCCCAAGTCCGTAGCCCGAATCTAGGGCAGTGTTGACACTTTGCGAAAACCATGTATTGATAGTTTTTGCTAAAAACTGATTTGACACGAAAAATACTAAGGTGACTGGAACTATAGCAATAATCGCGAAAGTAAATGCTAACCGAATAATTAGCTTCGAGCCGAAAGCCCCCTTTTTATATCTTAACCACGCTCTTCTTACTAAAAGGCCTGTAAGGATTATCATCAACAGGGATAGTAAAATATTGGCGTTGAGTAACCATGTATAATTTATGTCAATACTGGGAGCATTGCTTGAAGCCAGAGAGAGCAAAAGCAGCAGGCCTAACGAAATAGCCCCTACAAGAAATAATGTTATCCTGAGAAAGAAGCTCAAAGGGGTTCCTCTATGAATACGTCAACCCACCCTGAGGATAACTGCCAGGATTGATTTGAAGATGCTAATATAGAAATTGGGCGAGGGAGGGCTTGGTGATTAAGCATCAACTTAACTTGTATCGAAATACCGTCCATTTTATCCGGAAGGATTTCTCTCGAAAAAAAAATCCAATCTTTTATACTTAAACATGCCGCTAAGGCCTCCGTTAGACTTTCGTAATAAGCCGAGCTGGTTTCTCCATCTAGATTAACTGAAAATCTTCTCGTTATACCATGATACTCCAATATAGCTTTGCGCTCCTTCTCAAAAAGGCTTTTCACGCTGAAAAAGAGAGATTTAAATATTCTAAAATTTGAGTTGAACTGCAATGGGACACCCTTTTAAGAGCCTCTATTAGAGTCTTTTCTAATTCGACAGAGACGTCTCCAGTAAGTACTAAGTTAGCTGAATCCTGGATTAGTCTGACATTTTCTACTGTAATCCTAGAAATTTTCTCATCAGTCATTGGGAACACGAGTATGAACCAACAAAGAAAACAGGAAATAGCAATATAGCCGAATTAAGAGCTCTCTTGCTTCTCAAGCATCGCATAAAAGAAACCATCATTTCCAATATAATTTAATTCTGCATTATCTAGTTTATTTTCTACATTATATTTTAGAAAATAGTCCTTGCCAATTGTTGGATAAATCAAGCCTGGTGCACTTTTTCTATTTACATTCTTCCGTCGTTTCAAAAATTGTACTACCTGGCCTTCCCCTTCATCATAGAAAATAGAACAAGTACAGTAAATTAAAATTCCTCTATTTTTCAAAATTTGCCAACATGCATCTAAGAGTTTTGTCTGAATTGTCACCAATGTCTCTAGCTGCTTCCTGGTCTTTGTCCATGGTATTTCAGGGTGACGACGCTGTATACCCGAGCCGGAACACGGAGCGTCTAAAATTATATAATCAAAACCATCGTTTGCTAAATTAAATAGCGCATTAAGTTGTTTTGGAACTAGAGGATTAAAACTTGTTATCTTTGGTATGGTAACCAAGTGGTCTTTGATTCTTACAATTTCTTTTTCTAACATTTTTAATCTTATTTTTGACTTATCATTAGAAAACAAGTGACACTTTCTGTTAATAGCTATTGCAAGACTTTTGCCTCCTGGAGCAGCGCAAATATCTAGAATATTATCATCAGATTTAGGTTGAATTAAATCAATTATTCTTTGTGAACTTAAATCTTGAATACTTACCAATCCTTTTTTAAAGGATAATGTTTGGGTAAGGTCACAAGGTGGAACCACAGATAAACCATGAGACGAAACTTTAACAATCTTCCGATTTATTTTTCTTAAATCAGAAGATAGTTGATTAATATATTGTGGCTTGTTTAAGCGCACATTCAAGGGAGGGTGCTGCGATAATGAGTTAACTAAAACATTTTGCAGATATTTATCCTTCACTTGTTTTTTAAGTGATTTATCCACCACAATGGAGCATTCCATCTAATTTGTTCCCAGTTCAATCTATATTGAAACAAATCAGGGTCTGCAAAAATCTTTCTTAAAATGAAATTTCCGAATGCAGCTATTTTTTTGTTGTAAGAATGTTTCAAGCACTCCACAGCTTGATTCACCAGTGTGTATTCTGGATACCTTTGCTCCTCATAAAGAGCTATAGAAATGGCAACGACGTATAATATGTTGTCATTGGGATCTGTCTTCGCATATTTATGTACTACAAATTTTGCTAAGGCTAATCTTTTTATGCCAACAAAACGTATATATTTCTGTCTGGAAGTAAGTTCAGAAAATCTTTCTATTTCTAGAAAATTCTTCGACGATATGAAAATATCTTGCCACAAAGGCCCATATTTCATTTTATTTTAATTTTTTTGCTATTTCGTTTAGTCTTAATATTCTCTCTGAAGTTGAAGGGTGAGTAGAAAATAACTCTTTAAACCCTTTTGTAATCAAAGGAGAAATAATCATCATTTGAGCTGTCTCTGGATGTTGTTGAACAGTATTAAAATTTTTAGTTCTGGATATTTTGTCTATTTTCTCGAGTGCTGAAGCGAGCGAACCAGGGTCTTGGGTTAATAAGGCGCCAATTCTGTCAGCCTCATATTCTCTTGATCTTGAAATAGCCATTTGAATTATTGTGGCTGCAATTGGAGTAACGAATGCAAGCAAAATAAATAAAAAAGGGTTCAATGAACGGTTACCTCCTCTTCCTCCAAAAATCAATGCAAAAGAGGCTAAGGATGAGATGGCCGCAGCAAAAACCGCACTAACGGTGGCAATTAAAATATCTCTGTTTAATATATGAGCTAATTCATGTGCTACTACCCCTTTTAGTTCCTTTTGAGTTAATTTTTCTATCAACCCTCTTGTAACAGCTATGGCTGCGTTGGAAGGGTTTCTGCCAGTCGCAAAAGCATTCGGAGAATCCTCTTCGATTATATAAATAGCAGGTATGGGAAGGTCTGCGTTTGTGGTAAGTTCCGAAACTATTTTGATTAATTCTGGAGAATCGTTTTGATCTACCAACTTAGCTTTGTACATTGAAAGAATAACTTTATCCGAATACCAATAGGCAAATACGTTGCTTAGAACTCCCATTATCAATGCTATAAGCAATCCAGTTTTCGCCTCCCAATACATAACCCGCAACAATAAATAAACATATAATGGAGAACATTAGAAAAAACGTTTTAAAATAACCCATTATATTTTGTCCCCGACCACTGTTTCTCCAGAATTTTTGAATCCATTAATAAAAGATTTCGCGTCAATCCAATTGCCACTGTCTTTTTGAATTAAATTAATTTTCAACATTCCACTTCCACAGTAAATTGCTAGCAATGCCTCTTTTTTATCTTTCGATACTAGTAAAGTTCCCGGAGCTTTCTTAATAAACTTTTGATGTTCCAAAACTTCTGCCTTTCCTAACTTCAATCTTCTGTCATTTAAATATGTATATGTACAAGGTTTCGGATAGAATGCGTTAATTTTCCGAACGATTTCTACAGCGGGCCGAGTCCAATCAATTTTTAATTCATTTGGTATTATTTTTTTGCATAAGTTGCTATCTTTTCATTTTGAGGATTATATATAATTTTGTCATACGGTGTACTTAGAAATTTCTGCAACATTTGCAAACTAATTTTTGCAAGCTTTGCCTCCAGATCAACATACGTGTCATTCTTGTCGATTTCTTGTTCAACAATACCCCAAATCGGACCAGCATCTAAATTCGAGGCCATTTTGATGATTGAAACTCCGGTAACTTTATCTCCCGCTTCAATTGCCCTCTGAATGGGCGCAGCTCCGCGCCATTTTGGTAAAATCGAAGGATGAACATTAATGCAGCCATGCTTAGGCAATGACAAAATACTTTCACCTAGAATGTATCCAAAAGAAGCAACAATCAAATAATCTAAATTTGAAATTCTATCTTTTAATGAATCAACAACGTGTCTACCAGACACGATGGTTTCAATAAAAAAGTTATTCTTTTTACTAAATGAGGATATAGGAGTTTCGGTTAATATTTTTCCTCGTCCCTGATTTTTAGCCGGTATTGTAAGCACCAGAGATATTTTTGAACTTCCATCTGCAATAATCTCCGTAAGGCCTGACAAAATCTTCAAAGAAAAATTATCTGAACCAGCAAAACCAATATTCATACTTTATGCTTCTGCTAGAGATCTTCTTTTTTCTTTTTGCAACTTTCTTACAATTTTTTCTTGTTTTAATCTTGAGAGGTGGTCAACAAAAACACGACCATTTAAATGGTCTATTTCATGTTGCAAACAAACGGAAAGCAGTCCATCAGCTTCTAATTTATGTTCTAGTCCATCCAAGTCGTGATATTTACCAATGAACGAATCTGGTCTTGTAACATTTTCATAAATACCAGGCACTGAAAGACAGCCTTCTCCATGTTGTTTTGTGTCTGCACTGATTTTGATAATTTCAGGATTAATAAAGATCAATGGATTATTTTTTTCTTCGGACAGGTCTATTACAACTATCCTCTTAAGAATGTTCACTTGAATTGCTGCTAGTCCAATTCCTTTTGCGTTGTACATTGTCTCAAGCATATCCTCACAAGTAGTTTTTAATGTGTTATCAAAGACTATGACCTCACTAGCCCGTTGACGTAATTTTGGGTCAGGAAATTCGAGAATTTTAAGTAATGCCATAATTATTAAAAAAAAACTTGCAAAAAGTATACGTTGAGTAATATGATGCAAAAAATTTCACTTTATTTCAAGCTGTTTCATTATGAATAAATCACTTGTTATTGCAGAAAAACCTTCGGTGGCATCCGATATTGCGAAAGCTCTCGGTGGATTTAAAAAACAAAAGGATGTTTTTGAGCGCGATGATATGGTAATTACATCTGCGGTTGGTCATTTATTGAAAATGGTGGTGCCGGAAAAACATGATATAAAAAGAGGCAAATGGAGTCTTAATAATCTTCCTCACTTGCCTCCCAAATTTACACTGGAACCTTTCGAGAAGACAGAAAGTAGACTGAAAACCATAGTAAGGCAGATAAAACGTAAAGATATCGATCTTGTGATTAACGCTTGTGATGCAGCGCGTGAGGGGGAATTGATCTTCCGTCATATAGTGGAATATACAAAAAGTAAACATAAGATAAAAAGGTTATGGCTACAGTCAATGACCCCAGAGGCTATTAGAACAGGATTTAATAATCTAAAACCCGATAATGAGCTTATACCTTTATCTAACGCTGCAAAGTGCAGGAGTGAAGCTGACTGGTTAGTGGGAATTAATAGTACAAGGGCACTCACAGCGTTCAATAGTTTAGACGGTGGGTTCTATAAAACGCCGGTAGGTAGAGTAAAAACGCCAACATTGGCAATGGTTGTGCGTCGAGAGGAAGAAATAAATAAATTTGTAAGTGACATTTTTTTTGAAATAAATGTAAATTTTAAAACTAGCAAAGGGGAGTACACGGGGAGATATTTTGACCAGAATTTTAAAAAAGTCAAAGAAAATCAGAAGCTTAAAGAAAGTAGAATTTGGGACCGAGAAATAGCTTTGCAAATTATTAAAGAAATTTCGGGACAAGAGGGAAAAGCTAAGGATGAGACTAAGACTCTTTCCCAAGCCCCACCTTTATTGTTTGATTTAACCAGCCTACAAAGAGAAGCTAATAATCGATTTGGCTTTTCAGCAAAAAATACTGTTGGTTTAGCACAGGCTCTTTACGATAGGCACAAACTTATTACTTACCCTAGAACCGACTCTAAATTTTTACCAGAAGATTATGTCTCTACTGTCAAGGAAACTATATCGTCTTTACAATCTGTACTAAATTATCAAGAACATTGTTCTGAGGCACTTAAATTAAATCTTATTAGTGATAAACATAGGGTTTTTAATAACAGAAAAGTTAGCGATCACTTTGCGATTATACCCACGGGAATTGCCCAAAAGAAGCTTTCTGAGCCAGAGGTAAAGTTATTCGATCTCATTGTAAAAAGGTTTCTGGGTGTGTTTTTCCCTCCGGCAAAATATTTGAATACAAAAAGAATTACTACTGTGAAAAACTATACATTTAAGACTGAAGGAAAAGTACTCGTCGAACCTGGTTGGCAAAAACTTTACATGGACTCCAAAACTATTCAAAAGGAATCTTTAATATCCTTGGATGAAAATGTTGAGGTAACTATGTGAGAACGTCAAATTAGATGAACTTGAGACTAAGCCACCTGCACATTACACTGAAGCTACTCTACTGTCAGCTATGGAAACAGCAGGCAGATTGGTAGAGGATGAGGCTCAAAGAGAGGCAATGGTAGAGAAAGGTATTGGAACTCCGGCTACACGAGCAGGGATTATTGAAGAACTTATTAAAGATAATTACCTCATAAGAGATGGCCGCGATTTATTGATTTCACATTCTTCCAGCAGACTTATGCAATTATTAGATGGTCTGAACATTAAAGAATTATCTATGGCGGACTTGACCGGAGAATGGGAATACAAACTTAAACAGATTGAGAATGGAAAGAGTGACAAAGATACCTTTATCAAAGAGATAAGGACTATGGTTTCAAATATTGTCGAAAAAACCAAAAGTTTCGATAGTAAAACCATTCCTGGAGATTATGCTAATCTCAATGTTCCTTGTCCAAAATGTAAAGGCATGGTAACCGAAACTTATAAACGTTATGCTTGTATCAACTGTGATTTCTCAATTTCAAAAACGCCAGGGGCCAGATTACTATCTGTTACTGAAGCTGAAACTTTTATCAAGGAGAAAAATTAGGACCTCTTGAAGGTTTTAGAAGTAAGAGAGGGTTTTTGTTTGCCGGCACCATAGTTTTAACAGAGGACTATAAATTAAATTTTGACTTCGAATCTGCTGATGATGTTCTCGAAGAATTAAAATACGAAGAAAAAGATGTTATCGGCAATTGTCCTCAATGTTCTGGAGATATCGTTATTCATAAAACAAGCTATACATGTGTTAATTCCGTAGGAAAAAATAAATCTTGCAGTTTCCGGAGTGGACTAACTATACTCCAGCAAACCATTTCCACTGAACAAATGACTAAATTACTGACTGAGGGAAGAACTGATTTATTAGATTCGTTTGTCTCGTCTAGAACGAGGAGAAAATTTAAAGCTTTTTTAATCTTAAAGGATGATAAAACTATTGGATTTGAATTCGTTTCTAAAGCAAAAAAAAAATTAAATGTCAAGATTAAGGACATTTAGTGCATTTTCTTCAATAAACTTTCTTCGTGGCTCAACCTCTTCTCCCATTAATTTAACAAAAATTTCTTCTGTATCGGTCTCCGATTCATCTTTTATTTCTACCCTCGACAAAACACGAGTAGTAGGATCCATCGTAGTTTCCCATAATTGATCTGGATTCATTTCTCCAAGTCCTTTATATCTCTGCAACGTAATTTTCTCTTCAACATATTTCAAAATATTTACAATACAACTTCTAAATGAATTTTGTTTTTTCTTCATCTTCGTTAGAAAATCTGAAAGATAATTGTATTGATTGAAATTCTTCAAGACCTTTTGAAAGGTCTTTAAAAAATTATGGTCCTCGCTATTAAAAATATATTGTTATATATGGGTAGAGTTTGATCCCTATTTATTAAAACAATTGAATCAGTTCCATCATTGTTCATGCTTGTTTGTATTTTTAAATAGGTGTATTCTTTTTTGTTGTTTTTTGCCCATGTATTAAAATCAATAACAGTTTGAGCTCTTTCATCATTCGAATCTAAATTAAAATCAACTCCGTCTATAATTGACTCAAGAATATTTCTATTGATTCTTAATTCTAAAGACGTTATTTTTTTCTGCCAATAAAACTTGCTTTGCAAGTTCAAAATAATTTCCTTCAAGTTTAAATTCTTTTGTTAATCCATCGTTTTGTGTTTTAGTTAATATTGCATTATTTTTAGCAATATTTAGTAAATGATTTTCCAAATGATTGTCATCTTTAATATATATTTCTTCTTTTTTAAATTTTACTTTATATAAAGGGGGTTGAGCAATATAGATGTGTCCTCGTTTTACTATCTCAGGCATTTGTCGGAAAAAGAATGTTAATAGCAAGGTCCTGATATGTGAGCCATCTACATCAGCATCAGTCATGATAATTACCCTATGATATTTCAATTTATCAGGGTCATAATAATCACTTTTAGATACACCTATGCCTAAGGTTTGAATTAAAGTTGTTATTTCCTGAGAGGATAACAACTTATCGAGACGAGCTTTCTCAACATTTAAGATTTTTCCTTTTAATGGAAGTATAGCTTGATATTTTCTATCTCTAGCTTGTTTTGCTGATCCACCAGCAGAATCTCCCTCAACTAAGAATATCTCTGACTTTTCTGGGTCTCTTTCTTGGCAGTCAGCTAGCTTTGCTGAAAGTCCTATAGAATCTAAAACACCTTTACGGCGAGTTATTTCTTTTGCTTTTCGAGCTGCTTCTCTTGCTCTAGGCTGCATCAATAATTTTAGAAATTATTTGTTTTGCTTCTTTAGGATTTTCATTTAAGTAATCCTCAAAGTATTTGCTTATCACATCCTCTACTGGTTGACGTACCTCGCTTGATACAAGTTTATCTTTTTGTTTGCGATGAAAACTTTGGTTCTGCTAACTTTACAGACAGAATACAAGTTAAACCTTCTCTAAGATCATCACCAGTAATGTTTATTTTTGTTTTTTTTCCAAAATCATTTATTTCAAGATATTTATTTATACATCGTGTCATACCTGATCTAAGACCTGTTAAATGTGTACCACCGTCTCGTTGAGGTATGTTATTTGTGAAACATATAACATTTTCATAATAACTATTATTCCATTGCAATGCTATTTCCACAGTTATATTATTTGATTCTTTTTTAACTTGAAAAACTTTTGCATGTATTGGATGTTTACTTTGATTAAGAAATTCTACATAACCAATAAGACCTTCTGAATTTGTAAAAATTTTCTTTTTTTCTGTTTTCTCATCGAACAAAGTTATATTTACACCTTCATTTAAAAACTTAATTCTCTTATTCTTTTAACTAAAATACTGTACTTAAAATCTATTGAATTAAAAATTTCTTTTGATGGTTTAAAATGAATTTCTGTTCCTGTTTCATCACATTTATCAATTTCAGTTAAAGGTTTGACACACAACCCTTCTTCAAATTCAAGAATGTATTTTTTCCCCCTCCTCTTAATCTGTAATTTTAGCCATTTAGAAAGCGCATTTACTACTGAAACTCCAACTCCATGCAAACCACCTGAAACCTTGTATGAATCTTGATCAAATTTTCCACCTGCATGCAATTCAGTCATCACAATTTCAGCAGCAGAACGGTTTCCTTCGTCCTCTGAATGTATGTCTACAGGAATCCCCCTTCCATTATCTGAGATAATGACTGAGTTATCAGCCTTTAAATGTACTGAAATCTCTGTGCAATAACCAGCCAAAGATTCATCAATTGAGTTATCTAAAACTTCAAAATCATATGATGTAAACCAGAGCCATCTTGTGTATCTCCGATATACATTCCTGGGCGCTTCTTTACAGCATCTAACCCTTTGAGTATCTTAATTGAAGATGAGGTATAAGATTCCATTTAAAGTCTCATTGGCATTACTATATATTTAAATTCTTTATCTTCAAGATTTGAAATTACCGCACTGGATTGCGAATCATTAAAGGAGAATCCGATTTTTTCCGCACTTATATTATTTAAAACTTCAATTAAATACGTCACGTTAAACCCTATATCTAATTCTCCTTTCCCTTCTTCGGTGATAATTTTCTCTATTGCTTCTTCTTGATCAGAGTTTGTTGATTGTAATACAGCTGTTTCCCCTTCAAGAGTTATTCTTATTCCTCTGTATTTATCCGACGTTAATATTCGAAACTCTATTAAGTTTTTCAAGAAATTCATTTTTTTTAAACATAACTTTATGTTTACTATCATTCGGAATTACTTTCTGATAATCCGGATAATTCCCTTCTATAAGTTTAGATATAAGTTTTTTTCCTAGTAAAGAGATCTCGATATAATTTGAATGAATACAAATGTCAATATCTATATCTTTTTCATTGCTAAGAATTTTTTGCAACTCAATTACTGCTTTTCTCGGAACGATACATGATAATGATTTGGAGGATTCTTTTAGAGAAGAAATGATTATTTTATTGAAACACAGTCTATGTCCATCTGTTGTTACAGCGATCAATTCCATTACCATTTACTTGCAAAAACAGACCATTTAAATAATATCTTACATCTTGAATTGCCATTGAAAATGAGACTGAATCTAATAATGCTTTCATTTCGTCACTTTTTAAAAGTTAAACTTTAAATTTTTTCATCGCTTATATTTAGTAATGGAAAGTCTTTTGCAGGCAATGTTTGTAAAGAAAATTTAGACTGTGCTTGTTGTATTACTAACTTATCTTTGATTAAGGATAAAACAATAATTTTATGATCAGATAATGATTTACTAATTTCAAAAAATTTCCTTGCTGAAACAGTTAAATCTAAATCCTTTCAAGTTTGTGATCTTCTTTTAAAAGATTAGTTGTTATTTGGATTTCTATATCAGAGGTTGTAAAAGAAACCATGTTTTCACGAAATGTCATAAGTACATTTAGTAGTATTGGGAGAGCATTTCTACGTTCTACAACACTTAGAATAGGTTGAAGAGCGTTCAATAATTCACTTTTATTGAATTTAATAATTTCCATATAATATTAGTAGTAATAGTAAGGACTGAATTTTGTAGTTGTTTTCATAAACTATTGTTTTTATTAAAAAAAAAAGACAATGTTATTAAAAAAATATTTCTCTTTTTGTTAATAAAAACAGTGTATAACATTTATTTTAAAGTTATACCCATTTTATCCTTTCTTTATTCAATTTCTCAATTGTTGTTCAAGAATATGTAAATTATGGTTTAACGTAGCATTAGATTGCCTTGAATTTTGGATTTTTTTTACAGCATGTAAAACAGTGGTATGATCTCTACCGCCAAATGCATATCCAATTTCTGGAAGACTTTTCTGAGTTAATTCTTTGCTCAAGTACATAGCAATTTGTCTTGGGATAGCTATCGAAGCAGGTCTACGTTTACTATACATATCAGCAAGTTTTAATTTGAAGAATTCGGCAACAGTTTTTTGTATCATCTCGATCGTAATAGCTGTTTTTTGTAGAGAGAGAAGGTCTTTCAATGCATCTCGAACAACTTCTAATGTAGGGTTTTTGTGTGAAAAGAACAATATGCTTCAATTTTCTGTAAAGCACCTTCAAGTTCTCTGACGTTTGATTTCAAATGTTTTGCTATAAAAAAAGCAGCGTCCTCGGGTAAAGGTAAGCGTTCTTTTTCGGCTTTTTTTAATAATATAGCAACTCGCATCTCTAGTTCAGGTGGTTCTATTGCAACTGTCAGTCCCGATCCAAAACGTGATATCAAACGATTATCAATACCACCTAATTCAGTTGGATATGTATCGCAGGTTATTATTATTTGTTTTTTGCCGCAATTAATGCTTCAAATGCATAAAAAATTCTTCTTGGGTACGAGATTTCCCGGCAAAAAATTGAATATCGTCTATAAGTAATATATCAAGACTGTGATAACGTTTTTTAAAAATCTCAAATGATTTAGTTTGATAAGCTTTCACCACATCACTAACATACGATTCTGCATGAATGTATTTAACACCAGCAGTCTGTTTTTTGTCTAGAATTGCATTTCCAACAGCGTGAATAAGGTGGGTTTTACCTAAACCAACACCACCATATAAAAAAATGGATTATAACCATGTCCTGGATTATCACAAATTTGTTGTGCAGCTGCTCTTGCTAGTTGATTGGCTTTACCAAGAACGAAATTATCAAATGTCCAATCAGGATTAAGATGGGGGTTTTGAATGCGATTTTTGATTCGTTTTTTTGTAATTTGATTCTTATTGTTTGTTAAATTATCTTCAGTTTGGAGTTGGAGCTCTTTTGGTTGCTTTTGTAGGGTCTAATTCAATCGGATTAGCTTTTACTTCGATAGTTAATAAAACAGCTTTCGAATAATTAGTTGAAATCCAGTTTTTAAGAGTTGGCGATAAATGATTTAAAGCCCATTGTTGCTTATACTTATTCGGGGCTAAGAGGGTGATCTTAATAGATGATTTCAATATTTGTAAGTCTTTTATAGAGATTGATCAATCCATGTTTTAAACTGTTGGATTGTATAATTTTTTTTAATACCGAGAAGACACTTTTCCCAAAAATTTTTTGTTCGATATGATCCATTTGATAATCTGATTATTATATTTAGTATATAATTGAATCTTAGCTGAAATCTTTGAAAAGGATAAAACAGGTTACCATGAAAAGAACATATCAACCTTCGGTTACTAAAAGAAAACGCACCCACGGATTCTTGGTCAGAATGAGAACAAAAGGGGGCCGGGCAGTTATTAGAGCAAGACGGGCAAAAGGACGAAAAAAGTTATCTGTTTAGGCTTAGGAATCAAATTTGAAAGAAGTTAAAGCTATCGTTCGTGAAGATGTTTTTGCAAATTTAAAACGGTCAAAAAAAAAGTGAAAATTTTACCTTTTTATAAGCTTCCAGGGATTCTCAAAGTGGCAAAAATCAAATGATCATGAAAATCAGCAAATAAATATCGGTTTTATCTTGCCAAAAAGATAGTGAAAAAAGTTCAACTAGAAACTTAATAAAGAGGTGGGGCGAGAGCTCGCCAGAAGAAATTGTAAATACACCCATATATTGTTATCCATTAGAACGCTACCCAGGTATAATTTCTAATTGTGCGAAGAAATGTTTTGTATCTTGAGTTAAAACATTTAGTTAATGATTAATACTGCATAAATACTTATAATGCTGAAAAATTTTCTAATCAATTTTTTCGTGTAATTATAAAGTGTTATAAATTAGGTATCTCCTCGCTCTATGGTCCGAGATGCAGATTTTTACCTACATGTTCTGATTACGCAGAAGAGGCAATCAAAATCCATGGACCACTTCGAGGTATCATATTGATAATCTTCAGATTGATTAGGTGTAATGTTTTAGCAAAACAAAGAGTAGACCCGGTGCCCAGGAAAAAGAACCATGAAGTTTAGAACGACTATTCTGTTGATTATATTCTCTTTCACATTATTATTATTGTGGGATGAATGGATCAGTTATAACACAAAGACACTATATCTCCAGAGTCTACTGCTACTGCAGATAAAATTAAAACCCCAAATCTTAAAGAAAGTGAGTTTCCTTCTGACTTGCCTTCAGTAAATAAATTAGATGCAAAAAAACAGCCCCAGTTGAAAAAGCAGAAAAAAATGAAAGAGCTGGAGAAGTGCTAGTACTAGAAAATTCAAAATTAAAGATTCTTTTAAACACTCTTGGCGGCAGTTTGGAGTATGCTGAATTAAAAGATCAAGTATCTGAGGAGTATCCTGATGGAAAAGTAATATTATTTGACAAAAGCAGCAGATCTACGTACCTGGCTGAAACGGGACTTATTTCTTTAGGAAGCAAAAAAGAGAAACTTCCCGATCACCTGACTTTATTTGAAGTTAAGGCAAAGGACTCTGAAAAAGTCAGCTTGATTGCAAAAAGAAATGGAGTTTCGTTAACTAAAACATTTACGATTTTACCAAATAGTTATGTGGTAAAAGTCACGCATGATTTGACCAACATAGCAAACGAAGAAATAAGGACTGGTCTATATTATCAGTTGTCTAGAGATTCAGAACCTCCTCTGGGAGGGAGTAGTTTTTACAACACTTATACTGGGCCTGTTATTTATACAGAAAAAGGGAAATTTGAAAAAGTTTCTTTCTCAGATATTGAAGAGTCAAAACAAGAACATGTACAAACATCCAATGATGGTTGGTTTGGAATAATTCAGCACTATTATGTTGGGGCATGGATTTTTAAAAATGATCTGGAACGCGAATTTTATACAAGAAAGCTTAAAAATGACAAGTACTCTGTCGGAGCTATACAATTGTCAAACGAACTTCAGCCAGGTCAGACCCAGACATTCACAAACTTACTTTATATAGGTCCGCAATATCAGGAAGATTTAAAAAAATTAGAAAATGGACTCGATTTAGTGGTTGATTACGGAATGTTAACTATAATTGCAAAACCCATTTTCTGGCTGCTTGATAAACTACACAATATTGTTGGCAATTGGGGCTGGGCTATTGTAAGTTTAACAATAATCATCAAACTTCTTTTCTTTCCTCTTAACAGCAGCAAGTTATAGATCGATGGCTAAGATGAAAGCAGTAACTCCTAAAATTATGAAAATAAGGGAGCAGTTTAAAGAAAACAAGATGCAACTTAATAACGCTATGATGGATTTATACAAGAAGGAAAAAATTAATCCTTTAGGCGGTTGTTTACCCATTCTCATACAAATCCCGGTATTTATTGCTCTGTACTGGGTTTTATTAGCCAGTGCTGAGATTAGGAATGCACCATGGATTTTTTGGATAACTGACCTATCAAAACCAGATCCTTATTTTATTTTACCTATAGTTATGGCTGTAACAATGTTCATTCAAATGCGCCTCAATCCGGCGCCACCTGACCCTTTACAAGCGAAAATCATGATGTTTATGCCGATCGTTTTCTCAATCTTTTTCTTCTTCTTTCCATCAGGTCTTGTTTTATATTGGCTGGTAAACAATGTGGTATCTATTGCGCAACAGTGGTCGATTATGCGCAAACTAAATGTCCGCGCCGGATAAAGACACGATCGTTGCGTTGGCCTCAGCGCCGGTTACAAGCGCATTAGCAATATTTAGGGTTTCTGGACCGTCAACCAGACGTTTATTGAAAAATATCGTTGGATTTATTCCGAAAAACCGTGTATCAACACTCTCAACGTTCAAAAATTCTGATAACAGGGTATTTGATAAAGGTTTAGTAGTTTTTTTCCAGGGGCCTAAATCTTTCACTGGTGAGGATTTGTGCGAATTCCAAATTCATGGAGGGTTAGGTGTAATAAAAATTTTAATGGATACCTGCATCTCTCAATCACTTCCGGGGCAGATCGTTCGATTTGCTGAACCAGGCGAGTTCTCAAAAAGAGCATATATAAATGGAAAGATTTGTTTGCATGAAGCTGAGGCTATATCCGATTTAATTAACGCTGAATCTGAAGAAAAGGTTAATGCAGTTAACCGAATCATTAATGAGGGGTTTGGAAAAGATATTATTTCTCTTGCAAACTTTATAATAAATTTGAGGGCACAATTAGAAGCACAATTAGATTTCTCGGCTGATGAGACTGGGTTATTTGAAGTTAAAAAATTTGTCAAAGAGATTGAGGAAAAACAAGTTTGGCTAAATCGTACTATTGAATCTGCGCGAAAAGGAAAGTCCTTATCACACAAGTTATCAATAACTATCATAGGTAGTGCAAATGCTGGCAAGTCTACTTTGCTAAATAGATTAGCTGATAAGAACGTATCAATCGTTCATAAAGAGGCTGGAACCACGAGAGATATAATCTTATCCAATATTGTGTTTGGGAAATTTGCAAATTGAATTTTTTGATACAGCTGGAATAAGAGAGACCAGAAACGAAATTGAGGCAGAGGGAATAAATAGAGCCCTTTCAAAAGCAAAAATTTCGGACTTGGTAATGTACTGCGTTGACGTTAACAATTTTGATGAACAACATTTTAATTGAAGCAAAAGACAGATTTATTCAGCAAAAATCTCAGAAGAGAACGTATTATTTGTCTTTACAAAATTGGATTTGAATAGAAATGACAAAATGTGGAAAAATAATGCACACATCGTTAAAAATAAAGTTGCAGTTTCTGCTAAAACAGGAGAAGGTATTATAAATTTACGTAAAAATTACTTGAATATTTTCAACTAAAGAATAGTGGAGAAAACGACACCGAAATAATTTTTTTAAGAAAAAGAAGTATCGACAATCTGATAGAGTGTGCAATGCGATTGGAAACTTGTATTGAAAATACTAAATCTTATTCTTTGGATTTAGCTGCGGAAGACCTTAGGCTTGCTCAAAATCTTCTCCTGGAAATAACAGGGAAAATATCAAATGAAGTAGTTTTAGAAGAGATTTTTTCAAGATTTTGTATCGGTAAATAATCCCAGGTTAAGCTTTCTCAAAAACTCCTTTTCTTTTGTTTTTTTCAACGTCGTCTGGCCTGAAAATGTGTCCGTTCATTGAGATCCAAATACCTGGCTCTAAGGTTTGGGTGGCAATAAATGCGCCTCCAAAATTAAACATAGCGTCTGACTCTTTTATTGAGAAAGGTAGCATGGCACCTGTTATAACAACCACCTTGTCCTGAGAGGCGTGTTCTTTGATTGTTTGAGCTGTTTGTACCATAGTATCCGTACCATGAATCACAACTATATTCTTGATTGGTTCTGTTTTGATCCTGCGTGCGATCATCAATCTATCATCATTGTCCATATCTAAACTGTCTTTAAAAAACAATTCTTCAAAATCCACTTTTAAGGTTATCCGAGATCGTTTTATTATGTTTGGTATGCAGGAATCCTGGAAGCCTAACTCTCCAGATATCGGGTTATACACTTTTTCAAAAGTCCCGCCACAAGTAAAAACTTTAATGTTCATAAGTTATCTCCTATTGGATAAAATCTTTCTTGTCATCGACAGGGCAACTAACATCGGTTCTAGTGACGCGAGATTTTTTCCCGCAATATCGAAAGCTGTGCCATGATCTACGCTTGTTCTTAAAAAGGGCAGCCCAATGGTGGTGTTTATACCTGTTTCTAGTCCGTTCAATTTGAAAGGTATTAATCCTTGGTCGTGATAAAGAGCAACTATAATTTTATCTGGTCCTGTGGAGCGATTATTTTTAAAGAAGACTGTATCGGCGGGGAATGGCCCAGATATTTTTATTCCACATTCTGTCGCTTTCAAAACAACCGGCTTAAGTATCTCTATTTCTTCATTTCCTAAAATCCCATTTTCACCAGCATGTGGGTTCAATGCAGATAAGATAATTTGTGGTTTTTTGCCAAAGTTCTTTTTATACCATAGGTCAGTTATCTCAACAGTTTCAATTAAATTAGACTCATTTAAACTTAAAATAGCATCTTTTAGAGGGAATATGTACGGAATTCAAAACCACCATTAAGTTTTCACCATACAGCAACATGCGAACTTTTGGAGGATTTTTTGGGTTTGCGAGATGCGCTAATAGTTCAGTATGTCCAGGCCATTTTTGCCCTGCTAGGTGCCATGAGAACTTCGATATGGGTCCGGTAATAATTGCAGAGAGCTTCATACTTGCGCAATCATCCACGGCTCTTTTTAAAAGAGTTAAAGAAATATGGCCGCCGACAGAGCTGGGTTTGCCGGATATTAATTTAGGTATATCAAAATCTCCAGCCACATTAACCAGTCTGGAGTCATTAAGATTAGCGGTAGGAGCAAATTTTTTTAGACACTCAAAATTTGTGTAAATTAGGATGTTTTTTTGATCTGTAAGTAAGAGCTTTGAAACTAATTCCGGACCTATCCCAGCTGGGTCGCCCATAGTAATTCCTATTGGTTTATACATAATAAGATAAATTTTTTAAAAATTGAAATATTATTTGAGTTTTGTGGTCTACTTACACTCTATTTAAAATTACTGAATTCGTAACTAACAATGCAAAAATTTAATACAAAATCCATCTTGAGTAAGTTTGATTTTTATGAGTATGAAAGTAATAATTCTGCAAGTGACAATCTAGACGTTTTTAATCCTTATGACAATAGTTTAATTATAACCTTACCCTCTGACTCCATTTCTTCGGCAACTGAAAAAATTAATCGCATGGACAGGTACCGCAGAGAACAAAGAGATTTTTCGATAGTCAATAATGGCAAACTTCTAGAAAAGTGGCATTCAAAAATTTTAGAAAAGAAAAATGATCTTGCGGAGTTGATAGTGCTAGAGCAAGGAAAACCAATGACAGAAGCTCTTGCCGAAGTCGAATATGGAGCTGCCTTTATAAAATGGTATTCAGAAGAAGGAAAACGTATCAAAGGCGACTTACTCGAAAGCCCCTATGCTGATAGAGAGTTTTTCGTGAAACGTCAACCAGTTGGTCTTGTCGCAACTATTACTCCGTGGAATTTCCCATTAGCCATGTTTGCGAGAAAAGCTAGCGCAGCTCTGGCTGCTGGGTGCAGTGTCATAACAAAACCTGCCGAAGATACTCCCTTAACCACTTTAGCCATGATTTCTTTGGCTCGCGAGATAGGTCTTATCCGTGAAATATTAGATGCGATTGTTGTTCCTAGAGGCAAGGTCTCTGAGATTGGAAAGCTTTTATGTGCAAACCAAAAAATTAGCAAGATATCTTTTACAGGTTCAACAGCAGTTGGAAAGCAATTAGTCTTGCAAGGAGCTGGCACTTTACAAAAATTTTCTCTTGAATTAGGAGGTAATGCGCCTTTCATAGTCAGGGAAGATGCAGATCTAGAGCTGGCTAGCGACGAACTCATATTGAGTAAATTTCGGAATGCTGGCCAAACCTGTGTATGCGCAAATAGGATTTTTGTTAACGCTATGATTTTCGATAAATTCGTGTCTATTTTTGTCCGCAAGGCCAAGGCTATCAAAACTGGTTGTGGATTTGAGGCCGGTGTTCAGATTGGACCGCTAATAAACCGTGCAGCGGCGGAACGGTACGAAAAAATAATGTCGGATTTGAAGCTTAGTGGAGCTAAATTTCTACATCACAAAGAAGGAGGCAATGAAGGCTTAATTTTTGAGCCTACAGTGGCTGTCTCGGCCAAAACCGATGTAAGGGCTTTTAATGAGGAGATATTTGGGCCCTTAGCTGTGATTTACAAGTTTGAAACTGATGCGGAGGCCATCACACAATCCAATGCGACAAATTATGGTCTTGCATCTTATTTATTTACGGAGTCCAGACAGGCTATAAAAAATTACACCAACTTACTTGATTTTGGTATTGTATGTGTTAATGCAGGGACGTTCTCAAATTCGGTTGCTCCATTTGGCGGCTTTAAGGAATCAGGAATAGGAAGAGAAGGCGGCAGTTACGGTCTGGAAGAATTTTTAGAGACTAAATTCGTTTCAATAAAATAAAAAATGTTTCACGTGAAACTTTTCTGAAAATGCTCGAGTATAAAAATTATGATGTAATTGTTGTTGGAGGAGGCCACGCTGGCACTGAAGCAGCTTTAGCATCTGCTAGATTGGGACAGTTAACCCTTTTGATTACGCAAAATATAGACACAATAGGCCAAATGTCATGTAACCCGTCCATTGGAGGGGTAGGTAAGGGCCACCTGGTAAAAGAAATAGATGTTTTGGGCGGGGCTATGGGAATAGCCGCTGATTTTGCGGGAATCCATTTTAAGCTTCTTAATGCTTCAAAAGGTCCGGCGGTATCTGCTACTAGGGTTCAATGTGATAGGACTTTATATAAAAAAGCTATAAGGAAAAGTGTAGAGGACCAAAAAGATTTGGATTTATACAGCGATAGTGTCGCTGATCTGATAATTGAGGAAGGGGCTGTTAAGGGGGTAATCTCAAGAGGAGGAGTTAGTTTTAAGAGCAATTCTGTAGTCATTACGGTAGGAACCTTTTTAAACGGAAGAATTTTCGTGGGTTCTCAGTCGGTTGAAGGGGGAAGGGCAGGCGAAGCACCTTCCACAGAGTTAGCGCAAAAACTTGACTCTTATGGTTTTAAACGGTCTCGGTTGAAAACAGGTACACCACCACGGCTCGATGGAAGAACTATTGATTTTTCAGCTTTAATTGAGCAGCCAGGTGAAACTCCTTCTGATCGAAAGTTTTCAATTTGGGGAAACAAAGAAACGAAAAAAGCCAATAAACAATTATCTTGTTGGATCTCACACACTAACCTCAAAACACACAAGATCATTAAGAATTCTATTCATTTATCGCCAATGTATAATGGCTCGATAAAATCATCCGGGCCTCGTTATTGCCCTTCCATTGAAGACAAAGTTGTTAGATTTGAAGAAAGAAACTCTCACCAAATATTTTTGGAACCAGAAGGTTTGGATACGTATGAGTTTTATCCTAATGGGATTTCAACTAGCCTGCCGTTTAGTTGTCAAGTTGAAATGGTTCATTCAATCAAAGGGATTGGAAAAAGCTCATTATCCGCCCTGGTTATGCCATAGAGTACGATTATTACGATCCCAGGTGTTTGTTTCCAACACTGGAAACGAAAAATATCAGAGGGCTGTTCTTTGCTGGGCAAATAAATGGAACGACAGGATATGAAGAGGCGGCTGCCCAAGGTTTGGTGGCAGGTTTAAATGCGGCTCAACTAGCAAGGTCTGAAGAACTTTTTATACCTGATCGCTCCCTTTCATATATAGGCGTACTGATAGACGATTTAGTAACTCAAGGAGTAACTGAGCCTTACAGAATGTTTACAAGTAGAGCTGAAAATAGACTATTATTGCGCGAGGATAATGCGGATCTACGTTTATATGAATTAGCTTTTAGTTTAGGTTTAATAAAAAAAGGTCAATACCAAGCCATTAAAAATAAGTCATTACAAGTGGAAATACTTAGAAAAAAACTCCGGGAAATCAGACTAAAACCAAATCAAGAATCGTCCGCATCTTTCAATCGCACTTTTGGTAGCGAGTTAACTAAAGTTACTTCTGCATTAGCTTTGTTAAAACGGCCGGATATCAACATAAAAAAGTTACTAAAATTTCTCAACGAGTTTAACTATATAGAGGGGTTAGAAGAATTCAATGATAAAGTCAGTCAACAAGTGGAAATCCAGGAAAAATATTCAGGTTACATAACAAAACAGAAACGAGATTACTTGAAAGTCAATGATATGGCGGACTTATCTATTCCGAGGGATTTTGACTATCGAGCAGTCTCCGGTCTGTCTAACGAGGCACTTGAGAAGTTTAGTCAAATCAAACCGACAACTGTGTCCCATGCCACAAGAATACCCGGGATAACCCCTTCGGCAGTATCTTTGGTAGTTCTACATTTGAGAAAATTAGAAAGATCGAAAGCGGCATAATAGATTGTCACTTCGTAACTACATTGAGGAACAAATCAATAAGCTAGGAATTGAAGTAAATTCTGAGACATTAGAGCATTTATGTGATTACATTAGGGACTTGGTCAAATGGGGCAGAGTACATAATCTCTCTGGTTCAGATTCGGCTGAAGAATTAGTTGATCGTTTAGTATTAGATAGCGCATTAGTATTGTTTCATATAGATTTCATATGTAAGCTTTCCAAACTTAATAAGCCCTCAATAATCGACATTGGTTCTGGTAACGGCTCGCCCGGGATAGTTTGGGCAATTTTTAAGAAAAATATTAATTTGAATTTAGTTGAGAAAAGTAGGAAAAAATTTGCATTTTTGAATAATTTGATAGGAGCCTTAAAACTGTCTAGCCGAGTTAAAGTTCATAACCAGAGAATTGAAGAATGTTTTCCATTTATTGGATTAAATATTATTACCTGCAAGGCGTTTATGGATATTGAGAACTTTCTAAATATCACGCATCGATTTGCCAAAATGGATACTTATTGGGTGCTTATGACAACGGCAAAACTATCTCAGGGGTTGTCTGACAAGTTTCTTGAAAAAAAAGGCATAATAAGAATGTCGGACCTAGACAGTGGCGTAAAAATTTTAGATAGAAACTATGAGAGGAATTTTCTTAATAAAAAAGTGCTTCTCTTAAAAAAAGCATTTGAGAATTAATTTTATAGCTTGTTTACATGACAAACATACTTTCAGTTGCGAATCAAAAAGGAGGGGTGGGCAAAACTACTACTGCTGTAAACACTTCTGCTGTCCTTTCTGGGTCTGGAAGAAAAGTTTTGTTGGTTGATTTGGATCCTCAGGCCAATGCAACCATGGGAAGTGGAATTGATAAACATAAGCTAGAAAATTCAATTTATGAGTTGCTAATTGGTACTGAAGAGGTTGATTCGGTTTTAAAAAAAACAAGATTTGGCTATGATCTTCTTCCTTCAAATAGAGATCTAATAGGAGCTGAGCTTGATTTAGTGGATGCCAATGATAGAGAGTATCGTTTGTCAGATCAGATCAGTAAACTTGCATATCAATATGATTACATAATTATTGACTGTCCCCCTTCATTGTCTCTTTTGACTCTTAATGGTTTATGCGCATCTAGTGGGATTCTTATTCCTATGCAATGCGAGTATTTTGCATTAGAAGGGTTATCTGATCTTGTTAATT
The DNA here is from genome assembly GCA_038147455.1 of Burkholderiaceae bacterium. GTDB lineage: Bacteria > Pseudomonadota > Gammaproteobacteria > Burkholderiales > Burkholderiaceae_A > UBA7377. The sequence continues at coordinate 387,837 of JAYQTQ010000003.1, read as the reverse complement.
CCGTAAAATTAGTTCACGCCAACCTGAACTCTAAGCTTTCCTCAATAGGACTTTTGAGGGTAATGTTTGATCCCAGAGTGACTCTTTCTCAGGATGTTAGCGCACAACTTTTGGAGCACTTTGGTAGCAAGGTCTTCAGTACTATAATTCCAAAAAATGTGCGGCTCGCTGAAGCTCCCAGCCATGGACTCCCTATTACTCATTACGATAAAAGCTCTAGAGGCAGCTTGGCATATCAAGAGTTTGGCAAGGAATTATTGAACCGATTCTCAACCTGATTAACTTATGAGGCAAATAACATGAAAAAAAGGGGATTGGGAAGAGGCTTAAATGAATTACTAGGTGACAGTCCCGCTGTCACAAGTTCTTCTGTAAAAGGCTCTTTAAACTTGAGCGATATTTCTGTAGGACCCTATCAGCCAAGGAAGTTCATGGATGATGATGCGTTAAAGGAATTAGCCGATTCTATAAAGGTGCAAGGGCTTATACAACCTATAGTAGTAAGAGAGGTCAACAGTAATGCTAAGGTTAAATATGAAATAATTGCTGGAGAACGAAGATGGAGGGCCTCCAAAATGGCTGGCTTAAAAACCGTCCCAGTTGTTATAAAAAACGTAGATGATCAGACAGCTATGGCCATGGCATTAATTGAAAACCTCCAAAGGGAAAATTTAAACTCACACGAAGAAGCTGAAGGGCTTGCCAGACTTATTGAGGAGCATAGTTTAACCCATAGTGATGCTGCCAAATTATTGGGCAAGTCAAGGGCAGCAGTTTCAAATTTATTGCGTCTTCTCACAGCCCCCAACGTAATCCAAGGTTTATTAAAAAAAGGTGAGCTGGAACAAGGCCATGTCAGGGCAATGCTTGGCTTGCCATTAGATCAACAATTAAACTTGTCTTCGCGCATTAAAGAAAACGGGCATTCTGTTCGGTGGGTTGAAAAAATGGTTAAAGAGATTTTGAAGAAGAAAACTCCCCTGACTAATAATTCCGTCAGAACAAATAAACAAAATCAATCTTCCGCGTTTTTAGAAAATAAGCTATCTGATTTTTTAAATCTCGAAACGAAAATCCTAAGTAAAGACAAAAACAAGGGAGAAATTCGAATAAGTTTTAACTCTACTGAGGAGCTAGAAAGCTTCTTAAAAAGATTTGGGATTTCAGATTACTAGGACGAAAACATAGCTAATCCTTACACAAAAATTCTTCTTACCCTGAATTTATTGATATGTTTGATGATAGCCATTTTTGCCTCATCGGGCACAATTCTTTAGCTTCTTACTTGGACAAATTTGCTACTCCGCGGGCCTGCTGTTTTATAGTACAAATTTTTAATACTTCGTAAGGCTTCTGTAGGCGCAATTACCTTTTTATTTTTTATCTTACTTGCCGCTGCGATTAAAGTTGTCTTGATTTTGTCACTAACATATCTTAGTCACTTAATGTACGTTGGGATGAGTTGGCTGTTTTTCATTTTAGGATTAATCTTAGCCGTTAAAACAATGTTTATCATCTTCGTTCCGAACCAAAAGTAATCTTGAAATTATTCCCCAATTAAGCTTGTCAATTGAAAGCTTATAGGACATAATTAGAGGTTATCTAAAAAACCAAAAAATATGGCTTCTGCGAACCAAACCTCGTCCGAATACGTAAATCATCACTTACTTCATTTAAGTAATGCGGGTGATATGCCTGTTGGTCTATTTGCTCCTTCCATTATGAACTTTGACACATTATTTTGGAGTCTTGCCATGGGGCTTCTGACGATTTTCCTTTTTTGGTTAGCAGCTCGAAAAGCTACCTCAGGAGTTCCGGGTCGTTTCCAGTGCGCCATAGAGATGCTAGTAGAAATGGTGGAAGATCAGTCGAAAAAACATAGTCCATGGAGATAGAACATTTGTTGCTCCGCTTGCCCTTACAGTATTTGTTTGGGTTTTTTTCATGAACGCGTTAGATTTATTGCCAGTTGATTTGCCGCATTTCGTATTCGCTGCCCTTGGTTTGGGGGATTTAATTCATTACCATCGCATTGTGCCTACGGCCGATTTAAATGGGACGATGGGCCTCGCTTTAGGTGTATTTGCTCTAATGATGTTCTACAGCGTAAAAATAAAGGGTCTTCTAGGCTTTTGTAAAGAATTACTTTGCGCGCCTTTTGGTTCCCACCCGGCATTATGGGTTTTCAATCTCGGGTTGAATATTATAGAATTTGTTGCCAAGACTTTTTCTATAGGGATGAGGTTGTTTGGTAATATGTATGCTGGAGAATTAATTTTTGTTCTCATAGCGTTGCTCGGTGGTAGCGCTACTATTTTAGGTTTTGTTGGTCATGTGTTGGCTGGCACAGTTTGGGCAATTTTTCATATCTTGATTATTACGCTTCAAGCGTTTATTTTTATGATGTTAACTCTGGTGTACATCGGGCAAGCGCATGAATCTCATTAAAATTTTATAAATTATAATAGGAGTTGTTATGGAGTCTGTCGTAGGTTTTGTTGCTTTAGCAGCAGGTTTAATTATCGGGTTGGGCGCAGCTGGTGCATGTATTGGGATCGGAATCATGGGAAGTAGGTTTTTAGAAGCCTCTGCTAGACAGCCCGAGTTAATGAATACTCTTCAAACGAAAATGTTTTTACTGGTTGGTCTAATTGATGCGGCCTTTATTATTGGTACAGGAATAGCTCTTTGGTATACCACAGCTAACCCCTTTGTCAGTTAGTCGAAGGTTAAAGATATGAACCTTAATGCAACTTTATTTGCGCAGTTAGTTGTTTTTTTTATTTTAGGTTGGTTTACAATGAGGTTCGTTTGGCCGCCGATAATCAGAGCCATTGATGAACGAACAAATAAAATCGCGAGTGGACTTGAGTACGCAGATAAAACAAAAAATGAATATAAAAATGCGGAAATAAAAATTCAGGAGGATTTGAAGAAGGCTCATCAGGAAATCACAAGTAGGCTTCAAGAATCAGAAAAAAAAGCAGCAGCAATCATCGAGAAGGCTAAAGATCAAGCCAGTAAAGAAGCGGCATTAATACTTGAGGCAGCAAAAAAAGAAGCCGAAACTGAGATTGTCAAATTGCGAGACCAACTTCGGAAAGACGTATCTCTGTTAGCTGTTCACGGCGCACAGGAGATTTTAAAACAAGAAGTGGACCAGGCTAAGCACAACGACATTTTAAAGAGATTGGAAGCTGAGTTGTAGTCATGAGTGATGGAACCACAATCGCTAGACCATACGCTGAGGCTTTGTTTCAAATATCACTTGATGAAGGTGAAAAGTTTGGCGATGAATTAAATTTTCTTGCAACAGTCCTTCGCGATAAAAATTTAAATTCATACCTTTCAAACCCGGCTGTGTCAAAAGATAAAGGAAAAAAGTTTGTTTTATCTTTTCTGCCGGAAAATTTTAATCAGAGTTTAAAAAACTTTTTCGAGCTTTTAGTTGACAATTCCCGGCTTGTTTTTTTTGAGGAGATACTTCAGCAATTTCATAATTTAGAAAATGAGCATAATAAAAAACTAGAAGCGAAAATTCTTTCTGCTTTTGAACTACTTGAGAATCAAAAAGACTCAATAAAAAAACGGCTGGAAAAAAAATTTAATAAGAAGGTTGTCCTATCTTGTATTGTGGATAAAACTCTGATTGGTGGAGTGACTATTAGTATCGGAGATTACGTAATCGATGGTTCAATCAAGAGAAATCTTGAAATTTTAAAAAATTCTATTTTGGTTAATTAAAGTTTTATTTGTTAGGAGTGTAAATGCAACTCAATCCGTCAGAAATTAGCGAAATTATCAAAGAAAAAATTAGTGGCGCAAACTTAGCAGCTGAGGCTACGAATCAGGGCACCGTGGTAACAGTCACCGATGGGATATGCAAGATACATGGCCTTTCAGATGTTATGCAGGGTGAGATGTTGGAGTTTCCTAATAATACCTTTGGGTTAGCCTTAAACTTGGAAAGAGACTCGGTTGGTGCAGTTATATTGGGTGATTATGAGCAGATAGCAGAGGGAGATGTCGTTAAGTGTACTGGGAAGATATTAGAGGTCCCCGTCGGAGCTGAGTTAATAGGTAGAGTAGTAAATGCTCTCGGCCAACCTATCGATGGTAAGGGAGAAGTTAAAGCAAAGGAGACTGGGCCAATTGAAAGGATTGCTCCAGGGGTTATCGCGCGAAAATCAGTTTCCCAGCCGTTGCAAACTGGACTTAAGGCCATTGATTCTATGGTGCCAATTGGCAGGGGTCAGAGGGAGTTAATAATTGGTGATAGGCAAACTGGAAAAACAGCCTTAGCAATTGATACGATAATTAATCAAAAGGGTGAGGATGTAATTTGTATATACGTTGCTATTGGACAAAAGGCCTCTTCAATAAAAAATGTTGTAAGAGCCCTGGAAGAAAATGGAGCAATGGAGTTTACAATTGTAGTAGCAGCAGCAGCTTCTGAGTCAGCCGCGATGCAATATTTATCCCCTTACTCAGGATGTGCCATGGGTGAATTCTTCAGAGATAGGGGTCAAGATGCTTTAATCATATATGATGATTTGTCAAAGCAGGCTGTAGCTTATCGCCAAGTTTCTCTCTTGCTAAGAAGACCCCCTGGTAGGGAGGCTTTCCCAGGAGATGTGTTTTACTTGCATTCGAGATTATTAGAGCGTGCAGCTCGTGTAAATGAAGATTATGTAGAAAAGTTTACTAGTGGCGCTGTTAAAGGAAAGACAGGATCACTGACGGCTCTTCCGATAATTGAAACACAAGCAGGTGATGTGTCTGCTTTTGTTCCGACAAACGTAATATCAATAACTGATGGTCAAATCTTTCTCGAAACAAGTTTGTTTAACTCGGGGGTTCGTCCCGCTATTAACGCCGGAATATCTGTATCGAGAGTTGGAGGTGCAGCCCAAACTAAATTAATAAAGAGCCTTTCTGGTGGAATTAGGACAGATTTAGCTCAATATAGAGAATTGGCAGCTTTTGCTCAATTCGCCTCTGACCTTGATGAAGCGACAAGAAAACAGTTAGATAGAGGAGCTAGGGTAACTGAATTGCTGAAGCAAAAGCAATATTCCCCGCTTCCAATAGCTAGAATGGGATTGTCGCTTTTTGCAGTAAATAAAGGTTACTTTGATGATGTAGATGTTGTAAATATTTTGAAAATAGAAAAAGATTTGCATGATCATTTTTTAAACAACGATAAGTTAGCAAATTTACTTGCAACAATTCAAAAAAACCAAAAGCTTGATGACGCCACTGAATCTGCGTTAGAGGATGGCATTAAGGAATTTAAAAACTTGATAGGAAAATAAGTTTACTATGGCTGTTGGTAAAGAAATTCGAACGAAAATCAAAAGCGTTGAAAACACAAAAAAGATAACAAAGGCGATGGAAATGGTCGCTGCGTCTAAAATGCGCAAAGCTCAGGATCGAATGAGAGCTTCTCGACCTTACAGTGAAAAAATCGTAGATTTAATCGGGCATTTTTCGCAATCAAATCCAGAGTACCGTCACCCTTTTATGAATGATTTTCCTGATGCACCAAACATTGGAATCATAGTTATATCCACTGACAAAGGATTGTGCGGCGGTCTTAATACAAACGTTTTTCGGCACGTTTTAGCAAAAGTTCAGGAAGCTGAGTCAAAGGGTAAAAAAGTTAAAGCAGTTGCAATCGGAAACAAAGCTCTTAGCTTTTTGAGTAGAATAGATGTGGAAGTGTTGTCTAGCTTCGTCCAGGTAGGTGACAGCCCCTTGCCTGAGAATGTAAATGCTGCGATAAAACCGATTTTGGAGTTGTACGAGAAAGGCCAGTTGGAACAGGTTTTTATCTTTTCAAACAAATTTATAAATACAATGAAACAGGATCCTGTAACCGAGGTCCTCTTGCCATTAAATTCGAAAGATATCAACCCTATAAACAACTATACTTGGGATTATGTTTACGAGCCGGAATCTTACGAATTAATTGATGGCCTGGTACTTCGGTATGTTGAGACAATAACTCATCAGGCTCTCGTAGAAAATATAGCATCAGAACAGTCGGCCAGAATGGTAGCTATGAAGGCAGCTACAGATAATGCTGGAAATGTAATTGAAGAGCTTAAATTGGTTTACAACAAAACTAGGCAGGCGGCTATTACAAAGGAGCTTTCAGAAATTGTGGCGGGTGCAGCTGCCGTTTAATAACATCATTAATAGAGGTCAGTATGGTAGAAGGAAAAATTGTACAATGTATCGGAGCGGTTGTTGATGTGGAATTTCCTAGAGAAGGAATTCCAAAAGTGTACGACGCTCTGAAAATGGATAACTCTGACTTAACACTTGAGGTCCAACAACAGTTGGGTGACGGCATTGTTCGTACAATAGCACTCGGTTCATCTGATGGGTTAAAAAGAGGAATGGTAATAAAAAATACGGGTGCTCCGATTACCGTCCCTGTTGGGCAAGCAACACTCGGGCGAATTATGGATGTTTTAGGAAATCCAATTGATGAAGTTGGGCCCGTTAGTTCAGATCAAAAAGCTGAAATTCATAAAGCCGCCCCCACTTATGAGGAGCTATCGCCCTCCCAAGAATTATTAGAAACTGGAATAAAGGTTATCGATTTAATTTGCCCTTTTGCGAAAGGCGGAAAGGTTGGTTTGTTTGGTGGTGCAGGTGTTGGCAAAACGGTAAACATGATGGAACTCATCAATAACATTGCTAAAGCTCATTCCGGTCTTTCAGTTTTTGCTGGGGTAGGTGAAAGAACTCGCGAAGGAAATGATTTTTATCACGAGATGATCGAAGCTGGCGTTGTTAATCCGAAAGATTTTCCGACGTCGAAGGTTTCTATGGTTTATGGACAGATGAATGAACCACCAGGTAATAGATTAAGAGTAGCGTTAACCGGATTGACAATAGCAGAATCTTTCAGGGATGAAGGGCGAGATGTATTATTTTTCGTTGACAATATTTACCGATACACATTAGCCGGAACTGAAGTCTCTGCATTGTTGGGTAGAATGCCTTCTGCTGTTGGATATCAGCCTACATTGGCTGAGGAAATGGGTAAACTTCAGGAACGAATTACATCGACAAAAACAGGTTCCATTACGTCTATTCAGGCAGTCTACGTTCCTGCTGATGACTTGACTGATCCTTCTCCTGCAACAACATTTGCGCACCTTGACTCTACCGTGGTACTATCCCGCGATATTGCAGCTCTAGGTATCTATCCAGCTGTTGACCCCCTTGATTCCACTTCTAGGCAACTTGATCCAAATGTGGTCGGAGCAGATCATTACGAAGTGGCACGTTCTGTTCAAGGTACACTCCAGCGTTACAAGGAATTAAGGGATATTATTGCTATTCTTGGAATGGACGAATTAGCGCCTGAGGATAAGCTTGTGGTTGCGCGCGCTAGAAAAATGCAACGTTTTTTGTCTCAGCCATTCCATGTAGCTGAAGTATTCACGGGTTCTCCTGGAAAGTACGTTAGTTAAAAGATACTATCAAAGGCTTCAGTATGATAAATTCCGGCGAACTTGACCATTTACCTGAACAGGCGTTCTACATGGTTGGAACAATTGATGAGGCAATAGAAAAAGGTAAAAAGTTCAGTAATGGAACAGGTCTTCTAATGCAAAAACCTTCCGATTAGAAATCGTCTCTGCTGAACGAAACTTATTTTCTGGCGAAGCTAATTTCGTGGTAGTTCCCGGTGTAGATGGTGAGCTTGGAATTTTCCCTAACCACACTCCTTGCTGACGAAAATTAAACCAGGAACGCTGAAATTCCATGCAAAAGACGAGCCCGAGGAGACTTTATTTTTTGTAGCTGGTGGTTTTTTAGAAGTTCAACCTACCGTAGTAACAGTGTTAGCCGATACCGTCGTTAGAGGTGAGGAAATCGACCAGGCTAGAGCAGAAGAGGCACGAAGAAACGCAGAAGAGGCAATTTCAAAAGCCCCAGAAGACAAAATAGCTTTAGCTACTGCGCAAGCTGAGCTTTCATACGCCATGGCCGAGTTAAGAACGTTACAAAAATATAAGGCTAGGAGTTAAATATAACCTCAAGCAGTCTTTTTCTACGAGCCTTGCAAGGACAGACTGTTGATAAAGTGCCAGTCTGGCTCATGCGGCAAGCTGGAAGATATTTGCCAGAATACAATAAAACTAGGGCTAGGGCAGGCTCCTTCATGTCATTGTGTAAAAACCCTGAATTGGCCTGTGAGGTCACATTACAACCCATAGAACGTTACGGATTTGATGCCGCTATTTTATTCTCTGATATCCTAACTATACCTGACGCAATGGGAATGGAGCTTGACTTTGTAGAGGGTTATGGGCCGAAATTCAATAATCCTATTGGTGACAAAAATGATTTACTTTGTGTGATTCAAACAGAGATTGATACGAAATTAGATTACGTAGGTTCAACTGTCAAACTAATTAGAGAAAATCTGCATAAAAATACTCCACTTATTGGTTTTGCAGGAAGCCCCTGGACACTAGCCTGTTATATTTTGGGCGGAGGTGGGTCCAAAGATGATTTTATTCAGGTGAGAAAATGGTTATATACACAGCCAGATCTTTTAATACTTTTATTAGAGAGGCTAACAGAAAATATTATCAACTATCTCACCATGCAAATAAAAGAAGGCGCAGACGCCGTAATGTTGTTTGATTCATGGGGAGGTTTACTCTCATATCTTAATTTCCCAATATATTCTCTTCAGTATCTAAAAAAGATAATAACGAGATTAAATCAAAATTTTCCTACCACCCCAAAAATTGTTTTCGTTAAAGGAGGAGGAGTGTGGCTCGAGTCAATAGTTCAAACTGATTGCTCAGGGATTGGTATTGATTGGACAGTTGACTTAAAATTCGCGAAGAAGATAGCTGGAACAAATTGTGCAGTTCAGGGTAATCTTGACCCTGCAGTTTTATTAGGCGATGGCAGTTTTGTTAGAAAAGAAGTGAAAAAGTTACTAGATAGCCTTACTGAAGAAGAACGAAAAAATGGATATATTTTCAATTTAGGCCATGGTATTTCTCAATATACATCTCCTGAGAATGTTGCAATTCTCGTCGATACGATAAGAGAATACTAACGCCTTCTATGATCGCTCAAGTTGCTCTTGATCTACCAACTGTAGAAACATTAGATTATTCTTACAACCCTGCAAGTAAAAACAATTCAATAAAAACAGACATTATAGGTCACTGGGTTATTGTAAAAGTAAAAAACAAAAAAATTTAGGTCTCATTGTCGGAGTAAAAAAACTCTTCACCTGTCAAACAAATTAAACCAATTGAATTTATCATCGATACATTACCTCCTGTTGATGAAAAGTTTCTCGAATTTCTAGCCTTTGCTGCAAAATACTATCATCGCCCATTAGGAAAAGTAACCTTTAACTCCTTTCCTAAATTATTAAAATCAGTAAAAAATATAGAAAGTAATTACATTAAAAAAGAAAGATTACTTTTTTAAAACCGAATAGACTTTCCGAGGAAAAGTAAAAAAAAAAACTCAGATTAAAGTTGATTGGGGGTTAAACGAAGAACAATCCACATGCTACAAGTCCATAGTCTCTTCGACAAAACCTATTCTTCTTCACGGAGTCACAGGCTCAGGTAAAACAAGGCTGTACTTTTCGGCAATTAAAAAAATATTAGAAGATTCCGTAACATCTCAGGTATTGTATTTAGTCCCAGAAATAGGGTTAACCTCCAATTTACAAAGTTTATTGGAAAATTATTTTCCTTCCTACGAAATAGGAATTTACACTAGTACTCAGACGCCCCTGTCAAGAGCTAAAACCTGGCTGAACGTTTCTACCGGAAAAATAAAAATTATATTAGGAACCAGGATGGCTATTTTTCTTCGTCTATCCAATCTACAGTTGATAATAGTGGACGAAGAACATGATACATCATTCAAACAAAGCGAAGGTTTCAGATACTCTGCAAGAGACCTTGCGGTTTATCGAGCAAACAATTTAGGAATAAAAATAATTTTAGGCTCTGCCACCCCGAGCTTAGAGTCTTGGGTGCAAACAAAACGGAAAAAATATACATATTTAAATTTAAAAAATCGCGCCTCTGGACAGTTGCTACCAAAGCCTATCATTTTCCAAAAAAGTTCTTATTCTTATGAAAATGGAATATCAGAAGACACACTAAAAATATTGAAGCAACATATTAATGCGGGTCAACAAGCTCTTTTGTATTTGAATAAAAAGGGATGGGCCCCAGTTCAAAGTTGTCTGGAATGTAATTGGTCCGCAAAGTGTAAAAACTGCACCGTCAATCTCGTTTTACATAAAGATAAGGATGATTTTATGCTATGCCATTTTTGTAATTATAAAGAACTTCCTCCTAAGTTCTGCAAAAGTTGTGGTTCTAATCGAATGAAGCTTCTAGGTATTGGAACGGAACAGCTAGAATACAAAATCTCTCGTCTTATTCCTACGGCTCGCATTATGAGAATCGATAAACAAATTATTAAAAAGAAGAAGGAATTTGACGCTTGCTTGCAAAAAATTGAAAATGGGGACGTAGATATAATCATAGGTACTCAGATATTAACTAAAGGGCACGATTTTACAAAAGTGACTCTGGTTGTTGCGTTAGAAATTGAATCTTATTTAAAGCACCCGGATTTTAGGGCATCTGAAAGGCTTTTTCAATCCCTCCTTCAAGTATCTGGTAGGGCAGGACGTCATCCACAACAGTCTAAAAAGTATCAAGAACCAGTTTTTATAATGGAGGTCTTAAATCCTAATAGTAATTTTTTAAAAGATCTTTCCAACGCAAATTATGTAGACTTTGCTGAAAAATTAATTACCGAACGCAAAACATGGAAATTACCGCCATTTACAAATCTTGCAACTGTAAACTTCACTCACTCTAATAGAGTTATTTTAAAGAGAGAAATAAACAGAGTTTTAGTTGAATTGACAAACCTAATTCCAGATTCCGAAAAATCAAAAGTAAAATTCAGCGGTCCTTTACAAGTTTTTCCAGAAAGGTTGAGTAAAAAATATCGATCACGAATTTTATTGGAGGCAGATGAAAGAGCTGATTTACATAGGACTCTCAATGCCATAAAAGCCGCCATTGCGAACGCGAGAAGTAACACAATTATTGATGTGGACCCAATCGACTTTTAACTAAATTCTTCTAGAGGTTTCAATCATTACTTTTGACATAACCCCCATAGCATGTTTTTCGAACTTTGATAACTCTTCTTTAAAATCGTTGCCACTTGAATCGTTTTCAGCCCAACTGGCATGTTCTCCCTCATCTTCATACATTTTTTCTAGTATCTCTCGAGCTTGATTGTCTTCAGAGGGAAATATATCTAGGTGTTTTTCAAGATGTGTCTGGACCTGTCGCTCCGTCTCAGCTAAGAAAGATTTGGATTTTTTCTGTCCTTGTATTTGCATGTAGATGGCTAATCCAAAACTGCCCAGATACCATATCGGATTGAGATAACTTTTCTTCGTACCTTGTGCAGCTAAATACTCCTCAGTCCACATAAGATGGTCAGCCTCTTCTTTAGCTGCCTTCTTTAGATAGTTTCTCATAGCAGGTTCTGTTTCAAAGACAAGTTGGCCTTGATACAATCCCTGAGCGGCAACTTCCCCTGAATGATTTATTCTCATCAACTTTCCGGATAATTCCTGGCTGGAATTAAGGCTCTCTTTTCATGGCTTGCAACTAAACCCTCTGCTGGGCTCTTCCTACCGGATCCAACCAGTCCACCAAAATTTGTCTTGAGAAAATTGTCGAAAACATTGATAACTAAATCTAGTTTATTTCCGCGCCGCAACAATTAAAGAGAACCCCCGGATTTATTTGTGAGATATATAACCGCCGACTTTAGCTCTTCATCAGTATTTAAAGGCCCTTTTTGCGATGCCATAGCTCCTTTACCATTTAAAACAGAATACAAGAGAGTATCTAAACCTTGACTAATTCTTGGGGCCCAGGCAGCCGTATCTCCAATTTTAGGTGCATTTAACACACCAGCCTCGTGGCATGCTGCACAACGATTAGCGTACACCTCTTCCCCAGACAAAGCCACTTTAGTAATGTTTGCAACTTTCTCATTCGCACTTGAATCAGCCAGAACAGGTTCCGTTCTAATCGACCCAATCGGAGCAATTCTCTCAAGAACTTTGTCCTCTGTGTAGGCATCAGATGAATTAGACGGGTTTTTAAGGTTGCCAACATATTGCGAAAGCAACACAATAACTGCAATTGGTATCAAAAATGCTGCAAGAATAGCGTATAGCAACTGTTTTGGTGTTTTTATGGGGCTTCCAGTGTCACTCATTGTTTTCTCTTTCTATTGATAATTTACTCTAAGTTTAAATTATAATTGTTTAATCGACTACTTGAAACACTAACTAAGAGCGTCTGTAGCTCAGTGGATAGAGCCCTGGTTTCCGAAGCCAGTAGTCACAGGTTCGATTCCTGTCAGACGCGCCACATTATTATGACAAGCCTATTAAGAAAAAAATTCATCAAAATCGCAAAGCTCTTTTTTTAAAGGCAGAGTAATGATTCATATATTAAAGGAAAATTTAGCAAGTGAAATCCTGGATTCAATAGACTACCTAAAGGACCGGAAACAAATTCCTGAGATCAGCACAAATTTTAAGGATATCGAAATATCGTTAGAAATTCCGAAAAACAAAGCGAACGGGGATTTGTCGTCAAATATTGCCTTAAAGAAATCTAGAGATACCAATTTGGATGCCTTGAAGCTTGCCAATTTAATAGTGGAGACTCTGAAGTCTCAACTCAATAGTGAGCGTGAACTCGATCGTGTTTGGGATAATGTGAATGTTGCAAATCCGGGATTCATAAACTTTCGTATAAAACCTATCTCGAAATTAAACTATCTTTGTGCAGCTGTTACAGAAAACTATTATGGTTGGGAAGATGCCAAAAAACATGAAAAGATTATCGTAGAGTATGTGTCGGCAAATCCCACTGGCCCACTTCATGTCGGTCACGCACGTCAAGCTGTGCTGGGCGACGCAATTTCAAAAATCTTGTCCAGAGTTGGATATGACATCATTCGAGAGTTTTACTACAATGATGCTGGCAATCAAATAGAAAATTTGGGGCTATCTGTATGGGCTAGGCTCAATGGGTATAATGATTCTCATGAAGAGTTCCCTACCGATGGGTACCGTGGCGACTACATCACCGAAATTGCTAATGATTTCAAAGCGGTTAATAATGTGAGTCACATAAAAAAATTTGAAAAAAGCGAAAAACTACTGAATGAGATTAAAGACTTTTCAATTAATTTCTTACGAGCAGAACAAAATGCGGACTTAGCTCTTTTGGACGTGTCTTTCGATAGTTTTGCATTAGAGTCATCGTTTTATACAAATGGTTTAGTGGATGAGGTTATAGACACTTTGAAAAAAAATGGTAAGACTTTTTTTCTTGATAAGGCCCTTTGGTTAAAGTCAACAGATTTTGGGGATGACAAAGATAGAGTTATGATCAAGTCCGATGGCTCTTATACCTACTTTGTACCAGATGTTGCTTACCATTTGGACAAATGGATTCGCGGTTTCAGAAAAGCATTAAATATTCAGGGTTCGGATCATCACGGAACATTGTGTAGAGTGAAAGCTGGGTTGCAAGGGCTAAATAAAAATATTTCTGAAGATTTTCCGGCTACAATTTTACATAAAATGGTGACAGTCAAAAAAAATGGTAAAGATGTAAAATTTTCAAAACGCTCTGGAAATTATGTAACTCTAAAAGAGCTCATTTACCTTTCTTCGGGTCTAGACGAACCTTGTTTTAGCGAATCACAAGGAGAGCGAACGGATATTTCGCCGTTATTAGCAAAAGGCAAAGATGCAGTTCGTTTTTTTCTTCTTTCAAAAAAACCAGAAACTGAATTTACCTTTGACGTTGACTTAGCACAAAAGCATTCCGAGGAAAATCCAGTGTTTTATGTTCAATATGCACACGCCAGAGCTTCTAGTGTCATAAAACAATCTTGTTTGTCAGAGAAGGAACTGTTAGTTTATTTCAGGAGTTTAAGCGGAAAATCATTTACTGCCGAACGGCCTGAAAAATTTAATAAAGCCGAAAATGAACTTGTTCTCCGAGTCCTTGGTTTCCCGGAGGTTGCTCGATGTGTAACCGAAAATTTTGAGCCTCATCAGCTAATATTTTATTTACAAGATTTGGCTAGCGACTTTCATAAATTTTACAACGACTCAAAGATATTGGTAGAAGACGTATGGACTAAGAACAAGAGACTATTAATCGTTTTTGGGGTAGCCAGGATTTTAAAAAGTAACTTGGAGTTGTTGGGTATAAATGCACCGGAGAAAATGTAAAAATGAGCTTTCATAATCGCAGTCTAGAAACAACTTTGCTTAAAAAGAAATTTTATCCACATGGTTTTGGAATTTTAAGCTTTTTTTTCGGAATCGCAACAGGGCTTCTTATTGCAGCATATTTAGCTTTTTACATCACGAAAACACCGGTCCCGTTTGCAAACAAGCTTGATGGGTACAATAAAACAAAATCTATCATGAAGTTATCCGAAACGGATAATGATGTAATCGTAAAAATTGCTCCTACTGATATGTCGATTTTTCTTCCTGATTCAAAAGAAAATACTACAGAAACAGACTCTGAGTCCCTCCCGGAGCCTGTGGAAAGGGTTATACAAGCGACAAAATTGGAAAAAGAAGTTAGTAGTTCTGCAGAAGTAGACAAATCATATTATTTACAGGTGGGAGCGTTCCGAGAGGTTAAAGAAGCCGATAGAATGCGGGCAAAATTAGCTTTTTTGGGCTTTGAGGCTGCCATTTTCAAAAAAAACAAGAAAGGAAACTTATTTTATCGCGTGAGACTGGGTCCGTTCAGTTCATCGGAGGAACTTAATAACGTAAAGGAACGTCTCTCTGACAGTCAGATAAAATCGCACGCAGTTTTGGTAAATCGGTAATAGCAAATATGGAGACCGTCTAATGTTAAACATTGCTTCTTTTTTCATTCGTAAAAACCTGACTTTTAGATTATTTCTTCATATTTTTTTAGTCATAATAGTTGCTTGCATTACCAAAGGAGATATTCTTGCCGGCCCAACTTATGATGAGGGCATCGACTATAAAAGGATTTATAGTGACAATAAATATAAAAAAACTAAAAAGATTGAGGTAGTTGAGTTTTTCGGTCTATTTTGTCCGCATTGCAGAAATTTCTCACCAGTGGTTAACAAATGGGCAGAAAAACTTCCTGCAAATGTAGAGTTTAAAAAACTTCACGTGCCTTTTAGGGAAATAACTCATCAAAGACTATATTTCACCTTGAAAAAAATGGGACTTATTGACCAGTATCTTGACAAATTATTTGCTGATATTCAGGACAAAAGGCTTCCACTCAAAGATTTTTTGAGCATCACAATATGGGTAGAGGATAATGGATTGTCGTTAGCAGATTTTGAAAAAGAATGGAATTCAAATAAGGTTAAGAATGACATGAAGGAAGCATCCTCACTCATGAAACTTTTTAAGGTAACTGGCGTACCTCAAATCATAGTTGACGGTGAGTTTTTAACTTCTCCTGCCATGGTCGGTAGCAATAGACGAATAATTGGTTTGCTTGATTATTTAATCGCGGAAAGAAGTCCCTAAATATTAATTTTCAAGAATTCTGAATATACCGCTTGCCTATTTTTGCCAAATTTTTCACTGAGTATTTTAGCTAATACGGAACTCTTCACATGAGGTTTTAGTGTTTTCAACCAAAATTCAAATTCTTTGTTTAGTTCAAGAAATTCTTTTCGTTTAGAGATGTTAATAATCACAACGAGTTCTCCGCGAGAAAATTGGTCTTTTTTGACCCCATTTGTCCTTAATTCAGCCAGTATTTCAGAGCAATTTCCCCTCCACGTAGCTTCATGAATTTTAGTCATTTCTTTTGCGAGGAAAACGAAAATATCCTCATTAAAAAATCGTTCTGAGATGATTTAGAAGAGTTTTCTAACCTATTAACCGTTTCAAAAAAATAACATAATCTGACCCGCAAGAGATCTTATTAAGTAATTTTTGCGCATCTTTCTCTTTCCTCGGGAAGAACCCACCAAAAGTTAATGTTTGGCAGTTTTTCAATTCAATGCCACTGATAGAAAAACCAGCCATAGCCGAACAACAACCAGGAACAGAAAAGACAGGTAGACCGAGTTGATGATACTTTTCTACAATTTTTTAACCTGGATCAGACACGCAAGGTGTGCCTGCATCAGATACCAGCCCAACCATGCAAGTACTGAGTTTTTCGAAGTTAAGCTTATGAATCCTCTCTGTTTCGTTAAATCTGTAACACGATAGTAGTTGGTTTTTTTTCTTATTGATATTGAACGAGTTAAAAAGCTTATTAGCCAGTCTGGTATCCTCAGCTAGTACTAATTCACATTGCTCTAATATTTTCTTTGCTCGAAGGCTCAAGTCTTGCAAATTACCTATTGGCGTCGAAATGACATATAGCCCGGGTTTTTTTTCCTGCTCCGTTTCTTTCTTATGAATAACTCGACCCATAATGTTCTGACTGGTAAAATAAAGTATGTTAGCATGACCACCTATTTTATGAGAAAAGAGTTTTTTACTAGGGCAAGCGGACTTCTAGCTATTATATTTCTTCTGGAAGGATGTTATTTTCCGTTAGTTGCGACTGGAGTAGTTGCTACTGCGGTAGCCGTAACGGATCGAAGAACAGCAGGTATCATTCTTGAAGATGAAACAATAGAGCTTAAATCAATGAATGAGCTTTCTAAAAACTTTTCTAAAGAGGAGATATCCGTCGCTGTAACGAGTTTTAATCGAGCAGCATTACTTACCGGTTGGGTCCCAAATGAAGAACTTTCAAAAGAAGTAGCAAGTTTGATTGCGAATGTTGAAAATGTCAGAGAAATAATTAATGAATTGAATGTAGGACCAAAAGCCACTGGAAAAATGTTTGCTAGAGATACCATACTCACCGCAAAAATAAAGGCTAGTTTTATTGACGAAGAAAAGTTGAATGCAAACGTTGTAAAAGTAAAAACCGAAAATGGGATAGTTTTTCTCATGGGAATAGTAACTCAGCGTGAGGCAGATCTAGCTGCTGATATTGCCTCAAGAGTGAAAGGAACTAAAAGAGTTGTGAAGGTTTTTGAAGTAAAATCAGAAATCGAAATTGCCAATATCGATGCCGTAATTAATTCACAGAAACCTAAAAAACCTATCAAATAGTTAATCAACTAGAAAGAATTAAATCGGTATAGCGTCGTCTCAATTTTTGGAAAATTGTACCCGGTTTCCCTTCACGATTCTTAATGCCAATTTTCTTGCCATTAACTGATGTTATTGGGAGTATCTCCTTGGTAGCTGAAGTGAGTAATATCTCGTCTGCATTCATTAATTCGCTAACCTTCAAAGTTTCTTCGTTGGAACAATATTTCTAGTTCGAAGCATAATTTTTCTATAATTTTTATTCGAACACCTTCAAGCAAATTATTACATGGCTCTGGACAAAAAACTTTCCCTTCTTTTACTATCCAAATCGTTGAGGCTGCTCCCTCGGTAACATTCCCGTTGTCGACAAGAATAGCCTCGTGACAATTTGAGGCTATGGCTTCTTCCCTAGCAAGCACATTTGGCAAAAGAGATATCGATTTAATATCACATGACTTCCAACGATTATCATTGGTTGTAATGGCACTAACGCCTTCAGAAAACATTTTCTCCGTAGGTCTAATAAGTTCGGAGGACATTATAAATATCGTTGGACGAGTACTTTTCGGAAAGGCGTGATTTCTGTTTGCAACACCTCTGGTGATTTGGACGTAAACTATTTGGTGACTATGTCTCGTTTGTATTATAAGTTCTTCAATACAACTTTTTATTTCCTCTTTCTTTATGCACGGGTTCAATCTTATTTTTTTTAAACTTCTGTATAACCTGTCTAGATGCTCATTAAAAAAAAAGGGACTTTTATTATAAACTGGCACAACCTCATAGACCCCATCCGCAAAAAGAAATCCCCTATCCAGAGGGGAAATTCTGACGTCATTAATGGGCATAAAATTCCCATTATAATAGGCTAAATCATGCATTTGCTGGGGCTACCCTTTCTACCCTTTTATTCTTAGGCGTTCTACTAACACCCCTTTTATAAGGTGAGACTGAATGATTTCGTCAATATCCTCTTCATCCAAATATGTATACCAAGTGCCTTCAGGATAAATAACTAATACAGGTCCAAAATCGCATCTATCCAAGCAACCAGCTCTATTAACTCTTATGCGTATACCTTTAAGTTTCTTTTCTGTTTTAATCTTATCTTTTGTGTATGCCTGGAGTCTACAAGAGTCAAAATTCGCACAACATGTTTCTCCAGCAGCTCTTTCATTTAAACAGAAGAATATATGCTTATCAAAATACATAATTGGTAGAATATCATAATATGTGGACAGTAAAGAATTTGGAGGCTACTAGATCAACACAAGACGTTGCGCTAGAACACGTGCGTTCTGAATATAATAATGAACAGCTAGTATTTTATTCTGAAAACCAAACAAACGGTTATGGTACGAATGGTCGTCCATGGGTCTCTTCTGATAGGTCACTTGCCGCTAGCATGGTTTTTCCTTTAAAATTTTTCCTTGAAGATAATGCGCCAAAATTATTACCTATAATATTTGCTTTATTGGTTGCTAAGAGTATCGAAAAAGCAATTTCTCCTAAACGACTATCTTTAGGAATTAAATGGCCAAATGATTTATATAAAGATGGCAAGAAGGTTGGAGGTATTCTCCTGCATTTGATGTCATCGAAAATAAAAAAGAGTTCGAACAAAATAGCCATTCTTGGTATAGGCATAAATATCGCATGGGGCACTAACAATAATCAATTTAACGCATCAGCGCTTTATGATTGTATAAAAAGTTCCATGACTTTTGATGCATCCAACTTTTTTCAAGAACTAACAACCAGCATTGATAATCTGGATAATGACATAATTCTTCTTAATTCACCCATGGAGTTTAACAAAAGAGATATATTAAAAAAAAAATACATTAAAGTTGCAATTAACAAATATCAAATGGTTTCTGGAATTAATCATGGAATAGATATTCATGGAAATTTATTAATAAAAGAGCCCTCCAAATCTGAAGTAACAAGAATAGATAGGGGGTCTATTCAATGGAGATAAGGTTGTTAGTTGATTCTGGAAATTCTCAACTAAAGTGGGTGATATTATTTCGAAAGCATCCTGGTACGGAGCCTACTGGCTACCAATGACAAAGTAGATATCAAAGATTTAATTAGCAATAATAGAAAGTGGTCTTTAAAAAATCTTATACTAAATAGTTTAAATAACTTAAAAAAAAACTCACCTAATGACCTCAAATTGGAGCAGATGCAAAAAGCTGCTACTGTTCACATAGCATCGGTAGCACCAAACGCACTAAATGAAGTAGTAGCCAATGAATTATCCAGAATTTTTCCGCAACAAAATATCTTTTTCGTATATCCAGAAGATAATCATGAAATAATTACCGGTTTTAACCATAAGCTTGTTTTTAAAATTAATCGTGAAAACCCACAATCACTAGGGGTTGATAGATGGCTTGCAATGATTGGCTTAAGAGAATATTTAGAGAAAAAGAAAATGAAGACTGTTTTCATTTTGTCTGTGGGCACTGCTACTGTGTTAGACAAAATCACTATAAATAAGAATGAAAAAGCCATTTGCACTCAGGAGATAATCCACGAAGGAGGTTATATCATTCCAGGTTTTTCATTCATGGAAAATAGCCTTAAATTTCTCACAACTCAAGTTGAAACTAAAAGATACAAACCCCTGGATTTTCCATCTGGCACGAATGACTCTGTTTTGTCTGGTATTTTTATCGTTCAAGCCGCAATCTCTTTTATAACTAAAAGCACTACACCAATCTTTTTATATGGTGGAAATCTCGACAAGTTTTTAGCGGCATGGAGCTTGACAAAAAACTCATGCAAAAAGACAACAAAATAATCGTTGACCCATGGTTAGTCTTTAAAGGTTTGAATCAACTTGCAAACCGTTAGCCTTTGAATTATCTTCCCGAAGATTCCGTTCGAATTTTTTAACTATCTTTTTCCTAAAAAGGTTCAGCTCTTTTACATTATTGAAAGACTCGTCAAACAAGAGAGATAGGTTATGTAATATCCTGTCAGCAACTTTTTTCTCCAGCCCTTGTCAAATTTAATTTGATCATCTAGCCACTTTTCCAGCCATCCGGGTTCGGGCAAACGGCTTTGCACAGTATCATTTGGGAAGAGTGACTTGTTCACATGCAGATTTGTCGGATGAAGAGCTTTCTGGTGTCTGCTAGCTGATGCCATCAAAACTCCTATTTTTGCGAAAGCTAATTGTGCGGAGGCACCTAGGGTTTTTAGGGATTTTTTCATGTATTTCAGATAAGCCCCTCCATGTCCTAGCTTCGTCCATAGCAATAGTACTATATATGGATTTAATTACAGGTTCGGTGTGCCATTCTGAAGCACATCTGTACCAGTGATTAAGTCGGATTTCTCCACAAAAATGTAGCATTAACGTTTCAAGTGCAGGCGCAGGGTCGAATTCAAAACGAACCGCATCCAATTCTTCTTCACTCGGAACAAACTCAGGACAAAATCTTTTGAGATACTCAATAAGAACCAAACTGTGTTTTTGCTCTTCGAAAAACCATACAGACATAAATGCAGAAAAGTCACTATCGTTTTTGTTATCTCGCAAAAACATTTCCGTTGCCGGTAACGCAGCCCATTCCGTAATAGCATTCATCTTAATGGTATATGCCTGATCTTTTGTCAGCTTTGTAGCTTCAAACTTGTCCCACGGGATATCCGTTTCAAGATTCCAACGAACTCTTTCAAATGCTCTAAAAAGGTCCGGATAAAGCATGTTGTTTGTATTCATAATTATCTTCTCTTAAGTTACCGTACCTGAGCTTTGGAAAAAATTGTTTTAATAAATTGCAGCGGAAATCTTAACAATTTAAAAGTTAGAAATAATTCAACGCTGTCCCAATAGTCATGGTGGTGTGAAATATAACCTTTCTCATTAACTTGAATCCAACTCGAACCCCTAATACAACTTTGACTTTTCTTACCTTTTCTTTCAAATACAAAAGTCCAAGATAGCACGATTATAGACCCATCCGACAACATTTTTAAGTCAGTAAATCGAGGGTTATTTACCGTCTGAAACATATTCACAAATAGCTTTCTCATTAGACTCTTGCTCTGGATATTGTGGAAAGGGTCCTTAAAATAACATTTCTCATCATAAAAAGACAGGACATCATCAAGATTTTCTATATCTTTGAGATTTTCAAAAGCCTTTTTAAAAGCGATAGAATTAAAAGGTACTTTGTCTTTCACTTTCTACGTCCTGTTAATTTGGCGGTGAGTTGGAAGAACAATCTATAAGGAAGCAATGAAATTATTTTTAAAATAAATGTAAACTTTTTGGAAAATGGATTTCAAAACTCCTTCACGTAGACCCTTAAATATCTCTTCAGATGCTTTTTTGGAGAAATAATAAAGGGCATAGGAAAGCTATTTTTTTTTGTGAGACGCGTATCTACAAAACCAGGGCAAACCAATGAAATATCGATCTTAAATGCTTTAAATTCAACAAATGCTGACTCAGCGACATTGTTTAATGCTGATTTCGTAGGCCCGTAAGCACATGAACCGGGCAGACCAGTATATCCCGCAACACTAGATATCCAAATCCAATGGGGGTTTTCTACAAATCTATTTCTGTCTTTAATCCACTTCTGCGTTATTGTCCAAAAGGGTTTGTAAATTGATGTCAGGTTAATAGTAGTAATCTTCTGAGCTTCCTCATAAGAGAAATCAACATAGCTCATTGGAGTGTATATAGCTGCGCACCAAAATACAGTGTCTATGCCTAACCCTTCTTTTCCTATAACTTCAAAAAAGTTATCTATAGAATTGTCGTCGGCTATGTCCGTTTCCACGAAAGTGTTTTGTGGAAAATGCTTCTCAAAAATATCAACTCGTCTTGCCACAACTATTAATTTCTTGCCGAGAAACCTTAATTCCTTAGCAATCTCAAACCCAATTCCACTGGAGGCACCAACAACTAATACCGTCCTATTTTTAAAAGATGTAATAGGCTTATTAAACCTACCCATTGGTTTTTTTAAAAGTTATGATAACTGTTCCTAGCTTAAAACCAAACTTCGAGAATACTGCACGATTCATAAGTACATTGTTTTCTACAAGAAACATCCAGTCATCAAAATCAACGCTCAATTTATTCAAAAGCGAGCCCTCAAGTATAAGGTTGTACCGATATGACCACTTTAGTGCGTTTCCCGACGCAACCCCGTGTGCGGTACCGATGACACCATCACTAGTTCCTCCCCATTCGTTATCTGCAGTTTTTTTTAAATTCCATACACGCTTCTCTCTCTTGCCATCCGACCAGAAAAATTTCTCTACCAATTTTCCACTTGATTTATCTGCAGAAAAAGAACCCGCAACATCAACTTTAAATCTTTTGACAACATCATTGTTTCGATTTAACACAATACCCCAACCCTCTACCTTTCCATTGAAAAAGACTCAAGATTAAAAGATGGTTTCTCACCTTCGTATATAGCGATAGTTTTGGTACCACATCCAAATATAAAGACTGAAAGTAACCCTAAAACAAATAGAGACCTAAACATTGGCTTTCTTAATGAAATAACCTAGTAAAATCATACAAACGAGTTTGATAACACATGGAGCCCCTGCATACATAAACATTAAACTTGATTGCCCGGTCTCAGTGACTAGGTTTGGATCATAGCCCATAATTCCAAGCAATGGAAGACAAAAACCCGAGGCTAATGCAATCGCAATTTTGTTAACAAGGCTCCAAATTCCAAAATATGTTGAAGCAACACTAGTCTCATTTCTGTTCGGTGGGATAAGGTCATTTAATACCGCTGGAGCACTAATGAGCTCGCCCCCAACGCAACCCCGGTAATTACGCAAATAAATAAAAACGGATAAAAATGACCTTCTTCTAAAAACAAGACTGTAATAAAGAAAACAATAGACAAAGTAAGTGCCGCAAACCATGTTTGCTTGTTACCAATTTTACTGATAGTTTTTCTCCAAAACGGGATAGAAATTGCTGCGCTTAGAAAATAAACAGATAGTAGAATACCTCCTTCAGACTTCTCTAAAAGAAGTGCGTCACTAAAGAAAAAAACGAAGAGTAAAGCAGGGATCGAATTTGCAAATGTATTAAAGAAACACAATACTAAAAATAATTTCATCCTTTTTGATTCGAAGGAGAAAAAGTTAAAATTTCTTTTATTAACTTTAGTTGAAAAGGCAGTATCGATTGATACAGTTTTTATGAGCAGTAGCCAAATTACAGAAACTATAGAGCTTAAAAAGATAATTACAGAAAGTAGCCCAAAGGATTCTAATGCGATTAATACTGAAGAGACGATCAATCCAATGAGCACAAATACTTCTCTTCCAGAAATTAATTTGTTCCTTGTTTCCGTCTGGCTAGACCAGGCAAATGCCCAGCTCTGATATGCAATATTTGCTATACCATTTGAGATTGATACAATTAAAGTAAATATGAAAAACCAAAAAAACACCAACGTTGAGTTTTGTGATAGAAACTCAGGAGGATTAAATAGAAAAAAACTGAGCTTGCCAAAATGATTAAAGATGGGTTTAACCATCTTAAGAATCTGTGCCCAGTAGTTTTATCTATTAATCTTCCGAACACTGGATCAGTGAAGGCGTCTACAAGCCTAATGATCATTAGCATCATTCCCGTAACAAATATTGTTTGGCCTAATCCTGCATAAATACTGGGGGTCGCTATGTAAAGTGGCAATGCTGAGATGGAAAGAATAAATCCGACAAAACTATAACTTAAAAAAGGTGACAATTTAACCATTTTCGCGAAATTCAAGTAATTCTTTTCTCAGTTTTGGTTCAGAGGTGTTTTCGTGTAGCCAAATTAAAAAAAGATCTTGCAAAGTCTTTATCACTTAAGGTTGCTACTAAGTTCTCATTGTGATGAAGCACAATTCCTTCCTCGGGCACATAAACTCCTTTCAGAACATCATCTTTTTTTATATCTGGAATATTGTTCTCCATCCATGCCAACCAGACACTTTCCTTTTCTTTTGCAATAAGGTTCAGACGATGCATTTCTTTGAAACTAATTTTGGCAATATCTTTACCTTTAAAATCCCTAAAATACTTTATCCGCAAGAAGAATTTGGAATTAAATATTTCCCCTGATTTGTGCTCAGAAAAAAGCGCTGCTTGATAAATTTTAAGGCCAAAGAACCGCAAAAGACCTTGTCCGTTTAAAAATCTACATTCTTCACAAACTTTATGTTGGAGATTTCCAAATTCTGACGCATTGTTGTTCCCAAAGCTTTTTTTAATAACTAAATTAGAGGATATAAAAACCAGTGTAAAGATTAGTATCCTTAACATTTTACCTTTTAGCTAATACAAATTGCCCAACATTTATATCGCCTACTTCGAAACCACTACGGCAATAATTCAAATAAAATTTCCACATTCTTTTAAACTCTTCGTTCAGTCCTAGGGCATTGAACTTATGGTTATATTCTTCGAAATTAGCGGCCCAACGCTTTAGCGTTTCAGCGTAGTCTTTAGAGAAATAAAATTCATCCTGAATTTTTAGATAATGCCGGTCTGCAAGAGTCCTTTAGGATATTTTTTTGTGGGAAGCATCCCTCCAGGAAATATGTACATTTGTATAAAATCCACACCTTTTCTATATTTTTCAAACTTATCATCTTTAATTAAAATTGTCTGTATAACGGCTTTTGAGGTTTTATTTAGGCATCTAGCAATCATTGAAAAATATTCATCCCAGTACTTTTCTCCTACCGCCTCAAACATTTCGATAGAGACAATTCCATCATATTTATTATTTAAAAGTCGATAATCCTTTAGTTCAAATTTAAGACGATTAGAATTGTTTGAATACAAAAACTTTTCTTTTACGTATTCTAATTGTTTTGCTGATAGCGTAATCCCATGATACTTGTACTGGGTCTCACTATAAATTCTTTGGGCCAGGCTACCCCATCCAAAGCCAATTTCACATACTGAAGCATCCTCTTTAATTGGACCTAAGAAATCTAGCGCTCGATCAAGTTTAAATTTTTGAGCCTCGAATAAACTAATGTGTTCACCTTGAGGATGATTATTGAATACTGCGCTAGAATAAGTCAGAGATTCGTCGAGCCATAGTGAATAAAAATCGTTTCCAAGGTCATAATGATATTTTATGTTATCCCTCGACTTATTTAGTGTATTTTCATTTTTTCTGTGTTCCGTTATTTTTCCTAATAATGATAAGCGGTTTCCATTAATAAGAGAGGAAAGAATCGTTTGGTTCTTAAGGGCAAGTAGTAACAAAGAATACAAATCACTTGTCTCCCATTTTCCTTGCATATAGTCTTCACCAAATCCAATATCACCCTTTCGAATTAAGTTAAAAAACACATCCCATTCATTGACTCTGATATCGGCCTTTATCGATTCCTTTGACTGTGATCTCCCAAATTTATAAGATTTTCCATTCGGAAGCTCCAAAAACAACTCGCCGACTTCTAATCTATTTAAAATCTTCAAAACAAAATAGGAAAAACATTTTTGTAGGATCATCAACTATTCTTTCTTTACTAATTTAATTCCCTTTAACCATAACTTTGCTGCCTGAACGTTTATTCTAATTAGCGTTATTACTGGCAAAAAGAGCACAGAGATAAAAAGTTTGAGTCCCGAAATGGAATTCATATTTATTTTTTTACCACTGATACTCGTAGTTATTAGGGTATTCTCTCCCTGTTTTAGTTCAATCCTGGCCATTTGAACCGCAGCATCAGTATTCGTATAAAACCGAAAAGAATATAAACCGCTAACCTCAATGAAAGGTGAGACATAAAAATCTTTAGGTAATTCAAAAGATTCCCCATTTAAAATAGGTTCATCCCCTTTTGAAATGAAATAGATTTTCCTCTCAGAAAAAGTATTATTAACTTCAGCTATTACTGCCATTAGTTGTTTGTTTTTGTCGAAGCAATACCAAAAACTTACAGGGTTAAATCCAATTCCTAAAATTTTTGGGAATGTTGAAAGATATATCTTTTCAATATGTCGTTTAAAGCCATTACTTAACAGACACTTTCTCAGCCATTTTCTTGCATCTCCCCCGTTTCCATAGTCTTTTTGATTGATGGATATAAGAGCTTTCCTATTAATTGCAAAGAAAACATTCCCCTGAACTTTGTCTAGTTGTCCAACTTCAACTGAGAACTGAAGCGAGTGGTAACGAAATTCGTGCTTTTTTGGATGCTTTCTTTTATGAATTATAGTCGCATGGTAGGGGTAACATTCAATGCCTAGCATTTTAATTTATTAGTTTTGGAGTTAATTTTCGCAGCTACTTTTTTCCCAGATACGAAACCATCCTCATGAAACCCATTTCCTATCCAGGCACCCGAATGCCAAATATTGTCTAAGCCCTGGATCTCCATCAGTTTTTTTCGTGCATCAATCATATCTTGATCAAAAACGGGATGCTCATAAACTAATTTCTTTTTATACCTAGATTCGTAAGGTTCTAATAACGGGTTCAAAGAGACAAAGATATTTTGGCTAGTTTTTAAATCCTGCAGTTTATTCATCCAGTAGGTCACTGAGATATTTTCGTCATGAATCCCATCTTCTCCAGACAGGTAATTCCAGGAGGACCAGACACTTTTTCGTTTAGGCATTAATCTCTTATCGTTGTGAAGATATCCTAAGTTTTTCTGAAATCGAATTCTTTTTAACAGAGGGTATTCAGGTCGATTACCATTCAAACATAAAAGAGTCTCATTCGCATGACAAGCAAAAATAACATCATCCACTTTCATGGTATATTTTTCTTTTTTTTCAAGGTCTTCAATCTGCAAACTGACTTTTAATCCCTCTTGCTTAATCTGCATTGGCTCAACATAATCAACTCTGTGGTTTTTAAATACTTTTATTTCCTTCTTTCTAAACCTATCGTGATTGAATAGGTGCTTTATATATGAAGAGCTTCCATCTGAGAGGTGAAACCACTGATGGTGATTACTTACTGAGAGCAAGCCATGATTATCAAAAAATTGTAGAATACTTATCGTTGGATAATCAGTTATCTTTGATTCGGGGGTAGACCAAATGGATCCTGCCATCGGGGCTAGATAGTTGCGAACAAAAAATTGGGAGAAATTATTTTCTGACAAAAATCTGGCTAAGGTATTTTCATACTGATGCACGTTTTCTTTTTGGAGAAATTTTTTTGCCAACTTATTGAATTTTACAACCTCCAATAACATTTTGATGAATTTTGGCGAGACCAAATTTCTTTTTTGACCGAATGCCGAGAAAACACCGCTACCGCCCCATTCGAAATTACCTCCTGCCCGAGAGACACTAAAGGACATTTCTGATTGTGATTCTCTTACATTTAATTCTCGAATCCAATTAGTGAAGTTTGGATAGTTCACTTTGTTAAAAACAATAAATCCACTGTCTACAAAAAAGGGTTTGCGTTCCACATCAAAAACATGGGTGTGGGTGTGTCCTCCTAATCTATCTCCTTTTTCAAATAAAAAGATTTTGTTGTTTCCAGATAAATGCCAAGCCGCAGATAGTCCAGAAATTCCTGAGCCAACGATTGCGATGGACCGATCAGACATGGAGAAATAATTAAATATTTTGGTCTATTCGTGCAAAGGCCGAGTGGTTGTGAATAGACTCGAAATTTTCTGATTCGACGGAAAACCCGCCGATCAAATTTTGAGCGATCAGTTCCTGTAACTTAATCGATACATCACGCACGAGATCTTCAACAAATTTTGGGTTGTTGAATGCCCTTTCTGTAACAAACTTCTCATCTGGCCGTTTTAGTATGCTCCATAATTCGCAGGAGGCCGAAGTTTCCGCTATTTTTATTATATTCTCAACTTTTAATGCTGAACTTTTCAATGAGGCCCTCACTGTTATGTGAGAACGTTGGTTGTGAGCGCCATAGTCCGAAATATTTTTTGAGCAAGGACAAAGACTAGTAACTGGTACTACTACCTCGAGGTGAACAATGGATTGAGAATTCTTTTTGCAAACTACTTCGTAAGTAACTTCATAGTCCATAATTCCTCGGACTTTTGAGACAGGGGCAAGCTTTTCCATAAAAAAAGGAAATGTAACCTTAATGTAACCAGTCTCTGCTTCTAATCTGGCCAGCATAGCATCGGAGAGATGTAAGACTTTTTCATAGGAAATTTCACTACAATTGTCTTCAAGCACTTCTATAAAGCGAGACATATGAGTCCCTTTCGTGCAGGCATCTAGTCCAACAGTCATGTCAAATAAGCCTACGGAAGGGTAGCTTTTATTCCCCGTTTCAATGAAAATCGGATACTTTATTCCTCGAACTCCAGCTTTCTGTATAGCTAATGACCTGCTGTCTTTTTGGGCTTGAACATCAGGGAGGAAAACTTGCTTTATTTCTTCAGGGGCATTCATTTTTCAGTCTCTATAAGCTAATTTTGTATGTCACTATCGCTGGGATTTTAGCAGAATTTCAATCTCTCGGACTAAGCTTTTACTTGTGGGTGAAGTGAAGCTCGAAAAACTTTTATGGAAAGTTCCGTCCCGAGACAAAAGGTATTTATGAAAATTCCACCTTGGGGGCTCAGCTAGAACAGAAAGCTTTTTGAACAAGGGATTAGCCAAAGTATCTTTACTATCGATAACATTAGATTTGGCAAACATTGGAAACTTCACACCATATGTGTTTTTGCAAAACTCAGCAATTTTCTTATTGGAAGAATATTCTTGATTCCTGAAATTTCCTGAAGGGAATCCCAAGACAACCAAACCTTTGCTTTTGTACTTTTTGTAAAGGTTTTCTAGGCCTTCATATTGTTTAGTAAAGCCACAAAAAGCTTGCCGTATTAACAACTAACACAACGGAGTTCTCGTACATACACAAATTTTGGGGCGTGTCGTCCTGCAACTTAGGGAATTCATGGTTGAGCAACTCCGGACATGAGGAATTTGCAGCGCGCATACCAAATATAATCCCAATTGTAAGCAGGATGCTGATGCAGGATTTCAAGCGATTGCCTCTATCTTTTAGATTCATAATTGTAACTCCAGTTCTCAGCATACCAACCCTGGTTATTTCACTCAAGCTATATCCTTTGCAACTGAAAGTTTATTTCTTTTTATCGACCCTTTTTTTTGATGCACTTCCATTGGGTGTCCTTTTAACATTTCTTTTTTTTTTTGGATTGCGTGGTCGTTTGTTGCATAGTTTGATCGATGAAATTGCCCATTTGGGCCTCTAGTGACTTCCACCAATTTTCTGCATTTTTCACAGAAGAGCTAATGATTTTCTTATTCATCGCATCAACGAATTCATCCATTCCTTTGTCTTTATGTGAGATTTACTGAAATCTTTGAGTGTGTTTAATGCTTCTGCCTTGATCTCCATTGTTTTGATAACCGATTTTGTGAATTCTAGGTTAAAATTTAACCAGGATTCTATAATCTTCAGCTCCTTGATTTTTTTCTCAACATCACTGTCGTTTTCTGGAAAAATGGTATTCGTACTGAAAGGTAGAAAGCTCCACGGGTCAAACGGATTATTTGGTTTTTTTTCAGGCAATTAATTGTCTCCTATATCATCGAGTAATTTTGTAATGAAAATACCGAACTTAAGCCTACGTACTACCTCATTATTTGTATTGATCTCATTGGTGCATTTCGCCTCGTTACTTAGTTTAAATTTTTACACACCCAAACCAGAGTTAAAAATTGTAGATACTGATCATTTGCAACCCCAGGAGAATAATAATGTAGCTTTTGTACTTAACCTAAAGATCACAAAATTCAAGTTTACCCTCTGTCAAAGAAGATAGCAAAACTGTGAAAGAGATAAGCTTTGCTGAATTCCGTCCAGATTCTGGTGAAAGTTCAAGTCTCGTCGGAGTCAAGAAGAAAACTGCAACACCGTCAGATAAGATAGACAAAAACCTTGAGGATCCCCATCTAGAAGTTGAAGCTAATGACTTAGTATCGAAAACAAAAGAGGAGAGTGCATTATCAGACACTACTGCAAGGATCGAAAAAGGTTTTAAAAATTATTTTGCAGAGAATAGTGGGAAGAAATATCCCGTTTATGTTTATTATGGTGGATACGATATGAACTCCAAGCCAGTTGGCAAAGGATTTTTATCATACAGTTTCAACAGTACCGATTCAAATTACAAAATAGAATTATTTGCGGAAGCTATGGGTTGGGCACAAATATTTTTACGGAAACCCATATTCTTTTCAAGCAAAGGTTATGTCTCTGGGATAATTTTAAAGCCAACATACTACGAAACCCATACACCTAAAAGGGGGAAGTCCTATGTAGAGGTTACTCAGGCATCAAATTTAATAACATTCCCTGGAAAAACGTCAGATGAGAGATTTTTTGGAAACATTTATGACCCTTTAAGTTTAATATTTCAGATAGCTTCTTATTCCAAAAATGGCCAAATATTCAACAACGACAATTCAGAAACATTTCAGGTATTTAATAGAAAAAAATTAGAAACAATCCAGCTTAGTCCATCACCTCCAGAAGAGATGATTCTGCCTAACGGAGATTTTATTAAAGCTGTAAAGATAATTAGCCGGGTCCAAAGAGGAGGTAAGAAAGGGGATATTAGTTTTTGGTTGGATACTTCATACGATAATCATCCCGTACGAATAACATTCGAGAATAAAACAAAAAATTATTCTTTGGACTTTATAATAAGCACAGGAAAAAGTTTCATTAGTAATAGTAACGAAGAACCTTCTCCCAAAGAAAAACAAAAAAATAATAATAAATTCAGTCACCCTTATCACAAATATTGATTGACAAGATAAAAATAAACAATAAGAATATAAGGTTCGGTGCGGAGGGGTGCCCGAGTGGTTAAAGGGGGCAGACTGTAAATCTGTTGGCTTTGCCTACGTTGGTTCGAATCCAACCCTCTCCACCAATTTTGGTGGACTGGAAATGAAGGCGGGTGTAGCTCAATGGTAGAGCAGAAGCCTTCCAAGCTTACGACGAGGGTTCGATTCCCTTCACCCGCTCCAATACGAAGTTCGCCCATGTGGCTCAGTGGTAGAGCACTCCCTTGGTAAGGGAGAGGTCACGCGTTCAATCCGCGTCATGGGCACCATGTACATTGTAATTTAGGGAAGGGGTAGGTGAGATGGCAAAAGATAAATTTGAGCGAACTAAGCCGCATGTGAACGTTGGAACAATTGGTCATGTTGATCATGGGAAAACAACTTTAACAGCTGCAATAACGTCTGTTTTGTCATCGAAGTTTGGAGGGGCGGCTAAAGAGTATGAGGATATTGATGCTGCTCCAGAGGAAAAAGCTCGAGGCATAACCATAAATACAGCTCACGTTGAATATGAGACTGAGTCTCGTCACTATGCTCATGTTGACTGTCCTGGTCATGCAGATTACGTTAAGAATATGATTACGGGGGCTGCGCAGATGGATGGTGCGATACTTGTTGTGAATGCTGCGGATGGTCCTATGCCTCAAACCAGGGAGCATATTCTTTTGGCTCGTCAAGTAGGTGTCCCCTATATTGTAGTCTTCTTGAATAAATGCGATATGGTTGATGACGAAGAGTTATTGGAGTTAGTTGAAATGGAGGTACGGGAGTTGCTTTCAAAGTACGACTTTCCTGGAGATGATACTCCAATCATAAAAGGGTCAGCTAAATTAGCTCTAGAGGGTGATAAGGGTCCTTTGGGTGAAGAGGCAATAACTCAATTAGCTAGTGCTCTTGACAGTCATATTCCGGAGCCTGAGCGTGCGGTTGATGGGGCGTTTTTGATGCCTATAGAAGATGTTTTTTCTATATCAGGTCGAGGCACTGTTGTTACAGGTAGGGTTGAGCGTGGTGTAGTTAAGGTTGGAGAAGAGATTGAGATAGTGGGTATTAAAGATACAAGTAAAACCACTTGTACAGGTGTTGAAATGTTTAGGAAGCTTCTTGACCAAGGACAAGCTGGTGATAATGTTGGAGTACTTTTAAGAGGAACAAAGCGAGACGAAGTTGAGCGTGGGCAGGTTTTGTCTCAACCAGGCTCTATTACTCCTCATACTAAATTTGAGTGTGAGGTTTACGTGCTTTCTAAAGATGAAGGGGAAGACATACTCCATTTTTTAATAATTACCGTCCTCAGTTTTACTTCCGTACAACTGATGTGACTGGTTCTGTTGAATTACCTCAGGGCACAGAAATGGTAATGCCCGGTGATAATGTAAAAATGAATGTAGAATTAATAGCTCCGATAGCTATGGAACAGGGCTTGAGATTTGCTATAAGAGAAGGTGGGCGAACAGTTGGCGCAGGAGTTGTATCAAAGGTAACTCAGTAATAAAAAAGGTAGAAAAGTTGGATATAGATTCTTTTTTTGGCTTCCATAGGGGCATAGCTCAACTGGCAGAGCGTCGGTCTCCAAAACCGAAGGTTGGGGGTTCGAGGCCCTCTGCCCCTGCCAATCATATTTAAGGGAATTTAAACGGTTATGAGTAAAAGATTGTCGACAAAAGAGGGTTCAAGTTTTGTTTCCAGGTTATTGGTTCCCCTTTCTGGTACCCTGGCGTTTGTTTCAATTATAAGCTTTCAGATTTATGCTGAAGAAGGAATGGTGTTTAGGGTTCTTCTTCTATGTGCCGGTCTAGGAATTTCGCTTATGTTCCTGTTTTTATCACCGGCTGGGAGGAACTTTATTACTTATTTTAAGGACTCCATTCAGGAAGTTAAACGAGTGGTTTGGCCAACAAAAAAGGAAACCTTCCAAACTGTTGTTATGGTTTTTTTATTTGTTTTACTCTCTGCGATTTTTTTGTGGTTAGCTGATAAGTTTTTTGAATGGGTTCTGTATTCAATGGTATTAGGATGGAAGTGAAGGTGGCTGAAAGAAATAAGCAGTGGTACGTTGTCCATGCATTTTCTGGGATGGAAAAGACGGTTTTAAAAAATTTGGAGGAACGTATTAAACAGGCTGGCATGACTGACTTCTTTGGTAGAATACTTGTGCCTGTCGAAGAGGTGGTGGAAATTAGAAAAGGTCAAAAGTCTATTTCGGAAAGAAGGTTCTTTCCTGGTTACGTTTTAGTCGAAATGGAGATGAACGAGCAAACCTGGCACTTAGTCAAGAATACTGATAAAGTAACCGGCTTTGTCGGTGGTAGTTCAAGTAAACCTTCTCCAATATCAGAGCGTGAAGTTAATAAAATTATGGCGCAAATGAAAGAGGGAGTTGAAAAACCTAAGCCAAAGGTATTATTCGAAGTTGGTGAGATTGTTCGAGTAAAAGAAGGGCCTTTCACAGATTTTAATGGAAATGTTGAAGAAGTAAATTATGAGAAAAATAAAATTAGGGTATCGGTAACGATATTTGGTAGGTCCACTCCCGTGGAGTTGGACTTTGGGCAGGTGGAAAAGCTTTAGCGGCGGATGCGGTTATAGGAGAATTATATGGCAAAAAAAATAGTCGGATATATAAAATTACAAATACCTGCTGGAAAGGCCAATCCTTCACCGCCAGTAGGGCCTGCATTGGGCCAAAAGGGACTAAATATTATGGAGTTTTGCAAAGCCTTTAATGCAAAAACTCAATCGATGGAGGCAGGGTTGCCAGTACCTGTTGTTATTACAGCCTTTGCAGACAAAAGCTTTAGCTTCATTATGAAGACTCCGCCGGCATCGGTCCTCATAAAAAAAGCAGCCAAGGTTGAAAAAGGTGCGGCAAACCCTCTAACCACTAAAGTTGGTTCCATTTCAAAGGCCCAATGTGAAGAGATAGCAAAGGCAAAGGAGCCGGACCTGACGGCAGGAGATTTAGAGGCGGCAGCTCGAACCATTGCTGGAAGTGCTAGAAGCATGGGAATTACTGTGGAGGGAGTCTAAGTGGGAAAGTGTTCTAAGAGAGCTAAAGAAATGAAGTCTCATGTAGATAAATCTAAGTTGTATGATTTAGAGGAAGCAGTTGAGCTTGTGAAAAAATCTGCAACAGCTAAATTTAAGGAATCTGTGGATGTATCAATTCAATTAGGTATTGATGCTAAAAAATCAGATCAAACTGTCAGGGGTGCTTTGGTTTTGCCAGAGGGCACTGGGAAAAATGTTCGAGTTGCGGTGTTTGCTCAAAACGAAAAAGTTGAGGAGGCGAAGAAGGCTGGAGCTGATATCGTCGGCCTCGAAGATTTAGCTTCGGACATAAAGTCCGGTAAGCTGGACTTTGATTTGCTCATTGCTACCCCGGATACAATGCGCATAGTAGGGACTTTAGGTCAAGTTTTAGGGCCTAGAGGCTTGATGCCTAACCCTAAAGTTGGCACCGTCACATCGGATGTTGCTGAGGCAGTTAAAAATGGAAAATCAGGGCAAATCCAGTTTAGGACTGACAAGTCTGGAATTGTGCACTGTTCAGTCGGGTAAGGCAGAGTTTTCTTCCGATAAACTTAAATCTAACATCAAGGCATTAATAGAGGGATTAAATAAGGCCAAACCAGCATCATCGAAAGGCGTTTATTTAAAGAAAGTTGCTTTGTCTACAACAATGGGCCCTGGTGTACGTGTTGAGCCGAGCAGCTTAGTATAATTTTTGCAGTTCTGTCCCGTTGGTTTTTCCGGGATAGGTTGTCTTAGACCGTTGGGGCTTATTGCTTAAATGGGTTTAAACCCCCCCAGCGCAGGCGGCGAATTTAGTCATTTTTGTTTGTGTTTCGCAACTTCTCTGACTTCGCCGGTTATTAACCAGCTTAGCTGAGAGGAGAGGAGGTTTGAATGGCAAAAAGTAGGGAGTTGAAGTCGGAGATGCTTCAAGATGCTCAACTATCTATCAAAGATGCATCATCGATCGTATATGGTGAGTATAGAGGTCTGGATGTTGAGAGTATGACCCAACTAAGAAAAACATCGAGGAGTGTTGGGGTAAAATTAAAAATTTACAAAAACACAATCTTTAAAAAAGCTCTCGCTGGCTCAAAATTTGAGTCTTTGAACGGCCATCTAGAGGGACCACTTGTTTATGGAATTTCTTCCGACGCAGTTGCTCCCGCAAAGTTGTTGGTAGACTTCTCAAAAGAAAACGAAGGTTTGGTTGTTAAAGGGGGGAGCTTAGATGGATCTATTCTTGATTTAAATAGTGTAAAGGCTTTGGCATCTATTCCACCGCGAGACGAGTTGATTGGGAAGCTTTTAGGAGTGGCTAATGGTCCTATTCAGGGTTTTGTTAGGACGTTAAATGAGGTGCCTTCAAGATTAGTTAGAGTTTTGTCAGCAATTAGAGATCAAAAATAAATTCTTTTTAGGAGAAACGGAAATGGCAATATCAAAAGAAGAGGTTTTAGAAGCAATAAGTTCGATGAGCGTTTTAGATTTATCGGAATTAATTAAAGAAATGGAAGAGAAATTTGGTGTTTCAGCTGCAGCAATGGCCGTAGCCGCTGCCCCAGCATCGGGAGCTGGGGGTGCTGCATCTGCCGATTCATCAGAGGAGCAAACGGAGTTTACGGTAATTCTGGCGGCTGCTGGTGAAAAAAAGGTCGAATCTATAAAAGCCGTTCGTGCAATAACAGGTTTAGGTTTAAAGGAAGCTAAAGAATTGGTGGATGGGGCTCCGAAGCCATTAAAGGAAGGTGTCTCTAAAGAAGAAAAGGACGATATTGTGAAACAACTAGAGGCGGCGGGAGCTAAAGTTGAGGTTAAGTAAGTTCAGGAAAAATTTTAGATCTCACAACTAAAGAAAAATTGTCTTGAATTTTTCAAATGTTAACCTTAACTTTAGGAGTTAATTTCATATGGGTTATAACTTTACTGAGAAAAAAAGAATCAGAAAAAGTTTTGCAAAAAAAACCTCTCTTCTTGATGTTCCTTACTTACTAAAAACACAATTAGCATCATACAAAGCATTTCTGCAAAAAAACAGTCCTAGCGGAGCTCGAAAAACTGAAGGACTGCAGGCGGCGTTTGAGTCGGTTTTTCCAATTTCAAGTCACAATGGTTTTGCTAGGCTTGACTTTGTAGAGTACTCGCTGGGCGAGAGCATGTTTGATGTTAGAGAATGTCAGCAAAGAGGTTTGACGTTTGCGTCACCTCTTCGAGCTAAGGTTAGGCTGGTCCTTATGGACAGAGAGGCAGCACAGCCAACCGTTAAAGAAATGAAAGAACAAGAGGTTTACATGGGAGAAATCCCCCTTATTACTGATAACGGTTCATTTGTTATTAATGGAACAGAAAGAGTAATTGTCAGCCAGCTTCATCGTTCTCCTGGCGTTTTTTTTGAACATGACAAGGGCAAGACCCACAGTTCTGGAAAATTGATATTTTCGGCAAGGATCATACCATACAGAGGTTCATGGCTTGATTTTGAGTTTGATCCCAAGGATTTTTTATACTTCAGGGTAGATCGTCGAAGGAAAATGCCCGTAACGATCTTGTTAAAGGCTCTGGGTTACTCTGATGATGAAATACTCTCTGAATTTTTTGATTTCGACAATTTTGTTTTCATAAAAGACAAGATCGAAATGGAGCTAGTAGTTGAAAGGTTACGAGGAGAGATTGCAAGGTTTGATATAAAAGATAAAGCTGGTCGTGTAATAGTTGCAAAAGACAAGAGAATTAACGCTAAGCACCTAAAAGAGATTAAACAAGCTAAGGTCAGCAAAATTTTTGTCCCTGCAGACTTTCTCTTGGGCCGCTCCCTGGCTGAGACAATAATTGTTCAGGATACCGGAGAGGTGCTTGCCAAAGCTAATGACGAAATAACTGAAGAGCTCCTTGTTAAGCTTAAGACCGAAAATGTTTCAAAGATCAAAACAATATACGTTAATGATTTAGATTACGGTGATTATGTTTCGTCAACATTGAGAATAGATGAAACGCCAGATAGGCTTTCTGCTCGAATCGCGATTTACAGAATGATGCGTCCTGGAGAGCCGCCTACGGAGGATTCTGTCGAGGCTTTATTTCAACGACTTTTCTTTAATTCTGATACTTATGATTTGTCAGGTGTTGGAAGAATGAAATTCAACAAAAGACTTGGAAGAGATAATTCTGATGGTCCAGTGACATTAACAAAAGAAGATATTCTGGAGGCTATTAAATTATTGGTAGAACTTCGTAACGGACGCGGAGCAATAGATGACATCGATCATTTAGGAAACAGAAGGGTCAGATGTGTAGGTGAGTTAGCCGAAAACCAGTTTCGGTCCGGTCTTGTCAGAGTGGAGAGAGCAGTAAAGGAAAGGTTGGCTCAGGCAGAAACTGAGAATTTGATGCCCCACGATCTAATTAACAGTAAGCCTATATCTGCAGCTATCCGGGAGTTCTTCGGTTCATCGCAATTGTCTCAGTTTATGGATCAGACAAATCCATTATCAGAAATCACTCACAAGAGGAGAATATCGGCTCTCGGTCCTGGTGGGTTAACCAGAGAAAGAGCAGGTTTTGAAGTACGTGATGTCCATCCAACGCATTATGGAAGAGTGTGTCCAATTGAAACCCCAGAGGGTCCAAACATTGGCCTCATCAATTCACTTGCTCTATATGCTAGCTTGAACGAGTATGGGTTTTTAGAGACTCCGTACCTCAAGGTGGTTGACAAAAAACTAGCAGGGGAAATTTCCTATCTTTCGGCTATAGAAGAGGGTAGGTATGTTATTGCACAAGCCAATGCTGTGATGGATGGGCAGGGGCGGCTCTCGGGAGATTTAGTCTCTGTTAGGGTAAATGGTGAAGCCACCCTTTCGTCCCCTGACAAAGTTCAATACATGGATGTGACCACATCGCAAATCGTATCCGTTGCTGCCTCGTTGATTCCTTTTCTTGAGCATGATGATGCTAACAGGGCTCTTATGGGCTCTAATATGCAGAGACAAGCTGTTCCATGCTTAAGGCCAGAGAAGGCTTTCGTTGGTACAGGAATTGAAAGGACTTGTGCGATAGATTCGGGAACTGTTGTGAGAGCTAGGCGTGGAGGAAAGATTGATTTTATTGATTCCAGGCGTATCGTGATTAGGGTGAATGATCAGGAGACTAGCGAAGGAGAGGCCGGAGTTGACATTTACAACCTTATTAAGTACATGCGTTCCAACCAGAATACAAACATTAACCAGCGGCCGTTGGTTGAAACTGGTGATGTAGTTTGTCAAGGAGATGTTATAGCTGACGGAGCTTCGACGGATATGGGCGAGCTTGCTCTCGGTCAAAATATGTTAGTTGCCTTTATGCCATGGAACGGCTACAACTTTGAGGACTCCATTTTAATTTCAGAGAAAGTAGTTTCAGAGGATAGATTTACATCCATACATATTGAGGAGTTAGCTGTTTTAGCCCGGGATACTAAATTGGGCTCCGAGGAAATTACTCGTGATATTTCTAATTTGTCTGAGGCGCAACTCGGCCGTTTAGATGAATCGGGAGTTGTCTACATTGGTGCTGAAGTTGAGGCTGGCGATGTTTTAGTGGGGAAAGTGACTCCAAAAGGGGAAACCCAGCTTACGCCTGAGGAAAAGCTTCTCCGTGCGATTTTTGGGGAAAAAGCGTCGGACGTAAAGGATACTTCTTTGAAGGTTCCTTCCGGTATGAGCGGCACTGTAATTGATGTTCAGGTTTTTACCCGAGAAGGTGTTGTAAGAGACAAAAGGGCTCAGGAAATAATTGACAGTGAGTTAAGTCGATACAGGAAAGATTTAGATGACCAGTTGCGAATTGTGGAGCAAAATATTTTGACAGAGTTAATAAACTTCTAGTTAATTCTGTAGCAACCGGTGGCCCTGGGCTAACCGCACAAAGAACGCTTGACCAATCACACCTTTCATCTTTAGGAAAGCACCAATGGTTTGAATTTCGTTTAGCAGATGAAAGTGCAGCTTTATCTTTAGAGCGGTTAAACGAGTCTTTAGAGCAAAAAAGAAAACAATTTGATTTAGCTTTCAAGGCCAAAAAGAAGAAGCTATTACAAGGAGACGAGCTTCCTCCTGGGGTTTTAAAAATGGTAAAAGTCAACATCGCGGTAAAGAGGAGGCTACAGCCCGGAGATAAGATGGCAGGAAGACATGGAAACAAAGGTGTTGTATCCAGAATAGTTCCAGTAGAGGATATGCCTTACATGGCTGATGGCCGACCAGTTGATGTAGTTCTTAATCCTTTGGGGGTTCCCACAAGAATGAACGTGGGACAAATTCTTGAAACTCATCTTGGCTGGGCCGCTAAAGGTTTAGGTGAAAGGATTGCCTCGATATTGGAAGAGGAAAAGGAAAATTCAGAGTTGAGAGATTTTCTTGCAACAATGTATAACGCTAGCGGGAAAAGTGAGAACTTAGAGGAACTGACAGACAATGAGATAAAAGAGTTAGCTAGCAACCTTTCCGCTGGTGTTCCTTTTGCTACCCCTGTATTTGATGGTGCTTCTGAGGAAGAGATTATGGGAATGTTGAAGCTTGCTTATCCAGAACATTTGGTTAACAAGATTTCTCTCAGCGATTCAAGGACGCAGGTACAATTGTTCGATGGTAGAACCGGCGAGGCTTTTGATAGGCCAGTTACCATCGGATATATGCATATGTTGAAGCTACACCATTTGGTAGATGATAAAATGCATGCGCGTTCAACTGGTCCATACTCCTTAGTCACTCAACAACCGCTGGGAGGAAAAGCTCAATTCGGAGGGCAAAGATTTGGTGAGATGGAGGTTTGGGCACTAGAGGCGTATGGGGCTTCCTATACTTTGCAAGAAATGCTCACTGTAAAATCGGATGATGTAAACGGAAGAACGAAAGTTTATGAAAATATCGTAAAGGGAGATCATGTTATAGACGCTGGTATGCCAGAGTCTTTTAATGTTTTAGTAAAAGAAATCCGGTCTCTCGGGATAGACATAGATCTAGACCGTAACTAACATAGAGGAATAATATGAAAGCTCTTTTAGATTTGTTCAAGCAGGTTCAACAAGACCAGCAGTTTGACGCTATTAAAATTGGCCTAGCTTCCTCAGAGAAAATAAGATCATGGTCTTTTGGCGAGGTAAGAAAGCCTGAAACAATTAACTACAGAACTTTTAAGCCGGAAAGAGAAGGGTTGTTCTGTGCAAAAATATTCGGCCCTGTTAAGGATTATGAATGTCTTTGTGGTAAGTATAAAAGATTAAAGCACAGGGGAGTTGTGTGCGAAAAATGTGGTGTAGAAGTTACTCTTTCAAGAGTTAGAAGAGAGCGAATGGGTCACATCGAGTTGGCCACACCAGTGGCACACATATGGTTTTTGAAATCTCTTCCTTCGAGAATGGGTATGGTTCTGGATATGACGCTTAGGGACATAGAGAGGGTTTTGTATTTTGAAGCTTTTGTTGTTGTAGATCCAATGATGACTCCGTTGAAAAAAGGTCAAATAATGTCGGAGGACGACTACAACTCAAAGTTGGATCAATTTGGAGAGGGTGAATTTGTAGCCAAAATGGGCGCTGAGGGCGTTAAAGAATTGCTAAAGTCAATTGATCTCGAAAAAGAAATTTTAGAGTTGAGGCAAGAATTAGGTAGCACGTCATCTGATTTGAAAATCAAGAAGATAGCCAAAAGATTGAAGGTTTTGGAGGGGTTTTCAAAGTCAGGAGTAAAGCCTGAGTGGATGATATTGGAAGCTTTGCCTGTTTTGCCGCCAGATCTGCGTCCGTTAGTTCCTCTGGATGGTGGTAGGTTCGCTACATCTGATTTGAATGACTTGTATAGGAGAGTAATCAACCGAAACAACAGGCTAAAACGCCTTCTGGAGTTAAAGGCACCAGATATTATCGTAAGGAATGAAAAGCGGATGTTGCAAGAGTCAGTTGATTCTCTTTTGGATAATGGTCGCCGCGGAAAAGCCATGACAGGCGCCAACAAGAGGCCTTTAAAGTCATTGGCTGACATGATTAAAGGGAAGGCAGGGCGCTTTCGCCAAAATTTGCTTGGTAAAAGAGTTGATTATTCAGGTAGATCGGTAATTGTAGTAGGTCCGACTCTAAAGTTACACCAATGTGGTTTGCCAAAGCTTATGGCGTTGGAATTGTTCAAACCATTCATTTTTAATAAGCTGGAATTACGAGGGATGGCTACTACAATCAAGGCCGCTAAAAAACTTGTAGAGCAGCAGGTAGCTGAGGTATGGGATATATTAGAGGAGGTAATCAGAGAGCATCCCATTCTTTTAAACAGGGCTCCGACGCTTCACAGGTTGGGCATCCAGGCTTTCGAGCCAGTTTTAATTGAAGGTAAGGCAATACAGTTACATCCACTTGTTTGCGCTGCCTTCAATGCTGATTTTGACGGGGATCAAATGGCTGTTCACGTACCCCTTTCTTTAGAAGCACAAATGGAGGCAAGGACATTAATGCTTGCTTCAAACAATGTATTGTTCCCTTCTAATGGAGAGCCATCCATTGTTCCTTCGCAAGATATAGTATTAGGTCTTTATTACACAACCAGGGAAAAGATAAACGCGCTTGGAGAAGGGATGATTTTCTCTAATGTTGATGAAGTTGAACGGGCTTACCTAAACAACAAATTGGAGTTGGGGACAAAAATTGTAGTGAGGATTAAGGAAACGTCTCTCAACGAAGGGGAGGAAAACAATGTTGAGCATTTGCGAAGATATGAGACTACTACTGGTAGGGCCATGCTTTCAAAAATACTTCCTCCTGGTCTGTCTTTTGAAGAGTTGAATAAAGTTCTGAAAAAAAAGGAAATCTCAAAGCTAATAAATTCCTCCTACAGGAAATGTGGGTTGCGTTCCACTGTAATTTTTGCAGACAAACTTCTGCAGTCCGGGTTTTCGCTGGCTACAAAAGCAGGCCTTTCTATTGCTGTTGACGACATGTTGATACCCGGTCAAAAACCCTCGATTTTGGAGCATGCTGAAGAGGAGGTTAAGGAGATTGAGCAACAGTTCGCTTCGGGTCTGGTTACGCAGGGTGAAAGGTACAACAAAGTGGTTGACATTTGGGGCCGCGCTGGTGATCAAGTTGGAAAGGCAATGATGGATCAGCTTGGAGGCGATCTTATTCAGGATAGCAAGGGTAATAAAGTTAAACAGGAGTCCTTTAACTCAATCTACATGATGGCGGATTCCGGAGCAAGGGGGTCGGCTGCTCAAATAAGGCAACTTGCAGGAATGCGTGGTTTAATGGCAAAGCCAGATGGTTCTATTATTGAGACTCCAATTACCGCCAATTTTAGGGAAGGTCTTAACGTTCTACAATATTTTATTTCCACCCATGGTGCCAGAAAAGGGCTGGCAGATACGGCTCTTAAGACCGCTAATTCTGGTTATCTAACAAGGCGTTTGGTCGATGTTACGCAAGATTTAGTAGTTATTGTTGATGATTGTGGAACTAAAGAAGGCCTTACGATGAAGTCGATTGTTGTTGGAGGAGAGATTATTGAAGCTCTTAGAGACAGAGTTCTTGGGCGGGTTACTGTGGACGACATTATAAACCCAGAAACCAAAGAGGTTCTAGTAGAAGCAGGGAGTCTGTTGGACGAAAGGCTGGTTAGCTTGATTGAAAAGTTTGGTGTTGATGAAGTCAAAGTTAGGAGTCCTCTTTCCTGCGAAACTAGATACGGACTTTGTGCAAAATGCTATGGTCGGGACCTCGGTCGGGGCTCCTTGGTTAATGTCGGGGAATCTGTGGGAGTTATCGCAGCTCAGTCAATAGGGGAGCCAGGTACTCAGTTAACCATGAGAACTTTCCACATTGGGGGAGCGGCATCTAGGACAGCAGTTGAATCTGGAGTAGGCTCAAAGTCTAGCGGAACCGTGAGGTTTTCTAGTACGATGCGTTATGTAACGAACTCCAAAAAAGAACCAGTAGTAATTTCAAGATCTGGAGAGGTCCTAATTGTTGACAGTTCTGGGAGGGAAAAGGAGCGTCATAAAGTTCCATATGGGGCTACGTTGTCAGTAGTTGATGGTGACAAAGTTAATGCTGGGCAACCATTGGCTAGTTGGGATCCTCTTTTTCGCCCAATTATTGCTGAGCACTCTGGTTCAGTTAGCTTAGAAAATATAGAGGAAGGGGTAACTGTTGCAAATCAGATCGATGAAATAACTGGTGTTTCAACTCAAGTAGTTATAGATGCTCAACAAAGGACGAGTTCTGCTGCTAAAGGAGTACGCCCAGTAGCTAGATTAAAAGACTCTTCGGGAAAAGATATTAAAATTCCAGGTACAGAACATTCTGTCATAATTTCTTTCCCCGTCGGTTCAATACTCCTGGTAAAAGACGGTCAGCAAATTAATGGGGGGGAGGTTCTAGCTC
Organism: Burkholderiaceae bacterium; assembly: GCA_038147455.1. Lineage (GTDB taxonomy): Bacteria > Pseudomonadota > Gammaproteobacteria > Burkholderiales > Burkholderiaceae_A > UBA7377. The sequence continues at coordinate 344,323 of JAYQTQ010000003.1, read as the reverse complement.
GTGTGCCAAACGAATCTCAGAAAACAAGGGACATCACCGGAGGTTTGCCTCGTGTGGCAGAGCTATTCGAGGCTCGTTCTCCTAAGGATGCTGGTGTTTTGGCCGAAGTTACAGGAACTGTTTCTTTTGGTAAAGATACAAAGGGAAAACAAAGATTAGTAATAACTAATTTTGATGGGATTTCAAATGAAACGCTAATATCTAAAGAAAAGAATGTGTTGGTACACGAGGGACAAGTAGTTAATCAAGGTGAGTTGATTGTAGATGGTCCCGAAGACCCTCATGATATTTTGCGTCTCTTGGGTATTGAGGCTCTCGCGAGATATATTGTTGATGAAGTGCAAGATGTTTATCGTCTTCAGGGGGTGAAAATAAATGATAAGCATATTGAGGTAATAGTTAGGCAAATGCTTCGCCGAGTGCAAATCAGGAATCCTGGTGATTCTAAATTCATTCCAGGTGAACAAACAGAAAGATCTGATGTTTATGCCGAGAACGAAATTCTTTTGAAAGACGGAAAGATTGGTGCAACTTACGATAATATGTTGTTAGGTATAACAAAGGCCTCTCTTTCCACAGATTCCTTCATATCTGCAGCTAGCTTCCAAGAGACAACCAGGGTTCTCACTGAGGCTGCAATTATGGGCAAGCGCGACGACCTGAGAGGTTTGAAGGAGAATGTCATCGTAGGAAGGTTAATTCCAGCCGGTACAGGGCTGACTTACCATCAAGCTAGGAAGGATCGGGAGGAAGTGGAAGCTGCGGAAGCTAAATCAATTTCTGAACAAGCAGCCATTGATGCTGAAGCCTTATTCGATACTCCGGATCAAGGCCAAGTTTCAAATGATTCTGCAGCGAGTGAGTCTGTTTCAGATGAGTGATAAAATATACTTGACAGATTTTGCATGGCGTTACACAATTAAAGGCTTTGTAGTGAAAAGGGAAAGTCGTGCCTACCATTAACCAATTAGTTAGAAAGCCTCGGACTCGGGAGGTAGAAAAAAGCAAAAGTCCCGCGTTAGAGGGCTGTCCCCAGAAGCGCGGTGTTTGTACTCGAGTTTACACAACAACACCTAAAAAGCCGAACTCTGCTTTGAGAAAGGTGGCTAAGGTTCGTCTAACAAACGGTTTTGAGGTCATAAGTTATATTGGTGGGGAGGGGCATAACCTCCAGGAACACTCCGTTGTCTTAATTAGAGGCGGGAGGGTAAAAGACCTTCCAGGGGTCCGATACCATATAGTAAGGGGCTCACTTGATCTTCAGGGGGTGAAGGATAGAAAAAATGCAAGGTCAAAATATGGTGCTAAAAAAGCAAAGTAGAGGCTTTTTTTTTGGAAGGGGTTGATTTATGCCGCGAAGAAGAGAGGTTCCCAAAAGGGAGGTTTTACCAGATCCTAAATATCGAGAGACAGACGTTTCTAAATTTATCAACGTAGTGATGTTACACGGTAAGAAAGCTGTTGCTGAAGGCATTGTGTATGGGGCTTTCGAATATATAGAAACGAATGCTAAGAAGAGTCCTTTGGACGTTTTTCAGCAAGCGTTAGCAAACTGCAAGCCAGTCGTTGAGGTTAAAAGTCGAAGAGTAGGGGGTGCAAACTACCAGGTTCCTGTTGAGGTTCGGCCTTCCCGAAGAATGGCCCTCGGCATGCGATGGATACGAGAATCCGCAAAAAAAAGGTCTGAAAAGTCGATAAAGGTGAGGCTTGCTAATGAGTTATTAGAGGCTTCAGAAGGGAAGGGCGGTGCAGTTAAAAAGAAAGATGAAGTGCATAAAATGGCTGAGGCCAACAAAGCGTTTTCACATTTTAGGTTTTAATTTTTTACAAGTAGCAGAATTATGGCAAGAAAAACACCAATCGAGCGGTACCGAAACATAGGTATCAGCGCGCACATCGATGCAGGAAAAACTACAACTACCGAAAGAATACTTTTTTATACAGGTATCAATCATAAGATTGGAGAGGTGCATGATGGCGCTGCTACTATGGATTGGATGGAACAGGAGCAAGAACGTGGAATCACTATAACTTCTGCCGCTACAACGTGTTTTTGGAAAGGTATGGATACGTCTCTACCGGAGCATAGGATTAACATTATTGACACTCCTGGCCACGTGGATTTTACCATCGAAGTTGAAAGGTCAATGAGAGTTTTGGACGGAGCTTGCATGGTTTACTGTGCAGTGGGAGGGGTTCAGCCACAATCAGAGACCGTCTGGAGGCAAGCTAATAAATATAAAGTTCCGAGACTCGCTTTTGTAAACAAGATGGATCGAACTGGAGCAAATTTTGAAAAAGTCTACGATCAACTTAAACTGCGGTTAAAAGCAAATCCTGTTCCTATCGTGATTCCTATTGGGTCAGAGGAAAACTTTAAGGGTGTTGTTGACTTGATCAAAATGAAAGCAATTTTGTGGGATGAGGAAAGTATGGGAATTAAGTTTGACTACCATGATATCCCTTCTGATCTTGTTGATGCCGCAAACGAGTGGCGGGAAAATATGGTTGAAGCTGCAGCGGAGGCTGATGATGTTTTGATGGATAAGTATCTAGAGTCTGGTTCGCTAGATGAGGTTGAAATCGTTTCAGGTATTCGAAAGAGGACGATTAACGGGGAAATACAACCAATGCTTTGTGGAACTGCGTTTAAGAACAAAGGGGTGCAAAGGATGTTAGATGCGGTTATTCAGTTTCTTCCAAGTCCTATTGACGTTCCGGCAGTAGAGGGTCTCGAAAGAGGTGATAACCCAGCTAAAAGGGAGGCATCTGATGGTGAAAAGTTTTCGGCCTTAGCTTTTAAATTGATGACTGATCCTTTTGTAGGTCAATTAACCTTTTTACGAGTGTATTCAGGGGTATTAAAATCTGGTGATTCGGTTTTAAATCCAACTAGGGGGAAGAAAGAGCGAGTCGGGCGTATTTTGCAGATGCACGCCAACAATCGCGAGGAGATTTCGGAGCTTATGGCCGGAGATATTGCTGCGGCTGTTGGACTTAAGGATGTCACTACAGGGGAAACTCTTTGTGATTCTGATGCTGAAATTGTTCTCGAAAAAATGATTTTTCCGGACCCTGTTATAGCGCAAGCAGTTGAGCCAAATACTAAGGCTGACCAAGAGAAAATGGGTATAGCTTTAGGTAGGCTAGCGAAGGAGGATCCGTCTTTCCGTGTTAGAACGGACGAAGAGTCTGGTCAAACGATTATTTCGGGCATGGGGGAGTTACATTTAGAGATCCTCATCGATCGAATGCGTAGAGAGTTTGGCGTCGAAGCAACTGTGGGCAAACCACAGGTCGCCTATAGGGAGACAATTAAACAACCAGTTGAAATCGAAGGAAAGTATATCAAGCAGTCTGGAGGAAAGGGTCAATATGGACATGTCTGGTTAAAACTGGAACCGCAGGAAGAAGGCGCTGGTTATGAATTTGTGGATTCAATCAAGGGTGGAGTTGTGCCAAAAGAGTACATTCCGTCCGTTGACAAAGGAATCAAGGAAACAATGAATTCTGGTGTTCTTGCGGGTTTTCCAGTGGTTGACGTAAAGGCTACTTTATATGATGGTTCTTTTCATGAAGTTGATAGTTCGCAGGTAGCGTTTGAGTTAGCAGCATCATTAGCTTTCAAGGATGGCATGAGAAAAAGTAAAGCAATACTTCTTGAGCCTATGATGTTGGTTGAAGTTGAAACTCCAGAAGAACATGCTGGGACAGTGATGGGAGATTTGTCTTCAAGGAGGGGTATGGTTCAGGGTATGGATGAGATTCAAGGAGGTGGCAAAACTGTTAAGGCTGAGGTTCCCCTCGCTGAAATGTTTGGTTATTCCACTATCTTAAGATCATTGACACAAGGAAGGGCAACATACTCAATGGAGTTTAAGCACTATTCGGAAGCTCCTAAGAATGTTGCTGAAGCAATTATTTCTAGCAGAACGAGCTAGTTAAATTAATATTAATTCCACCAATATTTAGGGAAGGGGTAGGTGAGATGGCAAAAGATAAATTTGAGCGAACTAAGCCGCATGTGAACGTTGGAACAATTGGTCATGTCGATCATGGGAAAACAACCTTAACAGCTGCAATAACGTCTGTTTTGTCATCGAAGTTTGGAGGGGCGGCTAAAGAGTATGAGGACATTGATGCTGCTCCAGAGGAAAAAGCTCGAGGCATAACCATAAATACAGCCCACGTTGAATATGAGACTGAGTCTCGTCACTATGCTCATGTTGACTGCCCTGGTCATGCAGATTACGTTAAGAATATGATTACGGGGGCTGCACAGATGGATGGTGCGATACTTGTTGTGAATGCTGCGGATGGTCCTATGCCTCAAACCAGGGAGCATATTCTTTTGGCTCGCCAAGTAGGTGTCCCTTATATTGTAGTCTTCTTGAATAAATGCGATATGGTTGATGACGAAGAGTTGTTGGAGTTGGTTGAAATGGAGGTACGGGAGTTGCTTTCAAAGTACGACTTTCCTGGGGATGATACTCCAATCATAAAAGGGTCAGCTAAATTAGCTCTAGAGGTGATAAGGGTCCTTTGGGTGAAGAGGCAATAACTCAGTTAGCTAGTGCTCTTGACAGTCATATTCCGGAGCCTGAGCGTGCGGTTGATGGGGCGTTTCTGATGCCTATAGAAGATGTTTTTTCTATATCAGGTCGAGGCACTGTTGTTACAGGTAGGGTTGAGCGTGGTGTAGTTAAGGTTGGAGAAGAGATTGAGATAGTGGGTATTAAAGATACAAGTAAAACCACTTGTACAGGTGTTGAAATGTTTAGGAAGCTTCTTGATCAAGGACAAGCTGGTGATAATGTTGGAGTACTTTTAAGAGGAACAAAGCGAGACGAAGTTGAGCGTGGGCAGGTTTTGTCTCAACCAGGCTCTATTACTCCTCATACTAAATTTGAGTGTGAGGTTTACGTGCTTTCTAAAGATGAAGGGGGAAGACATACTCCATTTTTTAATAATTACCGTCCTCAGTTTTACTTCCGTACAACTGATGTGACTGGTTCTGTCGAATTACCTCAGGGCACAGAAATGGTAATGCCCGGTGATAATGTAAAAATGAATGTAGAATTAATAGCTCCGATAGCTATGGAACAGGGCTTGAGATTTGCTATAAGAGAAGGTGGGCGAACAGTTGGCGCAGGAGTTGTATCAAAGGTAACTCAGTAATAAAAAAGGTAGAAGAATTGGGTGAAAATAAAATGGTTCAGCAAAAGATTCGGATAAGACTAAAAGCGTTTGATTATAAGTTAATTGATCATTCGGCATTGGAAATTGTGGACACGGCCAAAAGGACAGGAGCCGTTGTAAAGGGCCCTTTGCCGTTGCCAACTAAGATTCGGCGCCTTGATGTTCTGAGGAGTCCGCATGTTAACAAAAAATCTAGAGACCAGTTTGAGTTGAGAACGCATCTAAGGTTAATGGATATTATAGAGCCAACAGACAAAACGGTTGACGCTCTTATGAAGCTAGATTTGCCCGCTGGCGTTGATGTTGAAATAAAATTGCAGTAGTCGAGTTTATAAGTTTTGTGATAGGATTATGGGCTTTGATTGAGAACATTAGGAAAAGATTATTAATATGGTAGAGAATGTTAATTCCTCGCAAAGTGGTGGCGTTTTCGGGCTTATTGGGACTAAGATGGGTATGTCTCGAGTGTTTGGGTCTGATGGAGAATCTATTCCTGTTACAGTAATTAATATAGGTTTAAATGTTGTGTCTGCGTTGAGGTCTACCGACAAACATGGTTACAGCGCAGTTCAAATAGGATACAAAGAAGTTAAGAAAAATAAACTCAATAAGCCCTTGTTGGGATATTGTTCCAAAATGGGTATACAGCCTGTCTCCAAACTTAAAGAGTTTAGAGTGAATCAGGAGGATTCTTTGCCGGCTATTGGCTCTACTCTGCCTATCGACACTTTCGCTGTTGGCGAGTTTGTGAATGTAACCGGGGTATCCAAAGGAAAAGGGTATGCAGGTGCTATCAAAAGACACGGTTTTTCTTCTCAACGGACTTCACACGGAAATTCTGTGAGCCATCGGGCCATAGGATCGACGGGAATGTGTCAGGATCCGGGAGAGTGTTTAAGGGTAAAAAAAATGTCTGGTCGTTTAGGGGCTGTTAAGAGAACAACGCGCAATTTGCAAGTTATTGAAATTGATGGGGCAAATATGCTAATCATGGTTAAAGGTTCAGTACCTGGTAATAACGGGTCAGAGGTCTTGCTGAAGCCCTCTGTTAAAAAAGTTAAAAATAATGGTAAGTCATAATGGAGCTTAAAGTTTTAGATAAAAAAGGAGCTATAACCGAGTCTAAAAAAGTATTAGAATCTGTATTCTCCAGGAATTACTCAAGTGCACTCGTGCACCAACTTGTTGAATCTTACCGTTCAAATGCTAGAGGTGGTAATCGTGCTCAAAAAAATCGAAGCAGTGTGAAGTTTTCTACCCGTAAACCATGGAAGCAAAAGGGTACAGGTAGGGCTCGTGCTGGAAGAGCTTCAAGCCCTTTGTGGAGATCTGGCGGAGTAACTTTTCCCAGTTCCCCCACTGAAAACTTCTCAAAACGCATGAATAAGAAAATGTATAAGGCTGCGATGCAATGCATATTTTCTCAATTGGCTAGGGAGGAAAGGCTGTTTATCATTAACGAACCTTCCATAGATAAACCAAAAACTAAAGAGCTAATACAGGAGTTGAAGGGTTATAAAGGAGGGAAGCGTCTAATAATTTCGCGTGAGATCGGTGATATGCTAGAATTAGCCAGCAGAAATGTTAGGGGTTTGAAAATTCTTGCCTCGGGACGGATTGATCCATTATCTTTGCTAAATGCAGATTTTACGTATGTTTCTGAAAGCGCATTAAAAAACATTGAAGAGATTTTAGCATGAGCATTGAAAAATATTACAACGTAGTGCTTGCTCCAGTTGTTTCTGAAAAATCCACACTAGTTGGGGAGCAATCTAACCAGTATGTATTTAAAGTTTCTAAACGGGCAAATAAAGAAGACGTGAAGAATGCTATAGAGCTTTTTTTCAATGTGACTGTAACAGCTGTTCAAATTTTAAACAGAAAAGGTAAGGAAAAGCGTTATGGGAAAAGCGTGGGACGAAGAGTGAATGAAAAAAAGGCCTATGTTTCACTAAAAGAAGGTCAAAGCATTAAACTTGGAGCGGAGGCGTAGCTATATGGGCACTGTAAAGCTAAAACCTACATCACCCGGACGACGTGGTACCGTAAAAGTCCTCAGAGAAGGAATTTTAAAAGGCCGTCCATATAAAGATTTAGTGGAGCCTAAAAGAAAAATATCTGGGAGAAATAATGCTGGTAGAATTACCGTTCGTCATCGAGGAGGTGCTCACAAAAGGCATTATAGAGTTATCGATTTTAAGCGCACCAAAGATGGGATACCCGGCAAAGTGGAGCGAATCGAGTATGATCCAAATAGGAGCGCGCACATTGCATTAATACTTTACAAAGATGGAGAACGCCGGTACATAATTTGTCCAAAAAATCTAACTGTTGGTGATTTAATTGAGTCTGGGTCTGATGCGCAAATTAGTACAGGAAATTGTTTGCCTATAAGAAATATACCCGTCGGTTCGGTTATACATTGCATAGAAATGATGCCGGCTAAGGGAGCTCAGATCGCAAGGTCTGCTGGAGCCTATGCCCAACTCCTGGCGAAAGATGGCCAATATGCTCAAATTAGGATGAGGTCTGGCGAAGTGCGAAGGGTTCATATTGATTGTAGAGCAACGCTTGGCGAAGTGGGTAACGGGGAAAACAGTTTAAGAAGGTTCGGTAAAGCTGGGGCCAAACGGTGGCGTGGAGTTAGGCCAACCGTTCGCGGAGTGGTAATGAATCCGATCGATCACCCTCATGGAGGTGGGGAAGGAAAGACGGCTGCTGCACAGGCTCCTGTAAGTCCATGGGGAACACCTACGAAAGGTTATAAAACCCGTAGGAATAAGCGTACCTCAGGAATGATTATTGTAGATAGAAGAAAGAGAAAGGGTTAGGAATTGGCGCGTTCATCAAAAAAAGGGCCGTTTGTTGATCAGCATTTAGTTAAAAAAAGTTGAAGCTGCTGCAGTAAATAGAGATAAGAGGCCGATAAAAACATGGTCTCGAAGGTCAACCGTTTTGCCTGAATTTGTTGGGTTAACCATAGCCATTCATAATGGAAAGGAGCACCTGCCCGTCTATATTACGGATAACATGGTTGGACATAAGCTTGGAGAGTTTGCATTAACGCGGACTTTCAAGGGGCACGCTGCGGATAAGAAAGCAAAACGTTAATCAAGAGAAAAGGGGAATTGATTTGTCAACATTAGCATCAGTAAGAGGGGTTAGGTTGTCTCCCCAAAAGGGGCGGTTGGTAGCGGATGCTATTAGAGGCTTACCTGTTGAAAAGGCGTTAGATACCTTACGCTTCCAAACTAACAAAGGGTCTGGAATTGTTAAAAATCTTTTAGAGTCTGCTATCGCTAACGCGGAGCATAACGATGGGGTTGATATAGATGACCTGTTCGTCGAGAAAATTTTTGTGGAGAGAGGAACAAAATTAAAAAGATTTGCTGCTTGCGCAAAGGGTAGAGGAGTTAGAATCGAGAAGCCTACTTGTCACATATTCATCTCGGTGGCAGTAAAGGAACTAAAGGGTTAAGACAATTATGGGACAAAAAATACAACCAACTGGCTTCAGACTTCCAGTAGCCAGAAATTGGACTTCAAAATGGTATGCTAGCCACAGAGATTTTGCCAAAATGCTTAATGAAGACATAAAGGTACGACATTATCTGAAGGAAAGGTTAAAGTCGGCGGCGGTTAGCAAAATTTTAATAGAACGTCCTGCAAAAAATGCCAAGATAACAATCCACTCCGCTCGTCCTGGGGTTGTAATTGGAAAAAAAGGTGAAGATATAGAATCTTTAAAGAGCGTTTTGGCAAAGATGTTGGGTGTATCCGTTCACGTCAATATTGAGGAGGTCAGGAAACCTGAGCTAGATGCTCAGCTTGTATCTGCTAGTATCACCCAGCAATTGGAAAAACGAATTATGTTCAGAAGAGCCATGAAGCGGGCAATTCAAAATGCAATGAGACTCGGTGCCCAGGGAATTAAAATAATGAGCTCTGGGAGGTTGAATGGGGCCGAAATCGCAAGGTGCGAGTGGTACCGCGAGGGAAGGGTTCCTTTGCACACCATTAAAGCAGATATTGATTATGGGTTTTCAGAGGCAAACACTACCTATGGAATCATCGGAGTTAAAGTTTGGATTTACAAAGGGGAAATGTTAACTAAGTCAGATATTATTAATGTGCCACAAGAAGCCGACTTATCCGTTGAAGATCAGGAGAAAACTGTAAAAAAAGCAAGGTCCAGAAAGAAAAGGAGTGAATCTGGAGAGATTGCTACTTCTACCACAACGGACTCAAAGGAAAAAGAGCCAGTTGAAAAACTAACAAGAAAGAAAGTTAGAAGAGTCGCATCGAAAAAACCCCCTGTAGGCGATGATGAAAAAAGCGGTGAGAAAGCTGAGAAAAAAGAAAAACCCGCTACAAAAAAGCTAAAAAAAGATCAATCCGAGACAGGGGAGTCTAAATAGTTATGCTGCAACCAGCCCGTAGAAAATATAGAAAAGAGCACAAAGGTAGAAACACGGGCCTTGCTGTCCGAGGGTCCTCCGTGGCTTTTGGATCATTTGGACTCAAAGCTACAACGCGAGGGAGATTGACTTCTAGACAAATTGAGTCCGCAAGGCGTGCGATGACTAGACATATTAAACGTGGCGGAAGGATTTGGATCCGCATTTTTCCGGATAAACCCATATCTAAAAAGCCTGCAGAGGTCCGAATGGGAAATGGAAAATGAAACGTTGAGTTTTACGTTGCTGAAATTAAGCCCGGCAAAGTTTTATATGAGATGGATGGAGTTGAAGAAAGTTTAGCCAGACAGGCTTTTAAACTTGCTGCTGCTAAGCTGCCTCTGTCCGTTAAGTTCGTCACCAGGCAAATAGGAAGATAATATGGACGCGATAGAGTTAAGGAAAAAGTCCTCAAGCGAGCTGAAAAAAGAGTTAGAAGCTTCATGCAAAGCATTTTTTTCTCACAAAATGCAAATATCAATGCAACAATCTAACAACACTGCCAAGCTAAAGGAGCTTAAACGGAGTATTGCAAGAGTAAGGACAATTATCAATGAGCAGGCCTCGAGCAAAGAAAATTAGGCAAAAGGAAACTTCAAATAGGAAAATATTTTGACAATTAAGGAAAAAAAGTTTGTAACCGGACGCGTAATACAAAACACTCAAGCTAAAACAATAAGTGTTTTAGTTGAGAGAAAAGTGAAGCACCCAGTTTTAGGAAAGTTTATTTCTAAATCTAAAAAGTACCAGGTTCATAATGAGAGCGGGGTTTTTAAGATTGGGGATGAGGTTAAGATACGAGAGTGCCGGCCATTTTCAAAAAGAAAGAGTTGGAGCGTAGTCGAATAGGCGTTGACAACAAGAAAAGGCAATGTAATCTTAGAGGCTGCTCTGACGAGCCCCAAAACTATATTTGATGATATAAGTTGGGTTTATATTTACAGGAACTTAAGATGATTCAGATGCAATCGAGACTCGACGTTGCCGATAATTCGGGAGCGAAAGATGTTATGTGTATTAAGGTGTTGGGAGGGTCTAAGCGTAGATATGCATCGATAGGAGATATTATTAAGGTTGCGATAAAAGAAGCTTCCCCTAAAGGACGGGTTAAAAAAGGAGAGGTGTATAATGCAATTGTGGTTAGGACATCGAAAGGTGTTAGGCGCAATGACGGATCCTTAATCAAGTTTGATAGCAACGCGGCCGTTTTGTTGAATGCAAAGTTAGAGCCTGTAGGCACTCGAATTTTCGGTCCTGTTACACGAGAGCTCAGAACAGAGCGCTTTATGAAGATTGTTTCATTGGCCCCTGAGGTCATTTAAGGTATAGAAGTTTATGAACAAGTTGAGAACTGGCGATGAAGTATTAGTCATAGCGGGTAAGGATAAAGGTAAAAAAGGTGTAGTGTCTTCCATGGCAGGCAGAGATAGGGTAGTTGTGGAAGGGGTTAATATTTCAAAAAAACACCAAAAACCTAATCCTAACAAAAACGAGCCGGGAGGTATAACCAGTAAGACGATGCCTATTCATATATCTAACTTATCGATAATTAATCCTGATTCAGGAAAGAAGGATAAGGTGAGTATTAAAATTAAAGATGGCGGTGATAAGGTAAGAGTTTTTCGTTCCTCGGGTAGTGAGGTTCAATCTACTGTGAGCAAAAAATAATGGCTAGATTCAGAAAACAATTCCATGAAACGGTTGTACCTGAATTAATGAAAAAGTTTGGTTACAAAAGTCCCATGCAAGTACCTAGATTTGAAAAAATTACTCTTAACATGGGTTTGGGGGAAGGCGTTACAGATAAAAAGTTAGTTGAATCTGCGGTTGCTGATCTGGCAAATATTGCGGGGCAAAAGCCTATCGTTACAAAAGCTAGAAAAGCCATTGCAGGTTTTAAGTTGCGGGAGGGAATGCCAATTGGCGCTAAAGTAACATTGCGAGGTGTTAGAATGTACGAGTTTTTAGATCGACTAATTACTGTTGCTTTGCCTAGAGTTAGAGATTTTAGAGGTATTTCTGGAAAGTCTTTTGATGGCAGGGGAAATTTTAGTTTTGGGGTTAAAGAGCAAATCATTTTTCCTGAGGTTGAGTATGACAAAATTGATAAGGTAAGGGGTTTAGATATTTGTTTCACCACTTCAGCCAACAATGATGGAGAAGCTAAGGCTCTTCTCGAATCATTCAGATTCCCTTTCAAAAAATCCTAGGAGAACTCTTGTGGCAAAATTATCATTAATCAACCGTGAGAAGAAGCGTCAAAATTTGGTCGAAAAGTTTAAGTCGAAACGACTAAGTCTGCAAAGCACTATAAATGACATGGCTAAGTCTGAGGAAGAAAGATATGAAGCGAGGTTGGCGCTACAGCTTCTTCCTAGAAATTCAAGCCCCACCAGATTGAGGAACAGGTGTGAGATAACTGGCAGACCTAGAGGGACATACAAACTTTTCGGTTTAGGAAGAGGAAAGCTAAGAGAAATAGCATTTAAGGGTGAAATTCCTGGCTTGACGAAGGCAAGTTGGTAAGAAAAGGAGAAAAATACTAAATATGAGTATGAGTGACCCAATATCAGATATGTTTACCCGCATTAGAAATGCACAGGCGGTTGATCAAGCTCAGGTAAGAATGCCGTCGTCAAAATTAAAAGTTTCAATTGCATCTCTTTTAAAGCAAGAAGGATATATTGATGATTACAAGGTTGTTGAGAGAGAAGGAAAGTTCAATCTGGAAATTGATCTTAAGTACTATGCAGGCCAGCCTGTCATAGAAAAAATAGAGAGGGTCTCCAAGCCTGGGCTTCGTGTTTATAAAAGAAAAGATGCGCTACCTAGGGTTATGAATGGTTTGGGAGTCGCACTTATCTCAACCTCAAAAGGGCTCATGACAGACCGAAAGGCACGTGCCGATGGTTTGGGTGGCGAAGTTATCGGAATGGTCTCCTAGAAAGGGTAAAAATATGTCAAGAATAGCCAAAATGCCGATACCTATTCCAGCTGGGGTGCAAGTGAAATCCAGAAAAACACTATTAAGGTTTCAGGTCCTAACGGTATCCTTTCCCAGACTTACAAGGAATCAGACGTAGCAGTAAAAATGGACAATAATGAGATCAATGTTTCTCCATCCGGTTCGAGTTCTCATTGCAGAGCAATGAGTGGAACTATGCGGTCTCTCGTTTCTAATATGGTACATGGTGTTACTAGTGGTTTTGAAAAAAAGCTTTCTTTAGTAGGTGTTGGTTACAAGGCTCAGGCTAAAGGCTCAGTTTTAAATTTAGCATTAGGGTTTTCTCATCCAGTCAATTACGAAGTACCTAAAGAATTAAATGCAACGACTCCTTCCCCCACTGAAATTATAATTTCGGGCGCAGATAAACAAAAAGTTGGTCAAGTTGCAGCGGAGATTAGGTCTTATCGTCCTCCTGAGCCCTACAAAGGTAAAGGGGTTCGTTACTCGGATGAAATAGTCTTACTCAAAGAAACGAAAAAGAAATAACTATGAAGAAGAAACTAGCACGAATTCGAAGGTCAAAGTCTACTAGAGCCAGAATAGAGCATAGTGAGTTACCAAGGCTTATGGTACACAGAACGAATTTGCATATTTATGCCTCAGTAATAAGCCCCGACAAAAGTAAGATTCTTGTATCTGTCTCCACTTTAGATAGCCATATGAGGAATAAGTTGACAGGAAAGCCCGGACGTGGGGGTAATAAGGAAGCAGCGAGTTTAGTTGGGGAGATGGTGGGAAAAAAAGCTCAGGAAAAAGGCATTAAAAAAGTTGCATTCGATCGGTCTGGATTTATGTTCCATGGTAGGGTCAAAGCATTGGCAGATGCCGCAAGGCAAGCTGGCTTAGAATTTTAAAAAAAAGGGAATAGTTAATGGCAAAAATGCAAGCTAAAGTCGCCACTGAAGAAAGGGATGATGGCTTAAGAGAAAAAATGATAGCGGTCAATCGCGTAACTAAAGTCGTTAAAGGTGGAAGAATATTGGGTTTTGCGGCGCTTACCGTGGTTGGAGATGGTGACGGAAAAGTTGGTATGGGTAAGGGCAAATCTAGGGAAGTTCCTCTTGCTGTGCAAAAGGCTATGGATGAAGCTAGAAAAAATATGATATCTGTCAGGATGAAGGGAGGTACCTTTTATCATAGCGTTATAGGAAAACACGGTGCATCTTCGGTTTTAATATCACCAGCTGAAAAGGGTACAGGCATAATCGCAGGAGGTCCCATGAGAGCAATATTTGAGGTTATGGGTGTTTCAGATGTTGTTGCAAAGAGTTTTGGCTCAACAAATCCTTACAATCTGGTTCGAGCTACACTCAATGGGTTAGGGAATGATGTATTCTCCATCAGAAATTGCGAAAAAACGAGGAATGACCGTCGAACAGATCGTTAATTAGAAGGTGAACTCTATGGGTCAAAAAAGCAAAATCACTGTCAAGCAAATTAAGAGTTCTATCGGAAAACATAAGAGCCATCGAGCTACGCTTTTGGGACTTGGTCTCAAAAAAATTAATAGTCAGAGAACCTTGGAAGACACCCCGTGTGTGCGCGGTATGATAAATAAAGTTTCATATATGGTAGAAGTCGTCTCTGGGGATAATTGAAATTAAAATGCGAGGATCAAGTTAATGAGGTTAAATTCGATTAAGCCCTCAGTTGGGGCCACCAAAAATAGAAAAAGGGTAGGCCGAGGTATTGGTTCCGGTACGGGAAAAACCTGTGGACGTGGTCATAAGGGTCAAAAGTCTCGGGCAGGCGGGTTTCATAAGGTTGGGTTCGAAGGGGGTCAGATGCCCTTGCACAGAAGGCTTCCCAAGAGAGGTTTTAAGTCGATGAAGTCTTCATTTACACAACAAATAAGGTTAGGAGATATCGACCGTTTGGGAATTAGTATCGTTAGTTTATCCGAGCTCAAAAAATGTGGAGCAGTGTCTTCTTTGACACGTAATGTAAAAATTTTTCTATCTGGGTCGATCAAAAAACCTATAAAAGTTCAGGATATTTCTGTTTCAAGCGGTGCGAAGTTAGCAATCGAGAAGGCCGGTGGTTCTATTGAAAGCACTTTAGACAAAGAGAGTAAATAAGATTTATGGCTTCCGGCTCAGATAAATTCAGTGATCTTAGACGAAGAATCGTTTTTTTGATTCTTGCGATTCTAGTATATCGTTTAGGGGCGCATATTCCCGTTCCAGGAATTGACCCGGATCAACTCAGTTCTTTGTTCAAATCACAAGAAGGTGGGATTCTTGGTTTATTTAATATGTTTTCAGGAGGTGCTTTATCGAGATTTACGATATTCGCCCTTGGTATTATGCCTTACATATCTGCTTCCATAATTATGCAATTAATGACTGCAGTGTCCCCAACATTAGAAGCACTCAAAAAGGAGGGCGAGTCTGGCCGGAGAAAAATTTCTCAGTATACTAGATTTGGAACCCTTGGCTTGGCAATCGTCCAAGCAATAGGCATCTCCGTTGCTTTGGAGTCGCAGCCTGGTCTGGTGATTGACCCGGGGGTTATTTTTAGATTTACGACTGTTGTCACTTTAGTTACCGGAACAATGTTTTTGATGTGGCTGGGGGAGCAAATTACTGAGAGAGGGCTTGGGAACGGAATATCTTTAATTATATTTGCTGGAATAGTAGCTGGGTTGCCTAGTTCATTAGGGGTTTATTTGAGTTAGTAAGAACCGGTTCAATGTTGCCTATAGTTGCTCTTTTTATAGTTGCTTTAGTCATCGTGGTCACGAGCCTTGTGTGCTTTGTCGAACGTGGACAAAGAAGAATCACTGTGAATTACGCTAAAAAGCAAGTGGGAAACAAGTTGTATGCGGGACAATCGTCGCATCTGCCCTTAAAACTAAATATGGCGGGAGTGATTCCCCCAATTTTCGCTTCTAGCATAATTTTGTTTCCAGCCACTCTAGCCTCGTGGTTTAGTTCGCCTTCTACTGCCGGTGTTGAAGATCAAAGTTTCAGCGCTGCAACATTGCTTGCTGATTTCGCTGCATCATTGTCACCAGGTCAACCTCTCTACATAGCTCTTTATGCTTGTGCGATTATATTTTTCTGTTTTTTTTACACAGCACTTGTCTTTAATAGTAAAGAAACGGCAGATAATCTGAAGAAAAGTGGGGCATTTCTTCCTGGTATTAGACCCGGAGACCAAACTGCAAAGTACATCGATAAAGTGCTTGTTAGACTTAACTTTAATTGGCGCAATATATATTACTGGTGTTTGCTTACTTCCGGAATTTCTTGTGTTTGGATACAACATACCTTTCTATTTTGGAGGCACATCGTTGCTAATCATTGTTGTAGTTACGATGGATTTTATGGCGCAGTTGCAGTCTTATATTATGTCTCAGCAGTACGAGAGTTTGATGAAAAAATCAAGCTTCAAAACGGGTGGGGCTCTAAGGTAAATTGATGGCAAAAGATGATGCAATACAAATGCAGGGAGAAATTATTGAAACCCTCCCAAATGCTACTTTTAGGGTTAAGTTGGAAAATGATCACGTAGTATTAGGACACATCTCAGGAAAGATGAGAATGAATTATATTAGGATTTTACCAGGCGATAAAGTGACCGTAGAGATGACACCGTATGATTTAACTAAAGCCAGGATTATTTTTAGGGTTAAATAAAAGAGGAAAAAAATGAAAGTGATGGCTTCTGTCAGAAAAATTCTCAGGAACTGCAAAGTTATTAAAAGAAAAAGAGTCTTGAGAATTATTTGCAAGGATCCACGGCACAAACAAAGACAAGGATAAAATCAGAGACAAGGAAAACTTATGGCACGGATAGCTGGTATTAATATCCCTAGTAATCAACATTTAGAAATCGGTCTTACTTCGATTTTTGGAATTGGCCGATCTAGGGCGAGAGAAATATGCAAGGCTCTAAATATACCTTGTAGTAAAAAGGTAAAAGATTTAAATGATGATGAACTTGAAAATTTGAGGTCAGAAGTGACCAAGATTCCCACCGAGGGAGACTTGAGAAGAGAAGTATCAATGAGTGTAAAGCGGCTTATGGATCTCGGTTGTTACCGGGGTCTCAGGCATAGAAGGGGTCTACCAGTTAGAGGGCAAAGAACTAGGACTAACGCGAGAACTAGGAAAGGTCCTAGAAAAGGCAGTATAACTCTTAAAAAATAAATATGGAGTAAAAGCAAATGGCACGAAACCAGGCATCCTCTAGAGGCAAGAAAAAAATAAGAAAAAATGTTACTGATGCAATCGCGCACATTCATGCGTCATTCAACAACACAATAATTACGATCACAGATAGACAAGGTAATGCCTTGTGCTGGGCTACAAGTGGCGGTGCAGGGTTTAAGGGTAGTAGGAAAAGTACCCCTTTTGCGGCTCAAGTAGCGGCGGAGTCAGCGGGCAAGGTGGCTGTCGAATGTGGTGTCAAGAATATTGAAGTCCGAATTAAGGGACCTGGTCCTGGTAGAGAGTCAACCGTTCGAGCACTAAATGCTCTCGGGATTAGAATTACCCAAATTTCAGATGTGACACCTGTTCCGCACAACGGTTGTCGTCCTCCGAAAAAACGTCGTATTTAATTTTGAAAGGAGTTTATCTGTGGCACGATATTTAGGACCTAAATGTAAGTTATCTCGACGGGAGGCTTCAGATCTGTATCTCAAAAGTGCTCGCCGGGGTCTTGAGTCTAAGTGTAAGTTAGACAGTAAGCCAGGCCAACATGGTAGGATTTCTGGTGCACGATCGTCGGATTATGGTAAGCAACTTAGAGAAAAACAGAAGGTAAAGCGAATTTATGGAACACTAGAGAGACAATTTAGAAATTATTTTGCGAAAGCTTCTTCAATGAAAGGAAACACGGGAGAAACTTTACTTCAGCTTTTGGAATCGAGATTGGATAACGTTGTATATAGAATGGGATTTGGTTCTACCAGAGCTGAAGCACGACAACTTGTTAGTCATGCGGCCGTTTTGTTAAACGGTAAAAAAAATAATATACCCTCAGCTAGGGTCAAACCTAATGACACTGTAAGTCTGGTGGAGAAGGCGAAAGCCCAACTGCGCGTAAAGTCTTCACTTGAATTGGCAGAGCAGATTGGTATACCAGATTGGGTTTCGGTGGACGCAAAAAAAATGGAAGGAATTTATAAGAGAGTCCCAGATAGGGGTGACTTACCTCCCGACATTAATGAGAGTTTGATTGTTGAGTTGTACTCTAGATAATTTTGAAGATAGTAAAATAATAGTTAGGAAAATTAATGTTGAACCACCTTTTAAAACCAAAAATTATTGATGTTGATTTCCATAGTGATAACTATGCAAAAGTCGTCTTAGAGCCATTCGAAAGAGGGTTTGGGCATACCCTCGGCAACGCTCTGAGAAGAGTTCTCTTGTCCTCTATGGAAGGTTTTGCCGTTACTGAAGTACAAATAGGAGGAGTCTTGCACGAGTATAGTACTATTGAGGGCGTGCAGGAGGATGTTGTTGATATTCTTCTAAATCTGAAAGAGGCTGTTTTTGTGCTCGAAGGAAGAGGAGACGTAACTTTGTCAGTCAAAAAAGTAGGGCCAGGAAATCTTGTCCTTAGTGACTTTGAATTACCCCATGACGTCGAAGTTTGTAATCCCGACCTTGTTTTAGCAAGGCTGTCGGATAACGCCGAACTGGACATACAGATCAGAGTTCAAAAAGGTAGAGGCTATGTGCCTGGGTCGTTAAGACAACAGTTGGAGGAAGAGGGAAAAACAATAGGCAAGGTTGTTCTAGATGCAACTTTTTCACCCGTGAAGAGAGTAAGTTATATGGTAGAAAATGCAAGGGTTGAGCAGAGAACGGACTTGGACAAACTCGTTATGGAGGTTGAAACAAATGGCGTTTTGACTCCAGAGGATGCAGTTAGGCATGCCGCAAGAATACTTGTGGAGCAATTATCTGTTTTTGCGGCTCTCGATCAGGCAGAGGCTGAAGATGAGCAGCCGCAAGGACAGCAATTTGATCCGACTCTTCTTAGACCCGTCGATGATTTGGAATTAACGGTTAGATCAGCAAATTGTTTAAAGGCTGAGAGCATTTATTATATTGGAGATTTAATTCAGAGAACAGAAAACGAATTACTTAAAACACCCAATCTTGGAAGAAAATCACTTAATGAAATTAAAGAAGTGCTCGCTACCAAAGGACTTACATTAGGTATGAAGTTAGAGAATTGGCCACCAGCAGGTTTTGATCATTGACATTTAGATTGTAATTGCGGAGAAGAGATGAGACATAGACATGGGTTGCGTAAATTAAATAGGACTTCTAGCCATAGGCTGGCGATGTTCAGAAATTTGGCTAATGCTTTAATTCAGCATGAAAGCATCAGGACAACATTACCTAAGGCTAAGGAGTTAAGAAAAGTATTGGAGCCATTAATTACGATAGGTAAAAAGCCTACCTTGGCAAATAAAAGACTAGCCTTTGCCAGGCTTCGAGACCGAGATAATGTTGTGAAGCTTTTTTCGGAACTTGGTCCAAGGTTTGAAAATAGGCCGGGAGGCTATACGAGAATTTATAAAAATGGATTTAGGCCTGGCGATAACGCACCAATGGCACTCATGGAATTTGTAGAGAAAGGTTCCATTCAGGGTGTTGAAGAATCTAATAGTTGACATAACATAGCATGGTTTATTTTTCTAAATCCAATAACCATTTGGCCGCCTGCATTGAAAAATAACTAATTATCCCGGTTGAACCCGCGCGCTTGAAGCAAGTTAGAGATTCTAAAACAGTGTCTTTCTCGTCGAGCATAGAATTCATTACAGCTGACTTAAGCATCGCATATTCTCCGCTCACCTGATAAGAGAATATTGGCATATTGAGTGATGCATTTAACCGATATACGATATCCAAGTACGGTAAACCAGGCTTCACTAGCAACATATCAGCACCTTCAAAAATATCCATGGTTGCTTCTCGCAAAGCTTCATCAGTATTTCTTGGGTCCATTTGATAGGTCTCTTTTGATGCTGTCTTTTCTAATTTTGAAGAAACGGCATCTCTAAATGGTCCATAAAACGCTGATGCATATTTTGCTGCGTAAGACATGATAAGAGTATCTGTTTTCTTTAAATCCTCAAGAGTTTTTCTTATTGCTAAGATTCTTCCGTCCATCATATCTGATGGTGCAATTACATCCGCTCCTGCTTCCGCCTGTATCTGAGCCTGTTTACACAAAACACGAACGGTTTCGTCATTGATCACGTTTCCTGCTTCATCTATTAAACCATCCTGTCCGTGATTGGTGTAAGGATCAAGAGCCACATCTGCCATAACTCCAATGTTAGGAAACCGTTTTTTTATTTCCCTAATAGTTGAACAGATCAAACCGTTTTCATTCAGAGCCTCCTCACCATTTTTGGTTTTTAGGTGATCATCAAGACAAGGAAATATAGCAATCAATGGTATTTTTAACTCTTCGACTTCTTCTAACTTATAAAATAGCCGATCCATAGAGTATCTTTGGATTCCAGGCATCTTTTCAATATTCACCTCTTTATTCTTCCCGTCTAATAAAAAGAAAGGTTGAATTAAATCGTAAGTACACAATTTGGATTCCGAGAATAATTCTCTCGACCATTTCCACCGCCTTGATCTTCTCGGCCTGTAAAAGGGGTACGCTTGCATTTGTAATATCCTCTTATCTAAATAGCCATTCCATAAGTTTAAATTGAAGTTCCTCTAAACCTGCTTTTTTTGGAACTGAAAAAAGCGAGCACCCTCCATGAATGTTAAACTCCGAGTCTTTTTGCTTAAGAGCCTTCTTATATTTTTCCAAAGTGGAAATTTTTTCACTATAGTTAAGCTTATCTGATTTATTTAGAAGTACATGATATGGGATTTTTTTTTCAAGAAGAATATCAAGCATAATTCCATCAATATGTGTCAGTGGCCTTCTACAATCAGTTATCATTAACGACGCAACCAACATTTTCCGGTTTAACATAAAATCAAGAAGAGTGCGTTCCCAATTTTTCTTTAAGCTTTTGTCTACTTTTGCGTAGCCATATCCTGGTAGGTCAACCATCCTTCCTGCGGCTTGCCCATTATATCTAATCGAGAAAAAGTTTAGTAATCGTGTTTTTCCTGGTTCTTTCGCCGTAAAAGCCAATTTTTTCCTGTTGAAAATACAATTTAAAACGGAGCTCTTTCCTGCGTTAGAGCGTCCAACAATGGCAATTTCAGGCAGTTCAACGGTCGGAAACTGAGAAAAGTGCGCAGCACTAGTCTCAAATTGCACATCATTAAAAATGTAATGATTAACACTATTTTTTACAGAGCTTTTCATCAATATTTTCCTTTGAACTTTGCTTTAAGTCCATTGCCATAGTATCATCGGAGAAAGTTTGTGAACACTCTTGTATGAGTGATGCGTTATTGGGATTATTGATGGAGATTTTTTTGTGATAAGAAGAAATAATATCGTTGTCTGTTGGTTTCTATTGCCTCTAGTTTCTAGCTTTATTCCCATTATTCTGATGTTGTCTAGTGCAAATGCCTCAGATGCAAAAAAGGGAGCGGCTCTTGCGCAGGGACTTTGTGCTGCATGCCATGCATCAGATGGTAATAGTGTCATTCCGGCTAATCCTATTCTGGCCGGGCAACATTACACCTATTTAAAAAACCAACTGAATTATTTTCAGGTGAAGGAGGGAGAGGATAGAGCAAAACGGGAGAATGCAGTAATGCTAGGTATTGCATCTGGTTTATCGAGTGATGATATTGATAACCTAGCAGCTTATTATAGCCAGCAAAAAATTAAGCCGTCTTATGCTTCAAACCTTGAACTTGCAAAGGTGGGGGAAGTTGTTTACAAGGCCGGAGATGACAGTAGAGGGATACCATCCTGCTCATCATGCCACGGTCCAAGAGGGTTGGGGGTACCAGGACAATTCCCTAGGATTAGTGGGCAGCATGCCACATACACAGCCAGTACATTGAAGTCTTACAAAAATGGCTCCCGCGCAAACAATAAGCAAATGATGGCGATTTCATCTCGACTAACGGAAGCACAGATCAACGCGCTAGCTGAGTATTTGGCCGGACTAGAGTGATCATCAGATCATTCGAAAATAAAAAGCTCTTATCTGGAGATAAGTTAAGTAATCAGATAACTCCCGAATCTGCTTTTATGCGACGGAAGTTTATTACAAAATCATTGGCTAATCTTGGTCTAATCGGAATTCCGTTTTCCTGCAATGTTTATGGGGCGGTAGGAAACAATACCGACGACCATGGCAAACTGGATTACACCAAATCAAAGCAATTTAAGCAACTAGAAGAACTAACGAGTTACGACGATGCCACGACTTATAATAATTTTTATGAATTTGGGACTGGCAAAGGAGACCCCAGCAAACTAGCACCATCAATGTTGCGGGTTTCACCTTGGACTATTGAAGTAGACGGGTTAGTAAAACGAAAAAGAGTTTTTGGACTAGAAGACTTATTATCGATTACCTCTCTGGAAGAAAGAGTATACAGAATGCGATGTGTAGAGGGATGGTCTATGGTTATACCTTGGATTGGTTATTCCTTAAGTAAGTTGATTAATCATGTGCAGCCTTTGGGTTCTGCAAAATTTATTTCTTTTACAACGCTTGCGGATGCAGGAATGATGCCAGCAGTAGGTTCTCTAAGGCCGGTTCTTCCATGGCCTTATACCGAAGGATTGCGAATGGATGAGGCCATGAACCCATTAACTCTTTTGACTTTTGGTTTTTATGGGAAGAAGCTTTTGGAGCAAAATGGGGCCCCAGTTAGATTGGTAATTCCATGGAAATATGGTTTTAAGGGAGCCAAATCTATCATTAGGATAAGTTTTTTGGAAAAGCAACCCCAGACAACTTGGGTGAAAGTCAGTCCCAGAGAGTATGGTTTTTACTCTAATGTAAATCCATTGGTTTCTCACCCTCGATGGTCTCAGGCCAAGGAACGTAGGATTGGTATGGGCGGGCTATTCGCCAGTAAAATCCCTACGCTTTTATTTAACGGTTATGAAAATTTAGTTGGAAATCTTTACACAGGAATGGATTTAAAGAAGTTTTTTTAGTCCTGCCTAACTAATTTCTCTATTCAACATTTCGTCGTAGCTCTCTCTTCTAACAATCTCCCTAATGGAGCCGTCACGATTCACAATCACTTCGGCTGGTTTGCGTCTACTGTTATAGTTCGACGCCATAGAGCTACAGTACGCTCCCGCAGAGAAAAAACAAACCAAATCACCTTCTGAAAGACTCAATTCTCTATTCTTTGCAAGCCAATCCCCCGATTCACAGATTGGGCCAACAATTTCCCATATATTGCTGCAAGTTTTCTTATTCGATTTCACAGGTAAGACCTCATGATGAGCGTCATATAAAGTAGGCCTAATAAGATCATTCATTGCTGCATCAACTACTGCAAAGTTTTTTCCATTACTTTCCATCGTGTTTTTTAGGTATAAAACTTTAGCTACCAAAATTCCGGAGTTGCCTACAATAGATCTACCTAGCTCAAAAACTAGATGAGGAGGATTCAACCCTCTTTTGCTATACCAATTAATGACAACATCTGACGTAAAACTTAAAAAGTTCTCCAAACTAGGAGGATTATCGTTATCCGAATAGGAAATACCTAGTCCTCCACCCAGATTAATATGGGATAGGACAACACCAGTTTCTTTCATGAGCTGATCTATGAAACTTAAAACTTTCTCAGTAGCTTGCTCAAACGGTTCGACTGATAAAATTTGTGACCCAATATGGCAGTCAATACCCTTTACATCAATAAAAGGTAAAGATTGCGCTGTCTTATACGCACTCATACCGTCTTTCATTGACAGTCCAAATTTGTTTTCACGTAATCCTGTCGCAATATAGGGATGAGTATCTGGATTAACATCTGGATTAATTCGAATTGATATCGGAGCTCTGACATTTAAACCCTTAGCGACCATATTCACGCGATGTAATTCAGGTAGGCTTTCTACATTTAAAGAAAAAACTGCATTTTGTAGGGAGAATCTTATTTCTTCTTCAGTTTTACCAACTCCTGAAAAGACAATCTTTTTTGGTCCAGGAGAGCTCGCCAAAACTCTCCTCATTTCTCCCTCTGAAACGACATCAAAACCAAGGTTTTCTGCCCCAGCTAGTTTAAGAATGCTCAATGCTGGATTTGCTTTCACAGCATAGCAAACCGTTATCTGTTTTCCATTTATTGCTTTGTTGATTCGCTGTAGGTTTTCTTTGATGTGTAGCTCGGAATAGATAAAAACAGGTGTGGAATATTTTTTAACTATATTTTCAATCTTTATGCCATCGCATAAAAGGTTGTCTTCTTGATAATAAAAGTTTTTACCGAGCATTATTTTATTTGTTATTATCTTCAGAGCCTTCATTTGAGGAGGGATATTTTTTCAGGCATAATCAAAGGCCCTTTTTGTCCGCAGGAATAAGTTAACAGCAAGATTGAAAAAAAAACCCCAAATATCTTAATTTTCTTCACTATAATGATGATTCCTAGTAGCGTTTTACCACTTTAATTTTGTGTAATTTTCAATGGACGATAAACAATTTTTTATAATAATTCGTAAAACATTTAGTGCGTTAGAACATTATATTGACCAATGGAATATTAAACATGATTTGGTTATTGACATCAATACAGAAGCCAATGTTTTTGAAATAGAGTTTGAGAATTTAAAAAAAATAATTCTAAACTCCCAGCCTCCAATGCATGAATTATGGATGGCTTCTGAACTTGGAGCGTACCATTTTTCATACGATCTAGAAAAGAATATTTGGCAAGACACTAGGGGAAATGGGCCTTTCGAGGATATATTTTTCGAGATTCCGTAAGGTTAAGTGGGATCGATTTTGTCATCGAGTCTTAACATCTATTGATAGTATTCCGTTGGGCGGAGTCGTGTCCTCAGTAAATAAGTCATCGTTTATTCTAACGATACCTCGAGGTTCGATTGGGAAGGTTACAGGCACATTTTTTAAAGCATGCTTCATGAAATCAATCCATATTGGTAAAGCTACTGCACTACCTGTTTGATTTTTCCCTAAACTTTTTGGAGAGTCAAAACCAAACCATGCTATTGCTGCTAACGTAGGTTGATAACCTGCAAACCAGGCGTCGAATGCATCATTTGTGGTACCAGTTTTCCCAGCCAGGTCTGGCCTACCTAAGGAACGCGCTTTTTTCCTGTCCCGGTTTTAATAACCTCAGACAGTATATTATTGATAATGAAAGCATGTCGGGCATCAATTACACGAAGGTTTTTATCTCCAATTTTTATTGGTTCATATTTTCTCACTAATCTTCCTTCGTTATCTACAATCCTATCGATAAAATAAGGTTCTACGTAGAATCCTCCATTAGCGATAATGCTATAACCTACCCCTAATTGTAGAGGCGTAACTGCTCCTGCTCCTAAGGCCAATGTAAAATATGGAGGGTTCCTGGAAGATTCAAAACCGAATCTTCGTATGTAACTTTGTGCAAATGATGGATCTATTCGTTTAATGAGCCTTATGGACACCATGTTTTGTGATTTCGTAAGAGCCTCTTTAATTGAAATCGGCCCAAGATAAACATCATTAAAATTGCTAGGATCCCATAAAACCCCTCCGGTTGACTCAGCATCAAAGTTCACTGGTAGATCATTTACGATGGTGCTTGCAGAAATTCCTTTTTCGAGTGCTGCGCCAAAAATAAAGGGCTTTATGGCGCTTCCGGGTTGTCGGTACGCCTGGATCGCCCTGTTGTATTTGTTTGAGTAGAAATCGTATCCTCCTACCAGGGCTTTTATTGCTCCGTTATTTGTTTGAATCGCAACTATTGAACCTTCTACTTTTGGTTTGTTCGTTAATTTATATTTATTTTTACCATCAGTCTGCTTAATCACCCAAACAGTCGAGCCAATTTTAAGTTTACTTTTTTCAGAAGAAGCTAATGTTTGTTTTATGTAACCACGGAGTTCATCAGTTATTTTAATCTTAATTTCACCTATTTCTTTAACAGTGATGTGCAAGAAATTTTTTTTTATTTTATTCACAACTCCAGGGTAAAAGCTTCCGATCTTAGTTTGTTTTTCTAAATAATTTTCGATTTCTTCACGAAGTGCTACGGTTTTTCCTGATAACTTTATGAAACTATCAGGACCTTCAAAAGTACTTTTATAGGTGTAATTTGTTACTGCTTTGTCAACAGCAGCTTTAGCTGCTATTTGTTCTCTAGACCTTATAGTTGTAAAAACTGTCAGACCTAATTCATAAGTTTTCTCTTTAAATTCTGAAAACAACTTTTGTCTTACCATTTCTGCAACATGGTTCGCGGGCACACTCAATTTGACTTGATTGCCCTTTTCTTTCCCTTTGTTTAAAACTAATTTGAGTTCGTAATTTTTTTGGTATTCTGAAAGAGTAATTTTACCGAGCTTGTACATTCTATTTAAAACATATCTTTGACGGATAATTGACCTTCGGTAATTCGAGTAAGGATTAAATTTGGAAGGGGCTTTTGGCAGCCCTGCTAGCATAGCTGCCTCTGCAATGTTAATCTTATCTAATCTTTTGCCAAAATAAACGAAAGCCGCTGAGCCAAATCCGTAGGCCCTTCTTCCAAGGTAAATTTTGTTTAGATACAACTCTAAAATTTGTTCCTTGGTTAAATTCCTTTCAATCTCCATGGCAAGCAAGATCTCGTAAATTTTTCTGGTGAACGTTTTTTCGGATGAAAGATAGAAATTTCTTGCCACCTGCATCGTTATTGTACTTCCTCCTTGTGCCTTGGCTCCCTTCAAAACATTGTTAATTACAGATCGTGCCATTCCTGTGAGATCAATTCCTCTGTGATCAAAAAATTTATCGTCTTCCGCAGCCAAAATAGCGTCGATTAGGACTTTAGGGGTATTTTTGTACTCGACAACTTTTCTTTTTCCTCTCCAAATTCCCCGATCAAAACTCCATCAGCCGTCATGATTCTTAATGGTAATTTTGGAGTGTAGTCTACAAGCTCAGATACTTGAGGAAGTTTTGGGCTAGCTAAAGCAACTATCAAACCCGTAATACAAATAAGACTTATTATGGTAAAACCAATTGCGGAACACAACACAGTAATTATTTTAAGCATATAGGTGTATTCTATAGTGTGTAGATTATTCAGGCTAGTTTATCGAACGTTTCAAATGAAAAACATAATACTTGTTGGATTAATGGGAGCAGGCAAAACGACTGTTGGACGAAGACTTTCTCAAAAAATTGGTTGGGAGTTTGTTGATACTGATAGTCTAGTAGAAAAAAATTGCGGGACGTCTGTAAACGTGATTTTTGAGGTTGAAGGAGAAAAAGGATTTCGTTTGCGGGAAAAAAAAGTAATTGAGATGGTTATGAATCGAGATAAACAGATCATTGCAACAGGAGGAGGAGCCCCTACTTTAGAAAAGAACCGGAAATACTTGAGCAAGGGATTTGTAATATATCTTTATGTAAAGCCCCAATCTTTATGGGCTCGACTGCAACATGACGATTCCAGACCGCTTTTACAAGCCTCAACTGATGTTAGAAAAAAGTTAGAAGTTCTTTTTGATGAGCGTGATCCTATATATCGAGATTTAGCTGATTTTGTAGTTTCTGGAGAGAATTTAACCTTGCGCGCCCTGACATCAAAAATTGTTAATGTTTTGAGGGTAGAAAGATACATTTAGGAAAGGAATATAATTTGAAGCCTTCATTTATCCACGAATTAGTATTAGGATTAGCTGGAAGAAGTTATCCCATAATGATTGGCTATGACTTTTTAGGCTCCTTGAATAAAGTTTGTCCATTTATTGCTGGCAAAAATGTAGTGGTTATATCAAACAGCACTGTATCCAATTTATATCTTTCCTTAATTACAAGTTCTTTAGATAAAACCACTTCAAACTATATTGCAATCAATCTTCCTGAGGGTGAACAAGAGAAGAAATTGAGTAACGTTGAGTTGATCGTATCCAAAATGCTCGAGAAAAATTTAGATCGTTCTACTGTAATAATCGCTTTAGGGGGTGGGGTTATTGGAGATATAGCTGGTTTTGTGGCTTCCGTTTATCAAAGAGGAATTGATTTTATTCAAGTGCCAACTACTTTGTTGTCACAGGTTGATTCAGTGTTGGTGGTAAAACAGGGGTGAACCATTTTCTCGGTAAAAATATGATAGGGTCTTTTTATCAACCCAAGGCAGTTGTCATCGATATCAAGACTTTAGATACGTTGAATGAAAGGGAATTTTCTGCCGGTGCTGCAGAAATAATAAAATACGGATGTATAAGAGACATAAGATTTTTTGAGTGGTTGGAAGAGAATTCGATGTCGATAATGTCTAAGTCGCTAGAACATTTAGCGTATGCAATAAGAAGATCTTGCGAGATAAAAAGTAGTATTGTTGAACAAGATGAAAGAGAATCAGGAATTCGTGCAATATTAAACTTTGGACACACATTTGGGCACGCCATAGAAAGTGGTTTTGGTTATGGAAATTGGTTGCACGGAGAGGCGGTATCATCTGGTATGGTGTTAGCATCTCGGCTTTCACAGAAATTGGATTTGCTTAAGGAAGACGAGGTTGTCAGAATTAAAAATCTTCTGGAGTCTATGAATTTGCCGATAGATTCACCAAAACTTGATATTTCGACATTTGTAAATTTAATGAAGAAGGACAAAAAGAACAAAAATAATCTAATAAATTATATTTTGTTGGATGGTATTGGCAATTCGTTGGTCAAAGGTTTTGTGCCAGAGGAGATTTCGGATTTTTTAGCTCAGGTTTGATGCAGAGGGCACCCTAGCACCATACGCATGTAAATCCTCAGAAACGAAAGGACGGCTCTTTAAGGGGGATAAGACACTTGGGCGCTCCGAGTTCCAACGGGACCGTGATCGTATAATTCACAGTGGAGCTTTCAGAAAATTAATGTATAAAACACAGGTCTTTATTGGTCATGAGGGGGACCTTTTTCGAACAAGACTAACACACAGTATAGAAGTTGCTCAGATCGCAAGAGCTTCTTCGAGAAGATTGTCCTTGAACGAAGATCTAACAGAAGCACTTTGTCTCGCACATGATCTAGGACATACTCCTTTCGGTCACGCAGGGCAGACCGCACTAAATCGTTGTTTGAAAGCAATGAACCCAAAGTCAAACGGATTTGAACATAACATTCAAAGTCTCAGGATAATTGATAAGCTTGAAAAAAAATACCTTGGATACGATGGTCTCAATTTATGCTTTGAGACCAGAGAAGGAGTATTGAAACGTTGCTCAAGAAAAATAGCTCCTAAATTTGGAGCAGTGGCAGACAGGTTTGTTTTTGGTGGACAGCCTAGTTTAGAGGCTCAAATATCAAATATCGCAGATGAAATTGCTTATAATCACCACGATCTGGATGATGGGTTGAGGTCAGGTCTGATAACAATCGAAGAAATTCTAGGTTTAAAAGCAGCTGAGAATGCAGCTAAAGAGGTACTTTCACTAAGAAGCCTTCAACTAATGGATAAATCGAGAGTAAATGCTGAAATTATTCGAAGGATGATCAGCTCTCAAATTGACGATTTAGTTAGCCAAACAAAAGAAAATGTTCTATCTTCCGCAGTGACTTCATTAACAGATGTAAGGAGTAGTACTAATCAAATTGTTTCGTTTTCACCAAAAGCGAAAGAAAATGTTCGAGAATTAAAATCTTTTTTAATGCGCAGGTTATATAAAAATCCAAAAGTCAGGGCACTGACTGATGCTGCTGAAATAGTGATTGAAGACCTATTTTCTTTATTTTTTAACGAAGAGAATTCTGACGATAAAGATCCTATAAAGCATTTGAGATCTGTAGCTGACAAAATAGCTGGTTTAACTGACAGTTCAGCAGTTAAGCTACACAAGCAGTTTTTTCCTGATAAGGATTTGTGGCAAGACCCTTTATTTTAGGGGCAAACAACATGAGACTAAATCGAACAGTATCTAAAGGTAAGGTTCACTATGTTGTGCAGCGAGGACATAATGGTTCTGATATATTTTTTGATGACAAAGATAGAGAAACATATCTTACGGTAGTTTTTCAAGGAGGAGTAAGGCATAAAGCTGTAATACACGCATTTCAACTGTTACAACATGAGGCACATTGGCTATTTACACCACATGAGGAAAACTCTATTGCGTTAACAGTCCAGTCAGTTGGAAGGGAATATGTCCGTTATTTCAATCAACGTTGGGGGAGGACTGGGACACTCTGGGATGGTCGATATAAATCGTATTGGATGGACAAAAATCCTTTTTTAGAGTTAAACGCACAAAAATATTTAGATCAATTATCAAAAACGAGTGGTTTAACCAACAATGAAATAGAATGGGGTTGGTCCACCTGTGCACATTATTGTGGAGTATTTTCGGGTACTAATCACATAATTAATAAGGAAAAGTTTAGAAACTTTATTTCACCGATACCGTCGTATTGGGATATAGGTAACACTCCGTTTGAAAGGCAGTTCAAATATAGAAAATTTTTAGCTGAACCGCAGCCGAAAATGGTAGTTAAAGAAATTATTCGATGTATGAACAGAGGGTTACCATGGTTAAAAAGCGATACGAAAATCCCTTAACAAAGTAGGCACAATTAACCCTTTTATTGGTTTGAAAGCTATATTGTTCTGACCCCTTTTTAAAAATAGTTTATAGTAAAGGGCCAAAAATTGAATGAATTAGTATGAATATGAATTTTTCAAGACAAAAACTGCTGGATTGTATAACCCTCAAAATGAACACGACTCCTGCGGAGTTGGTTTTATAGCCAGCATTAAGGGTGAGAAAACTCACCAAATTGTCCTTGACGGTCTAAAAATTCTTGAAAATTTAGAGCACCGAGGAGCGGTTGGAGCGGACCCTCTTATGGGAGACGGTGCTGGTATTATGTTACAAATCCCTGACAAGTTTTTTCGCGAGAAGGTCTCGCTCGATGGGGTTAATCTCCCCTCAGAGGGAGAATACGGCATTGGTATGGTATTTTTGCCTAAAGAGCAGGGTGCGCGATTGGCTTGTGAAAGGGCTATAGAACGAGCAATCATAGAGGAAGGGCAGGTTTTGTTGGGATGGAGAACCGTTCCGGTTAATAGCACTATTCCTATGTCGCCAAGAGTGAAAGAAAAAGAACCAGTTATAAGGCAAGTTTTCATTGGCAGGGGTTCGGATATTTTTGTTCAGGATGCTTTCGAACGTAAACTCATGGTAATTCGAAAGATCGCAAGTAATGACGTTAACAAATTGGATTTAAAACACGGGAGAGAATTCTACTTTTGCTCCTTATCGAGTAGGGTGGTTCTCTATAAGGGGCTTCTCCTGTCTAACCAGGTAGGAGCATATTTTCATGATTTGACGGACAAAGATGTTAAGTCAGCATTGGCTTTGGTCCATCAGAGATTCTCAACGAACACCTTTCCTGAATGGAGCCTTGCTCAGCCATTTCGATTAATAGCTCACAATGGCGAGATTAACACAGTTAAAGGGAAACTTTAATTGGCTAAAGGCAAGAGAAGGCTCTATGGCCTCTCCCTACTTTGGTGATGATTTGAAAAAGCTATATCCAGTCTGCGACTATGGTCAGTCTGATACTGCTGTCTTTGACAACTGTTTAGAACTTCTCGTGGCATCAGGATATTCTCTTGCGCAGGCTGTGATGATGATGATTCCGGAACCATGGGAACAAAATGATTCGATGCCAGAGTCTAGAAGGGCTTTTTATGAATATCATGCTCCTATGATGGAACCATGGGATGGCCCCGCTTCGATCGTATTCACTGACGGAAAACAAATAGGAGCTACTCTCGATAGGAATGGGTTGAGGCCCTCGCGTTACTGTATTACAGATGATGGGTTAGTTATTATGGCCTCAGAAACAGGGGTTTTGCCGGTAAGCGAAAATAGGGTTGTTAGAAAATGGAGGTTACAGCCCGGAAAAATGTTTCTT
Source organism: Burkholderiaceae bacterium (assembly GCA_038147455.1). Classification (GTDB taxonomy): domain Bacteria; phylum Pseudomonadota; class Gammaproteobacteria; order Burkholderiales; family Burkholderiaceae_A; genus UBA7377. The sequence continues at coordinate 312,658 of JAYQTQ010000003.1, read as the reverse complement.
ATTGACCTTGAGGAAAAAAGATTAATTGACGACGATGAAATAAAAGAGAGTATCTCAAAGCAAAAACCCTACAGAAATTGGATAGAAAATTTGACCCTAAAATTGGGCGACGTAAAAGCTTCTGAGGAAAAAGCACAACAAAGGGATGCCAGTATTTCAACATCTGAAAAGCAAAGGGTATTTGGTTATACAAGGGAGGACATCAAGTATTTGTTTGCTCCGATGTGTTCTACTGGTCAAGAGGGAATAGGGTCAATGGGTAACGACACACCTTTAGCAGTGTTATCGAGCCGTAGTAAACCAATATTCAATTATTTTAAGCAACTATTTGCGCAAGTGACTAACCCTCCGATAGACCCAATCAGGGAAGCAATAGTAATGTCACTAGTAAATTTTATAGGACCAAGACCAAACCTTCTCGATATCAATCAGACAAATCCTCCTTTGAGAATTGAGGTTTCGCAGCCGATATTGAATTTCAAAGATATGAACAAAATTCGGAATATTACTGTGCACTCTAATGGCAAATTTAAATCCCATACATTAGATATTTGCTATCCAGTTTCTTGGGGAAGCGCTGGTGTTGAGGCAAAGCTGTCGAGTTTGTGTGCTGATGCAGCTGATGCCGTAAAGGACGGTTACAACATTTTAATAATTAGTGATAAGGGAGTCTCGAGAGAAAATGTTGCTGTTCCCTCTTTATTGGCCCTATCGGCCATTCACCAACATTTGGTTCAGGAAGGGCTTCGTACTTCAACCGGATTAGTGGTTGAAACAGGTTTAGCAAGAGAAGTTCATCACTTCGCTGTCCTTGCAGGTTACGGGGCAGAGGCTATTCATCCGTATTTAGCTTTAGAAACCATTTCGCACAACTCAGATCTGGTTGCACCCCAGGTTGGAGAAGATCGTGCCATAGAAAATTATATAAGGGCGGTCGGAAAGGGTCTAATGAAGATCATGTCAAAAATGGGCATTTCGACTTACATGTCCTACTGTGGCGCACAAATTTTCGAAGCAGTTGGGCTATCAGAAGAGATTGTTAAAACATATTTTAGAGGTACTTCAAGTGCTGTAGGAGGAGTAGGGATTTTTGAACTGGCCGAAGAGATGATTAAACTGCATCATGACACGTTTAAACATCAAGAAAGTGACACTCACTCAGCCTTATCCTCAGGCGGGGAGTATGAATGGCGGATAGGCGGGGAAAACCACATGTGGACGCCAGATGCAATAGCCAATCTGCAACATGCAGTCAGAGGTAATCAGTGGGAATCTTATAAACAATATGCTCAGATCATTAATGACCAGAGTGAGAGGAACATGACGTTAAGGGGTCTATTTTCTTTTAAAGTAGATCCTTCAAAGGCTATTTCAATCGATAAAGTTGAACCCGTACAGGAGATTGTAAAAAGGTTTTCTACTGGGGCTATGTCATTGGGATCTATTTCAACTGAGGCTCATACAACTCTTGCTGTCGCTATGAACCGGTTAGGGGGAAAGTCAAATACTGGTGAGGGTGGCGAAGATAGAGATCGTTACATGTTTGGCGGTGAATATGACAAGAAAGTTTCTGGTGAAAATGAAACGCTCTCGTTTAGACTCAAGAATGCTGACATTAAATCGGACTTTCCTCTTAAAAAAGATGATAGCTTACGTTCTAAGATAAAACAGGTGGCTTCGGGTCGATTTGGGGTTACAACCGAGTATCTCTCCTCTGCCGATCAAATACAAATCAAAATGGCACAAGGTGCAAAGCCCGGGGAGGGCGGGCAATTACCCGGGGGGAAAGTATCAGAGTATATTGGGTCTTTACGATACTCTGTTCCCGGAGTAGGCTTAATTTCACCTCCTCCTCATCATGATATTTATTCAATTGAAGATTTGGCCCAGCTTATCCATGATCTTAAAAACGTTTCTCCCAAAGCAGATATTTCCGTTAAACTCGTTTCGGAAATTGGAGTTGGAACCGTTGCAGCTGGTGTTGCCAAAGCGAAGGCAGATCATGTCGTGATTGCAGGCCATGATGGAGGAACTGGTGCATCACCATTGTCTTCTATCAAACATGCAGGCTCTCCATGGGAGATCGGTTTGGCAGAGACTCAACAAACCCTCGTTCTTAATGGCTTAAGAAGTCGCATAAAGGTTCAAGTCGATGGTCAGATGAAAACTGGTCGTGATGTTGTTATTGCTGCATTACTCGGAGCTGACGAAATGGGGTTTGCAACTGCTCCTCTTGTTGCTGAGGGATGTATTATGATGAGGAAATGTCATTTAAACACCTGTCCGGTTGGAATCGCAACGCAGGATCCTGAACTCAGAAAAAGGTATGCAGGTACTCCAGAGCATGTTGTAAATTACTTCTTCTTTGTTGCGGAAGAGGTAAGGCAAATTATGGCCCAACTTGGAGCGAAGACGCTAAATGAATTGATAGGAAGAGCTGATCTATTACAAACCAATGACGCCATCCTCACATGGAAAGCTAAAGGTCTCGATTTTTCAAAGCTCTTTTATGTCCCCGAAAATATAGATCAAGAGAGCAGAAAACACACTACCGCTCAGGACCATGGTCTCTCCAAAGCTCTCGACAATGATCTAATTTCAGAAGTGGTATCTGCCATGGAAAATAAGACCACAAATATTGAGATTAAAAAGCCAGTTAAGAATATAAACCGCACGGTTGGGGCAATGCTTTCTGGTCATTTGGCTCGTAAGTTTGGGAAAAGTTTGTCCGATTTAGGTAAGACCCTGCATATCAAATGCGAAGGCACAGGCGGACAATCTTTCGGTGCTTTTCTCATTAATGGAGTTACTTTGGATCTCACTGGAGAAGCTAATGACTATACAGGAAAGGGATTATCTGGGGGAACCATAATTGTCAAGCCATCCACGGAGTTTGTTGGACCTGCAAAAGACAATATCATAGTAGGAAACACAGTCTTATATGGAGCGACATCTGGCAAGGCGTTTTTCTCTGGTGTCGCGGGTGAAAGATTTTGTGTAAGACTTTCCGGAGCCGAGGCTGTTGTAGAAGGGGTTGGCGATCATGGCTGTGAGTATATGACTGGAGGTACGGTTGTCATTCTAGGAGAGACGGGCCGTAATTTTGCAGCTGGAATGTCTGGGGGAGTAGCATACGTTTATAACACCGATAAAAAGTTTGCTGCTAGATGCAATCAGGCAATGGTGGACCTTGTGCCAGTTGAACCAAAAATATTCAGGAAGGTACTTTGAGTAGAGACCTTTGGCATAAAGGTGAACCCGATGAAATAATTTTGAAAAAATTAATAAAAGAACACTATGACAATACTGGAAGTCAGTTGGCAAAAAAAATACTAAAAAATTGGAGCTCAGAAATAAACCACTTTGTAAAAGTTTTCCCAAAAGAATACCAACGAGCGCTAGTTGAACTAAGTGAGTCTGGAAATATCAAAAAACGGGCTAGACTAGCAAAACATTGAGAAGAGGAGTTTAGGTATGGCAAATCCTGTCGGGTTTCTAGAATTAGAGAGAGTGGAGCAAAAGTCCGAAAATCCGGAAGAGCGAGTTGGCCATTATAAAGAATTCGTAAAAACTCTGTCAGAGAAAGAGGCTGGTCTTCAGGCGAGCCGATGCATGGATTGTGGGACTCCTTTTGTAATAATGGGTGTCCAGTTAACAATGTCATTCCAGACTTCAACAGCTTAGTTATTGACTCAGATTGGCAAACGGCTTTGGAAGTTTTACATAGCACGAATAATTTTCCTGAGTTCACCGGAAGAATCTGCCCAGCACCTTGTGAAGCAGCTTGTACGTTAAATTTCAATAGTGAAGCAGTAGGAATAAAATCTATTGAGCAAGCCATTATTGACCGAGGGTGGAGTGAAGGTTGGGTTAAACCCGTAATTTCAAAGTTACAGACAGGGAAGAGGGTCGCAATTGTTGGCTCAGGCCCAGCAGGCCTAGCGGCCGGTCAACAACTAGCTCGACTTGGTCATTCTGTAGTAATTTTTGAAAAGAGTAATCGAATCGGGGGTCTTTTAAGATATGGGATTCCAGACTTCAAAATGGAGAAGTACAACATCGATCGTAGAATAGATCAGATGGAAAAGGAAGGTGTTGTTTTTGAAAAAAGTGTGTTGGTTGGAAAAATTAGTCAAAGAGATGCAAAGAACTTCTCGGGTAAAGTTTTGAACCCCGAAGCACTAGAGAATGATTTTGATGCAGTTTTAATAGCAGGTGGCGCTGAGCAACCAAGGGACCTTCCTGTTCCAGGTAGACAATTATCTGGAGTCCACTTTGCTATGGACTTTCTTCCTTTGCAAAATATGATTTGTGCCGGTGACAAATTGGAACACTCTTTATCTGCAAAAGATAAACACGTAGTTGTCATTGGAGGAGGGGATACTGGTTCTGATTGTGTTGGGACTTCTAACCGACAGGGAGCGAAATCCGTAACGCAATTTGAGTTAATGCCGCAGCCGCCCAGGGAAGAGAATAAAGGTCTAACTTGGCCATATTGGCCGCAAAAATTGCGGACCTCATCTAGTCATCAAGAGGGATGCGAAAGGCAGTTCGCTTTGGCTACTAAAGAGTTTATGGGTGAAAATGGAAAAGTCACGGCAGTTAAAACCTGTAGCTTGATCTGGGAAAATGGCAAGTATTCTGAAGTTGACGGTTCTGAGAAGATTTATCCAGCAGATTTAGTATTGTTGTCAATGGGATTCGTGTCGCCAACTCAAAGCCTTATCGCAGATTTTCAAGTGGAAAAGGATAGTCGAGGAAACGTTAAGGCTAGTGACAATGGTTTGGATTCTTACAAAACAAACAGAAAAAATGTGTTTGCAGCCGGGGATGTTCGAAGAGGCCAATCTTTGGTTGTTTGGGCAATTAGGGAGGGAAGAAAAGCCGCTGAGGCAATAAATAAATTCCTCTCAACTCCCTGATTTCGATCCTCTTCGACTATATCAGTTCAAGTAAGGGCGCAAGTACTGACCCGTTGCATTGGTTTTCATTTTAGCAACTGATAATGGATGTCCCTCGGCAATTATTTTGCCACCTTCGGGTCCACCTTCGGGTCCCATGTCTATAATCCAGTTACAGGAGGAGATAAAATCTATGTTGTGTTCTATTGCAATTACAGAGTGACCTCGTTCCACTAATCTCTCCAGCACATCAAGTAATAAGGATATTTCAGAATGGTGTAGTCCTGTAGTCGGCTCATCTAAAAGATACAGAGTCTGTTTATCATTAGCCCGGGATAGTTCTCGCGCAAGCTTAATGCGTTGGGCTTCTCCCCCCGAAAATGTGAGGGAACTTTGACCGAGTTTTATGTAACCTAGCCCAACACTTTTAAGCATGTTCAAAATATTCGTTATTTTTTTACTAAACGAAAAAAAATCCGCAGCCGTATCAACTGTCATATCCAAAACATCAGATATATTTTTCCCTCTCCAACGAATTAGTTTTGTTTCCTGATTGAATCGAGTTCCAGCACATTCCTCACATATCGAATAAACGTCTGGTAGGAAATGCATGTCGATACGAAGAGCACCCTCTCCTTTGCACTTCTGACATCTGCCGCTCTCATTATTAAAGGAGAATCGCCCAGAGTCATAACCTTTTTCTTTCGCCAATAATGTGGAGGCAAATAAATCCCTAATGAGTGAGTATATCCCTGTATATGTAGCAGGATTACTTTTCGGTGATTTACCAATAGCCTTCTGATCAATCGTAATCAATTTTTCTATGCTTTTGTTCGGATATTTGATTTGCTTTTTATTAGAATCCAAAGATATTATCTGGTCATGCATAAAGTCGTTTTTTAGACAATAATTTATTAAAGTAGATTTGCCGGAACCTGAGACCCCTGTAATACAAGTTAACGTATTGATAGGAAAGTCGACGCAAAGATTCTTTAAATTATTCTCGTTCGCTCCTTCAATTCTTAACCAACCTGTAATTTTTTTAATTTTTTTATTCTTTTTTTTCACATTTGGATAATTTAGAAAAGACGCTGTTTCCGAGTGACAGATTTTCGAGATATCCTTTACGTCACCGGAGAAGAGCACTTTTCCCCCATTGCTGCCGGCTCCAGGTCCTAGATCAACAATTTGATCTGCAGCTAACATCATATCCCTATCATGTTCAACCACAATAACGCTGTTACCCAGTTGTTTTAGTTTTATTAGTGCATTTATTAGTTTTTTGTTATCTCTGGCGTGAAGCCCTTTGGATGGTTCGTCTAAAACGTAGGTTATCCCAGATAGTTTTGCCCCGATTTGTGACGCCAATCTTATACGCTGCACTTCTCCTCCAGATAAAGACCCGGAGGATCTTTTTAATGTTAAGTATTGCAACCCTAGCTCAATAAGCAGCTCAATCCTATTTTTTATTTCATATATAATTTGGTCCTCATTATTCTCTTGTGAGCAAATATTTTCTTCCAATAGAACTTTAAGTAAGTCTTTAAGAGAAAGATTTAGAATATCTTCCAAAGTGACGACTTTTTCGCCAATTTCAATAGTCACTGACCGAGCTAATTTATTTAACCGACAACCATTGCAACTTGGGCAAATCAAATCACTTTTATATTCACTTAAACTGTCTTTTAAAGTCTTATCATGTGACTTTTCCCAAAGGTTGGCAAGATGACGTACTATGCCAGGAAAAGAACTCATGGCGTTATTTTCGCCATAGAGAATAATTTTTTTTATTGGTTCTGGTAAGCTCCCAAACTTTTCTGTAGTTGAAAAGTTATATCTCTTTGCTAACCCTTCCATGATTGCATAGTTGAACTTATTTCTTTTATCCCACCCTGGAATTGCCCCTCCCTCAATTGATGCCTCAGGAAATTTGATAATTTTTTTGAGGTCAAAGTCATACACAGTCCCGATGCCACCGCAGGAATTACAGGCGCCTTGAGGTTTATTAAACGAGAAATGACTAGTATTAAGTTCCTCTGCTTTGAATTCGCATTTTGTACAAACAGGGCTTTTGGCAAATATATAGTCTTCTCCTTGTTTCTTTAAATTGCCTACCTTCGCTATTTCACTCTCTACAGTCATAGCCAGTTCTAAAGATTCTTGTATTCTAGTAGAGTTGTCAGAACATACCCTTACTCGGTCTACAACCAGATCTATTCCGGAAACTTTTGAGACCGGTTGTTCAAGGACTGAGTCCAAATCATGTATTTTTAGGTCAGCGTCCGTTGTATGGATTCGGACCTTTGCATATCCTAGCGATTTCAATTCGTCAAATTTTTGTTGGATAGTTTTCTGTTCAAAATTCTCTAATTTAATTTTCGAGAAAATTCCAACCAGCTGACTAGCAAACTCACGGTGAATGAAGTGACACATTTCCGAAATAGATTTTAGAGAAAGAGGTGTGCCATGAACTGGGCAGTGTGAAATTCCCCGGGTTGCAAATAGCACCCGAAGGTAATCGAAGATGTCGGTCAATGTTCCGACAGTTGATCTTGGGTTTTGAATAAGATTTTTTTGTTCTAGCGCAATGGACGGAGACAATCCTTCTATGAGGTCTACATCAGGTCTGGGCGGCAGAGAAATAAATTTTCTGGCAGTTATTGCAAGGGATTCTACATATCTTCTTTGGCTTTCAGCATAAATTGTATCGAAAGCTAGCGAAGATTTACCGGAGCCAGATACACCAGTAATCACTACCAATGCATTACGTTTAATATCGACATCAATTTTCTTTAAATTATGGGTTCTGGCGCCGCGAACATGAATAAAGGAATTTTCTTTCATAACCTTATTTTAAATTTAAATTATGCATTAATATAACCAGACATGAGAGAAACAGAAACACTTTTGCAGTCCGAACGAAAAGCGATCTTTGCTTTATGCTTTGTTTACGGTCTGAGAATGTTAGGTCTGTTTTTTATAATGCCAGTAATAGTTTATGACTTGCAGGAAAACGATCCCTTAAATGTGGGTTTAAAAGCTGGTTTTGTTATTGGTGCCTACGGAATAACCCAAGCTATTTTTCAGATTCCTTTCGGAATACTATCTGATTTTTTTGGTCGCAAGAGGGTTATCGTCTTGGGTTTGATTATATTTTCATTAGGAAGCTTTTTTGCCGCAGTATCAACAAATACCACAGAACTAATTATTGCAAGACTTGTACAGGGTATGGGAGCAATTTCATCGGTCGTTACTGCTTTTTTGTCTGATCTTACGCGACCAAAGATCCGGACAAAAGCAATGGCTTTTGTAGGACTTTCTATAGGTATAGCTTTTATATTAGCTCTCGTAATTTCCCCCATAACCTATTCTTTTGTGGGATTAAACGGATTGTTTTTTATTGTTGGCCTATTGGGTATATTTGCAGTGTTAGTAGTTCTTGGAATCAAAGAAACAAAAAGTTTCGTACGGACAAAAATTGTGGAAAGCTATAACCTTAGGAATTTTTCGTTTCAGCTAATTATTTTATTTTTTAGTATTTTCATTTTGATGACTATTCAGGCTGCCTCTGTTTATTGTGATTCCCTTGTATTTTCTTGATTTTGGCTATCAAATTCAAGATCATTGGAAAATATATCTTCCCGTTCTTTGTTTTGCTTTTTTAGGGATTATTTGGCCTGTAAAGAAAATTACTAGGGATGGCAGGCAAAAGCTCTTTTTTATTTTTTCAATTTTTCTTCTAATTCTATCCATTTGGTCATTCGGCCAATTTACAGAAAATAAGGGGATATTTCTTTTATCCTTGATTCTTTATTTTCTGGGGTTTAATTTGCTTGAGGCGATATTGCCCTCATGGGTATCCATGTTATCAGCGCTTGAAAGCAGAGGATTTTCTCTAGCTATTTACAATACCTTTCAAGCAATGGGTATTTTTTTTGGTGGCACTATCGGAGGCTTGCTTTTCGAAAAATACGGGTTTGATGGTATCATTTACTTATGTTTGATATTATCGTTTTTTTGGATAATTATTTCGCTTAGATTAAAAAAAGACGGTTAAATTAGAAAATAGAAGGCGGCGTAATGGCTTCAGTAAATAGAGTAATAGTTTTGGGTAATTTGGGTAGGGACCCTGAGATACGGTATACCTCCGATGAACGTGCTATTGCGAATCTTTCCCTTGCAACTAGTTCAAGATATAAAGATAAAAGTTCTGGTGAGTTAAAAGAACAAACAGAGTGGCATAAAATAGTGCTCTACAATAGACTGGCAGAAGTTGCTAGAGAGTATTTAAAAAAAGGGCAATCGGTTTATGTTGAAGGAAGATTACAGACCAGGAAGTGGCAGGATCAAAATGGCCAGGATCGTTATACTACCGAAATAGTTGGAGACAATATGCAAATGCTTGGGTCTAGAGCCGGGGCAAGTAGTGAAGCTTCAAGTAGCATCACGAGAGATGATCCAGGGCCTTCTAGTAAAGCAAATACTTCAAAGTCCGGTGATAGTCCAATAGCAAAGGGTTTTGAAGATTTGGATGACGATATACCTTTTTAGAATTTTATATAAATCAACAAGAGACACTTATGCCCATTTATTCTTACAAGTGTAATGCTTGCGGGCATCAATCTGATGTCCTGCAAAAGATGTCTGATGCGCCTTTAACTAAATGCCCGGCTTGTGGAAAAGATTCATATTCCAAACAGCTTACAGCTGCGGGGTTTGTATTAAAAGGAGGGGGTTGGTATGTAACTGACTTTAAAGATCAAAAAGGAAAAGGTCAGGATAAGAAACAAAATACGCAAGGTGAGAAAAAAAGTGGTGATGATAGTACTGGCAAAGGGAAAAACCATGTAGAAAATTCTGCTACCACCAAGGACAACGGGGATAAGAAACCTGTTGTAGCAGAGAAAAAAAATCCCGTGAAAGAAAATAAGGCAAAGGCTACGCATGGAAGTGAAAAAAGATAGCAACTCCATGAGAAGTCACTATTGCGGTCACTTGACGGTAAAGCAATGTGACTTGCAGGTTTCTCTTTGCGGTTGGGTAGCAAAAACGAGAGATCATGGCGGGGTAATTTTTATTGATCTTAGAGATATATCAGGAAGGGCACAGATAGTTTGCAATCCCGAAGACCATGAAGTTTTTTCCTTGGCAGAAAAGGTTAGAAACGAGTATTGTTTAAGAGTCGTTGGGCGAGTACGCAACAGACCTCAAGGTAGTGAAAATGCTAATTTGGCCAGTGGCTTTGTGGAGATTGTCTGTTCAAAACTTGAAATTTTAAACACATCCAAAACTCCTCCGTTTCCCCTCGATGACTCATCAATTAACGAGAATACTCGGCTTGCTAATCGAGTGATTGACCTTAGAACGGAACAAATGCAAAACAATATTTTGTTACGTCATAATTTTATAAAAGAAGTAAGAGCATTTCTAAACGGGTCAGATTTTATAGATATCGAAACACCGGTGCTGACTAAGTCGACCCCTGAGGGAGCGAGAGACTTTTTAGTTGGTTCTAGAATAAATAGAGGTGAGTTTTTTGCTCTTCCCCAATCCCCACAACTTTTTAAACAACTTTTGATGATAGCTGGATTTGATCGCTACTATCAAATAACAAAATGTTTTCGCGACGAAGATCTGAGAGCCGACAGACAACCAGAGTTTACTCAAATAGACTGTGAGACCACGTTTCTTAATGAACTTGAAATTAGAACAGTATTCGAAGAAATGATTGCAACAGTCTTTTTAAAGGTCTCAAATGTTGAGCTAGAGAGACCTTTTAAAGTTCTCACGTATAAAGAAGCTATTGAAAATTTTGGTACTGATAAGCCAGACCTGCGAATTAATCTCTCGTTATGTGAGATTTCTGAAATCGTAAAAAATATTGAATTTAAAATTTTTGCAGATGCTGCAAAGTCTGGTGGGAAGGTTAGTGTATTGCGTGTACCTGGAGGAGAAAAACTAACTCGAAAAGAAATAGATGATCTGACCGAATATGTAAAAATATTTGGAGCAAAGGGCTTAGCGTGGATAAAAATCAATGATCTTTCACAAGGTAGAAATGGTTTACAGTCACCTATAGTTAAAAATATTGATGAAAAGGCTTTAAATCAGATTCTTGAAAAAACAAAAGTAAGGACAGGTGACATTTTATTTTTTGGGGCTGGTAGTCAGAAAGTTGTGAATGATTCTTTGGGTGCCTTAATTACAAAAATTGGACATAGTGATTTTGCTAAAGAAAACAATCTTTTTGAGGCCGGTTGGAAGCCTTTGTGGGTAATTGATTTTCCTATGTTTGAATACGATCCCGAATTAAATAGATGGACTGCAATGCACCATCCTTTTACTGCCCCCAAGAAGGAGCATGAAGGTATGCTCACTTCTGATCCGGGTGCCTGTCTTTCTCAGGCTTATGATATGGTGATTAATGGCTCCGAGGTAGGAGGAGGTTCCATACGGATACACAAAATGGACATTCAGAAAGCAATATTTACAGCAATAGGAATTTCGAACGAAGAAGCCAGAGATAAGTTTGGGTTTCTGCTTGATGCATTAAGCTATGGAGCTCCTCCACATGGTGGGATAGCTTTTGGATTGGATAGACTTGTAGCTCTGCTTTGTAATGCTCCCTCCATCAGAGATGTTATTCCTTTCCCAAAAACTCAAAGAGGTCAATGCCTGCTAACTCAGGCTCCTGGTTATGCGAGCAAGCAACAGCTCGATGAGATAGGCCTCACACTTAAGAAAATAAATTAGTGGTAAAAAAAAAATTCCCATTTCAGTTTTAGTAGTAGCTCCATGATATCGATAAAAATATTTTATTGCTAGAACGATCAGATAAAAAAGGTTACTGGCAATCTGTCACGGGAAGTCTTGATAGTTACAGAGAACCACTTTTCGATGCGGCAAAGAGAGAATTGAAGGAAGAAACGGGAATTGATGCGGACAAATTTGAATTAAAAGACTGGAATATTGCAAGACATTTTAAAATTTTTCAACACTGGGCGCATCGGTATCCAGAGGATGTTAAATTTAATCGAGAGCATTTTTTTTCTTTACTTGTTTCGAAAGATTTACAAATAAAATTGTCTCCTAGGGAGCATTCATCGTATTGCTGGTTAAATTCGGCAGAGGCTATAGAACGATGTTTTTCCTGGACCAACAAAGAGGCAATACGAGATTTAGTTAAACACTCATCTAGTTCTAAATGAGAAATGACGAATTGATTGTATTACGCAGAGAAGGGATGTACTGCCCATTAGGAGGATTTTATATAGACCCTATATTGCCTGTAGAAAATGCAGTCATTTCCCACGGCCATGCAGATCATGCTAGAAACGGACATAAAAAAATTCTTTGCTCGAATAGGTCAGAAAAGATTATTCGTCACCGAGTAAAATTTGAGAGTATTCAATCATTAAATTTTCAGGAAAGTATAAGGATCGATGATATCAAGCTAACAATGTATCCTGCGAGCCATGTTCTTGGGGCTGCACAAATACTTTTAGAAACGAAGGGTCGTAGGTGGTTATATACTGGGGATTTCAGATTGGCTGAAGATTCTTCCTGTGATGCTTTTGAGCCGATAAAAACCGATGTATTGGTTATGGAATCTACATTCGGGTTACCCATATTTCGTTGGAGAGATGAATTAGAGGTGTTCAAAGAAATTTTCGATATGTGGGAGAATTGCAAACAAACAAAAATGAACTTAGTTTTATATTGTTATTCCCTCGGAAAGTCTCAAAGAATCTTGCACGGTATAAAAAAGCACTTCGGAACATCTGCATTTCCTGGGAATATAAGGGTGCATCTAAGTATCTCGGCTATCAATAATATCTATAAACATCACGGAATCGATTTTCCAGATCATTCTACTTTTTCGCCACATAAAGAAGTTGAAGACTCTACCCTCATTTTATTACCGCCGAGTGTAAAGGGCACAAAAATGATTGATAAGTGTAAGCCTTATATTGAAGCGGTAGTTTCTGGTTGGATGGCAGTTAGAGGTAACAGACGAAGAGAAACAGGCTGTAAAGGATTTGTTCTATCGGATCATGCAGATTGGACTGAACTAAATAGATTAGTTGAGCTAACCGAAGCAAAAAATGTTATTACCTGTACACGGAAAATCAAATGTTTTTCGTAAGTATATTGAAGAAAGTGGGGTTGGAACAAGTGATTTAACCTTTGCAAATAGTAACTAATATGATTCAATTCGTAAAACTAATACGAAGCCTTGATCAGGCATTAGGTAATCTTGAAAAAAAAAATTGCATCAAGGAATATTTCCAAAATGCACTTCTATTAGAAAACGAAAATACGACCAAGAACCTCAATAAAAGTCAAGATCAATGGCTTTCACTTTTCTGGGCGATATATTTCCTCTCAGGAGAAAAGCTTAATCGAATTTTCTCCTCAAAATTATTGAAAATGTATACCATAAGAAAAACGAATATGCCGCAATGGTTATTTGATGAATGTTACGACTCTGTAGGAGATTTAGCGGAGACAATAGCTCACCTGGTATGTGATAAAAAAGAAATCAACGATGATTTATCTACCTCATTGCATCAAAAGATACAAAGCTTTATGGAAATAAAAAGTGCAGATGATGAAAAAAAATTAAATGTTTTAACAAAGGATTTTGAAGACAAAAGTTTTTATTATATTTTCACCGTTTGTAAAATGTTCACTGGTGGTTTTAGGCTTGGTGTTTCAAGGCTACAGGTTACGCAGGTAATTTCGGAGATTTGTGGGGTTGATAAAGAGCTAATTGCCTCCAGGCTGATAGTATTTTTTAAGCAGAATTATGCGAATATCGAAGCTGTTAAGTACTTGTTCTCAGACCTGTTACCGTCCGAACAAAGGACCGTCACACTAGACATGAGTGCGGCTATTCCTTTTCCGTTCTATCTTTCACAAAACCTTTCGGAGCAAATGAGAGATGAATTTTTTCGTTCATACAGACCAGAGGATTGGATTATTGAGTGGAAATGGGATGGTATACGAACGCAATTACTAGTAAAAATCAACAAAGAGAAACAAAAAAAGATATACAACTTTGGACAAGAGGAGAAGAATTTGTCTCAGAAAAATTTCCTGGGCTAATTGAGGCGACGGATAAATGTATAAACGAAGATGTTGTACTAGATGGAGAATTACTTGTTTGGGATTTTAATAAGAATAAACCTAAAAACTTTTCTTCAATCCAAAAAATTTTGAGTAAAAAAAAACCTAAATTAGAGTCAAAGAATGATAATGGTTTCGAGAGGGCGATATTCATGGTGTATGATATTTTAAGTCTGAAAGGTCAAGACTTGAGATCTAATACTCTGAAAAATAGAAAAACAATTTTAAAGAAATTGTTTAAAGAGCACTTGACGGAGCAAGAGTTTATTCTTTCGCCGATTTTCGTCAATCTGTCTCCTATAGAAATCGATAAACAACGGATAAGTGCTCGGCAGAATAATTCAGAAGGAGTGATGTTAAAAAGGATGAATGGCCAATATGGTGTTGGAAGAACAAAGGGTAAAACTGGCTACGATAGTTTTAAATGGAAAATGAATCCTCTTAGTGCAGATGCAGTTATAATTTATGCACAAAAGGGTCACGGGATTCGAAGCGGTATTTTTTCCGATTACACATTCGCAATATTTAATGATGAAAAAGAGACCGAAGAATTAGTGCCCTTTGCTAAGGCATATTCAGGGCTGTCTAATGCGGACATGAAAGTGATCGATAGCAAAATCAAAAAGATTACAGAAGAAAGTTATGGTCCTGTAAAAAAGGTTCGACCAGAAATCATAGTGGAATTACTTTTTGATTCTATATCAGAATCTAAAAGGCATAAATCTGGAATTGCGGTAAGATTTCCTAGGATGAAAAGAATTCGTTTTGATAAGAATCTAAATGATATAGACAGGTTATCGTCTTTAAAAAAATTAATTTAGTTTACAAATGAAAGTTTACGGAATAGATTTCAGCTCAGCTCCATCTAAGAAAAAGCCTATAGCGGTAGCGGAATGTTGGCTCCGTGGTTCTGTTTCGGAGTCGTGCTCGCATAATGAACTTTCTTTATCCAATTTTCATTCAATAGAGTCTTTGGACCTATTTGAGGAGTTCCTGTCCCAAAGGGGCCCTTGGGTTGGCGGTTTCGATTTGCCATTTAGTATGCCTCGTGATCTTATTGAGTATTTTAATTGGCCTTCCGTTGGGACATTTTCACAAAATTTTACTGCTCCCTAGACAAAAAAGTTATCAAAAAATTTTTTATTCAGTGGTGTAGTACAAAAAAGTCTGGAGAAAAATTTGCTTACAGGAGCACTGATAAAGCATCCAAATCAAGTCCAGCTATGAGGTGGGTAAATCCTCCCGTTGCATGGATGATGCATGCAGGGATTGAACGAATAAGAAAAGCAGGACTGATCTTTCCAGCACATCAAAAAAATTTTAATCCAATGCAAGAACAAAAAGATATAAATAGATTTATGATGGGCGACTGTGATTATCACAATCGACTCGCATTCGAAGTTTACCCAGCGTTGACTGCAAGAGTTGTCAGTACAAAACCTTACAAAAACGATAACAAAAATAAAGACTCATTAGTACGAGTTATGATCCGAAAAAATATTGTCAAACATCTAAGATATGGTAAGGCTGGATTGTCAACAAAACTAAAAAGTAGTCTGGCATTACAAAACCGGATGATCGCGGATTACAAGGGCGATTATCTTGATGCGGCTATATGTGCGCTCCAGGCTGCAGAAGTTCTCAAACTGAGAAATTTTGGATTCCCAAAAAATTTAGATACCCTGGAGGGTTGGATCGCTCTGAGTTGATATTTTATGGAATCAAAAAATTTTTTCAATGTAATTCGGGATTTTCTGCCATTTTTCCTTAAATTCAAAGGAAGAATGATTTTGGCATTGTTTGCGTTAATTGGTGCAAAGGCAACTTTAGTTTCAGTGCCTATAATTTTTAAATATTTAGTTGATCACGTCTCTGATAGTGAAAGTGCAACCAGATTGCTTGAAGGGCTATTTCACCCTGAAGATAAATTAATTTATTATCCAATTTTCCTGATTGTCATTTATGGAGTTCTGAGATTTTTGTCTACTGGCTTTGCTGAGCTTAGAGAGTTTGTTTTTGTAAAAGTGACCTATAATGCTGTCAGTGAAATAGCGCTGAAAGTATTTCAAAACTTACATCAGTTGTCTTTAAGTTTTCATTTATCTAAAAAAACTGGCTCTTTAACGAGAGAGTTAGAAAGAGGAATAAGGGGTATTAGTACCATTGTAAATTTTACTTTATATAGTGTTTTGCCGACATTCTTTGAAGTAATCTTTGTTGCAAGTTGGCTTGCCATAAATTATGAGCCGTTTTTTGCAATTATCATTCTTTCAACAATTTTCTTTTATGCAATTTTCACAATTTATGTTACGAACTGGAGAATAATGCTTAGGAGAAATATGAATGAGTCTGATGCAGCAGCTAATGCAACTGTGGTGGATTCCTTGATGAACTATGAGACCGTGAAATATTTTAACAATGAAGAATTTGAAGAGAAGCGCTATAAAGATAAATTGCTAATCTGGCAACAAGCAGCAGAAAAAAGTCAAGGTTCTCTTTCTGTTTTAAATTTAGGACAGGCCATAATTATTAGTTTTTCGGCCGTTTTGATTCTGTTACTAGCATATTCTCAATTTACAAAGGGATTTATGACAATAGGGGACCTAGTTCTTATAAACGCTTTTTTGATTCAGCTTTTTTTGCCGTTAAATTTTTTAGGCGTGCTGTACCGAGAGTTAAAGCAATCTCTTGTTGATATAGAAAAAATGTTTGGTCTTATTAATGAAGAGCCAGATATAAAAGATAAAGTTAACTTTAAAAAATTCCAGATGTAGCTACGCTTAATTTTGAAAATGTTTCATTTTCTTATGGTAGTCGTTTAATTTTGAAAGATCTTAATTTTACTCTTCAACCAAGAAAAACAACCGCCATTGTAGGTTACTCGGGTGGTGGGAAAAGTACTATTTCTAAGTTGCTCTATAGATTTTATGATGTTACTTCTGGACGAATCACATACGGAGGGATTGATATCCGGGATCTGAGTCAAAGTGAATTAAGGTCGAACATAGCGGTTGTTCCTCAGGATCCGGTCTTATTTAATGAATCCCTAGAATACAATCTGAAATACGGTTATATCAACGTAACGCAAGATGATCTAAAAAAGGTAATCCAATTAGCCAACTTAGATAATTTTATTTCGTCTTTGCCTTTAGGAATCCAGACAGTTGTGGGAGAGAGAGGTTTGAAACTATCCGGTGGGGAAAAACAGAGAGTCGCTATTGCTAGAGCTTTATTGAAACAGCCTAAAATTATGATATTTGATGAAGCTACATCTGCCTTGGATTCCAAAACTGAAAAGGCTATACAAAGTGCCATCCTCACTATATCCACCGAAAAGACTTGTTTAATTATTGCTCATCGTCTTTCAACTATCATTTCTGCGCATGAGATCCTGGTTCTTGATAAAGGAGTAATCATTCAAAAAGGCACACATCAGGATTTACTGAAAAGTGGAGGGAAATACACTGAACTTTGGAGAATTCAAAGTGAAGAGAAACCCTAAGTATTGGTATAATGCATATTTAAAACTTAGTCTAAATCATGAATATCAAAAAAGACCCCAGAGAATTTTTACTGAATTGTTTTAACATAGCTATCGAGTCGGCTAATCCCATAAAATCTCTGCGAAACTTTTTGCCTTCACCTCCTAAGGGTCGTGTACTTGTTGTTGGGGCAGGCAAGGCAGCAGCCAGTATGGCAAAAGCTGTTGAGATCGAATGGGCTTCAGGAGTCAAGTTATCTGGGATTGTTATCACACGTTATGCGCACGGCCTTCCGTTGAAAAACATTAAATGTATAGAAGCAGGTCACCCTGTTCCAGATAATGCTGGAGAGGATGCTGCGAGAGAGATTTATGAGAGTGTTAGTGCTTTGGGTGAGGACGATTTACTGTTATGTCTAATTTCGGGTGGCGGGTCAAGCTTGCTGAGTCTTCCTGCTGATGGTTTAGAAAATGATGATATAAAGCTAGTAACAAAAGAGCTACTTCGATGTGGGGCTCCCATAACAGATATAAACATAGTAAGAAAACACATCTCAAAGATTCAGGGAGGCAAACTAGCCTTGCAAAGCAAGGCTCCTGTCTGTGCATTAATAATTTCAGATGTAGTCGGCGATAACCCAAGTGATATTGCATCGGGACCATGTTCTGCTGATCCAAGTACGTTTCAGGATGCAATAGATGTCTTGAATCGATGGCAAGTAAATGTACCTCCTAAGATAGGAAAGTATCTTGAGAAAGGGAAACGTCGAGAAATTGAAGATAATCCGAAACCTGGTGATACTAGGCTTCGACATGTTAGTGAGGCTGTAATCGCTACCGCTAAGACAAGCCTGAACGCTGTAAAGAAATACGCTGAAGCCCAGGGTATTAGCTGTATTTCTATGGGTGATGCTATAACTGGCGAAGCAAAAGATGTCGGAGAAGTTATTGGTGGTTGGGCGTTTTCAGTTGCTTCATCTGATAGTACGGATATTAAAAAACCATTACTTATATTATCGGGAGGCGAATGCACTGTGACTGTTTCGGGAGACGGTAGAGGGGGTAGATGTGCCGAATTCCTTTTAAGCGTTGCTTTGAAAATTGCATCCTTGACAGATAGTAGTATTAATATTTATGGGGTAGCTGGTGATACAGATGGTATTGATGGGGTGAGCCCCCATGCAGGCGTATATTTCACTCCCACGTCTATTCAAGACATTATCAGTATGGGGATTAATCCAAAAAAATGCTTAGAGAATAATGATGCGCTCGGAGTTTTTGAACCATTAAAAAACGTAATTACTACTGGTCCGACATTAACTAATGTGAATGATTTTCGAGGAATATTAATAATATAAATTAATGAAGTCAATAACGATTATTAAACCGGACGATTGGCATCTTCATTTACGGGACGGTGATTTACTAAAGGCTGTTATTTTTTCGTCATCTAATCATTTTCAAAGAGCTTTAGTGATGCCAAACTTATGCCCTCCTATCACTACAGTAAAGATGGCAGAGGAATACAGAAACCGGATTTGTATTGCTAACAGGACAGTCCTGGAGAAAATTAGGGCAGAGAATATTGATGCCTTTTCGAGTTTTAAACCTTATATGACAATCTATCTTAACTCAGAAATATCATCTCAAGAATTAAAAAGGGTCTCCGAATCTCCTGACGTTTTAGCGATAAAATTTTATCCCGCAGGGGCTACTACCAATTCAACTTTTGGTGTTTCAGAATTTGAGTCTTACTACAGAGTATTTGAGCAGATGGAAAAACTAGATATTGTATTGTGTGTCCATGGAGAAAGTATTAACCCAGAAGTAGATGTTTTTGATAGGGAAGCAAGATTTATCGAAGAGAGTTTTGAGCCTATGACAAGAAGATTCCCAAACTTACGTGTTGTTTTCGAACATATCTCAACATCGGATGCTGTTGAGTTTGTAAAAGTCAAAATGAAAATGTTGTTGCAAGTGTAACCCCACAGCACTTAGCTTATAACCGAAATAACCTTTTAGCCGGAAAATTACGCCCCCATAAATATTGTGCTCCGTTATTAAAAAAGGAGGTGGATCGGAGTTCTTTGGTTCATGCTGTTACCGCAGACAGTAATGAGAAATTCTTTCTCGGTACCGATTCAGCTCCGCATTTAATCGGTGAAAAGGAGTCTAGCTGCGGTTGTGCTGGTTGTTTTTCTGCTCCATATGCATTAGCAAAATATGCAGAAGTATTTTCTGCAGAAAGTAAGCTTGAAAATCTTGAGAAGTTTGCAAGTTTAAATGGTGCTAAGTTTTATGGTCTTCCTGTCAATAAAGATAAAATAAATTTGGTACAAAAGAACAACATTCCAACGGATTTTTTTATGACTGAGAAAGGAGAAAAAATTGTTTCCTTCGTTCACGGAGAGGCTCTTGACTGGCAGGTAGTTAACTGATTTGTCGTTTACTCGTTCTGCGTTTTCTCTTGATTTTTATCCAGACCCACCAAGACCATAAGATAACAACATAAGTAACGAATCCCCCTACTAGAGCAAAGATCGCTAACCCAACTACCAGGGGTTTGCTTACGTTCAGAAAGTTGTTGAAAAGGCTTGTACTATTCTCTGCCTTGAGAGTATTAGTCTGATCAGTGGGAGTAATTCCTTGGGAAACTTTTTCAAGAGAGTCTTTATTCGGAGTCTTTCCGAGTAAAACTACACCAACTTTATAGGCAATAACGTATATCGGAGCAAATGTGACTGGGTTTGTAACGAGCGTACTTCCAATTGCAGTAGGTACGTTTGCTCTAAAAATAGTGGCAGCAATAGCTGACGCAGGAATTTGAGCTAACGGCATAAGAAATCCAAAGAAAATACCGATTGCAACACCTAGGGCTACGCCTCGTCTACTAAAACGCCACAACTGAGGGTTTTTCAAAGCAGGCCCAATCCATTTTACAAACTTATTTTGTAAAATAGTTTCCTTTTTGGGAAGAAATCTTTTAATTTTTACCTCCTGAATTAATATTTTTCTCATATTTCAATCGACTTTTGAGTATTATATAGACGCGGAGCAAGTTGGGCGATCGCTGCATTTTTTTGTAGAGGAAGGTCCGGACTCCTAGAACAAGGGTGACGGCTAACGGCCGTACGCAATAGGTCATCATAGATGTCTGAAGGCGATGAATAGGGCCACAGAGACGAGGAAGTATTTGTGCGCAAATACAGATGTGAAACGGGTAACCTCCACCTGGAGCAACACCAAGTAGGCATGTGCACGGTTAATTACTGAAAGGTCTGTTCGGCTGAGCATGCGGGTAGGTGGCTAGAGCTTATCAGTAATGGTAAGCCAAGATGGATGATCGCACAGAATCTGAGAAAGATTTGGACAGAATCCGGCCTATAGACTTGCTTCGCACCTTATTATTCAAGCGCATCAATTCTAGCTAGAGCATTTGGATGGCTATCGTAAAATAAAGAAAACCACTTATTAGTAATAACAGGGGCAGAATTTTCTCTGTAGAGTTTTATCAAGGCAGAGATTAATTGGCTTGCCTCTGCATTCTCGGCAGCGTAACTGTCGGCTTCAAACTCGTGCTTTCTTGACAAAATAGCAGTAAGGGGGCGCAAAGGAAATAGTGCGTTAGGCAAGATGTAAAAAAACACAATAAAGAATGAGGCTGACAAAATCCCTGAGTTCTCTATGAGGTTGGTTGTTTCGATGGATATTCCGAAACTTAGAAAGAATAACTGTTCATCGATGAATAAACCTAAAAAGAAGAAGAAACCAAAGGACATAAGCGCACTTATTAATAAGCGAGAAGGTATATGTCCACATTTATAATGACCTACTTCGTGAGCTAATACCGCTTCTATTTCTTTTTCGTTTAATTTTTCTATAAGTGTGTCAAACAGGACTATTCTTTTAGCTCCCCCGATTCCAGCAAAATAAGCGTTCCCATGAGAGCTGCGTTTGCTTCCATCCATGGTAAACAGGCCTTTTGATTTAAATTTACATCGAATCAGCAACTTTTCTAATCTTTCTTTTAGTAATCCATTTTCTATTGGCGAAAATTTGTTGAAAATGGGAGCGATAATTAATGGGAAAATAATCATAAAGGACACGGACAAAATAACAACTAATGCCCACAATAGGATCCACCAAAGTGCCCTATTTCCATTCGGTTCGTTATTAGAAAAAGGACAAGATATATAATTGGAAAAACTAGAATGCCAGATAAAGCCGCGTTTTTTGCAAGGTCAGTAAGCCACAACCGAAAAGTCATCTTATTAAATCCATAGCGTTCCTCAATTACAAACTGCTTAAACAAACTAAATGGAACGTCAACTAAAAACACAATGCAGTAAAACAACATAACCAGTAACGAACCCGCTAGAACAGCATCGATTTTAAAGCTAAAACTCAAGGCGTAAGCGTTTTGCGTTAAATAATCCAAAAATCCACCAAAGGTCAAAATCCCCAAAAACAAGATTTCCACAACATTTCGTTTAATACGATGGTCGAGCTTATCTTTTGCATACTCAATCGATTTCTTATGATCATCTATCGAAATATTTTCTCTAAATCTTTCAGGGATGAAATTTAAGTTATTAGTCAGTTATTTAATTTGCATCTTATCTAAAACCACTTGAAATAAAAAGGATAAGATAATGAAAAATATAATAATATTGTAAAAATTTAGATCTGCCACTTTAATAATATCTCCTAATACGAAATTTATGCAATGAACCACCCATTTGGATTGGTAGGACCAATACTTTATTGGAAAATTCTGGCGCTTACCTACTAATTATCCTTAATTTTACATAATTACTTGACCATTTTTTGCCTTTCTTCTAAAGTGGGAATAAGTGCAATTTTGTGCATTTTTGTGGAAAAATAGCTTTAATTTCATATATTTTTTATTTTGAGTTAACCAATTACTTCACCGTTAAAAAAATGTTCCACGGAATCTCTTCCCTCAACTTAGATTCTAAAGGCCGAATTACCGTTCCGGTAAAATACAGGCCTCTTCTCGTCCCTAATGGACTGACTTATTTGGCGATTGTTGAGAGTAACTTTGGGTGCCTAGTAATGATGCCTCACGATATTTGGACAGAAAGGACAAGAATTCTTTTAAAGTCCGGTACGGAAATAGAAAAAAGATTTTGGATAGGTTTGAGTGATACACCCGAGTTAGATAAATTTGGGAGAGTTCTTATTGCTCCTATGCTTAGATCAGGAGCTAATATCAATAAAGAGATCGTTATGCTGGGGGTAGGAGAGAATCTAGAAATATGGGATGCAAAGAGATTAGGGCGGCACAAGGAAATTATCAGGGCTAAAAATGAATGAGTCATACTCAAGTTCGCGAGGGAATTATTCACACAAACCAGTTTTTCTGGAAGAAGCCGTTGATGGGTTGAATATTTTTTCCGGCGGGACTTATGTTGATGCAACTTTTGGACGAGGCGGCCACAGTATGGAAATATTATCTCGTTTAGGGCTTGATGGAAAATTAATTGCGATAGATAAAGATCCTGAGGCTATTGAGTATGCTAAAGCTTTAAACGATAAACGACTATCCCTTCACCATGGAAGTTTTTCAGAATTAAGTAATTTTTTAAAAAGTTTAAAAATAGAAAAAGTAAATGGTGTTTTGCTGGACCTTGGTATTTCCAGCCCACAGATTGACTCTGCTGATAGAGGCTTTTCATTTCAAAAGACTGGCCCGTTGGATATGAGAATGAATAACTCTACAGGTCAAACAGTTTACGAATGGTTGATGGGAGCCACCTCCCTACAAATTGAAAAAGTTTTAAAAGATTTCGGAGAAGAGCAATTATCTTCTCGTATAGCCGCGGAGTTAATTCTGCGAAGGGATAATAAAGACTGTAATGTGAATAAACAATTTCCCGAAAACGACTTCAGACCTAGCGAATCTTGTTTTTGGTGTCATAGATGGGAAAAGAAAACGACATTATCACAAAACCCACCCTGCCACGAAAACATTTCAGGCACTTAGGATTTTCATTAATAATGAGTTAGAGGAGTTAAAAGACCTTTTAGAGCAAATTCCCATGATTGTGAGTCATAATGGACGCCTTTCTGTAATCAGTTTTCATTCCTTGGAACATAGGCTGGTCAAGTTTTCGATGCGACCCAACAAAGTACAGAGCAATAACTATAGTACACATCCAAAACGATTAGGTTTTTTTTCTGATCAGGATTCGATTAAGTTTCCAAAATGCACGATTAAAGAAATAAAAAAAATAAAACCTTCTAGAGAAAATATTCAGGAAAATCCCCGCTCAAGGAGTGCTTTATTGCGGGTGGGAGAAATAATTTGTGCTGAACAGGAGTAAAAAATGGATTTAGGAATAAAAGATGTTGTTTTGATCTTTTTAATTGCTGCATCATCGATCTCGTTAATAGATTCACGGCATGCATATAGGGTTCTCTACGAAGAATCTCAAAGGCAAATTCAATATCAACAAAAGCTTAACAGCGAAATCACTGATTACAAAAAATTGTTAAGTAAGCTTAGGGAAAAAGCAAGAATCGAATCGATTGCGCAAAATGATTTAAACATGGTTCCAATCAGTTTAAAAAATACTATCACACTGAAAGTAGAAAAAAGTAAATGAGGTTAAAGTCAATACAACCCTCGAATAAAATAGGCTACTCGACGCTAGAAATTCGACGGGCAACGGCATGGCGTTCAAAAGTTACTTTGGTAGTATTTTTGTTTGCTTTTTTTGTTGTAATTTGCAGGGCGTTTTATTTACAGTTTTTGAATGTAGAACAGTGGCAAAGGAAGGCAGAAAAAAAGTATACGAAGTATGTTGAAATGCCAGCCGTCCGAGGTAAGATTTTTGACAGGAATGGAGAGATTCTTGCATCAAGTGTATTGAATTATAAAGTAGGTATTGTTCCGGCCAAGTTCACTCATGAAGGTGACGCACTAACATCATTTTGTTCTCTGGTGGGTTGTAACCAGGCTGATCTTTTGGGTCAAATACAAAAGGCCCCTCGGTATTTTCGGTTAGAAAATTCTGTTGATAAGAATACAGCAGACGAAATAAAGCGCCTAAAGTTGAATGGAGTCGAATTCGAAAAATTTTACCAGAGAGATTATCCGTTTAAAGAAGCATTTTCAACTCTTGTCGGGTTAACTTCCGTTGATGATGACAGGGGTATTGAAGGAATTGAAAAATCTTTTGATCATTATTTGAGAGGTAGTCCAGGGCAAAAAAAGTTATTAATAGAAAGTGGCAATGTTGCATTTGACGAGACGGTTGTAAGAATACCAGAACCTGGTCAAGATGTTCAGCTAACAGTAGATGCCGGTATTCAGTCAATCGTTTATAGAGAGGCATTAGCGGCTAAGAAAAATTACGGGGCCAAATCTGTATCAATAGTTTTGCTGGATGCAAGAACTGGAGACATTCTTTCTATTGTAAATGTTCCCGCTGCTGACCCTAGTGACAGAAAGAGTTTAAATTTAGATGAGGTAAGAAATAGAGCTATAACTGATCAATACGAACCTGGATCTACATTGAAGCCTTTTGCCATAGCTACGGCTTTACAAGAAGGCATCATAACCGCAGGTTCCGTAATTCAGACTGCCCCTGGTTTTATTGAAGTCGATGGAAAAAAACTGCAAGGATGAACGTTCTTTTGGGAAATTAACGATAAGGGAAGTATTAGCAAAGTCAAGCAATGTGGGAACTGTGAAAGTGGCTTTAAAAATTCCTTCAAATGCAATGTATCATTACCTAAATTTACTTGGATTTGGCAAATCTCCCGATTTGCCGTTATTGGGTATGCGAAATGGAACTTTACCAAAATGGAAATCCTGGGAAGATATAAATCAAGCAACTATTTCTTATGGTTATGGTGTTGATGTAACTTTAATTCAGCTTGCAAGAGCCTATACTGTTTTCACACAAAACGGTTATATTCTTCCAATTAAAATCTCTTTTCTTGATCGAGTGGGTCAAAAAACTCCAATATTTTCAGAATACGTAGTGGCAGAAATGGAGAAAATGCTTGTTGAGGCCTCTGGAGTCAATGGAACTGGAAAGGCAGCAAGAGTAGATGGTTATTCAGTTGCTGGAAAAACGGGCACCACAAGAAAAATTGAGAATGGGAAATACTCTACAAATAAATACATCGCCTCATATGTAGGCTTTGCTCCTAGCAGTAACCCACGTTTCATTGCTGCGATAAGGGTGGATGAACCTACCAAATCTAAAACTGGTGGCAAAGTTGCAGCACCTATTTTTTCAAAAATAGCAGCATCGGCATTAAGAGATTTTCAAATGTCTCCTGATCCAAATGATCAAATTTTCCCAAAAACTGCACAGGTAATCGGAAAAAGATGATGTCTCCTATCTACAATTACTCTGAAAGAATTTCGGTTGATTGGAATCCTGAGTTTAAGGATGATGCGATAAGTTTCGGTCAAAAATATCTCGTTTATTCCCTAATTCAAATTTAACGGACACTACAACATTTCTACAAAAGGGGGATATTTTTGTTTTGTTGCCAGGAGAAAATTTTGGGGTCGATTATTTGATAAATAAAATCAGGGATAAGTGCCCACATGCAATTGTCACAGACAAAAAAGTCCGTCAATTACTTGGAAATCTTCCACGGTATTGCAAGACCTTTTTCTGGGATAATTTGAAAGATTATATTGGCTTTATTGCTGCAGGTTTTTATAACAACCCTTCCGATAAATTAGATGTAACCGCAGTAACTGGCACCGACGGGAAAACAACAGTTGTAAATTTGGCGGCAAGTATATTTGCAAATTCTTTCGAAGATTCCGCAGCTATCGGAACCCTGGGCGTAGTAATCTATAGAAAAAATCAAAGAAAGCAAGTTTTGCAGGATTATAGTCCCGTCAACTTAACAACACCTAGCGCCGTAATTTTACAGAAAATCTTTGATAAGTTAAGAAATGAAAAAATAAGAAAGGTTTTTCTGGAAGCATCCTCTATCGGAATAATTACCCAGAGACTTCAAGGTACAAATATAAAAACTGCGGTATTTACCAATCTTGGTAATGATCACTTAGATCTCCACGGAAATTTAGGAAATCTTGCTTATTCTAAATCTCAACTCTTTTCCCATCCAGCATTAACTAACATAGTATTTACTGAAAAAAACCGATTGCAGCATTCTGAAATTCACTTAGTGTATGAAGCAATAGAACGGTCTGATGTAAAAAAAACATCAGTTGGAATTACTGCTCTTCCCAATAAATCTACAAATTTAACTTCCGAGATTCTGATTGTCGAAAAAAATGTGTCACGCTTCGGAACCATGGTTTCTGTGATTAAAAATGCTGAGGAATCTAAACCATTTCTCATAAAAATCTTCGGTAAACACAATTTAGAAAATCTTAGCCTTGTAGCCGGTTTACTTGCAGATGAATTAAACGTGAGTAATGCTGAGAAAATTCTTGGAGACTGTGAACTACCGGAGGGCCGTTTTGAATTATTAGATAGGGAAAATTTGCCTTTAGTGTGTATTGACTTTGCACACACCCCGGAATCGTTAAAGGTTACGTTGCAGACACTAAATCGTTTGAAAGAGAATAAGTCCAGCAATTTAATATGTGTTTTTGGCTGTGGTGGTAACCGAGATATAAATAAGAGACCCATTATGGGGAAAATAGCAGCTTCCTATGCAGATTTTGGATACATCACTTCGGATAACCCGAGGAAAGAACCCATCGATAAAATATCTCAAGAGATCATGTCAGGGATTTGCTTGAAAAAGAAAGGCGATTGGCTTCTCATACCTGATAGAAGAAAAGCAATTGAAACTGCAATAACAAAGGCAGATAAAAACGACATTGTGCTAATTGCAGGAAAGGGGCATGAAAAGACTCAGCAGATCAAAGGCGTCCTGTTTGAATTTTGTGACAAAAGAGTTGTAGAAGATCTGATCCAGAAGGGTATAAATTGATGTCAACGTCTTTAAATTCCAGTCTCTATAAAATAGATTTAGAGACTTCTTTTGGAGAAATAAACCGGGAGTTTTCAACGAAATGTATGGTGACTAACCAATTACAATATTCGTCTCCTAGAATATCCAATATCACTACTGACAGTAGGGAAGTAGATGAGAACAGCCTGTTTGTTGCCCTTAAGGGAGACAAATTTGATGGTCACGATTTTGTTAAACAAGCAAAATTTAAAAATGCAATAGGTGCTGTTGTTGATTCAAACAAAGTTGATGTGGAATTAAGTTAGTTGGTTGATGAACAATTCTCTCTTGTATGTGTAGATGACACCAGTTCTTTTCTCCTTGATTTTGCGTCTTGGCACAGAAACAAATTCAACCCTTTTATCACTAGCATTGTTGGCTCTAATGGCAAGACAACGTCGAAGGAAATGATAGCTCATATCCTAGGTTCTGTGTTTCACAGTAGTGAGTTAGTCATTACACGTGCAAATCAAAACAATCAAATTGGAGTGCCGTTAAATCTTTTAAGAATTAACGAAAAAACCAAACACGTTGTTTTGGAAATAGGTATGAATACATTAGGTGAGATTGATCGACTCGCGAAGAAAGTTAAACCAAATCTTGTACTCATAACAAATGCTCAAAGAGACCATCAAGAATTTCTAGACTCTGTATCTATTACTGCTAACGAAAATGGGCTGGCTATTAAAGCGCTTCATTCGGGTGGAACTACGGTCATTCCTGCAAATTCTGATTACGAGGAAATTTGGCTAGATCAAGCACAAAGTGTTGGATCTGATGTTGTTCGTTTTGGTATTCAAGAAAAGCCTAATAATTTGTTTGCTAAAAATAATAAATGTGTCTTGGGGAAAATTATCCAGAATTATCCTTTGATTATGGAAGTGCAAGAGAAGAGCTGGTCAGACTCATTAATGATTAATTTGCAGGGAATTGGAAAGCAGTTTGCTTTGAATGCGCTCAGTTCCTTAGCTGTAACAGATAGCCTGAATATACCTCACAAAAAAATAGTAGAGTCATTAGAGGATTTTCTGCCAATTGATGGACGCGGAGTAATCTATCCTTTTAGGAGTGGGGTTTTTTTAGTTGACGATACTTATAATGCAAATCCCGATTCAATGCTAGCCGCTATTGAAGCCTTAAGCGATTTACAAGTTATAAAGTGTATGGTGCTTGCTGACATGGGGGAGTTAGGAGAAAAGTCTGGTCATTCCCACGAAGAGGTACTCACAGAAGCATCACAAAAAATGGAAAAAGTATTCCTTATTGGTGAAGAGTTTCGCTAAAGCATCACAAAAGCTAAGGGTTGGGTTTCACTGCGAAAACGACAGTCTATTAATTAACGAAGTTAATAATTGGATTGATAGACAAATCGAATTTCATCCTAAGAAAAAGGTTGCAGTGTGGTTTAAGGGATCTCGGTTCAATGGCTTAGAAAAAGTGGTAAAGAGGTTACTCAAAAAGGGGCTGAATTAATGTTGCTTATGTTTACAACTTGGTTGAGTGAATACATTTCTTTTTTTTCCGTATTCAATTACATAACGCTACGAGCGGTATTGGCAACTCTAACCTCTTTGTTTTTAGGATTGATTTTAGGTCCTATTATGATTAGATACTTGTCAGCAATAAAGTTTGGACAATC
Organism: Burkholderiaceae bacterium; assembly: GCA_038147455.1. Classification (GTDB taxonomy): domain Bacteria; phylum Pseudomonadota; class Gammaproteobacteria; order Burkholderiales; family Burkholderiaceae_A; genus UBA7377. The sequence goes on along the minus strand of JAYQTQ010000003.1, from coordinate 283,524 downwards.
CGTCCGAGATGATGGACCACAATCACACTTACAAAAAACAGGGACGCCGACTATGGGAGGATCCCTTATTCTTACAGGAATAACCTCCACCACGCTTTTATGGGCAGATTTATCAAACCGTTATGTTTGGGTTGCTCTACTTGTAACGTTAAGTTTAGGCCTTGTCGGATTTTATGATGATTTGAAAAAGATCAGAGAAGAATCATCGGCAGGAATTTCAGCACGTTTAAAATTTTTGTTACAAAGTTTAATTGGCTTCTTTGCCTCTTTATATCTTGTATTCTCAATACCAACTGAAAACAATTCCCAAGCGCTGATTCTTTTTCAAAGTTGGTTAATGGATCCGCTAATGGGCTTCCCGGAAGAAATCAGTCTGACTGTACCATTTTTTAAAGATTTTTATCTTCCACTTGGGTTATTTGGTTTTGTTATCCTATCTTATTTTGTGATTGTAGGAACTAGCAATGCGGTAAATTTAACTGATGGACTAGACGGTCTTGCAATTTTACCAAGTGTACTTGTAGCTAGTGGCCTAGGGATTTTTGCATATGTGGCTGGAAATATTCTCTTTTCTAAATATCTTTTTTTACCATATATCCCAGGTGCTGGAGAATTGACGATATTTTGTGCTGCAATAGTCGGTTCCGGCTTAGCTTTTCTCTGGTTCAATGCATATCCTGCCCAGGTATTTATGGGGGACGTTGGCGCCTTGGCTCTTGGTGGAGCATTAGGGGTAGTCGCCGTGATAGTAAGGCAAGAGGTAGTTCTGTTTATTATGGGAGGTGTTTTTGTGATAGAAACCCTGTCTGTAATGCTACAAGTTACATACTATAAATATACAAAAAAAAGATTTGGTAAAGGGAAACGAATTTTAAAAATGGCTCCTCTCCATCACCATTTCGAGGAAACCGGTTGGAAGGAAACTCAAGTAGTAGTGCGTTTTTGGATTATAACTATGATTCTCGTCTTAATTGGATTGGCGACATTGAAAATAAGATAAGAAATTTATGGCACTTAACTCATTACTTTTAGAACAAAAATGTCCAAAAATTCTCGTAGTTGGAGCCGGCATATCTGGTAGAGCTTGTGCAGAATGGTTAAGTACTTTTGACTGTGATATAGATTTGGTAGATTCAAGGAAAATAGAATTAAAAAAAAATCTTCCTAGTAATGTAACTTTTTTTTCCACTTGTATTTTTTCAAAAATAAATTTGAGAAAATATCACGGAGTCGTTGTTAGCCCTGGCCTTAGTCCTCACGAAAAATCAGAGAATAACTTTTTTATAATCAATAAACTTGCTAGTGATCATGGAATTCCTATCTGGACAGAAGTGGACTTATTCTTTTCCGCGCTTGAGATGAAGGTAAACAAAACAATAGTTAAAAGCAAGATTATCGCGGTGACTGGGACCAATGGGAAGACGACGGTTGTGAGCATGGTTAAAGATCTCCTAAAAAATCTCGGGTATGATGTTGAACTGGCAGGAAATGTTGGCACTTCCCTTTTAGAGGCGTTAATGGGGAGGATGCAGAACGGCAAGTTTCCAGCTTTCTGGGTTCTTGAGCTTTCTAGCTTTCAGCTCTTCCTATCCAGTGATTTCAAATCCGATGTCTCGGTAATTTTAAACTTTTCAAGCGATCACTTAGATTGGCATGCCTCAGAAGAGGAATACCTAAATTCGAAATTAAAGATATTTGGTTTTCCACATTTGAGAGGGACGCCAATTATTAATGCCGACGATGTCGATCTTGGCATACGAGTTGAAAAGCACATTTCTTCGTTTACTTCAGAAAAGAAAATGCCAAAACCAATTTATTTTGGCCTCACTGAAAATAAAAAAAAATTAGATATTCTGGTAACGAAACATGAGGAAGAAGAATGGTTTTGTACATACGATGAAGACAACAAAATTTTACCTATTATAAAAGTTAGCGACACCAAATCCTTGGGCAAACAAAACCAGATCAATTTACTGGCTTGTTTCTCAATTTGTAGCATCGTGATTAAAAATATTTTCGAAATGAAAGATATTTCAAATTTTTTTAAGATACCAGGCCATCGTATGGAGGAAGTTTTTTTCAATGATAAGCTTCGTTTCTTAAATGACAGCAAAGCAACAAATATCAGTGCAACAATATTTGCATTACAAAATCTTTCGGACCCCTTACTTCTCATACTCGGCGGAGATTTGAAAAATCAAAGATTATCCCCTTTGATAAATGTTTTGAAAAACCGAAATATTGTCGCCTACGTTTATGGTAAGGATAAAAATCGATTTAAGGAATATTTTGAGGAATACAACATAACCCACTTCACTGTCGAAAATGTGCGAGAGGCAGTTATTTTAATTAAAAAACATTTATCTAAGAAAAATAAATCAGCACATGGGGAAATTAACATTCTCCTGTCGCCTGCTTGTTCCAGCAAAGATCAATATAAGGATTATGCTGAACGTGGGAATGAATATCATAAAGCGGTCCTCAGTTGCTTCGCGGAGTGTGGGCATGTTCAATAATATCAATATAGATCGATCCCTGGGTTTTACAATTTTGTCCCTGTTGATAATGGGTATGGTGATGGTCTATTCCGCAAGACTTCCCTTACCTAGCGATAGCGACCTATCTTTTGAGCTCTACAATCTTGGGATGCATCCTGTCCATGTTTTGCTGGGCCTATCAGTTATGTTTATATTTTTGCAAATCCCAATAAGTGTTATAGAAAAGGGCTCTGGATTTTTTCTGTTATTCGGCATTTTGCTTTTATTGATTGTTTTTTTTAAGAAAGTTTTTGGAGGGGATGATGTCTTGGTCGACGGGGCTGTAAGGTCATTGAATATCAGCAGATTTACATTTCAACCAGCTGAGTTAATGAAGCTGCTTATAGTAATATTCTCAGCCGGGTACGCTGTTCGTCATAAAGATCGCATTACTGAGGATATAGTTCGTGGAATGGGTCCAATTGGCTTAGTGTTGTTATTGATTGTAACTTTACTAATGTATCAACCTGATCTTGGATCAGTAATTATTATTTGCAGTTCTGTAATCGTCGTTCTTTTTTTGGGAGGCATGACAATACGAGCTATCGCAGGAGTGACCTGCTTTCTGATATCAGGAGTTCTTTTAATTATCTTATTTACTCAATTTAGATTAAACCGATTGCTTGCATATCTGGACCCATGTTCACTTGAACACAGTCAAAATGCCGGCTGGCAATTATGCCAAGCACTTGTTGCTTTCGGAAATGGAGGCATGTTTGGAACTGGAATTGGTTTAGGATCAGCAAAACTTGGTCACCTGCCTCTTCCGCACACAGACTTTATTTTTTCTGTTATCGGTGAAGAGTTAGGTTTTGTAGGAGTTTTTACAGTTGTGATTATCTTTGCTTTTCTTATAATCAAATCGATCAAGATTGGTCGTGAGGCAATGGCGCAAGATAGGCTATTTGCTGGCTTGCTTGCCCAAGGAATAGGCGCATCGTTGTGTATACAGGCTCTGATTCATGTTGGTGTAAATACTGGACTACTTCCAACCAAGGGACTAACTTTACCATTCATTAGTTATGGAGGAAGTTCCATGCTAATTGTTTGCTTAAGTATGGGTATTTTGTTGCGGATAGATATAGAGAATAAATCTTCTTATCGTAAAAAAAATCGAATAAACGGAAGAGTATGGTGAAGTTGGAAAAAACTAAAGTTTTGGTCTGTGCAGGAGGAACTGGGGGCCACATTTTCCCAGGTCTGGCAATTGCTGAAAAATTGATAGATCAAAAAATTAAAATTTTGTGGATGGGGACAAAAAGAGGACTTGAGAAAAAAACATTGTCTAATAAATCAATCAGTTTATTTTTTTCCGAGTTCAAAGGAGTCAGAGGGTTGGGTCTGTGGCGCCTGATTACTTTTCCATTTAGACTTTTCGTAGAAGTTCTAAAGGCTTTTTTGTTTCTTCTAAAACAGCGCCCTTCCTATGCTATATGCTGTGGAGGATACTTGACAGTGCCTTTTGGACTGGCGGCCAAAATTCTTTCTATTCCGTTCTGTATTATTGAACAGAATGCTGTTATGGGTACTGCAAACAGAGTTTTACAGCCATTTGCTAAAACAATTTTTTTGAATTTTGATGCGACCACTTATTCTAGCTATAGAGCCATATCGGTTGGAAATCCCCTTCGGAAAGAGTTCGAGAGATTAGCAACAATTCCCCCTGCGTTCTCAAAAAATGGAGAACAGTTAAATATTCTTGTGCTAGGGGGTAGCCTAGGAGCTCTTTTTCTCAATACACGCTTACCAGAGTGCTTTTCGCTTCTGCAAAATGAAAATAAAAGGTTTTTTCTATAGTTCATCAGGTCGGTAATGATAATCAAAATGAAGTGTTCGAATTATATAGAAGGTTAAAAGTAAGGGCTGTTGTTAAACCATTTTTTGAAAGCATAGTGGATCAATATCAGTGGGCTGATTTAGTTATTTCAAGATCTGGGGCAGGAATCATCAGTGAACTAATGGCAGTTGGCGTGGCTTCAGTTTTGGTTCCTCTACCCAATGCTATTGACGATCATCAAAAACGAAATGCGATTATTCTAGAAAAGTCGTCTGCAGCAAAAATTATCGAACAAAATACTTTGTTTCAAGCTAAGTTAATCTCTTTTTTTATGCTCGATAAATCGAGAAAAGTTAATAGATATGGCTTATAACGCTAAAAAGTTAGCTCGTTTCAACTCTGCCAAAATTATTTCCGATGAAGTTATAAAGGTGATTAATGCAAAATAAAATAAGAAAAATTCATTTCATCGGTGTTGGCGGTTCAGGGATGTCAGGTATCGCTGAGGTTCTGCTTAACCAAGGTTTTAGTGTACAAGGAACGGATATTGAAGAGTCGATCGCAACAAAAAGACTAAGTAATCAAGGGGCAAAAATTTTTACCGATCATCATGCGGATAACGTTATTGGAGTTGACGTATGTGTTGTTTCCAGCGCAATAAAAATTGATAATCCGGAGATCATCAATGCGAAAAAGTTAAAAATTCCTATAGTCCCTCGTGCTTCTATGTTGGGAGAATTGATGCGATTTAAACAAGGTGTTGCTGTAGCAGGATCCCATGGAAAGACAACAACCACCAGTATGATTTCGAGTGTCTTGGCTAGTGCTGGCCTCGACCCGACGTATGTGTTGGGAGGTAGATTGATGGGTGCCGAAACTGGTGCTCGATTAGGTAAAGGTGAATATCTTGTAGTAGAGGCCGATGAGTCTGACGGATCCTTCTTAGACTTGACACCAGTCTTAGGAGTGATAACCAATATTGATAATGATCATCTTGCTTTTTACGATAACAATATTGAAAAACTTAGATCAGCTTTTATTTCTTTTGTACACAAATTGCCGTTTTATGGAACTGTTTTCTCTTCTTCAGGTGATGATACGGTCCGAGCGTTGGTACCTGAATTCGGCAGAAAAACCATTCTTGTTGGGGAACAAGAAGAATCAGACGTTCAGGTAATTAATATTAAGAGTGATGTTCTTAGAACACAGTTTTCTGTCAGACAAAATAACTATAATGATCTTGAAATAATTTTGCCAATGCCTGGTAAGCACAATGTCATTAATAGTCTTTTTGCGGTAGCAGTAGCAAGAGAGTTAGGTGTAGTAGACGAGAGTATTAAAAAAGGTTTGCTAAAATACAAAGGAGTTGAAAGAAGGTTTCAGTACCACGGTAATTTTTTAACAAACTCTGGAAAAGAATTTAAACTCATAGATGATTATGGTCACCACCCGACAGAGATTAAGGTAACACTGGAAGCATGTAAAGAGGCTTTTCCCAATCAGAAGATTCTTCTGGTTTTCCAACCCCACAGATATTCACGAACAAGGGATTTATTTGAGGAATTTATAAAAGTATTAAGTGAGGTGAATTCTTTAATACTCTTGCCAGTCTACGCAGCTGGGGAAGATGAGATTATTGGCACAGATTCAAAAACTCTGGCTAGGTCAATTCGCATACTAAAAAAAGTAAATCCATTTGTTGTATCGAATGAGATTGAGGCTATTGATATGGTTTTCTCTATTCTCGATTCGGGAGATATTTTGTTGCTGATGGGGGCTGGTTCTGTAAGTGGGTTAACAAAACTAATAAAGAATGAAGTGGAACGAGGTGGCTATGAGTAATGAACATAAAGTAGCCGTCTTGATGGGAGGCTTTTCAAGTGAGAGAGATATCTCTTTAAAGTCAGGCCAGGCAATTTGGAAAGCGTTGCAAAGAAAAAATATCAATGCCGTACTATTTGATCCAAAATTTAGACCACTTACACAACTTATCGATGAAAAGATCACCAGCGTTTTCGTTGCCCTTCATGGGACCTTTGGGGAGGATGGTCATGTACAAGGAATTTTAGAATATCTGAGAATTCCTTTTACCGGTTCAGGGTTGGCTGCTTCGGCGCTTGCAATGGATAAAATACAAGCCAAACGTATTTTTAAATCGGTTGGACTGAGAACACCAGGATTTTTATCTTTGAATGGAAATGAACGAATTGATCTTAATAGGAATATGGATATTTTTCCAGCAATCTTGAAACCAAATTTTGAGGGCTCGTCTTTAGGAATTGAAAAAGTAGAGAAACCAGAAGACCTTGAGCAAGCCAGAACAAAAGTCATAAAATTTGGAGAAAGAATGTTATTAGAAAAATTTGTTTCTGGGAGAGAGTTCACTTGCGCAGTTTTACAGGAAGGGCCCTCACAATCCCCTGTCCCGTTACCAATTGTTGAAGTTATTGCTCCCGACGGGAACTATAATTTTCATAATAAATACGAAGGCGACAAAACTAAATACATTTGCCCCCCAAAACTGCCGTTAGATGTAATTAGAAGTATCGAAGAATCATCCGTTAAAGCATTTAAGACACTCGGATGTAGACATTGGGCAAGAGTAGATTTTATTTGGGATGAAAATGGAGAGCCAGAAATTCTTGAATTAAATACCGTACCAGGCATGACAGAAAAATCTTTAGTTCCGATGGCTGCTTCAAAAAATGGACTTACATTCGATGATTTAGTACTTAAGATTTTAAATAACGCTTCGCTCGAAACAAGGTTTTACAATGCATACTAAGTATTTGAAGGAACTAATAGTGCACGCATGGAATACACCGAGAGCTTTGGATATATTTTCTTTAATTATTGGCAGTTTAACTTTTTTATATCTCTTGTTCCTCTGTTATTCATGGGTTATTTCCCATGAGCACTTCACCTTGAAAAATGTCGTTATAGAGGTTGTGAATAATGATAACCCAAATATAGACAAGCAAGAAATTCAGCAGGCGATTAAAAGTACTTTGAATGGAACTACCTTAAGCACAGATTTAAAAAAGATGGTCGAGCTAATTCTGGATAATCCATGGATAGAACAAGTGGTTATTAGGAGAGTTTGGCCAAACACTATAGTTCTTAGGGTACAAGAGCGTCGTCTAATCGCGTTGTGGAATAATAAATTCCTGATATCAGAGTTTGGAGAGGTGACTAATATTCCGGTAAGTTATTATAAGGAAGTAGAGAAAAAATCAGGTTGCTATTTAATGAGAATTGAGGGGCCAAAGGATTTTCTAAGTAAGATTGTTGCTAGGGCTGAGAAAACTAATAATCTTTTAGCAAACATAAACAAAAAACTTTCGCATTTGATATTAACCGAACAATTTTCGTGGGAAGCAAAAACCACTGGGGGAATGACTTTACGTTTTGGTGGAGAAGATTTACAAGGACCAATGTTTTACAGGCTGGAGAATTTCACTAAATCCTACTCGAGCTTAGAAAATAAGCTTGCAGAAAAAGGTATACGATCACCTGAAATCCATTACGTTGACCTCCGGTATGCGAAAGGGTTTGCTATAAAGACCAAGAATAAAAAAATTAAATCCCTGGCAGATGATAGCAGTCAGCCATGTCTAATGAAATACAAGGAGTTCGCGTTAAGATGATTGTAAAAGAAAAAGAAAGTTTTTTCGCGGGATTGGATATTGGTACCTCGAAAATTGTAACGGTAATAGCAAGAACAGATGAAGAGGATAATATCGAAATCGTTGGATTAGGTGAGTCCGAGTCAATAGGTTTAAAGCGTGGTGTCATAAATAACATCGATGCGACTGTAGAATCTATAAAGAAATCGATAGAAGAAGCAGAGTTGATGGCAGGATATAAAATTAAAACTGTTTGGACAGGTATTGCTGGCAACCATATAAGAAGTTTCAACTCTACTGGAATGGTGGCAATTAGAGATAAAGAGGTTTCCCAATCTGATATTAATAGGGTAGTTGAGCCCGCAACAGCAATCAATATTCCCTCCGACCAAAAAATTCTTCATGTTTTGCCGCAAGAGTTTATCGTTGATGGTCAGGACGATATCAAGCAGCCAATTGGAATGAGTGGGGTGCGACTGGAGGTTCGTGTACACATAGTCACAGGTGCAGCAAGTGCTGCGCAGAATATAGTTAAGTGCATAAAACGTTGTGGAGTAGAAGTTGGTCAAATCATACTGCAGTCTCTTAGCTTCGGCAAATTCCATCTTATCCGAAGATGAAAAACAACTGGGTACCGTTTTGGTTGATATGGGAGGAGGGACCACTGACGTTATTGTCTTTTCCGGAGGCTCTATTAGGCATACGGGAGTTGTTCCGATAGCAGGTGATCAAGTTACAAATGATATTGCAATGGCCTTAAGGACGCCTACATCTGAAGCCGAGAAAATTAAACTTAAACATGGGATATGTAAGCAAGGTTTGATTGAAACTAATGAAAATATTAATGTTCCGGGTATCGGTGATCGACCCAACAGAACACTTTCTAGGGCATCCCTAGCGCAGATAATTGAACCTAGAATTGAAGAGCTCTACTCTTTGGTCGCCGAGATTGTCAGGGACAGTGGTTTTGAAGAGCTTGTTTCGTCAGGGATAGTTATGACAGGAGGAACGTCAATGCTTCAAGGATCTGCTGAATTGGGGGAAGATATTTTTTTCCGACAAGTAAGAATAGCTACTCCGAAGTATGAGGGCAATCTGAAGGATTTAATTTCAAGCCCTCGCTACTCCACGGCTATTGGTCTGATCATTGAAGCAAAGAGCCAGGCTTCTGAAAGTTATGAAAAAAGAGATAAAGTTTATACAGCAGATAGTATTTTTAATCGGGTTCGATCATGGATAGACGGATATTTTTAATTAACTACAAGGAGAAATCAAGATGACATTCGAAATGTTAGAGTCAAAAAACTCTGGAACTATAATAAAGGTTATAGGAGTCGGTGGTGCGGGAAGTAACGCTGTTAATCATATGATCAGTAAAGACCTTCAAGGCGTAGAGTTTCAGTGTGCCAACACTGATGCCCAAGCTTTAAACAAGTCTCCTGCGGAAAAAAAATTGCAATTAGGAGATTCTGGTCTAGGAGCAGGAGCTAAACCAGAGGTAGGTAAGGAAGCGGCAGAAAATGAAATTGAAAAAATTAAAGAATTTTTAGAAGGCGCACACATGGTTTTTATTACAGCCGGTATGGGGGGTGGTACAGGTACTGGAGCTGCTCCTATAATCGCTCAGGCAGCTAAGGAAATAGGTGCTTTAACAGTGGCAGTAGTGACGAAACCTTTTAGCTTCGAGGGGCCAAAGAGAAATAAAGTGGCAGAAGCCGGATTGGTTTGTTTGGAAGAACAGGTGGACTCCCTGATTGTTATACTAAACGAAAAGCTCGAACAGGTGTTTGGCCAGGATATTGATCAGGTGGACGCTTTCGCAAAAGCAGACGATGTTCTTTATAACGCTGTTGCTGGAATTGCTGAAATAATTAATGTTGCAGGTAATGTGAACGTTGATTTTGAGGATGTGAGGACAGTTATGAGTTCTCAGGGTAAAGCAATGATGGGAACTGCTATTGCTCAAGGAGCCGATAGAGCTAAGGTTGCTGCTGAACAAGCTACTAGAAGCCCACTATTGGAAGGAGTTAATTTACATGGGGCAAGGGGTATTTTGGTGAACATTTCTGCAAGTAAAAATTTAAAATTACACGAAACACAAATGGCTATGAATTATATAAATTCATTTGCGGATGATGATGCTGAAGTTATTTGGGGTACAGCAATTGATGAGTCACTGGGAGATGATCTTAGGGTAACATTAGTTGCGACAGGTATCGATCACAGAAGTGTGCCGAGGTTAGAGACTGTTCCCCGAACTGGGACGAACGACGGTTCTCCGTTAGATGCAAGTAGCCCCTTACATGGAAATGAACGAGATGATAGTGTCGAAGAGTCAGAGTATGCTAATCTGAGTAACGAAAACGGAAGTAGTGTTTTCGGAGAAGGGACCAGGCCTAGAAATGCCGCTGCTGAAGAAATTCGAAGGCTAAGAGCTGGGGGGATGGATCCGTTGGATATACCCGCATTTCTTCGAAAACAAGCTGATTGATAGGAAACGATTTGTTAAGGCAAAGAACTATCCTGCGAAAGGTATGTTTTGAAGGAATTGGATTACATTCGGGAGAGTTAATTCGGACAGAAATTTGCCCAGCAGAACCCGATACGGGAGTAATATTTCGTCGTATTGACGTAGTACCCAATCGAGACATAAGCCTTAGTAACTGCAAAGTCACGGGAACCCAACTTGCCTCTACAATATCAGAAAACAACATAGAAATCTCAACCGTGGAGCATCTAGTTGCCGCCCTTTCAGGGCTTGGAATTGACAATGTTTTAGTCAAGGTATCGGGAAAAGAAATACCTATCTTAGACGGAAGCGCCGCCATTTTTGTTTATCTTTTAAAGTCCGCGGGATGTCGCGAACAGAATAGTGCTAAAAAATTTATTACAATCAACCGAACTGTGAGAGTTTCAGACGGTGAAAAATGGGCAATGTTAGAGCCTTACTTTGGTTTTAAACTGAACTTTGTTGTTGATTTTACTCATCCAATAATCAATAAAAACAATGGAATGGTAAATGTAGATTTTGAAAGAATGAGCTTTGTCAAAGACATCGCAAGGGCCAGGACATTTGGATTTTTAAATGATATTGGTAGTTTGTTAAAAAATAATTTAGCTCGAGGAGGGGGGTTGGATAACGCTGTAGTATTAAGTAAAACAGGCATCCTTAATCGTGAAGGTTTAAGGTCGGAAAATGAGTTAGCCATGCATAAGGCTTTGGATGCAATCGGCGACTTGTATTTAACCGGGTATCCAATGCTAGGTTCTTATTCGGCATTTAAATCCGGCCATGCCTTAAACAACAAGTTGATAAGGAAATTGGAAAGAGAAGATGATACTTGGTCTTTCAGAAGTTTCGATAATCTGCGGCGAGCTCCACTTGCCTGGGCAAAACAATGGTCGTGGATATAGACGTTAATCTTTCTCCTCAAGAAGAAACGGACGTTTGTAATTCGGATACTTTGAGTCCTAATCGATTTAGATGCCGAAGGATATTTGGGCCGTAAATTTTTAGTTTATATGCGGCAGTGGCAGAGTTTAGTCGAATAAGTAGTCGTAATTCTCCTTGTGAGTTTGTGGTATTATCATCGGGTATCACTCCAATTCGCACTATTGAGGTTAACAGTTTTTGTGAATCTTCGTTTGCTACATTTTCGAGAACTTTTTCGAATATACTTGTCCAATAAGCGTTTTCATTTGCCATGGATCTTATACGATTGAGTTCAGGTGAGTTTTCCCTGCATAAAATTTCATCTAAAGATAGGAAGTTTGTTTTTTTCATATACAAAACGTTTTTTCATCCATTGCTATGTTATCAAAAATTATTAAAAGTGTTTTCGGAAGTAGGAACGATAGATTAATTAGAAGCTATACGGCCAGAGCAAATGAAATATCGAAAATGGAGAAATCCTTAATGAGTCTTTCTGACGCTGAACTGAAGGCTAAAACATCATATTTTAAGTCTAAGTTAAACGAAGGTGTCTCGTTGGATTCGTTGCTGGTTGAAGCGTTTGCCGTTTGCAGGGAAGCTTCAAAAAGAGTTTTGGAGATGCGCCATTTTGATGTCCAGCTTATTGGAGGAATGGCGTTGTTTGATGGAAAAATATCTGAAATGCGCACAGGGGAAGGAAAAACACTTGTGGCAACTCTACCAGCTTATTTGGTAGCTTTAACAGGAAAAGGTGTCCATATTGTCACTGTCAACGATTACCTAGCCACGCGTGATGCAGAATGGATGGGTAGGATTTATGAATTCCTCGGCTTGTCTGTTGGGGTTACGGTTTCAGGCATGACTCAGGAGGAAAAAGCTATTGCTTATGCGTCTGATATTACTTATGGAACTAACAATGAGTATGGCTTCGATTATTTGCGGGATAATATGGTTACGGAAAAAGAACAGAAAGTTCAGAAAGAACTCAACTTTGCGATTGTAGATGAGGTCGATTCTATCTTAATTGACGAAGCCAGAACACCATTAATCATATCTGGGCAAGCAGATGATCAGATTGACCTCTATAAAGACTTGGATGATATTCCAGAAAAATTAGATAAGCAACATGAAGAAGGAGAGGAAGGAGATTATTTTGTTGATGAAAAAGGGAGGCAGATCAATCTCTCCGATGCGGGTTTTGAAAAAGCTGAAAGACTTTTAGAAGAAAAGAACTTATTAAAAAAAGGGGAGAGCTTATACGATGCGACAAATATCGGTTTATTACATCATTTAATTGCATCTTTAAAAGCGCACAATCTATTTGAAAAAGACCAGCATTATGTGGTTCAGAATAATAATGTAATTATCGTTGATGAGTTTACCGGAAGACTGATGCCAGGAAGGAGGTGGTCAGAAGGAATTCATCAGGCAATAGAAGCAAAAGAAGGTGTTCAAATAGAACCTGAAAATCAGACTCTTGCATCCATAACCTTTCAAAATTATTTTAGAATGTACAAAAAACTGGCGGGAATGACAGGAACCGCTGATACTGAAGCGTTTGAGTTTAAGCAAATTTATGACCTGGAGACATTAATAGTTCCCACTCACAAAGAGATGGTTCGAAAAGATCATCAGGATCAGATTTATCGTACTGTAGAGGAAAAATTTGAAGCTGTTGTCTCGGACATTCAAGCGAGACATAAAGGTGGCCAGCCCGTGTTAGTTGGTACCACATCCATTGAGAATTCCGAAAAATTGTCAGAGTACCTCAGAGCAAAAAATATCGAACATCAAGTTTTAAACGCTAAACACCATGAAAAAGAAGCCGAGATAATTGCTCAAGCAGGTAGTCCAGGGGTAGTTACTATTGCTACTAATATGGCGGGAAGAGGAACTGATATAGTTCTCGGGGGAAATATTAAACACATCATAAATAAAATCGAAGAAGAGAATTTAAATGATATTGATCGTGAGAAAAAAATTGACGATGTTTTATCAGACTGGAGAAAGCAAAATCAAAAAGTTATTGAGGCTGGAGGGCTTCATATTGTTGGGACAGAGAGACATGAGTCTCGAAGAATAGACAATCAGTTGAGGGGACGTTCCGGGCGTCAGGGCGATCCTGGTTCATCAAGGTTTTATTTGGCCATGGATGACTCATTATTACGGATATTTGCCGGTGAAAAAATGAAGGCAATTATGGATAAACTAGGAGTGCCACGAGGAGAGGCTATTGAAGCGGGTATGGTGTCCAGATCAATAGAGAGTGCTCAGAGGAAAGTGGAGAATAGAAACTTTGATATAAGAAAGCAATTGCTTGAATTTGATAATGTAGCCAATGAGCAACGGAAAATTTTGTATCAACAGAGAAACGAAGTTTTGGATTCCAGTTCTTTGTCCGAATTAGTTGGTAGCCTTAGAAGAGGAACGATTCAGGCTATTGTAAGAGATTATGTTCCTAAAGAGAGTATTGAAGAGCAGTGGGACCTTACCTCTCTGGAGCAGGAATTAAAAAAATACTCCCTAGAGATGAATTTAAAAGTCATGGTGGACAAAAAGGAGGAACTAGGAGAAGAAGATCTTTTGGAGGAAGTTTGCAAGAAGGCTGACGAGAAGTACGGGGAAAAATTGAAAATAGTGGGAGATTCGATTTTCCATTCTTTTGAAAAAGCTGTTATTTTACAAACCATCGATATCGGATGGAGAGAACATCTTGCCGCGTTAGATCATTTGAGACAGGGAATACACCTTAGAGGTTATGCTCAGAAAGATCCTAAACAGGAGTACAAAAGAGAAGCCTTTCAGCTGTTCGAAAACTTTCTGGAAAGTGTTAGAAATGAAGTAACCTCAATCCTTATGAACGTGGAGGTAGAGCAGGCTGAGCAGATAGCAGGAGAAATGCAGGATAATCTTGAAAATAAAAAAAATGCAAACTTAAAGTTTGACCATCCAAATCAAGAGAGTGAATCTTCTGAACAAAAAAGTAATTTAAAGGAAACCGGCGGCTTTCAAGAAAATTGCCCTTTTAAAGCAGAAGATCGAAAAGTAGGACGCAATGAGTTATGTGGCTTGTCTGGAAAAAAATACAAGCATTGTTGTGGAAGATTGACTTGATGGGGATTTGGTCAAATGACGAATCTGCTTGATAGTCTTGGACTAAATATTAGCGTAACGGAAGCTGGTATAGGAAATACAAAAAGACCTGACCTGGCTGTCCTTAGTTTTACAAAACCAGTCCACATCGTTGGTTTGTTTACTAAAAATAAAATAGTTGCATCTCCAGTTAAGTGCTGTAAAGATAATTTAAGAATTCATAAACAGCCCAGGAAGATAGCTATTGTTGTAAATAGCGGCTGCGCTAATTCGTGCACAGGTCAGCAGGGCGATGAAACTTGTAAAAATGTAGTAACGTATTTAGCCGGAAAGTTGGACCTGGAGTTTGAACAAGTTTTTCCTTTTTCAACGGGAGAAATTTTAAAACAACTTTCGGAAAAAAAAATGTTATATGGAATCGATAGAGCATTAGAAAGTTCTCATCAGACATTTGAGGAGTTTGCAGAGTCAATAATGACTACCGACACGGTAAGAAAAATTGCCTCGCAAAATCTCCAAATTAATGGAAAGCTTTACACCGTTCTCGGAGTTGCAAAAGGTTCTGGGATGATTTCTCCAAATATGGCAACCATGCTGGCTTTCGTCTTTATGGATATTCCAATTGAATTAGATGATTTTAAGGATCTGCACAGGGAGGTATGCAATAACACATTTAATTCAATTACTGTCGATGGGGAAATGTCTACAAATGATTCTTTTATTGGAGTGTGTTCGGTTTCTGGAGAGAGTGAGGACAAGTCCGAGATGATATCTAGATCAAACAACCACTGGCCAATTATTCGTCAAACATATGAAAAAGTTTGCAATGAGCTCGCAGCTAAGATTGTAGAAGATGGAGAAGGCGCCACTAGGATTGTAGAGCTGAAAGTTGAACAAGCATTTTCATTTCAGGATGCAGATCGTGTTGCTAGAGGAGTGGCAAATTCACCACTGGTAAAAACCGCTATTTTTTCTGCGGATCCGAACCTCGGTAGAATTCTTTCAGCGATTGGGGCGTGTGCTATTTCTCGGTTCGATGAGAATAAAATTTCCGTACAAATAAATGAGTATGTGGTAATTCAAAATGGTTCTCTGGCCGAGGGATACGAAGAAAAAATTGCTAAAAAGCATATGGCCATGAAAAAAATTGATTTGCTTATTTCTTTGGGAGTAGGTTCAGCTAGTCGCAAGCTAATGTTCTGCGATTTATCCTATGATTATGTAAAAATAAACTCTGAGTACCGAACTTAAAAATTACAGAGAGACAATTTGAAGTCTATGTTTTCTTCAATAGCTTGAAGCTTTAGTTTCTCATCCAATTTTCTAAATCTTACTGCTATGAGATGCTTGTTTGCACTGATCTCCGCGACCAACTCTTCAGTTGTTTCGACTTCGATCCTTACAAGTAAAACATTTCTGCCTTCCAACGGGAATTCATATTGTCCTTTTTTTGCTATAAGTTCCATAGCTTCTGTGCCCTCTCGCAGCAAGCGCAGGGCTAAATCAATTCCCTCCAAAAGAGGTATAAGCGGTAATAGCCATGCGGTAATATTCGCAACCTTGATATGACTAGGTCTTTTTTGCCAGGCGTAAAAAGAAGGGATGTCAAATTGACATGTCCCACCCGGAACTCCTGCCCGACCTCTTACGGAACATAGCCATTCAAACTCGGGAACGTGTGCGCCGAGTCTGATTGGAACAGCAGATAAAGAGTTGTGGGCCCTAGCGATCTCTTTAACGAGTACAGAAAGCTGTTCCTCTGAAACACCTGGCTGACCCGAGTACTTCACAAGCTGCAATCTTTGTCTGTCCAATTCCTGTAGTAACTCATTTTTAATATCTGCCCTGTTGCCAAGTAAATCGTAAAGTTCAAAAAGAGTTCGTAAAGCAGGTTGAAATCCAGCAGGAAAATCTGGATTTGAAAGTTCCTGCATTCGATTTCCTAGGTTCTCAATTCTTAACATCGAACGCATTCTTTCGGTACAGGGAAACTCATAAATAAGTAGATTTTTTTTCACGATGATTGGTAATGTTATTTGATGTTTTTAATTATAGCTACTTGACCAAATAATGCTATGTCTTCGTTAAGCAATTTATGTATCTTTCATGGATAGAGTTTACTTGCAGTCGCAGTTCCTCAATAGTTCCTTGATTAAATATGATATCGTCCGCTATTTTTCTTCGCTCAGAATCAGTAGCCTGATTGTCTAGAATTAAATCAAAGGTATCCATGTCTGTTTTACTTCTTCGCAAAGTCCTTTCTTTCCGACATTCTTTCGAAGTTTCCACTACAATTATTTTCCAAATATCAGCTGGTCTTTCTTCTCCGTATACCTCAAACCAAAGAGGTATTACTTGTAAAATATACCGTCCTTTTGCTTTTTTGACCTCATGATTCATAACAGAGCGTATTTGTGGATGAAGGATATCTTCTAACTTCTTTTTAGCTAATCTATCCCTGAATATAATTTCCCTCATTCTGGGACGATTAATTTCCTCATGGTTGGTTAGTATAGTTTGACCAAATATTTCAACAATCTTTTTATAAGCTTTTGTATTTTTATCCAATAAATTATTTGTTATTTGGTCCGCATCTAATGTTTCTACACCTAGCGAAGAAAAAATTTCTTCCACTGTCGTTTTGCCTGCACCAATTCCTCCAGTTAGAACTACAATTTTTGTCATCAGACTATCCTTAGTTCAGGGCATGAAGCTCAAAAAAATTCAACGATAATTCCAAAAAAAGACAAAGCTGGCCCAAAAGGAAGTATTGTTTTCGGTGTCCAGTTGAATTGTTTTTTGAATATCATGAAGATAATTAACATTGTAACCGCCGCTAAAAAAACTGTCATTGCTAAAGTAAGTGTATTGAGCCAAAAGCTCAAGGCTAAAATAAAGACAATATCACCAAACCCAAATCCCTTATTAAAACTTGTCGAGACTTTACGACTGAAAAGAATAAATACCAATATGAATGTTAGAAGAAGAGTGTCAAGATAGTCTGCGCTTACTAAAGTCCACTTGATCATTCCGGCTAAAGTTAGTGGAAGTGTGAGGCAGTAAGGCAATAATCTCAATGAAAGGTCTAAGGTACCAATAGAGCCTAAACACGAAAGCCAAAATGCCGTAAGTATAAATAGAAGAAAAAATTTCGAAAATTCAAGCTCCCAGAAAAGTATGATTCTTCAAAATGAACTAACCCGTGAAGTATACTAAATGCAATTAAAATTACAGGGGTTACAAAAAAATTATCTCTTAGTTCAACCTTCTTTTTAGGGCCAAACCAGTAGGCAGCTTCTTCTATTCCGATCTTAAGCAAAGAAAAATACATAGCCTGAACTAGGCAGACCAGAAAGAAAATATTTGCAGTTAGGGTAGACAACTCTATGATGCTTGCTTATTGATAACATGCTTTTTAATGCGAATTTTTTTTATAAGCCTTCCCTGAACGCTTAATATTTCAGCGGTGACGTCTCCAATTTTCACACTAAGATTAGTTTGCGGGAGATCTTGCAAAGTTTCTAGCAAAAGTCCGTTGATCGTTCTTGGCCCATCCAAAGTTAAGTTTATTCCTAATTGTTTATTTAGGTCCCGAATCGGAGTTAAACCGTCAACTACGATTTCTCCAGAATTGTCCCACAAAAATTTCTGGTTCATTGATGTAGGATCAGTCGTTTTAAACTCTCCAACTAACTCTTCGATAATATCCTGCGGAGTAACAATTCCCTGGATTTCCCCGTTTTCGTCTACAATTACTGAGATACTTTCGGCTCGATTTTGAAAACTTTTCAGTTCAGTGAATAGTTTTGCTCCGAGGGGAATGAAATGGATTGGTTGTAAAATCTCTAGAATATTTTCCTTTGAAAATTCATTTTTTAAAATTAGACTGATTGCTCTCTTAACATGCAATATCCCAATAGGACTATTTAAATCTTTGTCACACACGAGAAGTCTACTATGGAAAGACGTTGCTATCTGTTGGGTTAAAACTTCATCATCCTCTTCCAAATCTAAATACTCGATTTTTCCGTGAGGTACCATGACATCATCAACAGTAAGCTCTTCGAGGTCTAACAGATTGAGTAAAATTTTTCTGTTGTGAAGGGGTATAAAACCGGCTGATTCTAGAACAGCTGATCTAAGTTCTTCTCTTGTTAATCCTTCATCCTTTGACGTTTTTAATTCTAATTTCGCTAATGCCATCATCCATGAAACAATCTGATTGATTGCAAACACAAAAGGTCTAAGTAACCAAACAAATATCATCAGGATATAACTTGCAAACATCGCTATTCCATCAGGTTTATTCGCTCCTGTAACTTTTGGTATGAGTTCTGCAAAGACTATTAACAGAAGTGCGGCAGTCGTTGTAGCCATAGCCAATACCTGATCGTTATTACCAAAAGCTTTTATTGCTAAAGCAGTAACTAATGCTGTTAGTGCTGCATTAACGACGTTGTTACCTAGAAGAATCGTACCTAAAAGTTTGTCTGTTTGTTTTAGCAAGGCTAAAACTTGTTTGGCACCTCGATTTCCATTTTCTGCAAGGTGTCGCATTCTATAACGATTGACTGCCATTAGGCTAGTTTCGGATATGGAAAAAAAGCTGACAAAACTAACAAGAACATTAGTATTAAAATTTGAGACCAAAAGGGCAACTCACTCACATTTATTCTCCACCAAGATTACAGTTTTGTTTTGCTTTTTTTTCAACATCTTGGAGTCGTTTAATTACATCACGAACACCGTTCGGATCTCTCCATAGAGCGGATCTTTCACCCGTTGTTTGAATCCCATGAGATGATGCATCCATTTTGTCGAATTCTTGGTAAGTCAAATTTTTAGTGAAATAATCCATAACGCATGAACATTTGTACAAACTATCTAGTCCTCCACCGTGTTGTCTGACACACTCGTTTACATACAGTACTCTATCGATGGTTGGAAAATCATCTGCTTTAACAGGTGTAATGAAATAAATCAGAACAAGAGAGAAAAGAAAAGATTGTTTTGGGTTAGATCTTAGCATTTACACCTCCAAAAATTTGAGTGTTTCCAATTTGCGTGGAATGTAATATAAGGGTAAACCACTAAATTTGCTGTATTAATGATTTTCTTGCAACAATGATTTTATGTTTAGTTATCTTTATATTACAATTGAACTGCACTTTTTTTTTGGGTTAGGAGAAAATTATGAAAAAAGTAATAATGAGTACATTGGTTTTTGGAATGTTCGTGGGTTCAACAGCTTTCGCCTATAATAAAATCGATTGGGCCAAAATGGACAGTAACAATGATGGCTATGTTTCTCCAAAGGAGATGAAGGATCATTATAAAAAAGCAGGTGTTTATAAATAAAAGCATAAACTAGAGTTATTTTTTTAGGGCGCTTAGCGCCCTTTATTTTTACTTTCTAATAGCACTATGTCTAATATTATTAAAAGCAAGTTACTTCTGTTTGCGATAATCCCGATGTCATCACTTTTTGCTGTAGTGGGGAGCCTAGATTTATTCCACCAAAATGACGTCGTTTCTATGTATTTTCAGCCTGAATCGATAACAGGAAGGGGAATTAAGTCTGTTATAGTGGTGTTAAATTTTGAAGACACCCAAACTAATCAGGATGGAAAAGAAATTCGCTCAATCCGGATGGTCCAAAATTATGATTGCGCTGGAAAAAGACTCAGGCTCGAGAGTGCTATAAATTACGCCGACAACATGTTGCGCGGCAACGAGGTTTCAAGGGGAAACCAAATAACATCTTGGCAGAGAATACCAAAAGGTGCACCTTATGAAAAACTGTTGAAGAAAGTTTGTGGAAAATAGGAAACATTGGCTAAAGTCTTCGTTATTTATCTGGGCAGCATTGCCTCTTTTTTATCTAACATTTTTGATTTCAACGGGAAACCTCGGGACAAATCCACAGGAATTCATTGAGCGTTATCTTGGAGTGTGTACTTTAGTCTTGATACTGGTGACGTACTCTATTTCTGTCAGACTTAATAGAGCGGTTCCCCATTTGATCAGCTGTAGAAGGATGATTGGTCTTTTTTCATTTTTGTACATGACCTGTCACTTCTTTGCCTACATTATCTTTGAGCATGCTTTTGTGATGGATGACTTTTTCAAGGATTTTTCGAACAGACCTTTTGTATTTTTTGGAACGCTTGCCTTTCTCATGACGATTCCATTAGCTGCCAGCTCTAACAGTGTAAGCATGAAGGTTTTAGGGAAATGGTGGAAAAAACTTCATTCCTTGATAACGATAATAATTTTGTTATCGCTGGCCCACTACTTTTTTCACAAGGCAGGGAAAAATGATTTTTTGTGGCCGTTTATTGCGACTGTAGTATTTGGCATCTTATATGTTGCAAAAAAGCGAGGTTATTCAGCATTGAGAAAAAGCTAAATCTTAGTTTTGCTTGTGGTCGGGGTGAGAGGATTCGAACCTCCGACCTCTGCGTCCCGAACGCAGCACTCTACCTGACTGAGCTACACCCCGAACCATCAACCTTTTCTTTTGTGAATGAAGGATAGTAATTCCATTAGCTCTTTCTTTGCATTATTTTCTTTAAATCTTTCAAGACATGCTTTTGCAGAATCGCATTCGTAGAGCGCCTTTTCTTTAGTGTAATCAATGGCATCAGAACCTTTAATTAGACAAACTATTTGGTCAAAAGGAGCCCCGTCTAGGTTCTAAAATAGTTTCCTTTAAAAGACTTGTGGTATTTTTATCACCGGTAGACATGAGTCGAATAAGAGGCAATGTAGCCTTGCCTTCCCTTAAATCATCACCTAACCTTTTTCCTATCTCCCGCTCGGTTCCGCTGTAATCAAGTAAATCATCCGTGAGTTGAAATGCCGTTCCGATATGTCCTCCAAAGTTTTTACAAGTATCTATTATTTCAGGAGTTTGATTCGAAAGAATCGCAGGAATAGCGCATGAGGCTCTAAAAAGCATAGCTGTTTTATAATAAATGACCTTTAAATACTCCTCTTCGCTGACTTCAGGATTATTGCAGTGCATCAGTTGCAATACCTCACCCTCGGCAATTTTATTCGTAGTGTTAGCCATGATACTCATAATTTCCGTTGAGCCAACGTCGGTCATAATTTGAAAAGCCCGAGAGTACAAGAAGTCTCCGGCAAGAACACTTGCTGCGTTTCCGAAAAGTGAATTTGCGGTTGGCTGACTTCGCCGCATTGCTGATTCATCAACCACATCATCATGTAACAGAGTTGCCGTGTGAATGAATTCTATAGCTACTGCCATCTTATGCACATTAATTTTCCGCCTCTTTGCTTATGTTAGTAAACAAATTTTTACAGTAAAACATCAATATAGGTCTTAGCTTTTTCCCACCACTATTTACAATATGATTGGCAACCTGATTAACTAGCTCTACGTCGCTGTCTAAGTAATTTTTGGTAAGTTCATCAAAGATAGCCATTTCGGATTTAAATGAATTACTTAAACCGGTAAAATTTTCCATTTTTATTCAAGAAATACTAAAAGTTTATGATTACATAAATCTTGACCTTTATGTAGTATTAGATATATCATCAACTGTTAATCAATTTTTATACGAGTCATAATGTACGCTATTGTTAAATCGGGCGGGAAGCAATATAAAGTGCAACCGGGCGACAAAATAAAGATAGAAAAAGTTTCACGTGAAGTTGGCGAGGAGGTTATTTTTGATGAAGTACTCCTAAAAGCCGAAGAGGGTTCTGACGGAAAAGACTCGGTGCTCGTGGTTGGAAATCCTTTCGTAGAAGGGTCAGTAGTAAAGGGGAAGGTTATTGAGCAGGCGAGGGCGAAGAAAGTTAAAATCCTTAAATTTAGAAGGCGAAAGCATTCGATGAAAAGCATGGGGCACCGTCAGCCTTACTCGGAAATAGAAATAGAGTCAATTTCTTAAAGCAGATCAATAGAGGACAAAAATGGCACACAAAAAAGGTGGTGGTTCCACCAGGAACGGTCGAGATTCTGAATCGAAGAGACTCGGGGTAAAAAGGTTCGGGGGTGAAAAGGTTTTGCCGGGCAATATTATTGTTCGTCAGAGGGGAACGCGTTTTCATCCTGGGAAAAATGTCTCCATGGGGAAAGACCATACAATTTTTTCCTTGATTGATGGGTTTGTTAAGTTTTCAAAACGTGGCCCACTCAGTAAGAAGGTAATTGATGTTGTGTCAGATAGTGCTTAGGGATTAGCCCACTTAGATCGTTCACCAAAAATTAGGGTTCCTTAAAGCGACCCTTATAGTATTCTGATGAAATTCATCGACGAAGCGACAATTCGCGTTAGGGCCGGAAACGGCGGAAATGGGGTGGCAGCGTTTCGCCGGGAAAAATACATTCCAAAGGGAGGGCCGTCCGGAGGCGATGGCGGTGAGGGAGGCTCTGTTTATGCCGCTGTTGACAAGAGGTTAAATACATTACATTCGTATAGGTTCGCAAAAGTTTACCAGGCAAATGCCGGAGGTCATGGAAGTGGAAAGGACCAGTATGGTAAAAATGGGAGTGATTTAGTTTTATTGTTTCCGCAAGGCACGCTCATTTTTGATCGAAAATCCGGAGATTTAATCGCTGATTTAAAAGATGAGTCTGATAAGGTTTTATTAGCCTCAGGAGGCAAGGGAGGTCTTGGAAACCTCAGATTTAAATCCAGCGTAAATCGCACTCCGCGACAATATACGTTGGGGGAAGAAGGGCAGGTTATAGATTTACGGTTAGAGTTAAAACTTCTAGCTGACGTTGGTCTCATTGGTTTTCCAAATGCGGGTAAATCAACGTATATTGGCAAGGTGACAGCCGCAAAACCCAAAATAGCGGATTATCCTTTTACTACCCTTGTGCCTAATTTGGGGGTAATGAGTTTAGAGGACGTCCACAACACGATCGTTGTTGCAGACATTCCAGGGTTAGTGAAGAACGCCTCTCTTGGGTCGGGTATGGGGATACAATTTTTGCGTCATATACAGCGGACTAAATTACTTTTGCATTTTGTTGATATCTCAGCAGATATTCAAACAGGGAAAATTGATTTTGAAAGGTATGCACAAAAAGGCGTAGATAAACTTTTAACACATGTAGAAATTCTTGAAAAAGAACTTTATTCTTTTAATAAACAACTTATGAACAAGCCGAGGTGGATTGTTTTTAACAAGATTGATTTTCTATCTCCATCGGCAAAAAAGAACATTAATAAAATAGTAAGTAATCAAACAAATCTTCCTTTTTTTTTAATATCTTGCTACACAGGGGAAGGGCTGGATTTGTTGAAAGCTGAATTAGGAAAATCGTTTTATAAAGAAGGTAAAAAACTAAATGTTCCATGGATTGAGCCAAATGAGGTCTAATTTGAAAGTCAATATTGATAAAGCGGAACTCAAACGCGGAGCCAGGCTAGTCGTAAAAATCGGGACTTCAGTTATAACAAATAAAAAAAATGCTATTTGCGAAAGGATGATAAATACATTAGCATCCCAAATCTCAACTCTACAAAAAGAAGGGTTTAAAGTTATAATTGTCTCTAGTGGCGCAATTGCTGCGGGAGTTCACAGAATGGGTTGGAAACAAAAACCAAAAAAAATCTCTCATTTACAGGCAGCAGCAGCAGTTGGACAGGTTTCTTTAGTTGAGACATATGAAAAGGAATTCAAAAAAAATGGTCTTACGACCGCTCAAGTATTAATAACTGGGGAAGATTTTAGTTCGAGGAAAAGATATCTAAACTCTCGGGCAACTTTCGAGACACTTCTCAATGAAAATATTCTTGTGATTGTTAATGAAAATGATACTGTCTCAACAGATGAGATAAAAGTTGGAGATAATGACACTCTTGCAGCTTCAATTGCTAATGCAATTCAAGCAGATTTATTTGTGATCTTAACCGACCAAAAAGGCTTGTTCACTGAAAACCCAACTTCTTCCTCGCAGGCGGAGCTGATTGAGTCTGTTGGTGTAGATGATGACATTCTTTCCAGGGCAGCCTCCAAATCCCATTCAGAGTTTGGTACAGGGGGGATGAAGACCAAAATCAAGGCAGCAAGAATCGTTGCGAGATTAGGAATTGATACAATTATTGCAAGCGGGTTTGAAGTCGATATTTTATTGAAAATAAAAAGCAAAACTTTTATAGGTACCACAATAGTCTCTGGCAAAAAAAATAAAGCTATCAGTGCTAGGAAACAATGGATGCTTAATCACATTAAAGCTAAAGGAAAGCTATACCTCGATGCTGGTGCAATTGCCGCGCTTGTTCAATATGATAAATCTTTACTACCAGTTGGTATCGTTAAAATCGATGGGAGGTTTGATAGGGGAGATCTGGTTGTTTGCATGACTGAAACGGGTGTCGAAGTAGCTCGTGGCCTAATTAACTATTCTTCGCTTGAGGCTGAAAAAATTTCAGGGTTACTTTCGGAGCAGATCGAAAAAGTACTTGGATATATGGAAGAGCCCGAAGTGATTCATAAAGATAATCTAATTTTGATATCTTCTAGTTTTGAAGATTCAAACACTATCGGAGCTAACTCTAGTAAAGCTGAGCAATAAACGTGTTTTTTAAACTGAATTACCATGTTGGGAGCTTCGAAAAATTCGATCCATTTCCACGCGTCAAATTCAGACTCTTTTGATTGCGAAAAAGTTATATTTGTGTCGAGACCATTAAACCTTAAGAGGAACCAAATTTGTCGTTGGCCTTTATAAAAAGAACGATTTTCCTTTTTTATTAAATTCTTTGGAACGTTGTAGTAATGCCAGGTCTTTGTTCTACCCAAAATTTCAACATCGGCATTTTCAATGCCAGTTTCTTCTTTCAATTCTCTATACATTGCAAGTTCGATGGACTCGCCTTTTTTTATTCCTCCTTGCGGAAACTGCCATGCATCCTTACCGTTTCTTTTTGCCCAGAAAACTTGCTTTCTGTCATTTATAATAATAATACCCACATTGTATCGGTACCCATTTTCGTCGAGCATAATAAATAATAGCTTAAAAGTCTAAAATTAAAGGTTAATTGATTTAAAAAAAAAAGGTTAGGAAATTGTGAATGAAAGCTACAGATTTTCATTTTAGAACTGTAAAAGAAAGTCCCGCTGAAGCTGAAATTTCGAGTCATAAGCTGTTGATACGGGCTGGAATGATAAGAAAGATTGGCTCGGGCATATATGTACTGCTGCCCTTAGGCCTTTTAGTTTTGCAAAAAATCGAAAAAATTATCCGAGAGGAAATGTCATCCGTCGGAGCACTCGAAATGTTAACCCCAATGGTACAACCTGCAGAGTATTGGAAAGAATCCGGAAGGTTTGAAGTCATGGGAGAAGAGTTAATGCGAATAGAGGATAGGCATGGACGGCCCTTTGTATTGCAACCAACTTCGGAAGAGATATTTGTTGAAACAGCAAAACATGAATTAAAAAGTTGGAAAAGTTTGCCTAAAATATGGTTCCAAATTCAGACTAAGTTCCGAGATGAAAGACGACCCCGTTTTGGATTGTTACGAGCACGAGAGTTTATCATGAAAGACGCATATTCTTTTGATGTGGATGAGGTAAGCGCACAGAAGACTTATGAAAGAATGTTTAATGCTTACGAGAATATATTTTCTCGAATCGGGTTAAATTATAAAATAGTTTTAGCGGATTCTGGCAATATTGGCGGCAAGCTCAGTCATGAATTTCACGTTTTAGCAGACGCTGGAGAAGATGAGTTAGGTTTCGCAGAGGATTCTGATTTTGCGGCAAATTTAGAACTTATACCAGTAAACAAAAAATTATCTTCAAAGGCCAGTATAGCTTTGAAAGATTTTTCTCTTCGCGATACGCCTGGGGTAAAAACATGCTCAGAGGTCGCAAAATTTCTAGGGGAAGATATTTCTAATATTCTTAAATCTCTGTTACTTTCTGTGGTTGTCGACGGACAACAAAAGTTTGTGATGTTGCTGTTAAGGGCCGATAGGCGGCTCAATGAACTAAAGTTGAAAAAACTTGAATTGTTCACTGGCCACTGGAGGTTCGCATCGGAGGATGAGATTAAGGCTTGTTGTGGAGCTTCTTCAGGATTTATTGGCCCGAAATTTAGCGAGAGCAATTTAACAACAATCGCAGACTATGAGGTATTAGAAATGTCTGATTTTGTAATTGGTGCCAATATAGATGGCAAGCATTTTGTTGGCTCGAATTGGGGGCGTGATATTAAAAATCCTGATATCGAGGCTGACCTTAGGTATGCAGAAAACGGTGATTACTCCCCTGATGGAGCCGGTAAAATTTCTATCAAAAGAGGAATAGAAGTTGGTCATACGTTCTTTTTAGGGAAGAAATACTCTGATGCAATGGATGCACGTTTTTCAACGCAAGATGGTACTAATAAACCATTCGAAATGGGATGTTTTGGAATTGGGGTTAGTAGGATTTTAGCTGCAGCCGTGGAACAGACGAATGACGAAAAGGGTATTGTGTGGCCTTTCTCGATAGCTCCATTTTCAGTCGTCATATGTCCCATCAATTATTGTAAAAGTTCAGTCGTCAAAGAGGAAAGTGATAGGTTGTACGCCAAAATAATGGCTCACGATTACTCCGTTTTATTGGACGACAGGGGTGAAAGAGTGGGTGTGATGTTGGCTGAATGGGAGCTAGTCGGCATACCCATACGTATATTGATCAGCACGAAACTCGTTGAAGCTAATTCAGTAGAAGTTTTTTGTAGGCGAAGTTTAGAAACTCACACTGTGGGCATAGACAAGTGTATCGACCATATTAGATCAATGTCTAAGTAAAAATAGTTACCTTTTCCGCCTCTTTTTTAGACGGTTTTTTTGTTTACGGTTTTTTCTTTTATCCTGGGTATTAGCTGATTTGAAATTTGGGACACCACCCATAATATTTTTGCCGATACCGCCACCTTGTCTGAGCATCGATTGCATGGTATTAAATTGATTTAATAGTTGATTGACTTCAGGAATAGTGGTCCCGGATCCTAGGGCAATCCTTTTTTTTCTATGGGCTTTTATTATTTCTGGGGCTAGGCGTTCCTTTTTTGTCATTGAAGAAATAATTGCATCTTGTTTTTTTACATTTTTTTCAAGATTTGTTGTGTTGAGGTTTTGAGCTTTATCTCTGATGGTAGATGGCAAATAATTTAGAATTGACGCAATACCCCCTAATTTATTTACTTGAGATAATTGCTTACGGTAGTCGTTGAGGTTGAATTTCTTTCCTGATTTAAGTTTCAACGCCAGTTTTTCAGAGTCCTTAGTCTCAATTGATTCTTGAGCCTTTTCTACCAAGCTTAGAATATCACCCATCCCTAAAATTCGATCGGCAAACCTTGTCGCATCAAACAATTCAAGTCCATCAAGTTTTTCTGAGTTGCCGACGAATCGGACTGGGCATCCTGTAACTGATCGAACTGACAGCAAGGTTCCCCCTCTGCTATCTCCGTCAACTTTAGTCAAAACTATACCGCTTAGTTTGACTGATTTGTTAAATTCTGCTGCTACTGAAAGGGCGTTCTGGCCCTGCATTGAATCAACTATGAATAATGTCTCCGATGGTTCGAGAGTGGTGTGCAGATCCTGTAACTCGCTCATCATTGCTTCATCTAAAGAAAGTCTTCCAGCGGTATCAATTAAGAGGTAGTCGTAAAGATATTTTTTTGCATAGTTGAGGGCATTTTTTCCAATTTGAACAGGCTCACTTATTATTTTCTCGTGTTCAAAGAAATCAACATTAACTGAATCGGCTAAGATCTTTAATTGCTCAGCAGCAGCTGGTCTGTATGTATCACAGGATGCAAGAAGAACTTTCGCTTTTCTTTTTTTTGAAATCCAAAGTCCAATTTTGCCCGTAGTTGTTGTTTTGCCTACCCCTTGTAGTCCTGCCATAAGAATAATTTGAGGCTCATTCGAGTTTTGATGCTGCAAAAAGGTTTCTCATCATTGTCCTTACTTAATAAGGTTATCAACTCTTGATTTACTATTTGAACAACACTTTGACCAGGGGTGAGGCTTTGGATTACTTCCTTCCCTAGGGCTCTCTCTTTGACTTTTGCGATAAAGTTTTTTACAACTGGTAATGCTACGTCAGCTTCTAAAAGTGCATATCTAATTTCAGCAAGTATTTCAGCCGAATTTTCTTCTGTTATCTTGGTTTCCCCACGAATTCCCTTGATTATGGAACTGAATTTTTTTGTAAGGTTCTCTAACATATTTCATTTCCTTGATAAACTAAGTCTTATGACAATAATCGAAAACAACCTATCTATTTTGCATTCATTGGGCTATATTTTACTTGCTATTCTTCTGTGGAAAACGAGAGGGAAGGTTGTCCTATCCATAATGTTATCAGGAAGCCTGGTTGCATTGCACGGGATGGGTTTGTTATTACCATGGTTTACTTCTATCGATTTTGAGTTTGGTTTACTAAAAGCATTTGTCTGGATTATGTGGCTGGCCGCTATCCTTGTATGTTGCGAAGCCTTTTTCCGGAAAATTATTCCAAAAATAATGCCTCCTATTTTTATGTTGACAGGATTGGCAATAATTTTGGACTCAATTTTCCCTTCTCCAAATTTAGCTAATGACCTTAGTATCACCTTTCGGTTTCACATTTTGATTGCCATGTTGTCCTATTCCTGCCTCGTTTTTACTTCTGTAAGGGCGCTAACGATTCAATTTCAGGAAAATTCATTACGAAATCCAAAAATAAGAACGCCTGACTTGAGTCTTCCCTCACTTATTGAATTAGACGCTTCATTGCACAGGCTGCTTCTGGTAACTTTCGCTTTGTTGAGCGGAACAGTGTTAAGCGGTGTCGTTGTTAATCTTGAGAGTGGTAGGATACCGCTAGTTTTTGATCATAAGACTTTTTTCTCTCTATTGGCATGGCTGTTAATCAGTTGTATAGTCGTTGGCAAACTTTTTTTTGGTTGGAGGGGTAGAATGGTTGCAAAAATGACAATGATTGGCTGTTTCTTAGTCATTTTGTCTTATTTAGGAACTCAATTTGTCGTTGATGTTGTTTTGGCCTAATAGATCGTAATGAGTCTCGGAAAATATGGCAAAAGGTTTGATTTTTCTGATAACGGGTGGTGTAAGGGGGGTTCAAACTGTCGGATACTAAAATCTCCCAATTTTGACTCTAGGCCAAAGAACACAACGATTGATTTACTCGTTTTGCACAATATTAGCCTACCCGAGGGGCATCTTTGGGGGGAAGGAAATTGAAAATTTATTTCTGAACCAATTGGATACATCAAAAAAAATATTTAAACCATTACTTAATTTAAAAGTGTCTTCTCATTTTCTTATAAGAAGAACCGGTAGCCTCGTCCAGTTTGTCTCTTTGCAGGATCGCGCCTGGCATGCAGGGGAGTCATCGTTTTTGGGCAGAGTTGGATGCAACGATTTTTCGATCGGGATTGAAATCGAGGGCACAGACTTCGAGAAATTCAACGATGCTCAATATTACACCCTAGAAAACTTAATCATATCAATAAAGAATTTTTTGCCTAACATAAGTTCTATAACGAGCCACTCTTTTATTGCGCCAGGAAGAAAAACAGATCCAGGACCATATTTTGATTGGAATAGGGTTAGGGAAGCTCTTGAAAGTGCTAAAAAAAATATTTTTTTATTCCCTTAATGTAAATAAAGATTGCAACATATTTTTTTCGAGATTACAATTTCTACTAGTTATAGTATATTAAAAAAAAAAAATACTAAATTTAGTATTTTTTAGCAATATTTTCACAGCAATACAGGGAAGCAATAATGCAGCGAGACTCAGCAGAACAGCACAAAAATCACATTTCAAATTTAATGAGTAATGATATAGAAGAGTTAGAACATAGAAAAAACCAACCGATTTTAGAGGGTGACTCCTTAGGTTTTAGGGCCAATAGCTCTGATATTAAAGTGATGAGAAGAAATGGAGCTGTTGTTCCATTTGAGGCTTCGAAAATTTCCATAGCTATGACAAAGGCATTTCTTGCGGTTCAAGGAGGAACCAGCGCTGCCAGCGCGAAAGTTAGACAAATGACCGAAGAATTTACTGCGCGAGTAGAAAAAGCTTTAATTAGAAGGTTACCATCTGGGGGAACTATTCATATAGAAGAAATTCAAGATCAAGTTGAATTGGCATTAATGAGAGCCGGAGAGCATGAGGTTGCTAGGTCGTATGTTCTTTATCGAGAGGAGCGAGCGAAAGAAAGGCGTGAAAAATCAGAAGAAAATTCAAAGTCTGATGAATTAATAAGAATAAGTATTGACGGTGAATTAAAGGACCTTGACGAAAATTGGCTCAATCAGATTATTGAAGAAGCATGCACAGGTTATAAAAACCACGTAGAACCAAGGAGTATTTATAACTCGGTTTTTAAGAATTTATATGATGGTATCAAAGTCGACGATCTGATCAAGACTTTAATAATGACAAGTAAAACATTTATTGAAAAGGATCCACTATATGCAAAAGTCACAGCACAGTTGCTCCTGTATTCGATTCGCAAGGAAGTGCTCGGGCGTCATGTACAAGCGAGCGAAGCAAAGGAGACGTATAAAAGTTATTTCCCACGATTTATTGAGAAAGGGATACAAGCTGGCGTTTTAAGTTCAGAACTAAAAAGTTTCGACCTTGAATTTCTCGGAGAGACAATTAATCCTGAAAGAGACTTTCAGTTTGGATACTTAGGTTTACAGACGCTTTACGATCGATATTTCCTGATCGATAGAAATGATAGTTTTAGCAAGGAAGGAAGAAGAATAGAGCTTCCGCAAATATTCTTTATGAGAGTAGCAATGGGACTAGCAATCAGGGAAGACAATAAGAGCAAGAGGGCGGCAGAGTTTTATAACCTACTGTCAAGTTTTGACTTTATGAGTTCTACCCCAACGTTATTTAACAGCGGGACGAATTTTTCTCAGTTATCTTCCTGCTACTTGTCTACAGTAGAGGATGATTTAGATAGGATTTACGAAGCCATAAAAGAAAATGCATTGTTGGCGAAGTATGCAGGTGGTCTCGGTAACGATTGGACGCCCGTACGTGCGTTAGGAAGTTTTATTAAAGGTACGAATGGGCATAGTCAAGGAGTGGTACCTTTTTTAAAAGTAGTTAATGATACTGCGGTTGCCGTGAATCAGGGGGGAAAGAGGAAAGGAGCAGTTTGTACTTATCTAGAATCTTGGCATCTTGATATTGAAGAGTTTTTAGAATTAAGGAAAAATACTGGGGATGATCGTCGTCGGACTCACGACATGAATACAGCAAACTGGATTCCTGATTTATTTATGAAAAGAGTTATGAACGATGAAAAGTGGACTTTGTTTTCTCCCGACACTGTTCCAGACCTTCACGATAAATATGGTGAGGAATTTGAAAGAGCTTACGTATCATACGAAACAAAGGCGAAGAATGGCGATGTGAAGCCAACCAAAGAAGTGTCCGCCATCGCGCTGTGGAGGAAAATGCTGTCAATGTTGTATGAGACCGGTCATCCGTGGATTACTTTTAAGGACCCTTGCAATATTAGAAGCCCACAAAAACACGTTGGTGTAGTGCACAGTTCAAATCTTTGTACTGAGATCACTCTTAATACGGGCCCATCGGAAATTGCGGTTTGTAACCTCGGTTCCGTAAATCTCCTTAATCACCTAGTGAGGGACGGGAATGGGGAGTTTGCAATTGACCAGAAACGCCTCAATTGCACAGTTAAAACAGCAATGAGAATGCTGGATAACGTTATAGATATAAATTTTTATGCTGTTGGCAAGGCAAGGAACTCAAATTTGTCTCACAGGCCTGTTGGATTAGGAGTTATGGGTTTTCAGGATACACTTCATGCTTTAAAAATTCCTTATTGTTCAGATCAAGCGGTTGAGTTTGCTGATAAATCAATGGAGATGATATCCTATTATGCATATTCAGCCTCAAGCGAATTAGCAGAAGAGAGGGGCCCATATGAGACTTTCAAGGGCTCATTATGGGACCAGGTATTCTACCGTTGGATTCGATGAGACTTCTTGAACAGGAGAGGGGAAGAAAGATAGATGTAGATAAGAGTTCTCGACTTGACTGGGAAGCTCTAAAAAGGAAAATAAAGAAAAACGGCATCAGAAATTCAAATTGTGTAGCTTTAGCTCCTACAGCAACAATTTCCAATATAGTGGGTGTCTCCGCATCGATTGAACCAACATTTCAGAACTTATACGTAAAATCAAATTTGTCAGGTGAGTTTACGATGGTTAGCGAGATGATGGTTAGGGATCTCAAGAAAGTTGGTCTTTGGGATGAAGTAATGGTAGCTGACTTGAAATACTTTGACGGTAGTTTGGCCAAAATTGATAGAGTTCCTGCTGAGATAAAAAAACTTTATGCAACAGCATTTGAAATTGATCCTATGTGGATTATAGATTGTGCTGCAAGAAGACAAAAATGGATTGATCAGGCTCAGTCACTAAATATTTATTTATCCGGTGTATCAGGAAAGAAAATTGATGAAATATACAAAGCTGCATGGTTAAAGGGTTTAAAAACAACATATTATTTAAGAACCATGGGCGCAACTCATGTTGAAAAATCAACAACAAACTCTCGTGAATTAAATGCTGTTAAAGATGAGTCAATTCAATCTAGCGATTCGAAAAATGTATGTAGCATCACAGACCCTGATTGTGAAGCTTGTCAATAATAATAAATAACTAAGAAAAGGTAATAAGGAATGATAAATTGGGAAGATAATGCCTTCAATAAAAGCGAAAAAGATAGCATTTTAATTGATTCAATGGCTAACAAAATTCAACAAGACTCAGATGAAATTAAGGATGGATTAGTCAGAAGAGTCAAGGTTGAAGACAAAAGAATTATTAATGGAGGAACAGATGTGAACCAACTTGTTCCTTTTAAATATAAGTGGGCTTGGGAAAAGTACTTATCAGGGTGCGCAAACCACTGGATGCCGCAAGAAATAAATATGTCTAGAGACATTGCGTTGTGGAAGAGCTCAGACGGACTTTCTGAAGATGAAAGACGTTTAGTCAAACGGAATTTAGGTTTTTTGTTACCGCTGATAGTTTAGCAGCGAATAATATCGTTTTAGGAACTTATAGACATATAACTGCTCCAGAGTGTAGGCAATATTTGCTTAGACAGGCTTTTGAGGAAGCAATTCACACCCATGCATATCAGTATATAGTAGAGTCTCTCGGACTTGATGAATCAGAAATATTTAATGCATATCATGAGATTCCATCTATACGTGATAAAGATGAGTTCCTAATACCATTTATTGACACATTAACTAACCCGAACTTTAAAACCGGTACTCAAGATGGAGACCAGCAGTTACTTCGCTCACTAATTGTATTCTCATGTTTAATGGAAGGATTATTTTTTTACGTCGGTTTTGTGCAGATTTTAGCATTAGGACGCCAAAACAAGATGACAGGTTCAGCAGAGCAGTACCAATATATATTACGTGATGAGTCCATGCACTGTAACTTTGGTATTGACCTTGTAAACACCATCAAATTAGAAAACCCTGATTTGTGGACGAACCAATTTAAGGAAGAAATCGTGAGTATATTTCACGAAGCAGTTAATTTAGAGTATAGATATGCAGAAGATACAATGCCAAGAGGAGTGCTAGGATTAAATTCTTCTATGTTTAAAACTTATCTTCGGTTTATAGCCAACCGTAGGGCTCAACAAATTGGTTTGCCAAAACTATTTGATTCTGAAGAAAACCCATTTCCATGGATGGCAGAGATGGTTGACTTGAAAAAAGAAAAGAATTTTTTTGAAACAAGAGTTATCGATTATCAAGTGGGCGGAGCTTTACAGTGGGATTAAATTACTTTTAATTTTTTTGTAAATAATTCTTTGTGTACCTTGAAGAAATTAATTACAATATACATGTATTTTTCATATAATTAATGAAATTAATAACAAGGTTTGAAGGAGACAAAAATGGCAACTAAGAAAAAGAAAAAACCGGCAGTTAAGAAAAAAGCGGTTGTAAAGAAAAAAAAGGCTGTAGTTAAAAAGAAAAAACCAGCAGTTAAGAAAAAAGTAGCAGCTAAGAAGAAAAAGCCAGCTGTTAAGAAGAAAAAAGTAGCAGCTAAGAAGAAAAAGCCAGCAGCTAAGAAGAAAAAGCCAGCAGCTAAGAAGAAAAAAAGCCAGCAGCTAAGAAGAAAAAGCCAGCAGCTAAGAAGAAAAAAGTAGCAGCTAAGAAGAAAAAGCCAGCAGCTAAGAAGAAAAAGCCAGCAGCTAAGAAGAAAAAGCCAGCAGCTAAGAAGAAAAAGCCAGCAGCTAAGAAGAAAAAGCCAGCAGCTAAGAAGAAAAAGCCAGCAGCTAAGAAGAAAAGCCAGCAGCTAAGAAGAAAAAGCCAGCAGCTAAGAAGAAAAAGCCAGCAGCTAAGAAGAAAAAGCCAGCAGCTAAGAAGAAAAAGCCAGCAGCTAAGAAGAAAAAGCCAGCAGCTAAGAAGAAAAAGGCAGCAGCTGAGAAGAAAAAGGCAGGAAGTTCTAATACAGTAAAAAAAGATTCTTCATCTTCGACTTCGGTATTTAGCTCATCATCATTGAGTAGTACATGGCCTTTCCCTCAGGAAGTAGGCCGTGAGTTGAGAGATCAGTAGATACAAGTAAACCCCTCTAAATTTAGTGGGGTTTTTTTTACAACTAAAATTTGCAAATTAACTGTTGTTTGAATGACAAGATCGATGTAATTTTATTCAAATCAGTTTTGTGGTTTTGTGCTCCACTACTTTGGACTTTGATGTATCCCATAGCATTACCATATTTTACCGAATCTTGAATACTTTTCCCGTTATTTAACCCATAAAGTAAACCTGCTCTGAATGCATCACCACAACCTGTGGGGTCAATCTCATTGGTTGTTCTCAGCGCGGGTAGAGAAAATTGTTCTTTACCAATAAATACATTGACGCCTCTATTTCCTAAAGTCTGTATCAGCGAACTAGTCTCATGTCCAGTTAAACGCTCGGCGATTGATACCAGACTTTCACCCAAAATATCACACAACATATCGCTCTCATGCTCATTTACCGCCACCCAGGATGATAAATCGACAAATTGATAGATATCTTCTTTGGAAAACATCGGCAAAGCCTGTCCAGGATCAAAAATAAACGGTATATTTTTTTCTCTAAATTCCTTTGCGTGACGAATCATTGCATTATAACTGTTTGGAGAAACAATCCCGAAGCTTGTAATCACATCAGAAATACCTATTCGTCCAGCGGATCCCATAGCCCCAGGATGAAAACTAGTTAATTGATTACCGTTAGCATCGGTTGTTATAATTGCCTGGGCAGTAAAAAGTCCATCATTAATTTCACAAAAATCAGTGTTTACACCAGATTCGTTAATTTTTTTTAAATATTCTTTTCCATCAGAACCGACTGAACCTAATAAAATACAATCTTGATCGAGAAGTCTCAAATTATACGCAATATTAGCTGCACATCCACCAAATTCTCTTTTCATTTCAGGGCAAAAAAAAGATAAACTTAAAGCGCTATCCGAATCATGCGCCAGGTTTTCTTTAAAGTTTCCTTGAAATTGCAAAATAGTATCAAAGGCTATTGAACCACTAACTTGAATTGATTTACGCATAAAAATTTTCTACTCGTAAGTAATTTGCACACACGCCCACTGTTTCATATGTAACTCAACTATCTTAATTAATTTCTTCTCAGTATGTTCCTCGTATGATTTCAGCAAACTTTCAACTTGATCAATTAAGATTCCGCTAAGAAAAATCTGTCCTGTGCTCTTAACCTTGGAGCTGATTGTCTTAGCCATGTTCTTTAGTGGATTAAGTAATATGTTAGCAAAAATATAGTCTGCTTTTTTTGTATTTTTGGTCAAAGCGGATGTTATTTTGTGGTCGACTTCCTGACAACTGTTTTTCATTATATTTTCTCTTGTTATCCCTAAAGCAACAAAATCATTATCAATGAATGTTACACTTTTCGCGCCTTTTTTGGCACATGCAATCCCCAGAATACCGCTTCCGCAACCAAGGTCTATCACATTTTTATTTGACAATGGCAAGCTAGATATCAACTGGAGACACATCTGTGTCGTTGGGTGTAAACCAGTACCGAAGGCCATACCCGGATTAATACGAATAACAGATAGATGTTTACTATTTTGAGGTAAGTCAATCCAGTCTGGTGCGATGAAAAAGCTATTATTTATAACAACCGGTTTAACTGCATCTTTATATGATTCTACCCAGTTTGTAGAATTTATAAGTGTTAGTTCATCGAAATCCGTGATTCTCGCAAGTGGCTCAAAACATTTTTTCACCTGGTTAATGTGTATTTTTCCATCTACGATAACTTCTATTTGTTGTCATGGCTGATGCAGTGCTTTGTTTTCAGAGATATTCGACACAGACATGCCTCCAAGCGCAATTAATTTGTCAGAGATTAACGAGAAAAGAATCTCTTGTTCTATTTGATTTATTCCTTGATAATCCACCTGAAATATGAGTTTTTTTAACATGAGAAAAGCAGATTACATAAATTTATCTTCAAGGAAATTAATGCTGAAATCACCCGAAATAAAATTTTCATCATTCAGTAATTCCCTGTGCAGAGATATATTCGTGTTGATACCCTCCACGATTGTTTCCGACAGAGCTACTCGCATTTTAGATATTGCCTGCTCTCTGTTATTTCCGTATACGATAATTTTCCCAATCAATGAGTCGTAGTTAGGAGGAACTGTGTAATTCACATAAACGTGAGAGTCCACTCTGACTCCAAATCCACCGGGAGCATGCCAGTTGGTTATTTTTCCAGGGGAAGGGATAAAAGATTTGGGATCCTCAGCGTTAATCCTGCATTGGATAGCATGACCACTTAATAAAACGTCATCCTGGGAAATTCTTAGCTCCTCTCCTGACGCAATTAATATTTGCTCTCTAACCAGATCTATACCCGTCACAGCCTCTGTAACTCCGTGCTCTACCTGTATTCTTGTGTTCATTTCGATAAAATAAAATTTACCATTCTCAAATAGAAACTCAATCGTTCCTGCTCCTACATACCCTAGTTGCTTACATGCTTTGGTACAAATCGTTCCAATTTTTTCCCTTTCTTCCGGTCCAATTACACAAGCAGGAGTTTCTTCAATCACTTTTTGATGCCTTCGTTGCAAAGAACAGTCTCTTTCCCCAAGGTGGATGCAATGACCATGCATGTCAGCTAAAATTTGAATTTCGATATGTCGTGGATTTTGTAGAAATTTTTCTAGATAAACTTCGGCATTACCGAATGCCAGCTTTGCTTCGCTTCTAGTTATTTGAAGGGCCTTTAACAAATCCTCTTCCTTACTAACAACTTTCATGCCTCTACCTCCGCCACCCGCAGCTGCTTTCAGCATAACTGGAAAACCAACATCCCTAGCAATATTTAATAACTCCCGTTCGTCATCGGGAAGGTTTTTCGCATAACCGGGCACACAAGGAACGCCCTTATTAAGCATTTCCGTTTTCTGCTGTTATTTTATCTCCCATCAGTCTGATAACTCCGGGAGGGGGGCCAATAAATACAAAATCGCTTTTCAAAACCTGCTCGGCAAAATCAGCATTCTCCGAGAGAAATCCATAACCAGGATGAATTGCCTCAGCTCCTGTAACTTCTGCAGCCGCAATTATAGCTGGGATGTTCAAATAGCTTTCTCTAGGAGAAGGAGGGCCGATACAAACAGCTTCATCAGCCAGTTTCACATATTTAGCATCAACATCTGCGGTGGAATAAACTGCAACAGTCTTAATACCTAACTCTCTGCATGCTCGTTGGACTCTCAAAGCAATTTCGCCCCGGTTTGCAATTAATATTTTGTTAAAACAAGGCATCGTTAGCCTATTCGGAAAAGTATTTGTCCATATTCGACAGGCTGTCCGTTCTCTACTAGCACTTCGCGAATGATCCCGGTTTTGTCAGAGGGAATTTCGTTCATCAATTTCATAGCCTCTACGACACAAAGAGTTTGACCTTCCTTGATTTCATCCCCAACGGAGACAAAGGGCTTCGAATTAGGGGATGGAGCCCTATAAAACGTCCCAACCATTGGTGAGAGAAT
Organism: Burkholderiaceae bacterium; assembly: GCA_038147455.1. Classification (GTDB taxonomy): domain Bacteria; phylum Pseudomonadota; class Gammaproteobacteria; order Burkholderiales; family Burkholderiaceae_A; genus UBA7377. The sequence continues at coordinate 244,933 of JAYQTQ010000003.1, read as the reverse complement.
TGTAAAGCTTCCATCGTTTACTTGCTCACCTTCTCTTAGTACCGTGTCTTTTTTATCTTCATCTGTTTGCCTGTCCGTAACGTAATGATCTTCACTTTTCATAATATTAGTTTCTTTTATGACTTTTGAAGATTTTACAATTTTGACTTTGTCAGGCCCCTCAGATATTTCTAATTCAGAAATATCTGACTCTGAAACCAGATCAATTAAACTTTTAACTTTTCTTAGATCCATTTATCTTTTGCATTAAAAATTGAAATCCATAGATGTAACCATAATGGCCGCATCCACTAATAATTGAATCAGCAACGCCAGCGATAAGCGATGTGTGTCTGATCTTTTCTCTCTTAAAAATATTACTTAAATGTACTTCAACTATAGGTACATTCTCCATTGTCAATAAAGCATCTCTAAGAGCAATACTCGTGTGAGTGTAACCACCGGCGTTAATAATGATTCCCTTGAGGTTAACTCTGTCCGAACTTGTATGTATTTTGTCAATTAATTCTCCTTCGTGGTTTGACTGAAAACACTCCAAACCGACCTGATTTTTTTTGGCAAGGTCTTGTAGTATCTCCATCAATTTCTTCTAGGGTGGTCGACCCGTAGATATGAGGTTCTCGAAGCCCAGTTTATTTAAATTGGGACCATGAAGAACAAGAAAAAAATTTTCTATTTCCGCCAAAATCTATCTTTCTACAGTATTTACCCAATATAATAGCTCATTTAACGTTAATTTTCCTAATTTTATTTTTAGTACGTCGTAGTTTTTATCAAACATTATCGTGAATGGCAAGGAATTTGATGGATTTAGTCCAATCTTCTCCATAATATTAGTACCCTTAGCTCCTGCGACGAGGAGGTGATGATCAACTTTGATTTTCTGTAAAAATTCCTTAACGTTCTTATCATTATCAATAGCTAGCCCGATCACCGAGATCCCCTCCATCTTTGTTTTATTGTAAAACTTTGAAAGTATTGGCATCTCCTCAACACATGGCGCACACCAAGTCGCCCAAAAGTTCAAAATAGTATATCTCTTCCCGGAAACGTTGTTTATTTCAAGCATTCTTCCATTAATGTCGGTAAGTCTCTCAGAGGCAATCCAGGAAATATTCGTAGTTTTTTTAGTTGTTAAAAGAAGATTTATAGACAACCCCATAAAAAAATAAAAATTAAGACCAAAATAAGACTTTTTTTCTCATTTGTTTCCCTAACTTCATTCTCAATTATTTGTTGAAGGGTATTTATCGATATTCCTTTAGAACACAGGTTTTTATCGCTATGGTTGAGACAGTAGACTATCACCTCGTGGCCCTCCCATTGACAACCCAGCGCTTCAACCCTATTTCTACGAAAAGGATGTTTGAGTTGTAAAACTACAGTATCGACATTAATTTCTAAAAAGTGCATCAATACCTCCTTTGAGGAGTCGGAAAAAACACATATTCGTAATGTGGTGTATTCTGTCGCTATATCCTTACTTAACTCACCAATGAGAATAGGTCCAAAAGTTTTTAATTCTCTCATTAGACTTATTGCTATTTCGCGTAGAAAGTTAACCCTGTTGTTCAAATCTTCCCAATAAAACATCTGAAGATAATCCCTAACAGATTTTTCAATCTCCAGGTTTGTCGGAAAACTGTTTAGTTTAGTCTTTTTTCGTTTATTAGGCTTCAGCATGCTTCCAGCCTTTTGTTTAGCTTCTGAGTAATCAAACCCTTCTTCAACTATCAATCTGGTGGTAATTTGCAATATGTCTTCTTTAAAATTAGTCATCACAGCCCTTACTTATAAGTAAAATACTAGTATGCATATACATATTATCGGAATTTGTGGAACTTTTATGGCTGGGCTTGCAGTTTTGGCCAAAGAATTAGGGTTTAAGGTTTCTGGTTGTGACGCGAAATACTATCCACCAATGAGTGATCAATTAGAAGCAAATAAAATAGAATGTATTCAAGGTTTTGATTTAGCCAATATGAAAACCAATCCAGATTTATGGATAATTGGAAATGTTGCGACTCGAGGAATGCCTGTAATAGAAAAAATAATCTCTGGCAAGAAAAATTATATGTCCGGCCCAGAATTTCTATCAAAGAAAATTTTAAAAGACAGACCTGTTATAGCAGTAGCTGGCACTCATGGAAAAACCACGGTGTCGTCGATAATAACATGGCTTCTTGAATGTGCCGGAATTGAACCAGGTTTCTTGATTGGTGGAATCCCTATGAACTTCGGAATATCAGCTAGAACCGGCAAATCAAATTCTCCTTTCGTGATAGAGGCGGATGAATACGATACTTCTTTTTTTGATAAACGTTCAAAGTTTTTACATTATCCAGCTGATTATGTTGTTTTAAATAATCTTGAATTCGATCACGCTGATATATTTGGTGATTTAGGCGCGATTAAGACGCAGTTTCATCACTGGATAAGAACTCTTGACCAAAACACGGTAATCTACTCTAACCGTAAAAGCAATGCTCTTGATGATGTTTTATCTTTTGGAGTTTGGAGTAAGGTTAAACACTTTAACGATAAGCAACAGTTGTGTTTGGACTGGCTTCAAAAAAATGGAGAAAATAGTTTTCAGGTTTTCAATGGTACAAACAAACTAGGATTTGTCGATAGCCCAATCTCTGGTGAACATAACGCAAGTAATTTTTTAGTGGCGTACGGCATAGCATCCGAATTTGGTGTAAATTTTAGCCAAACCGTGACGTATTTTAAAGAATTCAAAGGTGTTAAACGTAGATTAGAACTTATAGCAAACATTTCTGACATAAAAATTTATGATGATTTTGCCCATCACCCTACTGCAATTAAAAAAACTATCGAAGCTCTCAGAGATACATCAAGAAAAAAAGTGGGAACTGCTAAATTAAGCAGGCTGATTGTAGTTTTCGAACCAAGATCAAACAGCTTAAAACTCGGACATGGTAAGCAGCAACTCGCTGAGTCATTTGAGGCTGCCGATATTATTTATGTTTATGATGGGTCTGTAAACTGGGATGTAAAGTTGGCGTTAAACAACCTTGGACAAAAAGTGTTTATTGAGAGCAATACCCAAAATATTCTTCAAAGATTATCATCTCAAGTATGTAGAGGAGATACTATTGTGTTTATGTCTAACGGAGATTTTCAAGGAATTTTGAAAGCATTTGTTGAAGTGCTCGATTTAAAGAAAATATAACGATAAGGGTTCTTGAATATGCAATCAAGCGAAAAATTTGCCGTTATTGGAGACCCGATTTCCCACTCAAAATCACCACAATTACATCACGAATTTGCAAACGAATTTAAACTCAAGCTATCGTACGAAAAGTTTCGTACACACTCATCTGAATTAGAGTCTCGTATAGATAGTCTTATTGAATTAGGTTATCGAGGATTCAACGTTACATTACCTCTTAAAGAAGCAATGTACAAAATCGGCACTTTGAGAGGCTACGATCTTTCCGAAAGATCCATACGCGCACAAAGTGTAAACACGGTTTCAATTAAAAAAGGAAAAATTTTTCTCGACAATACTGATGGAACTGGTTTTATCAAATCCATGAATCATCCTCATGATTTTAACTTGCATAAAAAAAACTTGCTTATCATAGGCGCGGGAGGGGCTACTAAGGGTATACTAGGCCCAATCTTAGATGTTCATCCCGCAAGCATTACAATTTCAAATAGGTCTTATGAAAAGATTGCGTTACTAAGAGAGCGGTTTAATAGCCCCCTGTTGTCGTTTAACCTATTGAATGATTTAAATAGTGATAGTACTTTGAATGATTATAAAAATACTGGTTCATTCGACATCATAGTAAACGCGACCTCTTCAAGCGTCTCAATGGAGGATTTTTTAATCAATCCAAAATATTTTAGAAACGCACAGCTTATAGTTGATTTATTCTATGCCAAAAAACTGACGAGTTTCTTAAAGGCTGCTAAGGAATATGGATGTATCAATGTAATGGACGGTTTTCCTATGCTAGTTGAACAGGCAGCTGAGAGTTTTTATATATGGACGGGTCTAATACCGGACACGAATAAGATAATTTCTAAAAGAGAGACGTCTTTTTGAATAATCATTTCTAGAACATTCACTTAAGATTAATTTTAGGTTTAATCGCTTCCGAAACTTAAATTGCCTAAGTGTACGGCATTTAGACAAGGTGCCTTGAGGTAAATCTTTGCATTTCGAATAATGCAAAGTGTGACTCAGCCGCTACAAAAAATGGACTGCGAATTTAGTGTATGGGATATCACAACAAAAAACTCTGCGAGTACATATTTAAAAAACTTGTGGTCTCTCCCATCTACCTGATTTACCCCCGTCTTTTAGGAGAAGGCAAATTTCTCCGATACGCATGCTTTTATCGATTGATTTTCCCATATCGTATATGGTGAGCAAGCCAATAGATGCAGCAGTTAGTGCCTCCATTTCAACTCCAGTCTTGCTTTCAGATAAGCATGTGACGATTAATTCTATCGAAAGGGAGGATGGACAATTTTTGAACTCAATATCTATGTGGGAGATTGCAATAGGATGACAAAGAGGAATTAAGAAACTAGTTTGTTTTGAGCCTTGAATTGCAGCAAGCCTCGCCACAGATAATACGTCGCCTTTCTCTTTTTTTCCTGCTAAGATAGTGTCGAATGCTTGTTTATTCATAAATATTTTGCCCGAGGCAATCGCCTTTCTATTGGTTACAGCCTTTGAACCAACATCCACCATGTGCGCTTCCCCGTGCTTGTTAAAATGACTCAATTTTTTACTGTCCATTTTTATGTTCACCCATTAATTAGCTGCTTTAACAAAGTAAAAGGTATATCCGCGCCCTTTGCAATAAATATTTTGATAGCGTGGCCTTATTTAAACCTTACGTATGCGGATAATTTACCCTCTCTGGGGAGTGAACCTGGCGACATTTCTCTTTACGATGAGTACACCATTGGCAAGAAAGTTTTCGTACGAATAAAATCGTCTGAATCTTATCTTGATCACCCAGAGTTAGAAGATTTTATCATGAATAGAATAAGTCCAATTCTTACTAATCAATCTTTTATTGATGAGCAGAAGTATTCTGATTTTCAGGCAGCCAATAAACTCAGACTTTTTTTTTTAGATGATCCAAGTTTAAATGCTTTCGCTTTACCTGGGAATTTTATCGGTATTAATAAAGGGCTCATTTCAAGTATAGACGACCACCGTGAACTTTTGGCTGTGTTTTGCCATGAACTAGCTCACCTAACCCAGCGTCACCTTTCTCGTCTATATAAAAGTCAAAAGGATTCGTCGGATATTATGTTTTTGACATTATTGTCAGCTATAGTTCTTGGCGTTACTGAGCCTGATGCTGCTGCTGGAACATTGTCATTAGGACAGACGCTTGCTTTGAAAAAACAGATGAGTTTTTCTAGGCACGCTGAAAATGAGGCTGATCAAAAAGGGATCAAGTATTTGGAAATACTATCTGTAAGCCCAAAATACATGATCAAGATCTTAAACAGAATGCAACAGCAAAGTGCTCTTGAGGGGATAGGTACCGGAGTTTCCTGGCTACGAACCCATCCCTTGACTGTCGAAAGGCTTGCAGGAATTAATGGAAGAATAAATAATAAATTACAAAACACAATACCTCCGGAAATTGACGAGAATGAGAAAATCTTTAATTTTCTCCGTGGAACACTCATAAAAAATGAAATTAAACCGGTTAAAACAAAATTTTACTCAGAGCTGGAAAAAACCTTTTATAAATTTTGGAATGCTTTTAATAATGAAAAGTATATTGAAGCAGGACGGTTACTTGACAGGTTAAATGAGCTAAAGAATGATTCTCGTGGAAGCTTAAATTTAGCCGTAGAAGATATTATTTCTATGACTGAGATTAAATTTTTCTTAAAAACAGGAAAACTAGATAAAGCTGATTCGTTGGTCAGGCTTTTTAACCACGATGCTCCGGAACATTGGCTTCTTAGAGGGCTAGACAGGTTACGGTTACGCGTACTTTATTCATTAGGAAAGGTAAAAGAGTTTGAGGTAATCGCACGAAAAGCAGTAAAACTTTATCCTAACGATGACTGGTTTTGGAAAAAAAGAGCTTCTATGGAGTTTCGGAAAGGTAATGCAGCAAAGGCACACTTTTTTGTTGCGAAAGGTTTTCTGGCGATTGGAAATGAAGTTGACGCAATAGAACAGTTGACGCTAGCACGTTCAGTAGAAAGTAAGAAACAGAAAATACTAAAGTTAAAAATAGAAGCTGAGCTCGATAGGTTAAGAAGGTCTATGAGTAGTTATCGTTCACCACTCGGATAAATGATGTTCCACAATAGGGGCATTTTACCTCGTTGTCGTGACTCAGATTAAGAAAGACTTTAGGGTGGTGGTTCCATTTTGAATCACCTTCATCAGGGCAAGATGCAACCGCTGCAGTTTTTTTTAATATACGAGGCTTTTGCTCTATAGGATTGGTATTACTTGACATAAGTTAGCCATTTTTTATGGGACTTATTATTGCCATTAACAATTTTGAAGAAAGAGTCCTGAAGTTTCCCAGTTATGACTCCACGCTTTCCGGTTCCTATTACGCGATCATCCAGAGAAACTATAGGAGTAATTTCGGCGGCCGTTCCTGTGAAAAATGCTTCTTCTGCGGTATAAATTTCATCACGGGTGATTCTTTTCTCCAAAATGCAGATGTCAAGTTCCCTCGCTAACGCAATGACCGTATCTCTAGTAATACCTTCCAAACAAGTAGATAAATCCGTCGTGATCAAGCTCCCTTTCCTTACTATAAAGATATTCTCTCCTGCTCCTTCGGAAACGTAACCATCGGTATCCAGAATCAGTGCTTCATCATAACCGTAGCGAGCAGCTTCCTGATGTGCGAGTATCGAGTTAATATAATAACCACAGGCTTTTGCTCTCACAAGTGCAGAGTTGACATGATGGCGGTTGAAAGGAGGATGTTTTCACCTTGATGCCATGACGCAGTCCATCATCACCTAGATAGGTTCCCCACGGCCAGGCGGCTATGGCTACGTTAACTGAACATCCTTTTGTACTTAAACCCATCTTTTCCGAACCATAAAACACTAGTGGTCTGATATAACAAGACTTTAGCGAATTTTTCATAATCAGATCTAAAACTGCGGCATGAATACTGGTCTCATCATACGGAATTTTTATTTCAAAAATTTTAGCTGAATTAAATAGACGTTCAATATGGTCTGCCAGCCGGAAAACTGCCCCTCCATTTTCAATTTGATAACACCTTATTCCTTCAAATACTCCCATCCCATAATGCAAGGTATGAGTTAAAACATGAACTGAGGCATCTCTCCATGGTACAAATTTTCCGTTCATCCATATTAATCCTTCACGGTCACTCATTGATTCTGTCATTTTTTTTTTTTTTTGTTCTAAACCTTGATTCTACTGTAACTTAGAATGGATTTGATTAAGAGGCCTTATTTTTTTCGGACAATCCTGAAATGCGATTTCCCAGAGTTCATCAACTTTTTCTCTTTCTCCGGCGATAATTTTTGCGTTAACTAGACCTTCTGAGTTGTTAAGTCTATTTTTGTGAATTAATTCTCTGTACTTAACGAATATTTCAGAAATCTTTCTTGTCAATGAAGCAGGCAATAACTGTAAATCTGCTATGACTCCTAAAAGGGCAAAGTTGCCTATGTTCTCGCAAAGCTTTGGGTACCTCGAAGCGTTAGCGAGGATAACATACTGGACTAAAAATTCTATATCTATTAATCCACCTTTATCGTGCTTGATATCTACAAGGTCATGCTTTCTAACTTTTTTTCGTTTTTCTTTCATCAGAAAACGCATGGATAATACTTCCTCTTGTAACGATTTAGAGTTTCTGTGCTGCATTAAAACTTCTGAACGTAGATTATTAAATTTTTCGTTTATTAACCCGCTTCCTAATAAAAATCTAGCTTTTGTTAAGGCCTGGTGTTCCCAGCACCAGGCCTTACTTTTTTGGTAGTTCATGAATGAAGTTATGGAAGAAACCAGTAGTCCAGTAGCTCCATTTGGACGGAGTGCAGTATCAATTTTGAAAAGGCTTCCTGAAAAAGTTCTTAACTCAATCCACGAAATAAAGCGCTTGATTAATTTATAAGTGCTTTCTTGATGTATTGCATTCATTTTATTTGTGAGAAAAATCAAGTCTAAATCCGACCCAATATCCATTTCTTTAGTTCCGAGTTTTCCGTACGCGATGATCGCCAACTCATCTTTCAACCATTCCATTTTAGAGGCTCGCAACGAGAAATCAAAAGTGATATTTAAAATAACTTCTGTTAGTGATGTTAAATTATCTGAAATTTGAACAATTGATCTACTGTTTTTTAAACCGCCAGTAAGTATTTTGAATAAATTAAGGTGGTAAACATCTCGTATAACATTCAAGCTTTGTTCTATATCCGAAGGATTAGCCTTGTGAATTCTTTTGATTTCATCTTTCGCTTGTTCAGTTAGCTCAGCCAGATTTATTTCTTCATTAAAAAAATTATTATCAAGCATTTGATCGATTAATTTTGGATATTGGATAATAAAATCTCCAATCCATGGAGAGGTTTTATTGAGTCTTACAAGTTTTTGTTCAATTTCGGGTTTTTCAGCTAATAACGAAATATACGATGACCTGCCTTGAACCTTTTCATACAACTTTTTTAGATAAAGGTCTTTTTTCTCCTCATTTTTTTGTGGAAGTTCTTGGGCATTAATCTCCTGTTTCTCAACGAGCCCTACTTCGCTTTTATATAAAACGGGGTTATCCGAAAAAATTTTTTCATAAATTGATTTTACTCTTTCAATATGATTTCTCAAGTACCTCTTGAGGGTCTCAAAACTATTAAAATTAAGTATTTTTAGGAAAGAATTTAAACACGGCAGATCGGGGGTAAAAATGTGAGTTTGTCTATCTTCCTGGTATTGAATAAGGTTTTCTAACCGACGGAAAAGAGTATACGCATTTAAAAGATCAGCGCAGTCTTTATGCTCAATTAGTTTGTTTCTCTCTATCTCCCTCAGAGCAAGCCTTAATGAGGTCGTTTGAAGTTTTCTATGATATCCACCCTTGAGTAACTGGAAGTATTGAACTATGAACTCAACTGTACGAATACCTCCGAAGTCTTTTTAAATCAAAAGAAAATCCTTGTCCTGGGAGCCTATGTTTGTTGTTGCTAATGATTTTTCTACTCATTTCTCTTAAAGACTTTACTATTCGAAAATCAGCAAAGGGGCGAAACAAGAAGTTGTTAATTATATTTTCTAATTCGGATTTGTATTTTTGAAAAGTTGTTTTGTCCAGAAATATGTTCTCGGTACAGACTCTGGCTTTCACCCATGCATATCTTTCCCATTCTGATGCGGTTTTGAGAAAATATGAATTTAAAGAGTTCAGAGAAACAACTTTAGGTCCTGCTCCACCATACGGACGAAGGCGTATGTCAACTCTGTAAACAAAACCATGGTCAGTCATAGTGGAAAGATTATTTGTAAACCGAGTTAATACCTTATCCCAAAATTTTTCGAATTTTGCTAGCGTAGTAGCATTCTTTCTTAATTCATCTTTATATGGAGCGAAGAAGATTATATCTATATCAGAGGAAGCATTAAGTTCTCGTCCTCCTAATTTCCCCATCGCAATAATGAATAATTCGCTTTTTTTGTCGATCACTTTCAGACATCATGTTTAACTCTGTTGCATAATATTTCATCGAGTCAACTAGTGCTGTTTGTACGCAGATTTCTGCTAGGGAGCTTAAACTACTGAGGTTTTCTTCTAGTGTTGCTTTAGAGTCAATATCCCTTTTAATAATGGATATAAAACTAGTTTTTTTGAAGAGACGTAAATTTTTAGTGATGTCCTCAGGATCACTACCTAGGGGCGCTGGGAAAAATTTTTTTCTCTGCTCTAATAATTCTTTTTCCCCGATTCTATTTGAATCATTTATCAATAAGTCCGATTTTTTGAAAAAAAGGTAGTCTCTTTCAAACCATGATGAGCCGGCAAGAAACCCGCCGTTTTCGTCTCCTGGGGCAGTTTTTGTCATTTATCTAAAAAATGTTAAATGTTACAAAAATTCGGTAAAATAAGGCCTCGTCTTTAATAATATACACGCTATGCAAAAGAATATAGATAGTATTCTTGTCCGCTTATTAAAACTAGCGTTAAGTGCTGTTGTGTTGTTTTTCGTCACGACAGCTATAATATTGGCGTCAGTAAGGCTCTGGCTAGGTCCCGAATTAATAAAGTTTGTGAATGAGCCGCAGAAATTGGAAACCTTCTTATCGCGTTTTGAAGTAGCAAACACTATAGACCTGACTCTCACTGATGCCAACTTAAGTTGGGACAAGTGGCTAATTCCTGAACTAAAAATTTCGATGCTGGCGATTTCCAGCAAGGAGGATAAATTAAATATTGCCATCTTAGAAGATTTAAATGTTAACCTGGGCTCCAAAAGTTTTATAAAAAGCCTTTTAGGAGAAATCGCATTAGATAAGGTTCAATTAGGCTCATTGAGAGTTTATCTTAAAAGTAACTGGAAAGAGAATTTGAAGAATGTGAGTTTCACTAATTCCGATAGAAACTCCATGGCTCTACTTATATTGTTAAAAAACATAGGACGATTTACCGTCGAAAAAACTGAAATAGTTGAAGTATACAAAAATGAATTTTCGAAACAAAATCCTCTGCTTAAATTAGGCAGTTTAGATTTGGAACATATAGACGATGAAACCTCTTTGACGTTTAAAAAAGTAGAGAGCGAAGAGTTGTTTCTAATGTTAAAAAACTTTGACCTAGCAGTAGAAAGTTTCCATGACTATAGATTCAAGGGAATGTTTGAGGAAATAAATTTTTTGTTTAGTAGTGATCATTTTGTTAAAGGTGTTGACTTTGACTCGACAGCATTCTTAAATAGGTTAGTAATTACAGGTTTATTTTCAAATATCAGCATCGAAAAGGTAGAAAAAAATTATTTTACTTGAATAATCTTGCGGGTGATTTTGTTGTAAGAGAGGGTTCCATTAAAATCAAGATTGATGGTAGCGAGAGCATATTAAATGCCCCGCAGTTTTTTCCATCTGGAGAGTTATACTTTTCAGGGATTGAAGGGGAAATACAGAACTCAGACTTCTCATTTCACAGACTAGTTGAGTGGGAAACAAAAAGCCAAATTTTGAAATAGAGAATTTTAAATTCGAAAATCCGGACCTTGTTTTATCGGTCAACGGATATATTTCGTTATTAAAAGGAGAAATTTTCACTAATGTTGAGGGTGATATTCTATTTAAAGACACTCAGGTGATAAGTCATTATCTTCCCAATGCAGTCGGGCCTAAAACGCGAAATTGGATAAAAAGAGCATTTCTTTCTAGTGAGGTAACCAGAGGAACTTTTGAATATAGTGGTGTTATCGGAAAACCTTACATTAAAAAAAATCGGAAGGTGAAGTTTAATTTTTTCCCAAGAAGTCTAGATCTGCTTTTTTCTAAGAAGTGGCCTGCGATCTCTAGTTTACAAGGAGAAGTTGAAATTGAAGGCAGGTCTTTAAGAATTAAAAATGCTTTCGGAGATTTTGCTGGAAATAAGATTCGAAACATTAACGGTCAAATATCCAATATGAAAAGTGACGATCCCGTTCTAAAGTTGAATGGTATTTTAAACGGTGATTTGCAAAGAATAATTGATAGCGCGAACAAAAGCCCGGTAGAAGAATGGTTAAAAAACTTTACAACCGATATGATGGGTAGGGGCCCAGCAGATCTCGACTTATTTTTGACTATTGACCTCAAAAATTTTCAAAACTCTGATGTGTTTGGAAAATTGACTCTAAAAAATAATGAGCTTTCACTCAACAATTTTCTTCCTGAGCTTACGATCTATAACGGGAGGTTGTATTTAGTAAAAACCAACTTGTCGAATTTGATTTAAAAGGTACAAGTCTCGGAGGGAATTTTAGCATCTCAGATCGTGAAGACAATGGAAGTAAAAATTTAAATCTGGTTATGACTGGTGCTTTTGATTCAAGTGAATTTGTAAAATGGCTATTTAAGATAAGAAATCCCTACGAAAGTAATACGTTCAAAGGGTCTGTCGATTATAAACTAGACATTAATTTTCAGAGCAATGACTTGAGTGTACTAGGGTACTCTGATCTTGTGAGGTTGGGCATTGACATACCACAAATCTATACTAAAACATCCGGAGAAAAAAGTAATCTGTTTTTAGACTATAAACTTAAAGAAGAAAGCTGATAACGGTAGCAGTGACTGGACGCTAAATCTTAGGTCTCCTCGAGAGAAGTTTGCATTGTTAATTAAAAAAGACCTGGTCAATGAATTTGGACATAATGATACAAATACCGGTTCTGCATATTACAAACTCCATATTGGCGAGCATAAGGACAATGAAGATTATGTAATCAAATCTGTTGGAGACCAGAGAAAAATGAGGAGGAGCAATGTTGCTACTATTTCTACCGACAAGTTGTCTTTGGACAAGCTTTATGATTTCGTAAAAACTCAGAAAGAACTCTTTACCATGAGTGACAACACGAAATTTTTAAATATTCCGACCATGATTGACGTATCAAGTAAGAGGCTAGTTTGGCAAAATAACGAGTTTCATAATGTTAAAGGATTATTTTTTATGGGACTTGAGGGTTTATCTGGTGATGTAAAAGCCGATCAAGCAAATGGCAAGGTAACCTGGTATCGGGATACAGAAACTGTTGATTTAGATTTTTCAAAATTGGAGCTCAAGCAAATACTTTCTTCTGATAACTCTTTAAGTTCCAATCTTACTGGAAATGACCTTGGCACACCTATTACACTAAATTTCAAAGTAGATGAATTCACTAATAAATTTGGCAAGTTGGGCCAGATTAAATTTACTATAAGATCTGAACCGGAATTAAAAACATGGTTTGTAAAAGACCTTTCTGTTTTTTCAGATGACTTCCAGCTTTTTGCGAGCGGTTTTTGGAAAATAGTAGAAGATCCAAAAAGTTATTCATTGCTATACAGCGACAAAGCTGAAGTAGATGAGACTTTGAAGCTTACAGAAATGAACCTTCGATTAGAGACTAATAATATTCAGGCGTTAATGGATAAGGTTGGTTACACTGGACTGTTTGGTCAGGCCGAGGGGATTTTGTCAGGGCAATTAGCATGGTTAGGAAATCCTCTCAATTTTAATTTAGAGGATGTGTATGGAGATGTTTACGTTGACATTTTGGATGGTAAATTTATTCGTGCAGAGCCAGGTTTGGGGCGACTGATAGGTCTTTTTAATCTTCAATCACTTTCTAAGAGATTAAAATTAGATTTCGGAGATGTTTTTAGTGAAGGTTTTTCTTTTGACAGAGTAAGAGGAGATATAAAGTTAGAAGGGGGCGTTGCTCAAACCAGTAATTTAAGGGTTCTCGGAACCCAGGCAACTGTTTTTTTAGAAGGATTTATCGACCTAGGGGAAAAAAAACAAGACCTTAGAGTTTTAGTGTTGCCAAATTTAAATGCAGGCTTAGCATCTTTGGGCTATGTTTTGGTTAATCCAGCCGTTGGGCTGGGCAGCTTTTTGGCCCAATATATTTTGCGTGACCCCCTTCAAAAAATATTGGCTTTTGAATACAAAATCTCTGGCAATCTTTACACACCTGAGGTTGAGAAAAATTCAATACGGAGCTTTAATCAATCAAAACAACTAGAATACAATGAGACAAGGAAGGTTGTTGAATAAGGAAACAAGCAAGTGTAAAGTGGCAGCAATTCAGATGGTCTCTACTGACTCAGTGGATGCCAATCTTGCAATCATGTCAGAACAAGTGAGACTTGCTGCCAGTAAAGGAGCTCCGCTCGTTGTATTACCTGAATACTTCTCGTTTATTGGGCAGTCAGAGGATGAGAAAGTTAAATGGGCTGAAGAGGATAATTATGAATTAGGTGCTAATGAGCAAAAATTCAAACTGTTCTTAGTAATGCTGCAAAGGAAAATAGTGTTTGGTTAATTGGTGGGACGTGTCCGATCTTTGCCAAATCTGAGAATAAAGTGTGTAATGCAATGTTTGTATTTGATCAAAAGGGCAACAGAAGAGCTAGATATGACAAGATTCATTTGTTTAAATACAAGAATGGAGTTGAGAATTATGATGAAAGTACTTTTTGCGAAGCCGGGAATCAACCCTTAATGGTTGATACACCAGCCGGCAAAACATTTTTGTCAGTATGTTATGACTTAAGATTTCCTGAATTTTATAGAAGAAGATTTCCTGAGGATCTTTCTCCAGATGTAATAATAGTTTCAGCTGCATTCACAAGAACTACGGGGGAAGCTCATTGGGAAGTTTTATTGAGGGCTAGGGCAATTGAAAATCAGGCTTATGTCATTGCTAGTGCGCAGGGAGGTGAACATAATTCTGGTAGGGAAACGTGGGGGCATAGTATGATTATAGGTCCTTGGGGCGATATAATAGCGGAGTGTGAATTCGGAACAAATATCGTTTTAGGGGAAGTTGATATGGAAAAACTACAAACCGTCAGAGAGAACCTTCCCGCCTTAGAGCATCAGGAATTTAATTTGAGAAAGAGACTATCATGTTAGACAATGTGAAATCAGATCCTTTTGATATCGCAAAACAGAACTTAATTGAGCCATATGGACTTACTGAAGGTGATTTATTCGATCTTCATAATAAGCTGGAAGTGAAGGGAGTTGATTTTGCAGATATTTACCTTCAGTCAATCATATCCGAATCATGGAATCTTGAGGAAGGCATTGTCAAGGGAGGCGCTTTTTTGATAGACCAAGGTTTTGGTGTTCGCACTGTTTCAGGAGACAGAACATCTTTTGCATTTTCAGATACCATCAGTCAAAAAACTTTGGGAGAAGCAGTCAAAAATACGCTAGCAATTTCCAGAACATCGACCGAAAAGAAGAAATCAATTTATTTGGATGGAAATAAAAAACGTAAAAATTTGGCCAATCTGGTTCGCTTTACGATTATGGAAACCCGGTCGATGCTATGTCTTCCCAAGAAAAGGTTGAGCTTTTGCAAAAGATTGAGACTTTGGCTAAGAAAAAGGATCCTAGGATTTCTCAGGTAATGGCCTCAATTTCGGGCAGCTTTAGTATTGTGGTGATCGTAACTGATAGGGGCTTAATTACAGACTTGAGGCCCCTCGTGCGACTTTCTGTTACAGCAGTAGCAGAGGAAAAAACCAGAAAAGAATTTGGGGTAAGTGGCGGCGGAGGTCGATTTGCTATGAATAATTTCTCTGATTCAACATTAGAAACTTACGTCGATGAAGCTACTAGACAAGCTTTGATAAATTTAGAGTCTAGGCCCGCGCCAGCAGGCTTAATGTCCGTCGTTCTAGGCCCTGGATGGCCAGGAATCTTGTTGCATGAGGCAGTGGGACATGGTTTGGAAGGGGATTTCAATAGAAAAAAATCATCTGTTTTTTCTGGCAGAATTGGAGAGAGAGTTGGAGCACCTGGTGTAACTGTTGTTGACAACGGAACAATGTCAAACCGGAGAGGTTCGCTGAATGTCGATGATGAAGGGAATCCTACGCAAAATAATATCTTAATTGAAGATGGAATTTTGAGGGGGTACATGCAAGATAGGCTCAATTCAAGGTTAATGAAAACAAATGTTACCGGTAATGGGCGACGAGAATCATTTGCTCATTTACCAATGCCGAGAATGACAAATACATATATGCTTCCTGGTAACCATGATCCGGGCGAGGTGCTGGAAAGTCTTGAAAAAGGGATTTATGCAGTAAATTTTGGGGGAGGCCAGGTTGATATTACAAATGGAAAATTTGTTTTTTCTGCTTCAGAAGCTTACTGGGTTGAGAAAGGGAAAATTAAATATCCTGTCAAAGGCGCTACTTTGATAGGAAACGGTCCAGATGCATTGACAAAAATAAAGATGGTGGGTTCAGACCTTAAACTCGACTCGGGTGTTGGGACTTGTGGAAAGGAGGGTCAGAGAGTGCCTGTTGGGGTAGGCCAGCCCACAATCTTAATAGAAGGTTTAACTATTGGTGGAACTGCGGAGTAGCTTTTATGGGTGATAATTTAACAGATGATGTAAGAATCAGAGAGATAGAGGAGGTTATCGCGCCAAAAAGGATAATCGATGAGATTCCAATTTCTGCAGAAGTCTCTGAGTTAGTTGTTAATACTCGGGAAAATATCAGAAAAATTATTCATGGGTTAGACGATCGTCTATTGTTAATAGTTGGCCCGTGTTCTATTCATGACCCTGAGGCAGCTATGGATTATGCAAAAAGGTTGTTGGAAGAACGGGAAAAATATAAAGATACTCTGGAACTTATAATGAGGGTCTATTTTGAGAAACCTCGAACTACGGTAGGATGGAAAGGTTTGATTAATGACCCAGATTTAAATAACTCTTTTGACATCAACAAGGGCCTTAGAGTCGGAAGGCGACTGCTTTTTGAGATAAACAATTTAACGATGCCAGCAGGAGTAGAATTTTTGGATGTAATTTCTCCTCAATATATCGCAGACCTTGTTTCGTGGGGAGCTATTGGGGCTCGTACGACAGAATCTCAAATACATAGAGAGTTAGCATCTGGATTATCATGCCCGGTCGGATTTAAGAACGGTACAACGGGAAACGTTGGTATTGCCGTCGATGCTGTTAGAGCTTCCAGCCACTCACATCATTTCCTGTCAGTAACGAAGTCAGGACAGTCGGCAATTGTAAAAACGGCGGGAAATAATGATTGCCATGTGATTTTACGAGGTGGGAAGAGTCCTAATTATGATGTTGATACTATTGCGGGACTCGTCAAGGAACTCAACCGGAACAAGGTGTCTCCAAAAGTTATGGTTGATGCTAGTCATGGGAACTCCAACAAAAAACCAGAAAACCAGCATATTGTCTGTAATAGCTTGTGTGAGAGAATTTCCTCTGGGGATAAGAGTGTTTTTGGTGTAATGATCGAAAGTAACATCATTGCGGGCAGACAAGATCTCGGGAGTGTTGCCGACATATCAAAATTGGAATACGGTAAGAGTATTACGGATGCATGTATATCATGGACTGAGACCGTAGGACTTTTAGAGAATTTGTCTAGTGCGGTCAAAGAGAGGAGATCTAATCTCTGACATTATGTAAATAAAGTTGAAGGTTTATTTATTTTTTCTTTTTTTGTTAGCCTTCCACGTTTGTTCTTCCAAATTACAAAGTCTGTCTAATTGCCTACTCAAAACAAAAAAAAAGTCGGATAGTCTGTTAATGTAAGGCAAAACAGGGCTTTTTTGATATTTTTTGTACTCGAGATTATTTTCGATCAAATTAATTAACGATCTCTCTGCCCTTCTGCACACAGTCCTTGATACGTGGGCCTTCGCCCCCAATTGACTTCCACCCGGTAAGACGAAGTCTTTTAGAGGAGGTAAATCTTGATTTATTTTGTGAATAATTTCTTCTAGAAAAACAACTGCCTTTTCATCAAAAATTTCTATGTTTTCTGAGGAAATAGCACCTCCGACATCGAATAAGGTATGTTGTATATGGGTGATCCAATTGTATACATCTTCCAGTGAATTTTCCGTTGAATTAATAATGAACAAATCTGCTTTTAAAGTGCCTATATAAGCATTAAGTTCGTCCAAATCGCCGAGAAATTTAACAATATTGGAATTTTTTGAAATTCTCTTATTTGGATTTATACTAGTCAATCCGGAATCTCCGCTTTTTGTCACTATCCGGTCTAATCTGTTTTTCATAAGTTAGGGTACGTTTGTATGGATAAAAATTTGTTACAAGAATTGAAAGCTTTTTTGAAAATCGACCAAATTATAACAGATATGTCCAGTATTCAAGTTTATCAACGGGATGGTTTGTCGGGTTATTCTGGAATTCCAGAGTATGGTTCTCCTTCCAGAGTCCGAAAATGATATCGTTAAAATCGTCAAAATTTGCAGTAAATATAAGACTCCTGTTGTTACAAGGGGGGCCGGGACCGGTTTGTCTGGTGGAGCTGTGCCCACCGAAGGCTCAATCGTTTTGTCGACATCTAGGCTGAATAAAATACTGAAAGTTAATCCTGAACAAAGATTGGCTGTTGTTCAGCCTGGGGTTAGAAATATAGCAATATCGGAAAAAGCAAAGGAGTTTAACCTTTTTTACGCGCCGGATCCTTCTTCACAAATAGCTTGTTCTATTGGGGGAAACGTTGCTGAGAACTCTGGTGGAGTGCATTGTTTGAAGTATGGTTTAACACTGCACAACGTAGTCAATGTTCGCGCTATAGACTGCGAAGGTAATGTTATGAATCTTGGTTTGGAATCTTTTGATTTTCCAGGATTGGACCTTTTGTCACTCATAGTAGGGTCAGAGGGAATGTTAGTAGTCATTACTGAGATAACCGTTAGATTATTACCTCGACCATCCTCTGCGAAGGTAATTATGGCCTCTTTCAATGCGGTAGAAGATGCTGCTAATGCAGTTGCAGGCATTATCTCAGAGGGAATAGTACCCGCCGGATTAGAAATGATGGATGGAGGAATGGTCAAGGCCGTGGAAGATTTCGTACATGCGGGATATGATACCGAGGCGGCGGCGATCCTCCTTTGCGAGTCCGATGGGATGGCTATAGAAGTTGATGAGGAAATTGATCTAATGGTAGGAGCTTTAAAAAAGTTTGGTGCTGAAAAGTGTTTGGTTTCAGCTGATGATCATCAACGAGATTTATTTTGGTCGGGTAGAAAAAATGCTTTTCCTGCGTCTGGGAGACTCTCGCCGGATTATTATTGTATAGATGGGACAATACCGCGGAAAAAGGTTGGAGCAATGTTGCGGGAGATTGAGCGAATGGAAGGGTTTTATAATCTTCGGTGCATAAATGTTTTTCACGCGGGAGACGGTAACTTACACCCTTTGATTTTATTTGATTCTTCAGAACCAGGTGAGTTTGAAAAAACGGAGAAATTTGGCGAAGAAATTTTAGATTTGTGTGTAAAATTCGGGGGAACAATAACTGGAGAGCATGGAGTCGGTCTGGAAAAGTTAGGTTCTATGTGTGTTCAATTTACTGAAGACGAAAGAAATACTTTTTCTGCTGTCAAGTTCGCTTTCGATAAAAATAACCTCTTTAACCCTGGTAAAGTAATCCCCGTTCTATCGAGGTGCGTTGAAAAAGGCAGGAAGCATGTTCACAAGGACAATAGGGAATTTAAAGAGATTCCAAGTTTTTAAATAGAATTAGGGGTTTTTTCTTTAAATGGCAAATAGTTTTATCTCAGATTCGAGACAGTTGATTGAAGAGGTGAGGAATCGAGGATCTAGTCTAGTCATTACGGGACATAATTCAAAGAAGTTTTATGGGAACCCCGCTATAGAGCCTTGTTTGCAATTAAATACAACAACAAACGATGGCATCATTGACTACGATCCTTCAGAACTCGTTGTAAGAGTACGTTCCGGTACAAGTATTGTTAATTTGGAAAAAGAGCTTGTTTCCAGAAACCAGTTTTTAAACTTCGAGCCTCCTAGGTTTAAGACAAAAACAAAACCTGGAGTAGAAGATAAAGTTGGGACCGTAGGAGGGATGATAGCATCCGGGTTAAGTGGCCCTGGTAGGTTTTTTTACGGTGGTTGTAGGGAATCAGTTTTGGGTTTGACTATTATGGATGGAACTGGAAAATTATTGCGGTTTGGAGGTTCTGTAATTAAAAATGTTGCGGGATACGATGTCTCCCGTTTAAATGTTGGAGCGCTCGGTTGTCTTGGGTTAATCACCGAGGCCTTTTTGAGAACATATCCCCAACCAGTATCTGAAAAAACGGTTGAGCTTGCAGTCTCTCGCAAAGAGTTGTCAGAAATAATAAAGTTTTGTTATACGGAACAATTGCCTATTTCTGGCTCATTTTGGACGAATTTGGAGGCAGAGGAATTGCCAAAAAAGGAAAGACTTTATATCAGGCTTTCTGGTAAAGAAGCACTAACTAGTCTTGCTGTAAAGAAAATCTCAGAAAAATTTAAAAACAATACTGTCATGGGTAAACACGCTACAAGCTTTTGGAATAGCATCAGAGATCAAAATTTAAAATTTTTTACAGATAAGATTAGTGATAATAAAATCCTTTGGAGGATATCCGTACCTTTGGCTACGGACATCAATCTAGTCCTGGGTGAGGATATGATTTTCGAGTGGATGGGCGCATTACGATGGGTAAAGAGTAAAGAGTCTCCTTTATCAGTTAGAGAAAAGGTTTCACAGGCCGGGGGCCATGCAACCATTTATCATGCGTCACAATCTATTAAGGAGAAGTATGGGAGTTTTTCTCAATTAGGGGATGCTAGTAGAAGAGTACATTTAAACCTGAAAAAAGTTTTTGACCCAGAGAACATATTCAATAAAGGCCGGCTTTATCACTTTATGTGATCATTACGCAGTTATTGCTCCGGATACCCCAACATATCTGGACCCGGTTATCTTTCTCAAATCTAGATTATTTCCGAGATATGTTTGTAAGGCTAACCAGCCAAAGCAGCAAGATTCGATGCACATGGGATCCCATCCGATCGATTTTGTGGATTCAACAGTTTTTTTAGTGTTAACGTTTATTCTTTCTATCAAATAGGAGTTTTTAAAACCTCCCCACAGATATATATTTTTTTTGCATGATTTTGGAATAGATTTACTGATTACTGTCGCTGTAAGTTCGGTCAATGTTGCTTGTATATCTCGGCTAGGAATTTCAGTTTTAAATTTTCTCAGTTTTTCTTCTAGCCATTCAGAGCTAAAATATTGTGTACTAGTTGATTTTGGGAATTTTTTTTTAAAAAAAACATCACTTTGAAAGACTCTTAATAACTGAGAGTTTACATTGCCCCTCCTAGCCCAGTTGCCATTCAAATCAAACGCTCGATTCATATTCTTTTTGGTCCACAAGTCAAGTAAACAATTTCCTGGCCCTACATCAAAACCGCGTGTTCTCGTATTCGTTATAATTGATATATTAGCAATTCCCCCAATGTTTACAAATACTGTTTGAAAGTCTTTAGGCGCTATTTGAGAGTGAAACAATGGAGCAAGTGGAGCTCCTTGTCCGCCTCTAACTATATCTCTATTTCTAAAGTCAAAAACAACCCTTAATTCTGTTAACTCTGCTATGAGGTGGGGGTTGCAAATTTGCAAACTAAAGCCTTGTTGCGGGCTATGTGCAATGGTTTGCCCGTGCACTCCGCATACGATTATCCTAGACTTATGGCCGTTTTTTTTTAAAAAAATATTTATATTGTTAGCAATCTCTCGGGAAAATTTGTTAGTACTTTTAGCTAAAGTCTGAATGTTTGTTATATTAGGGGGGGTAAGTGACTTAATTTCACCCTTCAACTTTTGAGGAATCTTTTTGCTATAGAAGTCGACAAGTTTAAAAGGTAGATTTTTTTATTTGAAGAAGTGCTATGTCAATTGCATCTAAGCTAGTTCCAGTCATCACTCCAATCACAAGTCCGTTCATTTTGAGGTCCTAATATATGCCAAATGATTCTACTGAAAAGGATAACCTAGATTCCACTAGCATGGACAATGAAAAGGTGAAAGAAATAATTGAAATTATCCAAAGAGGATCGGAAGAAATACTAGTTGAAGCTGATTTAAAAAAAAAGATCATCTTTTCTTTACAAAAAGGGAAACCATTAAATATTAAATTAGGCCTTGATCCAACATCTCCGGATTTGCATTTAGGGCACACTGTAGTACTGATGAAACTTCGAGAGCTACAAAAGCTAGGACATAAAGTTACCCTTTTAATAGGAGATTTTACTGCTAAGATTGGCGACCCTAGTGGGCGAAATACTACACGGCCCGTTTTAACGGACGAGGAAATAGAAGAAAATTCCCGAACCTATTTCGAACAGGTTGGTCTTATTCTTGATATGGATGCAGTAGTTATTAGGAAAAACTCGGAGTGGGCTAATGCATTATCCTCATCGGAGATGATAAGGTTGGCTGGAGTTACGACTGTAGCTCGGATGTTAGAAAGAGACGACTTTACAAAGAGGTACCGATCGGGAAAATCAATTTCCCTGCATGAGTTTTTGTATCCCCTAATGCAAGGCTATGATTCTGTTGTTTTAAACTCTGATTTAGAACTGGGAGGAACTGATCAAAAATTCAACCTTCTTATGGGAAGGGACGTCCAGCGTTTTTTTGGACAGGACGTCCAGTGTATTTTGACCATGCCAATTCTTGAGGGGTTAGATGGCGTGGATAAGATGAGTAAATCGAAAAATAACTATGTGGGGCTGAAAGATGATGCTGCTCAGATGTTTGGAAAAATTATGTCTGTGTCAGACGAGCTAATGTGGAGATATATTGATCTTTTGACTTTCAAGAGTGATAGTGAGAAAAAAAAGCTTAAGCAAAGTGTTTTAGAGGGACTAAACCCGAAAAATATTAAAATTGAATTGGCAGTTGATATAGTAGAGAGATTTTACGATCGGGGCACAGCATTAAAAGTTGCCAATGAGTTTGAAGAAAGATTCAAAAATAATAAAATCCCCGAGTCTATTGAAGAGAAGGTTTTCAAAGGTGAGGGTTTTGACATAATATTTTTGTTAAAAAATACTGGTCTGGTCAGATCGACATCGGATGCGTTCAGATCCATTCAACAAGGTGCTGTTCGCGTTAATGGACAAAAGGTGCTCGAAAGGGAACTGGTCCTGAAAAATGGATGTTATGTTTTACAAGTCGGGAAAAGAAATTTTATTAGAGTAAGGGTGGAATAATACATGCAAAATTTTAACCCCAGAGTTTCTGGTTTATTTTTACTTTGTTTGATTTTGGTTTACATTGTTATTCTCGCAGGAGGTACCGTGAGGGCCACCGGGGCTGGAATGGGTTGTCCAGACTGGCCTTTGTGTTTTGGTAAGTTTATACCTCCAACTAGTGAGGCGGAATTACCTGAAAATTGGAAAAATTTTTTACATGGTTCTCAGTCTGAAAACCCTAGTTTTAATCCTGTACATACATGGACGGAGTACATAAACAGATTGGCTGGTGCTCTTTTAGGCCTTGCATCGCTAATTTTGGTATTTTTTTGTTTTGTCAGCAATAAGGTAACGAATAAAACATTATATTTTGCTATGGGAGCTCTACTATCAGTAATTTTTAACGGTTGGTTAGGATCCCAGGTAGTGGCGTCTGACCTGAGGCCGCTCCTTGTCTCATTACATATGATGGGAGCTTTTTTGGTACAAATGTTTTTAATCTTAGGTTTTATTAATTCTCGAGCATCTAACGTATTCCCTACTATTTCTGAGGCGTTTAATAAACGGGCAAATATCTACATCGGCGTCTGCGCGTTGTGTTTGGTTATACAAATTGGTATGGGAATACAGATAAGGGAAAGTGTTGACTGGGTATTTAAGCTAGACGCACTCTTTGACAGAGAAAATCTTATTGATATTGTCCCATGGGTTTTTTATGTACACCGATCATTTTCATGGGTGCTTTTGGTTTTTGCAGTTTTAGCCCTGAGTTATATTGTGAAAAGCAAGGTCAATCCAGGGATCAAACTTAGGGAAATTTTAAAGTGGAAGTTTCTTTTTAGTGACGTTAAGGTGCGTTGGGGTAGCTTTTATTTAATTTTAGTTGTGGCTCAAATGTTGATAGGAGGTGCCCTTAACCATTTAGGTTTTCCCATGTTTGTGCAGCCGTTACACCTCTTAGCAGCAAATCTAATGTTTGGAGTGCTTTGTTTTTTATTCTTTTGCGAGTCCGGGTTTGTTAATTATGAAAAAAAATCAAACATTACAATCAAGAGTAATGCCAACATAGAAATGATTTGTTAGAAAAAGAAAAGACATGAGATGTCCCATTTGTAGTTCTCAGGACACACAAGTGACAGATACTAGACTAGCTGAGAGCGGGTTGGAGATACTTCGTCGACGGAAATGTTTAGCTTGTGGAAAAAGGTTTAAGACTTTAGAAATTATTCAAATTTCTCTCCCAGTTGTGGTGAAGCGAAACGGTGCTAGGTCAGAATATAGCTCCGCAAAATTGAAGGCAAGCATGCGTTTGGCATTAAGAAAGAGACCCGTCCCCGCAGATGCTGTTGATACAGCAGTAATGCAAATTGAAGACAAGCTTGCAACGTTGGGCGAAAAAGAGATTGATAGCCAGCTCATTGGGGAGCTAGTGATGAGGCAGCTGCGAAGAATTGATAATGTAGCTTACGTAAGGTTTGCTTCTGTATATAGAAGTTTTGAAGACGTTTCGGATTTTCAAGATTTGCTCAATGAAGTTAAATCAAAAAAAAATAATAAACACTAACACTAATATCTAATGAATTTTTTAAATTGTGTTTTTATGGATAGAGCTTTTGAACTTGCTAAAAAAGGTCTAAATACGACTATGCCAAATCCAAGAGTAGGTTGTGTAATCGTAGCGGATGGGAAGATAGTAGGAGAAGGTTATCATCGCCGGGCTGGTCAAGACCATGCAGAAGTAATAGCAATTAAATCGGCGGGAGAAAGGGTTCGTAATAGTTCTATGTATATAACATTGGAACCCTGTAGTTTTAAAGGAAAAACCGGTCCATGTACTGACGAAATTCTGAGGTCTGGAATTAGAGAGGTAATTGTGGCCAGTGAGGATCCAAATCCTCGCGTAGCTGGTAAAGGTCTAGCAAAACTAAAAAAAGCCGGTGTAAGCGTCTCAATGAGAGAGGATTTTAAACAATCCTTTGAACTTAACCCTGGGTTTTTCAAACGGATGAGGACTGGTTTGCCCTGGGTGCGCGTTAAAATCGCAAAATCTTTGGATGGATTGATTGCCTTAAAATCAGGGGAGAGTAAATGGATAACAGGCACAGAAGCACGAGAAGATGGGCATCGCTGGAGAGCCAGATCTTGTTGTATACTTACCGGAAGCCAAACTATACGTGCGGACAATCCACTCTTAACAGTTCGAGTAGGAGATGAAAGTTTTAGGAATCCTATTAAGGTTATTGTTGACCCGAATTTAGTATGCGATACAGATTCAAAGGTGTTCGCGGAAGGTAAGACTATATTGGTGACCTTGAATGCAAAGGAGTCAAGTAAATTTGATAAAATCAAGGCGATGAAGGATAAAAATATTGATGTAATCCAACTTCCATGCGCAGAGCCTAGTTTAGCTAGATTCAGTTTAAAATTACTACTTATGGAGTTGACAGGACAAGAATGTAACGAAGTTCAAGTTGAGGCTGGTCCAGGTTTAGTAACCTCTTTATTTAAGGAAAAGTTAATAGATGAATTTCTAATATACCAATCACCGAAGATTTTAGGTAAGGGGTTATCGTTTATAGATAAAGTAAACGAAAGGGAGGTGCTGAAAAGGAAAAGTGAGTGGTCTTTTAAAGATGTAGGTATGATTGGTGATGATTTGCGTATGGTCTTGAGGAATAACAAGTACGACAATCCTAGTTTTAAATAATGTTTAGCGGAATAGTTACCGAAATTGGTTTTCTCAGGCCGGTTAAATTTTTTAGTGACCCATCTCCGGGTGGGAGAAAGCAAGTTCGTGTAAGGATTTCTTGGCGCGTAAAAAATTTTTTTAAACACTCGGTTGGTGATAGCGTTTCCGTGAATGGTGTTTGTTTGACAATTGTTTCAAAAGGACTTGGTTATTTTGAAGCTGATGTTTCTGATGAGACTCTTGATGTAACTGTAGGACTGGATAAAGCTGGTGCTGTTAATCTCGAGCCTTCATTGCGTGTTGGAGGAAGCCTGGGCGGGCATATCGTTACCGGGCACGTGGATGGAACAGCGAGAATAAATGATGTAATGCAATCTAGGGACTGTAGGGTGATTTCATTTATAACAGACAAAACGTTCTACCCTATGTTAACTAAAAAAGGGTCTATAGCGGTTAACGGTGTTAGCTTGACTATTAACGAAGTTGATTTGAAAAATCAGAGTTGTCGTTTTCTTGTAAATTTAATTCCTCACACATTGGTGCAAACTAACTTATCTAATCTGACTATTGAATCGATAGTAAACATTGAACTCGATCCGATAGCAAAAATGGTTGATCAATTTTTATCGGCACGCTGTGAACAAAAAGGCAATCGGGGGTAGTTTGAAAGAGGATTTTGGTATTTCTCCAGTTTCTGAGATAGTTGAAGACCTTAAACAGGGGAGAATGGTAATTTTAATCGACGATCAGGATAGAGAGAATGAGGGCGATTTATTAATAGCTGCCGACTTCGTTTCTGCGGAAACGATCAATTTTATGGCAAAGTTTGGTCGAGGCTTAATTTGTTTGACTTTAACGAGGGACCATTGTGAAAAACTTAAGCTACCACTGATGGTTTCAGATAATTCTCAGGGAACAGCTTTTACGGTTTCAATTGAGGCTTCCAGCGGAGTAACAACGGGTATTAGCGCTGCTGATAGGGCTTATACTATCTTAAGAGCAGTCCGCAAAGAAGCAAAGCCGGAGGATCTGAAACAACCGGGTCACGTGTTTCCTCTGATGGCCAGAGATGGAGGGGTCCTTTCAAGGGCTGGTCATACAGAGGCAGGTTGTGATTTAGCCAGACTTGCTGGTCTACCTCCGTTCTCAGTTATTTGCGAAATTATGAACGATGACGGAACAATGGCAAGGCTACCAGATTTGATTAAGTTCGCTAGGGAACATAAGTTGCGGATAGGAACAATTGCAGATTTGATTGAGTATAGGAGTCAAACAGAAAGTTTACTCGAATTACGGAGAAGTTTTAACATAGTGACAGTTTGGGGTAGCTTTGAGGTTCGGCTTTACCAGGACTTGATAGAAAAGCAACCACATGTGGCCTTGATAAAAGGGAATAACTTAAAAGAAAAAGTCGCTTTCATTAGGGTTCATGAGCCGTTTACTGTCCTAGATGCTTTGCCTCTAGGCGGAAACAAAAATAAAAGTTGGACCTTTGAGTCGTCTATGAGAAAGATTTCTAGCAGTGATTGTGGCGCTTTTGTAATGTTAAACTGTGCCAGATCCGCTAATACATTTTTTTGCTTCATTAAAAAAATTTGAAGACGACGCAGAAAAGAGAGACCGAAGATCAAGTAGAACCTTAAGGAACTATGGTTTGGGAGCAGCGATTCTTCGAGATATTGGAATTAGGAAAATGATTGTTTTGTCAGAAAAATTAAAAATTCCAAGTATGAATGGGTACGGACTAGAGGTTATCGATTATCTGCCACCTGGGGGAGATATGTGATGGGACAAAATATTGATGATTTGGAGCTTTTAAATATAGACAGATCCTCTTATCGCCTGAGAATTATTTGTTCTTTATTTAATGAAAAGTACACCAATAGATTGTTAGCGGATTCGTGTTCCGAGCTTAAGCTTTACGGAATTGAGAACTCGCAAGTACAAATAACCAAGGTCCCGGGTGCTCTAGAAATACCTTTTACTATAAGTAGGATATCAGTTTATGAGAACTGCGATGGAATTCTTGCTTTAGGGTGTATTGTACGAGGAGAAACTTATCACTTTGAAATAGTTGCGAATGAATCAGCTAGAGGGATACAAGAGATTTCATGTAACAAAAACATCCCTTGTATAAATGGAATTCTTACGGTAGAGAATGAGGCTCAGGCGTTTGAGAGGTCTGTCTAGCAAAGGGAGATCCTTCGCAAAGGCACTTATTTATATGGTCGACTTATCTAAGTCACTAGAAAAAGAACGAAAAGAATTAAGTTAATTTAAGTATGAATAGAACAATCAATAATAATGGTTTTGGCAAAGATGTCAGCGCT
Organism: Burkholderiaceae bacterium; assembly: GCA_038147455.1. Classification (GTDB taxonomy): domain Bacteria; phylum Pseudomonadota; class Gammaproteobacteria; order Burkholderiales; family Burkholderiaceae_A; genus UBA7377. The sequence continues at coordinate 217,126 of JAYQTQ010000003.1, read as the reverse complement.
AGAAGAATTTCTAGAATACTTGCCATACAAGGTGTTTATAGCTATCTCTACGCAGAGGAAAAAAACTCTGAAATAATTGATTACCTTTCAGAACAAGACTTATATACATCTGCAGATATTATCTTTTTTGAAGATATTTTCAACAATACATTAAAAAATATTGTTGAACTTAGGGAATTAATAACGCCATTTTTAAATATCTCCTTAGATAGACTTTCAAAAGTTGAGGAGGCCGTAATGCTGGTGGCGACTTATGAATTAAAAGAACGAATTGACATACCACTAAAGACAATTATTAATGAAGCTGTAGAGGTGGATAAGTGTTTGGGTAGTAATGATGGGCATAGAATTGTTAATGGAGTTTTAGACAAAATTGCAAAAAAGTTGAGGTGTAAGAGCCATTGATGGATGAGTTCCAATGCATTGAAAAGTTTTTTAAAAAAAATGGATTCCCCGTAAACCCATTATTATCTAATCGGTTTTTTGTTGGAGTCGGGGATGATGCATCTGTCTTTAAGTTGGATAAGAATTTTCCCCTTGTCGTTACGACAGATATGTTGGCAGAAGGAGTACATTTTTCATCAGAAATTGACCCTTTTTATTTGGGAAAGAAAGTTTTGGCTGTGAATCTTTCAGATTTGGCTGCAATGGGCGCCTACCCTTTGGGGTTTACACTTGGATTAGGTTTGAATGCATTTAACTCGTCATGGTTGCTTGCCTTTTCGAGGGGTTTGTTTGAGGTTAGTCGGAATTATAAATGTGAACTATTGGGTGGGGATACTATAAAACACAAATCTAACTATAATTTTTTCTCCGTTACAGCAATTGGGTATATAGAAGGTGAAAGAGCATTAAGAAGAAATGGTATGAAGGTAGGAGATGACATTTGGGTCTCAGGGGATTTAGGAGAACCTATTACAGCTTTACAATTACAAAAAGAATCCAAAAAACTTATACAGCCGATACCTAAAGTTGATTTAGGCTTAAAAATCAGAGAGTTTGCAACAAGCAGTATTGATTTATCTGACGGTTTATCAAGTGATTTGCGCCACTTGATATTAGCAAGTTTCTCAGGGAATTCAGATAAAATTTACGTAGAACTATATTTTGAAGAAATGCTGAAGTGTTTAAGTCAGAATATGCTTAATTGGTTTGCTGGGAAAAAAGATAATCTGGATTTAGTAATGCTTGCATTACAAAGTGGGGATGAGTATGAACTATGTTTTTCGGCACCAGTAGACGCAAGAACTAAAATTCGAGAGATTGGCAAAAATTTAAACTTACCTCTTTCACTCATCGGTTCAGTACGGGAAAGATCAAGCGAAAAAAATTTTAATTTTGTAAATGACGGAAATGAGAAATGACGGATTGTTATGGTTGAAAAGTTTGACTAATACTTTTGACAATATATTTGTGGAAAAGTCTGGTTATGTGCACTTTTAGTTTTCATAGAATAAAGACTATCGTTTCATATTCTATTGCAACGGGATTCGGTCTGGTTATTCCAGATATATGCCTGGGACCATTGGGACTATCTGGGCATGGATTATGTTCTTGATATTAGATTTTTTATTTATTGATATTGTACTTTTAATAATTATTCTAACCACATTTGTAGTTGGAATTGTGACCTCTGGTTTTGTTGAAGATCATTTAAAAAAAAAAGATGCTTCTGAAATAGTTATTGATGAAATAGTTGCCTTTTGGTTGATATTATTTTTTTTACCTCGTTGGGATGAGAGTTTATTTACGGATCAAGCTATTGATTACAGCTATTTATTTATTCAAATACAAGCATTTGTAATTTTTAGAATCTTTGATATTTTCAAACCATGGCCAACAAACATTATTGATAGAAAAGTCCGTGGGGGATTAGGAATAATGTTGGATGATATTATTGCAGCATTCCAAACATTATTTGTTCTTTCTATTTTTTTCGTTTTGGATTAAATCAAAACCTGCCAGTATACGAAAATTTTCTATGAAAAAAATGACATTTTGATAAAGGTATTGAGCTTAGCTTTTTTTGCAAGAAGGAACGGTTTAAGAATAGCGGTTGCAGAGTCCTGTACTGGGGGTTTATTAGCCAGTCTTTTAAGTTCGTTAGCAGGAAGTAGTGCATGGTTCGACTTCGGGATGATTTGTTATTCTAATTTATCCAAAAAAACCTTGCTCTCAGTGGATTTAGATAGTGTCAAAATTCATGGTTCCGTTAGCAAAATAGTTGCTTCTCAAATGTTGGCCGGACTGGAAAGAACTCTGCCTGAAAAAAAAAATAAATTTTATTTATTTTCATCGATTACGGGTATTGCAGGTCCTACCGGGGGTAGTGAAAAAAAACCGAGAGGTTTGGTTTGGTTTGGTTTCCAGTCATACGGGGAGAGAAGTTGTAAAAAATCTATTTTTTCTGGGAGCAGAGTACAAATCAGAAGTTTAGCTGTTCGAGCAGCGCTTGAGGGACTTATTTCAGAGAGTGCAAAAAAAACAAGGGAATAATTGAATAATTTTTAAAAGTTAGTATACTGAAGATATATACAGTATTTTTTATGGGGAGTGTTTATGAAACAGGGCAAAAAACAAAACGCTTTATCTGAGAAGGTTAAGGCATTGGCGACAACGCTCGCTCAAATAGATAAGCAATTTGGAAAAGGCTCGGTAATGAGGTTAGGTGAAGCAGAAGCTGTGGAGAATATACCAGCGGTGTCCACCGGATCTTTGAGTTTGGATGTAGCGTTAGGCGTTGGCGGTCTTCCAAGAGGTAGAGTAGTTGAAATTTTCGGTCCAGAATCATCTGGAAAAACAACACTGACTCTCCAAGTCATTAGCGAGATGCAGAAAATAGGCGGAATTTGCGCTTTTGTAGATGCAGAACATGCGTTAGATACACAGTATGCAAAAAAAATTGGCGTAGATTTAAATGAACTACTCGTATCGCAACCAGATACTGGTGAGCAAGCACTTGAAATTGTCGATGCATTAGTAAAATCTGGATCGGTAGATCTTGTCGTGGTAGATTCCGTAGCTGCTTTAACTCCCCGGGCAGAAATTGACGGTGATATGGGAGATTCGTTACCAGGTTTGCATGCCCGTTTAATGTCTCAGGCTCTTAGAAAATTAACCGGAACAATAAGTAGGACGAATACTTTGGTTGTTTTCATAAACCAGATTCGTATGAAAATAGGGGTTATGTTTGGTAGTCCGGAAACTACTACAGGAGGAAATGCCTTAAAATTTTATAGCTCAGTAAGAATGGATATCAGGAGGGTTGGTTCTTTGAAGAAGGGAGATGAGGTTGTTGGTTCGGAAACAAAAGTGAAAGTAGTAAAAAATAAAGTTGCTCCTCCATTTAAGCAAGCGTTTTTTGATATTCTTTATGGCGAAGGGGTTTCTCGACACGGAGAGATAATTGATCTAGGGGTTGAGAAAGGAATAATACAGAAGTCTGGATCATGGTATAGCTACAATGATATTCGCATAGGACAAGGAAAAGAAAATGTTAGAGAATTCTTGAAAGAGAATAAAGAACTCGCAGTAGAAATAGAAAACAAGATACGTTTGAGCTATGGAATTTCAGAAATCGAAGTTATTGAAAAACTTGATGAGGAGTCAGTACAATAAGTTTTTGACTAATAAGCTTGATAAATAAAAATCAAATATACAAAAAAAGCCTACTCACTTTTATCAAAAAGGGATTACAGTGTTGCAGTAATGCGAAAAAAACTTTTTGATTTTGCTTGTACCGATTCGTCCGATGATTTTTGTGAAATAACTATAGAACGTATCATTGATGATCTTAAAGAAAAAAACTGGCTATCGGATGAACGAGTAGTTTCTACATATCTAAATTCAAAAGGGAATTTGTATGGAGAGAAAAGGATTTGGTTTGAATTGAAAAAGATAGGTATTGACCACCAGGTTATTGAGAAAATATTGCAATCTTTTGAATTTTGTGACCATGAAAAGGCCAAAACACTTCTCGGTAAAAAATTTAAAGACCATGCTACTTCAATGAAGGAAAAGGCTAAACGCAGAGATTATTTGATGAGAAGAGGTTTTTCATTTAGCATAATAAATAAAGTTGTGTTGCGGTACAACTAAGTTGAAAACTAATGAATATTCATGAGTATCAAGGCAAGCAACTCTTAAAGCGTTATGATGTTGATGTTCCCAGGGGACTTATAGTTTTTAGTGTTCAAGAGGGTGTCGACCTCAGCGACGAGTTGCCGGAATTTCCATTAGTTCTAAAAGCTCAGATACATTCTGGTGGTCGTGGAAAAGCTGGCGGAATAAAGTTCGTTAAAAATCGAGCTGAATACGAAGAGGGGTTACGAGAATTATTTCAAAAACAGATATTCACGACGCAGAGTAAAGGGTCTGGCAAGACTCCGAGCGCAGTTTTAATTGAGAAAATGTGTCAAAGTGTAAAAGATTTTTATTTTGGAATTGTGGTTGATCGAAACCGTCAGGAAGTATGTGTCGTTCTATCTGGTCATGGTGGAGTAAATGTTGAGGAGAAAGATTACGAGAGTGGAATAAAGAAAGTTTTCGTAAACGTTGATGAGGGTATTAATGAGTCTAAATTTACTGAAGTCTTCGATCAAATGGGGTTTGAACCAATATTTAGAAAGAAGTTTTATAATTTAATCCGCAACTTATACAACGCATTTTTTGAACTTGATGCAACCTTGATTGAAATTAACCCCTTGTGCAAATAGATGAAAGTAATTTAGTCGCGTTGGATTCAAAATGGAATTTTGATCCCAATGGATTGAAACGCCAGCCAGAAATACTTTCAATGAGAGATACTAAGGAAGAGGAAAGTCTAGAGATTGAATCAGCAAAATACAATCTATCTTACATAAAGTTGGATGGTAATATTGGATGCATGGTAAACGGTGCTGGGCTGGCCATGGCAACGATGGATATTATTAAATTAATGGGGGGGAATCCAGCGAATTTTCTGGATGTCGGAGGAGGTGCTTCTGTAGAGAAAGTCTCTAAAGCGTTTGAAATCTTAGTAAGTAACCCGACGGTTAAGGTCGTCTTAATAAATATATTTGGGAATAATGAGATGTGACTATGTAGCACAAGGAGTTGTAAATGCATTACAAAACATTTCTAATAAAGTCCCAATTGTTGCGAGAATTAAAGGTTTTAAAGAAGAGGAAGCAAAAAGAATTATCAAGGAATCTAGGCTTGCAATGATGTTTGTTGACGATTTAGAAGATGCAGTTAATATTGCTGTTAGACAGGCTAAGGAAATCTAAATGGCAATTTTGCTTGACGGTAGTTCTAGAGTTTTAACTCAGGGCATTACTGGAAAGGTCGGAAGTTATCATACGCTTCGTTGTCTAAATTATGGAATGGGCAGGGATTGCTTCGTAGGAGGTGTCAATCCTAAACGTGGTGGAGAAATTTATGAAGATATGAAGATATTTGCTACAGTTGCTGAGGCAAAGGAAGAGACAAATGCAAATATCTCTGTTATTTACGTTCCTCCGTTGCAAGCAGCTGACGCAATAATAGAGGCAGCAAGGGCAAAAATTAAATTAATAGTTTGTATAACTGAAGGCATCCCTATCAATGATATGTTACGAGTTAGAAGCTTTATTTGTGAGCATGAACCAGATGTGCTTCTTTTGGGTCCAAATTGTCCTGGGCTAATTACACCTGGTGTTCTGAAGGTTGGAATAATGCCAGAATCAATTCATACACCAGGTCGCATAGGCATAGTATCGAGGTCAGGGACGCTGACATACGAAGCTGTCGCTCAAGTAACAGAGGTTGGTATGGGCCAATCTACAGCGGTTGGAATTGGTGGTGATCCAATAAATGGGCTTAAGCATATTGACGTTCTGAAAATGTTCAATGAGGACCAGTGTACTGATGCCGTTATTATGATCGGGGAGATCGGAGGGAATGATGAAGTTGTTGCTGCTGAATGGGCGAAAAAGAATATGAGAAAACCTATTATCGGATTTATTGCTGGGATGTCTGCGCCAGAGGGAAAAAGAATGGGCCATGCCGGCGCTCTTATAAACAAGAATAGTGAAAAAGCTGATGCAAAGCTAGAAGCAATGGAGTCTGCTGGTATTATCGTTACAAAGAATCCAGCTCGATTAGGAATCACTTTGAAGCAATCCTTATAGAAAGGAGGTTTTGATGTTTTTAAAGATAATGTTTTTAGTTACAGTTATCGCGCTTTCAATCGGTCTTTACCTGCGTTACTAAATATTCGATTCAACAATTTCCATATTATCTATAAGCCTAGTGTTCCCAAGTCTAGCTGCAGCCAACACAATAAGTTGCTCCATTCCGTTTTTGGACAGATTGGTTCACGGAAAAGGTCCTTATTGATAATCTTTATATATTCACATTCCCACCCCTCATTGTTAAGTCTATCCTTGCCAGTATCTTCAAGTTGGTTTAAAAATTTTAAATTAAAGTGCTCTAGTTCATTATTTTCTAAAATTTCCTCTTTTATGTTGACTAAGGTTTTGTACATTTGATTAGCATTTGCTCTCTCAGACAAGCTTAAATGTGAGTTCCTGGAGGATAGTGCTAACCCATCAAAATCTCGAATTGTTTCGCCTAATAAAATAGTACATTGCGTAGAGAATTGGACACACAGTTTTTTGATCATAAATGCTTGTTGAAAATCTTTTTTCCCAAAAACAGCAATGTCTGGTTTTATAAGAAAAAAGAACTTCATGACAATTGTAGCTACCCGGGAAAATAAAGGCCCTCTAAATTGCCCCTCTAGACATTTTGAAATATATGCTGGAACCTCAATAAAAGTATTCCTGTTCGCATGGATACATGAGCTCTCCAGAGGGTACGAAAGCAATATCAGTTTTGTTCATCTCCAGTTTTTTTAAATCATTATCGATCGTTCTTGGGTAGTTTAAAAAATCAGTACTCTCATTAAACTGCAGCTGATTTACAAAAACGGTGCAAACAACAGTGTCAGCGTACTTTTTCGCATGTCGAATGAGAGAAAGGTGTCCTTCATGAATATTTCCCATAGTGGGAACGAGAGCAATACTTCTTCGTTTCTCCAATTTCCCTTTTTAAAACATCGATATTATCGATTACTTTCATAGTTATATTGCATTAAAAAACGCTCTCCGTCCTTTAAAGATTTTTAACTGGTGCAGGAGTAAATCAAAATCCTCAGATTTGTGGATTGGATCTAAATGCGTAGTGTTTACGATTAAAACCGGTGATTTCTCATATGAGTAAAAAAATTTGTTATATGCATTACTGAGGTTAACAATGTATTCCTTGGAAATATAGCGTTCCATTACAATTCCTCTTTTTTTTATCCTCTCTACTAACGTCTCAGGATCAGCTTGCAAATATATTACAAGATCCGGGTTACATATTTGGCTAGATTGGTTTTCATAAATTTTTCTGTAAAGGCTCAATTCCAAATCACTCAATGTTATTCCGGCAAAGATGGTATCCTTTTCGAGCATAAAGTCTGATATAAAATTCGTCTCGAATAGATCAGCTTGAGTTAATTCTATCAATTGATCCAATCTTTGAAACAAAAAGAATAGTTGAGTAGGTAGTGCATATTTTTCGTTATCAGTATAAAACTTTTTTAAAAAAGGATTTTCCCCAGCATTTTCGAGTAACGTTGTGAGTTGATATTTATCTGCGATTTTCTTTGTGAGATGATTTTTCCAACCCCAATAGGACCCTCCACGACTATATTTTTATATTTTATTATCCAAGCATCAAGATTCATAGTTTCTCTGATTTTAAGTGGTAGATAGCTTCTTTTTCCTACGTTTTTTGTAGGATCTTCTTTGCCCAATTGTACCTCTCATAACATTTACCATTTGTATTTTTTCATTATCTGGACATCTATAAAATTTATCCCACCAAACTACGTTTTCTATCTTAACTTCATTCAATTTCACCCTTAGTTCCAAGAGTTTTAAAGCGCTCAAAAATCTTGCATGGCGAACAAGGGAAAAGGGAGATTTTCCCAGAAACTTATTAAATCGTGCCTGCAGAAGACAGAGTTCCTAACACCAGCAATGTGTTTTCTTTGAAAGTAAAAATTCTGATTTACATCCTGTAATATTTCGCTGGTTGCCATTTGCATACTTAAATAATCTGAAAAACCTTGCTCAACATAGCTCATTTTAAGCTTACTTATTTTTTCCCAAAACAAAACAGCGAAAATAAAGCTGATCGATATAGTCTCATTATTACCGACTGCTACATCAAGATTCTTTAATGCAGAATAAATAAAGCCATCTTTTTTAAGATTCGTAGGTCCCTTTTTTTTTTCCGGAGAAAACAAGCAAAGATTTGGAAAGATATGTCTATCCAAACCTAATTCCAAAATGTAATTAATTCCTTGTAGAGATTTTCCACTAACAAATAATTTCAGTAAATCGTCAGAAAGCCTGGCTTTTGGGATATTTTCTAATAAAATTCCAGCTCCCCGCATTACATTTTTCAATTTTAGGGGTATAGTTAGATCAAGTTTTGCTGCAATTCGGATGATTCTAACTATTCTTAAAGGATCTTCAATGAGTCTCTCTTTTTTCTTGCCAATTACAACTATCTCCCTCTTTTTTAAATCAGAAATACCATTGTGGTAATCCAGAATTCTCTCAGATATAGGATCGTAGTAAAGTGAATTAATGGTTAAATCACGCCTTTTTACATCATCTTCAATGCTCCCAAAAACATTATCTCTCAAGATACGTCCATAAGAATCCAACGAGTTTGACACATTGGGTTTCCTGAAGGTAGAAACTTCAATAGTCTCATTTCCAATGTAAACATGCACTATTCGAAATCGTCGCCCAATAATTCTTGATCGCCTAAAGAGATTTTTAATTTCGTGTGGACTAGCATTGGTGACAATATCAAAATCTTTTGGCTTGACGTTCATTAACAGATCTCTAACAGCCCCACCCACAATAAATGCTTCCCAACCAGATCTTTTTAGTTTTCTAATTATTGCTAACGCTGAATAGGAAATTAAATCCTTTTGTAAATCTAAAGTTGAGCTTTCAATAGACGAAAACTGCTTTTTTGAAAAGATGCCAATCAGCTTCTCAAGCATTGTCAAAGATATTAATTATTGGCCACCCACGTTTTTTAGCATGCACATGCAAAACATCATCCGGGTTTGTAGCAATTGGGTCTGTAACGGATTCTAAAAGAGGAATATCGTTAACAGAGTCAGAATAAAAGAAGGTTTTTTCAAAATCATGAAAGTTAAAACGAAGGCTATCAAGCCATTCCTTTACTCTTATTATTTTACCCTCTTGAAAGCTTGCTACCCCATACGATCGACCGGTGTATTCTCCTCTGCTATCTTTCTCAACTAAAGTCGCAATTAGTTTATGAAATCCAAATATTTCCGCAATCGGCTCAGTAATAAACTCATTGGTCGCTGTAACTAGCGCACAAAGATGCCCTTCCTCTAAGTGGGAATTTACCAATTTTTTTGCCTCTTTAGAAACAATAGGTTTAATCTCTTTATGAACAAATTCTTCTCTCAAGGAAAGTAGAGAACTTTTTTCAATCACTTTCAACGGTCTTAATTGGTAATCCAGAAATTCATTTAAATTGAGCGTACCGTTTTTATACTGGGCAAAAAATCGATCGCTTAACCGTGTATTAACTTCTTCAATTTTCTTTTTTGCAACGAGAAATTTTGTCCACAAAAGATCGCTATCCCCGGGAATCAATGTATGATCTAAATCAAAAAGAGCAAGATTAGTATATTTCATCTTCTTCTAAAAAATGCTTTATTGACCTTAAATTGATAGTTTTTTTTTGTTTTACAGCAACTTCATTCAGTTTATCTAACGCTAACCGCAATGTTCCAAGTTCACGTGGCAGATGAGTAAGCATATAATCTATAAGACTATCATAGGCAGAACTGGATGAGCATTTAGTCCATCCTAGATTATGAATATGAACCCTGAGGGCATTTTTCTTCTCCTCATCTGGTAGTTCGGCTAGATGATATACTAATCCTTGCTTTAATCTGCTGATAAAATCTTCTCTAAAATTAAAAGTTTTAAGATTACTTAAACCTACCTTACTTGCAAAAACAAACTTGTTATTCGTAATGTGTTGATTAATAAGATCCTCAAATAATCGACTTTTGATTTTTTCATCGGCATTTTCTATATTGTCAACATACAGAAACCAATTATTTTTTTTTGGGACGATTTGGTTTTCCACTTGACTATCAAAATAAATAGAGCTCCTCTCTTTTTCCTTTTGCCATGATCGAAGCCAAAAAGTTTTTCCTGATCCTTTCTCCCCCCACAGATAGAAGGTCTTGAATGATTGTCTTTCTAGCATGCTGAATCTTTTCAGAGCTTCTAATGTATTTTCATTGGTTGTCGTTATGCCCTGTTTTAATGAAAACTTTTTAGAAGATTCCAAATTTAGGGTAAATTGTAGAAATTTATCTTTTGACTTAAATAACTGCATATCAGTTAAACTATACCAAGTAAAATTTAATTGAGCACCAACTTGAAAAAAAAAGGGATTACATACAGGGATGCAGGAGTTGACGTTGCAGCAGGGGAAAGCCTTGTCAATAAAATCAAACCTCTTGCGAATAAAACCAGGCGGCCGGAAGTTTTAGACAATTTAGGAGGATTTGCGGGTTTGTTTGCTCTTTCAGGGCGATATAAAAATCCAATCCTTGTGTCTTCAACAGATGGTGTTGGAACAAAGTTAATTATTGCACTTAAGACTGGGAAGCACTCAACTATAGGAATTGATTTAGTTGCAATGTGCGTGAATGACATAGTTGTAATGGGTGCCGAGCCACTCTTCTTTCTAGACTATCTCGCGTGCGGGAAGTTATCCATCCAAACTGCGGCAGACATTATTGAGGGAATATCTGAGGGTTGTGCTATGGCAAATTGTTCATTGTTGGGAGGAGAAACAGCGGAAATGCCAGGAATGTATGAATCTGGTGGATATGATTTAGCTGGTTTTACCGTTGGAATTGTTGAAAAGGAGAAAATAATCGATGGAAAAAATATTCGCGAAGGAGATGTCGTTTTAGGAATAAAGTCCAGTGGTCTACACAGCAATGGATATTCTTTGGTTAGGGCAATACTCGAAAATGTTTTTGGGCATGACTATTTACAATTAGGTATGGATTACAAACTTAGCTCAGAGTCCGAACCACTGATAGATTTGATCATGAGACCCACTAAAATTTATGTAAAATGTATCTCGCATGTTTTAAGTGAAGCTTTTTCGGAAGTTCATGCACTTGCTCATATTACAGGGGGAGGGCCATTGGGAAATATTACCAGGACGATTCCTAAACAGTATAAATGTTTATTGGAGGCTTCGAATTTTCCTATTCCTCCGCTAATGGAATGGCTTAGAAAAGAAGGAGATTTAGACAACAGCGAATTTTTCAACGTTTTTAATGGGGGAATCGGTATGACTTTAGTGATTAAAAAAGAGGCAGTCGAACGGATATCAGCATTGATAGAAGAAACGGGGGAAGAAGCTGTTTATTTAGGCGTCATTAAGTCAAAATCAGGATCAGAATCCCAAATAGAGATTAGTTGAGATAGTGGTTTTGCAAACGCCTTAATTATCGTTAGATTCTCTAATTTTGAAAGCCACGTTAGTTGGTGTTTAGCGAGTCGACGAGTCGCAAACTCCGCTTGAGTGACAAATTGGTGAAATGTAATCCTCCCTTCGATATAATCCATTGCCTGGCGTATACCAACAAGTCGCCCACATGGGTTAGTTTGTGTCAAACCAGCGTCATTCTTTAGCTTAATAACCTCTTCTAGCATTCCTTCGTTAATCATAGTGTTTAACCTAGTATTGATATTAGCTTTTAACTCCTGTTTAGAATCCGGCACCAGTGCTATGATACGTACCTTATTATTCAGTCCTTCATAGTTGGGCAATTTTTGCCAGTATGATAAAGTTTTTCCAGTAGAATGCCAAACTGAGAGTTGACGCACTATTCGCTGAGAATCATTTTTATTTATTCTTTTTGCGGCATCCGGGTCTATTTTTATTAGCTTTTCATGCATACGACCCCATCCAATTCTTTTGCCTTCATTTTCGACTAAAACTTTTTCGGCAGCTGCGATTTCTGGAACTCTTGCAATTCCGTGGATGAGTCTCTGTAGGTACATCATTGTACCTCCTACTATTATAGGAGTCCCACCATTATCAGTAATCTCTTTGATAAGTTTTTTTGTATCTTTTAAAAATCTTGCAGCGGAGTACGTTTCTGTGGGATCACAAATATCTATCAAGTGGTGGGGCACCTCTGACATTTCTTTCTTTTGAAGGTTTTGCAGATGATATATCTACTCCCTTGTATATTTGTGCAGAATCCATGCTTATAATTTGAAATTTGTTTTGTTTTTTTATTTTACAAAAATGCATGGCAAGCTTTGATTTCCCAGATGCGGTAGGTCCAGTAATACATAAAATTTTACTTCTCACTGATCTACTTGCCTCTATAAAAAAGCTTATCTAAAGATTTCATTGACAGCTCTATCCAGGTTGGTCTCCCGTGATTACAGATACCTCCATTTGCAGTAGATTCAATTTTCCTTAAAATGTATTCTATTTCCGTAATAGTTAATTTACGGTTAGCCTTTATTGCAGATTTACATGCAACATTTCCCAATATCTCATCAACAGTCTCTGCAATACTTGATACGGATTCCAAACGTACAATTCCTTCTACTATATCGTGCAAAGCAACTGTATATTTTTTTCCGGTTAAAATTTCTGGTATTCCTTCGATGATAAGAGTTGTTTCTCCAACTATCTTTACCTGAAATCCATACTGATTAATTATTTCTATACGGTTTTTAAATAACTTTAAGTTTCCTTCATCAAAATCAATGCATTCTGGTATAGCTAATTTTTGGCAACATAGCTGGTTATTATTCTTTTTTAGTTCCTCTAGCAATATTCTTTCGTGCGCTGCATGCGTGTCAATGATAATGAGCCCATTAGGATTTTGGGCAAGTATATAGGTGTCATTTAGTTGGCCAATTGGATAACCTAACCCATATTCAGCACTATTTTGGCTTATTCCTTCTATAAGTGATGGGTTGGAAAAAACTTGTTCGAGTTTTGGAAGCAAGTAATTTTTGTTAATGGATTCAAATCAACTTCACGTTTTATTTCGGCTTTACTGCCATACCCTAATTTTGAATTAGAGAAAATCAATTTGTTCCTTCTCTCGCTAGGATCGTTAGATGATAGTAAATCACAAACAACTGAGTATACTGCTGTATAAATAGCGTTGTTATTTTTAAAATGAACTTCTTTTTTGTTGGGATGTACATTAAAGTTAATAAACTGATTGGGGATAGTGATAAATATTAGCAAATATGGTTTATGGAGTTCATGAACTCGGTTTTTAAAAGCATTTTTTATTGCATGGGAAACAGTTGCATTTTTTACTGGTCTCTTATTAACATAGATAAAAAAAGGAACGTTTTTACTAGCTTCTTGATTAGTTGAAACGAATAAATTTATTTTTAAATCTTTAAACTGTCTAGTTGTAGTCTTAACTTGTGCGTCTTTAAGCTCAAAAACCTCAGCAAATCTACCCAGTCCTGAGGATTTTTGAGGAGCAAAACATCCCTTCCTTGATGAAATAGGCTGAATTCAATTCTGGGGTATACAAGGCTTAGCTGGGTAAAAATGGATTGGCAGTGCTTAAATTCAGTTGTATTGTTTTTGAGGAATCTTTTTCGGGCTGGTACATTGTGAAACAAGTCCTCAACGATAATATCAGTGCCGTTATGGCCGGGCGACAAGAAGACGTCCCAGTCCCCATTAGCCTTGACCAACTCAAACCCGTTCTCTGAATGGTGCGCTTTAGAGCGGATTTTTACATTTGCCACCGATGCTATTGCCGCTAAGGCCTCGCCGCGGAAACCGTGGCTGTTGCAGTTTTGCAAGTCTTCTTGTGTTGATATCTTACTTGTCGCATGATTTTCGATTGCTAAAACTAAATCATCTTTTTGAATTCCAGTGCCATTGTCCGAAACAACTATTAACCTTGACCCACCCTCAAAAATTTTTACAGATATTTTATCAGCTCCAGCATCTATTGAATTTTCTAACAATTCCTTTACAATCGAGGCTGGTCGCTCTACAATTTCACCCGCAGCAATTTGATCAATTAGTTTTTGAGAAAGTTTAGTAATCTTCACTTTATTAAAACCTTAGTTTGCTATTTTTTACAAATGTCAAAATTCCATTATTCAGAGCGCTTGCAATCTTTTCTTGGTGAAGCCCATTTCTTAATCTATTCTCTTCTTGCGGGTTACTAATAAAAGCTGTTTCAACAAGTATTGAAGGTATGTCGGGATTTTTCAAAACAGCAAACCCAGCTCCTTCGACAGTCTTTTTGTGTATATGACTTATCGTTGACAACTCCTCAAGAACCTTTTTTCCTAGAATTGAAGAGTTCTTTATTTGAGCTGAAGTGGACATATTAAAAATTGTTTTAGCAATTTCATCATTTTTATTCCTTATTTCTCCTCCAATAAGATCTGACAAATTTTCTTTTTTTGCCATCCACCTAGCAGCCTCACTAGATGCGCCTTTATCGGATAAAATATACACACTGGCACCTCTAGCATCAGGTCGTATCCAGGCGTCTGCATGGATAGATACAAAAACGCTTGCACCAGCTCTTTTAGCCTTTTTAATTCTGTTACGCAGGGATATGAAATAATCACCGTTTCTTGTCAAGAAAACCTTAAACCGTGGATTCTTTTCAATTTTACGTTTGAGTCGCTTAGCTATTTTTAGCACCACATCTTTCTCTCTGGTCCCCTTTTTTGCCGATTGCGCCTGGATCTTCTCCCCCATGACCGGGATCAATTGCAATAATAATTGGCTTCTTACCCTCTTGTTGTTTTTCTGTTCTCTTATTAAGCCGTTTTTTTTCTGGTAATTTTCTAAAAAACTTAGCAGCTCATCCTTTTTTTTTTCAGGAATAAAATCAATAACGAGTCTGTCTCTGTAATGCGCAATGGCAGGTATAGAGGAAATCCTTGCTCGTGTTAAGGGGATTGGTGTGAAAAATAATTTTTATCTCGTTAGTTGGGGAATTCAAGATAGATATTTTCTCTATAGGAGTGTTCTTTAAATTAATGTTTGCTAGTTTATTAAAATTTTTCTTAGTTATTTTCATATTAAAAATTTTAATTATAATTTTGTCTGGATTTTTTTCGTTCGAGTATTGTATTTCCATTTTCTCTTCTAAATGCTCGATGGCCAATCTAGTGTATTCCTCGCTCGGCCAAATTCTAACAGCCACTATTTCGAAACCACGCGTAACCTTTGGTAGCAAGCACAAGAAGTGGAGTAGTGGAAGGTGTAATACGAAGCTTCTTCTATTTATCATTTAGGCAGCAGAAAATATTTATTATCTAGAAGTTCCGGTTCTTTAAAGTAGATTGACAAATCTCGTTTATTATTCTCAATGTGGTGTTCTCCTAACGAGATCTCTAGCCTAGCATCGGGAGTTGGCAACCCTTTTGCTTTTTCTGGCCATTCCAAAAAAATTAATGTATTTTCTTCCTCGAACAATGATCCAATTTCTCCATCTTGCCAAGCAGTAGGATTTCCCATACGAAATAAATCAACATGATAAACAGTTTTTTTCTCTGTCACATAATGTTCAACCATGTTGAAACTTGGGCTCTTAATATTTTCATTTACACCAATGTGTCTTAATAGAATTCTTATGTAGGAAGTTTTACCAGATCAATTTCTCCACTAAAATAGAAATAATTCAAAGTATTAGATTCAATTAAGTGGTCTTAGCTTTGAGGCTAAAACCACAAAACCCGACTCTTCAATCCCTTTATAAACAAGTTTGTTTTTTTTATCCATGATGTTATCTTAAACCGATGAAGAGTGATATAAAAAGCAAAAATTTGATTGCGCGAGAAATTAACAAAAAAATAAAAAAATCAGGTTATGAATCTGGGTTTTCGTCGGTTGGCATTCTTGCAATAGATGATTTAAAAATATTAAACAAACTTCCTCAAAATTATAACGACTACCTAGTGGCCAATATGTATGGTGACATGACATACTTAGAAAAAAAACTTCAATATTTTTCACGAACCTGACAAGATCCTACCAGGAGTTCAAAGCGCTATAGTAGTTGCGATGAACTACCTCAACAGGGAAACTAAGCAAGATTGGCAGAAAGTTGAATTGACAAAACTTGAGGATCCAGAAAAAGGCTATGTCTCGATTTACGCAAGGGGGAGAGATTACCATAAAGTTTTAAAAAAAAATTTAAAGATTTTTGCGGATAAAATATCGATCGATAACTGGTAAATTTGGTCATAGAGCCTGCGTCGACTCAGTTCCAATTTTTGAGATAGAATTGGCAGTGCTTGGGGGAATCGGTTGGAGAGGGAAAAATACGCTTTTACTTAATAAAGATCACGGGTCAACATTCTTTTTAGGAGTGTTACTTTTGGATTATCCGTTGCAAACTGATAAATCAAGTGTAAAAGATCATTGTGGTACTTGCATGGCTTGTATAGAAATTTGCCCAACGAAAGCGTTTCTGGGCCCATACAAGTTAAATGCAACTCGTTGTATTTCATATCTCACGATTGAGCACAAAGGTATAATTCCAATAAAGTTAAGGCCATTAATTGGCAACCGGATATATGGTTGTGATGACTGTCAACTTATTTGCCCATGGAATAAATTTGCCAAGGTGGCTCAGACCGCTGACTTTAATACACGCAATGGACTTGATGATGCGAGACTCGTTGATTTATTTTCATGGACTGAATCTGAATTTCGAGATCGACATTCGGGAAGCTCAATTCTTAGAATCGGTTATCAACAATGGCTAAGAAATATAGCGGTCGCCCTCGGTAATGCAGCCCCCCGAAAAGAAAAATATAAGTACAGATCAGAAAAAAACAAGAGTGAAACAAAAAGAAAGGCAATACAATTATTGAGAAAAAGAATTGCCGATTCAAGTCCATTAGTGAGCATTCATGCTTCCTGGGCATTAAGTGAATATGAGTCGAGAATATAAATTGGAAACCGTACTTATAGAAAAATTTTGTGGAGTACTGTCTCTGAGTCTGGTCTATCTCGTAATACCATCTCGGCCTATCGTGCTGATATAATCGATTTCAATTTTTGGTTAAAAGAAAAGGATGTAGCAATCTCTGAGGTTTGCGAATCATTGATCAATGATTACTTTGTTTACGTAAAAAAAAGTTTAAAAATATCAACCTTAAATAGAAAAATATCCGCTATAAAAAAATTTTACTTATGGATGGATCGAGAGAAGCATATAAGCAGTAATCCCTCAAGTAGAATAAAAGGGTTAAAATTTAGTCAAAAATTAGCTTTTGTTTTGACCGAAAACCAGTTGTCAAACCTTTTTCAATACCTAATACAGAGACTAGCAATGGCGTTAGGGATAGAACAATTTTGGAATTAATGTATGCTTCCGGATTAAGAGTGTCTGAACTTGTTGGACTTAAATATACCGATTGCTTGTTGTCAGAAAAAGCTGTGCTAGTTTCGGGAAAAGGCAGGAAAGAACGAGTAGTTCCATTCGGGGATGAAACGCTTTTTTGGATTGAGCAATATTTATCTAGCTCGAGACCAAAGCTTTTGAAAAACAAGTCGTCAGATTTCTTTTTCGTGAGAAAGGGGGGGGGTAAGCTTAGTCGGCAATTTATATGGAAGTTGGTTCGGAAACTGGGATCTCAAATTGGCCTAGAGAATTATTGTACACCCCATACATTCAGACATACGTTCGCAACGCATCTCTTAAATAATGGCGCAGATTTGCGGGCTATTCAACTTTTATTGGGTCACGCTGACATATCAACGACACAAATTTATACTAAAATAGCTTTGGATAATTTAAAACAAATTTATGCTAAGCATCATCCAAGGGCCTAAGATTATAGAAGTTCTCATAACAATTATATTTGGCGGTGTTGCTTATTTAATCGGATCAATATCTTTTGCGATTATTGTGTCTAATTTTCGTGGCATTCTAGATCCAAGAGATTACGGATCTAAAAACCCAGGAGCTACTAATGTTTTTAGAAGCGGTGATCGGCTTGCAGGGTTACTTACTTTTCTGGGTGATTTTGCTAAGGGTTATCTCAGCGTAGTTTTGGCGAGTGCGGCATCGCAAATCTTATTGAATAACCAAAGCTCTGTTACAGTGATCACTGTTATAGTCTCCATGGCGGTCGTCCTCGGCCACATTTACCCTGTTTTTTACGGTTTTAAGGGAGGTAAGGGAGTCGCAACTACTTTTGGCGTGCTTTTCGCTACCTCATTTGCCCTTGGGGGGCTGGCAAGTTTAGTGTGGGTATTCACTTTCTTGAAAACAAAGATTTCTGGTTTTGCCGCTGTATCAACAGCACTGACCTGCCGGTAATCTCCTTTTTTATAATTAAGATGGAACATCATCAAGAATTTTGGCTAGTATACGGAATGATTTGCATTTTGTGCATGTTGCTTCTTTTCAGACATTCGACTAATATTTTGGAGCTAAAAAGAGGATTCAAAAAAAAATGAAAATTAATCTCTCGTTGCGATATTCCATCTAGGTTTTACTTTCAGTTCTTCAATGCAGTAATCTTCCTGTAATAGACTTTTCAAGCAAGCAGCCCACGCAATCATAAGGCCGTTATCTGCACACAAGTGTTTTGGAGGTAGTCTCAAGTTGACTTGCATCGATTGGCAGAGACTCAATAAGGTTTCCCTAATGTAATGATTCGCAGCCACTCCCCCTGACACCACCAGTGAATCAGCACCAGTTAAGTTGATTGCTTCTCTAATTTTTGAAGCTAATAGTGCAGAGACAGTGCTTTGTAGGCTCGCAGCGATATTATTTTCCCAGTAGCGTTCTTTCGAAGTTTTACATTTTATGATTTCACGAATGACTGCAGTCTTTAAACCAGAGAAGCTTAAATTCAGACCCTGTTTTTTTAAAAGAGGTTTTGGGAAAGGGTATTTTGTAGGGTCCCCCTTTTGTGCTAAATCTTCTATGATGGGGCCTCCAGGATAACCATATCCCAATTCCTGACTAACTTTGTCGAAGGTCTCTCCGATTGAGTCATCAACTGTTTCCCCCAATAATTCATACTTCCCAATCTGTTTAGCTAAAATAATCTGTGTATGACCACCTGAGATTAAGAGAGTCAGAAAAGGGAAGTTACGCCTTGGTTGTGACTTTGATTCTATAAAAGCAGACAAGACGTGTCCTTCTAAATGATTTATCGGAATTAAAGGTTTTTTTAAAGCTGCTGCCAAGCCTGCCGCAAAGTTTAATCCAGTTAGTAACGAGCCTTTGAGACCTGGTCCAGTCGTTACCGCAATTTTAGACAGGCAAGACGGGTCTAAATCACTTTCAAAAAGAGCTTGTTTCGTCAGAGGAAGCAGGGAACGTAAATGTTCTCTAGAGGCCAATTCAGGCACTACCCCTCCATACTTGTCGTGCAGTTCTGTTTGAGAGGCTAATTTATTACTAAGGATATCGAGGTTGATCTCTTCAGGGTTGTCTCTAGAAATTGATGTTTTTATAATTGATACTCCTGTATCATCACAACTGGTTTCTATCCCCAAAATGAGATCTTCTCTAATCATTGGTTTAGCTATTGTTAATTATTGAAAAAAAAGTGACTATATCGCATACTATAACCCTATTTAAATTACACAGTTACAATTAAGGGGTCTTATGCCTGTAGTTAGATTGAAGGATAATGAACCGTTTGAATCCGGAATGCGGCGGTTTAAACGAACGATTGAAAAAATAGGTTTGCTTACTGAGCTAAGAGCTCGGGAATTTTATGAAAAACCGACGGCCGAGCGAAAAAGGAAAAGAGCAGCTGCCGTAAAAAGGCATCACAAGCGGATACGCTCTCAAATGATTCCTACTCGGAAATACTAGAAGGGTTAAAAAAACGAAAGGTCGGGCAGGTTAAATGGTAACTCCCGAGTTTAAGGCTGATCTGCTGGAACGTGTTGACATCGTGTCCTTAATTTCCCCTCATGTGGAGTTAAAACCTAGGGGTTCCAACTATGTTGGCCTATGCCCTTTTCACAATGAGAAGACACCGTCGTTCAGTGTTAACTCGTCGAGACAGTTTTACTATTGCTTTGGATGCGGAAGTAAAGGCGATGCTATACAGTTTCTGATGGATTATTTTAGTCTCAGTTTTGTTGATGCCCTAAAAGAGCTATGCCAAAAAGCAGGAGTTCATTATCCGGAAGAACAAAGCATCAGAAATTCTAATCCAGAGTCAAAGAGACAACATCAAGTTCGATCTGATCATAAAAAGCTTTTACTTGCAGCTGCTAGGTTCTACAGGAGTAGATTGGCGTTGGATTCAGTTGCTGTTTCTTATTTAAAAAAGCGAGGAATTTCAGGCGAGGTTGCTGCGAAGTTTCACATTGGTTATGCTGGCGATTCTTGGAACAATCTAAAGGAAGTTTTCAATGATTACGAGGACAACTCTAATTTGCTCCTTGTTGGCCTCGTAAAGAAATCGGAGTCGGGTAATAAAGTTTTCGACAGGTTCCGTAATCGTATTATTTTTCCAATTTTCAGTAAGAATGGAGAGGTGATAGCCTTTGGAGGTAGGACGATAGTTGATGATAACAATGCGCCAAAATATCTAAATTCCCCGGAGACAGATTTGTTCGTAAAAAGTAAGGAGCTTTACGGATATTTTGATGCGCAAAGATTTATCGCAAAGAGTCAATTTGTAATAGTTGTTGAAGGCTATTTCGATGTTATTTCTATGCACCAGGCTGGGTTTAAAAACACTGTTGGTACTTTGGGAACCGCTCTATCCTCGTCACATTTCTTGCAACTGGAAAGAATAGGTCGTGAAATAATATTTATGTTTGATGGAGACGCGGCGGGAAAACGCGCCGCATGGAGAGCGGCCCAGGTTGTATTAGCTAACTTGAATAAGCAAGATATATTAGTGAGTTTTATTTTTTTGCCCCAGAACAAGGACCCAGACACTTTTATAAGGGAAAAAGGTAACGAGGCATTAGCGAATTTACTCAAGAGTGGTATCCCACTCTCAACCATGATTCTAGAAACTATCTGTTCATCGGGACGTTTATCTTCTGTTGAGGGAAAATCAAGTGCAATAGCTGAGCTAAAAAATCTATTTAAGTCGATGTCTGGTGGGATTTTTAAGCGACAATTAATGCAAGCAGCAGGACAGCATTTATCTTGTTCAATAAGCGAGTTTGTAGACACAAGCAAGTCCCCGAAAAACCATTTAGAGAAAGAGAATCATGAGGTATTTTTTAAAAAAAAATCTGAATTAGTTGCCTCTCCGGAAATACAAATGCTTAAAGTTTTGGTTAGAGACCCAGAGAACCTCAAATCAGTTTTAAGTGAGGATCGGGAATGGTTCATGAAAGAATACGCAGTAATTTTGACATGGATTCAAGAAAATGGGTTTATTGGCGACAACCAGAGTGGTGGTGACAAATCTAGCAATGAATTTGGGCAAGACCAAAGAATGTCTAAAGACATGACTCAGGTAGTAAAAAAAGCATTAAAAATTGACCCTGTTCTGGACAATATTTTAAAGACTGAGGGGACACTGAAGAAAGAATTCGATTTTTGTTTGTAACTCTGAAGATAGAGTATCTTGAGACAAAGGCAAAAAATCTTACTACTAACCCAGAAGTTCAAATTAGCGACATCCATGAGATAAGGAGGGAAATATTGAGCTTAAAGAATGCTCAACTTAAATAAGTCTGGTATCCTTATAAGCTTTGTGTTTGAAAATATACATACTTGACTGACAAGCTCGACAGGGTTGGTTGGTAGTTTTTTCTGTACTGTGAGATACGTAGAATTTTAAATATGGAAATTATGGAGTTACGATGGCGACGAGAACAAAAAAAACGGCTAAAAAAACGGTGAAATCAAAGAAATCCACCAAAAGTTCTAATGTTAATGTAAAAACAAAATCCAAAAAAAGCGGTAACAGGTGCGCGAACTGCAAAGAGAAAGGCAGCAGGTAAGCGGACTGTCGAGGGTCAAAAAGCAAACCAAAAAAAACTAAAAAGACCGTAACGAAAAAAACCGTTAAGACAAAAACTAAAAAGGTAGTTAGTACAAAAAAGCGTCAAACAAGAAGAAGCCTATCGCAACAAAAAAAACTGTCTTATCTTCGACGAAGAAAAAAAGACCAAATCCCGTTTAAAGGCTTCTAACCCTTCTAAAAAAAGCGCTGCAACGAACGCCAAAATCGAAAGTACTAAAGCAGTCTTTGACTAGCCCGAAAAGTAAGAAAAAGAAAAAATTAGTTAAGGAGAAAAAGCAACTAAACCCCGCAACCCATCAAACTCTCCTCGACGAGGGTTCTGTGGATAAATTGCCTACTAAAAAAAGGAGGGGAAGAAAGCCTAAAGATCCTGCTCTCAAAGAGTCTGAAAAATCTAACTCACCAGTTAGGGGAGAAAAAACCAAAGTAAAACGAAGGGGGAGGAGGTCCAGGGACCGCAGGCTTATGGAATTTATGCCTAGCGGGCCGCTTACGGACGAGGAGATTGAGGCAAGGAAGGCCAGGCTTAAAACTTTAATTTTACTAGGCAAAGAAAGGGGTTATCTGACCCATGGGGAGATAAATGATCATCTTCCTGATATACAGCTGGATAGCGACCAGATGGAATCTATTGTAATCACTTTTAATGAGTGGAATATTGCAGTTTATGAACACATTCCAGATACTGAAGCACTTTTGCTTTCAGGAGAGTCTGCTGCCTCTGATGGTGAAGATGCCGAAGAAGAGGCTGAGGCTGCTTTATCCACAGTCGTGGATTCTGAATTTGGTCGCACAACGGATCCTGTGAGAATGTATATGCGGGAAATGGGTTCTGTTCAGCTTCTTACCCGGGAAGGGGAGATTGTAATTGCAAAGAAGATAGAGGCGGGTTTTAGGGAGATCCTAGTTGCTTTGGCGCGTTGTCCCGTTACTATAAATCAAATTATCTCCTTTGGTTCTGAAATAGAGGAGGGGAAACTGAAAATTGAGGAAATTGTGGATGGGATAATTGATCCGGATGCTCCAGAAGAACATCTGTTGGAGAATACGGAATCAGAAATTCAGGCCATTGAAGAAGACGAAAATGTAAAGGATGAGGATGAAGGACAGGCCTCTTCAAAATTATTGGAGAGGCAAAAAGTTTTCTTGGAAAAAATTGAATTAATAGCAGCAGATTTCTCTTCAATGGGAAAATCGCTTGAAGAGGATGGCTACAAATCAGATAGATATCTCAATTGTCAGGAAAAAATTAAAAATCAATTGATGTCTATAAGATTTACATCTAAGACGGTTGAAAGTCTTGCGGCTTTTCTCCGCTACGAAATGGATGAGGTTCGGAATGTCGAGCGTAAAGTGAGACATCTTATTGTTGATAGAGTGGGGTTGCCTCTTGAATGGTTAGTTAAAGACTGGGCCGGAAATGAAACTAACTTGAATCTATTCGAAAGCAAAAAGACACAGTTCCAGATGAGAGGAGAGCTGCTTATGATAGAAATTTGGCTGCTTTGAAGGAATTGCAACAAACCTTAGTCGATGTGCAGACAAAAGTTGTTTTGCCTCTGAAAGATCTTAGACATGTCAATAAGATGATGACTAAGGGCGAACGAGCTGCCAGGGAGGCGAAAAGGGAGATGACAGAGGCAAATTTGCGCTTAGTTATTTCTATTGCAAAAAAATATACTAATAGAGGACTGCAGTTTCTCGACCTTATTCAAGAGGGTAATATTGGATTAATGAAAGCTGTTGATAAATTTGAATACCGACGTGGTTATAAATTCTCCACATATGCGACCTGGTGGATTAGGCAGGCTATTACCAGATCAATTGCTGATCAGGCTAGAACTATTCGAATACCAGTTCATATGATTGAGACAATTAATAAGATGAATAGAATCTCTAGACAGATTTTGCAGGAGACAGGCAAGGAACCTGACCCTCACGTACTAGCTGAAAAAATGGAAATGGTTGAAGAAAAAGTCCGAAAGATAATGAAAATTGCCAAGGAGCCTATATCTATGGAAACTCCGATTGGTGACGATGAAGACTCTCATTTAGGGGATTTTATAGAAGATCTTAATACATTACTACCGATGGAAATTGCTCTACAAGATTCTATGAAAGATGTCGTCAAGGAGGTTCTTGACTCTCTCACCCCCCGTGAGGCGAAAGTCTTACGAATGAGGTTTGGGGTTGAAATGTCTACAGACCATACTCTTGAGGAGGTTGGCAAACAATTTGATGTTACTAGGGAAAGAATTAGACAGATTGAGGCTAAAGCGCTCCGAAAACTGAGACATCCAAGCCGCAGTGACAAGCTGAAAAGTTTCCTTGATAGTCTTTGATTTTTTCATTAACTGGATTAAGCTTAATTAATATTTTAGGGCCCATAGCTCAGTTGGTTAGAGCAGTCGACTCATAATCGATTGGTCACAGGTTCGAGTCCTGTTGGGCCCACCAGGTCAGGAGAGTCGATGGCAAAGTTTTGGATAACTTGTCTTGTTATCTTTTTTTCTTCTTTACTCATGCTTTTTCGCTAGAAAAAAGGCCGTATGAGTTTGACACTTTATTGATACATGATGCTCCTAGCCAGAAAATATACCTAGCTTTAGAAAAAACTGGTTATCTCAAGTCTGTTGGTATCGAAACAGGTGTAAACACGCTGGTAGTAGTAAAAAAAAATGGTAGTTTTGTAGTGGATCCTGGGCCCCATCGTGGTTACGTAGAGGAACTCTTTGATACTATAAGAACAAAATACAATACAGAATTGCCACCCGTAAAATGGGTTTTTAATTCAACTGCTAAGCCTGAAAACGTAATGGGAAACTACGCATTCCTAAAAGATCATCCAACCTATATAAGCTCAGAAAAGACTAGACAATATATGGTGGAAAACTGTCAGGCTTGTAGAGATGACATGATGCGAGAAATAAACCCAAAGGAACTGGTTGGTAGCGAAATAGTAATCCCGAATTACATTATCGAGAAAAAGTTCTCCTTTACATCCAGAAATGCTGGATTGGAAAGCAATTTCATTTGCTTGTGTTAAACAAACAGGAGACACCTTACTTTGGAACGAGGATCTAAAAATTCTTTATGCGAGTGAGGTTGTTTTTAATAACTCTATTCCCAGTTTATCAAAAGGTCATACAAAACCTTGGGTTCGTGGACTCGAGTTTCTCCAAGCATTAAAACCTACACATGTCATTGGAAGTGGTACGGTTTCTTCCTTTGATGATTTTAAAACGGAGGCTCTAGGGTTTCAACATTAAGTACCTTAAACTTGATTTATGAGATTGCTAAGAAAGACTATTTGCTGGGTGTTTTTAGAGAGGCCAGTAGTTTACCAAATGGACTCGCAGATTTTATAAACACACCTGGATTTGATAAGAGGCATAATCTTAATTATCAAAAAGTATCGAGAGAAATAGAGCTTGAGGCATTTAACCAAAATGTGAAATGCCCTCCGTTTAGTAAACATTTTGTTGAAAGGGAAAGTAAACAGGAATTCGAAGGAAAATTAAATGGTGTAGTCCCGCTTGTATTAGAATTGGTATCTCCTGGACTTTATACCTTCCAGGGAAATATTGCAGAGTTTTCCAGAAAAACAGAGGTTTAATATCAAATTTCTCGTTTATTGAGGGAGCTGATTGCATAGCAGTGATTGATACCGGAGGAAGTTTACATGCTGGAAAATCTTTTATTTCTGCGATAAGAAAAATAAGTAATAAACCCGTATGTTATGTAATAAATACGCACGTACACCCTGATCACACCGGTGGCAACAAAGCGTTCGCGCAGCTCAGTCCACCGCCAGAATTTATAGCTCACAAAAATTTTACGCCTGCTTATGCAAATAGGTTCAATACCTACAACAAAAGATTGCTGGAACTACTTGGTGAAAAAAATGCATTACAGCCATATTTTGCAACGAAAGAAGTCGAAGATTTCTTGCAATTGGACTTAGGTGACAGGAAGCTAACCCTCACTGCCTGGGAAACGGCTCACACCAACCACGACTTAACTGTGTTTGATCATACATCTCAAACGTTAATTACTGGCGATCTATTGTTTGTAAAACACATTCCGGTTATTGACGGTAGTCTTAATGGTTGGATTAAAGTTACTCAACAGTTAATAAACTTCTTTGAAAAATCGCCAAATAAACATTACGTGGAGAGCATAATTCCTGGTCATGGTCCTCTGCAAAATGATGTAAGAGGGCTTAGAAAATCAGCTAAATTATTTGGTGGCTTTAAAAAGGGCCGTAAAAGAGGCTCTTCGTGATAACATTAGCTTACAAGAGGCTATAAAGACTATTGAATTCGAATCAGACTGGAATTTGGGAGAATACCGAAAATTATTTGAAACGAAATATATCAGCAGCATACGCAGAATTAGAGTGGGAGGATTGAGATGTATGAATAAATTCACTACAAAAAATATCTAATCTTTTATTCCTTTGTTTATTTTTTTACTTTTCCTTCCAATTGGCCGGAAAAGAGGTTCCGAACTCCTCTACTGCTGAATGGAAGAACCTGAAATCTAGCCTTTTCGGCAATAAAGAAGTAATAAGTTCGAATAATATTATTGGAATTGAAGCTCCTTTCCGAGCAGAGGATGCTGCTGTTGTTCCCATTTCGATAACAAGTAAAATTGCGCAAAATCCAAATAGGTTTATAAAAAAGATTTATCTTTTGATAGACAAAAACCCAACGCCCGTTGCAGGCATATTTACATTAAGCCAAAAGGCTGGTAGGGCTGATATAGAGACGCGTGTCCGGTTGGAGGAGTACACTTTTGTGAGAGCCGTTGCCGAACTAAACAACGGGGATTTACACATGGCTCATAGGTATGTGAGAGCATCAGGCGGGTGCTCTGCTCCTGCCGGTAAAGATCAGGAAGCGGCTTTGGCGAGACTTGGTAGAATGAAGTTGAGAACCGAGTCCGGGGTAACGGTTGGTAGGCCAGCCAGAGCTCAAGTTATGGTGTCACATCCAAACTTCTCTGGAATGCAGATGGATCAGGTTACACGGCTTTATGTACCTGCTAGATTTGTAAAAAAAATTGAAGTTTTTCATAGTGAAGAAAAGCTCTTAACCGCGAATCTTGATTTCGCGATTAGCGAAAATCCTAATATTCGGTTCTTCTTTACTCCAACTGGGAAGGATAATTTGAGAGCCGAGGTATTGGATTCGAAAAATATGACATTTGAAAAATCGTTGGCCGTTAAAAATTAATTTAATTTGGTCAAAAGCATGATTTAATGGGCAGCTTAAGTCTGCAACTCCAGTCTTCTATTTCGTTTCTGTGTTTAGGAGAATATTTGTACATAAGTGTTGGTTCAGCCAAAATCCGATCGTCTAAAGGTAAATTTTCTGGGGCGTTTTTTGAATTTGTGAAGAAGTTTAAAAAGCACGTTTCACCCTGAACACATATCTTTTTTACTATTTTTCGGTGAAATTCAACATCATTTTGTTTTTCTGCAGGAATGATTACGAATTTCATTAAACCCATTTGGCCAGCGACGTTAAAACTTTTTCCACTTGCATCGTCTGCAAAAATGCTGCCGCTGGTTACTAGAAAACAGCTAAAAAGAAGAAAAGCCAAAGGTCGTTGAATAGGGTTCATTTGATATTAGAGTTGTGCACCATATTATTTGGATACAAAGGAACTTGCGCCGAAATATCATTCCTCAAAATATAATGATATCTCAACAAATACATTCATCAAAGTTCTTATTGACAAGTTTGGCGCTTTTACTTTTTCCATGGGCTTTTTGCGAATGGGGATCCAGCCTCTTTCCTAAAGTTTTCGACAGATTTTGATGCAAAATGCGTAACCAGAGGCGGAGTAATGATTTATATTTCTAACACCCACTCAACTGGGAAAATTAAAGTTTTGTTGGAGAGGTGGTATATGGATAATCGGACTGCGGATCGAGGAAGATCAGTTCTAATGCCGGGCGCTGAACCGGAAGCGTTAGGCTGTTCACTAGTTTCTAATGGTAAGCAAGAGTGGAAAATTTTGAAAAGCGAATGGGTAAAATAATATGGTAAACCGTATCTCGAATTACAGAAAAGCGTTGGCCCAGGTTCTGATAAGTTTACCGCTTGCCGTTTCTGCTGATGTTCTGGAGGAACCGAAACTGTCTTCTGAGTTTTATGCGAAGTTGTCGGTAAGTGTGGTGAAAATATTGGCTCCTGCTGGGGGTAAACTTTATGCAGGTTCTGGAGTTGTGGTTGGTAAAGAAGAAGTTTTAACAAATTGTCATGTCGTTCGCAGAAGCCAGAGAATAACTGTTATGAAAGGTGCTTTACGATATCCTGTTGATAGTCAAAAGGTAGATATTTTTAAAGATTTGTGTCTTTTGAGAGCACCAGGACTGATACTGCCTGCCGTTGAGTTACGGGATCCTTCGGAGTTACGGGTGGGTAATTATGCGTATTTTTATGGGTATCCAGGAGGAGCAGATGCTTTTTTCACGGAAGGGCGTGTTAGTGGTTTGCATCCGTATGAGGACAGTTTGGTGATAAAGACTACTGCGGGCTTCTCTTCTGGGGGAAGTGGCGGTGGATTGTTTGACAGTAGAGGCAGATTGATAGGGATCACTACTTTTTTTTCAGCAGGGCACTCGGGAAGTTACTACGCTCTTCCAAGCGACTGGCTCCATGACCTGCGAAAACGAAACGCGGAAGAAGTTGATCAGATAAGCGGTTTAACTTTGTGGGAAAAAGATTTAGCCGAGCAACCGGTGTTCTTACAATTTTCGCAATACATGGAAGACGAGAATATTGAAGCCGCTCTTAAGCTTACATCTAAATGGATAAAAAATGAGCCTAAAAACTTCGACTCGTGGCTTTCGTATGGAAAAGTTCTTCACGGATTAGGAAGAAATGAGGAAGCAAAGAAAGCTCTTGAAAAGGCACTGAGTTATAATCCTCTCGATGCGAATGCATTGTTCACGATGGCGAATGTTTTAGCATTGGTGGGTGATGGAGTAAATTTAAAAAAAGTAAGAGAGGCACTTGAGCTGGTGGACCCTCAGGGAGTTGCTGAGGGGAAATGTAACATGGCTTGTTAGCTCATCTTGGCTACAGGTATTAAAATAGAGTCATTAGAATGCCGCTACGGTGACCAGGAGCCACTTTACCGTAACTTGGTTTTAAAAATCGAACCTGGCGAAACTATTGCTCTAACCGGAGAGTCAGGAATTGGGAAAACTTCTTTATTAAAAGCCATTGCGGGCTTTATTCCAATAAATAGCGGTAACATTGGTTTTTTTAGTGACCGAGTTGATGGGGTCCTAAATTAAACGCAGAAAGTGTGAGAAAGAGATAAAATAGGTTTCGTTTTTCAAGATTACTACCTTATTGAACATTTAACTGGGTGCCAAAATGTCATGTTGCCTGGTTTGATGGGCGATAGTCTTGGTGTGCGAAAAATCGAGGAAAGGGCAAAAGAATTAATGGATTCGTTGAACGTGTCTCATCTTTTCGATAGGTATCCAGATGCTTTATCAGGGGGAGAAAAGCAGAGGATTTGTATTGCAAGAGCATTTTTTAAATCCCCGGAAATAATTTTAGCAGATGAACCAACTGGAAGTTTAGATGCGAAAAACAGTGATGTTGTTATTCGATTGTTGATAAACACGGCTAAAGCTAGAGGTACTACGCTGGTTCTTGCAACTCACTCAAAAAATGTTGCTAAAAGGATGCAGAGAGTACTTACTCTTCACTCCAAAGGTATTGAAGAGGAAAGTAATTTACTTTCGTAGGATAGTTTATTGGCTATTCAAAATTTCCTGATTCTACTCTATCATTTTTCTGTTGGTGTATTTCGGAAACACAAACTGAAATGGACGCTCACTATTTTAGCTTTAGCAGCTAGCGTATCACTTATTACTGCAGTCGAAGTAATTAACAAGTCTGCAATAAATCAAATGGCACGAAGTGCAAATTTACTGAACGGATTTGCTGATATAAATTTAGTATCTATAAATGGTGAATTTGAAGAAGAATTATTTAACAAATTAGTATCCGTCAAAAACCAGTTGGGGATAACAGCTGCGAGCCCAATTTTAAGTTATCAAAATTGGTCCGGTAGTCTGGAAAAAATTTTCAAGTTTGGGAATAGATATCTTCAGAGCAGCTGGCACAACCCCGTTTTTTTCCAGGGAATTCGGCGTTTAAGTGATCATGATATCGCCACGGAAGACAGTGAGTCATTTGTCAATTTGTTATCAGAAAATTCCGCAATAATTTCTTCAGATCTTTTGAAAATATAGAGTTGTCGGATAAAAAGCTGAACCTAAATACGCAATTTGGAATTAAAAGTTTGATTCCTATCGCTGTAAGTCAAAGTAAGCATCTCAGTAATGTGGTGATAATGGATATAGGAAATTTACAGACTATTATCAAAAAGCCAAAAAAATTAAGCCGGATAGATATAAGACTAGAGGCAGGTTCAAATTTACAAAAAACCAGAATTGCATTGTCAGCATTTTTGCAAGCAAATCAGCTAGAGCAGAAAATCCGAATTGTAGACCCGCAATCTAGAAAGACAGAAATTTCTCAATTATCTTCTGCTTACAGGGGAAATTTATTTGTTTTGGGAATCGCAACATTATTTGTGACATTTTTCCTTCTTTACTCGATTGTAGACTTGTCACTGCAACAGCAAAGGAAGAACCTTGAATTAATGCAGCAGATCGGGGGCAGAGATATCCAGATTTTTCAACTCGTTCTTTCTCAAAATATTCTGTTTACTTCTGTAGCCAGTTTGATAGGTGTTTTAAATGGAATTCTCATAGCAATAATTTTTGGTAAGCAATTAGGTGATATCCAGGGTGAGGGTTTAATTTTCAAAGGCTTCACTGATGTAGATTTGACATTTGTAAACTTGTTTTCCTATTGGGCACTCGGAGTAATTTCTGGGATCCTAGCAACAATTATTATTTTTTTAAAAACAATTTGTTTCGGATGAAAACAAAAAGCTTTAAAATTGATAAATATTATTCTATTTTTAAAGGAAAATCTGGATTCGTTATTTTTCTTTTCTTTGCAGGTTTGTTTGCGAGCATGAGGCCATTTCAGGGAATAGCTGTCGGCCCTTATCTGGGGATCTTCTTGTTATTATTAACTCCGATAATTTTCCTTCCTTCCTTCCTTCCTGTTTTTGCAAAAAAAGTTTTAAATTTTGCTTCTTCTTTTTTCTCAACAAAGGGTTGGCTAATGTTGGCTTTTATAGGTTATCAAGCGATATTAAACTAGACTCCAATGTTATTAGGACCATAATTGCGAGCCTCTCATTAACTATAGCTATGGTTATTATGGTCCACAGTTTTCGTGACTCATTAATTATGTGGTTGGATAAAGTTTTGGAATCTGATTGCTATATTAGTGTAGATAAAAATCTTTCGAAAGAGGGTATCTCTTATATTTATAATGTTTTAGAGTCAAATGAGATGGTGGAAGACATAGAACTTGTTCGAGTGTCACGAGTTTCTTTTAAAAATAGCTTCTTTTCAGTACCAGTAATTTTAAAGCAATTTTCTTATAAAGACACGTTTTCGACTTTGCCTATGATTGGCACAGATCCAAGTTCCATTGATATGTATATCAGAAAAAATAACGATCAAGACCAGTTATATTTATATGCATCTGAAGGATTTTTGGCGAGATATAACTTAAATTTATATGATACTTTTGAATTAAATTTTAAAGAAGGTGCTCTCAAAGCTTTTGTGTTAGGAAAATATAGAGATTATGGTCGGCAACATGGTAGTTTAACAGTGTCTACTACGGAGTATCCTGAACTCTCGGAATATGGAGAGATTTCCCACTATGCAATTGATTTAAAAAAAGGAAAGAGAGTTCAAGAATTTAAGGATGACTTCGAATCCAAAATGAATGCAGGTATTTCTTTCAAAATATCTGACAACATGAATATCAAGAAACTGTCCTTGCTTATTTTTGACAAAACATTTTCTATCACTTATGTGTTGTTCGTTGTTTCTCTTTTTGTTTGTATTTTTTCTGTGGCATGCTCTTGTAGTAGTCAGATCGAATCTAGGGAGCAGGAGCTCAAACTAATGAAAAAGATAGGACATGAAAACAATTATATTCTGAAGCAGATGCTTTCTGAGCAAGCTTTTGTTGGCCTTGTATCAATAATAATTTCGGTAATTGTAGGCATTTTAATCAGTATTATTTTAATCTTTAAAGTCAACCCACAGACTTTTTTCTGGACTCTTGATTTCGAATTTCCTCTAAAAGAAATTATGCTAATTGTGCTCTTAGCTTTCACTAGTATAGTTGTCTCGACGTTTGCATACTTCGCTTTTTTCAAAAGAAAAAATTTGTATTAAGTTATCGAAATAAAGGATAAATATGATAAGTCGTCGTAGATTTTTGAGTTCATCATTTTTGGTTGGCGTTCCATTTTTTGCTTCATCAAATATTTTCTTTT
The DNA here is from genome assembly GCA_038147455.1 of Burkholderiaceae bacterium. GTDB lineage: Bacteria > Pseudomonadota > Gammaproteobacteria > Burkholderiales > Burkholderiaceae_A > UBA7377. Next base: position 184,553 of record JAYQTQ010000003.1, on the reverse strand, counting down.
TAAAAACGTCAGAGGCAGATGATCATGGTGAAACGTTGTGGGAAAAAGTAAAACCCGGAAAAATAATTAGTTTTCCTAACGATCATGGTTCTCATCCTTCATTTCGTCTAGAGTGGTGGTATCTTACCGGCTGGCTAAATGATATGTCATTATCATATGGTTTTCAGGTAACTTTTTTCGTTTAGGTACTAGATATAGATTTCAAAAAAATACATCATTTGATTCTTCTCAAATAGTTTTTGTGCATTGCTCAATTTCGGATCCTAACAAAAACAGGCTATTTACGGCTCAAAAAATAGGTAGACCGGGGATAGGTCCTGTGGATATAAAGAAAGAAGACATGCGACTTCAATTTGAGGATATTTTATTTTTTAGGGAAGAAAAATCGGATAAATATTTTTTAAGAATAAATCAAAGAAAATTTAATTTAAATTTGACAATCACTCCTCCTGGGCAATTCGGATCTCGCTTTGCTCCCGTATTGAATGGCGAAAATGGTTTTTCCCAAAAAGGTCCTAATAAAGATTATGCGAGCTATTATTACAGCAGGCCCAACTTAAGAATTACTCGGTGATTTAAGTCTTCATCAAAAAAATACTAAAAAAGTTTCCGGAATCGGATGGTTGGATCATGAATGGATGAGTGAACTTTTAATGGATGATTTTGTAGGCTGGGACTGGATCGGAATTAATTTAATTGATGGTTCTAGTTTGATGGCTTTTAAAATAAGAAAACAAGATGGTTCAATCGGTTGGAGCGATTATTCTTTTGTTGATAAATCTCAACAAAAGAAATTTATTCATGAGTTTAATGGTGTTTTTAGTTATCATAAGGTTCGAGACTTAAAAAATAAAAACGAGATAATTTGGAAAACTAGGAAAAACTGGAGGTCACCACGGTCCGGAGCTATTTATCCTATTGAGCAGTCAATTTTTATTAATAAGGTTGAATACGGTATAATTCCGATAATGAGTGACCAAGAAGTGGATGCATTGCAGAGTACGGGAAATTATTATTGGGAAGGCGCTGTAACTATGATTTCCGGTAAAAAAGAGATAGGAGTCGGGTATCTTGAGCTTACCGGTTATGCGGCACCCCTTTCAATCGGGAGTTAGTATTTTTTTGGAGAGTATTATGGTGTTGAAGTCTGAGGATAATGAAATTAAATATTTATGTGAGATCGAAGCGGAGCCAATATATTTAGAGGCACACTCTTCCCCGGAGGCTGACAAATATGTTTTTGCTTACACCATTAGAATTTTAAATACAGGGGGGCACCCTGTGAAGTTAATGAGTCGGTACTGGCAGATTACAGATGCGAATGGAGACGTTCAGGAAGTTGTAGGTGATGGAGTTGTTGGACAGCAACCAGTTATTGAGCCAGGTGAAGGGTTTGAGTATACAAGTAGTGCTGTTATCTCGACACCAGTTGGAACGATGCAAGGTAAATATAAAATGGTTGCAGAGGACGGAACGCCATTTGATACAGAAATTCCGGTTTTTCATCTTCAGATTCCGAGAACCTTACACTAATTTTTTAATTATAGATCCTCGTCAGTTATACTTTGTCAATCATAAGTAGGCTAGAGAATCATTAGTACGCATTAAAACAGAACCTTAATAAAATAAGGATTTGCGCAAGGTGAAAAGCTTTTGTTCCCAATGTTTAATAACATTATTTCTTTTAATTCCATACAACCTACTTGCGACTGAGATAATTTTTGAGTACGAAACAAAAAATCAGGTCAACGTACAAGATTTGATTGCTACTATCTATGAAGCTGATATTGTTTTGTTAGGTGAAGTCCATGATAATTTGTTTCAGCACAGAGCAAGAGCAGATCTAATAAGTAAAATCCAGAATAAAGAGTTTGCAATTGTATCGGAACATTTAGTTTTTGGAGTGAGATTACTTACTCCGGGAGTCTATTAGAAGATCTTGAGACCATCGGTTTTAACAAAAAAGCTTGGAGTTGGCCAGTTCATGAAGTTTTATACAAAAAATTTGAAGAGTTCAGTTTGCCCGTCTTCGGGGGTAACTTGTCTAAAAAGATATCAATAATATTTATGCAGGAAGAGGGTTTTCACAATCAGACACACTAACTCCGATAGTAAAGAGAAGTGCTCTTGACAGTCAATCAAAAGACAAACTTCTCAATGATCTAGTTGTGGGTCACTGCGGAGTTGTTGAGGAGGGTTTGTTGAGTTTTATGTATAAGGTCCAACGGTATAGAGATGCTAGCATGGCTTACATTGCCAGTAAAGTTGCTCCTGCTATTGTGATAGCTGGAAATGGACACGTAAGGCGAGATTATGGAGTCCCGCAAATATTAAAAAAAATGAACCCTGATAGCACTGTTATCTCGATTGCATTTTTAGAAATAGATAAACTCTCCGAAACGACAGACAATCTCATTAAAAAATTGTTTAAAGATGCCGACACTGATTATATTTGGCTGACAGAGGCTGTCTCAAGGGTAGATCCTTGCGAAAAATTACGTGGGAGAGGGAAGTGAACCTGCCTATATTCCCGCTAAATAACTGTTTATTTCCAGATGGTATCTTATCCTTAAACATCTTTGAAATTAGATATCTAAAAATGATAAAAAAGGTTAGTGATGAGAGAGGGTGTTTCGGGATTATTTTGCTAAAACGTGGTTTAGAAACTAATAGGCCTGGAGAAACCGAAGAATTTTATGATGTAGGTACGAAGGCTAGAATTATTCGATTTGAAACTTTGCAACCAACACTTTTTTCGATCAGTGTAAAAGGAGAGGGGCGTTTTAAGGTAAATTCAGCCAGTAAAGGCAGGTATTCTTTGTGGAGCGCAGAAGTTAGTGAGGTAAGAAGCGATAGTATAGTTCGAATTCCTGAAAGTAGTCGTCGTTTGTCGAGTAATCTTAAAGATGTCTTCGATTCATATGGAAACAAGATGTTTCCACCGGGTTGGGAAATGTCTGATTTCGATGATCGGTGTCATGATGCAGGCTGGGTTGCTAACAGATGGGCGGAGTTGTTACCTATCGGATCTGCACAGAAACAAAGTCTTCTTGAAGAGATGGATCCTCTAGCAAGACTAAAAAAATTGACTCTATCCTTCAGTGAATCTATAGGGTTTGAAATGATAATGATTGATGAAGATATAATTCTTGTTTTAGTAGGGGTTATAATAACAATCTCTTTATTTGAGCTTTTAATCATTTCTATAACAAAGAGAAGGAAAAATATTTTTAAAGAAAGCTTTTTCTATAATGTTATTTCAGGAATTTTTTTAATGACCTCACTGTTGTCGTTTGCCAAAGATAATTTAAGTTTATGCTTGTTTTTTTTAATGTGTTCTGGGCTTTTTCATTTTTACTCCTTAATAGTTTTTATTAGACGAAAAAATTAGAACATGAGTACATTCCATTACCCCTTTACAGCAATAATTGGACAAGATGAAATGTGCTTAGCTCTAAAGTTATCTGCAGTAGATCCGCTCATGGGTGGTGTTTTGGTAATGGGCCATCGAGGAACCGGAAAGTCAACTGCGATTAGGGCTTTGGTTAATGTTTTACCAAAGATAAAAGCTGTTAAAAATTGTATGTTTAACTGTTTTCCTTCTAAGGAGATTGGAGTATGTAGTCGTTGTAAAAATGCGGAAAAACTGGTTAGTGAGTACAGGACTGTGCCCGTAGTCAATCTTCCATTGGGTGCCACAGAGGACCGAATAATTGGTTCATTAGATATTCAAAAAGCATTACGGTCGGGTGACAAGCAACTAGAACCGGGCCTGCTTGCCAGCGCTAATCGAGGATTTTTGTATGTTGACGAAGTTAATTTGTTAGATGATCATTTGGTTGATCTACTTATCGATGTTTCCGCTTCTGGTATAAATCTTATTGAGAGAGAGGGTTTGTCAATTGAGCATTCTGCACAGTTTGTACTTGTTGGGAGTGGCAATCCAGAGGAGGGAGAGCTTAGGCCACAATTATTAGATAGGTTTGCTTTTTCGGTAGATGTGACTACTCCTGGAAATCTCGAGGAGAGGATTAAAGTTGTCAAGTTAAGACAGGAGTATGACGATAATCCGGAAGCTTTTAAGGAAAAATGGCTATCAAAAGAAATGGCCTTGGCAAAAAGATAAGGGCTGCGAGAACTAAGCTTGGCAAAGTAAAAGTGCCAGAAAAGACGCTTGAGAAAATTGCAGAGCTTTGCTTGATGTTAAAAACAGATGGTCTCAGGGGAGAGCTGTCCCTCAGCAAAGCTGCCAGAGCATGTGCAGCCTTAAATGGGAGCCTTTCGGTAACTGAGGAACATGTCAAACATGTAGCTGTAATGTCTCTTCGGCACCGGTTAAGAAGAGACCCTTTGGATGAATCTAGTTCGGATACTCGTGTAAAAAAAATGATTTCTGAAGTATTTGATTGAGAAAAAAGTTTAGTGATAGCTAAATACATCTTAAAAATTTTTTCTGTTTGCCCACATAAATTAGCTGGGATAAGAATTGAATTGCCCCACTTCGAATATCGAGAAGCCCTAGTTAGCTCCTTGAAAAGTATTCTTCCTAATGAAATGAATATTTTATCAATTCCGTCGGATATCTCTTCAGAACATTTAACAGGAGGATTAGATTTTCTAGGTTCTTTAAGAGAAGGAGTTAAGGTTTATCGAGAGGGCTTACTCCGCAGAAAAAAAAATAGTGGGCAGGCGCTTCTATTAAGTTTGACAAGAGATATCGATAGAGCAGTAGCTAATCTGTTATGTGCAGATTTAGATAAAACACTTGAAACAACTAATGAAAATAATTGTGGTTTCAATTCGTTAATAGTGTTCGAGGAATTACCTTTAATCGGGAAGATAAGAATCAAAACGTTCCTCGCACAATTAACGAACGACTAGCGCTAACGATACTCGGAACAGAATTGGCTGAGGATTACAATTTGGATAATTTAGCGATGTCTGAAGAAGAAATTTTAAATGTGGAGAATGCAAGAAAAATTTTCCCCGATGTAGTTTTAAATGCTAACCAGTTATCGATGTTAGTCGCAATATCCTCTGACTTGGCGGTTGAGGGTTTCCGCCAGGTTTTCTTTGCGATCACTGTCTCTAAGGTTATTGCTGCTTTGCAAGAAAGAACTCAGGTAGACGACGAGGATATTAAATTAGCAGCATCACTTGTTTTTCTTTTAAAAGCAAAGTCAATTCCTTCACAAGAAGATGAAAACCAACTGAGTGTCGAAGATGAGGATACTGAGGCTCCGACAGAAGAGAAATTAACGGAAGAAAGTAATCAGCTTGATAATTCGGATTCGTCGATTATCGATTCAAGAGATGATGAGAGGCAAAGTATAGAAAATGAGAGAGTAGAGAATAATCCTGCAAACCTGGATTCTTCTATGCAAAATATATTTCTTTCAAAAGAGTTTTTACAAAGTATTTTGGCCAGCAAATTTTCCAAAAGATTGAAAGGGAGTCCGTCGTTTGGAAGAGGACAAACGTTTATAAGAAACACAAGTAGCGGAAAAAACTATTCTTCAATGCGATGGCGTCCAGGGCTTACCTCATAAAATAAAGATCGTTGATTCAATTCAAGCTGCTCTTCCCTATCAAGTTGAGAGACACACTTATAAAAATTTTGATGAAAATATGCTTTTGCGTATCTTGCCCGAAGATTTGCGTGTTTCGAAGAAACGAAATCGAGTTCGTAATACAACTATTTTTTTGGTCGATGCCTCAGGATCCTCAGCATCGAAAAGGTTAGGAGAAGCTAAAGGAGCGGTAGAACTACTTCTAGCTGAGTGTTATATTCGCAGGGACGAAGTTGCTCTTATTTCATTCAAGGGAAAGCGCAGTGACTTGTTATTAGAGCCAACGAGATCTCTCGTTCGAGCAAAAAAATGTCTTAGGGGATTGAAGGGTGGTGGAGGTACTCCGATGCCTGCAGCCTTAGAGCATGCATTCAATCTGTGTTGCTCAGAGTTGAGCCATGGAAAAATTCCTGTATTAGTAATTCTGAGTGATGGTGGAGCAAATGTTACAAAAAGTGGAGTTGGGGGTAGAAGTAAAGCATTTGAGGAATCTCTGAAGAGTGCCGAACTTTTCAATAGTCACACAATAAAATCTATATTTATTGATATAGCTGATAACCCCGCGCCTCAAACTAGATTTTTGGCTGATAAGCTTGGGTCTACTTATCTTCCTTTACCACGAGCTAATTCGAAAAAGATATTAGATGCTGTCACCACTATACGTTAATTCCTGGAGAATTAATTTGCAAAGTTCTTTAGCGTGAGTTTCGTTTAACAAGTGCCCCCCATCGAGCTCCAAGATTTTTGCTTGTGGAAAATATTTGCTGAAAATGTTTTTTAAATTGTCTGGTCTCACCCAGGTATCTCTGGCGCCGATGATAAAAAAAAATTTTGTTTTCGCAGAATGGACATTTTGAAGAACGCTCATAACGTCTGTTTCTGCCATAAAATTTAGGGCTCCTTTTAAATGTTTTTTATTATTAAATAGGCTAGCATATCTATCTCTTTTGATCGGATCTTTTAGATTTGAACCTGTTGAATCTAAGAGTTTTTCTATTATTGTTGAGTTATTGATAATTTTGGACAACAAAGATACAGAAGTTTCTGACGTAATAAAAGGACTTATTAACGGGCCTAAGTGCCATGGTAAAGTGGAATGGGGGGGGGACCAGTGAGGGGTTAATCCCGATAATTTTCTCAACTTCAATTTGTTTATTACAGTTTGACAACTCTATTGCCAATGTTGTGCCTGCCGAATGACTAACGATTGTTTTTAATTTTTTTATGTTTAAAAGCTTGAGCAATTGGCTTAGCTCTATGGCAATATTTCGTAAGCTTAACTTGAATGTTTTATTGTTTTCAGATTTCCCGTGACCCGGCAAGTCTAAACACAGAGTAACGAAGCTATGACTAAGTCCGTTTGCGATTTCATCCCAACATTCGTAACTTCCGCCGGTCCCGTGTAAAAACAGAACCAGTTTATTGTTACTGTTCTCGTCAAACTCCTGCCATGAGTTCGAAGTCAGACAAAACCACTTAACATTTTCTGTCTGAATCCATCTAATTTTAGAATGTTCTTCAGTCATTTCTGTAATTTTTAACAATTCAAATTATATGTAACATAATTTTTACATATTATTTGTCAATAAGAATTGACATAATGGAGTTTTTTCTTTTTAATCAATAATTCGACAAATCACAGATTGGGTATCCATGAAACCTGAGAGTATTCTCGAATTGCATTTAAAAAATGCATTGTCGAAGTGTAGTAGTCCCGGCTCGCCTAAAAGACTCCACATGGCGATGCACCATGCAGTTTTCCCAGGGGGTGCTAGGATACGGCCACGGCTCTGTCTAGCTATTGCAGATTCTTTCGATAATTATGATAAAAATTTGGCTATTGCTGCTGCGGTAGCAATTGAGTTTCTTCACTGTGCGTCCTTAATCCATGATGATTTACCTTGTTTCGATGATGCGAATATGCGAAGAGGTAGACCGTCAGTTCATAAGGAATTTGATGAAAGGCTAGCTATTTTGGCAGGGGATGCGTTAATAGTTGAGGCATTTCGCCATCTAAATAATTGTGAAACACGCCATTTTGCCCGCCTACGGTTGGTACTGAATTTGGTAACAAGATCGGTTGGAAGTGTGTCCGGGATAATTGCTGGTCAAGCATGGGAATGTGAAAAGAAGGCTTCATTAGAGCAATATCAGAGAGAAAAAACTGGGGCATTGTTTGAGGCTGCAGTTATGTCGGGCGCGGCATCGGCTGGCAGTGAGATCGAGAATTGGCGCCTTTTTGGAGAAAAGTTAGGCGAGGCTTATCAAGTAGCGGATGATATACGCGACGTAATTGCACATCCATCTGACGTTGGAAAACCTACTGGAAGAGATGAGGTCCTGGGTAGAATGAGTTCAGCTAGAGAACTGGGGCTTTCAGGGGCCGTGGCGTACTTTGATAATCTAATAGATGAGGTTGTCGCATCGGTGCCAAAGTTTAATAACGATGCGAAATTAACAAAATTAATTAGAAATGAAGCTATCCGTCTTGTACCTAAGAAAGGCCGTATAAAGGTTCAAAAAATTGACCGTAAGGCATTTTCTTAAAACTGGCTTGCAAGTAAAAAAGTAAATTGAGGTTGAGCGCTAATTTTTTCCTTTCATTAAAAAGAAAAATTGTGCGCAGAATTTTTCAGTCAGATAGGGGTAAACGGTATCTCGTAACCTCTTTTATTGGGCAATATTTTGTTAGACGTCAGGCATTAAAGTCTTTTGATTTAATGGCCGGGTTTGTTTATTCCCAGATTTTATTATGCTGCGTGAAGCTGAATATATTTAATTTTCTGAAAGATGGACCCAAAGATATAGAAAGAGTCTTCAATTTTCTAAATTTGGATAAAGCAAAATTTGATTGTTTGTTTATGGGTGCCTCCGCTATCGGTTTGATTGAAAAGGATGAGGGTGATTTGGTCGACCTAACCGTGCAAGGACATATTTTTGCGAATGACAAAGGCCTATTAGCTCTTATTTTGCATCACGAAATGTTTTATCGGGACTTGATGGAGCCGGTAGCATTTCTTAAAGAAAAAGATAAGGAAACTTCTTTGAATAGGTATTGGGGTTATGTTGAACGAAGAGGTGTTCCTAGTGATACAGAACTTGAACAAAAACTGAAAATGCAAAAGGTACAGTGAATTGATGGCAATTTCTCAACCTTTAGTGACTGATCAAATGTTTTTCACATATGATTTTACAAAACACGGCTCTGTGCTCGATGTTGGAGGAGGGAAGGCTAGTTTTTCAATTCGTTTGGCAAAACTTATTCCCGGGATAAAAGTAGCCAATCTAGATCTTCCGGAGGTTTGTGAAGAAGCAAAAAAAAATGTAAAGCAAGCAGGCCTAGTAGATGCGATAAAGATCATACCTGGCAATTTCTTTGAAGATGAAATCCCGTCTGGTTATGACTTGGTAACCTTAATCAGAGTGTTGTATGACCATTCAGAAGAAAATGTAATAAAACTATTACAGTTGATAAGAAAGTCCCTTTCAAATAATGGGAAGCTTCTAATAGCTGAACCCATGGCTAACAATAATTTTCCAGGAATAAGTTGCGATGCTTATTTTTGGTTTTATTTGACTTTGATGGGTAAAGGGAGGCCTCGCTCATCAGAGGAACTTATCGCTCTTTTGAGAGGTTGTGGATTTTCAAAAGCGCGTTGTTTAAAAACTACGCTGCCCATTCAGACGGGAATAGTATTGGCAGAGGCTTAGTTTAGATGAACTTAAAGCTTTTTCTTTGTTGTGGTGCAAAAAATAAATTCGTTGACAAGGAATTTTATTTTATTGATACTTAATATGTAAAGTTATCTTTACATATTAAATTGTTAATGAAAGTTTACACAAGCATGATTGAAAACAAAGCATCTGTTGTGTTGTTAAAGAAACCAGGCGAAATACATGTCGAGCAAATTAACTTAGACTCGTTAACTGAAGACGATCTATTGGTGGAAAACTTTTACAGTGGAATTAGCTCAGGGACTGAAAGACTTCTTTTGAAGGAAAGAATGCCTGCATTTCAGGGCATGGGGTATCCGTTAGTACCCGGTTACGAATGTTTTGGAAAGGTCTCGAGCTGCTCTGAAAAAATTCTGGGTTTACGGAGGAGATACTGTTTTTGTCCCTGGAGCAACATGTTATGGAGATGTAAAGGGTTTGTTTGGGGGAGCATCATCCCATCTAGTTGTAAATAAAAATCGGGCAATTAAAATGCCCTTTGAAATAGGTAGTAAGAATGTTCTTTTGGCATTGGCTGCTACAGCTCATCATATTTTTGCAGATAACTCTACTCCTGATTTAATTATCGGGCACGGGGCTCTCGGACGTTTGTTAGCTCGACTTACCGTTTTGCGTGGAAAGTCGCCAACTGTTGTTGACAAAACAGCTAACCGCCTGAGTGGTGCTGCGGGATACGAAGTTTGCACTCCAGGGGAAGTGGTTGGAAAACAATTTGGTTGCATTGTTGATGTTAGTGGAGACCTTAGTCAACTTGATTTTCTAATAAGTCTTCTGCATCCAGGAGGGGAAGTAGTTTTAGCAGGGTTTTATCAAGACTCAATTTCTTTTGACTTCGTTCCAACCTTCTTGAAGGAGGCCAGAATAAGAGTTGCTGCACAGTGGCAACGGAGTGATTTGCAAGCTGTTTCAGATTTGGTTATTTCTAAGCAGCTTAATCTTGAAGGAATAATTAGTCATGAGGTTTCAGCTGAAAACGCCCCTTATGCTTACGAAACTGCTTTTAATGACACGAGTTGCGTAAAGATGATAATTGACTGGAAAGGGTATCACTAACTATGAAGAATAAACAAATAGTCAGAGGTCAGCAGTTTGGACCGACTGAAAAAAATGGTGAGGCTCTTAGCTCTTCAGTTCCTGAACCCGCAAACAAAGTAAAGAAAAAGAGACACAAATAATTGCAATTTATGGCAAGGGAGGTATTGGTAAGAGTTTCACTTTAGCCAATCTTTCATACATGATGGCGCAGCAAGGTAAGAAAATTTTGTTAATCGGTTGTGATCCGAAAAGTGACACGACTTCATTACTTTTTGGCGGAAAAGCATGCCCAACCATTATTGAAACTTCATCAAGAAAGAAGTTGGCAGGAGAGGAAGTTAAGATCGGTGATGTTTGTTTCAAGAGAGATGGTGTATTTGCAATGGAATTAGGTGGACCCGAGGTTGGGAGAGGTTGTGGAGGAAGAGGGATAATTCATGGGTTTGAAACCTTGGAGAAATTAGGATTCCATGACTGGGATTTTGATTATGTGTTGCTTGATTTTTTGGGAGATGTGGTTTGTGGGGGCTTCGGTCTACCAATTGCGAGAGATATGTGTCAAAAAGTGATGGTGGTTGCGAGCAATGATCTCCAATCCTTATATGTTGCTAACAATGTTTGTTCTGCCGTGCAGTATTTTAGAAAGTTAGGAGGAAATGTCGGAGTAGCTGGAATTATTATTAATAAAGATGACGGAACCGGAGAGGCTAAAAATTTTGCAGAAAAAGTTGGTATACCGGTCCTTACATCGATTCCTGCACATGAGGATATAAGAAGAAAAAGTGCAAGCTATGAAATCATTGGAAAGCCGGGTAGCGAATGGGCTTCCTTATTTTCTGAGTTGGCTTCCAACGTGGCAACAGCGCCGCCTGTTTTACCTAACCCTTTAATTCAAGATGATCTTCTAAACCTATTTTCGTCGGATGTAGTGGGTCGAAATTATAAGCTCGAGCCTGCAGAGTTATCTGATTTGACAGGTGTTAGTTTTGAGGAAAAGAAATCACTGGAAGTTATTTATGACGCAGCCTAGTGAACAAATTATAGATATTAAGAATCTTTCGACCGCTGGGAAGGAAAAGGTCCCATGCGGTAGTAAAGATTTGATAGAACGCGCGCGGGCTCAAAATAAATCTGAAATTATTGATCAGTACAAGAAAGATTACCCTATTGGCCCCCATGACCAACCACAAAGTATGTGTCCCGCTTTTGGTTCACTTAGGGTTGGATTGAGAATGAATAGGGTTGCCACGATTTTATCCGGCTCTGCATGTTGTGTGTATGGATTGACATTTACCTCGCACTTTTATGGTGCGCGCAGAAGTGTTGGTTATGTTCCTTTCAATTCTGAAACATTGGTTACTGGCAAACTTTTTGAAGATATCAAAGAGTCTGTCGAGAAAACTGCAGACCCTGATAAGTTAGATGCAATAGTAGTCATAAATTTATGTGTGCCTACTGCCAGCGGAGTTCCTCTACAACTACTACCAAAGGTGATTAATGGGGTAAGAATAATCGGAATAGATGTGCCTGGGTTTGGTGTTCCTACCCATGCGGAAGCAAAGGATATCTTAGCCTCTGCAATGCTGAAGTTTTCTAAAACTGAGATTACAAGTGGCCCGGTAAAAAAATCTTTGCAAAAAAGAAAGGGCTTACCTTTGGTTACGCTCGTTGGGGAGATATTTCCCTTAGATCCCATGTCGATATCATCTATGTTGGAGCCATTGGAATTAGAGGTAGGCGCTATCGTCCCAACCCGGCAGTGGAGAGAGCTATATACTGCTTTTGAAGGCTCTCTGGTCGCTGGGTTGCACCCTTTTTATACTTCAACATTTAGAGAGTTTGAGTCTGTTGGCAAACCAATTTTGAGTTCTGCTCCAGTCGGATATGAAGGGACGGCATCGTGGTTGGAAAGGCTAGGTAATTCTTTGAACTTGTCCGAGGAAAAGGTAGGAAAGTCAAAAGAGCTTGTTCTTCCATTAATCAAGGAGTCCTTGAAAGAACGAAAGTTAAACGGAAGTATAACTTTAAGTGGGTATGAGGGTTCTGAACTGCTCGTTGCCAGACTACTCATTGAAAGCGGATTAACGGTGAAGTATGTAGGAACAGCTTGCCCCCGAACGAAACAATCCAAGGTGGATGAAGAATGGCTTAAACAACATGGTGTTTCAGTTAAATTTAGAGCGTCACTTGAAAGTGATCTCCAGGCAATAGATGAATATGAACCGGATCTTGCGATAGGTACTACACCGGTAGTTCAGCATGCGAAGGAAAAAGCAATCCCCTCACTTATATTTTACGAACTTGATCTCAGCTCGCCCTCTCATGGGAAATTTAGGGATAGGGTCTGTAATGGAAGTTGTGAAGGGGGCCATGAACAATGGAGAACGTTTCAAAAAAATGAAGAAATTCTTTTCTGGAGTTGGAGAAGGTCAATCTTCTGGTGTCTGGCATCCTTATGGAGAGAAGAGTGGGAAATTTAAAGAGATGATTTCCGAAAAAAAACAGCAGGGAAGTAGTGGAAACAAGGAGCAAGTAAAGTGTTGATTATTGATCATGATAGGGCAGGCGGATATTGGGGTGCTGTGTATGTTTTTACTGCGGTAAAAGGCCTGCAGGTTGTAATTGATGGACCAGTTGGATGTGAGAATTTGCCTGTAACGTCTGTTTTGCACTATACGGATGGCTTGCCACCCCACGAATTACCTATCGTAGTTACAGGATTATCTGAAGATGAACTAAATAAAAATGGAACTGAAGGTGCAATGAAGAGGGCACATAAAGTACTTGACCCAAAACAACCATCAGTAGTTGTTACAGGTTCTATTGCCGAAATGATAGGTGGTGGTGTGACTCCTGAGGGAACCAATTTAAAAAGATTTTTACCACGGACAATAGATGAAGATCAGTGGCAGGCAGCTGATAGAGCTTTAGTTTGGTTATGGAGAGAGTTTGGTTCGCGAAATGTTAAGAAACAGATAAAAAAGAAACCAGAAGATGCGCCTACTGCGAATATTATTGGCCCCGCGTATGGAATGTTTAATCAAAATAGTGATCTAGCAGAGATTAAAAGGTTATTAGATGGGTTAGGAGTAAAAACTAATTTAGTGTTTCCATTAGGGACAGATTTAAAGGAGATTTATAAATTATCAGAAGCAGATATAAATATTTGCCTTTATCGTGAATATGGCCGAGGCCTCTGTGAACTTCTAGGGAAACCTTACTTACAAGCTCCTATTGGAATGGAGAGCACAACGTTATTTTTGAAGAAATTAGCATCAATATTAAAGCTAGATGCAGATGAATTCATCGAAGCCGAAAAACACACAACATTAAAGCCGATTTGGGATCTTTGGAGATCAGTAACTCAAGATTTTTTTGGAACTGCTACATTCGCAGTTGTTGCTAATGAGACATACACCAGAGGGATTAAGAATTATTTACAAAATGAACTTGGTTTTCAGTGCAAATTTGCTCGGTCACGAAAAGCGGGGGGTAAAACTAATAACGAGGAGATAAGGGCTTTAATACATAATGGTACGCCGTTAGTAACATTCGGTAGTATCAACGAAAGAATGTACCTTGCAGAAATCAATTCTAAAAATGCGTTCATCCCTTCATCCTTTCCTGGTTCAATCGTAAGGAGACATACAGGAACGCCATTTGTAGGATATGCTGGTGCAACATATATCCTTCAGGAGTTTTGTAATTCGCTTTTCGATTCCTTGTTTCATGTTTTACCTTTAGGAACTGAGCTTGATCTAGCAGCACCAATTACAAAAACAAAAAGTCTAGAACCGAGTGAGGCCCATTCAAATGTGCGCTGGGAAAGAGATGCAGAAAATATTTTAAACAAATATCTTGAAAAAGAACCCATATTGGTTCAAATCTCTAGAGCCAAAAAATTGAGAGAACAAATTGAGATGGACTGTAAAGAACGTGGTTTGTCAGAAATTACAGAGTTTATGGTGATCGAATATTTGAATTTAAATGATGACAGATCTGAGATTCAAAACGCAGAGGCGAAAGTATGAAAATCAATTATTTTAGGGGATTTATAAGACATAAAGATCTGCTTTCACTATGTAAAAAGAATGCCGCGACGTGGGGTCGCGACTGCCCATGCCGCGGGCTCCAGTGCGGCAACGGCCTATTGGCCATTTCAAGGAGGTGTAATCATGAGTGAGACTTCAGGTTCTATCTCAGGACTTACCGATGAAGAAGCCCAGGAATTCCATACGTTTTACATGCAGGGCTTAGTTGGCTTTACGGCTATTGCCGTTGTTGCCCACATACTCGTATGGGCTTGGCGCCCATGGTTCTATTAACAATATAGGTGAACTTTAATTAATTTTGCTAAAGGAGGAATGAAATGGAAGCATTATCTAGTCAAAGCTCAATTGCCTCGGTTTCAGACAAACAGCCGAGCGGAGATACATTTCGATTTTCCATAATTTTCTGGATAACATTTTTGGTATTTCTGTTAATAGCAGTTTTGTCGACTTGTTTACGGCTTCCCTGGCGTTCCTGGTTGCCTGGCGCAGAAGGAAGTTCATCGTTATTGAGCGACGTTAGATCAGCAGTTTACACGCTAATGTCTCACCTAACATAGAAGGAGTTTAAATATGTGGAGAGTATGGAAACTATATGACCCGTTAAGGGCAATGGTAATACAAGGTGTTTTCTTGTTTGCGTTAGCAGCAATGATTCACTTTATATTACTGAGTACAGTTCGTTTTAACTGGTTAGATGGAAAGAGCCAGGCAGAAATTATGATGGGCGAAGCTGGATTAAATCAGCCAGCAGTTGTTGCTCAAGCTTCTGAAAAACGATAATTGTTGTAGAAAGGGCTGTGCAGGGGCGTTAAGCCCCTGCCCGGTTAAAGATTTTTAAGACTGGGGGAAAAACCATGGCGATGTTAAGCTTTGAAAAAAAATATAGGATTAGAGGTGGAACCCTCGTAGGCGGAGATCTATTTGATTTTTGGGTAGGTCCGTTTTACGTTGGTTTTTTCGGTGTAACCACTATATTTTTCGCATTCCTCGGCACTGCGTTAATTTTGTGGGGTGCAGCTATGGGCCCGACGTGGAACCTTTGGCAAATTAGTATTAATCCACCCGACATAAAGTACGGGTTGGGTCTTGCACCAATGGCTGAGGGAGGACTATGGCAGGTAATAACT
Source organism: Burkholderiaceae bacterium (assembly GCA_038147455.1). Lineage (GTDB taxonomy): Bacteria > Pseudomonadota > Gammaproteobacteria > Burkholderiales > Burkholderiaceae_A > UBA7377. The sequence goes on along the minus strand of JAYQTQ010000003.1, from coordinate 169,034 downwards.
GTGTGTGCTGTAGGTGCTTTTGGCTCATGGGCTTTGAGGGAAGTTGAAATATGTCGTAAATTGGGCATTGGGTACCACGTTCCAGTGGCATTTGGCTTTGCCATATTTGCATATGTTACGTTAGTTGTTTTTAGGCCGCTTTTGTTAGGAGCATGGGGCCACGGATTTCCATATGGAATTATGAGTCATCTCCAATGGGTATCAAATGTTGGTTATCAGTTTGTTTGGTTTCATTGGAATCCAGCGCATATGTTAGCGATAACATTCTTTTTTGCAACCTCATTAGCCGCAGCACTTCACGGAGGATTAATACTCTCAGCGACCAATCCTCAAAAAGGGCAACATGTTAAAACCCCAGAGCACGAAGATACTTTTTTTAGAGATTCAATTGGTTATTCGATTGGCACGTTAGGTATTCATAGATTACTCCTTTACTTAGCTCTCGCTTCGGGATTTTTCAGTGCCGTTTGCATTGTTATTAGTGGTCCTTTTTGGGTTGGTAATTGGCAAGATTGGTGGGGTTGGTGGTTGGAACTTCCAATTTGGAATTACCCAATTGATGGAAGTTTATATCCAACAATGAAACCGTACGAAAGTTCTTGAACCGGAGCACAGGGAGATACCGATGGCAGAATATCAAAATTTATTTACACAAGTTCAGGTTCAGGCTCCTGCTTATCCAGGAGTGCCACTTGATAGAGATAGGGATACCAGAGAAAGAATTACTACACCATGGCATTCAACCTTAATGGGTTGGATTGGGAACGCACAAATTGGCCCGATATATCTTGGGTTTTTAGGAGTAGCTTCGGCAATATGTTTTGCGATCGCTTTTTCGATTATTGGAATGAATTACCTAGCTCAGGTAGATTACAACGTTATCGAATTTGTTCGCAAACTTTTTTGGCTTTCATTAAACCCACCAGATGCTAAATATGGACTGGGTTTTCCTCCTCTTGCAGAAGGGGGGTTGTTTTTAATAACGGGCTTCTTTCTAACGGCATCAGTACTATTATGGTGGTTTAGAATGTATAGACGTGCGCTTGCAATGGGTATGGGCACACACGTCGCATGGGGATTTGCTGCAGCAATTTGGCTATTTCTAGTTCTCGGCTTGCTAAGACCTATCTTGATGGGCAATTGGAGTGAAGCGGTGCCTTACGGTATCTTTTCTCACCTGGAATGGACACAAACATTTTCAATAAAATACGGTAACCTTTTTTGGAATCCTTTCCATATGCTTTCTATAGCATTTCTATATGGCGCGGCATTACTTGCTGCAATGCATGGTGCAACAATTCTTGCCGTTAGTAGGTTTGGAGGAGATAGGGAGATAGAGCAAATAGTTGATAGAGGTACAGCCTCCGAAAGAGCTGCGTTGTTTTGGAGATGGACTATGGGCTTTAACGCAACTATGGAATCAGTTCACAGGTGGTTATGGTGGTTCGCATCATTAGTCTGTATAACCGGAGGAATAGGAATCCTTCTAACAGGAACAGTTGTGGACAGTTGGTATGTTTGGGCGGTAAAACATAGCGTTATCCCATCTGACCCATCTGTTTGGCCAGTTACCCCTTATTATGGAAGTTAAAAAATAATATAACGACAGGATGTGTGAAAAAGCATCCTGTCGGGTTTAGTTAAAATTTGCCGGATCGAGTAACATAAAAATCTTTGCTAGTTTGGCTAGTTCAGAAAAAGTAGTTTTAGGTACTAAAGTTATCTGACCATAAAATCCATTTTTAGATTTCTCTGAAACAAAGTACGAGAGATGAGACAGACGGTTTTTTATCTAAATTGTTTAATATTGACTACGTTAAAACAATCATCAAATATCGTATTGGAATAGCATAGCAGACATCAAATGGAGTTGTAAATTGAGACCTTAACTTAAGAAATGCAAACTATTTCAACGACTCGAATTTATAAAAATCCATTGAGTATAACAGTTTGATAATTAAGTATGGAAGCGATGCTTACCCAGACAAGGTAAGGAAAAAGCATTAATGAGGCTATCGTGCTAACGGTTTTTGATATCATGATTAACAGAAGAATAGATCCCCAAAGGAATACTACCTCCAAGAGTGCTATATCCGGCCTTTGTATAAAGAAATACAAATAGCTCCAAAAAATATTTAAAAACGCATTCAATAAAAAACAATAAGCTATCCTAAATTTTTTTGTCGGTTTGAGGTCCCGCTGAGGAGCATGCCCACAGAAATTGCACAAAGAAAAAAAATAGTTGTCCAAACTATTGGGAAAACTAAATCATCAGGTTTCCATTCGGGTTGATCCAAGGAGTAATACCATTCGTCGAGGACCGTAAAGCTTCCACCTATTGTTGCTGTCAGAAAACTGGCAATTAGTGCGAGTAAGTAGTAGTACGTCGGTCTCAAACTTTTGCGAATCCAAATAAATGAGCTAAGTCTTTAAAGAAGATTTTTAATTTTTCTTTTCTCTTTCGCTTAACTATTTCTTTTCTCATGTAAGACTCAAACGTTAGATACTGTACATCTTTATCTTCGCATATCTTCACAAATCTTTCCCTTAGTGAATCATTTCGGTACCAAAAACTTTGCAATAATCCAAGGATAAAAAATACTTTGCCATGTAGCTTTAAGAACTCTTTTCTTGGTTCTTTGAGGTAATCAGGATTTTTTTCGTGTACACATTTTGTTAATGCTCTCGCAGCTAGTTTACCGCTGAGCATAGCGTAATAAATTCCCTCGCCTGATGATGGAGCTACGACTCCAGCTGCATCTCCTACCAGCAAGGTATCTGCACCATTATCCCATCTTCCTAGTGGCTTTAGAGGTATTGGGGCTCCCTCTCTTCGTATAACTCTGCAACCATTTAATTCATGTTTTGCTTTCAGGTTAGATATTGCTCCCTTAAAAGAAAATTCCTTCTGAGCACTCCCTGTACCAATGCTAAATGTATCACCATGAGGAAACACCCAACTATAAAAATCAGGAGAATATTTGGATGAATAGATAACGTCACACCGGTTGGGCTCATAATTTTCTGAAACTTTTTCCGGTCGCTGAATAATTTCATGGTACGCAAATACAAGCCTTTTTAATGATGAATTCTTAATTTCTTGCTTAGCAACTTCTGAATTTGCTCCGTCTGCCCCTACTACGAAAGAAGTTAAGACACACTCCGGATATGATTTTGTATCCGACACATATTGTCTTGCTGTATAGTGCACTAGAACTTTGTTTTCTAATCTGTTGCGAGAAATAAAATTAAAGGATCCAATTTTTCTCGTAGCACCATTTTTTTCTGCCCGATCCCTTAACCACTCATCAAACTTATCTCTATCAACCATACCTACAAAACCATTTTCTATAGGTATGTCTACCTTATTCTTCGCTGGAGAAACGATCTGGGCTTTATTTATTTTCGCAACAAGAAGCTCGTCAGGAATTTCAAATTCGTCTATCGCTTTTGGCGGAATTGCCCCCCCGCAAGGTTTTATTCTTCCTGCCTTATCAAGTAACATTACTTTCAACCCAGAATTGACAAGTTCATTTGCAGTAGTTGCACCAGCGGGTCCTCCACCAATCACTACCACATCAAAATATTCATAATTTCTTCCAATACCAGTTTTTTCTGTCCTTATCTGGCTCATACCATCAACTCCTTATCTCTTGTATAAAGTTACTTTGAGGAACTTCCGGAAAAATTTCATTGCTAATGTTTTTTTGTTGAATAGATTTTAGTTTTAAAGAAATGAATACCGCCAGTCCGAATATCGCAGACTCCAATAAAAACACTGTTGCATAACCTTCTCTTGCCGATTGAAACAAATACCCAAAAAGATCACTAAAAACAGTGCCCATGAGGGACCCGAGTGCAAAGGCAATAGCTTGTGAGGCACCCCAAAGACCCATGCGAATACCTTCTTTTCTTTTTCCGCCTTCTTTTGCCAGTTGCATCATGAGCCCTATTGCTGCAATAGAAAAAATTCCATTGGATACGCCAAGAAAAATTACAATACTTTGAAGGTGGATGGATGTAGCTCCTGAGGCCAAAATAGCGATTATTAGGAGAGCAAGACAGGAAAGCGTACATCCTGTTGTTATCCACAGATTTAACGAACCAATTTTCTTGGTAGAAAAACGACCTGAACAAATTATGCTAACAAATATCATTCCTACAAAAACTCCGGCGTGTTGCATTCCTGAAAGCTTTGTTGTCTCGCCTGGTGTCAAATCAAAAACTGAACCAGCGAAAGGTTCTAGAATTAAATCTTGCATACTGAATGCAAACATTGAGGTGAAAACAAATAACGTGAACAATCTTGTTTTCTTTTCTTCCCAGATTGCGGAAATCGCTCCCAAAAAGCCTCCAGAAACGGTTTTTGTGTGTGTCGATATTTTTACTGTTTTTCGGACCAGGCTGTTTTCGAGTCCCCAAACAGCCAGGAGAGCTAAACTTAGTAAGAAGAAAGTCACAGAGCTGCAGACTATGAAGAGTCGTGCAGGGGTAAATGGATCCAATAATGAGCCGGTTATCATTGCAGTTATAGCAAAACCGGCTATCATCATGAGCCACAATACTCCCGCAGATGCAGCTCTTTTTTCTTCGTCAACATTTTTGGCCAGAAACGTCAGCAAAGAGGTCCCTGCTGCACTAACTCCAATTCCTATTAATAGAAAACCAACTGTTGCAATCAATAACCCACCCAGTCTATTTTCGAACATTGGAATTATGGAAAAGCTTGAAATAATACTACCTGCTGCCAAAATCAAAAGGCCGCCCATTATCCACGGAGTTGCTTTCCTACCTTTGTCAACTCCGTGTCCCATCCTAGGGCGGAGCATCTGAACAAGATAGTGAGCCATCACCAAAAGGCCGGGAACTGCCGCCGGTAACAAAAGTTCAACAACCATAACCCTGTTTAACGTTGAGGTGGTTATTACAACCATTCCACCAATTCCTAGCTGAACAATTCCTAATCGGAAAATTTGAAACCATGATAATTGCTGATTCTGATATTTGGTCATAATAAAGGGTACCCTTCGCTTACATTTACGAAACGCAGGGCTGAGGCCGCGACCATCATTCCCGTTACAAGTAATGGAACCCCAAATGCACTGTATTTAAGTGCTCTCTGTCTGGGATTTTTTAAAAAATATGACATTAAAACTAGTTGTAAAATTATCAATGCAACCAAAGACAATCCCAACAAATTTGTCTGCCAGGAGAAAAGTAGGAACGTTACTATAATTTGTGGAGCAAGCATAGTGAGGCAGCTAACTTTTGCGGCTAGCTTTTCACCGAGTTTTACGGGTAAAGAATTGACTCCAAATTGCTTATCCCCTTCAATAGATTTGAAGTCATTTAGGGTCATAATTCCATGAGCGCTTATGCTGTAAAGGATAGCTAAACAAATGGTTTCGTAGGCGGGAAATTTACCGTTTGCAACTACTATTGCGCCGGTTATCCATGCCAATCCCTCATAGGAAAAACCGCAGGCTGCATTACCTAACCACCCATTATTTTTTAAACGAATTGGAGGCATGCTATAAGCCCATGCCAAAAGAACAGCTAATAATGTTGCAATAATTCCCCAATATCCAAGAGAAAAAGAAACAACTATTGATAGAAAGCTCCAAAAAACGGCTATTTTAAAGCCCCATGTTCCTGGAATGCGTCCGGATGGAATTGGCCTATTAGGCTCATTTATAGCGTCCACATGCCTGTCGTACCAATCATTCACAGCCTGGCTGGCCGCACATACAAGGGGACCGGTCAAAATTAATCCTATCAAAATTAGCCATGCCTGTTCAAAAAAATTGCTTCCTGAGGCGACAACACCGCATGAAAACGCCCACATTGGGGGGAACCATGTGATCGGTTTGAGTAATTCTCCAACATCTTTAGCGTATATTGTAGCCATTGTTGTATTTTCTACTTGACAGTGTAAACAGTCAATTGCAATTTACACTTATAGTGTAAAATATACTTAAATAAAGGGCATTTTTGATGAAATTTGTTATGAACCACGAAAATCGACCTACAGCGCTAATAATTGGAAGTGGTTTTGGGGGAATTGCAACCGGAATTCGCCTACAGGCAAGAGGCTACAAAACAATTATCTTTGAGAAGCTAGATCAGCCTGGGGTAGAGCAAGTGTTTTTAGACAGGAAGGATTTACTTTCGATGCTGGTCCAACTATCGTCACTGCTCCATTTTTGCTAGAGGAATTGTGGGATTTGTGCGGTCGAAAATTTTCTGATTCAGTGATGTTAAAGGAAATGAGCCCTTTCTATAGAATACGATTTGACGATGGTACATTCTTCGATTATTCAGGCAATCCTGAAAGAATGAGAGAACAAATCCGTAAATTTTCGCCAAACGAAGTTGAAAGCTATGACAATTTTATGAAGAAGGCTGAGTTATGTTATCAACTTGGATATGAAGATCTGGGGAATCTTCCTTACAACACACTAACAGATTTAATAAAATCAATCCCTTCAATGATTAGGATGGAAGCATGGCAGAGTATTTATAAGTCGGTCTCAAAATATTTTAGAAATGAGAAATTAAGACAAGTTTTTAGTTTCCACCCGTTATTGATTGGAGGAGATCCTTCTGCGGTTACTTGTGTTTATAGTTTGATCGCTGCCTTGGAAAAAAGGCATGGTGTTCATTCAGCGATTGGGGGAACCGGGGCGATTGTAAGTGCGATGGTAGACCTGTATGAAGATATTGGGGGCGAAATAATTTATAACTCTGAGGTTGCCAAAATTGATGTCCAGCAGTCGCGTACTAAAGGTTTATTTTTAAAGAGTGGAAAGTATTTCAAGTCGAATATTATTGTCTCTAACGGAGATACTGCGTGGACATATACTCACCTTTTGGATAAAACTTATCGCAAGAAATGGAGCGATAAAAAAATACGGAATAGCTCATTTTCCATGAGCCTATTTGTTTGGTATTTTGGAACATCAAAAATTTATCAAGATGTCAAACATCACACTATTCTTTTAGGAAAAAGTTATTTGCCTTTGTTGCAAAAAATTTTTAGAGAGAAAAAACTCTCGGAGGATTTTAGTCTGTATTTACATAGACCTACAGCAACAGATAAAAGTATGGCACCTCCAAACCACGATACTTTTTACGTTTTATCTCCAGTTCCAAACCTTTTAGGGAAGATTGATTGGGAAAAAGAAAAAGAAAGTTACAGGGAAAAAATTGAAACATATTTGGAGAATACAGTTTTACCTGGCTTGAAAAAGTCCATAGTTACATCAAAAGTTTTCACGCCGAACGATTTTGAGCAAAGATATCTTGCCCTTAACGGAGCGGCTTTTGGGATGGAGCCTCTACTTTTGCAGAGTGCCTGGTTCAGACCGCATAACAAGAGTGAAGACATAAAAGGTCTGTATATGGTCGGAGCAAGTACTCATCCTGGCGCAGGCATTCCTGGAGTCTTAACCTCAGCTAAGCTTTTGGATAAAGTCATACCAGAGAGTTTTGCTGAAGGCACGGTTGTAGAAAAAAAAACCGGAGAACAAGCTTATGGAAGTGCGTAATATGAAGCAAATGAAAAAAGCACATAAACCATTAAACTGTAGCCAAATTATGGCTGCGGGTTCCAAATCATTTTATGCTGCGTCGAGACTTTTTCCAGCACGATTAAGGGGTGCTGCAACGATTATCTACACCTACTGCCGATTGGCAGATGATTTAATCGACAAAGGAGGTACAAAAAAAACATTAGAATCCTTGAGAGAAAGATTGGACAGAATTTATCTTGGAGAACCGGCTGATGAGGGAGTTGATAGGGAATTTGCAAAAGTAGTCATGAAGTATGATATCCCTAAAGAATTGCCATTAGCGCTACTAGAGGGGTTCGAGTGGGATCTTGACGGAAGACGTTATGATAATCTAGAAGAACTAACTGATTACGCTGCCCGTGTTGCTGGATCAGTTGGAGCTATGATCTCAGTATTGATGGGAGTTCGGGATAGTAGAGTGCTGGCAGCCGCTTGTAAACTGGGAATAGCAATGCAATTCACGAATATTGCGAGAGATGTCGGTGAAGACGCAAGAAATTTTCGATTATATCTACCCGAAAGTTGGATGAGACAAGTTGGCTTAGATCCTGACATGTGGTTAGAAAAACCAGTTGATGACTTAAGGATTCGGTCATTAATAAAGAAATTATTGGAGAAAGCTTCTTCTTATTATCAGGTTTCCGCTGAAGCTATCTTTTTACTTCCTAAGGATTGCAGAGTATCAATATTGTCTGCACGCTATATTTACGAAGAAATTGGGAATGAGTTAAAAAAGCATTCTTTTAATTCAATAAACTATAGAGTGCACGTATCCTTATCAAAAAAACTTTTATTAATAATGAAATCGGCTAATGATACGGTTCAATCGATGTTACTACCATATTTTAAAAAAGAATTTAGTGATAAATCTCCATTGCAATCCAATCTCTATTTCATGCTAAATCCTATTGGAAATAAATTTAGAGGCAGGCGTTGCTCAACGAGACCATTAAATTTTTTGCAGCGGTTAGAATGGGTTATTGACCTTCTTTTGAAACAAGCAGAAAGAGATAAATATCAACTAGTCGATTCTCGGCATCCGCCAAGGCAATAAAGTTTTAACTAAAGAATTAGAATATCTATCTAAGTTCAAAGTTTCATGCATTACAAGTTGTCTGTCCCCCAGAAGACCAGCGGATAACATACTTCGCGAATAAAAAGGTGTATCTTCCAGGTTTTTAAGTATATGTGCTGGACGAGCTGGTTCAGCTCGCATAAATCTTGGAATAAACCATTTTGTCGCAGGCAAGTCTTCTCGAGGTGGAGGAGCGATTCTTTTTACACTTCCGTCCGAGAAAAAACGCAACGGTAAAACCCTTTCTCTTCCTTTTCTCTGCTTTATGTCGTAGAACACCAGTACGGTATCATCTTCAAGGTGTGCTTTAGCCCAGTTCCAACCGTAAAAAGGATTTTCTAATGGCTCATCTCCCTCGTTAGAGTCGCAATATCCATGACCACTCCAATTCAGATTTAAATCCGGAAACTCAACAGTTACATCTGCATGTGGTGCCAACGGTCCCCACCGGTGTTTCTTGTCATCATCCAGCCATGTACTATAAAGAAAAAATTTGTCAGCCGATACCGTAATCTTCCCATTAATTCTTTTTGGAAAGGGTGTTGCAATTTCATCAATTTCGATCTCTATGCGATTATTTTTCCATTCAATTTTACTGTTCGCTACTTCAAAACAATCATTTTTACGGTTGATATGTTTCTTGCTGAACTCTGTCATTGTCCAAATTTTTTTGTCTTGATTGTAAAGGGCTAGATTAAATGAGCAAAAATTTTCGGGATCGGCGCTCTTCAAATCTCTTGTTTTTGCTAATGAGTAGTATGGAGAAAAAACACTACCCACGAAAATAATGAGGGAAAATGCATGAGTGCCATTTTCACTTGTTCCGTCTATATACCACCACAAATAACCTCCAGGGGTTACTGGTTGATTAAACCGAGGTCCTCCATCAATGCCTCGGCCGCCAATTGGCCTGATATTGTCGCCATTGGCAACCCCGGTCCCGGGTGAACTGTCCCACCCGAAAGGTAAAGACCCGATATCTTGCTGCGTGAGGAGGGTCGAGTAAACGGGCTCAACCATCCATGGGTTGGTCTTCCGTATAGAGCTCCCCCACTTCCTGGGAATCTCCGGTAAAACTTTTGAGGAGTCATCGAAATTGGCACCTTCTGTGGGGCGTCTATTTCCAAGCCACATTTTTTTAAAAGGGAAAATACTGATGCTTGACATGTTTTCATCTCCGTTTTTGATATTTTGGCAAAATCCCCGTTGGGCGGTGCGTTAATTAACAGAAAAAGACGTTCCTCCTTACCTGAAACGAGTGAACTGTTGTTTAACCTGTCTTGGGCGCAAACATAAACTGTTGGGTCAGAAGGAATTTTACCCCTCTTGAAGATATCAGAAAACTCTTTACGATAAGGTGAATTGAAAAATATATTGTGCCGACAAAGTTCAAATCCAGTCGTTTTATTTTTCATCATCCATGTTATTGCTGACAATGAGCGATTTTTCCGAGAATAGTTTGCAACCCTTTTGTTACGAATTCTTTTGTTAATTAGGTAATTGTCTAAATCATTAAAATCTCCATTAAATATGATTTTATCTGTGAGGATGTGATCCCCATTATCAAGTCTAACTCCAGTTATTTCCCCGTTGTATGAGAGTATTTCCTCACAAAGGTTTTTGTATATTTTCACCCCTTTTTTTATTGCAAGTTTTTTTAACGCTCTAGCGAGATTAATTACTCCTCCTTCAACACTCCAAACTCCTTGCATTTCTACATCCCAAATCAACATGAGTGTTGAAGGAGCTTCCCAAGGAGAAGAACCGCAATATGTCGCATATCTACCAAAAAGTTGGCGTAATCTTTCATCCTGAAATGTTCTCTCAAGCTTTTCCCAAAGACTATTAAAGGCTCCTGCTTGCAATAAACATTTTGAACCACGTAAACCAATTGCATTAATCATTTTCAACATTCCCGGTTTCTGGCATTTCATATAGGTTTTTTCTAATACCATAAAAAGTTCATGAGCCAATGTTGAAAACTCATGGAAGTTTTTTGCCTCGGTAATACCAGCAAACTTCGCAACGGCTTCAAAGGATCTCTGTGGATCGGCGAACAAATCAAGAGTCTCATCAGAAGACCATGCATGTCGAGCTATGATGTCCAATTTATTGAATTTGACATATTCATCAATATTTTCGCCTGATTTTGAAAACAGATTTGAGAACACATCTTTTAACGTAATTACAGTCGGTCCACAATCGAAGCTAGTACCTTCACTGTCCTCTATTCTGGCTACTTTGCCTCCTAATTCACTTTCCGGATCAAGTAGATCGACCTCAAATCCCTTGTTAGCTAATTCAATTGCTGCAGACAGTCCACCAAAACCACCTCCTATTACAACAACTTTAGTCAAAATTTTTCCCCTTCCAAGTTCCTCTCATTGATTTCGCTCGAAATCTGACAAACATTGACTCACTAAAGTAGTTTCCCTGGTAGGCCTTCCTCAATGCATCTAAATGTGCCCCTTTTTTTGAATACAATTCCAAACTCTCTAAATTTTCCCAAATTGTGAATGTTGCTTGACGAAGTAGTGGAGCCTCTCCTAATCCTATAGATAACATACAACCTCGTACATCTGATAAAGCATCCTCAGTGTCTGGCGTATGCGACCAGAAGCTTATCATTTTTTGTACCCGAATCGAAGCGCGAGTGAGCGATGCGATAGGTTCTTTATTTATCTCAAAGTTTTTGCCTTCTCACTAACAGTAATTTTTTCTCCGCTCCAACTGCCTCTGGAATCATAAGGCACCAAGACAGAAACAAAAAACTCATCTGACCTCAATTCGTATTGCTTCAATAAGTCACTATGATCTAAAAAATTTTGTGCATTTTTCTCTTCGTCAAAGTGAAAACAAAGACCTTGATAATTAAGTCCCGGAAGCATTCCGAATCCACCTTTGTAGCCACTCCCTAGAACCTTAAAAAAAACAAGGCCAGGAACTTCTGGAATAAAATACCTTCTCAATGCGAGCTGAGGGACTCCCCAATGTAAGCAGTCCCGTCTAAATTTCACCAACGCGATTATTGTTGTTTGTTGCTGAGCCATATATCTTTGTAATACTAACTGCGCTCGCCACCGTCCTGTATATTCAATTTTTTCATCTTGACATACAAGCTTTGCCTTGAAAGCCCCAACATCTCTGCAGCAGAGACACGATTATTTAAAGATAGATCTAGAGCTGCTTCGATACAAAGTTTTTCAATAAGATCTGTTGTTTCGCTGACTATATTCTTTAATGGAAGTTGACCGACAAGCTCCGATAGTTGCTCTGCTGATCTAGATAACTGCCCTGTTGCACTTTCATTTTTGATTCGCCGACTAATATTTCGCAAAGAAAAAACCATTTCTTTTTGCGTTCTATGGTCTACTTCAACGCCAGAAATTTCCACCTCGATCGAACTGCCTTGCCCAATGATTTGCGTTGTAAAAAGTTTTAGAACGCCACTATCTTGAAGAGTATTTCTCATGATACTGAAATCAACTCTTCCTCTTGCCAGCCAGGTCATTAAATTACTGCCGGAGATATGATCTTTATCAGGCAGAGCCGTCAACTCTAAGAACGCTTCATTGATATATGATATTTCACCGTTAGTGTCGCAAATAACTAGTGCATCAGGACTCTTTCCAATTGCTCTTTGGAGAGAAGTTTCTGGCGAGTGTTTTTTTTCAGAGGTATTTTCAGTTTCAAGCTGAAATTGTATTAAAGAGTAGGTTTCACTTTCTTGCCTAAAAGATGATAAATTTATACAGACAGTTTTATCATTTGCAAGCTTAGTTTCAAATGCGCTCCTCTCCCCCAGTTGCGTTTTTCTCAAAAAGTTATTAACTTTTAGTTTTTCATCCTCACCGAAAAAGAGGTCCAATTTTTTACCCAATACTGCATTTGTGTCGCAATTGAGTAATCGAATTGCTGCAGGGTTAATTTCTAAGATTTCAGTCGACTCTGCTTTGCAAACAAGAACTGGTGTTTCAACTAGATTGAATAAAGATCTGTAACGAGTCTCAACATGTCTCAACTGAACGTAGTCCCTCTCCAATGTTTGTTGAGCTGAAACAAGTTTTTGCTGTAATGCCATGAGGTGGCTCAATTCCTTTCCGACTGCAACTACAAAACCTTCGCTTTCACAATTAAGTGTTGCATAAGAAACTGGCAAATAACCGCCATCAGACAAATGGTGGTTAACATGACGACTATCATTTTTTAGAGATTTATTGGAAAACTTGAGCAATTGATCAATTTTCAACTCAGATTCAGTTGTTACACAACTTTTCCAGGATTTACCAACCCAGTTTTTTACAAGACGGCTTAATTCCCGATTTTGGACAATTACTTTTCTTATAATACCTTTCGGACTCAAGTAAAGAACTATGTCAGAGGAAAGACTTAGTATCGCATCAGTTAGCTCAACACTTACATGTTGAGAAAATGCATTTTGTGGGTCAATTACAGTTTCCATATAAAAATGATCGCCAAAGTTGGGAAATATAACCTTGTCAACCAGAGAACGTATTCGTTAATTGTATTTTCTCCTTGACGAACGAAACAGTCAATGAAAATGTACAATTACTGCTTTAAAATTTTTTTTATTGAGGATTTAACAGGTATTTTCTTTTCTCTAAGTAAAGAGTCAGCAAGTAAAACCGCCTCTCTAGCATCTGCTGCCTGTCCATCAGCTTTAACTTCGCGAAACAAATTGTTTTCACAAAAGGCTAAGGGCCACCAATAATAATCTTAAGTGCTGGCCCATACATTCGTCTAATATCACTTATCAGTTTTTGTTGTAATTTCTTTTGATCGTAGGATCCAATGGAGATACCTACAACCTGAAAATCTTTCTCTCCTAAAATGTTAAAGATATCCTGCTCACTAAGGGCTGGATCCGCAAAAACCTCCCAACCAGATTTTCTGAAAAACTCGGCTAACATAAAGAGTCCTAAAGTATGTTGGGAGCCTAGGCTAGGAAATAATAGGATCCTTCCTTTTGATTTTCCCTGGTCAACTGGATTTTGAAGAAACTCCGGGCTTAGGTAGTACATCAATTGATTTATATGCCAGACAGCAAGAGTTATCGTGGCAAAATCTAGAGAGTCATTTTCCCAGCAAACTCCTAATTTTCTGGCTGTGGGTTGCAGCAGATCTAGATAGATCTGTTCTACGCTAACGCCCTCTTCGATCAGTATCCGCAAATAAGATTTGGATACGGATAAATCTCCATTTAACAACATTTGACTTAGCTCTTCGACGTTCCTCGCTGAAATAGCAGCGATTTTACAAGCATCTTCAATACCAGTCCCTTTTTCATTACCTGGTTTATGCCTGTGGGCCATTAAAAGTCGGGGAATAATTTCCTCTTGTAGTGCCACCGGTATAGGAGAAAGATTTACTTTTTCGTGACTAGGCGCTTTTCTTTCTTTTGTACTCATAAAAGCTTTCTTGAACGTTAAGCGGAAACCACACTTCATCATGCTCTTTTTTTTAAAAAATAGCTACAAATTTCAACCTTTTATTACCTGTAATTTTAAATTTACGATTGACGAAAATTTTTTGTCAATTAAAGTTGACATCTTTTTTTCATGACCGTAGAGTGATAAATCTAGGAGGAGAGTTTCTATTGCTTATGTTATACAACGAAGAACAGAGAATAAAGCGGGATAACACAAAATGGACTTTGGTCCAGGGTGTTTTGGCTCCACTCCAGTTTGTGGTATTCCTGGTCAGCCTAGGTTTTGTGTTTAATTACCTGCTCTACGGCACATATGAAAATGCAGCCTCTATTTCAGTTGTGATAAAAACGTTTATTCTCTGTTTAATAATGGTTACCGGCTCTATTTGGGAAAAAGCTGTTTTTGACAAATATCTTTTTGCAAAGCCATTTTACTGGGAAGATGTTGTAAGCATTTTTGTTGTTTTTTTACATCTTCTGTATTTATTTGTTTATTTCTTTGATTTCTTGTCTGTTGAGAACCAGCTTTACGTTGCTCTCCTGGCATATTTTGCATATGTGGTAAATGCGGTACAGTTTCTGTTTAAATTTAAACAAGCCAGAGACCAAAACTCCTAAGAATTTATCTTCTGAGGTGTTGTCATGAGCCTGGGCACGGGTAATGTGGACTCACCAATTGGTATTAACCGTATGGTCCCATGCGATATGATTGATTCGCAAGTCAAGGAAGGTTACCCGATCAAATTGGTTTCGGAAAGCGGGCAGAGAGAAGTGTTTTGCGGGTTAACAGGAATTGTTTGGTTACACAGAAAAATAAAGGATGCATTTTTTTTGGTTGTAGGATCTAGAACTTGTGCGCACCTGATTCAGTCTGCGGCTGGCGTAATGATCTTTGCTGAACCAAGGTTTGGCACTGCAATTATTGATGAAAGGGATTTAGCTGGCTTAGCAGATGTTAACGATGAGTTAGAAAGAGTTGTTTCTGAGTTGTTGGAGGTTCGTTCTGGCATAAAAACATTATTTCTTGTCGGTTCGTGCCCCTCTGAGGTAATTAAGTTGGACTTAGGCCGCGCAGCAGAGAAACTTTCAGAAAAATACCGAAAATATGGAGTAAAGGTTTTAAATTATTCAGGTAGTGGCATTGAGACAACCTTCACTGAGGGAGAAGATCAATGCCTGGTTGCAATGTGTCATGAAATTCTGGTTCCATCAACCTCTTCTGAGAATGTATGTAATCTGCTGATTGTCGGTACTTTAGCAGATATAGTGGAAGATCAAATGGCAAGGATCTTCGAAAAACTTGGTATACAAAATGTTGAGTTTTTCCCGCCAAAATCTTCCGAAAAACAAATTAGGGTTTCTAAGAAAACTAGGTTTGTTCTCGCTCAACCTTTTTTGACTGAAACGTCAAAAAATCTAGAGTCTTTGGGTCTCGAGTTAATTAGTTCTGTATTTCCATTTGGTGCGGATGGCACGCGCAAGTGGTATGAAGACATAAGCCGAGTATTTGGAATAAGCGATGAGAGATTTCACAATGCGGTTAACCCTGCTTATGAAAGGGCTATGAGTACGGTGGAAAAATACAAAGAAATTTTTTATGGGAAAAACTTCTTTTTCTTTCCGGATAGTCAATTGGAGATTCCTTTAGCAAGATTTTTGTCAACAGAGCTAGGTGTTACTCTGTCCGAGGTTGGTACTCCATACTTGAACAAAAGATTGCTTGCGAAAGAAATTGCAAGTTTACCTAAAGGTACGTCGATTGTTGAAGGGCAAAATGTTGATCAACAAATTGAGCGTTGTTTCGATGCTTCGCCGGATATGACTGTATGTGGTTTGGGGTTGGCTAATCCTTTGGAGGCGAAGGGCATGACAACTAAATGGTCGATCGAGTTGGTGTTCACGCCAATTCACGGTTTTGACCAGGTCGGTGATTTACTAAACATATTTGCAAAACCTATTCTCAGAAATCAACAACTAAATTTCAAGGTTGACACAGAGCGAGAGGTTATTTCATGAAATTGACTCTCTGGACTTATGAGGGCCCACCACATGTTGGGGCAATGAGAATTGCAACAGCAATGAAGGACCTTCACTTTGTTCTGCATGCACCTCAAGGTGATACATATGCCGACTTACTCTTTACAATGATTGAAAGATTACCCAAGAGACCTCCTGTAACTTATTCTACTTTTCAGGCGCGGGATTTAGGAAAAGACACCGCCACTTTATTTAAGAACGCTGTGCAAGAGGCTTACACCCGGTTCAAGCCGGGTGCCATTCTTGTAGGCGCATCCTGCACAGCAGAGTTGATTCAGGACGACCCAGGTGGCTTGGGCCAGGCCCTAAACCTTCCTGTTCCAGTAATTCCCGTTGAGCTTCCTGCATATCAGAAAAAAGAAAATTGGGGCGCAGCAGAAACTTTTTATCAGTTAGTAAGGTACTTCAATCCCAGAGACGAGAAACTTGAGAAATCAAAAGATATAACTTGTAATATTTTGGGACCCTCCTCGTTGGGATTTAGAAATGCTGACGACGTAAAAGAGATAAGCTGTCTCCTTAGGGAATTAGGTGTAGGTATTAATGTTGTAGCACCTCTTGAAGCTAGCGTTGATGATTTAAAAAAACTTCGCTCTGCTCACTTCAATGTTTTGCTCTATCCCGAAGTCGGAAACATGGCAGCCGATTATTTAATGAAGAATTTTGACCAACCGCAAACAAAAAACCTCCCTTATGGTGTTGCAGGAACAAAAAAATTCCTATTAGAGGTCTGTCGCTTAGCAGGCCTTTCTGAAAGTATTTTGAAAAACGATTTTTTCAGTGTGAATTCAAACAGATCTGAATGGTATTCGCGGTCTGTTGACTCGAATTATTTAACAAAAAAAAGAGTGTTTGTTTTTGGAGATGCTACTCACGTTTACTCGGCGGCTAAGGTAGCCCGGGACGAGTTTGGTTTTGATGTTGTGGGTTTGGGTACATATTCTCGAGAGTTTGCTAGAGAGATTAGGGAACTTGGAAAAGAGTTTGGGCTTGAAGCGATCATTTCAGATGATTATATAGCGGTAGAAAAAGCGATAGTTGAATTACAACCAGAACTGATTCTTGGAACACAAATGGAGCGCCATATAGCCAAAAAACACAAGATACCATCCGCAGTTATTTCAGCCCCAATGCACGTACAAGATTTCCCTTGTCGCTACTCTCCGCAAATGGGTTTTGAAGGTTCGAATGTATTATTCGACACATGGATTCACCCGTTAGTCATGGGTCTAGAGGAGCATCTGTTGACAATGTTTAGGGATGACGTTGAGTTTAACGAAAATGCTGTTCCTTCCCACTTAGCCTCTGAGAGTCAGAACACTGTACCTGTTAGTGAGATAGATTTAACAAATTCTGAGGTTATTTGGGAACAGGATGCTGAGAAGGAATTAAAAAAAATTCCTTTTTTTGTCCGAGGAAAAGCAAGGAGGAACACAGAAAAGTTTGCTGTAGAGCATGGTTTTACCCGGGTTAGTTTAGATACTTTGTATGATGCGAAAGCACATTATGCCAGATAGGAAAATAGAGCCTGTGAAAGCAGTCAAAAATATAAAATCCAACAATTACGTGGTTTCAAAAGACAAAGAGCAACTAGTAGTGCTTACTATGGATAACCATTTAACGTCGGTAATAACTGAAAAAGGCAAAGAACTGTCTATAAAATGTCCTGGGTTGTCTTTACGAATATATGCGGCATCTGATTGGGCTAGTGATGAGAACATTCTCGATGAATGCAAAAAATCTATCAAAAATGCAAGACTGATTTTTGTTTCAATGTTGTTTATGGAGGATCATTTCAAACCAATATTGGAAGATTTAAAAAGTAAGAGAGATAATTTGGATGCATTAGTTTGTATCATGTCATCGCCAGAGGTAACACGATTAACCAAAATGGGTCGTCTTGATATGTCAAAACCTGCTTCTGGCGTTGTATCTTTTTTAAAGCGATTCAGAAATAAAGGAAAAAGCGGGGAAGAAAAAAAGCCAGCCGGGGAAGCTCAAATGCGAATGCTGAGAAGCTTGCCTAAAATTTTAAAATATATTCCTGGTACTGCGCAGGATTTACGGATTTTTTTTCTGAGTTTGCAGTACTGGCTTTCTGGCTCAAAAGAAAATATTCATAGTTTGTTTTGCATGTTATTTTTAAAGTATTTGAAGACAAAGAATTCATTGGACGAATTCAACGATTTCTACAAACCTCCCAAAGAGTACCCAGACATTGGTATTTACCACCCCAAGATGCGAGGAAAAATCTCTAACGAAGTTAGTAAGCTGCCACGAGTTGTTCCGGAGAAAAACAAAAAAGGTACTGTCGGTCTCATAGTTTTGAGATCGTATCTTTTAGCGGGAAACACAGGTCACTATGATGGGGTCATAGCTGCATTCGAGTCCTTGGACATTCAAGTGATACCGTGTTTTTCCATGGGTTTAGATGCTCGCCCCGCGATAGAAAAGTTTCTCTATTTGGGAGAAGAAAAAAAGATTGATGCGCTTGTTTCACTGACCGGTTTTTCATTGGTGGGGGGCCTGCATACAATGATTCAGAGGCCGCAAAATCTATTCTGGCAAAATTAAACGTTCCATACCTTTCGGCAAGTCCGTTAGAATTTCAATCTCTTGATGAATGGGAAAATTCCAGTACTGGCTTACTACCGGTTGAAAATACTATCATGGTAGCGATTCCTGAACTTGACGGAGCAATATCACCTCTTGTATTTGGTGGTAGAAGAGTGGTCAAAGGAGATGGAGAGCCACTGTGGGAAGAAAAAGAGCATTCGAAAAAGTCAGGATATCTAGATCGAAACATGACTTTTTCCAGCGAAAGAGTATCACTTTTGGCAAGGAAAGTTCTTAAACTTATCAATTTAAGAAAATTGGAAAACAAGGATAAGAAAGTTGGGGTAGTTATTTTAATTTTCCTCCTAATGCAGTAAATATTGGAACTGCTGCCCATCTCGATGTATTTTCCTCTTTGTACAACACTCTTCTTCATTTAAAAAAACTCGGATATACCGTTGATATTCCAAAAAATATTCAAGAGCTTAAACATAAATTGTTAGAGGGAAATTCCAAGGAGTATTCCTCCGATGCCAACGTAGTCCATAAAACTTCTGTTGATGATTATGTTTCGGAATCTCGTTGGTTATCCGAGGTTGAGGATATATGGGGAGTTGCTCCAGGAAAGATTGATACAGATGGAGAGTCCATATTTGTTCAAGGGTTAACTCTCGGAAATGTTTTCATTGGTGTTCAGCCGTCTTTTGGATTTGAGGGTGACCCTATGCGTTTGCTCCTCGAAAAAGGCCACGCTCCTACTCATTCGTTTTGCAATTTTTATAAATATTTGCGGGACAATTTTAAAGCTGACGTTTTATTGCATTATGGAACCCATGGAGCTTTAGAATTCATGCCAGGCAAACAAGTTGGACTGTCTGAAAAGTGTTGGCCAGATCGTCTGATTGACGATTTACCTAACTTTTATCTGTATGCTTCAAATAACCCATCAGAGGGTACGCTCGCTAAAAGAAGAATAGGTGCAACGTTAATCAGTTACATGACTCCTCCTGTGTGCGAAGCCGGTTTGTACAAAGGACTGGAGGAGTTAAATGCTCTTCTCGATAGTTTTTATAATGATGTACAAAATAATCGAGTAGAAGAATTTGAGGAAAATTCACAAAATGCATTAATCCAAATGATTTTTGACAAAGCAAAGCAATTAGATTTAGTCGAAGAAAATATTGATCCTACAGTTATGTCAACTAGTGCATTGTTCGATGAAATGGGAAGGCTTCGTTCGAGACTCGTGGAGTATCAACAGACCTTAATTCCAAATGGTCTGCACATTGTTGGGGGATGAAAAGTGAAAGTGAGATTTTTGATGTTCTGAGCGCATTCAGCAAAAACTGGATCGAAAGCAACATGACACTTAGGGATATAAACCTAAGTGAAGAGGTATTAAATTTTATTCACGACAATAGAATCTCCTTAGTTTCGAATATTTTGAAAAATGATACGTTAAACAATATCTTGGGCTGGATCAAGGATGAGAAATTCGAAAATATTCAAGTTGAAGAGACAGAGAAGGTCACCATAATAAATCAATTAAGTCTATTGGCGGAACTTTTAGTTCGGACAAAAAGTTTAATTGCTGAAGATTCAGAGTTGGTTGGTATTAGCAAGGCTCTGCAGGGAGAATTTATTGAGCCTGCAGCAGGAGGCGACCTATTAAAAAATCCGGATGTTTTACCAACAGGTAGAAATATTCATGGTTTTGATCCTTTCAGAATACCTAGTGCTTTTGCAACTTTAGAGGGGGCAAGGCAAGCTGATCAAATTTTAAAAAAGGCTGTCGCCGACTCGGGTGTACTACCAGAAACAATCGCTGTGGTTTTGTGGGGAACGGATAACTTAAAAACTGAAGGGAGTCCGATAGGCCAAGTTTTACATTTAATGGGTGCCAAACCGAGGTTCGATAGTTATGGTAGGTTGGCTGGAGCTAGTTTGATAGATCTTAAAAAATTGGGCAGGCCGCGAATTGATGTAATGGTGACTCTGTCTGGAATTTTTAGAGACCTACTTCCATTACAAATAAAAACCATTGCAGAGGCAGCATTTTTGGCTGCAAGCGCAGATGAGCCTCTCGAGGAAAATTTTATTAGAGCTCATGTATTGGAAGATTGTAAAAAATATAACTGTGACTTGCAAACTGCAGCCCTGCGGGTCTTTGGAAATAGTGAAGGAACGTATGGTGCAAATGTTAATCACCTCATTGAAAATAGTTGTTGGGAAGATGAGGAGGAAATTGCCAATGTTTATTCGAAAAGAAAAGGCTTTGCATATGGCGTTGACGGCAAACCAGTTCGAAATGAGTTAATGATGGAAAATGTGTTACGACGTATTGATATTGCCTACCAGAATCTAGATTCTGTTGAAGTTGGAATTACTACAATTGATACCTATTTTGACACTTTAGGGGGAATATCCAGAGCTGTAAAAAAAGCAAAAGGAAAGTTAAATCAAAGTAATGTAAGCGCATCCGACGATCTGCCAGTTTATATTGCAGATAACACTCAAGGAAAAGGCTCAATAAGGGGTATATCAGAGCAAGTTGCTCTTGAAACTAGAACACGAGCGTTAAATCCGAAATGGTACGAAGGAATGCTTAGTCATGGTTGTGAGGGAGTACGTCAAATTGAAGCTCAATTAACTCATACGTTAGGGTGGTCGGCAACCACGGGTCAGGTTCAGCCATGGGTTTACCAGCAAATGACCGAAACATTTATTTTGGACCACGAGATGCGGGAAAGAATTTCAGAACTAAATCCACAAGCCTGTTCTAGGGTAGTTAAAAGATTGCTTGAAGCCTCAAAACGAAAGTATTGGAATCCTAGTGCGAAAGTAATTTCATCTTTAGAACAGGTGAGTCAGGATTTAGAGGACAAATTAGAGGGTGTTACAGAGGGAGTATCAACATGAATACAGCTACCGTAGATGTTTCAGAAATCAGAAATTTAAGCAGACCACCTGATGGTGAAGGTAGCGTCCAGGTTCAACAAGACCCAAAGTTAAAGATAGGTAGTGCGCGAGTTTTTGCGGTTTATGGAAAGGGTGGTATAGGAAAGTCCACAACATCCTCAAATTTATCTGTGGCGTTTTCAAAGTTAGGGAAAAGGGTATTGCAGATAGGTTGTGACCCCAAGCATGATTCCACTTTCACTCTCACGAAAAAGTTAGTTCCAACTGTAATTGACAGTCTGGAGGCCGTTGACTTTCATAGTGAGGAGTTGAGGATGGAAGATTTTGTCTATGAAGGTTACAACGGTGTGATGTGTGTGGAGGCTGGAGGACCACCTGCAGGAACTGGATGTGGGGGGTATGTTGTTGGGCAAACAGTTAAATTGTTAAAAGAACACCATTTATTGGATGACACAGATGTTGTAATTTTCGATGTACTCGGGGATGTGGTTTGCGGGGGGTTTGCCGCCCCGCTGCAACACGCGGAAAGGGCTCTAATTGTTGCCGCGAATGATTTTGATTCTATCTTTGCAATGAATAGAATTGTTCAAGCGATTAGCGCAAAGGCAAAAAATTATAAAGTGAGATTAGGTGGCGTTATAGCAAACAGAAGTGAGGATACCGATCAAATTGATAAATTTGCTAAAAGGGTTGGGCTGAATAGATTAGCGCACTTCCCAGATCTGGATGAGATTAGAAAAAGTAGATTAAAAAAGGCTACATTGTTTGAGATGGATAAGACGCCCGAAATCGAATTAGTTTTAAAAGAGTACATGATGTTAGCCCAATCATTGTGGAATGGCACAGATCCAATCGCGCCGAATTCACTCAAGGATAGGGAGATTTTTGACTTGTTAGGTTTTGATTAGACTTAGGAATTGAATATGTTGTGGAAACCAGATAGAGCACTTTTGTTAGAGCAGGAATACCAAGATAAGCGCCATCAAATTGCGCAGTATTTTGATAAGACTGCTGTTAAGGCATGGGAACGATTGACCTCAAACGATGAGAGCCTTAGTTTTATCCGAGAGTCAGTTCGAGAAGGCAGGGAGAGCATGCAGCGTCATATTTTAGAGCGAATTGGTGAAAATCTCTCAGGAAAGTCTGTCTTAGATGCGGGTTGTGGAACGGGCAATCTAGCCATGGATTTAGCAGCAAGAAATGCTAGTGTGGTTGCTGTGGATATTTCCCCCAGTCTCATAAAGATAGCTCGGGAACGATTTTCAAGAAGCAATGAGTGTAAACATAATGGAGAGGTAAAGTTCGTTTGGGGAGATATGTTAGATCCGTCTTTTGGTGATTTTGACCATATCGTACTAATGGACTCTACCATCCACTATAAGTCCTCAAATGCGATTGCTCTCGTGAACGAGCTTTGTAAAAGAGCGACTGAATCAATTATTTTTACGTTTG
The DNA here is from genome assembly GCA_038147455.1 of Burkholderiaceae bacterium. Classification (GTDB taxonomy): domain Bacteria; phylum Pseudomonadota; class Gammaproteobacteria; order Burkholderiales; family Burkholderiaceae_A; genus UBA7377. The sequence goes on along the minus strand of JAYQTQ010000003.1, from coordinate 145,975 downwards.
TTCCTTTAACGCCCCTATTAGCTATTAAATTCGCTCTCGGTAAATTTTTTCCTAAAGGTGAGAGAGCTCCATCTATTGAACCATCTTCAGAGGACGCTATACGTAACTTAATTTCGCAAAATTTACATGGATGGGAGCTTTCGGGAATGAAAAGAGTTTCTACCTACTTCTATGCATCTCAGGCAGTGGAGCTGCGTCGTGTTTGATATTTCAAAAAAATTTATCAAAGCCTCAAGAAGATGGAAACATATTAACCCTATTCTTTTGCCGTTTTCAGATGTTGCATCAAAAAAAAATACGCTCCAGAAACTTATTCAATTATCTTTTTTTCAAGTGTCAGTAGGAATTGCGTTCGTTCTCCTTGTTGGAACTCTTAACCGTGTAATGATTGTCGAGTTAGGGGTTTCCTCTTCTCTGGTAGCGATGATGGTTGCGATACCCCTTGTCTTTGCTCCTTTTCGCGCCTTGATTGGGTTTCGATCAGATACACATAAGTCTGCAATCGGGTGGAAAAGGATCCCTTATTTATGGGTGGGAAGTTTGCTTTTGTTCGGAGGGTTGGCTACGATGCCATTTGCTTTAATCCTACTATCAGGAGATACTCATTGGCCTAAATTTTTTGCAGTGATCGCTACAGCTTGCTCCTTCCTGCTTGTGGGAAGTGGAGCACAAATAGTGCAAACTGCTGGTCTAGCATTAGCTACAGATATTGTTGATGAACCTTTAAGACCACGAGTTGTTGCATTAATGTACACAATGCTTTTGCTAGGTATGATGGTAAGTGGCATTGTATTAAGTTCCCTGCTTGAACCTTTCAGTCAAATAAAATTAATCCAAGTTATTCAAGGAGTCGCGGTTCTAACTTTTTGTTTAAATATGTTGGCATTATGGAAACAAGAAGCCCGGAGCCCTAACAAAACGATTCAACAACACCATCCTTCGTTTGCAAGTGCTTGGCGAGAATTAACCTCAGATTTAAATGTTCGAAGGTTTTTTTTGGCGCTGGCTGTCGGGACCATTGCTTTCAGTATGCAGGATGTGATTTTGGAACCTTACGGTGGTGAGATTTTGGCTATGTCCGTTAGTGAAACAACTCTTTTAACAACTTTTTCTTCCTCGGGAGCATTCTTGGCATTTGGTGTAGCTGCTTACATTTTAAACAAGAATATTAATCCAAACCGACTTGCTGCATTTGGAGCATTAGTGGGTATCGTAGGGTTTTCATTTATCGTTTTCTCTGAACCTACTAAAATGATCGAGTTTTTTATCGTTGGGGTGTTTTTAATTGGTTTTGGAGGGGGTTGTTTTCCATATCTTGTCTAACCGCGGCGATGCACATTAATTTTGGAGGGTTTTCGGGTTTAGTTCTTGGCACCTGGGGTGCTATCCAGGCATTATCAATGGGGACAGGTATTGCCTTAGGAGGGCTTCTGCGAGATTTTACAGAATATATCCTATCCCTCAACACCGTATCACAAACTGTTTTACCCCCCAACTTAGCGGGTTACTTGGGTGTTTATCACCTTGAAATATTTTTATTATTTTTAGTTTTAGTTGTAATTGGTCCTCTTGCAGGTAAACCAAGAGGTTTTTTAACGCCAAACTCCAAGAAATTTGGTTTGGCGAGATTTCCAAATTAAAGGAGAAAAATATGGAAAGCGGAGCTATCACTCAGTATGTTGATGTCGCTCAACTGGTACTGTATCTTTTTTGGATTTTTTTCTTTGGTCTCGTAATTTATTTAACTATAGAAAGCAAGAGAGAAGGATTTCCTCTTGAATCTGATGGTTTTGGTAAACGGTCGGGTAAAAAGGCAACTGGTTTGTTGCCTATGCCAACAAAAAAGATTTTTAGAACTAAGTTTCACGGTAATTTTGAGGCACCCCATGCACGGGATGATGCAGCTCCTTCGCCAGCTGGATCCCCTATAAACCCGTTTCCTGGAGCGCCTTTGGAACCCTCAGGATCCAGTCCAATGCTTGATGATATTGGCCCGGGCAGTTTTTCTCAAAGAATAGATCATCCTGATCTAACAGCTGAGGGAGATTTTAAAATTGTTCCAATGCGAATAGAAAAATCCTTTAAAATCCTTCCATCTGACACGGACCCCCGAGGACTAGAGGTATTTGGTCTCGAAGGAAAGTAGGAGGCACATGTGTCGACGTTTGGGTCGACAGATCGGAACATATTATTCGTTATCTAGAAATTAAAACTTTATCTGGTAACTCCGTTTTGGCTCCGTTTAATCTAACAGTAATTAAAAAGAATGCTATTTTCATTAATTCAATCATGAGCTCACAATTCGAGGACGTACCCGGTCTGAAAAATGCAAACACCATAAGCTTGTTAGAAGAGGAGAAGATTATGGGATACTACGGAGCGGGTACTTTAATGGCGTTTCCGCGTCGAAGAGAATCGTTTTTCTAAGTTTTGAAAAAAGGGTAGAAATATGAACGGACATACGCACGAATTTGAACCAACTTTTGGGTTTCCTGAGTCTCTTCCTGCTTCGGAAAAAGTTTTATGGCAGGGAGGTCCATGTGCCTGGTTAATCGCAAGGAGAATTTTTTTTCTGCCACATTTGTTTTTTTACTTTTTAATATTTTCATGTCTGGCTTTAATCGTTAATAGCGAAGTACTTTCTCTACAAGATTTATTTGTTAAATTCTTGTCTTATATGTCGTTGGGTATGGTTGCTATCTTTCTTCTTCTTGCTATTAGTTATTTAATATCTTCTACAACCGTTTACAGTATTACTGATAAGCGTGTGGTCATGCGTATAGGCATTGTTTTAAATTTGAGTCTTAATATCCCATTTAGCAAAATTGAAACAGCGGCATGCAAAGCGTATCCTGATAAGTCAGGAGATATTTCGTTAAATTTGGTTCCTGATAATAAAATAGCCTACCTTCACCTTTGGCCTCACTGCAGACCCTGGTTTTTTTCCTCTCCACGACCACGGTTGTCTTGTCTCAAAGATATAGAGGTTGTTGCTTCTTGTCTCACAAGTTCATGGGAAGAACAAAAAAAATCCGTAGTAAATCGAGCAAACGTGGAAAAAAGAACTACTCTAGGAAAGGGATAGCTTTATGACACAGTTAAAACGAGACCCGATGTTACCCTTTGTTAAAGTGGTGATCTCAATTCTTGTTCTGGTGCTTATAAGTACATGGATTTTTAAAAACCACTTCAAGTCGGACGACAATTCAATAGGCTTATCTGAAATTATAATATCGAAAAAATTGCATTTTTACGATCATCCAGATGGTTCTATCAAAATCACAGATATAGACGGAGAGATATTAACCTTTATTGAGGGAGAAGCTTTCGTTCGAGTTTTATTGCGAAATTTAGTTAGGGAGCGGATTTTATTAGGGGTTGGGCCAGAAGAGCCATTCGAGTTAATAGCCAGAGAGGGTGGTTTATTGTCCCTAAGGGATCCTATTTCAGATTTACATCTGGACCTAACGGCTTTCGGCGCGTCCAATTCAAAGATTTTTATTGAATTGATTGAGGATAGGGATACTTAATAAATGGAGGTACCAATATGGCAGTAACAGGCGACTCCCTGGGTTCTTCTGGAAAAGACTTGCAAATAAATTTGTCCACGGAAAAAGCACTTGAGGAAACAATGTTGTCCCCTCGCTTTTATACAACAGACTTTGCTGCGATTGATAAAATTAGCATTGAAGGGGTTCGTGAAGAATGGGATAAGTTGATGAGTGAGTTTGAGATGGACTCCAACATAGATCATTTCCAAAGACCAAAGGATATGCAAGAAAATTATTCTAAAATCTCGCCGGAGGTCTACGATGAATTTGTAGATTTTTTAATAAGTTCTATAACGTCAGAGTTCTCGGGGTGTGTTCTTTACGCAGAAATAAAGAAAAGAGTTAAAAATAATGACATGAAAAAACTTTTTTTTGGTTATATGGCAAGAGACGAATCTCGTCATGCTGGATTCATTAACCAGTGGTTGAAGGATTTTAATATCGGTGTTGATTTGAGTTTTTTAACAAAAGCGAAGAAATATACATTTTTTAAACCAAAATTTATATTTTATGCTACGTACCTTTCAGAAAAGATCGGTTACGCGAGATATATTTCAATATACAGGCAAGTTGAGAAGCACCCCGAATTCAGGTTTCACCCAATTTTTCTTTGGTTTGAAAAATGGTGCAACGATGAGTTTAGGCATGGTGAGGCTTTTGCGCTACTCATGCGTTCAGATCCACCTTTATTAAAAGGTGTAAATTTGTTGTGGATTAAATTCTTTCTGCTGGCAGTTTTTGCAACTATGTTTGTTAGAGACCATAAAAGGCCTCAACTTCATAAAGCCCTGAATCTTAGTCCTACTGAATATGATATGCAAGTTTTTGAAATTACAACTGAGATTTCTAAGCAGGTGTTTCCAGTATTATTAGATATCAAAAATCCCAATTTTTTAAAAATTTAAAAAAACTTAGCTATATAAATGAGCAACTAGAACAATGCGGAACTAAAGGAATATTTTTCTTTAAACGGTTGGTTCTTTTTGTAAAGTTGGGAGTATGTTTTGCTAGGTTATTCTTTATGAAATCACTAGTGAATGAGCTTCCAGAAGATTTTCGTGTGAAACCGTCCTGGTGACGTTAATTTTATGGACCAATTTATGAGTGAAGCTGGGCATGTCGCGCTTATAATCCCTGTTGCTAGTGCTATTTTGATTTGGTGGTTGGGAACCATACTCCTTTTGGCGGTAACCCGTAAGCTATACGTTTCTAAGATAATAGGAGTTATGTTTGTTTCAGCAATCCTTATGCAGCTAGGTTTTTTTGGGTTGTATTACTTTTCGCTCCATCCAGTAGGGAGTTATGCTGCTTATGGGTCTTTCTTATCCACAATTCTTATTTGGGTGTGGCTAGAATCCTCTTTTCTTGTTGGTTGGGTGACTGGGCCAAGGAAAGTATCGTGCTCACCAAATTTGAGAGGTTTTGAGAGGGCTAAACAAGCTTTTCAAGCAGTTCTGCATCACGAGATACATATAGTAGTGCTAGCGATAGGAATATTTCTTATAACCAAAGATACGGAAAATTATGTGGGTTTTTACGCATTTTTAATATTGTGGGGCATGCGTACGAGTTCGAAACTGAATTTATTTTTTGGGGTACGAAACCTTTACATAAACTTTTTGCCAGACAAGATAGCCTACCTATCAACATATTTCAGACAGAAGTCATGTAATGCATTATTTCCATTTCTTTTCGCTTTAGCTTTTACAATTAATCTGTTGTTTTGGAACAACGCATTCATGTCGTTGGGCACTAGCCAGTATGTTGGTAATATACTTCTTGCGACTTTAATGACCCTGGGGGTTTTGGAGCATATCTTAATGGTTGTTCCTTTCAACTGTAATGGGATATGGCGTTTTGGATTAACAGTTCAAAAATAATAATTTCGAATTTACCCCGGTTTTGCTTTTAACAGGTGGTTAAACTGCTTATAATAAACATTTAGGAAGCTAATCGAAGTTCAGGGGAATACATTATGATCAATCGACTATTTTTTGTGGGAGCACTCTTGTTTTTAGCTAGTTGCGCGACGCGGCAGGATGCCCCTGGAGATGTGGCTTCACAGGTTGTTGAATCATCGGGCGAAAAAGGAGACGCTTTCGCTGAAACTGAAATTGTTACCCCTGGAATGTTAGCGGCTGAGAAGTTAGCTTCAACAGAACCATCAGTTTACTTTGATTATGATAAATTTGAAGTCAAGGAACAATTTGCCCTTACGATTGAGGTTTTTGCTGAATACATGCGAGCCATACCAGGTTCGAGGCTTAGGATAGAGGGAAATTGCGATGAGCGAGGAACTATTGAGTACAATTTAGCTCTTGGGCAACGAAGGGCAGACGCGGTTAAAGCAGCTCTCGTATCAATGGGAATTGATGGCGATAGAATCGAGACAATTAGTTACGGAGAAGAGAGACCACGAAATAGCATTAGTTCTGAAGCTGGCTTTTCAGTAAACCGCAGGGCAGACCTTATATCGCGTTAAGCAAATACGAACTTTTACCTTTTAGTTTTATCGGATTGTAGGTAAAATCTAGAACTACTACAGGCCGAAAGTTCAAAATCAAATAGTATTTCTGCACTTTTTCCGAGCATTTTCATTGCTGAGCCATGTACCTCTCTAGAGGCATCCAAAATTTCCTGGACTACTTTATGCGAGATATTATCAGCTTCTATAGAGAAATGTACTGAAATTTGGGTAAATATTTTTGGATTAATATCACGTCGCACTCCGCTAGCCAAAGCTTTACATGAATGAAGAATTCCCCCGGCCTGTTTGATACCTGCTACAACATCATATTGAGTGCAAGCAACCGCCCCAACAAGAAACGCTTCCATAGGACGAGGACCTGCTGTTGCTCCACTAACATCTTTTGCCGTATCTAAAGCTATTAAATGTCCTGATCCAGTTTTAGCTGTAAAAGATATTCCATCGCCAGCGTTCCATTTAATTTCACATTCCATGTGGTTATCTTTGCTTTTTACCATTAAACTTTAAGGAGTTTTCTTGCCTATCAAATAACATTCTAATACGGTTTTCTAATGACGTTTGACGATTTTTCTCAGGTTGAAATAAAAAATGTTGGGATTGAGCTTGCAAAAAGCAAGAGAGGTGCTTAATAAAACTAGCGTGGATTTTGTTCTCGACTTGAGAACCACAAAGCACCACATAAATGCGATCGAGGAGGGAGAGTTAAGAATTTTTTATGGCCCTCCATTTTATTTAGATCTGTTAAGACGTTATGCGTTAGCCCTAAATTTCTCCGATTCAAAAATAAAACAGTTAGAACAAAGGGTCACTAATCAAGAAGATCAAGATGAGGGGAAAGGTGCTCATGTCGGCGAAAAAGTTGTCGGTGTTAATTTAAAGGAAAGTTCCAAGCATCTTCCACACCACACCCGTGCGTGAGAGTTCGAGGAAATCCGTAATTTTTCCTAAGTCTACACCAATGTCCTATTCGCAACTTCGTATGAAGCATGAAGAAAAAAATAAGCTGTTGGAACAAAACCGAATCCTACTTAGATATGCTTATGGACTTGTCTTGCTTGCAGTTACTGCGGTGTATTTTTTAGATAATAGAGAGACTCCCTCAGTCAAAAAGATCGATCTAAAAATAGTTCCCAACATCAATAACACAGCAAAAAACTGAAGATTATTATTGAAGAGGCTTTTAATGAGAATAACATATACGAGTCTCAAGAGTATACGGGTCTTTTAGATGAAATAAGTGAAAGCGTCAATAATTTAAACGAAAATTTCGCTAGCAAAAAACTAGAATTTGATGAGCTTAAACCTTTCATCGTTGCGAAAGAAATTGATCTTGAAAGGCTAGAAATCGATGCAGATGTTCCTAAAGTAATTTTCGATGTTAGAAGCACAACATGGTTGTGGATAAAGTTTGCAGATGAGTCCATTGACGAATTTGTTGTGCAAAAAAATGACAAGGTTTTATTAGAAAAGTATCCAATCTATGTAGTTGTAGGAGATCCAGAAAATGTTTTCTTGTGGATAAAAGGTGAAAAGTATTCTATTGAAGCAAATGATCCGGAAAGAAATATTGCGAGACTTACTAGATCTCAACTTTTACAATTTACTAATTAGTGTTAAGTAGAAGTTACCTATTCAATATAACAATATTTATATTGCTAGCCTCTTTGTGGGGACTTTCCTTTATATTCTTGCGGTTAGCTTCCTCGCATTTTGATGTTATAAGTCTTGCTAACGGAAGAATTTTTTTTGCGTGCATCTTTTTGCTGCCATTTTTTTTATTTAGCAAAATACCTTCCCAAATTTTTTTTTTATTTGGCCTAGGTCTTTTAAATAGTGCATTACCATTTGCTTTAACTAGCTTTTTCTGCATGCATTTACCAGCTAGCTATTTAGCTACTATAAACTCCTTAGTACCATTAATAACTGTTTGTGCTAGAAGAGCATTTTTCGGAACTCTTCCGACCAAGAAAACTGGATTTGCGGTTTTAATTGGGACTGTTGGTGTTGTATTAGTTGTTGGGCTTGGCCCTTTGAGATTTAGTGAGGAGATTTTTGTTGCTTGTTTAGCCTCTATTGGTGCGGCGATTTGTTATTCTTTATCTGGTATATTTGTTATTCATTTTTTTAAAAATAAATCATTAATAGCCCTTTCCTTCATGTCATTGATAAGTGCTTTCATCATTCTTACTCCAATTAATTACTTTACGTTAGATGAGTTTCCGGAGTTCCCTTTAGAGGGATTATATTCCCTGGCGATTTTAGGAGTTTTTTGTACAGGATTAGCATATCTACTATATTTTCAGGTATTAAAATTTTTTGGTCCTACGGCTTCATCCAGTGTTACATATTCTGTTCCTATGTTCGGAACGTTGTGGGGTGTTTTGTTCCTGGGAGAGGTTGTTACATGGCAAATAGGCATTGGTTGTGCTGTAATACTTATAGCGAGCATTGTAATTTTTCAGGGGGAAAGTCAAGCATGAAAATAGTTTTAATCAGGCATGGGCAAACAGACTGGAATAAAAAAAAAAAATTCAAGGTCATACTAATACTGCTTTAGACTGTGATGGTCATAGGGAATCTGCTGCAATAACTAAGGCCCTAGAACAAGACGGTATAGAGTTGATATTTTCGAGTCCATTAAAGCGAGCTTACAGTACCATAGAACCTTTGGCTAAAAGAAAACAAAAAGCAATTATATGTTCAAAAAATTTAATGGAAAGAGGGTTTGGAATAGTTGAAGGTCTTGAAATCGGAAATATCATGTCTGCTAAAGCCTACGAACAAAACTTGATCTTACGCAAGACGGCTGAAAAAAATTACAGACCTGATGGTGGTGAGAGCTTATACGATGTTCACATTAGAGTAAAAGAGTTTCTAGATTTCCTCTCAACTATCGATATAAAAGGGGTTGTCGTTTGTATGACACATGGAGGCGTTCTTGATATCCTATACAGGATAATCATGGACGAACCTTTGAGCTCAGAAAGAAAATGGGCAATACCAAATGGAGCATTTTTTTTACTCGAAAGATGTGAAGGTGATTTTAAGATAATCAAGTGGGCCGAAACAAGTCATTTGAATAGTAGTGGAATGTTAGATGAATACTGAAGCAACTAAAAGAGTTTGTATTTTTTGTGGCCATCGTACCGGCAGAAAAAAAGTATGGGTAGACTTTGCAAGAAATTTAGGCGATTTTTTAGGGAAAAATAAATATAGTTTATTCTACGGCGGAGGTAGTAAGGGAATAATGGGTTCTGTAGCTTTAGCAGCTAAGAAGAGTGGAGCAACGGTGCATGGCGTAATAACAGAAAAACTTGCAGAGACCGAGCCTATTTTAGAAAACATTAACGAAGTTACTGTAGTTAAAACTTTAAGTGAAAGAAAAGAAAAACTTATAGAGAACTGTCACGTAGCCATTGTTTTACCCGGAGGAATTGGAACGCTTGATGAGCTTTTTGATTTATGGGCAAAAATACAACTGGGTGTTGAAGACAAAATTTTGATATTAGTGGACATCAATAGTTACTACTCTAAATTACTTTTATTTCTTAGGCATGTAGTTGACGAAGAATTTTTATCAGAAGACCAGCTATCAAAAACAAAAATTTGTCAAAATTTAAATGAGGTCATCATCGAATTAAGTAAATTGGATGTTAATAATGCGAAATTTATTTACTAGGTCGTACGATGCTATCATGTTGTGGGTAAAATCAAAGCACGCTGTAAGTATTCTTTCTACTGTGAGTTTTGTTGAATCCTTTATTTTCCCAATACCACCTGATCTTTTGTTGATTCCCCTGAGTATTTCTAATCCCAGGAAAGCTTATTATTTTGCCTATGCTTACAACAATTTTTTCGGTCTTTGGTGGGGTGGTTGGGTATCTTATTGGTATTTATTTTTCAGATGTATTTTTAAGTACTTTAGGCTGGATGTTTGATAAAAAGAGTGTTGAGATTACAACCGAATGGATGGCTGAGTGGGGTGTTATGGTTGTTTTGATTTCTGGTTTTTCGCCTATCCCCTATAAAATATTTACTGTAGCTTCTGGGGTTACTGGTTTAGCGTTTATCCCTTTCCTGATAGCATCATTCTTAGGACGCGGTATGCGATTTTTTCTTATTGGTTTTATTATTTCAAAGGGAGGTGATAATTTAGAAAAAAATTAAGAAAATATTCCGAGGTTATTGGATGGACAGGCCTATCGATATTTTCTGCATACGTTTTTTTTACTTATTCAGGGTACTTTTAGAAAAAAAAAGTTTCGTAAGTGGGTGTAACTTTTTCTATCCAGGAGGAAGGCATATTTTTTCTAAGATGCGTCCAGCTTTGTTTAATCTGTTTTTTGATGAATTTTCCTCCTCGTAATTTTGAGTCCTCATCTGTTTTTGATAATTTCCTGCCATTACAATCTTTGACCACTGGTACATGTAGTATTGTTGGAAAAGGAAATCCTAAGATTGTCTGTAATTGTCGATTTCTTTCTATAGTAAATTTTAGGTCATCTCCTCTGACGACTCTTGTAATTTTTTGCAAGTAGTCATCAATAACCACGGTGAAAGCATAAGAAAAGTCTCCCGTAGACAACCTTTTTATAACAAAGTCATCACGATTGGTTGACTTAAACCGTAAAGTTTGTCGTTGAGATAAACAGTACGCTTGTGCGATCTCTGCAAATTTGAGGATATCGTATTTCTCCGGATTCCAAATATTCAATGTGGTGGTTCGTTTGTGATAATGACTTTCTCGTGCATTTACATAGAAACGTTCGGTCTAACGAGTTGAGATAATACATAAAATGGGAATATATATGTTGTCGTTCGCTTTGATGAATCACACCCTCTCTCTCATGCGCTAGATTAGGCCAGACATCCCATACAATCCCATGATCAACCAACTGTTGTTTTATTAATCTTATAAAGTTTACTTTACTTCTTTGGCTATCGATGTCTTCTATACGTAGCCAAAATTTGCCATTTTCGGATTTCACGTCCAAAAAGCTGGCTAAGGCGGTGACTAGGGAACCTAAATGTAACGGACCTGTAGGTGATGGAGCAAATCGACCACAAAAATTTTTATTACCCGTTTTTTCCATTGATTACGTCGAAGGACTCTTTGGCGGCTTCTAGAATTTGCTGGACAGGTTTTCCTTCATGTTTTATGGACAAGAACCCGGCTTCATATGGGGAAGGAGCAAGATAAACACCGCGAGTTAGCATTTCATGAAAAAACTGTTTAAATAGATCTATATTGGAATCTAGAACATCATTAAAGGTTTTTGGGATCTCTGGTCTAAAATATATTCCAAACATACCGCCCACGTAATCAGAGGAGAATTCTTCAACTTCTCGATCTCTAGCAATATCTCTCAATCCAACGATCAGTTCCTTAGTGAGAAACTCAAGTGATCTGAAAAATTTGGTTGTGAAACAATTTTTAGTGTCGCAATTCCGGCAGCAACGGCTATAGGATTACCAGAAAGCGTACCGGCCTGGTAAACCGGTCCTAGAGGAGCTAGATGTTTCATAATTTCCTTTTTCCCGGCAAAGGCACCCATAGGCATACCACCTCCAATTACTTTTCCAAAGGTACTCAAATCTGGGCTGATATCAAGTATTTGCTGAGCTCCCCCGAGGCTTACTCTGAAACCGGTCATAACCTCATCAAATATTAATAACGACCCAAATTTATCACAGGTATCTCGCAGTAACTTAACGAAATTCTTTATCAGGTTTTACAAGATTCATGTTTCCAGCTATCGGTTCAATGATGACAGCTGCAATTTCATCTGAAAAGGCTTTAAAACACTCGACTAACGCCTGAGAATCGTTATACGGCAATACAATAGTTTCACCAGCAAATGCCTTTGGAACACCCCCAGATGTAGGGTTTCCAAATGTGAGCAAGCCTGAACCTGCTTTTACGAGTAGAGAATCTACGTGACCATGATAACAACCTTCAAATTTTACAATTTTGTCTTTTTTGGTGTAACCCCCCTTGCAAGCCGGATTGATGACATTGTTGCTTCAGTACCAGATGAAGTTAACCTTACTTGCTCAACGGAGTCTTACATATTCCTTTATCATTTCTGAAAGAATCGTTTCCCCTTCAGTAGGTGCGCCGAAGCTCAACCCATTTGATAACGAGTGCTTTACCGCTGAAATAACTTCCTCATTTGCATGTCCTACGATAGCTGGTCCCCACGAGCAGATTGTATCTACATATCGGTTGCCATCTACATCATATAGATAAGGCCCAGAGGCTTTTTGGATAAATCGAGGTACTCCTCCTACAGAGTTAAAAGCCCTCACGGGACTATTGACTCCTCCAGGAATCAAGTCTTTAGCTTTGTTAAAAAAGTTTTGGCTTTTTGAAATATTCTGCATTTTTCTATAATTTTTTTCCTAACCCTTGTATTTTACGCTATGGTGAACACAGTGTTCGTAAACTTGTTGCTTTAAAGCCTCTTTTTATTTAATAGTTTTTTGATTTCTAATTCGTATTAAGGGTTTAGTATACGAATTTCTGCTTACTTCCGAGCTACAAGAGCGATAAACAGCAACTTGATTTCAAGGGAGTGAAATGAAAACTTATATGTGTCTTATTTGTGGGTGGATTTACAGCGAGGAGGATGGCTCTCCGGATGAGGGTATTGAGCCTGGGACTAAGTGGGAAGATGTGCCTATCACCTGGACGTGTCCTGAGTGCGGGGCACAAAAATCTGATTTTGACATGGTAGAAATTTAATTATTAACGCTAGTTGTCGGAAACCGCGTTAAACCTATCCAAAGTTTTTTTCCTTGCTTCGTCATGATCAACAATCCTTGTGTAGTATTCTGTTTTATATTCGCTACTGAGTAAGTCCTGTGTTTTCCAGGGCTCGTGTATCAGTTTGGACGGGAGATTATTAAGTTCAGGAACGTACTTTTTTATAAATTCACCCTCAGGATCGAATTTTTTTGCCTGGCTTGTTGGATTGAAGATTCGAAAGTAAGGTTGTGCGTCACATCCAGTGGAAGCAGCCCATTGCCAACCCCCATTGTTAGCAGAAAGATCGAAGTCCAGTAATTTATTTGCGAAATATTTTTCACCTTCCTGCCAATTAATTCCTAGATCTTTAGTAAGGAAACTGGCAGTAACCATTCGCAAGCGGTTGTGCATATATCCAGTTTCATTTAGCTGTCTCATACCAGCATCAACTATGGGGTAGCCAGTTTTTCCTTCTGTCCACTTGAAAAATAGATCATCATTACTATCCCATTTCAACTTATCATATTTCCTTTTAAAACATCCGGTTTCCACATGAGGAAAGTGGAATAAGATTTGCATGTAAAAATCTCTCCAAATCAACTCTGATAACCATGACTGAATCCCTTTTGTGTCAATGCCGTTTTGTTTGAACTCCTGAATTTTTGTAAAAATTGAATGAACAACTTTTTTTACAGAAATTGTCCCGAAACGAAAATGAGTAGATAAATACGAAACACCCCTTTTTGCTGGAAAATTTCTGGAATGATCGTAATGCTTTATTACTTTAAAAAAATCGTCTAGTAATTTTTTAGCTCCTTCGGAACCAAATTGAAGGTTTATTTGTTTGCTCTCCGGTGAAAAGCCCAACTCTTCGAGTTCTGGCATTTTATTTAGTTGGTTAACTTTTTCTAAACATTCACCTAGCTGTTTCTTGCTGTAATCAGTCCACGGATTATTCAAGTTTGAAAAATTTGTTAACCATTTTTTTTTATATGGGGTGAATACCGTATAAGGGTTGCCTTCGTTAGTTAAAACTTCGAATTCTTCAAAAACACATTGGCTTTTTATTTGTGATGACTTAATGTTAAGTTTTTCAAGTGACTGGGAGATTTTAGTGTCTCTTTTTCTGGCGTATTGTTCATAGTCTTTTGACCAGAATACATAACCTGCATTGACTGCTTTGGCAGTTTTGGGAATTAATTCGACTGGATCGCCTTGTAGGACTAAAAGATCAGATCCAAACTCTCGTAGTTTTTTTTGAGGTCACTCAGGGTTAGATAAATGAACCCTAATCTCTTATCCACGTGCAATGATTTACTGTCGAGGGTGCTAAAGGGACTGTTTCTTATGTTCTTGAGAATCACACTATCAAACACAAAACAGAAAACTATTTTTTTACTTTTTAAAATAGCATTCTTGACAAGATCATTCTCCATGATTCGCAGGTCTCTACGTAACCAAATAAGAGAACCTCCATATAAATTGAGCTTCATATTAAGACAGTTTGCGATGCATAAAATTTACAGTACACTATGGTTTATGTCTAATGATACTACAGGTTCTTCTTACATAAGCCACCATCTTTTAGTTGCAATGCCTGGGCTCTTAGATCCCATTTTTTCAAAATCTGTTGTTTACCTTGCTGAGCACAGTGGAGAAGGGGCTATGGGAATAGTCATTAACAAGCCATGTGAACTAGACCTAAGGGCACTGTTGACAAAACTAAACTTAGGGAGTCAAGACAGTCAGGAAAGTCGAGGGGTTTCAGAGCCTGTATATTATGGTGGTCCCATTCAACAGGATCGAGGTTTTGTTTTGCATGAACCAGCTAGCACCTGGGCGTCAACTTTAAAAATAAATGAGGCATTAGCCCTGACCTCATCCAAGGATATTCTTGAAGCTACAGCGCAAGGGGTCGGTCCTAAGAAGATACTTGTGTCTTTAGGATATTCGGGCTGGGGTCCGGGTCAACTGGATACTGAGTTGGCTTCAAACTCATGGTTGACTATTCCGTTAAAGGATAATAAGCTTCTGTTCGATACACCAGCTGATGTGAGGTTTGATGAGGCTTTTAAAATACTTGGGATTCATCCAGATAACTTATCGAATTTTATTGGACATGCTTAAAAAGAGAATACAGACTTTTGCTAGAAAAAATTAACTCGACGCTTATAGGGTTTGATTACGGACTCAGAAAAATAGGTGTTTCCATCGGGAATACAGTAAGTGGGGTCGCTTCTCCACTAAAAATTTTATATAGTAAGTCAAAAATTGAAGGGTTTAAGGCAGCTAAGGAAGAGGTTTTTTTTTGGGATCCTGAATTAATAGTAGTTGGTTTCCCATCCTACTTTAATGGAAGTATTCACCCTTTCGCAAATAACTGTAAAAGATTCGCCAGGAATATAAGCTTTGAAACTGGCAAGGAGGTACGGTTAGTGGACGAGTCATATACCTCTGTCTTGTCAAAAGGTAAGGATCAAGATGATGCAAGGGCGGCTGCGTTAATATTACAAGTGGTTTTAGATGAGTTATTCTACGCAAATAAATAAATATGGTCGTTTGAATCATCTCTTAACTATAGAGGGTATTTCGCGAGATTATTTGATTAGGATTCTCGATCGTGCAAATAAATTTCTCTCTTTCGGAGATAATATTGTTTTAAAAAACTATCCGGTATTAAAAGGCCGTTGTGTCTTTAATATTTTTTTTGAGAATTCAACCCGAACTAGTTCAACATTTGAAATTGCTGCACGAAGGCTCTCAGCTGATGTGATGAAATTGAATATTTCTGGTTCAAGTTCTTCTAAGGGGGAGTCTCTCCTGGATACAGTTGACAATCTTGTGGCAATGCAAGCTGATATGTTTATTGTTCGTCACTCATGTAGCGGGGCTGTTCACCTTATTGCAAATCACGTAAATCGGGTTTCTCCGAATATACAGGTACTGAATGCTGGCGACGGTTGTCACTCTCATCCGACTCAGGCTTTGCTTGATATGTACACTATAAGATTCTTTAAAAAGAATTTTCGTAATTTAAGGGTAGCAATCATTGGGGACATCTCTCACTCAAGGGTCGCTAGATCAGATATCTGGGCTTTGTCCATTTTAGGAGTACCCGACATCCGAGTGATATCTCCTAAGACGCTATTACCTATGGATATTGAACAGATGGGTGTTACGGTTTTTTCGGATTTAAACAAGGGATTAAAAGATGTTGATGTAGTGATTGTTTTAAGACTACAAAATGAACGAATATCAAGTCCCGTTTTACCGAGTGCGCAAGAGTATTTTAAGTTTTACGGACTTACCGAAAATGCAATGAAGAATTGTGATGAAAATGCGATTATTCTTCATCCGGGACCTATGAACAGAGGTGTAGAAATCGATTCGAAAGTAGCAGACTCAGCTAGTTCAGTTATTTTGAAGCAGGTTACTTTTGGAATAGCCATCAGAATGGCTGTAATGGATTTATTACATCAGGAAAAACTAGAGAGAGATAATGGATAAGGAAGAAGAGTTTAAAACGATAGAAATTCTAAACGGACTCGTTTATTGCAATACAGCTAAAAAATATATCCCTAAAAACATTACTATTTGTTCAGGAAAAATTCAAAGAATAGACTTAGATACGAAGTCGGATCCTGTTTCACGATCTTCTATTAAAATAGATGCGAAAAATTGTATTGTTACAAGCTCTTTCACAGATTGTGCAGTGAGAATCAAAGAGCCAGGATCTGAATACAAAGGGACTATGTATTCAGAGTTAAAATCCGCTGTAGGAGGGGGAATCACTAGATTGGTATGCCCGCCAGATACTGATCCAGTGCTAGATGAACCTGGATTGGTAAAAATGTTGATTAATAAATCTATAGAATTTGAAAAAGCTATAGTAACTCCCCTGGGGCGCTTACTCAAAACTTGAGGGGGCAGAATATCACAGAAATGGGCGAATTATTTGAAGCTGGTTGTATAGGTTTCTCGCAAGCAAATCAACCTATTCGTGATAATCAGGTATTGCTCAATGCGTTTCAATATGCATCAAATTTTGATTTTCCAATTTGGTTATCACCTAGAGACCCATGGATCGGACGAGATGGAGATATGCATAGTGGGTTGACTTGTACCAGGTTAGGCTTAAGAGGTGTACCTGGACTGTGCCGAAACACTCTCGCTACTTACATTGCTTAGAATTGCTGAAATGACAAATGCAAGATTACACCTATGTCGTTTATCTTCTTTAGAAAGTGTTGAAATTGTTAGAAAGGCAAAAAAACAGGGCTTGAGAATTACAGCTGATGTGGGAGTACATTATTTACATCTCACTGATTTGGATGTTGGAGACTTTAACACCAATTGTAAGGCTATCCCACCGTTTCGTGGGCAGAGAGACCGGGACGCTCTTATCGAAGGATTACTTGATGGTACGATAGATTTTATTTGCTCTGACCATACTCCCGTTGATATAGAAGAGAAGACCTTACCGTTCTCTGAGGCTGCAGAGGGACAAACTGGTACTGAGTTATTGCTACCGTTAACTTTAAGCTGGGCCAAAAGACACAAAATAGAGATGCATGAAGCATTAAATCTAATAAGTACGAAGCCTGCCAACATTTTAAATGAAAAAATTTCTAAAGTTGAGGAAGGAGCGGTAGCAAACATAACTGTTTTTGGAATGAATGACAGTTGGATTGTAGAGGAGCAGACGCTGTTATCTCAGGGTAAAAACTCACCGTTTCTAGGCTATGAGATGCATGGAAAAGTGCATGCGACAATAATGAACGGACGTTTAGTTTTTTTGAAGAGTTAGCGGATGGTTCATTTAAACTTCCTTGTTAGATTTACTTTTCTGATTGTTTGGGTTGTGTTAGGTTTTCTTGCTTTACTTTTGATGTCGCCACTTCGGATGTCAAATATAAAAAAAAAAGTTATTAATTATTGGTCAAAGGTTCTCCTTTTATTAATCCGTCTTCGAGTTATATGCAAAGGTTCAAAAAACGAACTACCTGCGTATCCATTTGTCGTAGTGGCTAACCATATTTCATGGGTAGATATTTTTGTTCTACTTTCTGTTCTGCCAGTATCATTTATAGCAAAACTAGAAATAAAAAAGTGGTTTTTTCTTGGTAATTTAGTAAAAATGGCTGGGACAATTTTTATTGATAGAAATCGTCGAAAAAGTTTATTGGAAGTTGCGAAGAAAATTACTCAGAAATCTGTAGATAACAAGAAGTCATATGCTTTTTTCCCTGAGGGTAAGACTTCTACTCGTAAGACAATACTGCAGTTTCACTCGGGTTTATTCTCGCTATTTTTAGAAAATCAGGAACTGACTTTGCTACCAGTCCTTATAAAATACAAGAAGGACAATGTATTTACTGAGGTATGCGCATACGTCGGGGATACTACTTTATTAGAGTCTGTGGTTAGAATAATAAAGAATTCCAACTTATCGGCTGAAGTGCAGATAATGCCAGTAAGTACTATTAAAAATAACGGCGATAATAAACCGGGTGTAGCAAGAAAATATCTGGCTTCTCAAACAAGACTCAAGATGTTGAAAATATATCATCAATAACTTGGCTAGTGTATATGCGATTGTCACCTAATCTGATAGCAGTTAGTAGTTCCCCCCTACCGCAACCCGTATCTAGGGAAACGAACTCTTTCCGTATAATTAGCCCAAGAGATGACCAATGACCAAAAAGTATTCTTTCCTTTCTCTTCAATGCTCCTTCAAAGTTAAACCAGGGAATTAGGCCAGAATTCTTTGAGGAGGGTGCATCTTTCACTGAAAAATCCAAATCTCCGCTAGGCTTTAAATATCTCATCCTAGTAAATATATTGATTATGGCCCGGTTACGATCTTCGCCTTTTAGGTCAGAGTGCCAAACTTTAGGGCAATTTCCCCACAAGTTAGAAATAAATTTCTTCCAATTATCGCATTGCAGTTCTTGCTCTATTTCGCGCGATAGTTTTTTGATAGTATCGGTGTCCCATGTAGGATATATTCCAGCATGCACTAAAATGTTTTTTCCGGAAATATGAGCTAATGGACGCCGCCTTAACCAATCGATTAATTCATTTCTATCTGGAGCCTCTAACAGGGCTTTAATTCCCAAATCCCTACTATTTTTCGAATTTTCACCCATTAACTTGAGTAAGTACAAGTCATGGTTTCCCAAAACACAAACGGTTTTTATTTTGAGAGATTTAATAAATCTAATACAATTAGTAGGTGAAGGTCCACGGTTGACGAGATCTCCGCAAAACCATAGTTCATCATCTTTTTTTAAGTCAAGGTGATCAACCAGGGAAGCTAAGGTTTCGATGCATCCATGAATGTCTCCGATAACGTATGTAGCCATGTCTAAATTTTAACAATAATTGAGCGACTATGAAGGTTTCCAAATCAATATTTAGAGCTTACGATATACGAGGAGTAGTTGGTAGAGATTTATCTAATCAATCCATTTATCTTATTGGATTGGCTTTCGGCGAGATCTTGAACCAGCGGCAAGTTCATATTTGCGGTTTAGGAAGAGATATGAGAGATTCAAGTTTAGAGTTCTCAAGGATATTTAAGTCTGCTCTTCAAGAAAAAAATATTGTCGTAAAAGATTATGGAGAGGTTCCGACACCAGTCTTATATTTTGGAGCTTTTTCTCAGGAAGGACAAACGGGAGTTATGATCACGGGTAGTCATAATCCACCGGAATACAACGGGTTGAAGATTATGATAAACGGCTTACCTTTTTGGGGGAATGACCTACAGTTGTTATATGAACGAATAGAATTAGATGATTCTTGTTTTAAAACTATCAATGCAATGAAAAATGATGATACTACTCCAATAATAGATAATTATAAAAATGCTGTGATCGCTAAACAGGATTTAAGTCGACCTTTGAGAGTTGGTGTGGATGCGGGGAACGGAATTGCTGGACCTATTGCATGTTCAATATATGAGGCTATGGGTTGTGAAGTGTATAATCTTTTCTGCGAACCTGATGGAAGTTTTCCCAATCACCATCCTGATCCTGCCGACCCAAAAAATTTAGAAGACTTAATTAAGCTCGTAAGATCAAAAAAACTGGATCTGGGTATCGCCTTTGACGGTGATGGAGATAGGATTGGGGTAGTTGATGGTGATTCAAATATCATTTGGCCCGACCGACAAATGATGATTTTTTCCAGGGATGTATTAAGGGATAATCCAGGAGCATCTATTATTTATGATGTTAAATGTTCGCGAAACCTTCATAGATGGATAATAGACTATGGTGGTTGTCCTATAATGTGGAAAACAGGGCACTCGTTTATGAAATCTAAGTTGAAGGAAACCGGGGCATTTTTGGCGGGAGAAATGAGTGGTCACATTTTTTTTAATGATAATTGGTTTGGATTTGATGACGCTATTTATGCTGGTGCAAGATTACTTTCAATACTAGCCGATGAAGAGAATATAACTCACTTTTTTAGAGAACTTCCGGATTCGTTCAGTACCCCTGAGATTAAACTTGAGATCAAGGGTTTCTCAGCTGAAGATCTATTAAATAGATTAAAAAATAAAAAACTTTTTCCCCGCGCGAGCAATTTTTACTTTTTGGATGGAATTCGTATAGAGTATGAAGATGGTTTCGGATTAGCAAGGATGTCCAATACAACTCCAGTTATTGTCTTTCGCTTTGAGGGAGATTCAAAAGTAGCTCTGGAGAGTATAAAGACGGATTTTAGAAATTCATTAATTGCAATTATGAAAAATATTGCACTACCCTTTTGAAATATAGATTATTAAGAGATGTCTCGACTTCTTCATATCTTCTACCAGATTCTGCTTTTGTCGTTGGTACCTTTTTTGTTTGTACAATTTTTATGTAAAAAAAAAATCAAAGGTTTCAAAGAGCAGTTTATGGTTCGTTTTTTTGGGTACTCTGATATAATACAAGGTAGTCACAAGAGATTAAAAAAAAATTTAGTGTGGATTCATGCTGTGTCTTTAGGAGAGGTTCAAGGAGTTACTCCATTATTAGAAAAGCTACATGAGAAGGGCCCTGATTGTACGATCTTTCTTACCGTGACTACTAAGACTGCCTGGGATTATATGCAGCAGTATCTAAAAACAGTTATTTTCTTGGACGCTCAAAAATTTCGAATGGAAATCTTACCTTTAGATTTTCCGTGGGCAACTAAAAGATTTTGTCAAGATTTAAAACCATCCGTTCTTGCATTGATGGAAACTGAAATATGGCCAAATTTAATTCGGTCTTGCAAAATGAATAAAACGAGAGTCATTGTTGTAAATGGACGATTATCTCCAGGTTCGTTTCGTTCTTACAAAATGGGCAAAATGTTTTTTCGTAAAATTTTAAACGAGATTGATATAGTAGTAGCGCAATCTGATAAAGACAGCGAACGATTTAAAGAATTAGGATATGAAAAGAAGATATCTGTAGTCAGTAATTTGAAATTTGACGTTCGCCCCAAGAAGCATCATCTGGTTAATGGTGAAGAACTAAGGAGTCGGTTAGCAAAAAAAACCGTCTGGTTGGCCTTAAGCACGAGGGAGGGGGAGGAAAAAGAAATTTCCAGTTTATGGAAACAAAGAATTTTTTCCGAAAAAGATGAAGTTTTGATTATTGTACCGAGACATCCCGAGCGATTTTATAAGGTTTTACGAGAAGTTGAAATAACTGGATGTATTGCAGATACAAAAACGAACTTTCTTAAACAGGAAAGTATTTATCCAAAGAAATGCCCTAGCATTTTGATAGGAGATAGTATCGGTGAAGTTCAGATGTATTTGGCGGCTTCCGACATCGTTCTTATAGGAGGAAGTGTTATAAGAAAAGGGGGTCAAAATCCTCTAGAAGCGTGCATCCAAAAAAAGATTATTTTTTTTGGCAATTATATGTTTAATTTTGAAAATATATCTAATGATCTAATCAAGGAAAAGGGAGCAGTTCTTATAGAAACGTACAATGAATGGTTTTCGGAAGGTCAAAAAATTTTAAATGATGAAAATAGATGCAATAGTCTTCGTGATAACGCTTTTGATTTTATTGCAAGGCGAGGTGGTTCGTCGGAAAAATATGCAGATATTATTTTAAATGATTAGCAAAGATTTAATTCGAATCGCTAATCAATTGGCTTATTTGTTTTACTGCAGATAAATCTAAATCACCGATAGCGCTGAGGAGCTTTAATTTCGCTTGCAAGGCATCATACCTAGCGATAGCTAAGTCACGCTGCGTAGAAAAAAGTTGTCTCTGAGCGTTAAGTACATCGATATTAATGCGAACACCAACTTCATACCCTAGTTTATTAGATTCTAACGCAACCTTGCTAGACTCCTCGGCAGCCTCTAATGCTTCGACTTGAGATAGACCCGAGACAAAGGTTCTGAAAGATTTGCCAGCGGAACGGTCAGCATTTAGCATTTCAAATTCAAGAGTATTTTCTTCCCTTTTCAACTCGGAAATTGCCTGACGTTCGGACGAGGATATGCTACCGCCTTTATAAATCGGAGCTGAAATACTTAAGGTTGCAGTTTTAATGTCTTGCGCGATACTGGTAGTGGAATCTATAGTTGAATTGTTTGCGCTCAAACTGAGATTTAGGCTGGGCATCCTTGCAATCTTCCTTTTCTTTAGGTCGAGGGTTGCAAGTTTTGTTCTAATTCTTGCTATTTTTACTTTTAAATTATTATCTCTGGCAATTTGCATCCATTCCTTTGGCTTAGAAAATTTGGGTTTTTCTAATCTCACCTTTTTGTTGATACCCAATAAATTTTCAGGCAATGGTACAAGTAATGATTTTTCTAAATTTGTTCTTGCAATAGCCAAATCATTTTCCGTCCTAATTTCAGAAGCTCTGATTAAATCAAATCTTGCTTGTGCTTCTTGTTGATCTGTTATTGTTGAAGTTCCTACTTCGAAATTTCGCTTTGCAAACTCTAGTTGTTCTTTAACCGCATCTTTTTCCGATTGAATTGTTTTTAAATTATTCTGAGCAATTAAAATACTAAAATAAGCATCAACTATTCTAAGAATTGTCTGCTCTTTAGAAATTAAAAAATTTAATTCTGACTACTTTTAAATTCAGTTGGCTTTGCTCTAAATTTAAAAATTTCTCTCTATCAAATATTGTTTGTGATAACGTGACGCCAATATTTTGGGTATTTGTATCATTGCTTGTTGAGTTTTCTGTATCGGCATATGATCCCGAGATGAAAATATTAGGCATCAGTGGAGCACGAGCCTGATTAACTAATTCTTTTTGCTTATCGAGCAAATTTTTATCCCTTAAAAACTGGGGATCACTCTTAAATGCAAGATCGACAGCACTAATCAAGTCCACCGCTGATAAACTTGTTGAGAATGTCATCACCGCAATGATCATAAAGGCTTTTTTCATCTTTTTTCCAATTATTCCTGCGTAAATGTTAATAGAAGTTATTATTGCATGTATATCTTTTAAAGTCCTAGTTATAGATTGTTAGGTAAGAGTCTTTCAAGTATATTCAGGGATATTGAGATTACTTTAGGAGAATTTGTTGGATACTGGTAGTTCCCTTAAAGCGCTTATACTTGGTTTAATCGAAGGTGCTACTGAGTTTTTACCTATCTCTTCCACGGGCCATTTAATTTTTTTTGGAAATTTAATTAGATTCGATGAGGAATACTCCCAAGTGTTCGATATTTCAATTCAGTCCGGAGCGCTTTTGGCAGTCGTTTTATTCTATAGAAAGGATTTTATAAATATTGCAACGTTTCGGGACCGCGAGCTTTTTCTATCTCTCACCTTAGCATTTCTACCTATAGGCGTTTTTGGGTTTCTATTCGGGAGGTTTATATTAGAAAATCTTTTCGATACTTTTTTTGTCGGTTTGTCATTCATAGTGGGTGCATTATTAATGCTCCACGTTGAATTTTTGCATCGGAAAGAAAAACGAAGGGTTAACAATGTCCAAAATATATCAAAAAACAATGCTATAAAAATAGGATTGGTACAAACATTAGCTTTAATTCCGGGTTTTAGTAGGTCAGGTGCGGCTATCATCGGAGGAATGTATTTTGGCTTAAACCGCTCTACAGCTACAAATTTTTCATTTTTGCTTGCTGTGCCAGTAATACTATCAGCAACAATTTATTCGGTTTATTTAAAATTTGAAGAAATTAATTTAGAAAACATTCAGGTTTTCGTTATTGGTTTTTTTGCTTCTTTTTTATCTGCTTTTTTAGTTATTAAGTTTTTGATCTCCTACCTCACAAAACACAGCTTGCTAGTTTTCGCCGTTTATCGTATTTTTGCCGGAGCATTGATAATTTTTTTTGGTAATTTAGCTTAGTCTTTGGAAAAGATTTCGTAAATCCTGGAGTCGTTATTGAAAGCTTTTTGTTCAAATTTTGAAATTATCCTATCTTTTGGCCGATTACCATACTTGTCGTTCCTGTTTTTCAGACATTTCTGTTTACCAAGAGCGCTCACGATTTGTTCTGCATAATCATGATTATCTGTTGCACATTTTATTTCCCCGCTGTTTTTTAGCTTTCTAGCAATAATTTCTGCAAACTTTACATTTAGCAATCTACGTTTAACATGTTTTTTTTTAGGCCATGGATCCGGGAAATATATATGAATTTCGTCGATCGATTCATCCGGAATCATATAATTTAGAACGCAATAAGCATCATATTCAATGATTTTTATATTTTTAATATTTTTTTCATAAATATTCTTGAGAAGATTACCTATAGCAGGCTTGTACATTTCAATTCCCAAAATGTTTTTTGTGGGGTTTTTTATCGAAAAATCAATAATTTCACTACCCATCCCGAATCCTATGTCAAGAACAACTGGATTTATATTTTCAAAGATCTTTTCTGGCGGTAGTTCCTTTTTCGAAAAAGGAACGCAAAAAAAATCCAGAATAGTCACGAAGCGCTCTTTTCTGGGCACTTGTTACTCTTCCGCTCCGCAACACAAAACTTTTAACATTCGAATTAAAAAAAAATTTTGACATAAATTTGCAAAAAAAGGCAAAAAGCCTACAGAAATTGATAGAATTGAAACTGTTTCTTTCTTCTCGAGGTTTACATGAATAAAGCTGATTTAATTGATTCCATATCTAGTTCCTCAGGCCTACCTAAATCGAAAGTCGATGAGGTATTGGGAACTACCATAGATTGCATTATAAAGGCCGTTTCCAAAGGAGAAAACGTTCAACTTGTCGGGTTTGGTACTTTTGGCTCTGGCAAAAGGGCAGCGAGGATGGGTAGAAATCCTAGAACAGGAGAAGAAATCAAAATTCCTGCCTCTAAGACTGTTAAATTTACTGCCGGAAAAGCCTTCAAGGACGCCGTAAATAAGCGTTAGTTCTGCAGAAATTTTGCCTCAGTGACTATTAATTTCTAATTTAAGTCACTGAGGCTTTACCCATAATTAAGATATTTTCATCTGCATTCATTGTTCCGGCGGATTGGCCGCTAATGATTAAAGTCCTGCTACCGATTTTCTAAACTATTGCTTGCCATAGTTGTGTGAATGGCGTATCATTCTAATACTTTAGTATACCTAGTGTACACGGATATAAATATGGATACGTTGAGAATTTTGGTTGTTAGTCAGAAAGGCGGGGTGGGAAAAAGTACTCTCTCGGCCAATCTGTCTGTATGGTTTTCGGAAAAAGCGTTTAAAAGCACCGTACTACTTGATTTGGATCCACACGGGTCCTCCAGTACCTGGGTTAGAGAAGCTCGTTCCTCAGATGTAGTCACCGAGCATTGTGTCTTAGATGACTTTGATGCGAGGCGATGGTTAATTAATTGCAGAAATAGAGTTAGGCGACACTTAAGTAAGGTCGAGGTTTTAATCTGTGATTTGACATGGACAGCTGCGATGGATCCTGAAATTCTGTATGAATTTGATTTAGTTGTTGTTCCAACCAGTGTTTCAAGTATCGAGTTGAGTGCTACAACTAGATTTATTGAAACAATTGGTTGGGTTTTCAATTCTAAGAATGGCATCTCGCCAACTTTACTCCTTTGTCCATCAAGGGTTTCTGAAGCAGAACTTGCTACTGACCCTTTCAGCGCGCGTGATTTTTCTGTACCGTTTATGCTTTTACCTCCAATTTATAATGACGATTCTGTGAGGCAATTATTTAAAAAACAGTTTGTATTTGATGTAAATGAATCGTTGGCAGGCCAATCATACGGTCGCTGTGCACAGTCAATTCAACAGGCAGGGATTATACATAAGCAGGCGGCAAGGGCTGTAAAAGTGAAGTTTTCCGACAGGAGATTTCTCGATACTCATAATACAAAGCTTAGCAGATATATGGCTGAGAAGTCGGGGCCACGACTTTCAGGAAGTGACGTAGCCATCGGCAAACCTAATTATTCGAAGAGTAATACTGCGGATAAAGGACGAAAAAACCTATCAGGTCTGTCGAAAATCCTGGAATCTGTTATTGGTCCCAAGTAAGTGAGTTTATTAGTCTGTTGGGGGACCATGTGCAAAAATTAGATCCAGAATTGAATCATCCTCCGGAAAGACCTGGAGATATAAAGGGGGAAGAGTTACTAGGTTTTCTGGAGGAAGAAAAAAGAAATACTATTATTTGCTGTAATAATTTGCACTCATTAAACTTACTCGCTTTAAGCCTAAAAAAGGCTTTGGTCAAAAAGAATCCTAACGCCGTTTTTTACGGCAATAACGAGTTAGAAAAGTTCATTGCAGATTCTGTGGTTGATAAGTATGGTAAGGCTTTTTCCGAATTAATTGGTAACGATGGAGTACATAATGAGGTCCATGGAAATGCGAAAACTATTTTAATATTGAATAATGGAGAAAAGCTAGACGAAAACGAGATATCCATTTTACGATCTCTTTCGAAGAAGGCTGATCCCGAAAAGTGTAAGATGATAGTATTTTTCAACATTGGAATATCTGCTGAGAAAGTAAAACAAAAGATAGATACATTTGGAAATACGTTCTTTTTATATGATGCTCAAGATATTAAGATCCGGGGAGATGAGACTAATGTTTCTCTATCTCATAACGAAGAATTAAAAAAACCAGGTGACCAGGCTATAGAGGATATTCCAACAGATAAAAAAGAATCAAGAGTGTCGACAGGAAATCCCAAACATAGGTCAATAAAAATAAAGATAATCTTTGTACTGTTATTAGTAGCTGGATTCCTTTTAAGTCTGGAAGAAAAGGTGCAAACAAAAATTCTCGAAATGATTAATGCCAGTTCTTCAAGACAAAGCTCTTTTTCTCTTACCTGTTTTTATTCAAATCGAGACTATTGTTCTGCTACACAAAATAAATTTTCCATAATTTATCTCAGTGATAACAGAAGCACTAGAAATAGTTATGCATCTCGATAATTTTTCTCAAATCTCTTTTTTTTTAGCATGTAGCGTTTTCTTTATTCTTCAGGGATTACAACTTGCTTATGAGAGGCTCTCGAAGGAGATGGTTTCTGTTAAAGCTGTAATTGGTATATCTTTCTTGGTTCACCCTTTGAGCATTTTTTTTTTCGGAGAAAACAAACTCGGAGTTGCCACTAACAAACCTTTACAAGATCTCGATGATTCACTAATTTTTTTCGATATTTTTGCGTTGATGTTGTTATGTGTAATCTTGTCGTATCCAGTCAGCAAAAATTTGTGGAAAAGAGTATCGATTGCTTTAATTCCGATACCTTTATTTTTTTTAATCGCCTATATCTCTTTTTCCGAAGGGACTGCTATACGTGAACTAAATATCCTAGTATCTTTATCGTTTGTTATTATTTTGGGAAATATTTTTTATCAATGTACTTCTTTTTCTCAAAAAGGTTTGGTTAGTAGTAGGTTTTTTATAAACTTAAATTTTTTGCTAGTGACTGCTATTACTTTATGGTTAATATGGATAATTTTACAAATACAGGATAAGTTAAATTTTGTAGCACATAGCGAGCTTTTTTTTGCCTGGCTAGTCATAAAGACTATTTTATTAACTATCCTTGTCCAGTTCAATTATGTTGTTGATGAATCGAGAAGAATAGCTTCTCGGGACAGTGTTATCAGAGAACTGAACACCACTTTAGCAGAGACCGCAGTTATGAAGACTGTTTTGTATGATTTTCCCGCTCTTCTTTTTCTAACTGATAAGGGCGGTAGGATTATTTTTGCTAATAAAATAGCCCTCAGTAATTTTGGAACTTCGTTTATGGAAAAGAAGAATTTCGATTCAGTGTTTATGGATAGGATCGAGGAGGCAATTACTTTTTCTAGGCTTACATACAAAGATCCGAACAATTCGCTCCATATGTTTGCCGTGCGGACAGAAAAGGTATTAGATGACAAGCAGAGGCAGTATATGGTTTGGATGCTGAGGCATATCGATTTTGATTTTGAGAATTTTTGTAAATCAGTTATTAACAATAGAGAGAGTTTTAAAGTAACTGGGCTTTTGGATCACAATTTTGCTATTTATAGGATGTCTAGTTCATGGAGAAAGCTTATTAGTCCTGTTGATAAATTTTTTCATTCTGGTGTTATTTGGGATAAGCTTAGGATTATTTCTGAGAGTTATTCAGAGATAACGCATATCGAGGATACAATTAGTAAAAGTAAGCGAGCAACAGGTTGGTTGCTTATTCGAACCGGTAATGCACTAGTCGTTACATTGGAAAAAATTTATTCCCCGGACAAGAGACTCTTTTACCATTTTTATGCTAGACATATACTTCAATAAATCAGGTAACTTTTAATTAATATGGAAAACATAAAAATCAACTTTAGGAAACTAACAGAGGCAAGATATGAACATGGACTTTCAGTATCTGAGCTTAGCATACTTACTGGATTAACAAAGATGCAAATAAGTGAATTAGAAAATGGTAGAGAGGGAAAAGCTTTCGTGGAACATGAACATCGTATTGATTGTGTAAAAAGAGTTGCAGAGGCTTTAGGGATAAATTATTCTCAGTTTTTATCAGATTCTGAATATTTTCTTCCGGGTCCAGATATTTCTGGTTTAAGAAAAAATGAGAAAAAGTTTCATAAAGAAGATCTGCAAAATGAGTTTAGCGAATTAAAACATGAGATAACTAAGTTTAGAATAAATGAATTGAGTAGTTCGGAGTATCATGAGGATAATCGAATAGAAGAGATAAAAAAGGTCAGTGGTAATTTACGATCTGCAGAATCGCTCGGACCCATTTTATTGATACTTTTATACATATTTTTTTACTTACTTTATTTTGTATAAGGATGGAGGCTGTAATTATTAAATTTGTTGTCATAGATGATCATCCCCTCGTTCGGCAGTCAATGGAAACTGCTCTAAAGGAGACTTTCCCAGATTCTATCGTAAAGGTATATTCGTCTTTGGAAGAGTCCCTCAGTTGTTTTAATGGCTCAAATGCGAGCAATGAACCAGAGGGGGTATGGTGGGTTTTAATGGATCTTGGTTTAAAGGGAATAACGGGTTTGGCTGCCATCAGGGTAATACTCTCAGTGGAGGCGAAAATAAAACTTATTACAGTATCTGGTAATGATGATGAGCTTCAAGTTGGAGCTTGCTTTGGATCCGGTGTAACTGCTTTTATAAGTAAAGGGGCTCCAGTTACTGACAGTATGAATTTAATCAAAACGTTAGTTAACAATCAGCAACCAAAGAGCCGTTGGCTTTCTGCGAATGGTTACTGTAATGTTAAAGATATCCGACAGATTCAACTGACTGACAGGCAAATTCAGGTTTTATCAATGATATGTGAGGGAAAGACAAATAAAGATATAGCTCAAGCATTGGGAATAACCGAAATTACTGCTAAATCGCACGTTGGGGGTATTTTTAAAGAATTAAGGGTTATTAATAGGACGCAAGCTGTTCTCGTTGCTCAAAAATTGGGTATTGTATCGGCAAAGTACTGAGCTAGTTTTTGAGTTCCAGTAGTTTTGAAATTATATTTTGAATTTCATTTATCGAAACAGGTTTTTGAATAAACTCAGAGTATTTTATACCTCTGTATAACAGTCTTTCTCGTTCTACGTCAGAGGATAAGAATATTACCGGGAAATCGTCATTGAATTCAACTCTGAGTTGATCGATTGAATCTAGCGGTTTTTCCTTTTGGTTACTGCTATTTACAATTATTAACCTGGGAGGAGTAATTATATCCTTATACGACTCTAGAATATTTCGAGAATTCGACCCAGAAACAATACGTAAGCTGAGTTCGGGTTCCAGAGGTATTAAATGCATCTCTAGATGAACGGTCTTCGTCGACCAACAAGATAATAGTTGTTAGAGGATCAGTAAGTGTGATTTGTGGAATTATAGTTTGCTCAAGCGCTTGTTCTAGTTCAGTAGTTTTAGATTGGTGTGGCTGCGCATAGTCAGCAGGAAACCTTATGCTAAATATGGAACCCAAATTCTCTGTGCTGCGTATTATTAAGTCCCCACCAATTTTACTAGTTAGCCGTTTTGCGATGGATAAGCCTAGTCCTGCTCCACTATTCTCTACGGTTTTGTTTTTTGAAGGTATTTGAGAAAATTCTTCAAAAATGGTTTCCTGAAGTTTGTTTGGTATACCTTTTCCGGTATCAACTACTGAAAGAATTATTGAGTTAGTAGTACTTTTTAGTCTTAATCGCACTCCGCCTTTATCAGTAAATTTGAGTGCATTAGATATAAGGTTTCTTAAAACTCTTTCTAATAGTCTTGGGTCTGTGCTTATGTATAAGTCTTTTGAAATTTTAGATTTGAAATTCTAATTTTAATCCTAATTCAGCAGCATCCTCGCTATATTGATTGATAATTTTTTTAGAAAAATTGGTTAGATTTATAGTTTGAATTTTTGGAGCAGTGATTCCCTGGTCTAATTTGGTAGCTTCGAGTAGTCCATCTAAAATATTGTTCATATATTTAATACTCATTTTTAATCTCCGGAGAGAATAGCCGAGTCGGCTTGAATGCATAGTTTCTAATTCTTGCTTGATTAAAATTCTTTCCATTGAAGAGATATAAAGATTAATAGCGTGAATTGGTTGTCTTAGGTCATGAACAAACGACGCTAGGAAGTTAGATGCTATTTTTTTTTCAATTAGAACTTCCTGTTTTTCCTCATGAATTTTTTTCAATAAATTTCGTATACGAATAGTTGCTAGTTCTGTGTTTTTTAACTTTATTTTTTTCTTGCTCTGGTTTAAGAAAAATATGAACGCCGCAGCTAGTCCAACAAAAATAAAAATACCAGTTTTAGTGTTGTAATTTTGTTGAAATGCGAACACCAGTTGGCCAATTAACCCTAATAAGAAAAAACGGCTAAGCGCAAGTGTTAATTTATTTCCAGTATCAAAAAAAGCTATGAGTGACATCACGCATGGTAGGTAAACGTAAAAAGCTAAAGAATTGTTGTATAGATTTAATATGAGGAAGCAGCCGTAAAATAACCAATATAGAATAGTTAACAAGGATAAAAACAAAGAAGTTGAGGCAAAAAGAACGGCAATTGTACTGGTTAATACTGCTACTCCAGTCCAAATTTGCATGAAATCTATCGATTGAGAATTGGAGGCAATCGTGGAAAATCCGCAAAATAAACATAAAAATATGTTGAGTAGGTGGAAGTTAGGATGTGTTGCTGTCTTAAAAAACAGCCAGTCAAAGTTATGCTTATTAAACATGGGGCACCAATTAACAATACTTAAGTGTTGACAAAATTGCATGCTTTATTATACTAAAGTATGGAAAACATTACTATTTATAAAATTATTCTTTAGTATTGATATGCCTGAAAAAACTTCGACCGCGAGCGAGTCATCTCTGGGGATGATGGAGGGCTTACGTAGCTATATCCCGAATAAGGGTTGGGAAGAGCTCAGTCCAGAAAAAAAAGAAAATTCACCAAACGGGCCACAAGAGGATGATTTTTTTGCAGATGAGTATGAGCCTATTCCAAACACCCAAATTAAAGATATAGCAAAAAAACCGGTTTTAGAGGAAGACTTTTTAGAGCCAGATCTAGCTGATATTGCTGAAAATGCTAGTATAGATTCTCTAGCCAGAAAGGTGGCTCAAACTAATTCACTTGTTGATTCAGCTCTGGGCAAGCAGGACGGTACTTCCAAACAGGACACTGATTCAGTAAAGCAATTAGATCAGCTCGGCACGAGCTTATCTGATTTGTTTTCTGACTTGTACAAAGAGCCTCCTCAGACTACAGGGTCTCCATGGGAAAGTGTTGCAGATGCTTTTGACCAATTATCTTCCGAGGTAAAAAAGAGGGAGGATTTGCGTAAGCAACTTACTTCAACCCAAGAAAAAATAAATTCATGCAGAAAGGATTTGATTAAAACTATAGAGCGTTTGGCTCATGATGAGCAGGAACGTCTTACAGTTGTAAAAATGAGGAGCAGATTAGCAACTGTAATGGCTGATAAGTTGTTGAAAAAATTAAAGTAAAAAAAACCTTGAAATTAAACTAAAGTATGATAATAATATATACTAAAGTATAAAAAAACAAATGGAGGGTCTGAATGGCTGATAGTCTGCAAAAATGGGTAGGTAGAAACCGGCCACCAAGGGTGCAAATTACATACGATGTAGAAATCGGCGATGCGATAGAGAAAAAAGAACTTCCCTTTGTGGTAGGGCTATTAGCAGATCTGTCGGGAGACCAGGAGGATTCACAGCCGAAGCTGCGGGATAGACGATTTGTTGAGATCGACCGGGATAATTTTAATGAAGTCATGGCGAAGATATCCCCGAAGGTAGGTGTCAAGATACCAGATGTGTTGAAGGGGGAAGGCGAGTTAAAAATTGACTTGGAGTTTCGAAAGTTTGACGATTTTCATCCGGAAAGTCTTGTTAAACAAGTCCCTAGATTGGAAAAGCTTCTTCTTGCAAGGCAATATCTAAGAGATTTAGTTGCCAAGTTAGATGGAAATGACGAACTCAACACCGTTCTCTCTGAAATTGCAGCTAGTCAGGATGAGGTTAAAAAACTTAAAACAGAGGCACTGCCTGAAACCGATAGTCCTGCCGGAGAAAATGACACAGGGAGCAAAAAGTCATCGGATGCCGGGAAGAAGTAAACATTAATTGAAATATTAGGGGTAAAAAAATGGCTGATAGTGGAAAAGGAGAAGATGTTAAGACTGACTTGTCTTTAGTTGAGCGAATAATTGAAGAAGGGGGTATGGTAAATAATCCCTCGCAAGAGTCTTACGCAAAATTAATGTTGGGACAGTTCGCCACAGAACTTCTTGATGAAGGCATGAAATTCAGTCCTGATAAGGATGTCGTAGCTATGATAAACGACAGGATTTCAGCGATTGATTCTCTATTAACGGACCATTTGAATGCGATTATGCACGATCCAGATTTTCAGAGTCTTGAAGCTGCGTGGACAGGATTAAGAGATATGGTTTTTGGAACGGAGACTGGTCCGAAATTAAAGCTCCGATTGTTGAATGTTTCAAAGAAAGAGTTGCTCAAGGATTTAGAAACAGCAGTTGATTATGATATGAGTAACTTGTTTAAAAAAGTTTACGAAGATGAATACGGTACTTTTGGTGGCAGCCCTTATTCTATGCTACTGTCAGATTTCTATTTTAGTCGACATCCGCAAGACATTTCGCTTTTAGAGAGAATTTCAAAAGTTGCTGCAGCTGCTCACGCTCCCTTCGTTGCAGCGGCTGACCCAGCATTATTTGATATGAAAGCTTTTACTGAGTTAGGTACACCTAGAGATATGTCTAAAATATTCGAGAGTGCTGAATTAATTACATGGAAGGCATTCCGGGATTCAGAAGATTCAAGGTATGTATCATTAGTCTTACCTAGGTATGCAGCTAGATTACCGTACGGGGCAAAATTTGTTCCTGTGGAATCATTTTCATTTGAAGAAGATGTCGATGGCAAAGATCACTCTAAATATCTGTGGGCAAACTCATCATACCAACTGGGTTTAAGAATTACAGATGCTTTTGCAAAATATGGTTGGACAAGTGCAATTAGAGGGGTTGAAGGTGGTGGTAAGGTTGAAGGAATGACCGCTCATACATATAAAACAAATGAAGGGGATATTGTTTTGAAATGTCCAACCGAGGTTACTATCACTGACAGGCGGGAAAAAGAGCTAAATGATTTAGGTTTTATAGCTATTGTAAATTCAAAAGGTTCTAATTTTGCCGCGTTTTTTGGTGGACAAACAGTTAATAAACCCAAGCTTTATAATTTGGATAATGCAAATGCAAACGCTCAGCTATCTTCCAGGTTGCCATATATGTTGGCTTCATCACGCTTTGCACATTACATTAAGGTCATCATGAGAGATAAAGTTGGAAGTTTTCAAACTAGGCAAAGCGTTGAAACCTACCTTAATACATGGATTTCTGACTACGTTTGTTTAAATGATAGTGCTCCGCAGGAAACGAAAGCGCGCTTACCACTTGGAAATGCAAGGATCGATGTTTCTGAGATCCCTGGTAAACCTGGCTCTTACAAAGCGGTAGTTTTTATTAGGCCTCATTTTCAGATGGAAGAACTTACAGCATCAATAAGGTTGGTTGCTGAGTTACCTCCTCCTGCTAGTTAGAATGAATAATCAAAACATAAAAACTTTTAAAACAACTTACATTAGTGGAGTATAAGCCATGAGCTCGAATGATATTTACCATCTTGTTTTGTCCGACGTTAAGGGTAATGACACAATTCTTTTAGATGATGAGGCAGGTATTCTATGCAAAACATGGCAAATACAGGCTACGATGCCAATGCAAATGGACATTGCAAACACTGAGCGGACTGCAGGGAGAGTTACATTTTCAGATATGATACTTACAAAAATGTCTGACTTGTCGACACCAGCAATCTTTTCATCGTGTGCGAATGCTACTGTACATTCTGCGACTCTTAGGGTTGGGCGTACAGCCTCTGGTGCCTTTATGCCCATATTTGTAATTACTATGCAAAACGCTATGGTTTCAGATATTAAAACGCAAGCGGGTGGCGAAGGGCAGTTTCCGACTGACATTTTTAAGCTTAATTTTCAGAAGATTCAAATTGAATACAAACAGCAAGGTGTTGACGTTGTCAGCCCAGGAAATGATTCTTTTGGATGGGATTTAAGTTTAAATCTGCCAGCCTAAAGATTAGCTTAATGCTGGGGATAGAAAATGTCTCGTTTAAAAACCGGTGGATACGCTCCTCTTTTTGATCGATTGGCGCAAGTAGAAGATGAAAAGAGAGAAGTAGCTCATTGGTTAGATGTAAAACAACTTGAAAGATCCGTATTCAAAGAACTTATCAGGATTACACAAACGAGGTCGAGGCTCACTTCCTCAGAATTTCTGAATAAAAAAACTCTTACAGTTTTAGATTACGGATTACCGGATTTTTACGGAAAATCTGTTCAAAATTCTGAAAATAGAAGTGAAATTCATCAGATCTTGACGAAGGCGTTTCTTTTTTTCGAACCTAGGTTAAAAAATATAAATATTGAGCATCTTGTCGATAGTCAAAATAAAGCAGAACTGCAATTTCAGATATCAGGCGACTTACAGACTGATCAGTCTACAGAACCTGTTTCTTTTTTAATATCATCAGAAAGTACATTTGAAGATTACCCTTTAGAGGAGCAAAGCCTTGTCGGTTAATCGAGAATTAGATTTAATGGATTATTTTACTCGCGAGCTCGAATATTTACGTAGAGAGGGAAAAGAGTTTGGGAAAAAATACCCACAGGTTGCCTCGAGATTGGATCTAAGAGAAAGTGAATCATTAGACCCCCATGTTGAGCGCCTAATCGAATCATTTGCTTTCTTATCGGCTAGAGTACGCAGAGATATAGATAGGGATTATTCACAAATTGCCAATAATGTTTTAGATAAGTTCTGTCCGTCACTATTACAGCCCATTCCATCGTTGACTATTGTCAATCTTAGATCAAATGAAAAATTGGGTAAATTAACGAAACCTTTACACATTCCTAAGCATTCAAAGTTATTAGCATATTCAGATACCAATCAGGTTTGCACATTTCGAACCATTTGGGACTTATTCTTTGTTCCGTTAGAGATTGTCAGAGTCTCATTCGACGATGATGAGAATTTGTTTGTACATATCCAAACCATACAGGATTCCGACTTATCTGAGTTAGTCATTCCATCTTTGGATTTTCATATTAATGCTGATTGGAAAATGATTTCTTTGTTTCAAGAAAATTTGACAAATAAACTGCAAGGAGTAACTCTTCTTGATCAAAAAGGGAATATTAGAGACTATTCCAAAAAGAACATTGAGTACAAGGGGTTTGATGAGGAAGAATTAGCGCTTCCCTTGCCAGAAGGAGGTCAGGCAGCATATTGTCTGTTGCAAGAATACTTCGCATTTGAAAAAAAATTTAATTTTGTAACATTAAAGAACATAGATTTGAAAAATTTTTCGGGTAGGAAATTAACATTAAAGTTTAATTTCTCCATTCTTCCCAAAAGCTTAGAACAATGAACCAGCATAATTTAATGCTGAATTGTGTACCAATAATAAATCTCTTTACAAAAATAAGCGAGCCAATAAAGTTATCAGATAAGAAAGTGG
Source organism: Burkholderiaceae bacterium (assembly GCA_038147455.1). Classification (GTDB taxonomy): domain Bacteria; phylum Pseudomonadota; class Gammaproteobacteria; order Burkholderiales; family Burkholderiaceae_A; genus UBA7377. The sequence continues at coordinate 109,587 of JAYQTQ010000003.1, read as the reverse complement.
ATCAATTATTAATTGCAGACAAAAAAAAAGATTCATACACAGAAATACATTCGATAAATAGCATTACTATCTCTGAGCCTGGAGGCAGTAAACCTAAGAAAATTAGGGATTTTTCTACTGTTACAGAAAATCAGGAATCAGATGAAGAAGAAAATAGCAATTTATATTGGGTAGCTAGAAGAGAAAAAAGTTTAAGGAAAGATATTACTGGTTCGGATATTTTTTTAGTATTGTTGAAAGAAATCTCTCAGGAGAGATTATCAAAAACGCTACCGCATACGCAAATTTGCTATGTACAAACCGACGACTTTGTGAACAAATTCCTGCAAACTCCCGATTTGATGCCGAAAATATCTCGGATGGAATTCAAATAAAATCACTTTATGAGCCAACACCACAGAGAGATCCTTCCTTTGATGGAAGCTCTATCTGGCAGCTAACGTCTCTCTTAACTTTAAATCATTACTCGTTAGTAGCAGGTGATACTGGAATTCAACAAATTCGGGAAATGCTCTCTTTATTTTCCACAGGCAACCTTAGAGATTTTGAGCAAATTAGAGGTATTAAGAAACTTGTCGCAAAGGAGTCTGTTAGAAGATTACAAAAAGCTTCGTGGAGAACTTTCTGCACAGGTGTGTCCGTAACGATTGAGGTTGAAAGAGATGCATTTGTTGGTTCTTCCCTAGTTTTATTTACACTAGTCTTGGCAAAATTCTTTTCGTTATATACAACAATTAATTCATTTGTTTGTCTTTCTGTGATTTGCGAAAATGAAAAGCTTTTAGAATGGCCTCCCATGTCTGGTACGCAGGAGTATATATAAAATGACTGAGGTGATAACTAATGCGCGAAAAACAATCGAGAAAAACCAGTTAAAGTTGCGATTAGAGGAGATGATGACTGATTCTCAAAAGTATGATCTCTTGCGTGCTATTTATTTACTTGAAAGAATAGCTAGTTACAAAACAAAAAATTTGGATGAAAAAGAGGTTAGAAAGCATATTCGTATTAAAGGTGTTACCACGTTAAATTTCGAGTCTAGTGATGTCTACTCAATTCAATATGATAAGACAAAAAAAAACCTCATTACTTTGGCTACACCTTTTTTTTCTTTTACTTCAAATTCGGGACCATTGCCTCAAACCTTTTGTGAATTAATTCTTGATAGAGAGAGAAAAAAAGATTGCGCTACATCTGACTTCCTGGATATTTTTTTACATCGTTTAGTTACTCTTTTTTACTTAGGAAAAAAGAAGCGTGATCCATCATTGACATGGAAGAAGGGTTCTCAGACAAGTATTGAGAAGATTGTTGATAGCCTGGCATCTCTAGGAAGGTCTTCAACGGAGTTCAAAACATTTTCTGATGTTCAATGGTTGCGGCATGCAGGTATTTTTGGAGGCGCTCCGCGATCTTCATCTAATCTCCTAACCTTGATTAAAAACAGAATGAATTTGAATAATATTACCTGCTGTGAGTTTAATGGCTCTTGGTCGGACATTGCTTTGCAGCGAAGTAGTTTAAAGCACAGGATATGAAAATGCAGTATTAGGAAAAAATGCCGTATTAGGAAAAAAAGTCCTGGAATATTTCCTCCGGTCTTTTAATTGAAATAAAAAGTTAGATATGAGAACGTTTTTATCTCTACTTCCTACTGGAAAGAAGTATGCAGAACTAGTTAAACTAATTTACAGATTTTTACCACGAAATATTTCCGTATTACTAAAGTTATATCTTGGTCAGAAAGATATAAAAAATTGTAAATTATCGAGACAATCAACGATGAGATTGGGTTGGAATACATGGCTCGGCGATTTAACGAAGACCAATCCGGATAGCGTAATGTTGGAGTTTAGGTTAGATGAGAACAGGTTATAGTCAAACGAACTTATTAATTCGTCTAGAGACAGTCTTGGGCAAAGATGAATTACTATTGTACGAATTTTTAGGAGAAGAATTTATTTCAGATACGTTTGTATTTAACCTGAAGCTACGATCTTCCAATATGTCCATTGAAACTGAAAAGTTACTAGGTACGGATGCATCAATTACTATTTTTGATGATGGCCAAACGAAAAAAGAATTTCATGGAATTATTTCATATATAAATCAAATGGGTTTAGATGATGGGTTTTCGTATTATGAAATAAAGGTGATCCCTAGAGTTTCTCTTTTAAAATATACGGAAAACAGGCGAATCTTTCAAAATTTAAACACAGTAGAAATTATCGTTGGGTTACTCAAAGCAAACAAGGTAGAGTTTGAAACACGCTTAACAAATACTTATGAAAAAAGGGAATACTGTGTCCAATATGATGAGTCTGATTTTGATTTTATCTCCCGATTACTGGAAGATGAAGGAATATTTTATTTTTTTACGTTCAAAAATGGGAACCACACATTCGTTTTAGGAGACTCTGTAGAGTGTCATGAGCTGTGCGACCAAAAACAACTTTTTTATCGTTCTAATCAGAGTGAAAGAGTAGGTTCTGATACGGTAATAAAGTTTGAATCCATTGCGGAAATTGCTCCAAAATCTGTTTCCCTGAGAGGTTACGATTATCTTAATGCAGGAGTTCTCCCAAGTGAATCGTACTCTTCTGAAAAAGACTTTGGGGAAATTTATAAATACTCTGGAGGTTTTGTTAACGGAATCCTTTCTGAAGGAAAGAGTAAAAAAGAGATGGAGCAACTTAGACTCAAATCGCAAGTTAACAGAGGCGAAAGCTTATGTTTTTCCTTGCAGGCCGGATCTTTTTTTTCGCTCCAGGAATACAGGAATGAGGATGTTAATCAGGACTACATTATAAAATCAGTCACTCACTCTTTTAAAAACGAGAAGTATGGAAATTCATTCGAGGCAATACCTATAGACCACCCTGTCAGGCCAATAAAGAAAACAAGGATACCTAGAGTTGCTGGAACACATTCTGCCTTTGTAGTTGGTCCCCCAGGAGAGGAGATTTGGACTGATAATCTCGGTAGGATAAAAGTAAAATTTCATTGGGACAGATCTGATATAAAGAATGAGAATAGTTCTTGCTGGTTACGAGTTTCCCAAACATGGGCAGATACAGGTTGGGGCCATTTGTTCATTCCTAGAGTTGGCCAGGAGGTTTTGGTTACATATGTTGATGGAAATCCAGACAAACCAGTTGTCACTGGATGTGTTTATAACTCTGAACGAGATCGTCCGGTAGATCTTCCTTCAAAACAGACACAAAGCGTTATTCGAAGTAAGCCTTTCACAAAAAGCACAAGGGAGGATACTGCTGATAATTTTGTTACCGATTTATCAAACCTGAAAAATACGGCTCAAGATTTTAGCAACGATCCATCTGGGTTTGTTAATTCCATAATTTCAGAAAATAATGACGGAAGGGGTATTGGAAATGAGATTAGATTTGAAGACAAAATGAATGAGGAAGAGTTTTACTTACACGCCCATAAGGATATGAAAATCGAAATTGAGAATAACTTATCCACCACTATATTCAAGGGTGATGAAATACATAAAGTAGAGAAGGGTAACAGGACAGTTAAGATTTTAGAAGGTAGCGAAGATCATCTTGTTGAAAAAGATAGAGTTGTTACGATAAATGGAGATGAGATTAAAAATAATTCTCAGAATTTTACGCAAAATATTGACGGGAACTTTGAGTGTAATGTTAAAGGAGACTATACCCTTAATATTGAAGGTGACTTATCGATAAAAGTTAAAGGGAAAGTATTACTCGAAGCAGAGGATTCAATTAGCGTTCTCACAAAAAAAGAATTCTTACAGCAGTCAGAAAAGACTTTTAAAATAAATTCTGAGGATAAGTGTGAAATCAAAGCGGTTCAATCTTTGAAGATTGAAGCTATGAGTCTGGAGCTACAAGGAAGTACCACTTCAAAATTAAAGGGAGGGACTTCGGTGGAAATAAATGGTGGAGCTAATGTTTCAGTGTCTTCCCCGCAGATAGGGCTGGGTTAGTATGGAGACGAGAGTAGTAGAAGAGTTTTACAGTAACAAGCAGATAAAACAAAGGTCCCATATGAAAGGATCTAAACTTGATGGTATTTGTGAATTTTATGATATGGACGGGAATCTTGAACAAAGAGTTAATTTTAAAGAAGGCAATCTAGATGGGTTTTTAGAGACTTATATTAAGGGAGAGCTCAGTTCTAAAAGAAGTTTTAAAGAGGGATATTTAGATGGACCGACAGAGCTATTTGATGAAACTGGAACGTTATCCGCGACTATTAATTTCGAGAGAGATTTACGTCACGGGGTTTCGAGATTCTGGAACAAGGGTCAGTGCGTCAGAGAAGCGAATTACAAGGATGGATTATTAGAGGGGCTTACTGAAGATTTTACAGCCGATGGGATTCTTATACAAAGGGCTACTTATTTGCGAGGTCAACTGGACGGAGTAATTTTTCGGTTTTGGTTAAACGGAAATGTCATGGAGGAAACGGATTACAGTAAAGGAGAAATTATTGGAGAATCGAGATTGTACGATGAGCGAGGAAAAAGAATCTCAGATAAAAAAGAAAAAAATATGGTTGGTACGTTAACTAAAGTCTTTCGGGGGGAATGATGCCTAAAGCTATCTGTGCGCTCAGTCTTTTAAAATGTTCATGTGGTACAGTACCGACTCCGTTTATAGTGCTTCCTATAAATGGTGTGACCACGACAGGTTTGCCTGCTGGAAATGCGCTCGACAATATTCCTTTTCTAAATATAATTCCCTTTGGAATGTGTACAACCTCAGCTAACCCCACGGTAGCAGCTGCCGGAGGATCGCCTATGCCATGTATTCCAGTCACTCTTTTCCCCTGGAGTGATACTGCTACAAAAGTAAAAATTAAGGGCATGCCCTCTGTTACTCAGAAATCTAAACTTCAATGTTTATGGACAGGTTCAATAAGTGTTGAAGCTCCTAGCCAATTTATCGTCGACAAGGAGTAACAGGTAATAAAATGAATATAACTTTTTCCTTTACCACTCGATTAACAATAATAGCTCTTTTGAGCTTTTTAATTTTTTTATAGTTTCATTGATAGTTGTCTATGAGTTAGGAAAAGAACATGCCATCGAGATCATGAAGGAAGAAAATCAAAGAATATCTCTGGATAAGAAAAAAAATACACAGATTGATCATTCGACTGAGAGTAAGAAATGATTACCTTAAAAAAAATTTTCCGGAATTTATCTTTTTTGTTCTTAGTCACTTTTTTAACAAGTTGTGGAGTTCTAGATGCACCTATAAAAGCCTATAAATCGGCGAAAAACTATGTTTTTCCACCAGGTGAAAAACTGTATTGGAAATCCCTAGATATTTTGATAAGAGAAAATGCAAATATGGATTATCCTATCGCGATTGATATTACATTGATTAAAAATGATGCGCTTTTGAAAAAAATTTTAGAACTAGATTCAAACAAATGGTTTGAACAGAAAAATACGTTATTGAAGACATTCTCTGAGGACATCGTTGTAAGAAGTTGGGAATTAGCTCCAGGAGATGGGGTAGCAGTACCCAATAAATTTTTCAAAGATGAAAGAGTTTTTGGGGCATTGGTCTTTGCAAAATATTTTAATGATGGAGATTACAAAGCGAGAATTGATAATCTTGAAGGAATAGTGGTTATTGATTTTGGTATTGATGAATTTAACGCATATGCAATTAAACCCAATTGATAGGAAAAATTGATGAATATTTTAGACAGAATCCAATGGCATGAAGGAATGTTGTTGTCGCCACAACATTTTCAAACAGAATCATCAAGGGTAGATCAACTAATAGCGTTTCATTCTATGGGTAGGCATTGTGATGCATGGGGCATAAAGGCTTTTGAAATCGATATTGCAATGCTAGCTGGCGGTAAGTTTCGAATATTGACGTTAGAGGCATTTATGCCTGACGGCACTGCTCTGAAGTGGAATGGAAAATTAGAATCGTCATCTCTGGAAATTAATCTAGAGGATCTACCTGATAATGTTAAAAATTCTGAGACCATTGATATTTATATTGGCCTTCCCCTGGGAACAAGGAAAAATAAGGAAGGAAATTTTCGTTTTGAAGAAAAAGTGAGCGATCCTGTTGTAGATGATTTTCAAGATGGAGAGCCTATCGATATACCTAGATTAACTTATAACCTTAAGATATTTGTAAACGAAAGACCTCCTGGGTCATACTCCTCATTCAAATTATGTGTCTTAAACAATGTAGATGGAGTTATCAAGGTTGGTAATTATATTCCCCCATTGATCGATATTGGTGTCTCTAAATTTCTAAAAGAAGAGCTTAAGCATTTGTCTGGGGAGTTAAGATCAAAAGCTACTTTTTGTGCCAGACAAGTTGATTCCCAAAAGGGTGATTTCTCTGATCCAGATCAAGTCTCCACAATTCAAAGATTAGGTCTTATGGCATTATCTTTACCAAAATTAGAAAGCTTGATACAAATGAATGATGTTTCACCTCGTCAACTATATCTTGTGCTGTGTGAAATTTTGGGACCTCTAAGCCAGTTGAAATTTGGAGGGATTCCTAATCCACCTCCTAAGTATCTCCACGAAGACTTGCATAGTACTTTCTCATCATTATTTACAAGTTTATTAAAATTCCTAGAAGGTGTAAGTCAAAGTTACCATGAGGTTCCGTTTGCAAGAGTAGGAGACAGTTTTGAAATAGTTTTAAGGCCAGAATGGGTAGACAAATCATTAGTTTTTGGCGTTAAGGGAATACCTAAAGAAGCTGTGGATGCATGGATCAAATCCACAATAATTGAAAAATCAAATGAGGTTATAAAGTGTAAAGAAAAAAGAATTCTCGGAATGAAAAGAAGAGGGATCCAGACTGATTCTAAACTGAAACTAAAGGCTATCCCGGGCGTAGAGTTATTTGAAGTAATTTGTCCGAAAGATCTAGAAAATTCGGAATATCGAATAAGAGTAGTCCCATCCTCTAGTAATCCTGTTCTTGTGGTTCCTCAAGGAATGATTCTTTTTGTTCAAGGAGAAAAGTAATATAAGTGGCGAAGGAAATGAAAGACCTAAACGATACATATTCGGAACCTAAAATGACTGGTTCTTTCACAATTCACGAATCGGTCAAAAGCCTACGTGAGGATACCAGCCAATCCAGTTTTGCTGTAACGCAACTTAGAGAATTTGTTAAACAAATTTTTTCTATAATCAGCGAGATTGAATTATCCATTCACGATAATAATTTCAATAAAAAAAATATTCCCTCGGAATCTGATGAAAGTAAAGTGGAAGAAAATCCTCAGATGTTATTAGCATTACAGGTTCGAGATAGAGTTTGTAGAATCCTGGAGTTAAAACAAATCGAATTTTTAAAAATTGCTAATCCATCTGAGAAAGAAAGATACGAGGAAGTCCAGTATATTTACGCAGCATTGGCAGATGAGATATTTTTAAGTGAACCATGGTCTGGGCAAAAGAATTTATTAACTATCTGATTGAAGAAAAAGTATTTTTGACGAGTGAGGCTGGAGAAAAAATATTTGATCGGATTGACGAAGTATTGAGGTCAAAACCTGAACAGATGATCGAACTGGCAGAATTGTATTTACAAATTTTAATTATCGGATTCGAAGGTCAATACAGAGGTAGGGATTTGGAAAATAAAATTGAGAAATACATACGTTCACTTTATGTTTATATCAACAGAAAAGAACCAGGATTAGGTAATAAAAAATCAGAAGTAAATGGAGAGCAGAAAATTGATAGCGTTCATTATGAGAGAATATTGTACAACTTTAAACCCGTCAAATTTTTTCGAATTAATAAGCCAGTAATAATTTCATTGGTAGTAACTGCTTTGCTCTTAATTATCTCCCAGATTACATATATGGTAATGACAAAGCCACTGCGCGACATTTTAAATTCCCAGAAAACTGTTGTGCTTAAAAAATCAAAACATCAGCAATTAGCAAACATTATCTCCATAAAAAATACCAAAAGAAAATTGAAAGAATTGTAATGAGCAACTTATCTTTTTTTTGGTTATTTTTAATTATCTTTATATCGTTGATTATTTTTTCACTGTCGATCTTTTTTAGCTTAAAAAAACAAGAAAAGAAGATGGATTTTACCCTTAGCAAAAAAAAAGATCAGGGAGATATTTAAAAAGGGGGTTAGAGCATCAGAAAGAACGTTACTTCCCGGATCGAAGAAATATGATTATCCATGGATTATATTATTAAATGAGGGGAAAGAGGGTGATCGTATTCCGATTGAATCAATTAATCTGATGCGATCTAGGGCTTCAAAGAATCTTGATGTTAATAAGAGTTTTTTTTGGCATTATTTTAGTAAGGGATTAGTGCTGGAATTTTCATCAAGTGCATTAAGAGAGGAAGATGAATCAGTAAAAGAGGACATTAAATGGACAGAATTTCTAAAGCTTTGTAATCAGTATAGACCTAGAAGACCTATCGATTCTATTGTTGTAAGTGTTCCCGCTAAATTACTTTCAAGGTCTGCCAGTGACAAATCAGCCAAAGTACAATTACTGAATCTTGCGAAAGCCGCTAGCCAGAGAATATGGATGGTGCAAAACAGTTTTTCAGTCAGGGTTCCGGTTTATCTAATTATCTCCGGATGCGAGGATATTCCCGGCTTTGAGTCTTTCTCGAAGAGCCTTCCCGAATCTAAGCAAGATAGTATTCTAGGGTGGTCGAATCCGAATGATCTCTCTTCAACATTTTTGAAAGAGTGGGTTGTTCAGGCAATAAATGGGATTAGTGAAACAGTTGCTAGTTTAGTGGTAGATGTAGCAACCTCCACCACAAAGAAAAAAAACAGGGTTAGTGAGTTCCTTTTACCCATAGAAATTAAACATTTACAAGAAGGGCTGATGGACTATACGGAAGCGCTCGTAGAGTCTAGTGGATTCTATGAACCATTCTTCTTTCGAGGAATATACATGGTGACAAACCATGAAAAACCGAGCTTTTGTAAAGATCTATTTGAGAAAAAAATTATTGGTGAGTTGGGACTACTTAGACCATCAAACAATCAAAGATTTAAAAACTCAGCCCCTAACAAATTCTTGAAGTGGATATTTCTCTCGTTTATCTCTATCTGGTCGATTGGGCTGGTTTTTTCCGCAATAAAGGGGCATCAAATCGTTACACGTCTCACGGAGGGAATTGCAGGATTAAATGAGGATGCTAAGCAGAGGTATGAGGCAAGTAAGTTAGGTAATACTCTAGACTTCGATTGGTATAGGAATACGGCTGTAGCTTTGATTATCGGACTAGAGGAGTTAGATAGGATACGATTCAAAGGAAAGTTAAATGAATATGGTACAGTTTTTATGCCAGGATCATTGCCCATTTTCGATGATGTATTTTTAAGAGCTAATGTTAGAGTAAAGGAAGGATTTGGGGAATTGGTTGTCAATACTTTTAGGAGGTCGCTTGAGCTCAAGACAGCTAACTTAACAGGCTTGCCTTATGATACTGTAACCGGCAACTTGGTATACAGGGATAATGCTTGCAAGGCTCCAGCAACTACTAACGGTAAGTTGTCTCCTGCTGAAGGTCGATCACTAATACTTTCTGATTCACCAAATTTTATATCATTAGAAAATTTTTTAGTTAGAGCAAAAGAAATAGAAAGAGCGGTTCTAGCAATGAATCGTTTGCGATATGCTGGCAGAACTAGTAATGATGACTTCCGATACCTAGCAAGCTTTGCGTTACAAGCGGATTTATACGGAGATTTATCGGGTGTAACCACATTATTCAGTAAGACTGTTAATAGAAATGCAGAGGTTATAGATCCGAATATTTTTTCTAAAGCTTTAATATGTTCTCTTACCGAAGGAATTATTAGTTTAACTGATGAGTTATTTGCCTATAACTCGTTACTTGAGGATGAAAGAAAAATAGTTGAGGCACAGGAAAAGTTCTTAAGGGCAGATTATATAAAACTTAGCGGCGAGGAAATCATTAATCTTCTTAACGATATTCTTCTCAACATCAAAGACCAGGAAATCCTTTTAGCAAAGGGTGGAGGCTTATGGATGGTTCAGGAGCAGCTAGATTTAGGAGATAGATATAAAGAGTTTTTACAGGAAGTGGAAAACAATTCTCTTCTAGGTCCTGATTTATCATCTAATATCGATATTAAGGTAACTAAAGATTTTGCAAAATTAAGAGTGAACTTTGAATCTTTAGTTTCTGAAAGAGGAACAGAGGAGGGTATTGAGATAGGTCGTAATGAAGATGGAAAAAAAAATACTTACCACTTCTGAAAAGAGAAAAAATTTACAGAAAGCTATTGAGGTCTTGTTATCTGATCCAATCATGTCAATCTCTACTGATTCTCAATTCAAGATTGATGGGGATAGGCCTTTTGTTAAATGGAATCTTGATTCATTAGACAACGCATTAACTCTACGAGAATCTAGAGAGAAATATTTGGACAAGGACTTAATGCTTTTTCCCCAAGAGTATAGAAAACGCGTTTTAGAGAGTATCGATAGTCAAACTGAGAAAAAGCTATTGTCTTTAGTGGGAAGATCGTTTAATAGCATGGGTGAAGATTCTTATGTTATAGATTTTGATTCTGCAAACAAAAACCTCTATCAGTACATCAACTCCCTATCTAAGTTAAAAGAGATAATTGTCTTTATGCAGGAAATGGATCAGATTAATGATATAAAAAGATTAAAAAATCTCATATTGAATGATGCTTCTGCAAGAAAAGACATACTACAGATTAGCTTGGATGAAGTTAAAACAGCTTTCATATTGAATGATTCAATAAATTTCTGGGACGAAAACATAATTAAGCAGATTGAATCTTTAAAAGAAATTAAGGATCCAGAGCTTGTATCAAGCATGCCATCCTTTGAGATATATGAAAGAAAAGTAATTGAAAATCTAATAAATAAAAATATTGTATTTCAGACCTTATTTTTATTAGAGAAAGCATACTCAGAAACAAAAGTTGAGGAATATATACCCTTGTTTGATATACAGAATGAGGATCCTAAAAAATATCTAGAAACAGTCAACCTTGTAAAGGAAGCTAGAGATATAGTAGAAGATATGAATCATAATGATGAGACTATTTTACTTGATAATATTCTAGTTTCTGATGCGGCCAGTAGACTAGGAATATTGACTGACTACTTTAATAAAAAGGATTTCTTCTCTCCGTCTTTTGAAAAGATAAAAAATTGGGATGGGGGGATAGACTTGATTGAATCATCTTATTCTGTAAAGTCTTTTATGGGTCTTAAGGAATCATTCGCTTTTCAAATGGTCGAGTTAGAAAAAATTAGTGACTTAGCAAAGGCTTACTTGTACGTTCTTCCCCCACAATTTTATAATAAGGAAAAAAATTTCTGGGGATCATTGCAGTCTGGGGTTGTTGATTATACGAATAATAAACCTGGGAGTGCTATTATACGAACTGCAGGATTTTCTGGAGATTCTTTATAAAAATATTTCGATTGAAAATTGTAGAGATATACTAGATAAGGAAAGAATAGATAAGTCAGCTAATAACTTCATTAGTATTAGGCACCATTCAATTTTCTCTGAAATTTCTAACCGCTGTGATCACTTAAGGCGTTATAGTATTCAGGAGAGATGGGCCTCTGCATCAACCGACCTTGAAAGATTGCTGCTGAGGAAAAAACCGTTTGCAAATAAAGTCTATAACAATATCTCGATAGTGGATTATCAAGCATTGGAAGACGCTAGCTTATTTGAAGTAATAAATACTTTTTCAAAATTTCCACAAAAAGAGAAGGTTCTTCCTCTGATTAAAGAAAAGGGCCTGGCTGAGAGACTTAATACTTTTTATTCTGATTTAAATCAGTTAGAGTCTTTGTTCTCCCCGTATTTGATGAAAAGCAAAGAAGAAGAAACGGGTTATGATATAGAGGTACAGTTCCGTGGAAATAAGGATAAAGAGCTATACGGGAGTAGGATCATATCTTGGGTTTTTATTCTGGGGAGAGTTCAATCAGTCTTTTTGAAGAAAATAAAAAATTAACATGGAATTATGGTGATCCTGTTAAATTTGAGATGAGGTTTGCTGCGGATACTAATGTTTCTCCATATCAAGAAAAACAAAATCCTTTTTATCGAGCTTTCGGAAAACTTCGGTTTTTAATTTTCTGGTAATTGGAGTTTGTTTGATATGATTAATATGCATAAAATCACAGAACATCCAGAAACGATTGGCGAAGTATTAAAATTTGAATTTCCTGTACAAATTTCTGAGGAGATTAATTCAAAAAGCAACACTCTATCTAATGCAAAGGTTTTCTTGAAGATCATTTTAAAAAGAAAAAGTGACGGGAAGACCTTAGCGATACCATCTTTGTACCCTGAAAAGATTCCGCAACTATGAATCCCAACGGTGAGCAGTTTTCAGTTTCGACAGAAAATCTATTGGATTTATTAGAACCGATTGAAAAAGAATACCCTTCTGGAAGATGGGTCAGATACGAAAATAAATATCTGGCAATAGTGGCTGAAAAGAATGCGGACGACCCAAATCTTCCGATGGGAGAGTGGGAAAGACCATTGAAGCAAACAAATTGGAAACGGGTGGCTGACATTGCTGGAGATTTACTAGAAAAGGAAACCAAGGACTTAGAAATTTGTATATTCTTAATACAGGGATGGACATCCCTTTACGGTATGCGCGGATTACGATGTGGGTTATTACTGATGTATAAACTTACCGAAAAATACTGGGATACATTATGGCCGAAATATGAAATTTCCGATTTAGATGCAAGAATATCTCCTTACAAATGGTTGGTAACAAAAGGACCTGATTTTTTAAAGACAAAATAGTTTTTCTTCCGAGAAATGAACAACGGGAATGGAGTCTTACATATCTGGATAATCTCGTCGAAAAGAATAGTGGTTCTAAATCAATTACTATTTCTAATGATCAAGAGAATCAAATAATCAAAAAGATACTATCGGAAATTCATCTTAGCAAAGAAGATACGAATTACTTAAAGGAACTAGAGTCCAATGCGTTGGAGGCAAAAACTATTATAGAAAAGCTAGATGTATACCTAGAAAAAAAACTTGGGAATGAGTCAATTTCATTTTCCAAAATAACCCTATTCATTGAAGAGATTATATCCTTTACAAAGGGAGTGCTTCGCGCCAAAAATATAAAGAATAATGAGATGAAAAAGATAATCGAAAAGTATCTAGAACCTCATCTAATACAGATAACCAAGAAGACACTAACAAGATAGAAAATGAGAAGTTAGAAGAAAGCACTCGATTAGAAACAGAAGAAAATAAATTGTCGTCAGGTCACAAGGAAGATTTGCGGAATCAGATTTATGAGAGCATTGGAGTTCTATCAGAGAAACTAAGAGCAATAGAACCGCATAGCCCCTCATCCTATGTTTTGAGACGCGTTTCGATGTGGGGAAATATGACACTTGAAGAACTTATTGACGATATCGGAAAATTTGACGGGACCCTAAATGGAATTGTTTCCAAGCTAGAGAAAAGATGATTCTTATGAATGCTGCTTATTTTGTAGAACGAATACGATTAGTTTCCCCAGAACGGTAAGGACCATCTTTGTTAGTTCCTATTACTTCATATTTCTTTTTTAACTCTTTATTATTGTCCTTAGAAAGATCTTTTCCTGGTAATTTTTTTTCCTGTTCTGGTTTCTTAATAATATTTTCCTTAGGAGAGTTATCTATGGATTTAAGAGAACTTCCTTTATTAGTCAATGTTGATTCATTATTTTTTGTTTCGCTTATTTTCCCCATAGATCTATCTACAATTTGATCGCAACCAATTAACATAAGTGATGATATAGTAAATATTGTAAAAATAAAAATGTTAGAATTCATTTTTTTGGCTTATCTATGCGAAGCATCTTAAATATAAAAAATATAAATACAATTTTTCTTCTATCACTGATATTAGTTATTATTTATTTAACAAATACTGACTTTACAGGAAATGAGAGCCGTTTTGATCTTTTAGGCACAGCATACCAGAAAACAGCCATTCAACAAAAATATAATTATCTTAACGAAAATAAATTTAACGAATCAAACGACATATCTGATAGCGAGATTTTATGTTCTTCCTTTCTACAAGTCAAAGCAGAAAAAATTAATTGTCTCACGGGAGAACTTATAAGTAGGGATTTTCAAGATTTCGGTTATGGAAAGTACAAAAATTATTTAACAAGTATATTCTCGAATCAGGATGAGAAGAATTATTCTGGGGATCCTTATAATATTGTCTGGAAACAGATTTACCAAAAAAAGAAAGAAAAAATAGAATTTTTGATTTCTCTCAAAAATAATTTGGTAGAAAATGCAGATCGAAATAATCATTATCACTTTCTTGCAGTAATACTTACAAAACGTACAAACGCCTTAACAGAGAAGTTCCAGAAAATTAGGGAGAATATTTTAGATATCCCAAAAGAAAGGAAACAGCAGTATCAAAATTTATTTTTAGTCTCGCTAGAGCTAGATGGAAATATATACTCAAAAGTCACTGGTGAGTTTAAGAAGGTTTCATGGGGTGTCGGAAGGATACTTGAACAAGGAGATAGTTTTGCAAGCACTCACGAAAGAATTACAATATTCAAAAAATATCTCCCGTTGGTTGCTATATTTCCTCTGATGTTCATTGTTTACTTTTTTATAGAGTATCAATCAAAAACAATGCTTATTTATCTTGTGTCATTATGCTTCTCAATATGTATATCACTATATATTGGGATCGATGCAAGTATTAATTTTGGTCTTACCTCCTCCAAATTTATAATTAGTCCGTTTGTCGATATATTTGAGAGGCAAATTATCATTAGTATGGTTGGATATTCATTATTCTTTATTTCAATATTTTATTTTGATTATTTCAGGTCATTTATCGAACGACTGCATCTGTATCAGAAAAAGCTAGTTTTTATTGGAATTATTTTTGTAGTTTCTGGTTATGTAAGTTCTTCGGCGGCGATGGGTTCGGAGATCATGAAAATATTCGTAATTTTATTTTCTTCTTTTATGACTTGTCGTTATTCTAGAGAGATATTTTTAATACAAAAATATTGTGGTTATGCATTTAATAAAATTAATTTAAAAAAATCTTTTTTGAAGGAAAATGATACAAATAAAAAAATTATCGTATCAGAATTTTTAAACTCATATGTTATTAGAGGATTCTTATATTTTGTATTAATGACGTCTATCTTTATTTTTTTGAGTTTGTTTATCTTTAATGATATTGGCGGGGTATTTATTACCCTAGTTTTATTGATGATTTTAGTCTCAATTGTTTTTGGTCTTCGGTTTTTTTTCTTTTGGATTTTAATCATGGTTATTCTTGGGGTGATTGGTTCATTTACTGAAAAAGCAGGACAACGAATAGAGTTAATGATGGAGCCAATGAATGCATCGGTTAGCGATTTTGCAAGATTGATAAATTTCACGAAATCAGAGTCAGAAGGTATTTTGGTTGGATACTCCTGGTGTAATGATCATGGGGTTTGCCTTCCTTTACAAGTTTTGAGCGATTATATGCCTCTACTAATTGAGAAGGTCTTGGGTTTTGGAGGGGCTCTCTTTGTACTTATTACCTTGGTAGCGTTATTTGGGTATGTTGCGGTTAAATCATTTTATATATTTTTAACAGGAGAAAAAAGGAAATAGATTACCTTCAATACTTATTTTTTATATGTCCTGCAGTAGTATTATTCAAATAATATATTAAGCAGTTTTGGAAATTGGAGATTGATTCCTTTGTCAGGTATAAGTCTTCCGTTTGTTAGTATTGGATTCACTGCAATGATATTACCCTGCCTTACATACGGGCTTTTCGTTGGAATGAATATGAAGATAAAAAATTTAGGCTATTCCAAATGAGTTATAGCAAAGTATTAGTCAACAGGTTTCTCGTTGTGCTCGTCCTTTCCACATTTATAGTACTTAGTCTTATTCTAATTTCAAGGTCTTTGCAAACTGAACAGTTTGCGTCTTTCTCGTATATTTCCGAAAGAGAAAGTAGAACGAGTTTTCCATACTGATAAGAGAGTGGATTACAAGTAAATCCTCTCTTGATCATAAGATGAATGTTCAGGATAAGAACAGCGCAAATTCAAAAGTTCTTATTCATTTTATAAATCAATTCTCATGCAGTCAGCGAGTAAAAAATATTATTTATACTTCCGCAATAAAAACTTTAAAAAAACATCCATCAATAACGGAAAATAAATTTATTGAGTCCATACGCAGATATTATTATCCATTTGCTGGAAATAACTGTGTAAAAATAATACAAGATCTTGATGTTATTAATCGAATCAACCTTAGAGTCACAGAAAAAGAATTAGAAATAAGAAAGATTGTCAAAACATTCCTAACTGAAAATTTAGGTTGGCATGATAAGGGACTATGTATTTATCACAAATTATTGTCTGAAGACTTAGTTTATTTGGCAGGTCCTGTAAAAAGGTGCATTATCGAAAGAGATAATATTTATTTGGCATATAACTTTCCAGAATTGGACAATTTGATTGATAATGCGATGCGTTTAAGAGAAACTACTAGAATCAAGAATACAAACAAGAACATACTGAAAAAGGTGGGAAACGAAAGATTTTGATTACATTTTGACTTTAGATCCCAGGATTCAAGCATCTCTAAATTCTCTTGAAAAATGTTTTGAGAGAAGTGAACTCTGCAAATTGGAAAATTTTAGCCTTGATAGACTAGAGGGAATATCTATTGTGCTAATTGATCCATTAACAAGCGGCATATTAGGAATTAAATGTTTGGGTAGCTTTTGTTTAGAAAATGGCATGGAACGTTTAGGGGATCTGGCGACGTTAATTGTTAGGTCCCCGCCAGCATCAATTTCTAAAATATTCTTTGGATTGGGTATTGCCTCTGAGGAAAAAGTCGATTCTTTTGAGTTGACTAATCAATTAAAAACTTCTGGTAGTAATGAGAACTTATCAGGAAAAAGAAATGAGTGGTGGGAGAGAGCAGCAATTTGTGATGATTCCGAGGAAAAAACGACATGTATGACTTTGGTGTATACCAGTTACTTTGCTAACATGCTTGGATTCTCAACTACTTGCACAAATAATTTAGTTTTTGGAACAACTGAGAAATTTCATCAAGCATTTGATCTTAGCTGCGGAAGGGTATCAATTATTGCGGATGGGCATGAAATCGAAACATATATTTCTCCGTTTCTAGGATATTTGCCTATTCAAGATAGTCTTTATCTTAATGAACGAGGTATTGCGGAATTTCTTTCATGGGATAAATACAATAAGTATCGGGAGTGATTCTAGTGAGTTGGTTTTTGGTAACGATCGTAGATTAGGGAATACCTCTCAAATAATACAGACTTCTATAGGAGGAGGAAACTCGAGGGTTAGTGCATTAGGCGTTGCATCAACGATTGCAAATTTGTCTCAAATAAAAAACAATATGTACCCTAAATTACCGTTTTTATTAAAAAAGAATAATAACCAGCCATTAAGATATATGAATGAGAATTTTATCCCTGAAGAAGATTCTAATGCTGCCCAAATAGTTCTAGATGGGTTAGAAAAAACACTTTTACCCGAAACAGCTGATTGGAAGGGTTCCGGGACTGCTAGTAGCGCATTCACTAGAACATTTGATAAAATATGCAGGACACAGTTGTCCAGTTAAAGGCAAGACAGGCACAGTGAGTTTTAAAGACAAAAACCATAAGGGTAAGACGCTGTTTGGCGGGCTTACAAATATCAAACAATTGTCAGACCTGATCGACGGCAATGTTAAAATACATGGCTATAAAAATGTTGCAATAGGTGTAATTGTATCTGAAAAAGGAACCTCTGATGTCACAAATAGAGCGGCTGATATACACATGAAATTACTCAAATATATTTTTTTTGATTAAGAAGAACTGGCCTTTTTGGTTTAGGATGTTGACACTATACGAATATTCGGATGAAGACATGAATGCAAAAGCATGTTTATTGGCTTTTGTTATTGAATTAAAAAAAAGACTTGAAAATAAAGAATCATTGAAGGTAAATATTTCTGAGAGTATTTACAGTAAGATCTCAAATATTGAGTTCAAGGAAATTTTTATGATCAAATAAATGAAATAGAAGATTTTAATAAATATTTGTTAGAGGTTACAATCGTCAAAATGAAAAATTCCGAATCAGAAGCAACGAAAGAATTTTTTGAAATAATCAGAGTCGCTGCAAACGAGGTTAGATATGTTTGATTGGTTCAAAAAGATATTTGTAGGTTATGAAAAAATATTACCCTCAAAAAATACCGATAACTTTGCAGACGCACTTTTGGTAGAGTTAAAGGCTTCCTCAACTAGCGCCATAACAAATGCTGTAAATAAGATAGAAGGTAAATACATGAAAAGTGTACTAGAAGAATCTTATTTTCCGTTACAGTCCCTTACATTTGTTCCAAATGATATTGAGGTTGCAAGATCTCTTGAAGAATTCTTTAGGGTTCATGAAGATATAAACCCAGATTTCCGTAAAGTATTCTGTAAATCATTCTTACAAAAGAGTATTTTTCTGATCGTGGGGCGAAAGTTATTATAGATGATGAGTTTGTTCCAATTTTTAAAATCGATGTTAGTAGTTTAGAGGAAAGATCAGAAGATGAGAAATATTTGATCTCTATTAAGGGGAGGAAGATTCTTTTTTCAAGTCATGCTAATTTGGGCAATCCAAAAAAGGAATTATACGAAAGAAGATAGCCGTATAAATGTCAATGCTAATTCCGAGCTTAAACAAATGAAAAATAAAGTTGTAGTAAAGTTATTAATCAGCGACAAAGATGGACATAGGTCTGAAAACGTAACATTACCAACTCTTATTGGAAAAAACCCAGATGATGCATGTATTGATTTTGGGATAACTCCAATATATATTAGGGCAAAATATGTATCGAGGCATCAGATTTTTATTTATTCGATTTTAGATAAAATGTTCTACTTTGTCCCTGATGAGGCAACTTTAACCTGTAGGAGTAGAGAAGGTAATATTTTAGAGCATGGTAAAAATTACTCTATAAAAGTTAGTGGAGAGCGCCTTTATTTAGGTGTCCCTCCTGAGAATGCTAGGCCGCTAAATGCAAATGTGGATCCCGCCGAATTTCCGGTTTTGGAAATACAGCCGTTTTCCCATGAAGGAAAAGCCAGTTCAGATAAAACACCACGTCCAACAGTAGTTTAATGAAAGCGACATACGAATATGCGGGCTGCGATTAATTGGGGAAACGTAAATATGAGTGTTTCGATGCCTTTGCTAGGGTGGAAGACATTTTTACCTTATGTGATGGGGCTAATTCATGTAAAAGTAGCGGAAAACTAGCGACAGAGTTAGCCCATTTATTCTCAGAAAAGGTAAGTTCTCTGACTCAGCAACTATTGATAGAGAGTATGCTATATCAAGAATAGTGATGGACATACATGAGACTTATACATTAAAAAAAAATCCTGGAGCATCAACACTACTAAGTTTAAACATATTAAAGGACTCATACGAGATAGTTAGTATTGGAGATAGCTACGGTAAGGTGTTCGTGCATGAATTAGATGGGATCTGGGAAGAAACCTGCAGTATCCCCAGGGATATAGATTACAAAGGGCATCCTTGGCAGCTTATCGGTTCCGATGTTTTTGAGTTAGTACATTATCAAAAATTTAATAGAGACCAAATGGCCTGTGTTTTTCTTATGTCAGACGGAGTTGGTGATTTTATAAAAAATAGCGACATAGTACATTTATTGAATAAAAATAATTTAGAAAAATTTGATCAAACTGATTTGCAAGATGTTATCTACTCCCTACTTAACATATCGGAAGATAGAGGAAGTAAAGACGATAAGTCTATATGCCTTGTGTTCATCGAAAAAAATGAATGAAACCTAATTTCGAGAAAAGTTTTGATAACTCATATTCGTATTTTAGAGAAATACAAATACTTACTTATCTAAACCAACGCAGTGCTCCTGTTCCAGTGTTATTGAGGGATTCGCGAAAGAGAAAATAATCACGATGGAATTTGTTGGGGAAAATCTTTATGATCAGAGAAATGTTTTATCCTTTGAAAATAAATTAGTTGTTTCACTGGACTTAATCCAAGCGGTTTACTCTATTTATGAGTTGGGAATTTTACATTATGATATAGCTCTACGTAATCTTACATCCAAGAATGAAACAGGAAAAGGCTATCGCTTATATGTCATAGATTTTAGCGTATCGACGAGTTCTATTTTTAAGCTCCAAAAACCACTCTGGATATTGCCAAGAGTAGGTAAACAACATAAATTTTTTGTTGATGCAATTAGTGCCGACTGGAATAATTTTTTTAAATTTTACGATGAGAAGTATCCAAAAGATTTCAACGAGATTATAGAAGTATCTAGGCAAAACTATGAAAATTATTGGGTTGATAATTTGCATGTTGAAAGGATGCAATCACCGTTATCTGTAATATTTCATAATGTTTCGTTTTCTTTGGAAGAATTATTTGCTTCAAACACTACGGAAATAAAAAAACATAATCTAGGAGATTCAATTTATGGTCTGAGAAATATATATGAAGATACTATTACTAAAAGGAAGATCGAAAAGATCAAAGAGCATATTCAGGAAATTAGTGAAAATATTGGTGGGTCAGCGCCTACACCCGTTCCCTTAATTTCAACAGAAAATGGTTCTATTGAGAAGTTTATTAATGAAAATAACTATATCGCACTAAAAAAATATGAACATTATATTCACAGCATACTTTTAGCCATAATGTTTTATTTCGTAGACAGAAGGTATTCCTACGATCAGATATCTATTAATGATCTCGATTACTACATTGGTCTTTTTGCAGTTCTTACATGGATTATTTACTTGATATTACTAGCTACACGTAAACGGTTTGGATTAATAGTATTTAATGTAATACTATGTGTACAGATGGGTTATTTCTTTTTCCGTATTTTTCTTGAGACTGACAAATTCGTATTTCCTCTGATTGGTTCGATCGTAGCCTTCATAATAACAATAAGGAGTTTTCTTATCAAACCTTAGTAGGATGACAAGAAAAAATCTTTTTATTACGAAATTCTTCCTGTTTTTTAAAAGAAAAAGTATTACACTCTGTCTTTTTCTCGAAACAATAGCTTATTTGTGTATAACTCGATTCTTTTGCACACCACATTAGACGAGGGGAGAATTCCAGAGGTGTAATGATCAACGTTGCCAGCAGACTGGAGAACATAAATGTTTTTCCTAGGAAAAATGTTATAGTAACTTAATTAATTAATCGACTAGTGTGATCATAACTTGAATGGATTCCTTAAGACGAAAGGTCATAATCGTATTATTGAGTTTAGTTGCTTTTGCTGCAGCTGGTATTTCAGCTGTTTATGTATTTGAAAAACGTAAAGCTTATGTAGAGAAGAAAAAGTATGAGCGTAAGAAAGCCTACCGTGGATCAAGTACCATGAGAAAAGACGCTGGTAAACGCGCGGGACAGGCTGTAGATGCCTGGAAGGATCAGTTTAAGAAGTAGATGAGTGTTTTAATCTCCTCTCCAGGCAGGAAGATCATTAATATTCCAGTTAGCCTGGGAACACTTTTTGACGATGGCAGATAGTATCTGATGTATGTTTTGGCGGTCCGTTTTAATTTCAAAGGAGTTTTCTTCTCCTGCACAAAAAAATTGCAATTTCCACACTTTGCCAAAACTGATATTTACAGAGCTACATAATTTTACTGGAGTGCTGTACTGGGTTTTTATAGAATCAGGTAAAGTTTCTACTTTGTTTTTTGAAATTTCGTTAATTGCAACTTGGTGTTCAGTTGCAAGCAATTTATAGGCATCCTCAGGTGACTTTGATTCTCTATCTACATTCCCAATCATGGTTTTCTCTAAAGTAGAAGCTAAACTTTGGCAAATCTTCTCACAAAGATTTCGAGTAAGCCACATTTTCCTATCGGAGCCGTCATCATTGAGACAACGTATCCAGAGCCTATCTTCTGTATCTGAGTAACCAAAGGTAATGGTTGAGGAACCGATAATTCTATTTCCAAAAGGGTGGGTTTAAGAATGGTAGGCCGGGCGGGGTTCGAACCCACGACCAACGGATTAAAAGTCCGCTGCTCTACCAGCTGAGCTACCGACCCACGCGCATTCAATCTGTAACTTTAATCTGTAAATAGTGTTCAGGTCAATGGGTTAAGCTACTTTATTTTCCATATGACGTATACCTAGAACAGCGCCAATAGCTATTGAGCTCACTACAATAATAGAATCAAGCGACCCGAGTGAAAGGCCACTAAGCCCATGCCCTAAAGTGCATCCAGAGGCGGTTACCCCACCAAATCCCATCAAAGTGGAGCCGAATATACAATAGATAATATCATTTTTGGTGGTAAAAAATTCTATCTTAAACCTTTTTTGTAAACGGGCTGATAGATAGGAACCAAGTAATAGTCCGAAAAGAACAATAATTCCAAATGAAATAAATTTACTACTATCACTTTGGTATAGAAAGAATTCGAGTGAATATGCCAGTGGACCAATAAAACTAAATGACTCTGGTTTTCCGGAATTAGTAAGTATATATTTACTTTCTAGAGTATCAGGGTGTTCAGCCAAAAAACCAATATTACCAGATACAAACCAAGCCCCAACTATGCATACGCCAATAATTAACCCCCAAGTTGCATTTTTTCTAATTTCTAAATTTTTTACTTGTTTAAATAACAAAAACGTTAGGCAGGTTAACAATAAAATGGGCCACAGCCATTCCATATCAATACCAAATGAAACTTTATATTCAAAAAAATTATTGATTTTTCTTGCGAGGAAATTATCCTCAAAAAGATGTATTCTAATGCTACCGAGAGAGCCTCGCATTGTTGATATAGCAGCTATTCCAGATAAAATTAGGATAATTAAAGATTTTATGTTTCCCTCTCCAAACTTAATGAGAGTACTGGTAGTACAGCCAGAACAAAAGGTCATTCCGATCCCGAATAATAGTCCTCCAAACACAGAAGATATCGTCTTGTCACTAATATTCATGTAAACGGAATCAGCAGGATTTATAAAACCAGGCCCTGCTAAAAGCTGGATACCTATAACCGCAGTTATTAAAGTAAACAAATACAAGGATAGTCTGTTCAGATTTCTATAAATGTATGCATCGGATATAATTCCCAAAAAGCAAAATCTTGAACGTTGACAAGCGAAGCCGAAAACAAATCCTAATAAAAATCCACAAAGTAGTATTGTCAGCTCAATCGATGCTATATCCATAGATCATTTCTTCGATAGTGCTTTTAATCTCTCCTTTGCCGTTAAGGCTGCATCAGTCGATGGTGTATTTTCAACGATTTCTTTTAATATTTTTGTGGCTTCATTATTTTTTTTTGTTTCCACAAGCGCGGCTGACAAAGTCAACATTGCCTCAGGTAATTTGGGGTATTTTGAGTAATTTTTTTTAATAGCTTAAGTGATTTAATGGCAGCACCATGGTTTTTTAAAACATAATAACCCACACCTTCTGAATGTAATGCAAATGCAACAAGTGGAGAAGAGGGATAGTTTTCGCGAAGTTGTGACAAGAGACTAACTCCCTTTTAAAATTCACCATCCGAAATGGACTTAGTGGCCTTTTCATACAGGAGTTTTTCTTCATCTTTTACCAGTAACTTCTCGCCCATTAGGGAAACAGTTTTTGGTTCTAGCTGAATTATTCGATCGATGATTTCAACAAGTCTTCCTTCAAATTCTGATATTCGTTCTTCTGTACGGATCGCTTTTTCCGTAAATTCTTCCGAAAACCCACGGAATCTAGCTAATTCCTTACTGAGTTCTTCTATTCGATTTAATAATAATATTTGCCCTCCCTTATACCCATCAATGATACTGTTAGACTCCTTAATCGACTTTTCTAAATCTTCTATTTGCATTCTCATTTTGAGAATTTCTCTTCTTGCTTCAGAATCCTCAATGAAGGCAAAAGCCGTGGTTTGAAGAACTACAAGGATTGAAACCATATATGTTCTGATTAAACTCTGGTAAGCTTTATTCACTTAACGTATTCCCCCTTTTTTAAAATTAGGTCACACCTTCTATTTTTTGCCCAGCCCTTTTCATTTGGAGTATTATCTGCTGGATCCTCTTCACCAAAACTTACTGTATCCATACGTTGGCGGTTTATTCCCTCTGCTTCAAGTGCCTTTGCAACAGATTCCGCTCTTTTGTGACCCAAAGCTACGTTATATTCCCTGGTGCCCCTCTCATCGGAATGCCCTTCAAGCAAGATCTTAGATGTTCGGTTTTCTCTCATTATCTGAGCTATTTTCTTTATTACTTCGACATATGAAGGTTTTACATCGAATCGATCATAATCAAAGTACACGGAAGGTTCAAAACCATCATATTCTCCTAAAGAAATTTCAGACGCAGCTTTTGGTGAGAGATCTTGCGATGAGATTTCTCCAGAATCTTGTATGCCATCACTTTCTACTTCATTTGCTTTTGTCTATTCTGCGACTTATTGATCGGAGCAGAGAAAAGACTGTCTTCATTCTCTTCTAAATTAACTGAAGAGCAACTGACAAAAAAGAATCCTGATACTACAAAAAGTACCGAAGATATCTTTCTGTTGGAAACAAGCTTTTTCACGTTTAAGTAGTTTCCCAATTGTTGTTAAGGTATGTTTCCCCATGCTGGGCTTCTTATATTCCCAGATTCAAGAGACAATCTCGTTTTAACTTTTCCGTCGACTGATACGGCAGAAAGTATCTCCTTACCTCTTATTGTACTTGAAAAAATAAGCCAATTTCCATTAGGAGCGAAGCTCGGGGAATCGTCTCTGGGCCCTCTACTCAAGATTTTCTCCTCATTGCTGGTCAAATCCTTAATCGCAATTACAAATTTACCATCAACCTGCGTTACATATGATAAAAACGAACCCTTTGGACCTGCTACGGGTCTCGCATTATACTTTCGTTCGAAGGTGATACGCTTTGACTTACCTGTGCCTTGAGAACTGATTGAGTATATTTGGGGACTTCCTCCTTGGTCGGAGGTATAAAATATACGACTACCATCTGCTGAAAAACTAGGTTCGGTATTAATGGCACGAAC
Source organism: Burkholderiaceae bacterium (assembly GCA_038147455.1). GTDB lineage: Bacteria > Pseudomonadota > Gammaproteobacteria > Burkholderiales > Burkholderiaceae_A > UBA7377. The sequence goes on along the minus strand of JAYQTQ010000003.1, from coordinate 84,404 downwards.
TCTAGTGATCCTTTTAAGATTTTTCCCATCAACAGAGGAAGTATATATCTGGGAAGTACCATCTTTTGTAAGAACAAATGCAAGTGTCTTGCCATCTGGTGACCAGGCAGGGGAACTGTTTGATCCTTTGTAGTTAGCCAGAATTGTCCGTTTACCAGTAGCTAATTGATGGATGAAAATAACGGGCTTTCCAGTTTCAAAGGAGACATAAGCTAATCTATCTCCTCTCGGGGACCACGCTAAAGATATAATTGGAGTGACAGATTTTAATGCAGGTCTTTCATTAAATCCGTCTGAATCAGAGATCATGAGGGTATGGCTATTCGTATTCCTTCTCACTACGTAAGCGATTCTCGTGGAAAAGAAACCAGGTTCTCCAGTCAGGGACTCAAAAATAAAATCGGAAACTTTGTGTGCGACCGTTCTGGCTTCATTGATTCCTTGAGGACTTTGAAGCGATAAACCTCCTAGGTCGACAGCGCGTAGTGTGTCTAACACCCTGAAACTGGTAACGATTCTTTGGGTTTTTAAATCTTCATTAAGTGTTCCCACAACAAGGGCATGTGTTCCTAGGTTTTTCCATGTTTCAAAAAATCTGGTGAGAGTTCAAGATCGTGACGTAGTGGAGGGTCTTGGGGAGGCAAAGGTAATAAATTAAACGCTCCAGTTCTTCTTAAATTTGCTTGTATAACATCATCGAGAATTTTTCGGAATTTGTATTCATTACTAGTTTCGACAGCGAATGGAGCCAACGCAATAGGAACCTGGGTCTGTCCGACCCCGGTAATTTCAATGCTTAATGACTGGGCATAAAGGGGACGGAAAGAATGCAAAAAGAAACACAGGAAAAGGCAAACCAAAGATCGTAACTTCATGACTCTGATTTTAGGGCTAATACCTGAACATCTCAAGTCTAATTGGGTTAAAGGTGGATATTTAATATCAATTTCCATCTCGTGGTCTGAATGTCAAAGTTAACCCATCTTTTTTTGCACGGGCAGCATAGTATGTATTTGCAGGTTCAGGTAAAGGAACCGAACGTTGTATAGCATCCCTGACTGCGCTATCCCATTTGAGATTGCCGGAACTCTCTTTTAGTATTATTTTTTTCAAACTCCCATTTATGCTTGTAACAGTAAAGACAACTTTCGGGTTTCCAGTAACCTTTTTGTAATCAAAAATAATTTTTCTCCGAATCTTAGAACTTATTTGTTCATTGTAGTCAGCTAATTCCCCAACTCTTTTTCCATCTTCCGATCCTCCTTCAACCCCTGCAATTGTCTTGTCGTTGTTTCCACCCTTAGGTACTTCATTCAGATTCATTCCAGCCAGTGCATTCTTTAATCGCTTTACCTCCTCGTTTCTTTGCTGAGCTATGATTCGTTCTTTTTCTGCTTTTTCTTTAGCTAATTTTTCTTTTCGTTCTTTTTCTGCTTTTTCTTTAGCTAATTTTTCTTTTCGTTATTTTTCTGCTTTTTCTTTAGCTAATTTTTCTTTTCGTTCTTTTTCTGCTTTTTCTTTAGCTAATTTTTCTTTTCGTTCTTTTTCTGCTTTTTCTTTAGCTAATTTTTCTTTTCGTTCTTTTTCTGCTTTTTCTTTAGCTAATTTTTCTTTTCGTTCTTTTTCTGCTTTTTCTTTAGCTAATTTTTCTTTTCGTTCTTTTTCTGCTTTTTCTTTAGCTAATTTTTCTTTTCGTTCTTTTTCAGCTTTTTCTTTAGCTAATTTTTCTTTTCGTTCTTTTTCTGCTTTTTCTTTAGCTAATTTTTCTTTTCGTTTTTTATCCAACCCTATCTCATCACCTTTAAATTTTACATCCGAATCGGTTTTTCTTTGATTTCTTTGAGTCGTATTATTTGGTGTATTATTTCCGTTTTTCTTGGAAGTGACGTCATTTTGATTTTGCGCCTTGTTAGCATATTCCCCGGACCATAATTCTGCCTGGACGTATTGTATTTCATTTTCGTTAATTCCGAAAACAAAGTACACGAGGTAAAAAATACCTATATGAAGGAGTGCTGAAACCGTTATTCCCGTGCGAAAATAACTGCCTGTTTTTATGTGGCGTTCGCTCACTTTTCCTATGTAATTAATAAATGCGTTATTTTTTCTTTTTTACCAGTAACCCAACCCTAGTAATTCCTCCTGAGTGAAGTGTTTCAATTGTCTCAAGTACTCTATCGTAGGGTACATTTTTTTCCGCAGAAATCACAACAGCACTATTTGCAGAGGAAGATTGTATACGTTCTATGTTTTCTAGCAAGGTTGATGGCGTTACTACTTTACCTAATTCATCATTCGGAGATTTTATTTTTATAGATTCGTTTCCTCTTATCTCGATAGTAACTACATTTTCTTTCTTTGGGAGCTGTTTTGCTTACTTCCGGTAGATTAAGAATTCCCGTGGTAATTAAGGGGGCAGTGACCATGAAAATAACCAGTAATACTAGCATTTCATCAATGTAGGGTACTACATTTATTTCACTAATGATTTTTCTTCTTTTTAATCTCTTGATTCGTATTGACACTTAAATTTGCCTCTGTAGGATATTCGAGAACTCCTCGATAAATGTATCAAATTTTGAAGATAGATTCTCTACCTTGGAAGACAGGTTATTAAAGGCGATTACTGCTGGTATTGCCGCAAGTAATCCTACAGCAGTAGCAATTAGTGCCTCTGCGATTCCAGGGGCAACATTCGCTAGCGTCGCCTGCTGGATATTGGTTAAAGACAAAAAAGCTTGCATTATTCCCCAAACGGTTCCGAATAACCCAATGTAAGGGGAAACGGAGCCCGCAGTTGCTAAGAAAGGAAGTTTTTCTTCTAGTCCATCGATTTCTTTGAACATTGATGCTTTTAGCGCTCTTCTTGTGTTGTCTATAATTGCTTCTGTTTTAAGATTCGCTTGCTTTCTACTCTTCATGAATTCATTCATACCTGATTCAAATATCCGTGGCATTTCTCCTTGAATTTTTCGGCTTTCAATTTTATTCATGAGATCCATAAGTTCTCCTCCTGACCAAAACTCACTTTCAAATTCTATTAATGACTTTTTAGCTTGACGGAAAACTAAGAATTTCGAAATTATGATACCCCAAGACACTATTGAGATAGCTACCAGAATTGCTATAACGAACTGCACTGGAATACTGGCATTAACTATTAATAAAACTATTGATAAATCGTTATCAATCATGTCGAACTTTCTTTCGCTTGTAGGGTGGTGTCCTCATGGTTTAAGGAAAAGGATTTTTTCTTTAATTGGAAATCCCCATTTGAGAAATGCTCTAACCCAATTTTTGTGGCAACTCTACCTTTCTGTGTGCGCTGTAAGTATCCTTGCTGGATAAGATATGGTTCAATAATATCCTCTATTGTATTTTTAGTCTCTCCTAAGGATGCTGCCAAATTTTCGACCCCTACTGGACCACCTCCAAATTTGTCAATAATTGCATTCATTAACATATGGTCTAGAGAATCGAATCCGAGTTGATCGATGTCTAGTGAATCAAGAGCAAAGCGAGCATTATTTTGTGAAATTTCTGAGTCCGACTTAACCTGGGCATAATCCCGCACTCTTCTCAATAGTCTATTTGCAATACGTGGTGTTCCCCGAGACCTGTTTGCGATCTCACCAAGTCCAGTATCCGTATATTTTGTACCCAGCAACAGGGCCGACCTTTCTAAAATCTTTTTCAATTCTATAGATGAATAGAATTGTAATCTTAGTGTTAAACCAAATCTGTCTCTTAGAGGGTTAGTAAGCATTCCCGCCTTAGTAGTAGCTCCAACTAATGTAAACGGTTGTAAAGGCATCTGTAGAGATTTTGCACCGGGTCCGTCACCTAGCATAATGTCTAGGCTGAAGTCTTCCAGCGCCGGGTAAAGTTTTTCTTCAATTACACTTGGAACTCTGTGTATTTCATCAATAAACAATATATCGTTTTTTTCTAGGTTTGTAAGTATGGCTGCGAGGTCGCCTGCGCGCTCTAGAACTGGCCCGGAGGTTGTTTTTAGATTTACTCCTCTCTCTTCGGCTAAGATATGAGCCAACGTTGTTTTTCCCAGCCCAGGGGGCCCAAATAAAAGAACGTGGTCAACTGGCTCTCCTCTCATTTTTGCTGCCTGAACAGTTATTCTAATTTGTTCAACAATCCTTTCCTGTCCAACATAGTCGCCAAGTCTCTTTGGCCTTAAGGCTCTCTCTAGTTTTTCCTCATTTTGATTAGGCGGTTCAGCAGCAACCTCTCGTTTACTGGATTCATTATTGTCATATCTAATCATTTGTCTAACCGGATAGTAGTTTTAAGGCTTTTTTAATCTTTTCTTGTATCGTTAGCTTATACTCAATGGTAGAAACTGTCGACCTTACTTCTTTTTCTGAGTATCCCAAAGCTAAAAGGGCCTGTACCAATTCTTCGTTATCGTTGGTGTTTTCTGACACTGCCTCTATTTTCCCATTTAGTTCTAGAATCATTCGCTCTGCAGTTTTTTTTCCGATCCCGGGGATTTGGCATAAACTTTCTGTGTTTCGCTTCTCTATGTAGCTAACCAGGCTTGCGGGGGAAATTGTTGATAAAATTGCCAGCCCAACTCTTGGACCTATCCCGCTAACTTTTGATGATCTTACCAAATAGACTTCTTTCCATCTCTTCAAGAAATCCAAAAAGTTGGTGGGAATCCTCCCTAATGTAGAGGTGTGTAAACAACTGCACTTTTTCTCCAATTTGAGGTAATTTAGAAAAAGTACTAACCGGTATCCCGATCTCGTAGCCTACTCCCCCGACGTCTACAATAACGACTGAAGGATTTTTTTCAACAATTATTCCGAGGATTCTGTTGATCATGATGCGTTAATTTTAACCTATGCGACAGAGTAATTGCACTGGCAAGAGCATCTGAGGCGTCTTGACACACTTCCGTATTTAGGCATAACAAGCTCTTGACCATAAATTGCATTTGTGTCTTAGTAGCATGCCCGTTTCCGACAATTGATTTTTTTATTTCATTGGAACTCAACTCAAGTATAGGTATTTTCTCTAATGCAATTGCAGTCAACGAGGCCCCACGTGCCTGGCCAAGGGCTAACGTTGTCTTCGGGTTGTTATTAACGAATACTTTTTCCATTACGGCATACTCTGGAGTGTATTTTGCAATAATTTCTTGGACTCCAACAAAAATATCTCTCAATCTTTCTGCATGTGTATCATTATTTGTTGTACTAACGATACCGCTAGAGATATAAGCAATTAAATTTTTTCCGACTTTATGATTCCAAATCCTGTATTACGAAGGCCTGGGTCGATACCTAGAATAATCATTCTAATGTCTGAAATGACGCACTTTGGTTAGAATCATGCTTAATCCAAGTTCTTCCGCGGCAGCAACTACCTCCCCGTCTTTGATCGAACCACCTGGTTGGATAATACAGGACGCACCACTTTTAGCAATTTCTTCGATATTATCTTTGAACGGAAAAAAAGCATCTGAGGCTACTACAGCATCGTTTAAATCAAACTTATTATGTATAGCTTTCTGTATTGCGATTTTGGTGGCATCTATTCTACTCATTTGACCTGCGCCTATACCTATAGTTTTTTGATTCTTACAAAGAACCACAGCATTACTTTTAACGAATTTGGCAACATGCCATGCAAAATTAGCATCTTTAATTTGTTGCGTTGACGGAGATGTTGATGTTACTGATTTCATATCCTTATGGGGATCAAAAGGACTTTTCCTAAGTCTGAGGAATCAGGTTCTTGCGCGAGAAACAATCCATTAACTCTTCTGATATCTAAATTATCAGATGTATTTTTAGAAAAAGCTTTGTGCGAGAAAACTCTTAAATTTTTTTTCTTCTGAAATATGGCAGCTGCCTTGGAATCAATCGATGGAGCAATTACAGCCTCTAAAAAATAAGTAGTTAGTATTTCGGCTAATTCTTCTCCGATTTCATGATTAAATGCTACAACACCGCCAAAAAAGAAACAGGGTCACACGCCTTCGCATGGAGAAATGCTTGCAATGGACTCTCCCCGATAGCTACTCCACAGGGATTATTATGCTTTACAATGACACAGCATTTTTCTTCAAGTTCATTTGCACATCGAGAAGCTGTTTCAATGTCGAGTAAATTATTAAATGAAACTTCCCCTCCTTGAATCTGACTCTCTAACATAGGTTGAACTGAAGTATCTCGCAGGTTAACGTAGACATTGGCTTTTTGATGGGGATTTTCTCCGTATTTAAGCTGCTTAATCTTTTTAGGTGGAGTAAAATGGACTCAGAGTCTAAGCTCTTTATTTATCTGAAAGCGATCAGTTCCGTTTTTGCAATTCAAAAAATAATCTAAAATAGCTCCATCATAATAGCATGTGTGCTGGAATGCTTTCTTTGCTAACTCTCTTCTAAAATTCAAATCTATTCGTTTTTGTTTAATTTGGTTAAGTATTTTTTGATAGTCATTTGGGTCAACAACTACAATTACATCTCGGAAATTTTTGGCTGCGGCCCTAATGAGACTTGAACCTCCGATGTCAATACCTTCAATAATTTGCTCCTCATCTCCGCAAGATTTTTCTCGAATTTCCTCAAATGGGTATAAATTAACAACTACCAAATCCACTTGAGGTATTTTTAAACTTTTCCAACACTTCTATATGTTTCTTATTTGTTCTTACCGCAAGAATCCCGCCATGTATCCTGGGATTTAAAGTTTTTACTCTGCCGTCTAAAATTTCTGGAAAATTAGTATCATCTTCAACCTTAGTAGTGGCTATTCCGGCCTTCCTTAAGATTTTGGCTGTTCCTCCTGTAGATATAATGTTAATACGTTCTTCTAAAAGACCTCTGGCAAAAACTTCTAAGTTTTCTTTGTCATAAACCGAAATCAAGGCATTTAGTAATTTTTTTCATTTAAACGATTTACCATTATCGATTTTATAATTTGATATTTTCTTGCGAAGCGTTGCTCTGGTTACACCAAGTATTTGACTTGCCTTAGATATATTCCCCTCTGTCTTATTTATAACGTATGCGATTGTCGATTTTTCTATAACTTCAGTTACCATAGCCAACACGGCATGAGGCTTTTGTTCTCCGAGACGTTGAAAGTAGATATCGAGACATTCAACCAGAGTTTCTTCTAAAGGGGGCTTGTTATTTTTTTGCGGCCTTGTTGTCATTTTAAAAGATCGGTCTTTATAAACTTGAGAGTTGCTCTACTTCATCTAATTCTACTGGCACTTCTCTACTAATAAGTTCACATCCTTTTTCTTTAACAATTACATCGTCTTCTATTCTAATCCCAATATTCCAAAATTCGCGAGGAATATCTTTAGAAGGGCGTATATAAACTCCTGGCTCAACCGTTAAAACCATATTTTTTTTAAATGTAGTATTATAAGAACCCACATCGTGAACATCTAGTCCTAGCCAGTGACCGGTTCTGTGCATATAAAACTTCCTGTACTCTTGTGTTTCAACAGCCTCATCAACACTCCTGGTTTTTATTAGGCCTGCATTGATTAAATTTTGAGTTATTGATCTTACTGCCGCCTCATGAGGAGCGTTGTACTTTTCTCCTACTTTGATTTTTTGAACAGCCTCTCTCTGCGCTAGTAAAACAATTTCATAAATTAATTTTTGAGCTTTTGTAAATTTACCAGAGACTGGAAATGTCCTAGTTATATCAGACGCATAACCATTAAATTCACAACCTGCATCAATTAGTATTAACTCATTTTTCTGTAATATTTTACTGCTGGCCCTATGATGCAAAATACAAGCATTAGCGCCGCTTGCAACGATACTCGGATATGCTACTTCGTATGCTTCATTGTTACGAAACACTTGCAACAATGCAGTTTCGACATCAAGTTCTTTTAATCCTGGCCGGGAAATCTTCATTGCTTCTCTATGAGCTGCCGCTGAAATACAAGCCGCTTTTTTCATTACTTTTAATTCGTAGGTATCTTTTATGACTCGTTGGTTTTCAATAACTCGGCTTAAATCACCTAAGTGACCTGGGTTATCGATTCCCCATGCGTTTTTTTGCCCGTTAATAGAGACAACCAGCGAGTTATTCTTTGTGAGAAACTGAGTTCGGCTATAGGAAAAAAAACACATTGAGACTCTTCTAGTTTTGAAGCTACTATTCGATCGACTGCTTCGGTGGAATATGCTTTATCAAACAAATAGGTTGTTTTTGCTTTTCGCTGTCCAATGATACTTCCATCCCATAACTCTTTGGTTTTATCTTTCTTCTTTGAAATTATTATATCCTCGTTAAGCCTCTTGCCATCTGAAAAAATTACCATCCATGCGTTTGGCTCACTAAACCCAGTTAAATAATAAAAGTTACTGTTACATCTAAACGGGTATGACACGTCACCATTTCTTTTGGTTTCATCGCCAGAGTACAAAATGGCTGTAAACGGTTTTCCCGCAGTAATTTGCTGAAGATTTTTTCTTAAGGTAATTCTCCTTTTTTTAAATTTCTCAAAACTTCCTGACTTTATATCAGACAACCTTTTACTTTCACTAGTCAAGTGCCTTCCCCCCTTTTCTCTCGTATTTATTTTTTGCATCTTCGAATCTTTCATTTGTACCTATATCTTCCCAGATACCCTTATGAAGCTCACCCATCACAAGCCCTTTTTCAATTGCAGGAATAAGGATATCTTTCAATTTTCCGAAAGTTCCTCGTTTAATCTGTTGAAAAAATTGCGGCCTGTATATTCCGATACCAGTAAAAGTGAGTTTGTAATTATTTGCATCAATACGATCGTTTATCTTATTAAAGACTGTTTTTCCAACAAGATGAAAGTCTCCAGAGAGCGATTGAGTTTTTGTTAAGACAAGATAAGCTAATTTTTCATCAAGAATTTCACTAGAAGAAATTTTGAAAGCCTTACTTAGTGGCCAGTCACACAAGATATCAGAATTGATTACTAGAAACGGTTGATCCGAAAGAGCCCAGGGTTTTGCAAAAGCGATGCCTCCAGCAGTCTCAAGTGGCGGTGAAGGCTCGAAGGAATAGAATATTTTTAAACTCTTATATCTGTAACCAAACTCCTCTACGATGAGGTGACCTAAATACGAGACATTTATGATGACATCAACTATCCCTGCATCGTGGAGACTTTCAAGGTGATGAGCCAGTATGGGTTTGCCATTAATCCTTACAAGTGGTTTAGGGATATGTTTCGTTAGAGGCATAAGTCTCTCACCCCTTCCAGCTGCGAGTATCATTGCATTCATTTGAATTAGTTTAGCGGATTATCAGAAATTCCTCTAAAAAAATTAGTGATAAAACGTAGTTCACTGTAGTTTTCGCTAATTGCCAAAGTTCTCTGATTTAATTTGTTTAGATATCTCATGTAACTGTCTTTATTGTCTCGATATTTCAATCGGCAGAATATGCCGATAATTTTGAGGTTTCTCTGAATGGCAGTGTAATCGTAGGAGGTTTTGAAGGATTCAAAACTTCCTTTTACAAGTTGACGTTCTTTAATTTTTTCAAAAAAATATTTTAAGCAAGTGTTCTCGACATCCTCGTTATAGTCTGTGTAAGCATCCTTTAAAAGAGAGACTAGATCATACGTCAGGGGACCAATCAATGCATCTTGGAAGTCAATAACGCCAATTTTTTTTGATTTACTGAGATACATCAAATTTTTGCTATGGAAGTCTCTATGGATAAGAGTCTGTGGTTCCCTCAGCATCGATGAAATTAATAATTCAGTGAAGGTTTGAAAGTTGTGAAGCGGAAAACATTTATATTTTTGATCTAAATGGGTGCCAACGTACCAATTCCTGAAAAGATCAATTTCTTCTAGGAGTATTTTCTTTGAAAAAACTTGAACTCTTCGGTTGAATGCATTTCTCTTTTTTTTATATTCGGTTTCAATTTTAAGTAATATGTCAATTGCTAAGATTAACAAAGTTGCAGGATCCTTATTTTCGGAAATTTTCTTGAGCAAGGTTGTGTCTCCAAAATCTTCAATAATTAAGAAACCCATAAGGGAATTCCTCGAATATATTGTCGGTATCTTGATTTTGAGTTCATCGAATATTTCTGCTCGAGACAAAAATTTTTGAAGAGGCTCCTTTTCTGGCGGGGAGTCCATTAAAATCAAGGTATGGTCAAGTTTAGATGCGGTTATCCTGAAATATCGACGAAAAGATGCATCTGATGAAATAGGAGTAATTTCATAAGGTTTGGAGTCTTTTAATATCGAAGAAGATTCCAACCATTTTTTCGCTTCAGTTATGCGAGAGTCGTATTTAATTTCGGTCAATGGTTTGCTCAAGTTATAATGAAGGGCTAAAGATTTAACGGGCTAGGATGATAAACTACCGATTTTTATTTAAATGTACACTCATTATTATAGTGGGAGCTTTCTGTCTACAAAAAAAAGTTTTGGGAGAAGTGCATGCTGATATTTCTGACCCCGGTGTTGTTTCTGAGCATAATCTAAGGTTGGACTCGGATTAACGCTAAAACTCAACCCTGATATTTTGAGTCCAAGCTATTTGTTAGGAGAAAAAATAAGAGGGCAAATCGATGATACGATAATTGTCGAAACTGGTGCGCAGTACCGGAAACTAGGTATTAGCCTCAGTGCCGACAGGCTTGTTTATGACTTGGTACGAAGCGAGTTAGAAGCTGAGGGCAATGTAACCTTTTTCCGAGAGGGGGAGCTTTACACTGGGCCTCGCCTTTCATTAAACCCTTTGACCATGCAAGGATTTTTTGAGGATGTGAGCTATGATTTTACAAGGATAAACGGGAGAGGCAAGGCAGACAGGGTGGATTTTATTCGCCCCAAAGAGGTAATCCTTCACGGAGCTACATTTACAACTTGTCCAACCGACAGGCCTGCCTGGGAATTGAGGTCATCAAAAATTATTGTCGATGATGTACGTTCAGTAGCTACAACTGAAACCACATCTTTGTACTGGAATAATTCTGAACTCATACCATTGGGTAATTTATCTTTCTCAATATCGGGAAAAAGGAAGTCCGGCCTTCTTGCTCCAACATTCTCGGTAAACTCAAAACTGGGTCTGGATCTCACAGTGCCTTATTATTTAAATATTGCTCCAAATAGAGACTTGACCTTTTACCCTAGATTGGTTGGCCGTCGCGGAGTCCAGGTAGGAGCAGATTTGCGCCTTTTAGGTCAGGGATACTATACCGAAGTTGGTTTACAGGTTCTTCCTTCAGACAAGATAGCAGGAGAAGATAGGTGGTTTGGAAGGACTACCGCAAGATATAATTTTTCAACTAATAGAAGTATTTCTTTGAATTTAAATAGGGTATCGGATAATGATTATTTTGCAGATTTTGGCGCCTCTGTTTTAGCAGCTTCGCAGAGAATATTACCTACCACAATTCAAATGAATGGGATTTTAAACGGCTGGTCTTATCAGGCCGGATATCAAGGCTATCAGGTTTTACAAGACCCAGGAGCCCCAATTTTACCTCCATATGAGTGGAGCCCAAAATTCACTTTAAGTAAAAATACAGATTTCTTAATTGGCTATAGAGAGACGGATATCACCCTGAATGCGGAAGCAACTCATTTTACGCATCCTTCTCTAACGGATGGAACAAGGTTGATAGGGAAAGCAAACTTGTCAACCCCATTTAACTTCGGTCCTGTAAGGCTAGTTCCAGCAGCCAAACCTTCACTACACACTATACAGAAAATCTAAAGACGGAAACCTATCTGAGACAACTAAAAGGTTCAATATTAACCAGTCTCTTTTAGGTGTTTACGCGAATAATACTAACGATAGCAAGAACTCTTATGAGAGGTTAGTGCCTGGAGTTAGTGTAAAGTTATCGTCTGCTCTTGAGAGAAAATCGGAATTTAGAGGAAATGCTTACACAAATACGATAGAGCCCATGTTGTTTTATGCTTTTACGCCGTATCATAATCAAGATAATTTCCCAGTCTTTGACACTAGTAGTGTGACTTCAAGTTTAGCGCAACTGCTTTCTGAGACCAGTTTTTTTGGCGATGATAGAGTGGCAGACAAGAACTTTCTCACGGCAGCGCTAACAACGAGATTTTTAGACGATGAAGGGTTTGAACGCATACGAGCCTCAGTCGCACAACGCTATTATTTTGATCGACAGAGAGTGGTTCTTCCCGGGCAACCGGTGAGAGAAGATGATGAATCTGATCTCTTTTTTGAAACTGGAATCAAAGCCTCAGGGGACTTATCTATCTCAGCTCTAGGTCAGTACACGAGAAAACTTGGGCTTTGGCAGAATCAAATTATCAGCATTCGCTTTTCACCTAAGCCAGGGCGAGCGCTTTCGTTTGATTACCGATTCACTCGGAATTCAGTAGACTCAGCGGATTTGTCATTTCAAACTCCAGTATCTAATAATTGGTACGCAGTGGGAAGGTATAACTACTCTTTCCAAAGTAGGAGTGAGGCCTCTGGAAACCAACCTCCCGGATTAGTGGAAGCACTCTTTGGCTTGGAGTACAATGGAGGGTGTTGGGTGTCAAGGTTTGTGGCTCAAAGATATGTCACTGGTTCAACGGAGGCTACGAATGCTTTGTTTTTTCAAGTAGAGTTAAACGGTATTGCCAGGGTTGGTGCAGATCCACTTAACGCGCTCAAGCGTGGAATTCCGAATTACAGAAGAATTAATCAGTTAGGGCCAATGCCATCGAGTTTTGATAATTTTCGTTAGTTAATTATTACAGGTAGGAAAATGTTTACTGTTGCTTTCTGGACTATTCTAAATATTTGTCAATCAGTAATTGCTGAGCCAGTTGTTGTTGACCGGGTAATTGCTGTCGTTAACGGAGAGGCAATATTAGCAAGTGAACTACAGACAAGCCTGGCCATTCAAAGTTTGACAAGAGCACAAGGAAAACCTCGAGACTTTTCCAATACGCAAAAAAATGCTGTTTTGGAAAAAATGATAGATGAAAAAATCTTATTGCAAAGGGCAAAGCTTCTTAATATGTCAGTAGATTCCGAGACGATTATGAGAATCATTGAGGACATAGCTGAAAATCAAGAATTGACAGTAGACAGGCTAAGAAAGAACTTAAAAATTGCGGGCATTAATTTCGAGGATTTTAAAACAAAATTAGAAACTGATGTATTGCTTTCTCGGTTGAGAGATAAGGAATTGGATCAAAAGCTTTACGTATCAGATGCTGAAGCAGAAAATTTTCTTTCTACGGAAGTTGAGTTTAATCTTTCATCGGGAGAAATAGCCATTAAGCATCTAAAAGTACCATTTAATGACGAAATAGGAAAAGAAAGTTCAAGTGTGGTTGCTCAAGAGATATTAGCATCACTAATTGAAAACAAAAGCGTGGATTTTGGACACAGAAAAAATCAGTGATTATGAATTTGAGGACTGGGGCTGGAGAAAATATGACCGAATTCCTGAGTTATTTCTCAACCATGTTATAAGTCTTGAACCAGGAAACTACTCTGAGGTGATTGAGAGTAAAAGTGGCTTTCACATACTTTATGTTATAGAACGTAGGTCTACGCTTATTCAAGATAAAATTGTCAGGTACAGGGCGAAGCACATTCTAAAACGGGTAGATGATGAGCAGAATGAACAGGTAGCTTTTGAGTCACTAAAGGAAATAAAGACAAGGGTTTTAGGAGGAGAGCGTTTTGAATATTTCGCAAAACGATTTTCGGATGATGAAAAATCAGCGGAGAATGAAGGGGATCTCGGATGGGCATATCAAGGCGATTATGTTCCAAGCTTTGAGCGAGAAGCAATGAAATTAAAGGTTGGTGAAATCAGTGATCCGATTAGGACGCCATTTGGTTATCACTTAATCATGATCATAGACAAAGTGCAGGAAAAGGTTAGTTCTGAACGTAAGTTAAAGCTCGCTAAGAATTTAATTAGGGAGAAACGTGCCAAGGATGTTGTACGTGAATGGATATCAGATATGAGAGCTAATAGTTTTGTAGATAAAAAAATTTAGAAGAATACTGATGAAGAAATATTTAGGCCAAAATTTTTTGGTAAATAGCTATGTTATTGATTATATTATTTCCCATATGTGTATTGAGACAAATGACTTTATATTTGAGATTGGTCCTGGGAAAGGAGCCTTGACGGATTCAATAGTTTCGAAGACGGCGTGTTGCTACAGTCTCACAGTTCTTGAGAAAGACAAAGAACTCATTCCATTTTTAAAAAAAATTTTTAAACCCAATATTGAGGTCCTTTGCGGAGATATTTTAAAGTTTGATCTTAATTCATATTTAAATAACTGGTTGTTGAATGGAAGAGTTAGAATTTTAGGAAACTTACCATATTATATTTCTTCGCAGATACTGTTTAAATTACTTGATTCAAGAGATCTTATTCAGGATCAGTTATTAATGCTGCAAAAAGAAGTGGCAGATCGTATAGTTGCTACACCGAAAAAGAAGGAATATGGGAAGCTATCTGTCTTAATTCAATTATTTTATGAGGTCGAAAAGGTCATTGATGTTACACCGGATAAATTTAAACCAATTCCTAAAGTACACTCATCAGTAATTAAAATGTCACCTACAGACAAATACGTGAATCTTGTTCACGATAAAAATTGTCTCTTTGAAGTTGTCAGGAGAGCGTTTTCCATGAAGAGAAAAATGATTAAAAATTGTTTAGTTAACCTCGTTTCTGAACGAGAGTTACAAAGTGTCGGTATTGCCCCTACTGAAAGAGCTCAGAACTTGCCGATTTCTAAGTTCATTTCTTTATCAAACCTTGTTTCCGAAAGAAAATTAAATTAAGTTAGGCGATCTCATCTTTTAGTTTTTCAATCTGCTCTCTGACAAGAGACATGATGTGATCGGGACTTTTTCCATTAGGATAAATCTCATTCCCAATTTTTACGATAATTGTTCCAGGCTTTTTTATAAAAGCATTTTTCTTCCAAAATTTTCCAGCATTATGTGCTATGGGAATAATTGGCACATTAAGCTCTTTAGCTATAACTGCTGCGCCAATTTTATATCTTTTTTTTTCTAATAAACGTACTCTGGTTCCTTCAGGGAAAAAAACAAGCCACCTACCCAAAGCGAATTGCTTTGGAGCTTCGTTTATGATTGTCTGTATCGCATTTCTCCCTGCTTTCCGGTTAATATGGATCATGTTTAGTAACAAAATTCCCCATCCGAAAAAGGGGATAAAAAGAAGTTCGCGTTTGAAAATGAAGCACACAGGCTTTTTTAAATAGGACGCAATAAAAAACGTTTCCCATGTACTCTGATGATTGCTGCATAAAATAACGTTTGAGTTTAAATTTCGGTCTAAGATATGGGACCCATTCAATTCGAACTTAATTCCAATGAGGTACTCTGCCAACTTTAAATTTAATTTTGGCCAGAGCATCGTAACTTTGTATCGTTTTTCTAAATTCAAGAAAGGGATTATGATGACTACCAATATTCCCCAAATGAAAAGTGAAGTGACTTGTAACAAAAAAAAGGCGGATGATTGGAAAACAAACATTAAGAAATTTTTTCAGCTACAGAACTTAGGTCGCTCTCTATCTCAACTTTGCTTGGCATGAGGTCATGAAGAGAATTATTTTCCCTTAAAGTTTTTTCCCCATTACCAGTTAAAACGAGGAAAGATCTCGCTGAAATTGCCTCCGCCGCTTTGAGGTCACGGAGCGAATCACCTACTGTAATGCAATATTTTCCTATTACACCAAATCTTTTAGTGATTTCCTGAAACATTCCTGGTTTAGGTTTTCTGCATACACATTCCTGATTAGGCCGGTGAGGGCAGAAAAAAATACCGTCTATATCGGCTCCAAATTGCCTCACACAGCCTAACAGTTTTGCGTGAATACCGAATAGATCAGTTAACTGGATGATCCCACGACCAACCGCAGATTGATTAGTTGCTATCACTACTTTCCATCCTTTTGCTTTTATTCTCGCAATGGCTTCAATACTTCCAGGTATTGGGTGCCACTCCTCGGCGTTCTTTATGTAACTCGGAGAGTCAAAATTTATTACACCGTCCCTGTCTAGAATAACTAATTTATTATTCATTGTGACCCTTGGATACTAAAGATAAATCGACTAACTGATTCATTATAGAGTAAATATAGGACAATAAAAAATTCTATTATTTCTTAAATCGGTTTCATCAACATTTACAAGGACATTTTCAAAAAATTCTTCAATAGGCTTCTTAAAATCAATACATGACTTTAAATATTTATCAAATTGATTGTGGGCAATTTGAAATTTTATTTGTTCATACAACTGATTTGAAAATAAGAATAAATCTTTTTCAGCTTTTTCTACCAATAGATTCTGATCTATAGATTTAGGGTTATTCCTAGAGATTCCCGCTTTTTCTAAAATATTCTTAATCCTCTTGTTTATTAAGAATAACTCTTTTGAGTCGCTGTTTATCGCTACCTTTTCCAATTCTTTTAATAAAACAGGAAAGTTGTAGGAATCTACGAAAGCAAACTTCATACATGCCATAATACAATCCGCTCTAAATCCTTGTTCTTTGAAGAAGAAAAACATACGGTCAGAAATGAACCTCTGCATTTTTTTATGGCAACTTCTCTTTTAGTACTATTTGGATAAATATCCTCAATGAGGATTCAATCAAATAATCCAGTGTAATTTCAAGCTTCTCTGACATTAAAATACTGAGTATCCCCAAAGCACTTCTTCTCATTGCGTAGGGGTCTTTGTCTCCAGTTGGCATTAGATCTATACTTATCAGACCTGCGATCAATTCAAATTTATCAGCAAGCGCAAGCGATTTTGCTAACCTATTTTTAGGAAGACTGTCTCCGGAATATCTTGGTTTGTATTGATCTTCAATTGCTTCTGCTATGTGCGACTCGAGCCCTTCAGATAAGCAATAATATTTACCCATGGTACCTTGTAGTTCGGGAAACTCATTTACCATCAATGTTACCAGATCATTTTTGGATAAGTCGGCTAGAGTTATACAATCCGAAGTGTCTAGGTTAATTTTTTACCCCAATCTATCAAAAGCGACTTGATTCTTTCTGTTCTATCACTTAATGTTCCGAGAAGATTATGATACATCACCGCTGAGAGATCATGTTTTCTTTCAATGAGTGGTTTTTCCTGATCTTTTAAAAAAAAGAAATGCGCGTCATTTAACCGGGCTCTCAAAACTTTTTCATTGCCAATTTTTATTTTGGTTGTGTCTTCAGGCGCATTGTTAGTGATGACGATAAACTTGTTACTCAAGCTTCCGTCCTCCTCAGTAAGGGGAATATATTTTTGATGTCTTTGCATAGTGAGTATCAGGCATTCTTTGGGAAGCGATAAAAATTCATTGTCAAATTGGCAAAGGAGAGCTGTTGGCCATTCACATAAGGCCGTGATCTCGTCAAGAAGATCATCTTCAAAAATTGATTCACAACTTTCTTGATCACAAATATTTATTACAGACCGGTTAATTCTCTCTCGCCTTTCCTCAAAATTAACAATAACTTTACCTAATTCAAAAAGTTGGGATTCATATTCTAAAGCCGATTTGATTTTGATCTCATTTTTTCCAAGAAATCTGTGCCCATTTGTCGAATTTGAGGAGTGCAGACCAAGCACTTCTAGGTTGATTAATTTGTCATCAACCATTGAAACAACACTTCTAACCGGTCGAATGAATTCAATATCCTTTTCTATTTTCTGGTCGATGACTTTTTGGTATTTCATTAACTTGGGAACCGGTAGTTTTTTTAAGCATATTGGAAAGTTTTTTTGTACTGATTCTTCTAAAGTAATTCCTTCCTTAAGGATGTCGATGAAAATAAAATCCTTGCCGTTTATATCTTCGGTATATATGTTCTGTAAATATTGTGATTCGCTGTAGTTACCTTTTTTATTTGTATTTATTAAGAGGCTTTTTATTTTATTTTCCAGTGGAGGTAGTATCTCACCTTTTTTTCCTAGGCCGATTTCTTTCGGAACTAGACGCACTTTTTCTTTTCTGTTGGGGGCAGATAGTGAGACACCATGAATTAAAAAGCCCAGACGTCTGGGAGTGGCAAAGACTTTATAATTAGGATTTTCCCCAATTAACTTATCTTTACCAAGAAAATTTAAAGAGAGTTCTGCAAGTGAGGCTGATAACTTTTTTAAAGCTGTCGGAGGAAGCTCCTCTGTAAATATTTCTATCAAAAGGTTAGACATGAGTTATTTCACTAGTGGGAATCCTAACCTCTCACGGGATTCTAAATATTTTTTGCCAATTTGTTTGGACAAATTTCGAATTCTTTTAATGTACCCAGCTCGTTCTGTAACAGATATACAACCTCTCGCTTCCAACAAATTGAATGTGTGCGCTGATTTAAGTGTATAGTCATAGGCCGGCAATGGAAGACTACTATCTACGAGCCTTTTTGCTTCACGTTCATATTGGTCAAAACAATCAAATAAAAACTTTGGATTACTTTCCTCGAAGTTATGAGTGGATTGTTCAACTTCATTTTGTCTATAAATATCTCCGTAACTTACCTCAATGAGTTTCCCTTTATCATTTTCCCAGCACATCCATACTAATTCGTAAACGTCCTCTTTTTCTTGAATATGTAGGGCGAGTCTCTCCACACCATATGTAATTTCACATGTGATAGGTTTACAGTTTATACTCGCAATTTGTTGAAAATATGTAAATTGAGTAACTTCCATCCCATTCAACCAAACCTCCCATCCTAACCCCCATGCACCTAGCGTTGGATTTTCCCAATTGTCCTCAACAAGTCTTATGTCATTTTCTTTCTTATCTATATTTAGACAAGATAAAGATTCAAGATACAAATCAACTATATTTTCGGGACTAGGTTTAAACACAACTTGAAATTGAAAATAATGCTGGAGTCTATTTGGATTTTCGCCATATCTTCCGTCGGATGGTCTTCTAGATGGTTGCGGGTAGCAGGCATTCCATGGTTCGGGACCAATTGCTTTTAAAAAGGTCATAGGGTGTGAAGTGCCAGCTCCTACCTCAATATCCAAGGGTTGAAGTACGATACAACCTTTTTCTGACCAGAAATTTTCTAATCTGGCAATAATATTTTGGATTGATAACATCTGTATATTTTATCTAAAAAATCTTCGCGCAGCGCCAGCTATTAAAACAAATATGCAAAGTAATAGAATCGGAGTGTTTCCGTAGTTTGTAAAAGGTGTTTGGCCGGCTCGACCTGAAACTTCAGTAACTATATACCCCGGTTTTGTTGGTTGGAGTAAAGCTTTGACCGTCCCCTTGTGATCAATATGTGCCGTCATACCGGTATTTGTGGATCGAACAGTCGGCTTTGATGTTTCAATACTTCGCATCCTGGCGGCCATCAAGTGGTATTTGAGCGAATTAGACTCACCGAACCATCCCAGATTACTTATATTTAATAGAATCGTGGATTCGTTTTCTAATCCAGGTTGTTTGAGATGTTCAATTATCTCCGAGTTAAACAAATCCTCGAAGCAAATATTAGATACAATTCTATGCTCTCCGAGTACTATTGGAGTTTGTACACTCTCTCCTTTGGAAAAATCTCCTAACGGAATCTTCATTTTTTCGATGAACCACTTAAATCCTGTAGGAACAAATTCACCAAAAGGTACCAGATGTTGCTTTATGATATTCGCCCGCTATTTCAAAAAAATGGGTTTTTTAAATTTGGTTTCAATAATAATAGTGAGTTGTACCATTTCTCGTTTTTTACATAAGGTATGCCTGTAATAAGTTTGCTATCTGTAGTTGCAATTAAGCTGGATAGCTCTTCAAGAAAATCTTTGTTTGTTAATTCCAGAGGTCTTATCAAAGCTGTTTCAGGTAGAATAATTGCCTCGATTTTGTCGTCATTTGAGATCGCTGTTTTAATCAGAGAATAATACTTTTTCTGTACTTTTAGTTCATGGTCAGGGTTAAATTTTATCAACTGTGGAATACCTCCCTGAACTAACAATATTTTAATTGGATCTTTTGTTTCATCAGTCAGGTTAATGAGGCCGGCGAAGAAGCTAATCAAAACAAGCGATAAAACCCTACATACTGATCTAAAATTAAAGTTATTTACTAAGGTGGCAATACATAAAACAATAAAAAAAGTTACTCCGTAACTACCTAGAAAAGGAGCTAATTTTGCTAAAGGAAGGTTTACTCCTAGCACACCAATCTCTAACCATGGAAAGCCGCTAAAAAGAAGACTTCGTAATAATTCTAGCCCAGTGATTAACGCAGCGATTTCTAGGTTTGAGAAAGCGTAGTTTCTACTTAAAACGAGTGCAACGATGTAAAATACTGCGACGTAAAATGCGAGCAACCCAGTTGAAAAAACAGAAAGAGGAAATGGCAAGCCTCCAATGACATATAAACTGTTATGAATCCAATAAAGCCCTAATAACGAGCAGCCAAAAATCAGCAAATAAGAGGCGTAGTGATAATATTTTGCATTATTTTTATTGAGGAATAAAACTACTGTGATTACAGTTACAAGGCTAAGACTCACCATTTAGATAAGTAACTGCATCATTATTTTTTTGAAGCGCAGGTTTAAGTTTTTGGATATCTACTACTAACTGATACACTCTCCTCGCATCTGCCCTTTGAATTTCAAAGGCAATATTGTCAATCTCTGTTTTTTCTCCACGTCTGGGGACATGTCCTAAATGATCTGTCACAAAACCTCCTATCGTCTCAACATTTTCGCTACAGAATTTTGTTGAGAAAAAACCATTAAACTGGTCTAAAGAAGTACCTGCTCTTACTCTGAAACGATTAAGTTGAGCAGGAATTTCTAAAATATTATCTTTTTCTTCATCGGTATCATGCTCATCTTCTATGTCACCCACTATCTGCTCTAACACATCTTCTATCGTTATTAACCCACTGATACCACCATACTCATCAACGACAATTGCCATATGATTTCTCTTAATCCTAAAGTCTCGCAACATAGCATTTAGTTTTTTTGATTCTGGTACTAACACCGCAGGTCGCATCAATCCTCTTATGTTTTCCTCATCCCTATGGAGAATAGAAAGAATATCTTTAGCTAGTATGATGCCGATAACATTATCTTTTCTACCTTCAATAACAGGAAATCGTGAATGTGCTATTTCTGTAACAAAGTCTAAAATTTCATCGATATTGGTATCAATTTCGATACAGTCCATTCTTGCTCTAGGAACCATTATATCTCTAACGGCAAGGTCTGAAATCTGGAGAATCCCCTCCATCATGGAGACCGCATCCGCATTCAAAACGGAATGTTCCTCCGCCTCATGAATTTGTTCGATGAATTCTTCCCTGTTATCAGGTTTTTTAAACAGACGATAGAAAAAGCGTTTTATTAGAGCTAAAAAGTTTCCCGAATTGGGGTCGTCAGTTCATGCGTTGGCATGTTTTAGTCAAGGAACCTCTATTTTGCCAAAATATTAGTCAAAATCAAGTTTTTTAAATGTACGGAGAGTCAATACCCTGTGATTTTAGGATTTTTTCCTCTAGTTTTTCCATTACAGAGGCTTCTTTTAGGCTCTCATGGTCGTACCCCATTGCATGAAGAGTTCCGTGTACTAACATGTGCGTAAGATGCTCAAGTCTCCCCACTCTGTATTTCCTGCATTCTGCATATATCACAGGCAAGCAAATGACGATATCTGCGATAATGTTGGGTGATTTTTCATAGCTGAATGTGAGTACATTAGTAGCGTATTTTCTATTTCTATATTTTTGGTTTAGATATTTACCTTCCTGAGAATTTGTAAATCGTATTAAGAAAAAATAGTCACCAGTAAAATCTTTTACAGAGGCATTTTTTACAGTGAGATTGACTAATTTTTGATATTTTTTTTTTTATCAAATAGTCAAAACCCTTAAGCCTTTTGTCTTGAACTTGTTGTACTTCAATTCTAATCATTAGATCAGCTCGCCTCTCAAACTGTGTTTTTTAACGTCAGTTATGAGAACTGGGATAATCTTCCCAATCAAGTTAGTCGTTCCGATAAGATTTACAACTCTATTGTTTTGTGTTCGACCCATCAATTCTTTTGAGTTTCTTTTTGAGAGGCCTTCTATCAAAACATTCTCATTTTTTCCGAGCATTTCGTAGCTGTAATGTAAGGCATATTTGTCGAGCTTCTCCTGTAAAATCTTTAGTCTCGCAAACTTTGTAATTTTATCAATTTTGTTTGGAAGTTGAGATGCAGGAGTTCCAGGTCGATCGCTATAAGCAAAGGAGTAAGAACCGTCAAATTTGAGTTCATCAACTAAATTTAATGTTTTTTCAAAGTCATCATCAGTTTCTCCTGGAAAACCAACAATAAAGTCTGATGTTAAGGAAAGTGAAGGTCGACTTAGCCTTAATTTTTTTATGATTGATTTGTACTCAAGAGCGGTATAACCCCTTTTCATAGCAGATAAGATTTTATCGCTTCCGGATTGAACTGGTAGATGAAGTTGGTCAACTAATTTTGGGAGCCTTTTATAGGCTTTAATGAGACTGCTTGTAACTTCCCTGGGATGAGAGGATGTATACCGAATCCTTTCTAATCCATTTATAGAGGAAGTGAGTTCCAATAAAGATGCAAAATCTAGCTTTTCTTTTCGATCATAATATGCGTTAACATTTTGACCAAGAAATGTAATTTCCTTTACGCCATTTTTAACAAGATATTGAACCTCTGGAATGATATCAAAAACAGACCGAGAGAATTCGGTTCCCCTAGTGTAGGGGACTACGCAAAAACTGCAATATTTACTACATCCTTCCATAATCGAAACAAATGCCGTAGCAGAACTTCTTGACTTAGTCGGCAAGTGATCAAATTTCTCGATTTCAGGAAAGCTTATATCAATTTGACTTTTTCGATCGTTTTGTACTTTCCGAATCATGGAGGGAATACGATGTAATGTCTGGGGACCAAATACAATATCTACATATGGAGCTCTTTTAACGATATTTGCACCTTCTTGGCTGGCAACACAGCCTCCGACTCCAACTATCAAGTTTGGATTTTTTCTTTTCAGATGTTTTATTCTCCCAAGGTCCGAAAAAACTTTTTCTTCAGCTTTTTCTCGGACGGAGCAGGTATTGAACAGAATTATGTCGGCCTCATCTGGTGAGCTTGTTTCAGAGATGGTATTAGACTCTGCCAGCAGGTCAGATATTTTTCCGGAGTCATACTCGTTCATTTGACAACCGTAAGTTTTGATGTAAAGCTTTTTATCCATAATTTTCTTAACCAAGTTACCTTATTCTATCTAAAAAAAAAAGAACGTGTTACAGACAGGAATCACAAAAAAAGAGATGTTTGCGTGGGCTAGTTTAGATTTTGCAAATTCTGGTTACACCACTGTTGTTCTGACTACTATTTTTAACGTTTATTTTGTTACTGTTATTGCAGGTGATGTTACGGAAGCAACATTTCTCTGGACACTTACACTTTCTATCAGTTATGTGTTCATAATGATCATCTCGCCGTTGATTGGCTCGTATGTGGATGCACGAGCAGCCCATCGGAAAATACTTTTTCTTGCCACAATTTGTTGCTCTATTTCAACAATTATTCTAGGGTTCTGTGGGGTAGATGATATGAAACTAGCTATATTTTTCCTTGTTTTATCGAATTGTTCCTATGCTATTCATCAAAACACAACTGCCTCCTTGCTAAGTAAGATCGCTGATATAAGGTATTTAGGAAAGATTTCAGGATATGGTTGGGCGTGGGGGTTTGTTGGCGGAATTCTGTCTTTAGTGTTATCTCTATGGTGGCTGGGGCAATCTTTCTCAGTACTTCCTGCTGGTTTGTCAGAGGGAGTGGACCAGGGGATAATGGGTGCGTTGACTTTAACTGGCTTTTTGTTTTTGTTAGTAGGTTGTTTTTCTTTATATTCTTTGAGGAATATTACTATTTCCCCCACAAACTTGGATTGGAAAAGTTTGTGGTCAAATCATTTTTTTAACATATCTCGCTTAACATCAGAGCGCGATATATTGATTTTATATTTTTGTATTTTTCTTTACCATTGTGGGATTACTGCTGTGATCACCGTTGCATCAATATATGCTTCGAAGGTGATGGGTTTTACAATCAAAGAGATTGTCGGTTTGGTATTGATTGTAAATATTAGTGCTTGTATTGGTTCATTTATTTTTGGAAGTTTGCAGGACAAAGTCGGTCATAAATCCAGTTTAATGGGTATTGTGCTTTTCTGGATAATAGCGATACTGTTTCTTTTTTTTTCCAATAAGTCGTTAATGTTTTACATAAGCGCAAATCTTATTGGGTTAGGTTTAGGGGCAGCCCAAAGTGCTGGTCGGGCTTCAATCGCGTATCTAGCACCAAAAAGGCAACAGGCTGAATATTTCGGAGTTTGGGGATTTTTTGTAAACGCTTCGTCAGTAGTAGGGCCATTATCATATGGAGTCTTGACGCTAATATTTTTTGATAATCATAAGTTAGCGGCGGTAGGTTTAATTCCATTTTTTATTTTATCGTTGATACTTCTGAATCGAGTTCGTTTTGTTAGACTCCGATAAAACTTTTAATACTTTTCCAATGTTTTGGGAAATCCGTCATGCTGTGGTCTGATCCATCTACAATGTACTGCTGACATCCCTTGTAGAACGAACTCATTTCTTCCCAGCTCAATAACTCATCACCTTTTGCTGCTACGAGTAAAATATTGTCTGGGAATCTTAATGTTGTTCCGACTGTTTCTTCAAGTTTTTGTATCTCTAGGTGATGATTTCTAGTGAAAGGTTTGATATTTAAAGCCTCTAATTCCCATTTTTTTTCTGAGTTAATTGCAGATTCTAGGTCTCTAAATGGTTTTACGGAGGGGTTTATTAAAATTGATAGTAATTGTTCCGATCCTTCATAGTTTTGCATGATATAAGTCGCGTAGAACCCACCTAGAGAAGAGCCTACTAAAATAATCTGCTGGTACTGCTGACCCATTATATTTTTCACAATGGTCATCGATTGCGTAACCGCTTTTTCTGGTGACATATCGAGAGGAGGGCATAAAAAGTCAATGTTGTTGGTTGAACAAAACTGCTTTAAAAAAGTTGCTTTTTTGGATTCTGGAGAACTTCGAAATCCGTGTAAATATATAATTACTTTCTTTTTCATTTTTTAAAAAAAAATTTGACTGTTAATATTATAAGAAAATATCTGAGGGAGTATACTAAGTGTTAAAAACATAAATCGTCTAGGAAATCATCATTAATTGATCAAATTTAAAACAAGCGTTGACTTTTTTGTAATGCTGATGAAAAAGAAGAGATCGCAATTTCGAGAATTGTCGTTTTTAAGGTATGGTTTATTGTTAATTCGTCCGCTAGAGTTTGAGTAGAGTTAAAATTTATTTCAATTACTCACTGCATAAGAAATGAGTGAATTTTTTTGGTTTCAACAACGACAGGAGAAGACTAATGTTGTCACACTCAGAGCAAAAGTTTTTTCGGGCATTAAGACGGGATTTTCATGCTCATCCGGAATTAAAATTTGAGGAGCATCGCACTTCGGAAAAAATCTATTCTTTTTTAAAGGAGTGGGGTTGTGACGAAATTACACGAGGGCTCGGGGGGACGGGTATAGTGGGTACAATACATGGAATCTTAGGCAAGAATAGTTCCAAGTCAATCGGTATCCGGGCAGATATGGACGCTTTGCCTCTTATGGAAAGAAATCAGTTTGAACATGCCAGCAAATATTCAGGAAAGATGCATGCTTGTGGGCATGATGGCCACCTAGCAATTCTCCTTGCTGCTGGCAAAAAATTAGCCGAAGAGAGGAATTTTTCCGGCACGTTGCATCTTATTTTTCAGCCAGGTGAGGAGGGTGGTGCGGGGGGCAAAGCAATGATAGATGATGGCCTTTTTGAAAAACACCCCTGTTCGGAGATATATGCTTTGCATAATTGGCCTGGGCTACCCGAAGGAACATTTGGATTTAAATCCTCTGGACTTATGGCGTCAAGTAATCAATTTGATATAACGATTACAGGGAAAGGGGGACACGCCGCGATGCCTCAACTATGTGTTGATCCAATTTTTATCGGAAGCCAGGTCTGCCAGGCAATTTATGGAATAACTTCCAGGATGGTAAAACCAATAGATCCTGCTGTAATTTCAATTAGTCAAATAAAGGCTGGTGACTCTCCGAACATCATAGGAAACACCCTGTTTTTATCAGGAACAGTTCGCACTTTTAGCTATGAAGCATTAGATCTAATCGAAAAAAAAATCGAAGACTTAAGCAGGCAAATTTGTGCGGCTTACGAAGCAAAGGCCGATGTATGTTTTTTTCGTCAGTACCCTCCAACAATTAACGATAAAAAAATTACCGAGTATGCTGTTGCCGTTGCAGAAAAACTTTTTGGTGAGGAAAAAATAGTAATGGATGTTGAGCCGACTATGGGGGCTGAAGATTTTTCATTTATGTTGCAGCAGGTACCCGGAACATATTTTTTCCTTGGCAATGGAGATATATCAGGAACACATCGTGGAGAGGGTCACGGTTTAGGGCCCTGTACTCTTCACAACGCCACGTATGACTTTAATGATAATTTAATACAAATTGGTGCAAAATTTTGGAAGGAATTGGTTAAGTCCCGTTTATCCCATGAGTAGTGCTTTGATTAAATCGTGAAATACCTAGTTCATCAAGTTGCCGTTGTTCGGCTTTTTCTTTGGAGGCCTTTAAAATTAAAGTTTGTCGTTCACTCAAGAATTCGGCCTTTTTCTGTTCCTTAAGCGCATCGATAAGTTGATCTTCACGGTCGTTAAGGACTTCTTCCGCAGTTTTTTCCTCTTTATAAATGACCTCTAATAACTCATTAACTTGTTTTATAAAATGGCGATATGCGATACTGTCTGTAATTGAGTGAACATTTGCTTGGGACTCTTGTAATTTCTGTGTGTACTCTTCAAGTAACTCTAAAAGTTGTAGCTTTTGTTTTATTATCCGGTTTAGTTCGCTTGTAGCCTCGGTTACCTTTTCTCTTGATTCCGTGACTTTGTTACTAGCTAGTTCCTCAAGTACCGTCCAGGCTGAGTGGGTCAGTGTATTCATTAGTTCGACCAATCATTGCACCATGATGTACAGTGTATCGACACGTAATCCCATTCCTTTATAGTGCTCAACATATTTAACTCATCGGGTTTTTAAGCAGGGACTCTGACTCGTTCATAATTTTGGACATATCCTTGACAGAATCTTGAAAACTATGACGCTTATTTAAATCCTGACGAAGAAAAGAGACCATCTTTTCACGTACTCTGATAGCCTCATCAAGCTCTGCATTTGTCCCGGATTTGTATGCGCCTACCTTGATAAGATCTTCGTTCTGTTGATAAAGTGACCAAAGTCTTCTGAAACGGCCGCCTAAATAATTTGTTTTTTGATCTACTAAACTTTGCATAACCCTTGAAATTGAACCGTTGAGATCGATAGCTGGATAATGTGCTGCATCTGCCAGACTTCGAGATAACAGAACTTGTCCATCAAGAGATGCACGAGCTATATCAACAATAGGATCGGAATTATCATCGTTTTCCGCTAAAACGGTATAAATTGCCGTAATTGCTCCTTTACCCTGCTTTCCAACACCTGCCCTTTCAATTAGATTAGGTAGTAAGGAAAAAACTGAAGGAGGATACCCTTTCGCTGTCGGGGGTTCCCCCACGGCAAGCCCAATCTCTCTTTGAGCGTGGGCCACTCGGGTCAGGCTGTCAAGCATCATCAAAACATTTTTACCCTGGTCCCGAAAATATTCTGCTATTGAATGAGTTAAGAAAGTTGCTCTCATCCTAAGTACAGGTGAGATATTTGCAGGTGCAGCTATAACTACTGATTTTTTTAGCCCTTCTTTTCCTAATGATTCCTTAATAAATTCCTGAACCTCTCTGCCCCTTTCTCCAATTAAACCTATAACAACAATGTCTGCCTCTGTAAAACGAGTAATCATTCCCATCAAGCTACTTTTACCCACACCTGAGCCGGCTATCAACCCTATTCTTTGGCCTTTACCGATCGTTAAGAAACTATTGATAGCTTTTACCCCAACATCGAGAACATCTTTTATTGAGTCTCTATCCATAGGGTTAATTGCGGTTCCTTTTAAAGAAACAGAGTTTTCACATTGAATCGGTTCTTTCTCATCTAGAGGTAGGCCCCTGGCATCTATGATTCTTCCCAGTAAATTATCCCCAACCTCTGCTTGTGCGTCATTACTAATAATTTCAACGGAAGATCCAGGTCCAATACCAGTTGCCTCACTAAATGGCATCAAGTATAGAGTATCGTTTTGAAACCCCACTACCTCAGCTTGAACAACTTTCATCGTATTCTCATTTTTTATCTCGCAAATCGCTCCCAAGGGGGCGTTAATTCCTTTTGCTTCAAAAGTTAATCCTACGACTCTCACAAGAGAACCAATATGAGAAGGTGGTGGAAGCGAAACATTATTGATGATTGAATCTGAAATAGTTTTAAATTTATACCCCATTATTATTTGTACTCTCTTCAGTGACTTGTGGGTTTTCCAAGGTTTTCTGCAGAGATTGAGTAGGGGTTTCTTTTGTTTCGTCTACAGGTTGTTCATTTTCTGTTGAAGGTTCTGCAGATTGAGGTTTGTTTCTTCTACAGGTTGTTCTTTTTCTGTTGCAGATTGAGTTGAGGTTCTGCAGATTGAGTTTCTTTTATTTCTTCTACAGGTTGTTCATTTTCTGTTGCAGGTTCTGCAGATTGAGTAGGGGTTTCTTTTGTTTCTTCTACAGGTTGTTCATTTTCTGTTGCAGGTTCTGCAGATTGAGTAGGGGTTTCTTTTGTTTCCTCGAACGAATAGTTTTCAAGATACTTATTACATAACCTTCTTAAGTTTGATTCCTTAGTTTTAATAAAGTCATGAATTTTCCCCTCTGATATTTTTAATTGGATATCGCCTTGATTTAAACTTTTATCCTCGATTAAGGTTATATTTTCTGGAAGCGTTTCGAGAAATTCTTTATTTAATCTAATATCTTTATTATTTAGCCGTAGATCAACAGGAAATCTTCCTTTTTGTTCTATTGTGGCTAAATGATTTTCAATAACCTTTGTGATTGCGCTATGTGATAGTTTTAGCTCTGCACGGATGATCTCTTTAGCAAGGTGAAACGATAAATCAATAATTGGTTTATATAAATTCTGGGCTATACTCGCAGTGTCATTTATTTTTTCTATTAATTTCTCTAGCGAAGTCTGTTTGTCACCAATTTCACTTAATAGGTTATTTTTTCCTTTTTCTAGTCCTTCTTTTAGTCCTTCTTCTTTTCCTTTTTCTAGTCCTTCTTTTAGTCCTTCTTTTTTTCTTTTTCTTAGTCTTTTTCCTAGTCCTTCTTTTAGTCCTTCTTCTTTTCCTTTTTCTAGTCCTTCTTTTAGTCCTTCTTCTTTTCCTTTTTCTAGTCCTTCTTTTAGTCCTTCTTCTTTTCCTTTTTCTATTGCTTTTTTTATTCTTCTTCTTTTCATTTTCTGTTGCAGGTTCTGCAGATTGATTTCTTTTGTTTCTTCTCAGGTTGTTCATTTTCTGTTGCAGGTTCTGCAGATTGAGCAGGGGTTTCTTTTATTTCTTCTACAGGTTGTTCATTTTCTGTTGCAGGTTCTGCAGATTGAGCAGGGGTTTCTTTTATTTCTTCTACAGGTTGTTCATTTTCTGTTGCAGGTTCTGCAGATTGAGTAGGGGTTTCTTTTGTTTCTTCTACAGGTTGTTCATTTTCTGTTACAGGTTCTGCAGATTGAGTAGGGGTTTCTTTTATTTCTTCTACAGGTTGTTCATTTTCTGTTGAAGGTTCTGCAGATTGAGTAGGGGTTTCTTTTGTTTCTTCTACAGGTTGTTCATTTTCTGTTGAAGGTTCTGCAGATTGAGTAGGGTTTCTTTTTTTTCTTCTACAGGTTGTTCATTTTCTGTTGCAGGTTCTGCAGATTGAGTAGGGTTTTCTTTTATTTCTTCTACAGGTTGTTCATTTTCTGTTGAAGGTTCTGCAGATTGAGTAGGGGTTTCTTTTATTTCTTCTACAGGTTGTTCATTTTCTGTTACAGGTTCTGCAGATTGAGTAGGGGTTTCTTTTGTTTCTTGTTTCTTTAATGAAAGAATAGAATTTGAGTAAAAATTATCACTGGCTACTAAATCTTTCTTATTTTGTTTATTTGACTTAGAGGCTAAAATTCCACCAATGAAAATTTTTTGCTCCCCTAAATTTTTTTTTTGTGAAATTGTGAATTTGGTTTATTTCACCCTGACTTTCCTCTTTTATAGAAATAAATTCTTTTTTGTAGCAGTTGCTGTTGAGTGGCTTTTAAACGTAGTCATCCCCACGCCCTGCTAATACCAATTCTCCTTTGTCGGAAAGTTTTTTAGCGATTCGCATAATTGCCTTTTGGGCTTCGTCAACGTCGGTCATACGAAGCATGCCTTTGGCTTCCATTTCATCCTGGAACATGGCTGCGGCACGAGTCGACATATTTCCAAAAAACTTATCTTTGACTGGCTCTGTTGCACCTTTAAGAGCAATCATAAGCATATCTGGTTCCACGTTGCGCATCAGCGTCTGAATACTTCTATTATCGCTATCACCGAGGTTTTCAAAGCTCAACATATTATCTTGAATTTTACCTGCAATATCCGCGTCGATTTCCTCAACACCTCCCATGACTGAAGTTTCAAGGTCAGATTTGACAAAGTTCATTATTTTAGCAGCAGCTGCAACTCCGCCAAAAGTCGCGGAGGCTGCAGAAGTGTTGTCTGCAAACTGCTGTTTCATAATAACTTCCAGCTCCTCCATCGCCGAGGGTTGTACTGTTTCGAGAGAAGCCACTCGTCTAACTACTTCGGCGCGAACATTCTTTGCGAGAAAAGCGAGGACATCTGCCGCTACCTGTGGTTCAACAACTGATAAAATTATGGCTATAACTTGAGGGTGTTCGCTGCGTATCATATCAGCAATGGCACGAGCATCCATCCATTCTAGTATTTCCAATCCTTTACTTGCCTTGCCAGGCATTATCCGGTTTATTATAGAAGCCGCCTTATCTGGACCCAAAGCCTTGTTCAAAACTGTTTCAATATATTGGTGAGATCCCAGCCCGATGGTACTTTGCTTTTTGATAAAAGACAAAAATTCGTCAAGGACTGCATTAATTGCCTCCTGCGATAAATCCTGGACTGATGTCATAGCTGCACCTAAATTTTGCACTTCTTTTGGACCTAGATATTTAATGATATTTGCTGCTTGATCTTCACCTAATAAAAGCATCAATACCGCAGCTTTTTGCGTATTACTCAAATTTTGAAGTTCTTCTTCGAGAGTTAATTCACCTTGTTTTTCTGTGTTTTCATCTGCCATAATTTTTACCCAAAATAGAGAGGTTGCTTTATGAAGTTCTCATCATATTTTTCAAGACAAGCGCCACTTTTCCTTCATCTTCTTGCACTAAAAGTCTCATCAATACTACTTTATCATCATACGTATTTGCTGTATCCAACATATCAAGTGATATAGATGCTTTCTTTGGTTTAAGTTTGGCTTTGATTTCCTCTAGGGATTCACCTTCCTCTACTTCAATCTCAGCCTCTGCCTTTGCAGCTTCCTCTGCTTCTCGTTCAGCTTGCTCTTCAGCTAACCTTTTAGCCTCTGCCTCTTGCTCGCTTAATTTACTTTGCGCAGCATTAATCATCTCATCTGTTAAGAGTCCACCCTCAGATTCTTGTATTTTACTCAACGCGACTTCCGGACCTTCAAGAGCCATTTCATTTGCTGACATCTCTATAGCAGCCATTTCCAGGCCCTCAACTGCTGGTTCTGACGCAGCCATTTCAATAGCTACGTGTGCGATCTTGATACTTTCTAAGTCTTTTTCTTCTTCTTCAGATACGGTTGGCTCTGGTGGTAGTTGTGGGGCAAACATAGAAGTCATGATTGGTCTAACGATAGCTAGCAGAAAAAGTAAAAATATTAAACTTGCGATTGCTGTTTTTAATGCATCGATGGTTATTGGATCCTTAAACCATGGAAGAGGGGGATCAACGTAGAAGTTCGTTGGCAAAAGGGTTACGACATCTCCACGATCCTCCTTAAAGCCTACAACCCCCTTGACGAGATTTGTTAACCTATTAATCTCGTCTTGAGAATATCCCGCAATTTTTGATGAATTTGTATCGTTTGTGCCGTCCTTGGTCACCGGAGGTTCATCCGTTTCCGGATCAGTATGCGTTCTTTTATCATTTACGACTACGGCAACAGAAACCCGTTCCACAATACCAACTTGTTCCTTTACGTGTCTTACAACTCGATCGATTTCATAGTTTCGCGTTGCTCTTTTACTTAGTGTTACACTTTCTTGACCAAAATCATCGGGCAAAGCCCCTGTTTGATCGGTTAACTCATTTGGTCTTGGTGGTGCATTTGTTAGTGCTCCAGGAACTCCTTGTGCATCTAACTTATTTGTTCTATCTTCAGCAAGAGTTTCAGAACGAGTTTTCGGACCAGCTCCGTTACTGTCAAAATCCTCGGAAGTTATCTCTGTTTGTCTGAAATTGATTGAAACGTCTACTTGAGCCTGAACATTACCTTCTCCAAACACTGGGGTTAAAATTTCTAAAATTCTGCTTCTGTAGGTTTGCTCTACGTCTTGTTTATGCGAAAGCTGCGTTGTCGAAAGTCCGGCTGCCGAATCATTTTTTTTGGTAAGTAGGTTTCCAAAATTATCCACTACTGAAACATGGCTCGGATCTAGGTATGGAATACTGGAGGAAACTAAATGTATCATTGCATCGACCTGTGCTGTTGTAACAACTCTATTTGGGATTGGTGTGACAACTATTGATGCTTTTGGAGGAGTTCTCTCTCTAACGAAGACACTTTGCTTCGGTAGTGCCAAATGAACCCTCGCAGACTTCACAGTAGCTATGGCTGAAATACTTTGTCCTAAATCCTGTTCGAGAGCGGAAACATAATTAACTTGCTCCATGAATTGACTTGTTGTCATGGAGGACTGATCTTTCAATGTTTCAATTCCATTAGGCAGAGGTTCCTTTGGTATTCCTTTCGAAGCTAAATACATTTTAGCCTCATGATAACGAGGCTCAACTACCATTAAATGTCCCGTTTTTTTATCTATTTTTGCATCAAATCCAGCTTCATCAAGTGTTTCAAGCGCGAGTTGTTTTTCAGCTTCATTTAATCCCGGCATCAATAATCTATAGGGGGTAGGTTTGAAAAAATCGCCAGAAGAAAATATTGAGACAAAGATTAATAGTATGAAGAATATTATTAAAGCAGGAAGTGTTTTTTTTACGGCAGGTTGAGCAATAATTTGCTGTAGTGATTGTTTTAAATTATTAAATCTAAAAGAGTCTACAGATAAGCCTTGCCCAACGGGCGACGCTCTCAATGAAGATAGCGGTTTTTGATTATCGGAAGGTTTCTCCGGCGTTTGTTGACTTTCAGGTGTTGGAGAGTCTAACTCCTTCTTATCTTCAACTAACGCATTATCATTTGGGGTCGTAGCTATTGCCATTTAACTTTCTCGATAAATTTAAACGGGCATACGAAGAACTTCTTCGTAAGCTCTCAACATTTTATTTCTTATTTGCAAAGTGGCTTCGAATGCAACTGATGATCTTTGCATACTTAAAACAACATCTGTAAGCGGTATATCCTCCCCTTTTTCGTATGCAGTTTTTCGTATCCCGGCAGCCTGCGCAGCATCATTTACTGATCCAATTGCACTTTTTACGGAATCCAGGAATGAGGGTTGTGAAACTTCGCTCTTTCCTACATTTCCCGGATTAAGACCAGATTTTGCTTCTGTCTCATACTGTTTTAAAGTTTGAAGCATTGCTTGGATATTTGCTGGGCTGTTGACTTTCTCAATCATCGTATTATTCCTTATTCAAAACTAAAGTGCTTTGGTTCGAAGCTCTTAAGTTGAGCTATCTTGTATCTCAGCGTTCGTGGACTAATGCCTAATGCTTTGGCAGCATCATGGCGGTTTTTTGTGGAACGGATTGCTGACTGAATTGTTAAGTACTCGCTGTGTCTCACGGCATCATCCAAATTCAGTGTAGACTCCGCTGTATTGATTTGGGAATTAAACCCGGCTGAATTTTGGCTTTCATCAAGAAGGGTATCTACAGAGTTTTTTTTGAATGAAAGAAATTCCTCTGGATTTTTCTCAAATTGCTGTAATGGAAGATCATCAAATATTAAATCGTCTTTGGTTACCGTGGAACCTTGACAAATCACTAAAGCACGTTGAATAACATTATCAAGTTCTCTTACATTACCTGGCCAATGATATGTTAAAAGTTTTTCTTGCGCTTCGTCAGATAAATTGACGAAACTTTTTCCGGTATTTGAAATTATATTAGCTGCAAGAGGGAGAATATCATCAGGTCGATTTTTTAATGGAGCTATGCTAAGCCTAAAGGTACTTATGCGAAAATATAAATCTTCACGAAACTCGCGATCTTCAATAGCTTTTTTTAAATCCTTGTTAGTTGCAGCAATCAAGCGGAAATCTACTTTAGTTTGGTTATTGGCACCCAAACGTGTAACATTTCTTTCTTGAAGAACGCGCAACAATTTTGTTTGAAGATTTGGAGGTAATTCTCCAATTTCATCTAAAAATAGTGTTCCAGTATCTGCTTGTTCAAAAACTCCCCTATGTTCTTTTATCGCACCGGTAAATGCTCCTTTCTCATGACCGAAAAGTAAATCTTCCATTAAATTTTCCGGAATAGCTCCGCAGTTAATACTGACAAATGGTCTTGAATACCTGGAAGAAGCATCATGCAAAACTTTTGCTAAAACTTCTTTACCCGAACCGGTTGGTCCCGTTATTAAAGTTGTTACATCTGCCTCTGCGACTTTTTCTGCCAAAGTTAAGAGCTTTTTACTTTCGTTATCCACAAATACGTAAGTATTTCTATTTTTTTGTTTTTCGATAACCTTTTCTGCGAGGGACACCCAGTCCTCAACCTTAACGCAATCACTGGCTAAAACTTGAAATGCACCTCTCTGTGTTATTTGTATACCAAGTTCAAAGTCACTCCTGTCAATTCTGCAGATAATTGGAAGTCGTAATTTTACAGAGGTCACCAATTCTAAAACTTCATCATAGAGACTCGCATTTTCTTTAATGCGTATTACGACTAAATTTGTTTTATTTAGAACTTTTTTTAACTCGTCCAAAGTCGATACAGAAAGTAGCTCTATAGAAGCTTCATGTAGAGCTTTCTTGTGAAGAGCGCTTGGTGGAGCAAATGGGTCAAGCCATAGGGCATTCAAACCTAAGTTTTTGGCGTCTTGACCTTTCTCATTAACGACTTTATTTTTAGAATTTATTTCTGCGAGGTTTGTTTTTTGACTCACGCGGTTCTATCCTTAAAAATTTGACACAACACCCTCAGCAATAGGTATGCCAAATTTTTGCCGATATTTTGACAGTCTGGTAACTAGATGCCGCACCGTTATCAATTGTCAAGAAAACAGCTATGCTTCTAAAATTCCTTTACTATTTTTTTTTTGCGCCAGTTTTCCAAGCTTGTCATACATCTCAAGCTCATCATCCTTATTTTCTCCGGTTAGCGTATTTAGAGCACTTTTGATGGATTCAATTCGTCTATTAACTAATATCTCGTTACGACGGTGGGCACTTTTGCATTCACTAATAATTGATTTAAATGACTCCCAGTCTGCTTCACCACTCGTTTCTTTAAGGCCGTCTTTAATTGAATCAGCAATGAGGTATTCTAAAATAGGTACTTTTTTTTCTTGAATAGACTCAATTTCAGAAAGTTTTTGCGATTTTAAGGCTTCAAACTCTAACTCCAACAACCTATGGAGCTCGCTCGCAAATCTAATAGCATTTTCTGCGCTACTCTTGCCCACGTTTAGTCGGCTTATCTATTTACGCTTTGCATTTCCAATGAGACTTTCCATTGCTATAAAACTTTCCGCAATTTTACGGGAGTTCAATGGATAATTTCCATCCTCTATGGCTTGCTTTATCGCTTCAACCTTTTTAGCGTCGAAGGAATTTTCCGTTTCAAGTGTTTTCTTCGCTAAATCGCTAAGAAAAACTTCATCTTTCTCGATGTCTCTAACTTGCTTATCATTTTGGTCAGCCGGCTTTTTGGGGTTAGGTCCTGTTGGCCTATCCGGCTGCACGGTCTTAATTAAGCTGTTTACTGGTTCACTCATAGTATTCTCGATTTCTAATAAAAATTATAATATTTAGTATCGACACAAAATCTTAACCTCTTTAATCGATATTATAATAAATTCTGGTTAAAGACCAGATACTTCGTTCAAACCTGTTACTACACCCGTTACTGTCTTTCCAGAAGCATTATTCAATAATTTAATCTGCTGCCCTATGCGACCGTCTTCCAGTGCTTCTACTGTTGCAGTAACAAGCATTCCCTGTGCCAATATTTTTAATTGTACCTTTGTTCCTCTTTTGACAAGCCTAGCAGGCCTTAGATTTAAAGACCGTATAACACTACCAGCCTTTATGGTCTTTACAACTTCGTAATTTTCTAGTCCCTCAAACGTACTGTAAACATCGACGGGCAATGTATTTTTTTTTACCCTCTTTGTTTCCGTATCATTTTCTCTGATAATGGAGCCGACAGTCAGGTTTTTACGAGCAAATAAAACCTCCTTAATAGCAGTATCCCGATTTTTCTTTTTTTTTGTCTGCCTGATGGGGCTGAGCAAATTCTTTATTTCCGGGTTGTCTGTTTTTACTCGAAGGAAAAACTGCCATGTTGGACTAGTGCATTTTGCACGAACCGTTTCTTTCCCGTTAAAAGGGAAATCAAATACCAATTTTTCAGTACAAGATAAAATTTTTACTCTGTGGTCTGGCGGGATTATTTCAAAGTTTGCGGCATCAGTTTCCAGGGCATTCTGCAACCAAATAGTCGCCTCACTAATTAGACCCGATCTTGCAATGGATTCATTATTCGCGTGACCAAAAGAGAGAAAAAAAGAGAAATACAGAATAAATGCAGTCAACTTTATTAAATATTTTCGGAACACTTTGTTTGGCATGTCAGTTGCTTCATGTTGATGAGTTAAAAACAATATTTTTTGTTATGGATTACAACCTCAATATAGCAAAGTTTAGACCAAAAAGAGATGAAGCGTCCGACGAGGCGGGGAAATTTGGCTCTAGCAAGACATTACAAAGACCGTCCTGTTAGGACTGTTTCCTTCCAGGATAATTTACAATCAGCAGTATCTCATTTGTATGCGGACAAGAAAAACTCCCAATCTATTTTTACTGTTAAAAAAGGAGATACTTTAAGTCACATAGCTGTGCACGTATTAAAGAAAAATAAACAAAAGGTAACCCCAGAGGCTATCAATCAAATGGTCAGCAATATTGCCTTAAGAAACAAAATCCAAAATCCCGATCTTATTTTTCCTGGGCAAAAGTTAGTATTGGAGTATGAGAGAGGAGTGACGGCTAATTTAGACGCAGTATTAAAACACTCTGAAAAAACTCAAAATCAGTCACTTTCTATTAGAGACAAGGATAATTCAGAAAATCTATCATTGGCTCAAAAAAGACTTCAGAAAAACCAATCAGAGTTAGCTCCTTTGTATGCAAAAGCATTTATTCAACCTTACAGACGAGAAAACCACTTACTTTTGGAAAAAACGTTAGAGCGTGCGGCCGTCAAAGGATATATACCGACTGAGGAAGTTGCAGCTGTTAAGGAAAAAATTCAACTTATGGCTGACAGTTTTAAGTTCAGTCCTGATGATTTTGCCAAGGTCGTTTTAATGGAAAGTGATGGATTTAATCCAAAGGCTTCAAATGGAAGGTGTCACGGAATCATTCAGTTTTGTGACGGAGATGATAGAGGTGCAGCATCTATTGGTTTGTCACACCAACCAGAAAAGATCCTCGAGTTAGGGGTGGTTGACCAATTAGATCTTGTCGCGCAGTATTTCGAGGATACTGAGCTTAAATCTTACGGACCTGCCTCAATCGATGATCTTTATCTTACCATTCTATCGCCTGCTGCTCGCCATGTTACTAATATAAATGATCCTTTGCCAATAGCAGGCAGGCAAGCAAGGGTGCTCCATGTTGGAGGGATTGCAGAGGCTCCCATAACGAGGGCGTCAATAAAGAACGGTCTTATTCAACATGCCTCCGAAAAGTTAAAGAGTTTCTTTTCGGAAGCATTAAACTTTAGTAGCGTCAGGGAAAAGAGATCCATTGCTTATTCTTCTGATTACTTGCTGAAAAATAGATACTAAACCCGGTTAAATTTTGCCTCAATTAGGCTAAAAAATTCCACCAAATTTTATTCTTTTTGTTGTTGTTGTTGTAAATCAAGCTTTTTCTAGTTTGGCATACTCATTGCTAAATTTCATTGTAGAAAAATAAAATTTATAAAGGAATAAAATGGAATTTCTTGATCGAGTAATGGGTATTCATGAGCCTGCTCTTAAGGTTAGAAATAAACGTCTCGAAATTCTTTCTAGAAATATAGCAAACGCAGATACTCCCAGATTTAAAGCTCGGGATATCGACTTCAAAGAAATTCTAGGGGGTGTTAAGGGAAGCGAAATGAAAGCTACTAACCCTAAGCATTATCCAACGTCAGTTGAGTATAGAAACACAGGCTTGCTTTATCGAACACCATTTAATGCCTCTCCTGATATGAATACAGTGGAACTGAGTGTTGAGCAGGCACAGTTTGGTAAGGCGTCAACCGACTATCAAGCAACTTTACAGTTTTTAGAGGGGCGAATAAGTTCCATTAAAAAAGCTTTTCGCGCTGAATAAGGGGAGGTTTAGAGATGTCCTTAGATAAAATATACGGAATTGCAGGAACTGCACTAAATGCCCAGCTTACACGGATGAACCTTACAGCTTCTAACCTGGCAAACCAGGGTACAGTAAATACGACGGAGTCAGAAGCTTTCAGGGCCAAGAGACCAGTTTTCAAAGCTATTCTATCGCACGAAATGGCAACCCCAGGTGCTCCTTATGTTGGAGGAGTTAAAGTTGACAGAATTGTAGACACCATCAATCCACCACCAAAAAAATATGACCCAAGCAGTCCCCTGGCAGACGAAAAGGGATACGTATACATGTCAAATGTTAATGAAGTAACTGAAATGGTGGAGATGATGGCCTCGGCAAGAGCTTATCAAAATAATGTTGAGGTTGTTAACACAGCACGTCGTTTAATAATGAGAACTCTAGAAATTACAAAAGCTTAAAGGATAAGACATGGCAATAACAGCAGCAGATTTTGAGCTACCCGGAGGAATCCAATCATATGAGCAATTTAAAAAAGCTCAAACAGCACCAAAATTCATCGATCAAAGGGATATCAATAATGAGATGGGTCAGAAAGAGTTTCTCCTTCTGTTTACAACCCAGTTGCAAAACCAAAACCCTTTAGATCCTATGGAAAACGAAGAGTTTGTAGCTCAACTGGCTCAATTTAGTCAGTTAGAAGCAACTACATCTATGTCTGAGTCATTGAATGGACTTAGTAGGTTCACTTCAAAAAGAACGGATGCTCACAGGTGCTTCATTGATTGGAAAAAAAGTTCAAGCTCCTGGTGGACCAGCTCTTTTAGAAGGAGGCCGTCCGATAAGCGGGGTACTTGAGCTTGATAAGAATGCAGGCGCAGAAAGCGTAGCGTTGAGTGTATATGATGAGACTGGAAAATTAATAAGGCATATAGATTATGGACGAAGACCACCTGGTGACTTTCACTGTTAGCTGGGATGGAAAAAACAATGAAGGAACCCTTATGCCGGATGGAAATTACGGATTGGTTGCAGCGGTAAGGGGATATGACGGCTCTAATACTCAAATACCGATAAGTACTCCGTCTCGAATCACATCTGTTACTTATAATCCCGAATTCGATGATTTAATTTTGGAAGTTGCAAATGGAGCAACAATTAATCTAAGTCAGGTTAAAAGGATTGATGGAGATGTGTTTGTTAATCCTGTGGTTCAGTCAACCGGTGGACCGGCAATTTTAGATTTACTGAAAGATAGAACAGGAACCAATACTAACAATCAATCACAGGTAGACACTGAACTAGAAGAAGAAAACCAGAATTTAAATGAATAACTATTTGAAAAACTCTCTTTTTGAGCTGTTCTATAAACCATTTTTTATGTTGAATTTTTTTGGAGATTTGAGCTATGTCTTTTTACACCTCTCTAACAGGACTTAATGCAGCAACCGCAGCTTTGAGTGTTACAAGTAACAATATTGCTAACACTGGAACAACAGGATTTAAGAGATCAAGAGCGGACTTTGGGGATATTTTTGCGACATCACCATTACAAAAAGCCTCCTCAGTTATTGGACAAGGTGTAGCTTTAAAACAAGTCTCACAAGAATTTAGTCAAGGAAACATTCAGTTCTCAGCCAACTCATTGGATATAGCTATTACAGGTGACGGTTTCTTTCCGTTGAAATCTCCTGATGGACTTCAAGACATCTTTACCAGAAATGGAACATTCTTACTTGATGATTCTTTTGCGGTAGTAAACTCAGCGGGTCAGTTTTTACAAGCTGCAACCGTTGACAGTAATGGAAAGGCAGATTTAGAAAATCTTCAAAAACTTATTATTCCCCGATCAACTGCAGGCGATGCCAGAGAAACTACGTTAGTTGATTTGGCGCTAAATCTTCCTGCTGATGCTGAAGTAATTGAAATCCCTTTTGATAAAGATGATCCTGCTACGTATAACTTGACCACAGCCGTTACGGACTTTGATGCAGGAGGTAATGAGTATTTAGCAACCATTTATTATCAAAAAACCAAACGTGCTACACCTGATGATCCAACAAACAAATTTCAGACACATGTTTTTATTGGAGATACAAAGTTGGATGAGTTACTCATTCAAGCAACAGATGCAAAAGGAGAGCAGCTTTACGTGAACAAATATGGAGAGGTTCGCTCAGAAAATGGGGAGCCACCAATTCCTCCAGAGGATATCGCGAGGGGAATAACAAAGTTATTTAATCTAGATGATCTGAAGAATAAACAGGATTCA
Organism: Burkholderiaceae bacterium; assembly: GCA_038147455.1. Lineage (GTDB taxonomy): Bacteria > Pseudomonadota > Gammaproteobacteria > Burkholderiales > Burkholderiaceae_A > UBA7377. Next base: position 43,278 of record JAYQTQ010000003.1, on the reverse strand, counting down.
GTTCCAGCTACTGCCTCAGGTGGTGCTTTATCCGATAGCTTAATAAACGCATGGAAAAATGCTTTTAATGTTCCAGCAAAGATTTCGGAATTGTTATCGCAAATTAACGTAGAAGAATCAACTCAGTTTGCAGGTGTAGATGCACGTTCCCCAATTCAATTTACACTTAATATCGATGATTCGATTGAACCTGCAGTGATTGATCTTTCATTTTTAAATGAACTGGGAGCAGATAAAGTCAAAGAATACACTGGTGTTGAAATAGCTCGTGAACTTACGAATCAGATAAATCGAGAATATGGGGACCAAAGATTTTTTGATTTTTCTACTTTAAAAGCAACAGAAACTTCCACCACCGCTGATCTATTTAAACTTATTGCAAATCAAGAAGATCAGACGCCTACAGAAGATGATGAAATCGTTGTAACTCTTACAGAAAGAAGAACTGGCGACGATCCAGCACAAGGTGTTTTTGGCGATTTCAAAGAAATTACCCAAGATGATGCTGTAATAGCAATACAGGCTCAAGTCGATGAACAAGCTTTTTCTAAGGGGCTTATTGCTGCAAACTTACAGGTTACATCGGAAAGAATTGCGAATCTAGACACATGGGCCTCTTCTAGATCTCAAAAATCTGATTTTCAAATTAGTGCAAGTCAAACTTCTCTTTTAGGTGAGGAGAACACTCGCTTACAAGAGCTAGATTTGGAAGTTGTTAGTTTAGCAGCGGATGCTGCAGAACCTACTCGAGCTGAGCGACAAAAATTCACAATGAGTGAACTTACGGTAAGTTCAACCAATCCTTCGGCTGCTGGAACATTTACTATTGAGGATTCAACCGGTGTACAAGCTACGGTTCAGGCTAGTGACCTACAAGCAAAGTTCGGACAACGGACTAGGTTGAACTAAATGGTGTTTCATCAGATGTTTCAATCCATGCTTCTGCAAATACGACTACAATGTGTGCTGGTGTTACGAGTTTTGTATCTGCAACAGGAGCATTGACGATGACAGTTGGTTCAACGAATTACTCTATTGATTTAACAGGGGTAACTGCTCAAAACTCCGCCATAACTACCGCAATCGTATCTGCTCTTCAAACGGCTTCCGTGGGAACATCTGTAAGCACCTTCTCAGTACAGGATTCAACAGACACAAATACGCCTCAACGAGAATTCAAAATTTCTTCAGCTGGTACATCATTTCAAATTCAATTTACTAGGCAGGATGAGACAACAACTGTTACACTAACAGATAATTTGAATATATTTACCTCCGGAGCAACAAACTTAACAACTATCAGAGATTATGACAATAATCAAAATGCAAAAAGTACTGCAAGAGCAACTATTGATGCATTAGTAGCTGGAGGAGAGTATGAAGAAGTGGGTGCTGCTAAGGCTCAACAAATTGATTTCAGTGGTATTTTAGTTTCAGTTACTGGTAACACAATTACGCTTAACAATGCCAACGACATCAGATAACGCTGGAGGAAATGTTTCTGTTTCTGCAGATGCTACTATGACAGCAATTGATCTTGCTAGACAATTTACGGACGCGTTAATTGAAAATGATTTGGCAGAAGAAGTGCCGGCGTTCAAAAAAAACGTTCAAAGATTCGAATGATAACGAACTAAGACAAGTTGTTGATTTAGGGGATGGAAAAATTCAGATTCAATTTGAAACTACTGAATCCACTGTTGGTGATGTTTCACTGACGGATGCCGGAGGAAACATGGGAACGACTAGTACTCCGAGCGTTTCGACTGACACAATCTTTACGACACGAGATTATATGCTGCTGCGCAATTTGGCACACCTACTTACCCAGATGCAACTACAGCGAAACGTCAGATTTTAGATAATGATGATGGTACATTTACAATACAATTCCTAACCGAGGATGAGGATATTGGGCCGATTTCATCGACCATTACAGATGATGTCGACATCACGATAAACTCCGCTGAGGTACAAGCTTACCAGGTAACTAAGCCAGAAATACAAGTCTTAACGTTCTCTGCACCTGCGAATCCAATTACTACTGATACAGGAGGAAAAAAGTAACACTCGGGGGAGTGGAATATACGATTGCACCCGGTGCGGATGGAGCTGCTATTGAAACCGCCACAGATGTTGCAAATTTTTTTGCAGGTGTTCTTTCGGACAGATTTGACGACGCCGATATTTCAGCGACTGCTTCACCTGCAGGTTCGGTTGTTATGAATTTTGTTTTAGATGACGGGGACGTAGATCTTTTTACAATAGTTGATACAGAGGCCTCCGGAATTACATTAACAGTTAACCAGGTGCAGGATTATTTCAATACGGCTGATTTGACAGAGAGAGATTTTGCTCGACAGGTTGCAGATTCTATTGCTCCTTTACAAGTAGCTGCTCGAGTTGCCGTGGAAAATCAAGGAGATAAGGCAGACGTCTTAGCAGCTGTAAAAGCAGCTGCTGCAACACAAAACATTGGAAATGCGTACTTCTCCAATGTAGAGACAATTGTTGCCGCTGCTACTCGCGAGTCCGAAAAATCATCTTCGACAGGCCTTTCGGTTTATCTTGCTGTTTTGAACAACGGAGCTGGTTTACAACGGGCAGCGGTTGAAGCATATTCAAAACGTGATGCAACAAGCACAAGTGTCTTACAGTCTATCAGGGATGCAAAAGCTGTTGCAGATAATGAAGCAAACACAATAGTGACTCTTGCAAGTACTCAAGCAAATAATGCGAATACCACATTATTAAACGTGCAAGATTTCATTGTTGATCAAAGTGGAACATCTGATATAAACGCAGCATCAGCAATATCAAGGGAAAACAGGTTTTTAAATCTCAAAGTTGGCTATAACGAGGTTGATGGCGGTTTTACTTTTAAGTCAGCACAAAATGATCAAGTAAGTATATTGTCAGCGCAAGAAGCCACGGAAAATGAATTATTTGGTTTGGGTTTGCAGCCGACTTCTGTGGACGAGGAGACAGATTTATACGGTAGCGGTTTTTATCCCAATGGAAATGAGATACGAACGCAGTCAGAACAGCGTTACGGGATTAAAGTTGAGTTTGATGACACGTCGAAAACATTTAATATTTCTTCAGGTACAACCGGAGATGACTCTACTGTAAAAATTAGTGATTCGACTCCCCTTGCTAACTTACTCTTTGGTTTTGAAACTCAACGAGCAGATATTGTTGAGGCCGCTGCAGTAGGACCTACCCCAGTTGTTGAACAATCCGAAGTTCCACTTAGAGGTATCAATTCATTGCCCGCAGTCCTTGAAGGGACATCTATTGGTATTAACTTAGATAATAAGTTTGCCGTTGACCCTCGGAATGACACATTTGTAGTTACGGTTGACAACGTAACTGGTTTGATAAAAATGCCAAATAAGCCAGACTACAATATTGAGGAATTTAGGGCTTTACTTGAACAACGAATAAATTCCTTAGCTGATAACTTTGGCAGAACTGTTAATGGAGTAAAACTTGATGTAAAAACGAATCCAGTAAATGGTACACGCTTTTTTGAATTCACTACTGGTACTACTGGAGATGCGTCTTTCCTCAAAGTCAGTGGACCAGGTATTTGGGGTCTGTCCGATGTAGAAAGTGCTAAAGGTTCTACGACCGAATGGATAGAGCCTCCGCAAGCGACGGATGAGGATGGATTTCCACTGTACGTTGATCGGGATGGTTTAGAGACCTCTAACCCTGGAGATTTTTCGGAGGAAGAGACAAGAGATTTATTTTCACCAATTTTCTTTGATAAGGGCGAGCTAACTTTTGATACGGCTGGTAATTTATCATCGCCATTATCTGCTATTGCATTTAAAAGCACGACGATTGGTGATTCTGGAGCGACATTGCAATTTGCTGTGAATTATGCTGGTTCTACTCAATTTTCTAATCCATTTTCTGTTCTTGCTCAGAACCAAAATGGACGACCAGAGGGAGATCTGATCGGTTTAGACATTGGTGACGACGGATTGGTCAGTGCAAACTACTCGAATGGTAGTCAGAAAAACTTAGCTAAAGTTGTTTTAGCAAACTTTGCTAATCCAACCGGTTTACGACAGATTGGTGATGCCAGCTATTTTGCTACATCAAAATCCGGTTCAACAACGTTGGGCGAAGCGGGTACTGCCGGTTTTGGCACGGTTCGTGCTGGTGCTAGGGAAAGAGCGAACGTTGATCTTACACAAGAATTGATTGAGCTAATTACGAACCAAAGGAATTTCCAGGCAAATGCAAAAGCAATTGAAACGAATAATACCCTCACTCAAGCAATCATCAATATTCGATAGATATATGAGTGACGTACACGGAGGTTAAATAATGGATCGATTAATATACACGGCTTTAGCTGGAATTAATGAACGAAGACCGCAGAGGCAGGTTGAAGCAAATGATCTTGCAAACGTTTCCACCGTAGGTTTTAAAAAAAGTTTTGATCAGGCGTTAATCGCTATTAAAACTAGAGGGGATGGCTACGACACACGTATCCAACCGCAAAGCAGGACTACTGACCGAATTAATTTGGAACCTGGAGCTCGAATGGTCACTAATAAAGCATTAGATATTGCTATGGATAATAAAACAGTGATGGGTGTGCAAGCTCCAAATGGAGAACTCGCCTTCACCCGAAGGGGTGATTTGAGGGTTAATAACAGTGGAATTCTTGAAAACGGTCAGGGGCACATTGTTTTGAGTGAAGAGGGTACACCTATAAATGTTCCTCTTGGTTTCAAATTAGCATTACTCGAGATGGCACTATCGTGACTAAAGATCCTACCGTTGTTGGTGTAGCTCGAATGTGGAAGTTGCGCAAATTTTAATAAGAGAAGCAAAGGATGCTTTCCTAGTTAGAAGGAAGATGGGTTATTTAAGGCAATTGGTGAAAATGTAGCAGAAAATGGTGACTTTGAAAGTGGTGATGTTGTACCTTCCGTGACTTCAGGTGTATTAGAAGGTAGTAACGTCAATCCAATTCACGCAATGATTAATCTTATTGAACATGAAAGAGATTATGAATCACAAGTACGATTTATCAAAGAAGCAAAAACGATCGATGAATCTGGTACAACCATGATGCGTAACAATTAATTTTTAGATAAGGGTTTTCTATGGATGCGTCTTTATTTATTTCAAAAACCGGACTTGATGCTCAGCAGAGACGTATGAGTGTCATTTCAAACAACCTCGCCAACGTTTCCACTACTGGATTTAAAAGAGAAAGAGCAGTTTTTGAAGATTTGTTGTACCAGAATATCCGGCAAGCTGGTGGACAGACGGGTGCAGACACACAGGCTCCCATTGGGTTACTAATGGGCACTGGAACAAGAGTTTTAGCAAATGAAAAGATCCACAATCAGGGAAATATCATAACTACCGATAATGCTTTGGATCTTGCAATAGATGGTGACGGATTTTTCCAGATATCACAGCAAGATGGAACAATTGCTTATTCAAGAGACGGTGGATTTAAATTATCAAATCTTGGGCAACTTGTTACGTCTAATGGCGATCTTTTACAACCAGTGATAACGCTTCCGCCAAATACGTCAAGCGTCACAATAGGAAGAGACGGGATTGTCTCTGTAGAGCTTTTTGCCGGACAGGGTCAGCAGGTTTTGGGGCAGATACAGATTTCAAGATTTCTCAATAATGCAGGTTTGCAACCAATTGGCTCGAACTTATACAAAGAAACTATTGCTAGCGGGGTGCCTAATGTCTTAAACCCTGGTCTTGAGGGTGCTGGAATTATAAGACAAGGAACTCTAGAGGCATCGAACGTTAATGTTGTTGAAGAAATGGTGAATATGATTGAAACACAACGTGCTTACGAAGTGAATTCAAAGTCGATTTCCGCGACAGATGGAATGCTTCGTTTCTTGAATAATAATTTATAAATAGGTAAAAAAATGCGTAGCCTTAATCGTTTGTTACTAATAACAACTTGCATTGTTTTAGGATCTTGTGCTTCAAAGCAGCGGGTCATGCCTGATCCTGATTTTGCTCCAGTATTTCCAGAACTTTCGGAAACACAAAAGCCCGTTACCGGCTCTCTATATAATGACGGACCTGGAGTTGTTGGGGGAATTAGTGACACTTGGATTGGACGCAGGAAAAATTATAAATTTGGGGATATCGTTGTTGTTGTATTAGATGAAAGAGCTCAAGCTTCTAGAACTCAAAATACAACTGTGGAACGTGAAACTGAAAATGATGTTGCACAGGGTTATCTCGGAAAAATCCCAATAATAAAAAATAATATTGGTGGACTTAATGTTGACGGGTCAACAATTACCAGTGAAGCAAGCGGAACTGCCGGTCAGGAAGCAAGTTTGACCGGGCAAATCGCGGTAAGTGTTGTGCAAATTTTACCGAACGGAAATTTAGTTGTTAAGGGAGAAAAAAATTAGATTTATCCGAGGGTAGTGAGGTTATAAGAGTAGCTGGGATAGTACGAACAGAAGACATCGCACCAAACGGTACAGTTTTTTCTCGCCGTCTAGCTAATGCGCAGATTTCTTACGTTGGCAGTGGAGAATTAGATAGTGCGAACAGGGTCCCATGGGGGACTTCTTTACTGTTCAAACTTTGGCCATTTTGATATGCGGTGAGCACATGAATTTTAATAGAAAATATCCATACCCATTTTTATTAAAAAAGCTCACCGCAGTCTTTTTTCTTTTGGTCTTATGCAATACGTCTCTTGCTGATAGGGTTAAAGATCTGGCTAGTTTTGCAGCAGCTCGGTCGAACCAATTGATCGGATATGGCTTAGTTGTTGGACTCCAGGGTACTGGTGATGGTGCTAGCATTTTTTTTACAACGCAAAGTTTAGCATCCGTGCTAGGAAAGCTTGGGGTTAGTATCACTGGCCAATTAGCTGATTTTGAAGCGGCAAACCAGGCCACAGGGAGATTAGATTTAAAAAATGTTGCTGCGGTTATGGTTACTGGGGAGCTGCCTGGTTTTTCGAAGCCAGGACAACGGATTGATGTAAGCGTATCTGCAATTGGAAAGGCAACAAATCTTAAGAGGTGGTAATCTTCTTTTGACAAGTCTCAGGGGGGCGGATGGCGAGGTTTATGCTCTTGCCCAAGGGGCTTTAACGGCGACAGGAATTGATGCTGCAGGAGCGGGTTCAAAAGTTGTTGTTGGAGTGCCTACATCAGCTCGCTTACCAAATGGAGGTATTGTTGAAAGAGAAGTAGCCACCCCTTTTGAGAGAAGCGATTACGTTATTTTGAACGTTAGAGAAGGCGATTTTTCAACGACCAATATTATAGTGAATAAAATTAATGAAACATTTGGTAGCGACGTTGCTAAAGCCTTAGACCCTGTCTCCGTAGCGATTGAGGCGCCGACCGATACAACGCAAAGAGTTTCTTTTTTAAGTATGGTAGAAAATCTTGAGGTATCTCCAGCCGAGCCTCCCGCAAGGATTGTAATAAATTCTCGCACTGGCACGGTAGTTATCAGTAGGCAGGTAAAAGTAACCGCTGCGGCAGTATCACATGGCACAATTTCTGTGTCGGTTGCTGCAACAAATGAGGTAAGTCAGCCATTACCCTTTTCTCAGGGTGATACTGTGGGTGTTCAAAATGCAGAAGTTGAAGTAGCAGAGCCGAATAATCCAATGGTTTTGTTTCAACCTGGAGTTGATCTAAGACAAATTGTAGATGCTGTTAATCAAGTTGGTGCTACTCCATCTTCTTTAATCGCAATTATTGAAGCTCTGAAAAGTTCAGGAAGTCTCAGGGCGGAGTTGGTAATTATTTAATTATGGAATATCTCAATAACATTCCTCGATCAGCGTTAGATTTTAAAGGTTATGGAGAACTTAAAGCCCAGGCAACTCGTAATGAGAAAATGGCTACAAAAGAGGTGGCTAAACAGTTTGAGGCAATGTTTATTCAGATGATGTTAAAGTCCATGCGGTCGGCTGTACCTAGAAATGAGGAAAATAGATCTAAGACCATGGAGACATTTGAGCAGATGTATGATCGAGAAATTGCAGTCGCAATGTCTCGACGTGGAGGTCTTGGTTTAGCCGAAATGATTGAGACTCATTTGGATAAAATTAATGTTTCCTCAAAAGATATTTTAGAAAGGCGTTTTAAGTTGAATCATTCTTATCCACTTGAGAAAGAAAATAAATTATTAGATTTAAGTCATGGTGAAACGCAAACATCAATTCCTCTCAACAAACCTAGAAAAGAAAATCGTTTAAATTTTAATCCTCTTACAAATATTAATAATCGTAGAATAGGCAAATAGACAGTAAGGAAGGAAAAGAAGATCAAAAATAGCTTTTTAAAACTTTAGGTACAGAAATTAAAAAAATAAATGAGTGATATTAATTCAATAGCTACTGGAGCAGTAACGAATTATCAAAGAGCGCTTGCAACTGTGGCAAACAATATTGCAAATGTGGATAGCGAAGGCTATTCGCGTCAGGAAGTTACTCTAGCTGAGAACACTCCGACAAAATTTGGCAAATCTTTTTTTGGAACAGGCGCAAGGCTTGACGGAGTCCGCCGACTATATGACGAATTTATTGAAAATAGTCTTAGAAATAGCAGTAGTGAATTAAATCAACAAAATCCAATGGTTGACTATGCGAATCGAGTAATAAATATCTTAGGTAACGAAAACCTTAGTCTATCTTCAGCTTTTTGATACTTTCTTTAATTCAGCAAGAGAGCTTTCTCTCAATCCTTCGTCTCTAGTTCAAAGAACTGTATTCATGTCAGACGCCGAAGGACTAACTGCACGTTTTAAAGAAATATCTAGTCAACTTGATCTTATAGTTAGTGAGACAGAGGAGGCCATTAATTCAGATATTAACCAAAGTGAATATTTTGTCAGAACAGTTAGCTAATATTAATAAACAACTAGCAGCTACCAGGATATTGTCCAGGCAGCCGATGCAATTACTTGATGAACGAGATCAGGTTTTAAGAGAGTTATCTGAGTTAGTTAAAATTAAGGTTGATGAGGCTCCGAATGGTTCTGTCGATGTGAGTTTAACCAATACTTTTTCAAGTGGTGTTATAGTCTCTGGTCTTGAGTCCGAAAGGTTATTTGCGACTTTTAATGAAAATGATGTTAGCAAGGTTGATTTACAATTGGGCCAATATACTAGCCAAGTGGAAACAGTTTCAAGTATCGGCGGAGGTAATTTGGGAGGGCTTCTGGCGTTTAGAAAAACGTTACTAGAACCCACGCTCAGGGAAATTGATAACTTAGCGAAGACCTTTGTTTTTGAAGTAAATGATATACATCAAAAGGGTTAGATTTAAGTGGCAAAGCAGGAGATGAGCTTTTTACGATCAATCCTGAGTTCACTGTATTGTCGAATGATAAAGTTTCTAACGTTAATTTATACCCGTCAGTTATTGATCCCCTGCAGCTAAAAACAAACGACATTGAGTTTCAATTTGATGCAGAAGCTGGACAGGTTTCAAACTTATTTATTGAAGGTCAGTTTCGAAAAGGTGATGTTGTCGAAATTACAATTAACGGTTCTACCAGCAAATTTACAATACCTTTTTTAGGAATTGAAGATGTTGGAGAGGAAGTTTCCCTTGAGGAAGTACGAGATGGTTTATTTGAATTTTTGGACGCAAATTATGGAAGAACGCTCACGCTCTCAAAAGAAACAGACCGGCAGATAAATATTCGAAGTGAGGAGTTTGGGTTTTTTAGTATTTCTCCTGGGGCTTTATCCTCTGAAGGTTTGATAAGCGAAACAACTCAAAGAGGACTATGGACTGCTACGGACAAAGCTACGGGACTATCCGTATCTGGAGTTGAGAGTATTGAAATCAATGGCCTTTTAGTAGAGTTTGAAGGTAATCCTGAAGACGGTGAAACTCTGTTTTTAGAGTCTAGAAACAGGCCCTCATCAGGAATTAATTTAGCATTTGAAAATCCAGCATTGATTGCCGCTGCTGGAAATTTTCGAATTATTGATTCTGAAGATAATCCAAGTGGAATTAATGCAGAGATTAACGTTTTACAAAACCCGAAAAAAGATTTTTATGATGAGGAAAATTTGATCATTAAAAACGTTCTTGAAAATCAGAATTTCAATGAGTTAGATTCAATCGTTAAAGACTATGATGATTCCTCACGTAAACCGGTTTCTATCATTCCGGCCGGGTATGCGGACATACAACTCAATATATCTCAAAGAGGCGATCTTCCAGTTAATCTGCAATTATTTAGTCGGGACGGTAATCATATTGCTGGAAAATCACTTGGAGCTAATGAAATTTCCTTTGAAGAAAACAGGCTAGGCAGAAAATTATCGGAACCGGAAAAAGAGCTGATTCGTAAGCGCTCAGGAAATGAGTTTATACAAGCAGCGCAAGAGGCTGATACAAATTTCATAGAAGGTTCAACTTATATTAATGATTACCTGAATAAGAGGGGTCAAAGCGGCTATCGGGATTTAGATATTTTTTATGGTGTTCGAGGAAGTCCTCAGACACTTGCAGAATTGGGTTTAGATCATGTTGTAGAGGGCGCCGAATTTGTTGCGGGTAAAATTCAGTCAAATGCTATTCCAGCTGGAGGGTTAGGACAGGGTTTTGATGAAAGTACTTTTACTATAAACGGAAAAGCATTGAGTAGGCTTGAAGTACCAACAGACAAGGAGCTTGAGGCAAGTGACATACGACAGTGGTTGAAACCACAAGTTCGCGAGCTTGGTATTGTTGTTAAAGCATCAACTGAGATACTTATTGATCCAAAGAATTTAGTTCCAACAGCTGGATTGGTCATTAATGGCACAACTGTGGTTGAGGAGGAGTCTTTGTTGGCGCTTGATGCTGATGAGAGAACAAAGTCCGCGGAGCTAAATACTAGAGATAAAACGGCATTAAAATTACGCGACTATATTAATGACAAGACAGAGATCACAGGTGTTGGCGCTTACATCAATCCAGATGGAATGTTGGTAATTAATAACAGAACCGGAAAAAATATTAATATTGAGGGAGTGTCGGCATCAAATGTGTTGAGTATTACCTCGACGGAGTATCGCGGAGAAATAGAGATGTTGAGAACTGTCGACCAGATAAGAGTTCTTTCGCGAGATATGAATTTTGATGAGGGTCTCACCATAAACAATGTTTCGTTAGGTATTCCAGGTTCCTTTTCTGATGTTGAGACTGTTCGAGATGCAATTAATTCAGCTTCTGAAATTGATTATCGACTGGGTCATGTTTTTGCGTTTGTTGATGACTCAGGTGCTTTGGTAATATCTACAGAAAATGCGGAAGGGATAGAAATTGCAGGCAAAAATGTTCTGAATGTAAATCCGAATTTCTATCAAAGAGATTTTGAACAGTCATTACTGAGTCTTGATGAGTCACCTGCTGAGATACGTCTGGGCCTAGGTGAACATGGCACACCTATGGACTTAAAGAGATTGGGTTTTGATACAAGTTTATACATTCGTGGGTCAGGTGCCTGAGGATTTTCTAGTTTTTCTGAGGGTGATGCTCCGTTTGCGTTGTCGTCATCGTACAGTGCCGAGAACACTGATCCTATTGCGATATTGCGACAAAGCCCATTCACAGTAAACTTTCTTACGGACCAAACATATCAAATCGTAGATGACAAAACAGAAACAATTCTTGCAGAAAGAGATTTTGATACTAGAAAGGAGGAATCTATTATCAGGGGTTATTTATACGGTTGGATGGATTACCCAAAAGCGGGGATTCATTCAAAATTGATGGGAATAACGACGGTATTGGGGATAATGCAAATATTATTCAGATAGCAGAGTTAGAAAAAAAGAAGGTTTTTGGTGGTGAGGAAGGGTTTTCTATTTCTGAAAAATATGATGTTTTGATAACAAATATTGGTACTTTTGCACAACGTGCGGGAGTTACGAAAGAGGCTTTGACAGTTGTATACGATGAAAATGTTGCCAAAAGAGACCAGGTTGCTGGAGTTAGTCTCGATCAAGAGGCCGCGGACTTAGTGCGTTATCAGCAGGCATATCAGGCTTCTGCAAAAGTAATGCAAACCGCTTCTGTGCTATTTGATGCGATTATTGCAATTAGGTAAGGAGAAAAAGAATGAAAGTATCTACATCGCTTTTTTCGACAGGTCCACTAACCAGATGATAAAAGGACAGTCTGAATTGGCGAAAACACAAACGAGACTTTCGAGTGGGAAAGAAGTAGTGAATCCGAGCGATGCTCCTGATAAGGCTACTGCGATTCAGCGTATAAAGTCTGTGTTAAATAAACAGGAGTCTTTTGCGAGTAATATCGATGGCGCAGAAAACAGATTAATTGCCGAAGAGACTGCGCTAAAAGGAGTAAACGATGTTTTGACGCGCATTAAAGAGTTGTCAATTCAGGCTGCGAACGGAACCCTTGGCCCACGAGACAAAGAGTTGGTCGCCATTGAGGTGGAGGGATTAACTCAGGATTTATTGTCATTAGCCAATACTCAGGATGTTAACGACAACTATATTTTTTCAGGAAGTAGAATTCAAATTCAACCCTTTCAGAAAAGTACTCATGGAGACGTTGTATATTTTGGGGATGAAACTAGGAATGAGGTTCAGGTAAGTGAGCAGCGTTACATCAGATTCAATCGAACGGGAACAGATGTCTTCGGACGAGTTTTAAGGGAAACTGATTCAGGAGAAACGATTGGAAAAGGATTTTTGAGGCTTTAGGGGAACTTGCTTCAGGTATACGAGAGTCAGATACAAGTGCGATTAACCAAGGAATTGATGATCTTGACCAGGCATCTTTTAATATTGCGGTTGCAACTGCTCAAGTTGGCTCAGAAATGGCATCCATAAACACCCAAAGGGAAGTCAATGAAGAAACGGTCCTTCAATTGCGGACGATTCTTTCAAATCTAGAGGATCTTGACTATAGTAAAGCTGTTACGCAGATGCAAAAAGATATGCTTGCTTTGCAGGCTACGCAAAGTAGTTTCTCACAGATTTCTAACTTGAATTTATTCAATTACATAAGTTAATAAATTTAAAGATTTTTAGGTTCGGGACGATACAAGATTAAGGATAATAGTAAAAAAAGTTGTATTTGGAGAATAAAAAGTGGCTACGGATAATACAAACATCGTTTCTGCGCTCAACTGCTGGCTCTGGCATTAATATTAAACAGCTTGCTCAGGCTCTTGTCGATGCAGAAAAAGTGCCTCGAGAAAGTCTGGTTCAATCAAAGATTGATAAAAGTTCTGCAAAAATATCTGGACTAGGCATAGTGAAAAATGTGCTGGACCGGTTTAAGGGGTCATTTCAAAAACTCGACTCAGCTGCTGATTTTAAAAAGTTTTCTGTTTCTAATTCAAATTCCGCTGCAATTAATTTATCTGCTTCATTTCTAGCAAGCCCCGGTAGTCATAGCATCGAAGTGCAATCTTTGGCGCTTGCTTCTCGACAAAGGTCAACTGGATTTTCTGCCACAAAGGCCGAGATTAATGGTGGAGAGCCATTTGCAATTCAGGTAACTACCAGGAGAAATACAACAACTTTCTTTCTCGGCTGTTTCCGCAGCTGGAACTGTCACAGTTTCTGGAGTGAATGTTGCATTAGCCGCTGGCGATTCTGCCGCAACGGTTGCATCAAAGGTTAAGGAAGCATTGGAAGCTGACGGAAGTTCATTTGTCAGTACATATAAAGATAGACAAATTGAAGCAAAATCTGATGGCTCTTTAGTCGTTACGTATGAGCTTGGTGAAGGAGATGTGTCGACATCTGCCTTAACCTTATCATCAGTTGGGTCGTCTGATTTAACTTCTACGTTCTCTACAGTGAGGAACGGTTTGCAAGAAATTAATGTGGGCAGCGCTTCCACTACCCCAATAGGAATTGTTACAGAGCTGAACTCTGCCGCATCCACTCTGGGAATAAACGCACAATTAATAAATGATGGATCGGGTGGATCCGATCCATATAAGATTTTACTGACTGGTCAAACTGGAGAGGATAACGAATTTACGATAACTACAACTAGTTCACAGCCAGAGATTCAGAGTCTTGCTTTTGGGACTGCTCAGTCGACAGGGTCCTTTACGGTTGCTGGAGTTTCTGTAGCTGTTTCTGCGGGAGAAAGTCCTAGTATAGTAGCTGCTAGAGTAAAATCTGCATTGGAAGCAGATAGTTTCATAACTAGCTCAGCCGGACGTCTAATTTCTGATGAAGGGGATGGGAAATTAAGTATTAATTACACCCGTTCTGACGGTGATGTAGCTTTTCCTACTTTTGCAGATATTTCTGGGGTAGTGGATGTAACAATATCCGAATCTACCGCATTTTCTGCGAATTCCTCTCTGGCGGCCTTCTCATTCTCTTCTATCCAGTCTGCATCGGATGCAAAATTAGTTGTGGATGGAATGTCGGTAAGTAGAGGGTCAAATCTAATTGGTGACATTGTTCAAGGAGTAAAAATGGAGCTGCTGGAACCATCTTCAGCGGCTGCAACGGTAAATATTTCCACGGATACTGCTGCCCTAAAGGAAGCAATCAAAGATTTGGCAACCGTGTATAACGAGACTGTATCTGATTTCGAAATTTTGACAGGACCTGCTAACCAGGAGGACCCTGATGATATCCTAAGTGGCTCTCTTTATGGTGAAACTTCGGTTAGAACGATACAAAACTCTCTGCGAAGTATGTTGATTTCGAACTCTACTACTCCTTCTGAGAATTTTTCTGCACTAAGGGATATTGGGTTTTCAGTTGATAGAAATGGGGTTTTAACTGTTGATGATGATAAATTAAGTAATGCATTAGAAAATAACTTTGATGAGGTTGTGACTCTTTTCGGCGGAAATGCCAATTCAACAGATACTGCAAAGGGTATCTCCGGTGATGCTATCGAAAAACTTGACGAAATGCTCTCAGCATCAGGTATTGTAAAAAGGCAAACAAATACTGCGGAGTCGGATAAATCTAGATATGAAGAGGACTTAGAAAAACTCAAGGTTCGATATGAAGCTCTTCTTGAGCGATATACTCGTCAGTTTGCGGTAATGGATGCCCTGGTGAGTCAATACAATTCCACAAGAACTTCTTTAGAGGGATCTTTTGATGCAATGTTAAGTATGTATTCAAATAAGTAGTAAAAAAATAAAAATAAAATCTAATAAAAACAGGACCTTAAAAATTTTTTGAAAAAAATTTAAAAAATTTTACTAAATTCGCTAAAGTTTTATTCAAGACTACCGATTCCCAATTTGTGTGATTAAGTAAAGTGCCGTAGAGCATTTAATAGTTAGCACGAGGGTTATGGGTATGGATAAACTAAACATTAAGTCTGCAGTAGCGTCTGCTACTTTAAGTCAAAACAGTGCTAAGGGCTCTAAACCTTTGGCACTCGACGTCGCGTCCACTAACAAGGGTAGTGTGAATGCGGTTCAGTCGCGAGTAAAAACAACTAAATCCACTTTAGATAAATCGTCCATCAGCAATAAAACATTAGTTGAAACATTAAAAACAAATGAAGAAAAAGTTAGGGCGGCAGTCAAGGAGATAAACAATGAACTCGTAAAACTTCAGAGCGAGTTAGGTTTTCCGTAGACAAGGTAGCCAATGACGTAGTAGTTACGGTGAAGAGAAAGAATCGGGTGAAATTGTTCGTCAGATTCCCAGTGAAACAGCGTTAAAGCTTGCTCACAATTTTGAAAAACTTAAAGGAATTTTATTAGATAAAACATTTTAAAAAAGTGTTGCAAAAAATATCATATGTTGTAATTTAGTATCAATCGTTGTATTTAAACAATAAAATTGGAGAATTTAGGAGATATCGATGACAGTAATTAACACAAATATCAAATCGCTAATAGCGCAAGACACGCTAACAAAAAATACTCAACGGTTGGGGACCGCAATGGAGCGGCTATCTACCGGAAAACGAATCAATTCCGCTTCCGATGATGCTACTGGTTAGCTATTGCGACTCGTTTAGATGCTCAAACTAGGGGCCTTCAATCTGCCATTAAAAATGCAAACGATTCTATTTCGACAGTTGAAACTGCTGAAGGTGCCATGCAAGAGGTAACATCGATTCTCCAAAGAATGAGAGAATTAGCAATTCAATCAGCAAGTGATACGAATAGTGATGCTGACAGAGAGTTTCTTCAGAATGAAATTGATCAACTGTCGACTGAGTTAGATCGTATTGCTTCAACAACACAATACAACGGAATTAACGTTTTGGATGGAACATATTCCAATAAAGTATTTCAGATTGGCGCTAATGCTGGTCAAACAATGAATATATCCATCGGAAATATGTCTTCTGGCGTTTTAGGAGTGGCGACCTCAAATTCAGCAGCAGTTTCTAATGCATCAACAGTCCACCCAAACTGTTACCACAGGAGGAGCTACTGCAAAGGAACAAACGCAGTTCAAACTATTGTAAATTTTGATTTTTTAAATAATTCCGGACAAGATGCATATTCGTTTACTATCAGACAGCAACTCTGGGCTTAACTGGCTCAGATAACTCCAATTTAACGGTTGATATGACAAATTCTGTTAGCAAGGATGCTTTTGTTGCTGCTTTAAATTTGAGCGCTGCTACGGGTCAGACAGATACAAAAGTTACTGCTGCTGCTGCATTTTCATCTGCTGTTGGTGGAACGCTTGATTTAACAAATTCAGCGAACTACGGTAAGGTGCGATTCGCAATTTCTGTCGATGGTGGAGCTACTACACAAATTGATTTACGAGACAGAATTGTTTCTACTTCTGGCGTTACAGATACAGCTGTAACACAAACTCAGGTAATAACTGCCTTAGATGCTGAGTTAGAAAGCGTTATTTGATGCAAGAGTCGGTGCTTCTGCAACATCCGCAGATAAAATTCAAATTGAGGATCAAAGTGGAAGGTC
Source organism: Burkholderiaceae bacterium (assembly GCA_038147455.1). Classification (GTDB taxonomy): domain Bacteria; phylum Pseudomonadota; class Gammaproteobacteria; order Burkholderiales; family Burkholderiaceae_A; genus UBA7377. Next base: position 26,367 of record JAYQTQ010000003.1, on the reverse strand, counting down.
GTAGAGTAAAAGTTACGCAGGAGCCAGGTGATGGCACAATGTTTGGAACTGATGCGTAAACAATGGTGGTTTACTTGCAAATGAAACCGTAAGAAATAACCTTAACTGCTGCATTTAATAACGATAATTTAGTGGTTACAAATACTGCTGGTGGAAAAGTAGCTCTTTCTGGATATAGTGCTCAATCTGACAGCCAGGTGTTATTTAACACCGTAACTGATTCTCAGTCTGAAGGTGTTAATGAACCAATTTTACTTGCACAACCACTGATAATGCACCAACTATGACAACTGCTACCTTACTCAGGAAATGTTGAGCAATCAAGTCTTTCTATTCGACTTTCCGATAGGTTTGGTTCTCAAAGCTCAGCTCAATATTTTTTTAAGATAACTGATGGTGGGGACATTTACGGAACTGTAGAAAAACATTGAGTCTTTTATAAAGACTCTGCAGCATCTACCATTGAAGCATCTGTTTTAGCATCATTGTCTGTTGGAATTTCATCATTGGCCGGCAACAGATTCGTCGATTGATATGCAACGAATTTGCAATTACGTTTTCTGGGGATCAGTTACTTATTACGAATTCAAAGAGGCCGTGCCCTTGCTGTTGAAAAATTCAGCAGTACACACGGATTTTTAACGGTAACTCCTGTTAATGAACCTGGTGCTGCAAATTCTGGCCAAGTCAAAACGCGTATTACTCTGAACTGCGAGTTCAGTTAAATACATCGACTTTTGGGACCGATTTTTCTGCAACTGGTACCGACCGATTTACTTTTTCATTAGATGGGGTTAAAATTCAGCTAATTTCACATTAAATGTAAACGGTTCTACAACAGGAGGTCTGATTTCTGGGTGATACCTTTGCATCTGTTGTTCAAGCAGCTCTCACAACCGGTACTGGTGGGGTCAGCAGATATTATGGTGAGAAATCCGAATAACGGTAATGCGCGTTTGTTACTGCTGATTTATCAAATATCACTGTTACATTACGATGCTGATACTGCTGAGTTAGTGTTTAGAGATTCAGCTGGAAGAGCTATGGGATTTGGTTACGATGCCTCTGCCAATGGATTACATGGACTAGGAATAGGACCGTTATTAGATGACAACACTACGGGCAATGCTAACAAATCGTTTACAGTTCAAAGAGATTTTTCTGAGCCGCGCAAGGGTGATGTTATCAATGCGTCCAGAAATCACCTTGCATTTAGCACATCGGATGCATCTTTTAACTTCACATTAAATGGTCAATACCTAGATGGTAGTTCCACAAACTCAAGTGCTGCAATGGCTGCTGCAGTTTCAGCTGATTTTGGAACCGATACTGCAACTTGCAAAACAAATTGAATACTTTGATGACAACTTTAAACGGAGTTCATCCTTCGTCTGTCTTTTTGAGTATTCCATCGATGATTCTGCTAAGTCAATAACACTTGAGACAAAGGGATGGAGGCGAGATACTTTGGGTGGTTTTGTTACGGCTCAACTCATAAGGACTTGACAGCCTCATTTAGTTACACCATCTGGACAAGGGACCAATATGACAAACTCATTTTCCAAACATGATAAAGCAACTTTTGCTACTGCTGTTGGTACTCAAGGTTGTACTACAGCTGCAACTTTACTCTTATCGGATGATGATGTTTATTCTGTGACTGTTTCAGATGGAACGCAAAGTTATACGGCGAGCAATTTGATCGTAGATATTGATGATTCCACAAGTACAAATAATTTTGCCAACTCAATTACTGATGCCTTGCTGGGTTCAGGGATTAATGTGACCATGGATGTTACTGGTGGTAATGTATTCTTTAGAAGAAAAGATGGTGGAGCAGTAATCCTGCAATCCTTTACTAGCTGCAAATGGAAAATCTGCGACATGGACTCCTGATCTGGACAGGGTTCATCTTATAATCTTGCTGGTACAGGTTCTGTTGCTGGTTCTACATCTGTTACCACAACTTCCAGTAGTAGTAGTTCTTCGAGCAGTAGTTCAAGTACAACTAATAGTGGAACATCGATTGCCAACATGAGTATTGCAACTCAGACTGGGCGCTAATTCCGCAATTGGAACGATTGATGCAGCGTTAAATTATGTTCAGGCTGAGAGGTCCAATTTGGGCGCAATTCAAAACAGGTTGACATACACTGTTGATAATTTGACAAACGCTATGACCAATGCAGCCTCTGCAAGAAGTCGTGTACTAGATACAGACTACGCTAAGGAAACTGCGGAATTGGCTAGGGCGCAGATTATTCAACAGGCAGCGACTGCCATGTTTGCTCAAGCGAATCAGCAACCGCAGATAGTGTTAGCACTACTTCAGTAGTATAGCTTCCTAAAGTATCGGTAAAAAATTTCCGATACATAGTAGGCAATGAAGCGTAAACCCCGGACTTAGTTCCGGGGTTTTGCTATTTTTACAACACAAAATTAGTTTTTTAATCTATTTCTTTTAAATTAAGTCAAGTTTTTTTTCTCTCGACGATCTCCCTCACGTACAAGAAGCTCTTTGGTGGATTTAGAAGCTTCCAATTTTAATTTTTTTTGAAGGAGATGTTACATGTCTGGCAACTCAGTAATTAACACTAACTTAAAGTCGTTGATTGCGCAGGATTCATCCAATATTAACAACAGAAAATTGTCGACGGCCATGGAGCGTCTCTCGACAGGTAATAAAATCAATTCTGCAAAGGATGATGCTGCAGGTCTTGCGATAAGTACACGAATGGATTCTCAAATTCGTGGTTTGAATATGGCTGTTAAAAATGCGTACGATACTGTTTCTCTAACTGAGACAGCTGAAGGAGCAATGGAAGAAGTTACGAACATGCTTCAACGCATGCGCGAGCTAGCACTCCAGGCTGCCAATGATACAAACAGTGATCTTGATCGCAGATATATACAGGATGAAATTGATCAATTGGCAGCAGAAATTGATCGTGTTTCAGATACTACGCAATTTAACTCGATCAATGTTTTGGATGGTTCTTACAATTCTAAAGTATTTCAAATTGGTTCGAATGAAAATCAAACCATGAACATTTCGATTGGAAGTATGCATTCAAGTGTTTTAGGTGTTGCTACATCCAATTCTGCTGCAGCTTCAATGGCAGAAAGAAGTAGTTCATCATCAGGTGTTGCGGGTGCCGCGGCAGTAGAAGGAGCAGTTGCTCAAGGAACAGCGCCGACCGATACGGTTGTAAATCTTCAGTTTTTAAATAATTCTGGTTCTGATGCTTATTCATTTAAATTGGTTGATGGTATTACAGGTTTAACAGCAGAGGTAACAACTTTAACAGTTGATATGACAAGTCAGGTTAGTAAAGATGCATTTGCAGCAAGCTTTAAATTTGAGTGCACAAGTGGTCAAACTGATTCAACAATTACTGGTTCAATTTCGAACTTTTCTTCTGAGATCAGCGGAACTCTCTTGATTTAACCAATACTGCAAACTTTGGAAAAGTTAAGTTTGCAATTTCTGTTGATGGTGGAGCTACTGTTCAGATTGACTTGCGCGATAAACTCTTATCAACAACTGGTTGACAATACAGCTGTAACAGAGACACAAATTATTGCAGCTTTGGATGCTGAGTTAGAAAGATTGTTTGATGCAAGAGTTGGTGCAGCGTCATCCTCTGGTGCTCTTCACAATTACAGACCAGGAAGGTCGTAGAATAAAAGTTACTCAAGGCGCTGGAGATGGTGCTTTGTTTGGTACTGATGAAGCAAATAATGGTGGACTTCTTGCACGAGAAACAATGCGTAACAATAATTAGCGCTGAATGGAATGGCGATACTTTAGTTACAAATTCTGGGGGTGGAAAAGTCTCTTTATCTGGTTTTTCAGCTGCATCAAATAGCCAGGTTTTGTTTGATGTAGTTGATGATGCTCAAACAGATGGACTTAATGAGCCAATTTTACTTGCTACTGCCGACGGTAATATGCAAACACAAGCGACTGCTGAATTTACAGGTAGAACAGAAGACTAGTTCAATGACAATTCGTTTTCTGATCTTGTTGGTTCAAGTGCAAATGCAGCGGCTCAATATGGATTCGCAATTACAAACGGTGATGGCGATATCATGGCTGACTTTAGAACAACTAAATTAACATTGGTGGTTCAGCAGAGCATCAACTAAGTGTTGCAAATGAAATAGAAGCATCAGTTATGGCAGCTTTTCTGCTGGTATTGTTGCGAACTACGGTGCTGATTCAAGTTTCGATGTTCAAGAGTTTGACGTAGTTTACTCTGGAGATACATTGACAATTACAAATAGAGAAGGTCGTGCACTTGCTGTTGAGTATTTCAGTAGTACCGATGGAAACATGACTGTGACTCCTACGAATGAACCTGGTGCAGCTAGTATTCTTGCTTCGAAAAATGCATTTGCTTCTGAAATGCGCGTGAAGTTGAATACTGGTGCATTTGGAATGGACTTTCTGCAACTGGAACAAATCGTTTCTCTTTGCAGTAGATGGTGAGCAAAACTCAGCTAACTTTACCTTAAATGTAAATGGTTCTGCTTCAACATGGGATTTGTTTCTGGTGCGCAGTTTTGCCTTCCGTTATTCAAAATGGCTGCAATTACAACTGGAACATGGTGGTTCAGCGGATATTTGTATCATTGAGTACAAATGTTGCTGATGGTTCTACTGCAATCGTAACGGCTGATTTAACAAAATTACAGTTACTTATGATGCTGATACCGCAGAATTAGTGTTCAGAGATCCAGCAGGACGTTCTTTAGGATTTGGATATGATGCCTCTGCTAATGGACTAGCTAACACAGGTGTCGGACCTCTTCTTGAAGAATATGTAACAGGTCCGCAGAACAAGAACTATGATGTTCGCAACAAGTTCTGCTACATCTCAGGGAGATGTAATAGCGTCAACAGAAGTTCGTGTCGAATTTAACCAAGATGAAGCAAGTTCAACTTTAACATCAACGGTAATTATCTTAGATGGTTCTTCCACGAACTCAAGCGCTGCTATGGCAAACGCTATTACGTGGGATACAACAATACCGTTTGAGCCTTCAAGCTTAAAAACCAATCTTGATGCATTAATGGTTACCTTGAATGCTGTTCATGATAAGGATGTGTTCGAATATCAGATCGAGGATAGAGCTATCACCTTCTATCAAAGAGATGGTGGAGAGTTGAATATTGGTGGATTTGTTACACCCGAGTCACACAAACATATGGTTGCTACTGTAACTCCTGTGACTTCAGACCAAGGCGATGAAACCACGCTTCAGTTCATGAATCAAGTTAAGCAAACCAGTGGTACCGCTAATGGAACTCAAGGTATTGCTACAACTGCAACTCTAAATTTGGAAGCAGATGATCTATACGGATTCACAATTTCTGACGGAACACAATCCTACACTTTGAACCCAACTGTGGTTGATATAAGCAACACAACCAGTACAGGAAAGTTTGTAGAGGCAGTAGAGGATGCGTTACTCGGTTCTAAGATTAAAACATCGATGGATACCGACGGTAATGTCTTCTTTAGAAGAGATGATGGTGGTCAAATTATTCTTCAGTCCTTTACATCATCTACGGGTAAATCAGGACAGTTGGACTCCTGGAGTGGTCAGGGTGATGCTGTTGCGCTTGATGGTACAGGTAGTGTTCCGTTGACAGTAAACCTCACATCTTCTAGCAGCGGTGGAAGTAGTTCAAACTACAGTCCTCTATCTGGTGGTGGAAATGCATCGATTGCTGAGATTACTGTCACCACTCAGCAGGGTGCATCGGATGCTTTAGGCGCGATCGATTCGGCACTGGCTTATGTTCAGGCAGAAAGATCAAACCTTGGTTCGATTCAAAACAGGTTAACCCACACTATTGACAACTTAAGCAACATTGTCACTAGTACGGGTGCAGCTCAAAGTAGAATTCGTGATACGGATTATGCGAAAGAAACTTCAGAGCTCGCAAGAACGCAGATTATCCAGCAGGCTGCAACTGCAATGCTTGCCCAGGCTAATCAGCAACCTCAGTTGGTTCTCCAGCTATTGCAGTAATCGTAGTATATTCTCCATAACCATTTACCCCGGCCTTGTGCCGGGGTTTTTTTTTATAGGCGTAGGCACTCGCCAGAGCCATCCGGATTTTCAAGTATACGCAGTCCGCGTTCTACAGCATAAAGATGATGGCTTGGAGATTGTTCAATAGAATAGTTGTGCACCAGCAACAGACCTTCCTTACCTGTAGAGAAGGCATCAATACATTCTCGAGCAGGATTAATAGAGGCAGCATTTAAAATTGCAATCAGCAAGCTATCTCTTTTCAAAGCGTTACTGATGATTTCAGTTTCCGAAGAAAAAATATTCGTTGGATTTATTAATAAATCCAACTCTTTTTGTAATTTTAGTTTCCTTTAAATATTCTTGAGGAGGAAAACTCAATGTCTCTAACTTATCTTTTTGTCCCCGTGCAAAAAATCAGCATTGGATTCAAGAACGATAAAAAATCTACACCGATAGCAAGTGTTATTTTATTTTTTGATTTGAAGTTATGAAAGCGCTGCATTCACTTTTAAAATAAGCATTCTAGCTTGCATATCTAGCGTTTGCGGTTTTTTTGCAAAAAGATCAATCGCCGCTGGAATTTCCCTTGCCATTTCAAATTGTGTTAAGAGCAATATTTTTAGCGAAAGATTTTTGTCATTATATGTGCTCATCTGACGATCACTCCAGCAACTCTGTCCACAAGATCTCTAACAGTTTCTTCTCTATTTCTTCGAAAAATTGCAACATTTGGATAAGCAATCGACCAACTATCATCTATCCCTAATATCCATGGGCCTTGAGGCTCAGGCATAACAATTCCAACTTTTTGTCCACAAGCTCCTGCAAAATGAACTAACGCAGTTGAAACTGAAATAATGCCATCGCATGCCGCGGCAATAGCTAACCAATCCTCAAGATTTTTTTGTAATCTACTTTCGGAAATGTAATAAACTCAAACCCTTTTTCTTTAAGGAACGCTTCCTCCTTTGAAGTGTCTCCATATTGCAAGTTAACGCATAATGCCCCTCTTTCAAAAATAGGAAGCCAGTTTTCGATAGCTAATCCCTTCGCTCGTTTTTGAGCAGCCCAATATCCTCCACTCCAAGAGAGACCCACTATGGGCCTGCCATTTGCTATCGATTTTAATTGCTGTTGGTATTGAACATATAAATCACCGTTCACTTGCAAGAAATGCTTTTTTGTAATTTGTAAAGCTTTCTACTGACTGCCTGTATCTTCCAGGAAGACTACCCAAAGGGATATAACCATTTTTTTAAACGCATTATTTTGCCAGGATTCCAAAAGACCTGGTAGACCAACTTGTAAATTAGGAAAGGATCTTTCAATAATACTTTTCATTCGAGCTTCCACAATGAGAAATATATTTTTAAATTCCTTGATAGCTTCTTCCATGACGCTTAAAAACAAAATCTGATCCCCAATCCCTTGCTCTACAACGACCAATGTCCAATGCTCTGGGTCGAAGTCTTTATTTTTATCAGCCCTTGGCAATACTTTGACTTGTGGTATTAAATTTCGTCCCATCGTACCAACTTCTTTTGCAAAACCTAACTCCCAGCATTCCCATCCTCTTTTAAAATCTCTTGTTCTGAGAAGATGTAAACTTGAATTCCACATCATTGCAATGTCTGGTTTACCCTTTGTTTTCATCACAATGTCGGCTGCTTTATCATAGAGTTCCACGGCGGCAACAGAATCTTTGTCTCCCAAAATATCTGCTTTCATCCGCATAGCAGTTGGCTCATTAGGATAGAGTTCTAAAATTTTATCGGTAAGTTCTGATGACTCTTCTGGTCGAAATCCAGCTCTAGTGCCGATGCTTTAGCCAGCATTAGTTGTCTATGATTTTCATTTTTTAGTAAAAGTTTATCTGCAACTTTAATTACATCATCCGCTCTTGCTAAATCTAGCAAGCAATTAATATACAAAAGACCAATGTCTAAATTGTCTGGCTCCATATCATGGGCTTTTTTTGCTAATGGAAGGGCGTCTCGTAGCCTTCCCATTTGACTATAGACACTAACGAGATTTTTGTATGGTTTTACGCCGCACTCCGGAAATCGTATCGCTCGTAATAGAATTCTTTCTGTAGCTACTAAATCACCCATAGAGATAGTAATGAGTCCCTCAAGATTTAGTCTTCTCCATTCCTCTAAGTTTTGGAACTTTCAAGAATTTGTTTTGCTTTGTCAAAATCTTTTCGAGCAAGAGCATTTTGGAACTCATTATCTGAGGTTTTTTGGAACTTTGGGGCTATTTCAGATGACTTTGCTGCACGATTTGAAATATTTTGCAACTTGTTTGCATTGCTTTTCCGTCTTCCTTTACCCATGACGTAATAATACCTGTCTTTACAGAAGCACAGTACGTTTTTAATTTTTTTTTTTTTGGCACTTCAATTGCTTTACCCAGAGAAACAAGTTTTTGGAGATGAAGAAATCATGAACAGACTAACTGAAGAAACAATAAAACAGGCAACCGTTGGGAAAATGATGACCTGTCAGGAGGTGTCAAGTTATTCACCTCAGGAAATTCGAGAGGCAATCTCAGGCCTTGTCGCCGAGCATAAGACTATATTAGCTGAAGCGTTGGTAGAGGCTGGTCTTGCGCTTTACCCTGAAAGTGAGGACATATTGGCCATTGCTAGCTTGATGGCAATGCAACGCCAAGATTGGGGCCAGGCTGCATCATTGCTCCGTTCACTAATTGACCAACAAGGTGTAAATGCAACACCATATTCATACATTATGCTCGTTAGAGCACTGAGATGTAATTTGGAATATGCAGAGGCATTATCCATATGTATTGATGCTCATGAAAAACATCCTGATCATCCCGATATAGATGCAGAGTTTAAAGTTTTAACTTCGATTCTTGGGTTAAAACCTTACCCGGAAGATGACAGTTTGGGTTCAGAAGACGAAGATGTTTTGTCTCCTGCGGCTCTTGAAAAATCTAATTCATCTCAAAAGGTAGAGAACCTGAGGTTGCTGCAACATCAGATCAGGCAAAGTAGTGTGGCAAAATTTCACCGAAGCTTATTTGTATCTTTTTTTCAGGCAAATATTCACCGCAACAAGAATATTTTTGTGGATTGATGGACTTTTAATCTGCAAAATGAAAATCTCAAAGGAACTTGTGAAAGAAAAACAGAAAATTATTACACTTTTTTGCAGTATTTTTTGGCATCAAAAATGCTTGCGCTAGAATTGCATGAAAGAAAATTTAGGGATTCATTGAAAAAAGAATCCTGTTTAGGAGAATGATATGGCTGTAATCAATACGAATACTAAAGCACTTTTTACTCAGGCTGCTTTGATATCCACTGAGAGGACTTTATCGAAATCGATGGAGCAACTCTCTACTGGTAAACGTATAAACTCGGCCGGAGATGATGCTGCTGGAATGGCTATCTCTACTCGCATGACGCAACAAATTAGAGCATTGGAACAGGCTGTTAGAAATGCTGGAGATGCTGTTTCATTAATTCAAACTGCAGAAGGTGCAACAAATGAAATAACAGACATGCTTCAAAGAATGAGAGAACTTGCCATTCAAGCTATCAATGATACAAATGCTGGAGAGGATCGGAGTTATCTCGATTTAGAATTTCAACAGTTAAAAAAAGAAATTGTTCGAATAGCTGATATGACGGAGTGGAATGGTTTTCAGCTATTAAACGGTACAGCCGGCGACCAGGTAGGTCCAGAGCCTGTATTTAAAATTAGTTCTTCTGGAGAATTTTTGTCTGAAATAAACTTTAGTCCTGTGACAAAAAACATTTCTGAAAATGTTGCCCAACATGAATTAGTTTTTCTCAAGTTCTCTCCTGCAACCCAAGAACTAACGTTTGGAGATTTTAGTTCAGGAACAGGACTAACATTTGATATAACAACAGAGGCTCATCAGGTCTTGACCCGCTAACTACAACTGTACATTTGGGAAGTATTGAACAAACACTCACCTTTAGTGCAGCAAGTTCAGCAGCCCCAGGTTCATTATCCATTGATTTTGTTGGGGCAACGTCAACAGATACTTATAGTGCAACAGTGTCATTTACTGTAACTGCAACTACATCTCAGGCAGTTGCCGCTGAGTTTGTTTTTCTGCAATAAATGCAGTAGCTAATTTTACTGCTGATGGACATTATGCTGTTGATAATGGTGATGGAACTGTCACGATTCAATGGGCTTCAGCTGATACTTTGAGCACTCAGGCGGCTACAATATCTGCGGGTACAACAGGTGTCACCATGTCAGGCGGAACTGCTGGAAACGCATTGCCAGTGAACAACACTTCTGCTGAAATTGCTGCAGTTGTTGCTTCCAACTCAATTCGGCTTTTAGTGATAATAAAATATTTAGAACTGCTTCAAATGTGGCGGGCAGTTCTGGCTGTCACATTAACATTTCGTGATAGTGATGGTGCGGCTCTTAACACAATTATGGCTGGAGATACAACAGGTGCCTTTGGTAATTTTACGGCAGAAAATACTGTTACAACAGCGAATATTTATGTTGGAGGCGTAACAGTCTCAATAACTCCAGGAACAAATGCACACAATATTGCCAGCGCTGTTCAAAGTGCATTACAAGCTAACTTTGCTACTTCTTCTGCAACAGAGTCGAGAGTCGTAGTTAATGAAGGAAGCGGAACGATCACGATTACTTATCCAGATGAAAGTCCGTCTGTCTCATTAATTAGTTACAGTGCAGATTCACTTGTTGGTTTAACAACAACAAGAGAAGTAAATCAGGTAGTAGATACCAATGCTGTTTTTGAAAATAATGGAAAATTTTTGAAAGCAGGAGAGTTAACTTTAAGTGCTTCTCCTGGTCCAACTTTACAAAGAACGCTTACTTTTGGTCCGTCCATGACAGCTTCAACGCAAAATTTAACGTTTGGTGCATTTAGTGCTGGAACAAATAATACTTTTGAGATAACAACTACGGGTGGTTCCAGTCAAAATGCTTTTGTGACAACAATTAATTTAGGAACTGTTGAGCAAACATTGCAATTTACTGCACCAACAGCTGCATCAGCTGACACCATTACAGTAAGTTTGACAGATCACAATAGTACAACATTTTCTGTAGCTATTGCCTCGACATTTAATTCTGCTGATTCAGCTAGGACTGTTGCATGTGAGTTTGTAAGTGCGGCTAATGCTTTATTTTCCGCACAGGGCGTTTCTTATAATGCATATGAAACTAGTGCTGGGAGAGGTAAAAGTTATTTTTAGTAATTCTCCTTCAATTACGTTATCAACATTTACTGCTGCCATAACTACTGGAACTACTGCATCTTCTGGAATTTCTTTAACTGCAGAGCTCTGCATTGCCACAAAACAGAACTACAGCAGATATTTCTTCTTTGTTGCAACGCAGCTAAATGATGATTTTTCAGCAAATGGAATACTAAGACAGGCAACAGATTTAGGCGATGGAATAATAAAGATTGTTTGGGCTGCTACAGACAATATTCCACTAACACCTTCTGTAACGAACATAACAACAGGAATAGATTTTACTGCATCAGCTACTACTTTGACCGGCGGCACGATAACTGTTGGTGGTGTTTCAGTGGAACTATCTACTACCGCTGGTTTGACTGCCGCAAATATTGCGACACAAGTGAAAGCTGCTCTTTTTGCAAATGATAATTACAATACTGCTTCGGGAAGAACTTTGCTTGATAGCGGAAGTGGCGATTTGACCATAACCTATTCGGCCTTAGATGGAGAAGTTGAGGATATAACCGTATCTTCATTTACCGATTCAAGAAATCCTGCTGTATCTACTACCATTAATGAAAACAGAGCCTACGGGGACTTAGACGCAACCTTTGAATTGGTAAACGGTGACAAAATTAGTTTAAGAGGAACTCCAAATTTTTCTGCTGGGACCGTAGTTTTGCTAGAGATTCTGTTGCCCAGCAGGACACATTTACAATATCAGGAGATTATCAAACGGGCGATTCAATAGAGTTCCGGGTTGATGACAAACTTTTTACGTACACCGTTACAAATGCGGATGTTTCTAGTGCAAATGGCACCTACAGCAACGCAATTGCAAATAAAAATATTGTTGATAGTATAGCGGAGGCAATGACTGAAAATGTAAATGTTTCAGAGATTGTGTCCTCTAGTGTCGCCAGAGATATGGATATCACTAACGACGATCGCACATATCTTGTTCTAACAGCCCGAGAACCAGGAACAAGGTTTTTAGCTAGCAGTGTTCTCAACAGAGCAACAGGAAGTAGTACAAGTCTTATTTCTAGTGAAACGACTCGCTCCAATGTTGATGCTGGTTCTAACAATTTACTTATTTCGGAGGATCTAACCATTAATTTACTCGGTAGTGATGGAGAACCGGAATCGTTTAAGCACCGAGGACCAAAAGTTGTAATGGATATCAATCGCAGTTTCAGTGAACTTACCGCTTTGCGGTCAAGTGACTTAATCATTAATGGTCAGACTGTGAACTTATCGTTAGCGAAAGATGATGAGTTATCGCCAGAGAGTATAAACAGAAATGGAAGTGCAATCTCAAAAGCTGAGGCAATCAATCGGATATCTGACGACACCGGTGTTCGCGCTGTTGTTGGGAAGACGGTTTTGACAGGGGTTTCTATGGAGGCTGGTGGTATTGTGACTGGCACTCTTACTATTAATGGATTTACATCGCCGATTATTCAAACGGTGGAAAACAATATCAGAGAATCGCGTTCCGTTGTTGTTGAGGCAATTAATCAGAATGACAAAGGATACTGGTGTAATTGCGATAAATACAAATGATGATTACCAGGGAGTTAGGTTAGAAGCGGCTGATGGGCGAAATATTGAAATTGCCTTTAATACAACGGCTAAAGATTCAGTTTTTGCTCAAAGAACAGGTTTAAAACAGGGTGTTCAATCAGGCGTTTATGCTCTTGAATCCAAATATTCTGAGGATCCCTCAATATGCAAACAATACAGAATTTAATAATCCCATAACATTAGAGTCTAGTACAACTGGAGTAATTGAGAGATCTGGACTTGTGGCTGGAACTTATAGTGAAAATATCTCAACATTAAACAATAATTTACGAGATTCGGTGCCTCCAGCACTTGCACAGATTAGTAAATTTTCGTTTTCAGGTACATTGGATTCAGCTGGAGCAGAAACATTTACAGTAACTGTCAACGGTAAAAGTAAATCCTACACAACAGAATCTGGTGATAATATCCAAGACATAAGGGCCGCTTTGATTGATGCTATAGAAACTGATCCTTCACTAGGAATTACAGTTTTGGCAAACTATGGAAACGATTTAGATGAGGTTTATGTAACAGCTAGGAATCCAGGTATTGAGTTTACCGCTACTGTCTCTACAGATTCATCTGATGCATACATAGACGCTGAAGTAGTTCGAGAAAATTTTCAGGCGCCAACCAGAAAATTAAATAACGGTGATTTAATAATTAACGGAGTGGAAATCAGAGGGCAAGAGCAGAAGACGACGATCGATCGGTAGAAATTTCTTCGGGTAGTAGAAAAGACTCCAGTGCAATAGCGCTTGCTACTGCCATAAACTCTCACGAAGACGAAACTGGAGTCACTGCACAAATTGTCGGTGCAAAGATTGCCGGCTCTACAACGAATACAGGATTTCCGGGAGTATTTCCTGCAACTGGTGATTATGATCTTTTCGTTAACGGTATTAAGGTTGAGGTTCGATTAACTCAGGATGAACCGGCAGATACCAGGAGAAATAATGTTGTGGAGGCAATAAACCTGTTAACTCATACGCATGGAATACTCGCAACCAATAATAACTCTGGGGTGACACTTGAGTCGACAGATGGTCGTAATATGTCTGTTTGGTTTGATGGGTCCGTTCAAGGATTATCTGCGGCGAGTTTTGGTCTTGATCAGGGAGGAGCTGTAGCACAAACCTCTACAGTTTCTTTAACTCAGGCTAGTGCAGGAGCAACACTAGCTAGCGGAACTACTGTTGCGTTAACTGTTAATGGAGTTAGAGTTGAGGCACAAGCGGCCTCAGTAGTTATGATGCTTTTGCTGATACGTTAAAATTAGCAATTGATGAGGCAGCTAACGACAATCCTTCAGCATTTTCAAATTGAAATATCAATAGATCCGAATAGCAAGTTAATAACATTACAATCCACCAATGCTGGAATACCATTTGATATTTCAGGTGCTTACAGTACGTCTGATGAATTAGATTTAACGATTCAAAATACTATAGAAAATTCTTTAGGGAAAAAATGAGGTTTCGGGTATTCGTGGCGCATCAGCAAGCTCATTAGGGAGCAAGAACTGTATACAGTAATATTAAACTTGTATCCGAAAGTGAGTTTGAGGTGAAGCCTGGAGATAACGGTTTTGGTCCCAATTCAAGTTTTTCTGAATTAGGTTTTGTTCAAGGATCATTTGGAGGAGAAGCAACAGTAGAAGTTTCTCCACCAAGGGTTGGAAGACTTACTTTCCAGGTAGGCTCTAGAGCCACACAAGTGATTACAATTGATTTGGGCGACTTTGGAAAAGGTGGCCCTATAACGAATGACGTCACAGGCGATGTTGATGAGTCTTTAGATCAAATGATTAATCGCATCAACTCTCGAGAAAGTGCAGAAGGTGTTTTAGAAAGACTGGATGCGGTAATGGACAAAGTTAATGCAAATCGAGCTAATATGGGGGCGGTTATTAACAGATTTGACTCATGCGATTGATAATCTATCAAATGTTTCGACCAACCAGTCAGCATCACGAAGTCAAATTATGGATGCCGATTATGCAAAAGCTAGTACAGAACTTGCGAGAAGCCAGATCTTACAGCAGGCTGGAACTGCGATTTTAGCTCAGGCTAATGCGAGTCAACAGGTCGTCTTACAATTATTAAATGGTTAATCTATTTAAATTTAATGTACACTTGATACTTATGGATATACACAAAAAGTTGAGTTGGAAAGGGCGACTCTAGGTAAAGTAGCGAAAAAAAGCTGTAGAATTTGCCGTTTAATCAGGGTTTACCTGCTCTTTTGCCATACCCACATTGGCGTTATTTTGGTTGGGAGTGGATTTTGGTGTTGGAAATATTGATGCCCAAGATTTGGTTGTTAAGGTTGTTTTATTAGTCCTTTTCTTTTCAATAGTAAGAAGAATTTATTTGGATTTTTTTAGAGGTGACTGAAACTCAAAAGAAAATAGGCCAGATTGTTGGTCTTGCGCTGTTTTTTTTCAATAACATGGGATCCGAAATTTCCATACGGATGCGATTTGATGGGGTTTAAAAGCAAAAATGACTCCCCTGCCTGGATGTTGTTAGATTCGATGGTAAAAGATGTTTTATTATTGAAAAAGAGGTTGATAAATTCGGAGTATTGAAAAATAAAACGGAAAAAGAAAAGTTAACTTTCTTGCTTGAAATATAAATAAAAATGTTTTGTGTGGAAGACCGGCTGGGCTGGAAGCAGAAAAAGGCGCTAAATTTTTCTGACAAATTAACAAAAAGTCATAAATAAGATTATGGGATTTTCAAATCCAGAGGCCCTGATGCTCTGGTATTTGGGCAAAATCAGTCAAAAATATTGTCTTTGGTCACAATCGATTGTCCATTTTGAAGTCTGATGCAGGTTCTCAACCTATGCAGTCTGAGACGGTCGCTGGGTTTTTCGTATAATGGTGAACTTTATAATTACATTCATTAAGAAAAAGCTAGAGGAAAGATTTTCAGTGATATTTTAGGGCAATAAGTGATACGGAGGTTTTCTTAATGGGTTCATAAACTTGGTATAGATGAATTTTAAGAAGGCTGATGGAATGTTTGCTGCTGCCATTTTCGATTTATCTAACCGATGAGGAAATTTTTTCAGCTAGAGATAGGGTGGAGAAACCCCGTTATTTTTTTCATTTGATGTCTGGATTTCTATTTTGCCTCAGTTGAAAGCTTTGACCAAAGTATGTAGTGCGAGAATGAAGCTGCAAGTATGATCTGACGACAGTTGTATATGCTTTTTACGATATGTCCCAGCTCCATACCGATAATAAAAAATGTTTAAATTAAAACCGGGTCACTATTCGTTTTAACTGTGGATCCTTCCTTGCAGCAAATTCCTTATTTTTCATGGGATCTAACGCATCGAAGATTCCGGTTAACAGGAAAATTACAATGAGGTGGTTAACTGAATGAGAAACTATTATTAAATCTCTCGAAATCAAGGCTAATGTCTGATGTGCCGTTTTAGGTTTTTTTATCTGGAGGAATCGATTCGACGCTCTGTGCGTTAATCAGAAAATATTTGGGAAAGGAAATAAATACACTATTGGTTTCGAAGGGGGATTGGAACATCAGGAGCATCCTGTTTCTGAAAAGACTGCAGCAATAATTGGTTCAAAACACGTACTCAAATTTTAAGAACCAGTGAAATTTTTGATGAGCAATTCGAAGAGTTATTGCAAAATTAGACGGAACCAAATGGAGATCGAAGTTGCGTTCCAACATTTTTGTTGAAAAAACACGCAAAATTCAGAAGGTTAGGTTGCTTTAGGAGTGATGGTGGTGAAGCTATTTAGCGGTTATTCTAAGATATCCTGGTTTAAATAAAAGTTTCAGTCAAATGGGCAATTTTTACAACCCAAAGGAAATTCTAAGCCTACTATTCCAAATAGGTTACCGGTTTTGGTATGTCTAGTTTTAGATTTTGAGAAAATTTTTCTGGGGTCATTTTTGTCAT
The DNA here is from genome assembly GCA_038147455.1 of Burkholderiaceae bacterium. GTDB lineage: Bacteria > Pseudomonadota > Gammaproteobacteria > Burkholderiales > Burkholderiaceae_A > UBA7377. The sequence goes on along the minus strand of JAYQTQ010000003.1, from coordinate 9,575 downwards.
CTCATTAGCGAATATGTTTATCCTCAATGAAATACTGAAGAAGTCAATCCGTTTTGTTGATTTTAATAGTTACTTACCCGGTGCTGTTCTTATCAAAGGTGACTGAATGTCAATGCAAGCCCCTTTAGAGGTGCGAACTCCATTTTTCCCATCAAATTACTTGATTTTTGCCTCACAATTCCTCGCGATTTCTTTACAGAGGGTCAGAAATGAAACCAATTTTGAGATATATTTGAAAAATCTAGGTCTTGAGCATATTGCCAATCTTCCAAAAAAGGATTTGGTATGGCACACTGAGTTTTTGAATAATAGTAAAGATGAGTTAGGTGAAAGAGCCAGGCTTAGCTCCTTAAAAACTGGATGATTCCAATTGTTAATACTGGAATTCAAAATTTGGTTTAACGCAATTATCTTCTCATGCAGGCAAATATGAATTCGTTATGGGCCTCAATTGTTTTGGGAGAGTGGTTTGCAGATTTTCAAATAAAATTGTGGACTGAGCAAACATTCAACTGGTCAGAGATGGAATTGATGCCGCAAAAATGCAAGAGGTTATCTTGTCTGAATTGGAGTACAGAAAACTTGCCCGCCAGATCTCAAGATAGGCGAAAGTCTAACTCGCTTTGCCAGCAGTCAATAAATATTGTAATTTTCCATGTCAAGGTACCTGCTAATGTATCAAGATTGATACTCCTGATATAAAGGAGGAGAGCACAATGAATTACGAGACTTGATAATTTAATATTGATATTGCTCTGTTGGTCGGAACCGTGATGCAAATCATTCTTGTTTTGACTGATCTAAAATCGTTTTCAAATATTCCTTCTCGGTTATCAATATTTGTTAGATTAGATGTAATGGGTGAGGAACCAATGTTCCGAGCGAGTTGTAAATAATGACGGGCTTTGTTCGAACTTCCTAGTTTTCAACGCCCACTATTTTAGATATCGATGCTTTTTATTCATCCAATAAATATATTTTTGTTTAAAAAATAATTTTGATGTTGGCCTTATCACCGGCATATTGTAGGGCAAATGTCCATCAACGAAGGTGTAATTTTGCCAATACTCATAATAAAGTCTGTGATCAAGTTTTTGATTATATCCTATACTCCTCATATCTGTCAGCGAAAAATCGATCAAGTTGCAAAAATTTATAAAAACATAAGAAGATTAAGGAAGGAGGCCAGCTAACGTAAATTCGGCCTTTGGCAATTCCAATTTTATTCCACATCAATCAGAGTTCTTGAATGGCACACGAGAGTTGCCTATTTACCCTGTAGCAAATACAATTTGTCTCAATTGATGAGAGGGAGATTACTGATAAGTTAAATAGGTGCTGTGTTTTGCATTTGAAAGGTAATCGAAAGGTTGGATAAAAGATTAGTTGGTGGTATAAAGAAGTATGGGCTTTGTGTAATGAGAATAAAGTGTGGACAAAATTGTTTTTGTAGTCGTGTGGGAAATTTATTGCCTGCTACGAAGTGGCGATTTTACATTGTTCAATTTATTGAGAAAAGCCGGTAACTTTTAAACTCTTTAGAGATAAAAATTTCCTTTTGCAAAATTCCAAAGAGGTTCCCTGAATGAATTTGTTATTGAACTTGGGGACAATTTTGTCACAAAATTAAAGGATATTCCTCTCCGAAAAGGAGTAAAAGAAGGAGACAAGGAATCAGATATTTTTTTTATAGATGTTTGGTCCTTGAAAATGAAAAGAACTTGGTTGAGTTCAGTCTGAAGGGTTATTGATTTATTCACCATGGTATCGCTTTCAGAGCGAGCCATTTAATTTCGATAAAAAATTATTTTGGTAATCATATAAGCGGTGCGATTTTATATTTTTTTCCACTCTAAAAGGAGGAATAGGGAAAGTTATCAAAGTTGAAACAAATACATAGTTGAGTTAAGCAGTAATCAAATGGATGTAACGCATATAAATGTTTATTACGAAAAACATCTAGATAAAATAGAAGTTAAAGAAGCGATACAGGTGCATCGGAGATCAACTTCAGTGAAAAAGTTTGGTTTTGGCTCGAAAGGCATTCTTATTTTTTCGATTCGTTAAAAGCGTCGAATTCTGATGATATACGAATCTTAGATTACAAAATCAGGATGAAGTTAGTTTGATTATGAAAAGTGAAATATATAAAAGACCTTGATTGAATGTAATAGGGACAATAGGATATTTATTGACTCTGCTATAAAAAATATGGATTACGTTAACTCTTTTGGGTTTGAGTGGACAAAAATAGATGGTTTTGTTGGTAAAGAGACAATGTCTCATGGGCATTTATTCGGTAGATTTTTGTTGCCTAGTGACTATTTTAAAGGAAAAATGTATTCGATATTGGTTGCGGAAATGGCAGGATTGGAAGACTCATAGCTCCCTTATGTTCTCAATATCATGGTTTTGATTTGTCTGAATCGGTATATGCTTTTCCGAATTATTTGACGTCAGCCAATGCCACTTTAGTCAGAGCCAGCGGCACTGATCTACCATTAGTTGAAGCGGTGAGTGATGTTACAGTTTGTTGGGGAGTACTCCACCACATGGACGACCCAAAAAGCGGGCTAGATGAGTTGATAAGAATTACAAAACCAGGAGGCGAGATCCTTATTTTTATTTATTCAAAAGGATATGATGCAAGACGGAACTTGAATAATTTTGCCAAACATCTGCCTGATGAAAAAAGTCACGAATTACTTGAGTCAGTTTCTAGCATGTTAGACGGTTGGCGAGAAGTTGACGAATTTTTGGAACAAGTTTGTCAAAACCTTTCATGAGTTTAAAAATCTAAAGAGTGGCAAGTGTTTCAGTGGTTCGACGGTAATGCACACTCAGTACCATTGGGTGAGGAAATTAAGAAAAATATTTGGTGAAAAAATTATCTTTATCATTTACCAAACAGTTTAATTAATATCGAGTTAAGGTGGAATATAGTGAGTAAATTATGGTTGTCAGGAGTATGATGCAAAATCATTTCTGGGAAACTTGTCTTCCTCAGTGTACTCAATCTTGCAAAGATTCGGAACTTGTCTCGCTTCAAAATAACGGCTCCAATAATTGATGAATTTCCTTGTGCAGGTTCTATTTCGAAAGAGGCAAACCAGTATATTTAAGCTGCACAAAATATTTTTCTCTAAGGTTGTAGCCGAGGTCGACACTTACATCGGTCCGTTTCAACCCTCGCAATTTCGTTTGGTGGTGCCAAAACTATTGAAGAAATACATACACATCATGATGGAACTTTCGATTGTAGATTTTGACTCTATAAAAAAACTTCTAGATGAGAATAAGGGGTTATATTTAAATAAGATTCATTATTATGGGAAGACAATGTCTCAAATATGTTTCTTCATTGAAGCAAAGACAGACAAGGTTAGACATGGTTTTATAGATGGAAGGTTGGTAGCAAGACTGCGATATTCTACAAGTTTAATTAATAAATCATGTGTTTTTGTAATCGATGATTCCGAGGGAACTGAAAAGGTGTTCTTAATGTATTAAAACTTAGAGAAAGATTTAGAAATTATATTTTACTAGAACCTCCAGTTTTAAAAGAAACTGGACAGTCTGGAACTGTTTACTGATGGTACCAGCGGAATCACTTTCTCTTTCCAAGGCGACAAACTATGCCGGTAAATGTGAGAATAAGATGCTTGCCTACTATGATTTCAGGATAGCTCCGCATTCTTTTGATTTTATAAATTATTTAGCGTTTGTTTACATGTGTTAAAAATGCATGGTATGATGAAATAGATCTGGAGCTTGTTTGTCTAATTTCAGGAAAGTAACAACTAATGAATTGACTTGTCTGATGGGTATTACGATAGAAAATTAGTGAATGTGTGTATAAGTGCAGTATCGTTATGTAGTTTTATCAGGTTACACTATAAATAAAACAAATTTAGATCTATTAGGCATTACTATAAACAATTTTTGTCCAGATAATTACAAGCCTAGTATTGAACCCCGGATTTGTATCTGGCTTACTAGACTTCCAGTAACCGAGAGAGCTATGGAGTTGTACAATAGGACTGAAACTAAACCGACATTTCCTAAGGTCAGCAGAAAAAAGTAATGTTTTGCTTGAAAAATAGAGTAAACGGAAAAAATATGTAACGTTGGCGTGTGAACACGACTCATAACCTGTTGGAGGAATGTAGGATTTGAATTGGTAAATAAACTGTCAGAAATAATTTCGGAGATTTCCTGATGCAGATTAGTAATTATTCCTGATCAGGATGATCATTTAATAATAGAGATTTTGAAAATTTAAAAGGTTGTTGGATTGAGCCCGCATTGGATCTTGATTTAAGAAATGCTACTTATTCAAATTCAATTTGCAACTTTTCCTTCGCAACTGGACCGATAATGCTTTTAGTTTTTTCTACTAATCCTTACTTAATTCTGGGGACCTATAATGAAGATCACAAGTTTCTGGTTTAGATTTTTTTAAACGGAAGGGCCCTTTTTTGGTCAGCAAAGACCTTGAGCTAATAAAATCAAGTGCAGTGGGACCATTGACTGAATTATCTTCGAGTAACGTACTAGAAAAAATCGTTGATAACTACATATCATATAATAAGTATGAAGAATGATTTAAGAAGGTTTACATTATTAACGATAATAACTTTTGAGGCTTATACTGATGCTAACGGAAAATATTTAGTTCTTTTTGCAACTGCTAAAAAAATCAGATATTTTCGTATCCCAACCTTTGTTCAAATATTTAGCATACAGAGTCAATCTCATCTTTATGGTAAGCTCACCACTAATTATTAATTGGCTTTATAATAAAAAATCTATACGTCAAGTTCATCTCTCAAATATTCAATTTTCTACTGAGGACATGGCCGAAACTTAGCGGCAAGTCCAAATCGTTTCGGAATGTATGATCGGATACATTAAACTTTTAATTCTTTTGTAAAACTGGGATACCAACGTCAATTTTGGAGGATGTGCATGAATGAACCAACCAATTTTTTTTTGCTTTGCTGTTGTTGTAATACTGTAAAACATAGGATGACTACCTCTGTTTCAGGGTAGTAAAGATAAATGAATATTAATTGCCCTTGTCTTAAAGAAATCAATGTATGTTTCAAATTTTTTGGAAAAGCGATCAAGTATGAAGATATTTGGATTTATCTTTTAGTATTTTTAATGGAACAAGATCATTAAAGAGGTAAACAGACTCTCCAAAGTTTTTTAGTGAATCTGGAATGCAAAGTCTTTTGTATCTTTACATCATTAAAAAAGTAAGCAATCTTCATGTTATTTCTTTGGGCTAACACAAGCGAAATACATAAATGGGCCATTGGAGAAAACCTGTGTACTACCTCGTCGTTCATACAAAAAAAGAAAAGCATTTTTGAAATATTTAAGGCGCATATATTTTTAGCTCATCTCCATTTTGCAATTGATATGACCCCCCTCCTGAGGCAAAGGTTGGGACTCTGATGATGTATACCAACAATAAAAATCCCCTCAAATGGTTAAACATTCAGATATATTTTTAAAATACGTTGACTCGTCGCTACCACTAATATGTTCAAGAACGTCTAGACTATATGCATCATACCTTAGACTGAAGATTCTAGAATATTGAACAAAAAAATTTAGTCCATCACCTTCTATAAGTCTTGGTTTTTGCATCATCGATAAATATTTTGTCGATGTCAATTCCATGATATTTTAGCTAGTTTGAACTACTATACGACTTCAAACCATCTCATGACCTACCTCTAAAACCTTATTTTTATCTTGTATCATCTTAGAAACAAACTTATACCGACTTAGCAAAAACACTAATCTGCGTGGGTCTTTGATATACGTCGATCCACTGGTGAGACCCATTTTGAATTCCCAGTTCTTCTCGCAAGGCTAATTTACCAATTATATTGAGGTTCGTAAGTTTCTTTATTGTTATCCATCATACTTTATTATCTTTGAATTTAAATACCATATCTCAAACACTGGCTATTTTCTCGGGCAGGAAGTCTGCTTTTTGATATTAACTGCAATTATTTACAACAATGTCTCAATATTAGTGCAAAAAGTATTTATGACGTCTTTGTAGAAGGAGCAACAATAGGATTCTCCCCTCGATTGAAGGACGTATTTAACAGAACTACAGCATAGATTTCTCTTTGAAATTTAGAAGAGTTCATGTAGAAATTTGTTCGATTCTTCAGTTACGATTTGAACTCTAGCTGTTCCATCGACGTGAGTTATAACCTCAAACATATTACTGATATTTTCTCTAACATTTGTAACCCCATCATGAACTTAAATGGTTGTTGTTCTATGTCATATCTGAGAATTCAGAGGCTATTCTTCTGCATATTCTATTGCAACAAATTGGAGCAAATGGTCTAAAAAGCTCCAAATTTTACGGCATAGTTTACTCTTGCATGGCTCTGCTGACTAAGCCAGATCCACAATTAGACCGAGCAACACAAGCTCGTGGTCAAACTCAGACCCCCTTCTCTTGCTAGTGCACAAACTTTGTGCCTGCCAATTCGACTCAAACTCTCGATAATTTCTTGATCTGGAAGTTCAAATACCATGTCTCTAAGATTTGAACGCCTTATTTGAATAGATAGTTCTTTTTCACTAATATGTTCTCCCAGGTTTCCATGAGTTAACGTAAAAATGTACACTAGTCTGATTTTCTTAATTGTCCCATGCTAGTAAATGACCCCTAGTGGATCACATACAGAAGCAGGTTGAATAAAATACATAAACCCGATTCACAGATATTCTTTAATTGATACAAATTAAGAGCAACATCACATAACAAGATTTTCTTCTCTGTTAATTTTAATTCTTCGCAAAACCTAGTACGATCTCCTCAAAAACAGTTTTGAAACGAAGCAGAGATATCGGCATAGTATTATTTGATGGGTCAGAAAATTTAATCTCATTGGTGAAATCTTTATCTCAAAAGCGAGAAATGGAATTCAAGGTTATGCACTTGACCGAAGAGATCGAAAAACGGCTTTGCTAAATTTGATTCATCAGAATATTCATATAGAGAAAAATTTTTTATCTATTTAAACTTAAGGCCATCAACACTTTAAATAATTTTCTTGTTTTATCTGTATGTTTAGGTTGTCCATAAGCGACCATTCATAACTTTCAGAATTCCCCCTCATTGACTTCAAATCCGAGAAATTCCGCAAAGCAGGAATAAAGAAGGCCTAATGAGTGAGGAAATCTATTCGTTGCAACCTCTTCATAATTCCTAGATTCATTGAATTTTCCGAAAGTAGCTGTATCCCATTCCCCAACTCCATCAAGGGTCATTATTGCACTTTTCAAAACCACTTGCGTGAATGCGGCCTTGTAGGACTCATGATGCTTAAAAAAGAATTTTCTTTTCGTCCTAGTACAACTCAGTCGCAATTATGTTCGATACTTCTGATTTAATGTTTGCCCAATCATTTATGAAATATTTTAGTACTCATAAAGCTTCTCGGAAAATCTGTTTCAGCAATCCAACAGCCACTCTATCGATTTTAATTTGAATTCTTTATAAAAGCTACATAGTACTAAATCGTCTGCTTTAATATTTGCTTTTCGTAGGCAAAAATTATTACGTTTATGGGAAGCTGGAGTCATGTTTGATTCTAGTAAAGCGTTCCTCTTCCGCAGCACAAATGATTTTTCGTCGTCAGCCGTCGCTGCGACTGAGTCATGAAAAAACAAGAAATTCCCCAAGTACATTTTTCTCTAAAGGTTGGCGGTATCACTCGGTTCAAAGGGTCCCCTACGGACTTCGTACAACCGCTGGTTTTTGATGGATTACGGACAGTGAAATGACATTGTGAAAGGCACAAATACAAATTTATTCTAGTTTTGCTCAATTTTTATAACTTCAAATTTATCTTTGGTAAACTGGTGATTTCATGTTCCTTTACAACCAATCTAGTTCATCCTAGTTTGTGATAGTGTCTTCCATAGTAAAATTTAAATTGGAAAAATAATTTCAATACATACTTAGGTCTACTGTTAAGTCTCATGATAATTCTTTCTAAGAAGACCTGCACTCTTGGAGTAATCCCTATCATCATTATCAAATATATTAAATTCATCACTAACTATTTTTGGTAGTCTTTCAGTTGAGATGCGCATACAGTACTATCCCAATTTCTTTCAATTCTCAGAAATACATCGCATACTTGCTCATAAGACAGCTAATTTTTCCTGGTCGAAGTCCAAAGCAAGGAGAGAATGTTATTTCTGTACCATTTCCCATCGATAATTGTGTTTATCAGACTCAAGGGTTTGTTGCGACCAAAGGAATCCTGATTGATACCTCATAAAAAATTGAAAATCTTAAGCCTCGTCCATTACTCCATTGAAGAATTTCAGATCTTCAAAGAAGTTGCCCTCAACTGTTTGACGATACAACCCTTTTCCAATACTCTGATTTTAAAGGTTTATTCAATAGGTATGTGTTGCAATTGCTGTGCAACAGCCAGAGAATCATCCCTGAAATGTGTTGGTTTGGTGATTCATTGAGACCCTTCTTATAACTGTTTGAAACATCTCATTTGCTCACTATTAAAAGCACTGAGTGGCATATAACCACCTGCCAGTGTTTTTCCTAAGACTGTGATGCAAGGAGAAAAATTATCATATTCCCAACAAAATATTTTCCTGTAGTTTCAGTTCCACAAAAAAAATGATTTAATCCATTATCAAGATGAATTATAATGAGAACAAATCTTGCGGACGCTGGCCCAATGTTTTGGTTTCTGGTATAACTGGTAAGCCCTCCTGAAATAGTTTTCTCTACAATAGCCGTAATTGTTCTGGACCGACCTTGTTAATAAGTTTTTCCAATTCTAAAATTTTTTCCTCCGAGTAATCAGCTTCGCTGATATTTTGTTTTTCTGTGATAGTTAACTGGATAATTTAAAATGTAATTTTGGGAATAGACTTTGGTATTGTAATAAATTTGGACGATCAGTCATGGAAGTGCTTGTGTTGAACCATGATACGCTGCTCAAAAATAAATTTGCATCCGTCTAGTATCATCATTCTCAATACGGTATTGATAGCTAAGTTTTAATGCGCTCTCAACCCCCTCTGAGCCACTAAGACCAGGAAAAACTCAAGAATTTTGTTTTTGGGAACAGAGCAGTGCTCCTAGAGTTGGCTACCAAGTGTTTCCCTGAGGATCAAAAATGTTTCTCTTAGTGAGTATATTGTTCAAGTTGTTCTAAAATTGCTTACTTTATTTCAGGCCTATTCCAAACCAGGATAGCATAGGACGTAGACTATAGTTAAATCTAAAATTTATGTAGGTTTTTATCAAATGACGCTACACTTATTAATTGCATAATCAGTATCATTCAAAAGTTGGATATAATTCATTTTTGAATTAATTCATGCTGTATAAAATTCTTTGACTTATTAAAAACTTCTTTATGCACTGATATGTTTTTCTTTAAAAAACTGGCCAAAAATGAAATAACATAAAAAAACAGGGGTCTAATCATTTTTAAACTCTGTTGTTGTTTCGGCGTAACATGGCAGCCTCCATATTCCTTAGCAATGCGTAG
>JAYQTQ010000002.1:0-164395 GCA_038147455.1 Burkholderiaceae bacterium | reverse complement strand
CCACGGCTTGCGCCACTACCCCCTCAAGATAGCGTGTCTACCAATTCCACCACATCGACACGTTTCAATTTTGTTTTAGTCAGGTATTTTTGAAGCACCACTACCTGTCTCGCTATTACTCTCCTCGTCTGGAATTACGATGGAATCACTTTCTGCTGCAGTTTCCTTCAGGAATTGCCTCCATGATTCCAACAGGAGCACTCGATTCAACATTCGGTCCTTTGTTTGTGTAGGCAAGCGCCAAAGTAGTGAGAAAAAAAATCGTTGCGGCAACAGCGGTAGTGCGAGAAAGAAAGTTCGCAGAGCCAGCTGCGCCAAAAACAGAACCAGCACTTCCAGAGCCAAAGGCTGCTCCCATATCTGCGCCCTTTCCCTGCTGCAAAAGGACCAGCACTACAATCGAAATTGCCGATAAAACTTGTATTGTCATTAAAACCGAATATAAAACTGGCATACCCATTTTCCTCTTACTTTTATTACTACTGCCTTCTACCTGCTAACTTTTCTAATAGTTTACCAAAGGTTTCCATAGAAACAGAAGCCCCTCCTACAAGAATCCCGTCAACATTGTCCTGGTCAACAATGGACAAAACATTTTCAGCATTAACACTTCCCCCATAAAGAAGAGAAATATTTTGAGCTGAAACCTCGCCCATTATCTTCACCAATAATTCCCTTACTGCAACATGCATTTCTGCAATATCAGACTCTTTAGCAACCTTTCCAGTTCCAATTGCCCAGATAGGCTCATATGCAAAATTGCAGTTTTTTATTCGTTCCGAACCTAAAAACGAAGCGATTTCGTCTAATTTGATTTTTTACAAATTGAACCGCCAGCCCCTCTTCCCTTTCTTGCTGACCTTCTCCTACACAGATAAGCGGTGCTATCCCAGATTCCAAAAGACTACTAGCTTTTCTAGCAACTATCTTGTCTGTTTCCCCAAAATATTTTCTGCGCTCAGAATGACCCACAATCGAAAACTTACAGTCAAATTCAGCTAGCATCCTGGCATTTATTTCACCAGTGAATGCTCCCGACTCCTCCCATTGAGACACATTTTGGGCTCCTATGCAAAAAGGGGCATTATCCAACCTTGAACTAAATTGAAAGAGGTAGACTGCAGGCATAGCAATCCCACAAAAAAAATTGGCAGAATTTAAATCCTCTAACGTGGAAAGCAATTTTTCTAAAAATATTTCGTTACTTTGAACTGAACCATGCATCTTCCAGTTACCAATTACTGTCGTTTTGTTTTCCTGAAACATCACAGAAATTACGTTACCCGTCCGACCCCTCTGAAGCCTCTACCTCTTTCTTTTCAGAATCATCAGGTTTCTCTTCCTGTTCATTTAGCAATGCTTTCATAGACAATCTCAGTCGGCCTTTGTCATCTGCCTCTATAACCTTAACTCTGACATCCTGACCCTCTTTGACATAATCTGATACTTGATTCACCCTTTCATTAGCTAGCTGAGAAATATGCAATAGGCCATCCTTACCGGGCAAAACAGAGACTATAGCGCCAAATTCTAGCAAACGTAAAACTTTACCCTCATAGACGTTACCCACAACCACCTCGGCAGTTAAATCCTCTATTTTCTTTATTGCTACCCTTGCAGCTTCTGCATCGATTGCAGCAATCGTTACGTTCCCCTCATCGGTGATATCTATGGTGGTACCGGTTTCCTCTGTTAGTGCCCTAATGGTAGCTCCACCTTTTCCTATTACATCTCTTATTCTCTCGGGATTAATCTTCATTGTATAAAGCCTAGGAGCGTATTCTGATAGTTCATCTCTGTGAGAACCAACCGCTTCTTTCATTTTGCCCAGTATCTCAAGTCTTGCCTCCTTCGCTTGAGATAACGCTACTTCCATAATCTCTTTTGTAATTCCCTGGATCTTGATATCCATTTGTAAAGCAGTTACACCAACTTCCGAACCAGCAACTTTAAAATCCATATCTCCCAGATGATCCTCATCCCCTAAAATATCAGTTAAAACAGAAAATTTGTTCCCGTCCTTTATAAGGCCCATGGCAATTCCAGCTACATGAGCAGATAACGGAACCCCCGCATCCATCATAGCTAAACACCCCCCGCAAACTGACGCCATGGAAGATGACCCATTCGATTCAGTAATCTCACTGACAACACGAATAGAATACGCAAAATCATCCGTACTCGGCAGGGTGTTCACAAGAGCGCGTTTAGCAAGTTTTCCATGACCTATTTCTCTTCTTTTCGGACTGCCAACTCTTCCACACTCTCCGGTTGCGTATGGCGGCATATTGTAGTGAAGCATAAAACGATCTCTGTACTCCCCTTCCAGTGCATCAATTATTTGCTCATCTTTTGTGGTTCCCAAAGTAGCTACAACTAAAGCCTGTGTCTCACCGCGGGTAAACAGTGCCGAACCGTGGGTCCTGGGAAGAACTCCCGTCCTAATGGAAATTGGCCTTACCGTTCTGGTATCTCTTCCGTCAATTCTAGCTTCACCATTTAATATTCTTGATCTGACAATATCGGATTCCAATTTATGCAAAATATCACCAATGCTGCTTTCATCAAAAGTACCTTCATCTACTTCGCCAGAGTCACTAACTCCAATCTTCTCTATAGTATCTGCATATACTTGTTTAATTTTTCCAGAACGTTCCTGCTTGTTTCTCAATTTATAGGCTTCCTCAAGTGGGCCGGATGCGAAGTCCTGCACTCTCTTCTGCAAAGATTCATTAACCTTTTGAGGGGTCCAACTCCACTCTTCCTTTCCTGCCCTTTCGACGAGTTTACAAATTGCATCTATAGCAGTTTGCATTTGTTCGTGCCCAAATACCACCGCACCTAACATCTGTTCTTCAGTTAACTGTTTTGCCTCCGACTCAACCATCAAAACAGCACTTTCAGTACCAGCAACCACGAGATCTAACAGCGAATCTTCAAGTTCTGATACAAGTGGGTTTAGTTTGTATTGCCCGTCAATGTAGCCCACCCTAGCAGCACCTATCGGTCCGTTAAAAGGTACTCCAGATAGAGCAAGTGCAGCGGAAACTCCGATCATTGCAACAATATCAGGGTCACATTCTGGATCTAAAGACACAACCGTACAAACAACTTGAACCTCATTTAAAAAACCTTCCGGAAAAAGTGGACGAATTGGCCTGTCAATTAACCGACAAGTCAGAGTTTCTTTTTCACTAGGTCTACCTTCTCTTTTGAAAAAACCCCCTGGAATTTTTCCCGCGGCGTAAGTTTTCTCCATGTAGTCAACGGTTAGTGGGAAAAATCTTGTCCCCCTCGAGCTTCCTTAGCAGCTACGACTGTGCACAGGACAGCTGTATCTCCCATACTTGCCATGACTGCAGCAGTAGCCTGTCTGGCAAACTCTCCTGTTTCAAGGGTTACCTCTTTATCTCCGTAAGTAAAACTTTCTTTTTCTATTCTAAACACACACAATCCCCGTAATTATTTTCTAATACCTAACTTATCAATTAACGATTTATAACCTTCAAAATTTTTTCTCTTCAAATAGTCCAGCAACTTTCTCCTCCTGCTAACGAGTCGCAATAAACCTCTTCTGGAGTGATGATCTTTTGCATGTTCTTTGAAATGACCAGTCAATTCGTTAATTCGCTTTGTAAGGATAGCAACCTGAACTTCAGGCGAACCAGTATCTTTACTAGACCTACCGAATTCCGACTTAATACCTTTTTTATCTTCTGCGCTAAGGGTCATAAAATCCTCCTTCTTTGACCAAATTACAAGCGTCAGCGTTTGCAGAACCAAAACGCGACGTGAAACGCTAACTCTATTCTCTTTCTATCTCTTAATCAACAAAAATTTAATCATTATGGTTGTTGAGGGTTGATTCGCGGTTCACTCTCAAGTCTGTTTAATGCATTAAGATAAGCTTTTGCTGCGGCAACAACAATATCAGGATCCGAACCTACCCCGTTTACAACCCTCCCTTTTCGGGAAAGTCGCATAGTTACTTCACCCTGAGCCTGAGTACCGTCTGTAATAGCGTTAACTGAAAAAAGCAGTAGTTGAGACTTGCTATTAACCTTTGATTCAATTGCGTTGACAGTAGCATCCACGGGCCCATTACCCTTACCAAAACCAACGACCCTCTCGTTACTTCGAAAAAAAGCAACTTCTGCTGTCGGTTTTCCGCCAGTTTTTGACTCCTGAGACAACGATTCAAGCCTGTAACACTCACTGTGCATGTTTTTACCAGAAACCAAAGATTGAATATCTTCATCAAAAATTTCTGTCTTTCTATCTGCTAATTCTTTAAATTTTTCGAATAAAATGCCGAGCTCGTCATCAGAGATTACATCCATCCCAAGTTTTTCCAATCTCTGCTTAAACGCGTTTCTACCCGAAAGCTTTCCTAATACAATCCTGTTTGTGGCCCAGCCCACATCCTGAGGAGCCATAATTTCATAGGTTTCTCGATGCTTTAAAACACCATCCTGATGAATCCCCGACTCATGTGCGAAAGCATTGGCACCAACAATGGCTTTGTTGGGTTGAACCTGATAACCAGTTATCTGGGAGATAAGTCGAGATGTTTGTAGAATCTGCGTAGTGTCAATTTGCGTTTCGCAATTATACAGATCATTTCTAACTTTTAGACCCATAACAACCTCTTCTAAGCTCGCATTTCCTGCCCTTTCACCGATGCCATTTATTGTACACTCTACTTGTCTGACGCCCGACGAGACAGCAGCGAGAGAATTAGCAACTGCCATTCCCAAATCATTATGACAATGCGTGGACCAAATAACAGAATTTCCATTCCTGGTTTTTTGTATTAAGCTAGCAATCTTTTGACCCCAGTCTGATGGCATACTGTACCCTACGGTATCAGGCACGTTAAGGGTCTTCGCACCAGCATCAATGACAGCTTCAAAAATTTCTACTAAAAAACTGAGGTCAGACCGAACTGCATCCTCAGCTGAGAATTCAACGTCATCCGTATAATTTAAAGCTAACTTTACAGCATCTACAGCAGCATTTATCACTTCCTTCGGACTCATTCTCAGTTTTTTTTCCATGTGAATGGGGCTGGTTGCGATAAAAGTGTGAATTCTGTTTTTCCGAGCATATGATACCGCTTCACCAGCTGCTTTTATATCCCTTGGAATTGCTCGGGCAAGTGAACAAACAGTACTGTTTTTAATATTCTTTGCGACCTCTGATACAGCAGAGTAGTCCCCAGCGCTAGCCGCTGCGAAACCTGCCTCTATGATATCAACGCGAAGTTTTTCCAACTGCTTTGCGATAATTACCTTCTCGTCAACTGTCATTGAAGCTCCTGGGCTTTGCTCCCCATCACGTAAAGTTGTATCGAAAATTTTTACAGTTTCAGACATCAACAAACTCCGACCAAAAAATTATTCTTCAAAAACACCAACATGACCACCTTTCCTGAATTTTAACAAATAGACCACAAAACCAGAAAAGCTATAAAACAAAACCATCAAAAACAAAATAGTAGAAGGGTCTTGGGAAACTACAGCAATCAAAATAGCTATGATTAAAAGAACTGCAAATGAGACACTTTTCCTAGACTTTATATCTTTAAAACTATAATAAGGTAAAAGGCTAACCATACAAAACCCGCAAAAAATAAAAACGAACCACAAAATCCAGATCAACCAGTGCTGCGACAAAGCTATGGGACCTGAAAAATAAATTGTATCGAAATCGCCAAAATCAATGATCGTCCAGATGAAGGTCGCAACAAGCATAGCTGCAGCTGGACAAGGCAATCCGTAAAAAAACCCGTTATTCGTTTTCGGGGCAAGGATGTTGAATCTAGCTAGCCTTAATGCTGTCGCGGCTACATACAAAAAAACCGCAAACCAACCCAATTTCCCTAAATCCTTCAAAAGCCATAAGTACCCTACAACTGCTGGGGCAACTCCGAAAGAAACTACATCGGCTAAGCTATCGTAGTGAGCACCGAAGTCAGAAGTTGTATTTGTCAGCCGAGCTACCCGACCATCTAAACTGTCTAGTACAGCCGCAACAAAAATCGCAACTGCGGCTCCTTCGAACTCTTGATCAATAGCCATAATAATCGCGTAAAACCCTGCAAAGAGACAGCCGGTTGTAAACAGGTTTGGTAGCAGGTAGATGCTAGTTTTTCTAATTCCGAGGTGTTTCAATCTTGCAAGTCTTCGGTCTAAGGCCAGTTGGCTATTGCACTTGAATGAGCGAGAATCTTATCGCCTACAGTGACTAAAGGCCGAGAATTAACTGGAAGGTATACATCTACTCGAGAACCAAACCGTATAAAACCGAAGCGAGCGCCTCTTTGCACTGTATCGCCAGGATTAACGTAACAGCAAATTCGTCTGGCAACTAAGCCAGCAATCTGGATACAGGTAAGTCTTCTTCCACTTTTATCCACAAAAAGTACCGAATTTCTTTCATTCTGCTCTGAAGCCTTATCCAAATCCGCATTAAAAAAATTACCTGACTGGTAATCAACGGATTTTATAGTTCCCTCAATGGGCGACCTGTTCGAATGAACATTGAAAACGTTCATGAAAACGCTGATTTTTAATGCCTCAGTGTTTTGTAACGGGTCTAAACTTTTACCGATAAAAATAACTCTTCCATCCGCAGGGCTAGTAATAACACTGTCATCATTCGGCCCACTTCGTTTTGGATCCCTGAAAAATTGGAATGTAAAAATAGATAGAATTAAAGCTAAAAAAGCACCGAAAAACAGGTCCAGAATTAGTAAAGCCAAAAATACTATCAAACTAATTGCTATAAAAGGCCACCCCTCTCTGGCGAAGAATGGATAAGGGTAGTTTTGAACATCGATAGCAGACATTTACTCTCCTAATTTTTTTCTTGGTCAACTAATTTGTTAGCCGCGATCCATGGCATCATAGTACGTAACTTGGATCCTATTTGTTCGATTGGATGCTCTGCCATCTGTCTTCTCTTTGAAATCATTGTCGGAGCTCCAGCCTGGTTTTCCAAAATAAATTGCTTTGCGTATTCCCCGCTTTGGATCTTCTCCAACGCTTCTTGCATTGCAATTTTTGACTCTATATTTATGACTTTTGGTCCCGTAACATACTCTCCAAATTCAGCATTATTTGAAATTGAATAATTCATATTAGCAATTCCGCCTTCATAAATTAAATCAACTATCAACTTTATTTCATGAAGGCACTCAAAATAAGCCATTTCTGGCGCATAGCCAGCATCAGTTAGGGTCTCATACCCAGCTTTGATTAGCTCAACAACCCCTCCACACAAAACAGCCTGCTCACCAAATAAATCTGTTTCGGTTTCATCTCTAAATGTGGTTTCAATAATGCCTGCCTTGCCTCCACCGATTGCACATGCATAAGAAAGTGCCACATCTCTTGCCGTCCCAGAAGCATCATGGTTAACCGCAATTAGACAAGGAACTCCCCCACCAGCTCGATAAGTGGATCTTACTGTATGACCCGGCGCCTTTGGAGCGACCATCATTACATCCAAATCTTTTCGAGGAACAACTTGGCCGTAGTGAATATTAAATCCATGAGCAAAGCCCAAGCATGCTCCCTCCTTCATCTCAGACTCAATATGTTTTGCATAAACAGCAGAAATGGTTTCATCAGGCATTAAAAGCATAACTATATCCGCATCCCTCACAGCTTCATGTACTTCTTTCACCACCATCCCAGCCTTTTCAGCCTTTGCCCATGAGGCACCATTTTTTCTGAGCCCAACGCAAACATTAACTCCAGATTCAGAAAGATTTAAAGCATGCGCATGGCCTTGTGATCCATACCCTATGATCGCAACCTTTTTCTCTTTGATAAGACCCTCTTTTGCATCGCGGTCATAAAGAACATTCATACATTTCTCCTTCAATAAATTTAAAGACTTAAGCTTCTCTCTCCCCTAGCGAGGCCAGAAGAACCAGTGCGAGCCACCTCGATAATTGAATCCTCATCAATTGCAGTAAGGAATGCCAAAAACTTATTTTCGTTGCCCGTTAATTCAATCGTGTAAGTCTTATCAGTAACGTCTACTATACTACCTCTAAAAATTTCAGCCATTCTCTTCATTTCTTCCCTATTCTTTCCAGTTGCCCTTACTTTAATCAATATAAGTTCTCTTTCTATGAACTCATTATCAGTCAAATTTACAACCTTCACGACATCTATCAACCTATTAAGATGCTTCGTAATCTGTTCAACCACTTCATCAGAGCCTGTCGTTTTAATTGTCATCCTAGATAGGGATGGGTCTTGAGTAGTAGATACACTCAGCGACTCAATGTTATAACCCCTGGCCGAAAATAATGCAACAACCCTAGAAAGTGCCCCAGGCTCATTTTCAAGGAGGATAGAAATTAAATTTTTCATGCAAACTATATCAGAGATCCTCAGACCCTAGAATCATCTCCGACAAACCCTTTCCGGCTTGAACCATTGGCCAAACATTTTCTTCCTGATCTGTAATGAAATCAATGAAAACAAGTTTGTCTTTTAGCTCAAATGCCTCCCGTAAAACCGGCTCGACCTCAGAAGGTTTATCAACTTTGAAACCCACGTGCCCGTAACTTTCCGCAAGTTTGACAAAATCTGGTAGGGATTCCATGTAAGACTCTGAATATCTACTACCGTATTCAATCTCCTGCCATTGGCGCACCATTCCCAAATAACGATTGTTCAAATTTATGATTTTAAGAGGTAACCGATATTGATGACAGGTTGAAAGCTCCTGAATACACATTTGAATAGAAGCTTCCCCGGTAACACATGCTACCTGTGCATCGGGGTTAGCAAACTTTACACCCATCGCGTAAGGCAAGCCGACTCCCATTGTCCCCAATCCACCAGAGTTAATCCATTTCCTAGGAAAATCAAATTTGTAATACTGGGCTGCCCACATCTGATGTTGGCCAACATCGGAGGTTATAAAAGCCTCGCCGTTAGTAACCTCGAAGAGTTTCTCTACTACAAACTGGGGTTTGATAACAACATCAGATTTTTTATAGTGAAGACAATCTTTTTTTCTCCAAAGTTCGATCTCGTCCCACCATTTTCCTAAGGCATCGTGATCTATCTCCAATCCCTTTTTCCTAAATTCAGTCAGTTCGTCAATCAAATTGTGAGTAACGTCTTCAATATTTCCAACAATCGGCATATCAACTTTTACTCTTTTTGAAATGGAAGATGGGTCAATATCGATGTGAATAATCTTCCGCGGGTTTTGACTGAAATGTGCAGGATTGCCAATAACCCTATCGTCAAACCTCGCTCCAATAGCTAACAAAACGTCACAGTTTTGCATCGCCATATTACATTCATAAGTCCCATGCATTCCTGGCATACCTAAAAACTGTTTATCTGTAGCTGGAAAAGAGCCCAAACCCATAAGAGTATTTGTACACGGAGCTTTCAAGCTCTTAATTAATTTCGTAACAACAGGACTCGAGTTGCCGAGAATAACTCCGCCCCCAGTATAAATCATGAGCCGTTTCGCCTCTAAAATAGCTCTAGCAGCCTTCTTTATTTGTCCTGAGTGTCCTTTTAGCGTGGGACTATATGAACGCATTGTAATTTCTTTGGGGTACTCAAATTTACATTTTTGCTTTGTAATATCTTTTGGAATATCAACTAAAACTGGTCCAGGTCTACCCGTTTTAGCAATATGAAAAGCTTTTTTCATAGTTAAGGCAAGATCACCAACATTTTTGACAAGAAAATTGTGTTTTACACATGGCCTAGTAATTCCGACGGTATCACACTCCTGAAAAGCATCGAGTCCAATTGCATGCGTGGGTACCTGGCCGGTAATAATAACCATTGGAACAGAATCCATGTAAGCAGTCGCAATCCCAGTAACTGCATTCGTAACCCCGGGACCACTCGTAACTAGACAAACGCCAACTTTCTCACTAGACCTAGAGTAAGCGTCAGCAGCATGCACAGCCGCTTGCTCGTGCCTTACTAGAATGTGTTGAAAATCTTTTTGCTTGAAAATCTCGTCGTAAATAAAAAGAACGGCACCTCCCGGATACCCAAACACGTGTTCTACATGCTCCTCTTGTAAACACTTAACGACAATCTCTGCACCTGTATATTCCATAAATTTAGCCCTATCTAATCCCCAGTGTCCACCCAAGTTCGTTGAATGACCTTTGAGCCGAAAGACTTACCTTCCACCCCCCTTTTGAGAAAGCTCCAGTATGCTTCTTTAAATTAATCGGTTAATATATCACGTTTATAAATTGGTGAACATATTTTTGTGAAACTCTCTAAAAATTCTGGCCCAACAACTGACTTGACAAATTTTAAGACAGCATCTGTCTGGGTTAGATTTATGGCGATGGTATACGAAACCATACTTCTTGTGGGACCAATATTTTTTTCGATACTGATTTTCTCTCTGTTTAAAGCTTATGTTTTGAACGACAATGGGGAAGGAGCATTGCACCCTGTTTTTGTGCAGGCAATTGTGCTTTTCTTGACTGCGGGATACTTCACATGGAGTTGGAGTAACAATCGTGTCACACTACCTATGAAAACACTTAATTTGCGTATCGTTTCAAGATCGGGTGGCTCTATAACGGTTGGCACTGCTTTAATCCGGTTCTTAATAGCGATCCCCTCCATTTTAACTGGCATTTGGTTAATAACCGCATTTTTTCGAAATGATGGTTTGTGCCCACAAGACATAATTTCGCAAACAATTTTAGTACAAGGTACTAATGAATCAACCTCTTGAAACTTATTTCCCCATTTTCTGCATCTATAGGAATTGAATCCCCAGCACTAATTTCCCCTTTCAACAGCATTTTTGCTAACGGATTTTCGATAAAGGTTTGCACCGCTCTTTTTAAAGGTCTTGCACCAAATGAAGGGTCAAATCCTTTGGCAACTAGGAAATCAAGTACGCTACTGTTTAGGTCTATAGAAATATCTCGAGATTCCAATCGTTTTTCCAAAATTTTTAAGTGCGTTTTAGCTATCTCCTTTATCTGATCACGAGACAGACCATGGAAAATTACTATTTCATCAATTCGATTTACGAACTCCGGCCTGAAGGTTTTTAAAAGCTCTGTTTTTAAAACCTGTTTTTCTGCGACGCTTATCTCTTCGCCAAAACTTTGGATCTCAGAGCTTCCAAGGTTTGAGGTCATTACAATAATCGTATTTTTAAAATTGACAGTACGACCCTGACTATCCGTCAATCGCCCATCGTCTAGAACCTGGAGCAAAAGATTAAAAACGTCTGGATGTGCCTTCTCGATCTCGTCGAACAGTATTACGCAATATGGTTGTCTACGGACAGCCTCAGTGAGAGAACCTCCCTGATCGTACCCAACATATCCTGGTGGCGCCCCAACAAGCTTGGAAACAGAGTGTTTTTCCATATATTCACTCATATCAATTCGAATCAGATGAGCCTCAGAATCAAATAAGAATCCAGCTAACGCCTTACAAAGCTCGGTCTTGCCCACACCCGTTGGACCTAAAAAGAGAAAAGAGCCGCAAGGCTTTCCAGGGTCGGCAAGTCCTGCGCGAGACCTGCGGATAGTATCGCAAACCAAACTTACCGCTTCATCCTGGCCTATAATCCTTTCATGTAAAAGATTTTCCATTCTGAGTAGTTTCTCTTTCTCTCCCTCCATCATTTTTGCAATAGGAATTCCCGTAGCTCGAGATACCACCTCTGCTATTTCCTCAACACCTACCTCTGTACGTAAAAGTTTAAGTTTTTTCTCATTTTTATTGTTGTCTTTACCCTTGGACTCGTCCAACGTTTTTAAATGTTTCTCTAAGATTGGTAACTCGCCATACTGCAATTCTGAAACTCGCTGCCAGTCTCCCTGGCGAGTAGCTTTTTCGATCTCTAACTTAATTTTTTCGATCTTCTCCTTTACGTCTGTGGAACCCTGAACATCAGCCTTTTCATTTCTCCAAATCTCTTCGAGATTCGACAAATCTCTCGCTAGTTTGCTAATTTCCTCCTCAATAATTTTGAGTCTCTTCGCGGAAGCAGCGTCTTTTTCTTTTTTTACAGCCTCTCGTTCAATTTTCAGCTGAATCATTTTTCGATCTATAACATCGATCGCCTCCGGCTTTGAGTCAATCTCGATTTTTACCTTACTTGCAGCTTCATCAATCAGATCAATAGCTTTATCAGGCAAAAAACGGTCACTAATGTAACGATTTGACAACTCAGCTGCAGCTACAATCGCTGGATCTGTTATGTCGACACCATGGTGTAGCTCGTACTTTTCTTGTAACCCACGTAAAATCGAGACCGTAGCCTCCACGGATGGTTCGCCCACTATGACTTTCTGAAAACGTCTTTCTAACGCTGCATCTTTTTCAATATACTTGCGATACTCATCTAATGTCGTTGCCCCTATACAATGAAGCTCTCCTCTTGAAAGAGCTGGCTTCAACATGTTTCCCGCGTCCATAGCACCATCACTTTTTCCGGCACCAACCATAGTGTGCAGCTCATCAATAAAAACTATTGGGTGGCCTGCTTCTGAACCCTCAGACAATTTAGAAAGACTTTTCAAGACTGACTTTAACCTTTCCTCAAATTCCCCTCGAAATTTAGCTCCTGCTAGTAAAGCAGCAAGGTCTAGCGCCAACACTCTCTTACCTTTTAGTCCTTCAGGAACCTCAAGATTGTGAATCCTTTGCGCCAAACCTTCAACAATAGCTGTCTTGCCCACCCCTGGCTCACCTATGAGCACCGGATTATTTTTAGTTCTCCTTTGTAAGATTTGTATGCATCGTCGTATTTCATCATCCCTACCTATGACCGGGTCCAAACTACCCGCTTCGGCTTTTTCCGTTACGTCAATCATGTATTTACTGATTGTGTCAATATCTTGTTTCTGTTCTGGGGAGTTTTGAGATTTACCTCCCCTAACATAATCTAGCGCCGCTCCTAGGTTTTTTTTTGACAAACCAGTCTGATGCATTAACTTTCCAGCAGCACATTTATCCTCACTTAGAATGTAAAGAAACAGATCGCTGGCAATAAAATCATCACCCCTTTTTGTGCCTCTTTATCAGTTAAGTTAAAAATTCTTTGTAAATCGGAGCTGGCGCTCAACTCACCGCTAGGATTATTTAGCTTTGGTAATTTTTCAATAGCTTCATCAACCAACTCGTAAAGCTTGTTGACGTTACCACCCGAGCGAAGCATCAAAGATTTAGCGCCAAATTCGTCCTCACTCATCAGTGCATGGAGCACATGTAGGGGGTCTAAATTAGGGCTATCCCTCCCAACTGCGACACTCTGTGCTGCACCAAGGGCTTGCTGGAAAGACGTAGTCAATTTATCGATTCTCATATTGTTTTAGATTGAGATCAAATTCAAATTTTCAACCTATTCTTCCAACCATCTATCCCTTGCAAGATAATCTGTATCCCGAGACCTAATCCATTTTTCCCCTTTTGAGCCCTTTTCTTTTTTCCAAAAAGGGGCTTCAGTTTTTAAAAAATCCATCACGTAAGAACACGCCTCAAATGCGTCCTTCCTGTGCCTGCTTGTCACACCTACAAAAACAATTAACTCTCCAGGAATTAGTTTTCCAATCCTATGGACAACGATGCAGCCGTTAATTGAAAACTTATTACAAGCATTACAAACAATTTTCGTAATTTTTTTTTCCGTCATCGTTGGATAATGTTCTAGAAATAATTCATCAACCTGCCTCGTGTCCTCTTTACCTCTTACCCTTCCTATAAAAGTTGCAATCGCACCAACTTCACCCTCTCGCTCGGACAAATCCATTAACTTCTCAATCAAGCTTCCAACCGCTATTTGATCCTTCTGCAGCTTAACTAAAATACTGTGATTCATTGGGCTCACTTAGTGACTCATCCACCAGTAACGGGCGGGAAAAAAGCTACTTCATCCCCATCTCGTAACTCAGCATCTAAGGAGCAATACTCGTGATTGATAGCAATTTTTATCAACTTATCCTCCGCAAAACATCCTCTCAAAACTTCGAATTTTTCCTCGAGTTTTTCTTGCAATTCTCGGATATTTTTTACTCCTTGAAACTCGGATTCTATAAACTCTTGATTCATTCTTTCTCTAAGCTCAGCGAAAAAAAAAATTTTTAAATGCATGACAGCTCTATCCTATAGACGAAAAGTTGTAAAATTTAACATTGTCACCAGCCTTTATTGTTTGTTTAGGGTCGACTTCAATCAATCCATCACAAAAACAAATTGAGGACAATATTTGAGAGTTTTGCCTCGCATACAGTTGTAAATTACCTGTTGAGTCAATGGTGACTCTCAAAACTCTCTTCTAGAATTTATATTCTCATAATCAAAGTTTGTTCGTGCCATTGTAAAGAGAGTCTTGCCTAGTTCCTTTCCATTTAATTTCAAAATAAACGGACGACATAAAAGAGAAAATGTCACCCAGGCAGATACTGGATTGCCTGGCAAACCTAGATAAGCGCTTTTCCCTAATCTGCCAAACGCGAACGGCTTGCCCGGTTTCATATTTATTTTCCATAATTTAAGTTCACCTAATTCTTTTACAGCGTCTTTTAAATGGTCTTCTTCTCCGACGGAAACACCTCCACAAGTTATAATCGCATCAACTTTTTCACTTGCACTCTTTAAGGCTTTCATAGTTGGCTCTAAGCGATCGGGCAAACACCCAAAATCAATACAATTTATTCCCATATTTTTAACGCAGTTAAGTATCATCGGCCTATTGCTGTCAAAAAGCTGGCCTCTTTCTAGTTTTTCTCCGGGTTGTTTAAGTTCATCACCAGTCGAAAAAACACCGACAGTTATTTTTTTATAAACTTGTATTGAAACTTTTCCTACTGATGCACAAAGACCAAGATCCGCCGATGATAACTGCCTTCCTTTTTTAAAAAAAACCTCTCCTGTTTTTAAATCACAAGCTCTCTTTCGAATATTTTCTCCGACTTCCACCGATTTAAGAAGCTCTACTTTTTGATCACCGATTTTCTTCACATCTTCTTGCATGATGATACAATCTGATCCACTAGGGGGCTCGGCTCCAGTAAAAATTCTTGCAACAGTACCTTTTTCTAAACTAGTCGGATTCGAACCCGCTGGTATTCTTTGCGAAACAACAAATTCTTTACCTTCAGAGACTTCACTAGAGCGGGCAGCATACCCATCTACCTGGCTATTATCAAACCCCGGTATATCAATCAACGAGGTTACATCCTCTGCAAGAATTCTGCCCAAACACTCAGACAAGTTAAGTTTAGTGGTACCAACATTCGAATCAATCGATACCAACAGAGTTTTCAAGGCTTGATCAAATTCAATTAATTTTTGCATTTTTGATAATGTAATTCTTCAAGTCAGGGAGAGAGCCGTTCATTTCATAAACTCTTCTTTCTTTATCTTCGATGTTCTTTAAAGAGTCTCTTCTTTCCGGCACAAATCCTAATGCTTCACGGACCGTACTTTCAAACTTGGTGGGTAATGCCGTTTCTAGGCATATCATTGGTATATTGTCTTCAACAAATCTCTCTCCCACAAAAATCCCGTCAGCAGTATGTGGATCGACAACTAATTGATTAGATTCATATACTCTTTGTATTGTATCAATGCGATTAACATGTCTTGAGGCACCCGAAACTATGCCGCTCTCTCTTTTTAAATTTGCTAGGCTTTGTGCATCAATTGAAAAGGAGTTGTTTTTTCCAAGTTCGGTCCACAAAGTAGAGACGTATTTGCTATCACGATCGAAAATCTCATAGATAAATCGTTCAAAATTTGATGCCTTGGAAATATCCATCGATGGCGATGACGTCACAATAGTCTCTTTGGGACTTCTTACTCGATAAATGCCACTCTTGAAAAACTCGTCAAGAACATTATTTTCATTGGTAGCTAATACCAAATTTTTTATAGGTAAGCCCATTTTTTTTGCGACAAATCCAGACAAAATATTGCCAAAATTTCCGGAAGGAACAGAAAAAGAAACTTGGTGCATTAAATTTTTTTTTGATTTTTGTATCACTTTGAAATAACCAAAAAAATAATAAACGACCTGTGCAGTGATTCTTCCCCAGTTTATTGAATTTACTGAACCGATAGAATAGGAATCTTTAAATCCTAAGTCGTTCGAAACTGCCTTCACAAGGTCCTGACAATTATCAAACGAACCTGGTACCACAATATTATGTATGTTTTGTTCCTTAATACTGTACATCTGACTTTTTTGAAACTCGCTCATCCTGTCTTTAGGTGACAGCATAAAAACCGAAACAGAACTTCTCCCCATCATTGCATATTCTGCAGCACCGCCAGTATCCCCCGAAGTGGCGCCAAGAATATTTAATTTTATTCCTCGTTCGTTTAAAATTTCGTCAAACAATTTTCCTAAAAATTGCATTGCCATATCCTTGAATGCAAGCGTTGGGCCATTTGAGATACCGAGGATATAAAGATCCTCTTTCGGAGCTAATTTTATAGGTTTGACAGATGCGATATCATCACCAAAATTTGCGCTTGTATAAACTTCATGACATATTTCTCGAATTTTATCTTTTGTTAAATCTGTTGCGAAACAAGAAATTACTTCGCAAGCCAATTCTGGGTATGGCAAATTTTGCCACTGTGCAAGACGTTCTTCAGAGATTGCCTCATATTTTTCAGGCACAAGCAACCCTCCATCAGATGCTAGTCCCTTCTAATATCGTATCGGTAAATGTCCCTGAAGCACCCCCTCTGGTAGATACATACTTAATCATGCCTTTTCTTCAACCCGAAATACTACAGGTTTCCCTTTTACATTTTCTAAATTTATTAACATATCGACAACTTCAACAATTTTCCCGTAGGAGCACATATGGGTTAATAAGATTATTTCGGCATTTGAATCTTCGCTTTTCTCCTGAAAGAATCGATCAACTGACACATTTTGACTAGCCAATATACCAGTTATTTCAGATAAAACTCCAGGTTTATCTGAAACCTCTAATCTCATATAGTGTCCCGAAACAACATCCTCTTTCCTCATTAACTCATATTCTGGATAGTCGGAGATTTCAGGGTTTGTTTTCACCTGTTCCATGCCATTGAGCGTGTTTATGGTGCCACAAGCTTCAATAATGTCTGCAACAACAGCACTTGCCGTCGGATGGGAGCCTGCACCTTGACCATAATAAAGCGTATGTCCAACAAAGTTTCCTTCGACTGACACTGCGTTCATTGGTCCATCTACATTAGCCATTAATAATTCTACTGGAATTAAAGTCGGTTCCACTGAAACCTCTACTAGTGATTTTTCTAACTTCGCAAATGCCAATAGTTTTATTTGATAGCCAAATTTTTTTGCAAACCTCACATCTCTCTTATCAATTCCTCGGATTCCGCGCGCTGGAATTTCATCAAAATCAAAAATCGTTCCAAACGCTAATGATGCTAATAAGCTTATTTTGTGCGCAGAATCATATCCATCAATATCAAGAGTAGGATCCTGCTCTGCATAACCATGGAGTTTTGCTTCATTCAAGGCTTCGTCAAACCCCAAATCCCTTTTGTCCATTTCCGAAAGAATGTAGTTTGTTGTTCCATTGATTATTCCGGATATCCACAGAATTTCATTTGCTACCAATCCTTCTTTCAAAACTTTAACGATTGGGATTCCTCCAGCTATTGCTGCTTCATAAAAAACCGCAACGCCATTTCTTTCCGCTTCACCAAAAATTTGTTTCCCGTATTTTGCGAGCAGAGCCTTGTTAGCAGTAACTACCATTTTTCTCTCTCTAATCGCCGATATAACAAATTCCCTGGCTATAGTTTCTCCCCCAATTAGTTCAATCACGATATCTATTGATTCATCTTTTAGTAGCTGAAAAGCGTCGGAGTAGACATGGCTTGCAGAAGGAATCTCAACACTTTCAAACTTACTCGTGTCAGGGTCTGCTATAGCAACCATGGAAAGTTTAATTTTTGAGGACTTTTCAATCTTCTTCTTATTCTTCTCCAATAGCTCCCATGTTCCTCTCCCAACGGTTCCAAATCCGGCCAAACCGATTTTTATATCTTTCATTATCTGTTTCCTCAAAATTGTTTTATTGAAACTCCATCCTTTTTAAACATTTCGCGAATTCCACGAACGGCTTGCTTAATTCTCTGGTTATTTTCAATCAAAGCAAACCGAACATATCCCTCTCCGTACTCTCCAAACCCTATTCCGGGCGATACCGCCACCTTTGCATTACTTAATAATCGCTCAGCAAAATCTAATGAACCTTTTGAGCTGTAAGCTTGGGGGATTTTGGCCCACAAATACATAGTAGCCTTGGGTAGGCTATTCTCCCACCCAATACTATTTAAACCATTTACCAATGTGTCGCGCCTGTTTTGATAAGTATCACAGATTTTTTGTACGACACTGGTCCCAGATTCAAGTGCTACAACAGAAGCCACTTGAATCGGAGTAAAAGTACCGTAGTCAAAATAGCTTTTTATTTTTGCAAGTGCGGCAATCATTTCACGATTTCCAACCATAAAACCTACCCTCCATCCAGCCATATTGTATGACTTGCTCATAGAGAAAAACTCGACCGCATAGTCTTTTGCCCCTTTTACTTGCATAATCGATGGAGCAGTGTAACCATCAAAACAAACATCGGCGTACGCTAAATCGTGTACAACTAAAATATCGAATCTTTTTGCCAAAGAGATAACTTTTTCAAAAAACACAATATCAACGCATTCTCCAGTTGGGTTACTGGGAAATCCAAATATAATCATCTTGGGCTTAGGAATTGACTCCTTAATTGCCCTTTCCAATTCTTCAAAAAATTCTTCTCCAGTTGTCATGCGAACAGATCGTACGTCAGCGCCTGCTATTATGGCTCCGTAAATGTGAATGGGGTAACTTGGATTGGGCACCAGAACGGTATCACCTCTGTCGAGAATAGCTAGCATTAAATGAGCGAGGCCTTCTTTCGAGCCAATTGTAACGATTGATTCCGAATCCTCATCCAAAACCACCTGGTATTTTTGTCTGTACCACTTACAAATTGCGTTTCGGAGCCTTTTGATTCCTTTTGATGCCGAATACCCATGCGTGTGGTCTCTCACCGCGACCTCAGTTAATTTATCAACGATGTGCCGGGGAGTCGGTTGATCAGGATTTCCCATACTCATATCCACAATGTCCTCTCCTGCAATACGGGCCTTTACTTTTAACTCACCGATAACAGAGAAAACATAAGGAGGAAGCCTTGAAATTCTAGGAAAGATTTTTTGATTCATACTAGCAAATAGAAAAAAGTCTATGGTACATTAATTCAAATCCACTCAGCGGTTCAATTATGAATTCAGGACTACAACCAGAGATCATCCGAGGTAAGTATTCAATTACAGGTTACGGTGAAAGCTTCATCGAGGTAAACAAAGTTTTAATAAAAACCTCTTGTATTATATCAACAGATAATGAACCTATACCTTGGCAAATAACAAATGTAGACCAATTATCTAAGCAGGAGATTGGAAAACTTTTTGAAAATAATCCAGATGTTGTTCTTATTGGGACTGGGATAAATCAAATTATGCTTGATAAAGACATACTCGAATTTGACCAAAGCGGGGAAAACAACCCACTTGCGCTGTTAAATAACAGTGATTCTCAAATGGTTTTTGGAGCCGATTGTATGTCTACCCACGCAGCATGTCGAACGTTTAATTTACTTGTGGCTGAAGGACGCTCTGTGGTGGCTGGATTAATTCTTGAAAAATTCTCTGAGGATGAAAAATATGCACAATAATACAGGCAATGGCATCGAATGATATCGCAACTCTTCCGGAAATGAACATAGAAACAATATTTGGGTCAGGTAAACTAACGGACTTCTTGGGCAATAACTTAATTATTTTTTTCTATCCAAAAGACAACACACCAGGATGCACCTCACAGGCAATTTTATTTACAAAACACCATAAAACTTTCCTCCAAATGAATACGCAAGTTGTTGGTGTGTCACGTGATAGTATAAAGTCGCATTTAAATTTTAGTACTAAATTTCAATTGTCAGTGAACCTAATTTCAGATGAAAATGAAGAGATGTGCAAAGCATTTAATGTTTTAAAAAACAAAAACATGTACGGAAAAATCGTGAAAGGTATTGAACGAAGTACTTTTCTTTTCAATAGGAATGGACAGTTGATTAAAGAATGGAGAAAAGTTTCGGCTGAGGAAAATCCCTATGAGGTGCTTGATTTCGTGAACAATAATAGCCATCGACTAGCGTAAAGGACGTAATAATGCCACTACCCAAAGCGCCTACAAAGATGGGAGGAGTTCTAAAAGGGGAATCTAACCGTAAAACCCAAACACGTAAAAAATTAAAAAAGAAACCACCAGATGCTTCAAAATCCTCGAAGCAAAAAAAAGTTGATGTTGACGAACTTGTATCTTTAGCGAAAAAACCCGCAAAAAAACCCGAGATTCCATTAGCGGCAAATGAAGAAAAACTCAGCAGATCAACGGGAAAGAAAAAACTTTTTGTCCTAGACACAAATGTGTTGATGCATGATCCAACCAGTCTGTTCAGATTTCAGGAGCACGACGTTTATATCCCTTTAGTTACTCTAGAAGAATTAGATCTACATAAGACAGGCATGTCTGAAGTTTCCCGAAATGTTAGACAAACCACGAGGGAGATAGACTCTTTGATAAAAACTATAGCAAAGACTAATCCCCCCAATTTACACGAAGGCATCCCTTTGAACCTAAATGGGCATACAGATGCAACAGGATCTCTGTATTTCCAAACGTCGCCGTTTGAAATAAATGAGAATTTTGGTTTTGGAGATGACAAGCCTGATAATCAAATTTTGTCAGTCGTACAACACCTTAAAAATAAGTTCAAGACACAAGAGGTAATTCTTGTATCCAAAGATATCAATATTAGGATTAAGGCAACTGCGTTGATGCTCCTAGCGGAGGATTACTTTAACGATAGCGTTATCGATGATTCAGACATTTTATACACTGGTTCGGTAACGTTAGAAAAACAGTTTTGGGAACAAATTGGAGATACGCTTGAGTCATGGCAACAAGGGGGTAACGTTTTCTATAGATTTTCAAAATTGCCGTTTATAAAAATGCATTTGAATCAATTTATTTATTGTCCAGACGAAAATATCTCCGCTGTAGTTGAGGAAGTTACAAGCGATTTCGTGCTACTGAAAACTTTAAAAGATTTCGCACATACTAAGAACTCCGTTTGGGGAATCACCTCACGGAATCCAGAACAAAACTTCGCATTAAATCTTTTGTTAAACCCTGAGATTGATTTTGTTACTCTCCTTGGTCAGGCTGGAACTGTAAAAACACTACTCACGTTAGCCGCAGGACTCGCCCAAACTCTCGAAACAAGGACTTACTCCGAAATAATAATTACAAGGGCTACGGTTCCTCTCGGGGATGACATTGGTTATTTACCAGGAACCGAGGAAGAAAAAATGATTCCGTGGATGGGGGCTATTGAAGATAACCTAGAGGTATTAAATAGAGGAGTAGAAGGAGGAGGTGATTGGAGTAGGTCAGCTGCTTTGGATTTAATGAGAAGCAGAATCAAGATTAAATCTTTAAGTTTTATGAGGGGAAGAACCTTCTTAAACAAATTTTTAATTATAGATGAGGCGCAAAATCTCACGCCGAAAGAAATGAAAGCCCTTATTACTAGAGCTGGCCCTGGTACAAAAGTTGTGTGTCTAGGTAATGTAGCTCAAATTGATTCTCCATATTTGACCGAGTCCTCATCTGGGCTTTCTTATGTTGTGGATAAATTTAAAGGCTGGCGGCATGGCGGGCATATTACCCTGCAACGAGGAGAACGATCAAGACTAGCAGATTTTGCAAGCGAAACCCTTTAAGAAAATTCCTTCGGCATCTCGGTGGCCAGAAAACCACCGCTTTGTAAATTCCAAAGCCTAAAATACAATCCCTGCCTCGCCAAAAGCTCATTATGTGTCCCCTCTTCAACTATTTTTCCACCCTCTATAACAATTAGTCTGTCAAGCTCTGCAATAGTACTTAACCTATGCGCAATAGCTAACACGGTTTTGCCTTCCATTACTGTTTTAAGGCTTTTTTGTATTATGGATTCAACTTCACTATCTAGAGCACTAGTGGCTTCATCTAATAGGAGGATTGGCGCATCCTTTAAAATAACTCTAGCAATCGCGATTCTTTGTCGCTGACCTCCACTCAGTTTAACACCTCGCTCTCCTACATGAGCATCAAACCCGCATCGACCGGACCCATCCTTCAAATCACTGGATAAAGCCTGTAACTTCCGCCATATCAGCCGCCCGCAGCATTTGCTCTTCTGATGCATTTGGATTACCATACTTTATATTCTCCCTAACTGACCGGTGAAGAAGGGCCGCATCTTGAGTAACCATGGCAATATTCTCACGCAATGAGTTTTGTTTTACATTCGCTATGTCTATACCGTCAATTAAAATCCTTCCTTTGTTCAAATCAAAGAACCTTAAAAGCAAATTCATTGTTGTTGTCTTTCCACCACCTGAAGGGCCAACAAGTCCAACTCTTTCTCCATGATTGATTTTGAGATTTAGATCATTTATAACACTCTTACCACTTGTATAAGAAAATGAAATATTTTCAAAGATGATTTCACCAGAGGATATATCCATAGGTAACGCTCCTCGCTTGTCCTTCACTGAAAAACTTTGAGAAAGGATTCTAATCCCATCTCTGACTGTCCCAATATTTTCGAACAACGATGCCATTTCGTACATTATCCAGTGCGACAAACCCATTAACCGGAAAGACATAGCAAAAGCAGCAGCAACCGAACCGACTGATGCAAGTCCCTTTGTCCACAAAATTAACACTGTGCCACCGGTGAACAAAATCAGAAGCGTGCTAAGTGTATGGTTAACTATTTCAAATAAGCTTGTAAGTCTATTGTGAGGATGGACGTGTTGCATACACTCTTCCATTGAATCTTTTAAATATTTCGATTCACGTTGCGAATGCGAAAACAATTTGACAGTAGCAATATTTAAATACGCATCTGTGATTTTACCCGACATCAAACTAATCGCATCAGCCCTATTTTTCGAAAGTGCGCTTATTTTAGGCACAAAGTATCTAATTGCAGCGATATAACACATCAACCCAAATTAAAAAAGGAAATAATAAGATTGCACTATAGCTTCCTATAATAATGACCATCGTTAAAAAATAAATGAAAATAAAAACAAAAATATCACCAATCGTTATATAAACAGACCGTATTGCTAATGCTGTTTGCATAACTTTCGTAGAAATTCGTCCCGAGAATTCATCGTTAAAAAATGACATGCTTTGAGAAAGCATTAATCTATGAAAATTCCATCTCATCAACATTGGAAAATTTCCATAAATGGTTTGATATTTCAATATATCTGCGATGATGACCAGTGGAATTCCACTTAAAAGAAATGTTACTAATAAAATAAATTCATACTTTTTTTCATAAAAAAAAGATGTTGTTGATGAGGAAGCTAACCAATTCGTGATATCTCCTAACATACCGAATAAAATCGCTTCAAAAGCCCCAATCATAGCGGTAAGGATAGTCAATATTATAAAATAGAGCCTATACCCTTCGGACATCGACCAAAGAAAAGCTCCTAAATTCCCCGGAGGCTTTGCCGGAGGGGATTGAGGGTAGCTATTTATTAATGATTCAAAAAACTTAAACAATTTTCAAAGGCAAATAGTTAATGGAAAACAAAATTACGCAAAAAACAGAATCTCCTAACTCTTATTCTCGCACAAAGGCTGAAAAAAATTAAACAAAGGCTCACAAACTGCAAGTCCATAGAGGAGAGTGGATATAACTGAAATAGACTCGATAGTTTCCATGCTGGAAAGCCAAGAGCGATATTTGGATGAATGCACGTCCATTGAATCATCAGACCTTTCAAAATTAAATAAACTCACCATGCAAACAGACTGGAATCAAATTTTTTTAGAAAAAAAATCTAACGTAAGACTCATGACTCAAATGATGAGTAGCAAGCTATCTGGTCAACTATTAAAAATGCTAGTTACTATGTCCGGTGCAAAAAAAATTTTAGAATTAGGACTATTTTCAGGTTACTCTGCTCTGGCAATGGCTGAAGGACTTCCAGAAGACGGCAAATTGATTAGTTGCGAAATCGATCCATATGCAGCTTCCTTCGCTCGTAGTTATTTAGACACCACTTCATGCGGAAAAAAGATCCAAATTAGATTAGGTCCAGCCTTGGATTTGTTAGATAATTTCATGCATGAGAGCGAATCTTTTGACTTCGTTTTTATCGACGCAAAAAAAACTGAATATAAAAAATATATTACGAAAATCATAGCCAACAAATTAATCACAAAGCAGTCCATATTATGTATCGACAATGTTTTCATGAAAGGGGCATGTTTTTCAGAATTTGAGAAACAAACAAAAGGTTCTAGTACGGTAAAACAAATGAATCAATTATTGACATCTGAGCAGTTTTTTACTGTTATGTTGCCTGTTCGGGATGGCATGACAATATCAAAGCTTCGCTAAACTAAAAAAAACTTATGTTTGGAAAATTTATAATCAGTCCCCTATATCAAGATTATGATTTATCCTTTTCGTCTCACTGGAAATAGCTTTTATCCTGTCAAATATAAAATTTTGAACACGTTCCTTTTTGTGTTTTTTCAGAGCAGTATCAATCATCGCATCCATCAACAAGGAGTCATCTTCATATTCCGATCCCTCAGACTGTTCAAATGATAAAATAGTTGCCTTATCACGATTTTTATTAAAATCCCTATCTATATCAGATAAGTTCAAATTAGCGAAGTCTGTTTTTTGTCGATTGTCCAAAACAGGGCCAGAACGTTTGTTTGACAAAGCACTCTGGCTGTTTCCGGATATGGCAGTAGCTATTTCCGTAGTTCCAGATTTAAAAACTTTATTCAATCCCATATTATCCATCCTCTAAGCTTAGGACTCGACATTGCAGCGTAATTCTTTAAACACCATTAAGTCATGGTTATCATCTGCCTTAACTTAAAAACCTGAGCTTAAGACTATACATATTAAAATAACCGCGACAAACACCGCATCCTAAATTGCATAACCCTAAATATAAATTCCTTACAAGAATAAATAAATTAATATACATCAATCTAAGTTTTGGATACATAAAATGAATTTGAACGAACATGCCTTATTATTTTATCAACTTCCATCCTGTGTTTTAACCATTCGCTAGCCATTATTCTCTTTACCTCTCTTAATGTTTGAATGGTTTCTTCTTTAAATTCGATCTGCCTTACAGTCATAACTGAACT
The DNA here is from genome assembly GCA_038147455.1 of Burkholderiaceae bacterium. Classification (GTDB taxonomy): domain Bacteria; phylum Pseudomonadota; class Gammaproteobacteria; order Burkholderiales; family Burkholderiaceae_A; genus UBA7377. The sequence goes on along the minus strand of JAYQTQ010000002.1, from coordinate 139,027 downwards.
TTTTATTTTTTCATCGTAAAAATAAAGCAGTTTCCGTACCAAGATACACGTAACAACTAAGCCTGGTCCTTTGATTTTAATCGGACTGGTCCAAAGTTATTAGGATGTAATCCTTTTGCATCTCTGTAAAACACTTGAGCTACACCCATGATTTCATCATCGGGCAAGGAAGGTAAAATCGCCTCGCTAAAGGTAAGATTTTTCTTTTGATAATCTAAACTTGCAAATACAATAGGAACCTCAGCTTTTCTAGCAATGTGTAAAAAACCGGATTTCCAATAATCTGACCTAGATCTTGTTCCCTCCGGGGTATGATAAGTATGCACTGCGCCTTTGATTTTATCTCTTTTGACAACAAAGTTACGTAGTCGTTTTTCTTTCTGCGATTAACTGGTATTCCACCTAAAAACCTCATAAAAAGACCAAATGGTCCAAAAAAGTGTATGTTTGCCCAACCAATGGTACTTTAAATTTAACATAAAACCGTAAGAAAGCATCATAGGGAAGTCCCAGTTACTGGTATGTGGAGCGGCAATTAAAATACATTTGCAAGGTGGTATGTTGTCTGATTGATATGACCATCCAAAAACCTTGAGAAACAGTCTAGATAAATGTGCCATGCGAGTAAAGACTTAAACTTTCGAATAAATAATAAGAAAATTTCCATTAAGCACTTGAATTGCTGACAATTTTATTTTGAAAACGCTTTCAATAGCATCTAAAGTAAAAATAGGTGTTTGAGTTTTTATGTCAAAAATTTCGTTTCAATACAATTAGTCCCATGAAATCTGGGCTAACTAAATAGGGACCTCCAGGAACCAAAATTTAACGATTACTTTATGGATGAAACGACACTTATTTTATTTAGGCAAATCATGCTTACTATGAAAAAAATTTGACTTTACTACATCCAACGCACAAACTACGCTTATGCATAAATATGGCGTCCCCAAGGGGATTCGAACCCCTGTACCCACCGTGAAAGGGTGGTGTCCTAGGCCTCTAGACGATGGGGACTGTAACAATTCATCTCATATAGTAAACTAATTCAATTACATTTTGTCAAAACGGTGAAGATTTGGTGGAGCTAAGCGGGATCGAACCGCTGACCTCTTGCATGCCATGCAAGCGCTCTCCCAGCTGAGCTATAGCCCCATATTGTGGCTAAGTCTAACACAATGAGGTAAACAAAGAATGTCACAGCACGCTTTTTTTGTAAAGAAGGGTTACCAAACTACAAACTCCTCTCTCCCTAAACAGATATTAACCAATTAATATCAAAGTCAATTGATGAAGGTAGAAAAACATTGAGGGAGGTATGTACTGGAGAAGGCCCACGCAATTGGGAAAATACAATCAAACCAATTAGCGAAATTCATGAAACTATTAACCGTATTTGGGGAGCCGCAAACCATCTTTGCAGTGTCGCAGATAATCCAGAAATAAGAGATGTAATTAACAAAAATCTTGAACAGGTCAGCAGCTTTTGGACTGATTTTTCTCAAAACAAGACTTTATATAAAATTTTTGCCAATCTTCGGAGAGGTATTTCAAAAACAACCCATCCTCATCAACATAAGATTTTGTGTGATTACATTCGTGATTTTGAGCTTGCTGGAGCAAACTTGGAAGATGATGCTCAATTAAATTTTAAAAACAATACTATCGAGTTAAACGGACTAGCTCAAAAGTTTTCTGAAAACCTACTAGACAGCACAAAGGCAACTGTCATTACAGTTGCTCTAAACAAAGATAAAAAACCAATAAAATCATTGGAAGGTATTCCAAAACACGTTCTTGAATTATCAAAAAAAGAGGCGAAAAAGAGAAATGTTGATGGTTATGTGTTTTCTCTTCAACCCCCAATATACTCTCCAATTATCGAGTATTCATCCAATCGATCCTTAAGATTTGATATGTTTTGCAAATATGCAAGAAGAAGCTCTGATATTTCTGAAGAAGGAGCTTTGTTCGACAACAGTCTTATAATTGCAAAAATCCTCAAACTGAGATACCAACAAGCAAAAATTTTGGGCTTTTCAAATCCTGCAGAACTATCCTTAGCCACTAAAATGGCGGACTCGCCTGAAAATGTAGTGATTTTTCTCAAAGAACTTGCGGCAAAAGCGAAACCATTTGCTCAAAAAGAATTAGATAAAATCAATCATTATTCAAATCAAATCGAATCCATCCGAAATGTGGAACCTTGGGATATTCCATTTCTTAGTGAAAAATTAAAAAAAAGCAAGTTCGCAATCGATAACGAGGAACTGAGGAGCTATTTTCCATTGGGCAAGGTGCTATTCGGGCTATTCGAAACTGTAAAAGATCTTTTTGGTTGCGAAATTCATAGAGAGCAAGACCAGTCTGCAGAAATTTTATGGGATGATTCTGTTCAAATCTTTAAAGTGGTTAGTGAGGGGCAAACAACGGGTTATTTCTTTTTTGACCTTTTTTCTCGGGAGGAAAAACGTGGAGGTGCGTGGATGGATGAATGCCGATCAAGAATCAAACACGATAATGGGGTGCAGACTCCAATTGCCCTGATGAATTGTAATTTTTCCCAACCAATCGCTCACGAGGATGTTTATTTAACCCACGATGAAGTGGTAACCCTTTTTCATGAGTTTGGACATGGACTACACCATTTATTAACAGAAATAGACTACCTAGAGATTTCAGGAATTAGTGGGGTAGAGTGGGACGCAGTTGAGCTTCCAAGCCAATTTTTAGAAAACTTTGCATGGGAATATGAAACTTTGCAGAAAATAAGCAAGCATAGAGATACTGGTTTACCTATAAACAAGGAAATGTTTGAAAAAATTTATGCAGCAAAGAATTTTAATAGCGGTTTGCAAATGATCAGGCAAATTGAATTTGCTCTATTTGACATATTAATACACAAAGATTTGGATGGCTGCGAACTTCTCGATGATAACCATGTATACAAAAAAGTTCTTGAAATACTAGAAATTGTCAGGAGAGAAATCAGTGTTATTAAACAGCCGAGTTTTGTCCTTTTCCCTAACTCATTCTCACATATTTTTGATGGTGGGTATGCTGCAGGATACTACAGCTACAAGTGGGCAGAAGTTTTGTCCTCTGATTGTTACGCGCGTTTTGAAGGAAAAAATGATCGGGAAAAGTCAATTTTAGGGGATTCGTTTAAAAAAGAAATATTATCGAAAGGAGGTTCTAGAGAGGCAATCGCTTCCTTCCGAGCATTTATGGGAAGAGAACCAAGACCGGATGCAATGTTTAAACACCTAGGACTTGTGAGCCTCTGATTGTGAATATTAATATCGCAAGTTGGAATATCAATTCAATTAGAGCACGCGAAACGTCTCTTCAAAAATGGATTGTCGAATCCAACCCGGATATAATTGGGCTTCAGGAAACTAAAGTCATTGACGATCAATTCCCAGTGGAGTTTTTTTACGATAATGGATTTGACGTACGATTCTTCGGGCAAAAAAGTTACAACGGAGTTTGCCTTGCTTTTAAACGCAGTGGTCTAATCAAATGTGAGCAGGTAGTTAGAAATATCCCATTTTGGGAGGATGAGCAAGCTAGAGTGATTACATGTTGTCTTATGCTTAATGACCTTCATAGAATCAACTTTATTTCAGTATATGTTCCGAACGGAAGTTCTTTGGAAGATCCAAAATTTAAATATAAATTATTATTTTTGAAAAAACTTACAGGTTATGTTGAGCAACTGTTAAGAGAAAATGACTCGTTGTGCTGATGGGTGATTTTAATATCGCCCCAACTGATCTCGATGTTTTTGATCCAGATTTATGGAGAGAAAAAATTCTCTGCTCATCTATAGAAAGAAAACAATTTTCTGAATTGGAAGACTTGTTTCTAACCGACTCCTTCAGGTTAAAAAATAAAAAGCCGAATCAATATAGCTGGTGGGACTACAGGCAAGGATCTTTTCGTAAAAATGAAGGGCTTAGGATAGATCACATTCTATTGTCAAAACCACTTGTAAGTGTATGCTCCGACGTAGGTATATCCACCGATGTGCGTAAACATGAAAAACCTTCCGATCATGCTCCTGTCTGGGCTAATTTAGATTTTAATATTTAAAATGGCAAGTCAAGATCTTGAATTTTTTTCGTTACTGTGTTGCGTCCTACATTTAGAACTTTGCACACGCAATCCTTCGCCCTTTCGTTGCTCTAAGTGCCTCGGAGTAAACCGTTCGTTCGAAAGACTCGAGCAATTGGGTATAATAATTAGTCGGTATATTGTTATTCCCTCCTAAATTTTTTTCACTTCCTTACTTAATAACGTCGTCCAAAACTCATCCTTACTCCCATTTAACCTGTTTCTAATTTTACATTAGTATCAATTTCGGGCTCTATCGGTGGATCGTGGAATTTAATTTCGTCAGGCAAATCATTCACGGTAATTGTATTTCCGGGAGCCATTACGGTAAGCCAATGACAAAAATTTTCCAACTGTCTAACATTACCTGGGAATCGAAACTCTTTCATGACCTTAATGCACTCCGCTGAGAGAACTTTTTTCGAAGCCTAGTTTTTTACTAAATTTATCTAGGAAAAACTCAGCTAAACATGGAATGTCTTCACTTCTTTCCCTAAGCGGAGGGATTTTTATTCGTATAACGTTTATTCTGTGAAACAAATCCTCTCTAAACTGATTTTTTTTAACTCTGTCTTCAAGATTTTGATGTGTGGCTGCAATAACTCTCACATTCACATTTATGGGGGTAACACCGCCTACTCGATAAAACTTTCCCTCGGAAAGGACTCTTAACAGCCGAGTTTGTAACTCAAATGGCATATCTCCAATTTCATCCAAAAATAGTGTTCCGCCATCTGCTTGTTCAAATCTTCCTTTCCGGGAAATTTGAGCTCCTGTAAAGCCCCTCGTTCGTGACCGAATAACTCAGATTCTAGCAAGTCTCTGGGGATAGCAGCCATATTAAGGGCGATAAAAGGTCTTTCCGACCTGGGACTATGTTGGTGCAATGCCCTAGCAACTAATTCTTTACCTGTTCCTGTCTCCCCATTCACTAATACAGTTGTTGCCGAGTTGGATAACCTTCCGATAACACGATAAATTTCTTGCATCTTAGGAGTTGCGCCAAGTAAGTTGCCCATACTAGCTTGTTTAAATGACTCTTTACCATCAGGTTTTCTGTGATCCCCCATGACCCTACTAATCAATTCCACAGCAGATTCAATGTCAAACGGTTTTGGTAAATAGTCAAACGCCCCCTTTTGGAAAGACGAAACAGCGCTATCTAAGTCGGAAAAAGCCGTCATAATAATCACGGGCAGATGAGGGTACTGCGTCTTAATTTTTTCTAGCAAGACCAATCCAGAATCTCCGGGCATCCGTATGTCAGAGACTAAGACATTCGGCTGTTCTTTCTCAAGAGCGGCTAAAACATCGTCGACAGATGAAAATAATTCGCATGAAATATGCTCTCTCTTAAGAGCTTTTTCCAAAACCCATCTTATCGACGCATCATCATCAACTATCCATACTGAATTCATTAACACTTTCTGATTTGCTTATAGGAATATGAATACTAAAAATGGTTAAACCCTCTCTGCTCTCAAAATCTATCAGTCCATGGTGTGCATGGATAATTTCCTGAGCCAAAGTTAGTCCTATACCATGGCCATTTGGATGACTAGAGACCAATGGATAAAAAATTTGATCTTGAATAGCAGTTAGGTACTCCTGGTCCATTATCTTTTATCTCTAAAAGAACAGCTAAGGTATGTTTTTTACGTCTCAGAGTCGTTTGCCTAGCTATTCTTGATTTTAAAGTTATCTTCGGATTTTTTATATCATGTCTTTGTAGCGCTTCAGCTGCATTGCGGCACACGTTTAAAATCACCTGAACGATTTGAGTGACGTCACATTCCAGTTCCGGAATACTAACATCGTAATCACAAACAATAGAAATTTGCTTATATTCCGACTCAACAAGGGTTCTAACCCTCTCCGTTAACTCATGAATATTTACCTTCTCATATTTTATTGCCCGTTTTGAAGATATAAGCATATTGTCCACGAGATCACGAAGCCGATCAGCCTCTTTGATAATAACATCTGTGTACTCAACTAGTTCATTTTCAACCAATTCATCTTTCAACAATTGGGCTGCTCCCCTTATCCCTCCCAAAGGGTTTTTCACTTCGTGACCCAAATTCTTTAAGATCATCTTATTAACTTTGACCAGGTCGGCCCGCCTTTCTTCTTTACTAACCTTTATACTTCTTAGGTCAGTTCTCAACTCAACCACACATGACGGATACAACATCCCTGTTTGAGTTATCATTGTATCCAACTTGGCGTTTTCACTGCGGGCTAGGTTCCATTCAAGTTTGATTTGTATATGGGCTGATTCCTCTTCATTAGTGTTGCAAAAGTCATGAAATTCTTCTGAACTGTGAAGTAAGTCTTCCACTTTTAATTTAGCCAACTGACCTTTGGATAACCCAAAAAAGGGTCTCCGCTGAAGTATTAGCAAAAAGAATTCGGCCGGAGGAGTCAAGACAAAGAATGCTGGCAGTTATTAAATCCGCTATATCGAAATTAACAAGATTAAACGACTGAGCTTGTCCCACCTTTTCCGGCCTTTGTCCTCTGAGTAAAGATTTGAAGTTTTATACAGAATAATACATATCGAATTCCGCCGGATGTGTTGTCATTCTCAGTCTAGTCACATCTTCCATTTTTAAGTCGATGTATGCTTCAATCATATCTGAGCTAAACACATCTCCTTTCATTAAAAATTCTTTATCATTATCCAAAGATTCCAGAGCTTGTTCCAATGAAGAACAGATAGTTGGAATTTGAGCATCTTCCTCAGGTGGCAGATCGTATAAGTTTTTGTCTAAAGGATCCCCGGGATGAATTTTATTTTGAACTCCATCAAGCCCAGCCATCAGAAATGCAGCGAAGGCAAAGTACGGATTCGCAGAAGGGTCAGCAAATCTCACTTCGATTCGTCTACCCTTGGGGTTAGCTACATACGGTATTCTTACTGATGCAGATCTATTTCTTGCAGAATATGCCAACTTGACAGGGGCCTCAAATCCAGGGACCAAGCGCTTATATGAGTTCGTGCTTGGATTTGTAAATGCATTCAATGCTCTTGCATGTTTGATGATGCCACCTATATAGTAAAGCGCAAATTCTGATAAACCAGCATATTCCTCCCCTGCAAAAGATTATTTCCATCTTTCCAGACAGATTGATGTACGTGCATACCAGAACCATTATCATCAAGCACAGGCTTAGGCATGAAAGTTGCAGTCTTTCCGTAACTAGCAGCCACATTGTGCACTACATATTTTAGCTTTTGAATCCAATCTGCCCGTTGAGTCAAAGGAGCAAACTTCGTTCCTATTTCACATTGTCCAGAACCACCCACCTCATGATGATGAACCTCGCAAGGAATACCTAATTGCTCTAGCAATAAGCACATCTCAGATCTTATATCTTGCAATGAGTCGACCGGCGGCACCGGAAAATAACCTCCTTTTACTGCTGGGCGATGTGCAAGGTTTCCTTGTTCCAACTCTAACCCACTCGACCAAGAAGCCTCCTCACAGTTAATTTTGTAAAAACTTCCGCCCATACTGGTATCCCACGTTACGCTGTCAAAAACAAAGAACTCAGGTTCCGGTCCAAAAAAAGCCTGATCTCCAATTCCAGTTGATTGCATATATTTCTCGGCACGTAAAGCTAGTGACCTTGGATCCCTATCGTAACCTTTCCCGTCAGAGGGCTCTATAACATCACAAGTAAGTAAAAGTGTTTGTTCCTCTCTAAATGGGTCCATAACCGCTGTAGACGGGTCAGGTATTAGCAACATATCTGAGGCCTGGATACCTTTCCAGCCTGCTATAGATGACCCGTCAAAAGGATGACCATCTTCAAACTTAGACTCTTCAAACGCTGACGCCGGCACAGAAACATGCTGTTCTTTACCTTTAGTGTCTGTGAATCGCAAATCTACAAACTTACAATCGTTATCATTCATCATTTTCATTACATCTTTGGGGCTATTCATAATTTCTCCATATTCCGAATTTATTGATAAGTGTCCAACATAGTGCGAAATCCGTGCCTAATAAAAAAAAAAAAACTCGTTATTTCAGATACTTAAAAGAAAATAAATAAATAATAAGTTAAAAAATTGCACTAAATTAAAACATAATGCACTAATAATAATCAAAAATCTACAAGTTTGTGCGTTAATAACCGTTCATTGGGAGAAAGATTTCTTGCAAATTATTTAAAAAGTTTAATCCCAGCTTTGTAGGTATTACTTTATCCAAAGTAATGTCAATAAGCCCTTTTCGGATGCTAGGCAAAACTTTTCTTGTTCATTTGAAAACTCTAGGCCAGTTCTTTTTTCGAAATCTAAAATTTTAAAACCTTTTGTTAGACGACTAGCATTTAAAATGTATTCGAACAAAACCTCTGCTCCAGGTAAATGACTAGTTTTTTTGAAAAATTGATTGTTTGACTGAATTTTTTCTACATAATTAATTGGGTTAGACATAACAATTCGCCGTTCCATTAAATTATTTTTCGTTATCTTGGAGTGTGCACCCGCCCCTATTCCAATGTAATCGCCGAACTCCCAATAATTCATATTGTGCTGACAACGCATCCCATCCTTGGAATAAGCTGATACCTCATATCTCGAATATCCGTTCCTCGCTAATTCATTCATTATTAGCGAGTACATATCCCAAATTACATCTTCAGATGGTAATTTTGGCGCATTGGAATAAAACATTGTGCCTGGTTCAATCGTCAACTGATAATAAGATGTATGTGTAACATTGAAGGTTTTTAACAGTATCAATATCTTTTCTAACTTTGATTTGATTTTGCCCTGGCAAACCGTACATTAAATCTATATTCACATTTGTAAAAATTTTGCACACCTCCATTAGAAACAACTCAATTTCTGCAGGACTGTGCGTCCTACCAATCCTTTTTAAGGATATATCATCGAAAGACTGCGCTCCAACGGATATTCTATTAACGCCTAAATGATTTAAACCAAAAAAATGTTCTTCAATTGATGAATTACGATGCATGTTTAAAGGATTAACCTCAAAAGAAATCTCTGAATCTTCCTCGATATCCATTACTGAATGGATCTCTTTAAATAAGATCTCTACAAGATCTATCGGAAACAAGTTTGGGGTTCCTCCCCCAAAATATACCGTCTTTATTTTTCTACTTTTAAAAAGTTCGGACCAACCCCTTAACTGGGATATCAAAGCACCCGTATATTCCTTAAACTGATGCTGGTCTCGCAACAAATGGGAGTTAAAATCGCAATAAGGACATTTTTTATCGCACCATGGCAAATGGACATAGAGACTCAAAGGTATATCTTCAGCCCTAAACATTCTTTTATTTTTCAAACCTCAGAAAAAGTTCTGAGCTAATTTTTTTTAAAGCTTTTCCTCTGTGACTGACCTTATTTTTTTCATGTAACAATAATTGGCCAGCAGTCTTGTTCTCCTTAGGTAGATAGAAAATAGGATCATATCCAAACCCCCTTTCCCCTTTTGGCTCAAATGCAACAACCCCTTCCCATACACCTCTAGAAACTATGGGATCTGGATCGTCATGGCTTTTCAAAGCCACAATAGTAGCGATAAATCTACAACGACGCTGAGCGAAGGTCTTGGCTGGTTTCATACATCCAAGCAGCTTTTTTATATTTTCTTCATCTTGCTGACGCTTTTTTCCAGAGGAAATACCTGCGAATCGAGCTGACCTCACCCCAGGCAAAGCTCCGAGATAATCTACCACTAAACCGGAATCGTCTGCAATTGAAGGTAAGCTGGTAACCAAACTCGCATATCGTGCCTTTTCTAAAGCGTTTTCGAGAAAAGTATTATGCGGCTCCTCTGGAGATTTTTTTCCGATGGATTTGAACGATTCAAGCGAGGCTTTGCCCTCGAAAAACTTTTCAAATTCTAATAATTTTCCCTCATTATTTGTTGCTATCATCCATCTAGATATCACAACTTGCCAACCTTTTGAGAGATATCTGTTGAGCCATGATTTTTTGCATCTCAAAGAGCACTCCTATTCCTTTCTCTGCGAGGGTTGTCATCTCAATTAGTTCGCTCTTACTAAATATCCTGCGCTCCGCTGTGCCCTGAATTTCAACTATATCCAAACCAGGTTGCATGACGACATTTAAATCAATACCGCAACCAGCTGTCTTCATCGTAATCAAGATCTAATACTAGTCTTTCTCCAATATAACCCACAGAAATAGCAGCCACCCTTTTAATTAAGTTCAAATTTTTCTCGTTTAAAACATTATTCTCTTTACACAATGCATCAAATAATGCCAACCAACCCCCCGTAATTGACGCACAACGCGTACCTCCATCTGCCTGAATTACATCGCAGTCAATAATTACAGTTTTCTCTCGAATAAAAGATAGATCCAATGAAGACCTTAAGGTACGTCCAATTAGCCTTTGTATTTCTAACGTCCGCCCCGACTGTTTCCCCTTTACAGCCTCCCTATTGATACGATTATTTGCGCTTCCCGGCAACATGGAATATTCAGCCGTAATCCAACCTTTATCTGTCCCCTTTAACCATGCGGGGCACTTATTTTCTATATTAGCTGTGCATAACACCCGGGTATTGCCCTGGGAAATAAGTACAGAGCCATCACTATTGGACACGAAATCGCGCTCCAGGCTAACCTCCCTAATTTGATCAACTAATCTGCCATTTTTCCTTTTATAATCATTCATTGTGTTTAATTAATTTATAAGATATGACTGCCAAAAGTATGACTGGTTTTGGGGAGGTTTCATGCTCTAACGAATTCGGGGTAATTGTAGCAGAAATTCGGTCTACTAATAATAGATTTCTAGACATTACTATCAAACTTCCAGACCAGTTAAAAAAAACAGAGTATAAGATTAGAGAAATAGTTTCAAAATATGCTTTCAGAGGAAAAATTGAAGTCCGGCTGAGTTTGCAACCCTTAAATAATGGTAAGCATAGTTTAAAAATAAACAAACAAAAAGTTGACGAAATTATTGCTTTACAAGATGAAATATTACTATCGTCCGGAAATTTCAAAAAATTAGGAATAAATGATATTTTAAAATGGCCAGGAGTTATCCAAGACAACTTTGCATTCGAAAATATTAACGAGCAGGAGTTACTGGATATATGTGAGTCCGCTTCAAAAGAATTCGATAGCTTTACAAAAAGAGAAGGTTTGCAGCTATCAAGCAAATAAAAACCTGTGCTCGCCAAATTGAATCTTTGATAAAAAGGCTGATAAAATTGCTCCCATCGCATCGGATGCAATGTTAAAGAAAATTTCTGGTCGTTTATCAGAGGCATTTAAAGAAACTAATATTGAAAAACTAATAAGTTCCGAACAAAAAGAAGGATCGAAAAACGCTAAGCAAAACTCAAATAGTGATCTCGTTAAAGCCATTCATGAAAGAATTCGCTTTAGAAGCCTCTATGAATGCTATGAAAGTTGACATATCGGAAGAATTGGAAAGGATCAAATCTCATATTCGTGAACTAAGGGACGTAATAGACAACGATCGTGTTCTAAAAGGGAAAAGACTAGATTTTCTTGCACAAGAGCTACATAGGGAGGCAAATACTATAGGGGCAAAAGCTTTTAATCAAGACCTGAACATGATCTCGCTAGATTTACGAATTTACATTGAGCAGATCAGAGAGCAGGTACAAAATCTTCAATAACTATTATTGTGATGAACCCTGGGCATTTATACGTTATCTCCGCTCCATCGGGAACAGGAAAAACAAGTCTAGTAAAAGCTCTGATAGAAAAAGATCCTCTATTAGACTTTCAGTGTCAACGACCACCAGAGAACCTCGCGCTGGTGAGGTGCATGGTAAAGATTATTTTTTTGTAAAAAAAGAAGATTTCGATAGACAAATAAATAATAACGAGTTTATAGAATGGGCTTTTGTATATGGAAATTTTTATGGCACTTCCGCATCACTTGTCAAAAACAGTATAAATAGCGGGCAGAAAATTCTTTTAGAAATTGATTGGCAAGGAGCCTTTCAGATTAAACAGCGATATAATCGAAAATGCTGACTCTAATTTTTATTATGCCTCCATCACTTGAGATTTTAAAGAAAGGCTCCAAAAAGAGGTCAAGATAAAATCAGTGTGATTACGGAGAGGTTGGCAACTGCCAAAGAAGAAATGGCAAAATCGCAAAATTTTGATTATGTTATTATAAATGATAATTTCGAAACTACAGTTTGTGAACTTTACAGGATAATAAATAGCTCGTGAAAAGGGAGGCTCATAAAGATGGCCAGAATAACAATAGAGGATTGCTTAGAAAAAATACCAAATAGATTTGACCTAGCCCTATCTGCGACTTACAGGGCAAGGCAACTAGCACAAGGCTCAGTTCCTAAAATCGAGACCAAAGATAAACCAACTGTCGCAGCATTACGAGAAATTGCAGGTGGTCATGTAGGGGATTGAAATGCTCAGAAAGGTTCCACTTTAGGGTTTTAATTGCCTATATTCAAAAGAACCATATCTGATGAACTGATAAAAGCGACGTTTTATTTATCTAGGTCGGATAAAGCTAAGCTAAAAAAAGCAATTTCTTTTTGCGAAAGTGCTCATGTTGGACAGTTTCGAAAGACAGGCGAGCCATACTCGAATCATCCAATAAATGTTGCTCTTATTTGTGCCGGTTGGAAGCTCGATGTAGAAGCCCTAGTAGCAGGACTTTTGCATGATACTGTTGAAGATACTGCAACTAGTCTCAATAGTATTTCTAACCTTTATGGTGATAAGGTTGCTGAACTTGTTGATGGATTATCAAAAGTAGACCAACTGGTTTACAGAAGTTTCGAAGAAAAGACTGCGGAAAATTTCCGAAAAATGTTATTGGCAACGGCAGCAGATGCAAGAGTGATTTTAATAAAACTTGCCGACAGGCTACACAACATGCAAACCTTGAGTGCATTATCGAAGAAAAAAAAGAGAAGAATTTCCAAAGAAACTCTTGAAATATTCGCCCCAATCGCTCACCGCCTCGGATTTAATGAAGTCTACAGGAAACTGGAAGATCTGTGTTTTGCAAATCTGTATCCAAAAAGGTACAAAGTTCTCAACGAAGCAATCTCGAAAGCTAGGGGAAACAGGAGGGAAATCATTTCAGAATTACAAAAAAAAATAGTTAATCATATTCCTAGCTTTGGAGTAAAGGGTAAAGTTTTTGGAAGAGAAAAATCCTTATATTCAATATATTTGAAAATGAAAGAAAAGCGAGTTAGTTTTGCAGAGGTTTTTGACATTCATGGGTTCAGGATAATTGTCAAAAACTTAACAGAATGTTACATGTGTCTTGGAGCGCTGCACAAACTATTTAAACCTATACCTGGTAGATTTAAGGATTACATCGCATTACCAAAATCGAATGGATACCAATCATTACACACTGTTGTTATGGGTCCCTATGGAACACCGTTGGAGTTACAAATTAGAACAGAAAAAATGCACAGTTTGTCAGAAGTAGGTATTGCCTCTCATTGGCTCTACAAGAAAAAAGAAAAAGATACATCTCCGCTGCAGTTTAAGACACATGAATGGATGAAATCGCTTCTTACGGTGCATAAGCAAACAGCTGGTCCTTCAGAATTCATCGATTACTTAAAAATAGATTTGTTTCCTGACGTGATTTATGTTTTTACTCCTCAAGGGGAAATCATTGAATTACCAAGAGGCTCGACTCCAGTCGACTTTGCCTATTCCATCCATAGCGATGTTGGAAAAAAATGTACTGGCGCTAAGATAAACAGTCAAAATGTTTCGCTGGACACAAAATTGAAAAATGGGGATGTTGTGTCCGTCCTCCAACACCCCAATGCAAAGCCAGACCCATCATGGCTTAATTTTGTTCGAACTTCTAAAGCTCGCGCCGCGATAAGAAACACTTTAAAAAAAGAGACTCACGAGCGAGTAATTGCTTTTGGGAAAAAACTCATGCTCCATGCGATTGAAGCATTAACCGAAAAAATAGATTTTGAGAAAGATATTCCATGGGAATCGTTATTTGCTGAAATAAACTTAAACAACCGAGATGAACTTTTTGAAAAAGTTGGATTAGGTTATCTTTACGCCGAAGCTATCGCACAGAGAATTTTAATACTTCTAAAATCTAAATCCTTGCCTGCAGCATTTTCGTCTGATGTCAAACAAAGAATCGAGCTTTCCATGCAGCATTTAACAGATGCTTCCAAATCAATATCTATTAATGGAACGGAGGGTCCTGCTGTCAATTATGCAGTTTGCTGTTTTCCAATTCCTGGTGATCCGGCTCATGGCTTACTTTCCGGGGGTAAAGGGTTATTGGTACACAGGAAAACTTGTGCCGCTTCTAATAAGCAACGAAATAATGACCCTGCAAGATGGACCGATATCCTCTGGGAGGAAATAAATGACAAACAGTTTATCTGCTACCTGCTGCTTGAAGTTGAAGAATCTCCAGGAGTACTAGCGAAAATTGCCTCTGCCATTTCGATTACCAAGAGCAACATTGTTGATGTATCAATCAACCGTCATAAGGGTTCGTTTTTCTGCACACTCAAAATAGGTTTAGAGATTTCTCACAGAGTTCATTTGGCAGAGGTGCTCCGAAATATAAGAAAAGTGAGTGCCTTAGCAAAGGTTACTAGATTAACAAAATCATAATCATTTATTTTTAGGTCTGAATGACTTGCAAACATTTTCGTCAGTAATAATAACTGGCCCACCGATAAGTTCAAGACCATACGGTACCGCTGCAAAAATGCCAGGAACCTTTATTTCACCGGTTTTATCTCTGACTCCCTCGAGTGTCTCCTGAATAGCCCTAGGCTGCCCCGGCAAATTGATTATCAAAGAGGATTTTCTAACAACCGCCACCTGACGAGATAGAATTGCTGTTGGTACAAAGTTTAATGATATTTGTCTCATCTGTTCACCGAAGCCCGGTAAATGTTTTTCGCCAATTTCTAGCGTTGCATCTGGAGTAACGTCTCTAGGAGCTGGTCCAGTACCACCAGTAGTAAGTACCAAATCGCATTGTTCCTGATCAACCAGACGAATTAAGGTGTTTTTGATCAAACTCTTGTCATCAGGGATAAGACTTTCTACAGTTCTAAATGGACTTATAACAGCCCTTTCCAACCAACTCTTTAGGCAAGGAATTCCCAAATCTTCATAAATATTACTGCTAGCACGATCACTTATTGAAACAAGACCTACACTTAATTCTGACAAATTACCTAATTTCACTATTATAATTCACCTATGGGAACAGATAATAATTTACAATTCATTTATACCTCCTCAGAGTTGAAGATGATAGCACAAAAAATGCTTGACCTTGCTCATGCAGCAGGGGCAATGCAAGCAAGTGTTGATGTAACTGAAGACTACGGCCTTTCGACTCAAGTTCGACTTGGACAGCTTGAAACAAGCGAAAATAATAGAGAAAAATCGGCAAGCATAACAATTTACGATTCTGGCAGAAAAGGATTTGCTGAAACTTCAAATTTTGAATCGGACGCGCTTCAACAAACCGTTTTAAAAGCCAGAGATATTGCAAAGTTTACCAAACCGGATAAATTTTCAGGTTTGCCAAATAAAGAAGATCTTGAGTTTCAACCACGTAATGATCTCGATCTCTATTTTCCATGGAACATTGGTATCAGAGATGCTGTTGATATAGCGCAGCGTTGTGAAGCCAGTGCTTTGGGGACTGACAAACATATTAAAAACTCCGAGGGTGCGGCTGTTTCGGTTCATCACAGTAATTTTTTTTCTGTAAACTCTTTAGGATTTGAAGGCGGTTATAAACAGAGCCGACACACTGTTTCGGTTGCGCCGATTGCCATCAGGAATGGCGAAATGGAGAGGGACTACTGGTACTCGTCGGACAGAAATTTTAATAATTTGGCGACCCCTGAGGATATAGGTAACTATGCTGCTCGAAGGGCTCTGGCTCGACTTGGTTCTAGACGGATTTCCACCCGTAAATCACCTGTACTTTTTGATGCTCCAATTGCTGCAAGTTTATTAGGATCATTCGTGCAAGCGATTAGCGGTGCTTCTCTTTACAAAAATTTAACTTTTCTAGATAAAAGTCTTGATACCCTAGTTTTTCCTGAATCTATTTGCATTGAAGAAAATCCGTTTTTGATTGGGGAAATGGGTTCAGCGCCATTTGATGATGAGGGTGTCAAAGTTCGCCCTAGGCTGGTAGTCGAGAACGGGGTCATAAAAGGCTATTTTTGTCGAGTTACAGCGCAAAGCGTTTGAATATGCATACTACTGGTAATGCCGGTGGTTCCCATAATTTAAGGATATTTGATAATAATAGCCATGCTGGAAATAATCTAAATGAAATGTTCAAACTTATGGGAAACGGACTTTTTGTTACAGAATTAATGGGTCAGGGGGTAAACATAATCACGGGTGATTATTCCAGAGGCGTTTCAGGTTTTTGGATACAAAATGGACAAATTTCATTTCCAGTTTACGAAATAACAATAGCTGGTAATCTAAAAGAAATGTTTCAAAACATAGTGTCAATTGGTACCGATGAATATCGGAGGGGTTCAAAAACCACTGGGTCAGTACTAATCGAAACGATGACTATTGGCGGAAGCTAATTAATCAGCCGATACCTGCCTACTATTTCTTCGCCTTTCCCCTTCAGTCAAGGATACCTTTCTGACTCTAAGAGCTTTTGGTGTTATCTCCAAGAGCTCATCATCACCAAGTATGCCTAATCCCTTTTCTAGGTTAAGTTCCATCATGTTTTTGAGTTCGATATGTTCATCCTTGCCAGACGCTCTAATATTAGTTAGCTTCTTTCCCTTAATAGGATTAACAACAAGATCGTTTGGCCTAGCGTGGACCCCAATAATCATTCCTTCATACACCTCTACTCCCGGACTTACAAACAGCCTACCTCTTTCCTGTATTTTCCACAGCGCATAGGCATTAATAGTGCCATTCTCTTGAGAAACCAGTGCGCCGTTCTTTCGTTGACTTGATATCGACGATACCGAATCATACTTTTCAAAACTATGCGAGAAAATACCCGTACCCTTCGTAATGGTGGTAAACTCACTGTGAAATCCAATAAGCGCTTTCGTGCTGACAAAATATTCTAGACGTACTCTCTGTTCATTAATATTTTCCATACTACATAACTTTGCCCCTCTCTCTCCAACGCTTTTCATAACTATTCCTTGAAACTCAGTTCCAACTTCCATAATTAGTGTTTCATACGGCTCCAATCTTTTTCCATCCGAGCCCGTTTTATACACTACTTTTGGCCTCGATACGGAAAGTTCAAACCCTTCTCTTCTCAAATTTTCTATCAATATAGTTAAATGCAACTCACCTCTTCCATAAACCTCGAAAATTTCCTGGTCATCATTAAAGATAACCTTCAATGCGAGATTGGTTATAAGTTCTTTCTTCAACCTTTCTCTTATCTGCCTACCAGTGACAAATTTTCCTTCTCTTCCTGCAAACGGAGAAGAATTAACAAAAAAATTTACACCTAATGTTGGTTCATCCACTTGTAAGATTGGGAATGGTTCAAGACTACTAGAGTCACATAGAGTTGCACCAATTTTGATATCCTCAATGCCATTAATTATGACAATTTGCCCTGCCTCAGCTTTGTCAACATTTACTCTATCAAGCCCTTTAAATATCTGAATCGAGCTAATTGTTAGCTGTTCCCGTGGTCCATCTCTCCTTCAAGAGAGACTAAATTATCTCGCAATGCTAATATGCCTCTCGAAAATTTTACCAATGCCAATCTTTCCTAGATAAGGCGAATAATCTACTGCAGAAATCTGCATCCTGAAAGGTCCTGAAACGTCTCCGTAGGCTTAGGTGTTTCTGTAACAATAACACTCAATAACTCTTTCATATCTTTTTGCTGCACTAGGGGATTCACCGTTGCAAAACCTTTAATTGCTGATGCATATACAACGGGAAAGTCTAATTGCCGATCATTTGCACCCAAATTAGCAAAGAGTTCAAATGTTTCATCTATCACCCAATCAGGGCGTGCTCCAACTTTATCAATCTTGTTTATAACAACGATTGGCCTTAAAACCAATCTGAAGTGCTTTGTTCGTAACAAAACGTGTTTGTGGCATAGGGCCTTCTACAGCATCAACTAACAATAAAACACCATCTACCATTGACAAAATCCGTTCCACCTCTCCACCGAAATCAGCGTGGCCTGGAGTGTCAACTATGTTGATGTGAACGGAATCAAACACTATCGAGCAATTTTTTGAAACGATTGTAATTCCTCTTTCTCTTTCTAGGTCATTAGAGTCCATTACCCTTTCACAAATAGTTTCGTTATCTCTAAATACACCAGATTGCTTCAGAAGCTGATCAACAAGAGTAGTTTTTCCGTGGTCCACGTGAGCAATGATTGCAATATTTCTTTTCTCCATTTTCTTTTATTCTCTTATATTTTTTGTATTGATTAATCTTTTGGGAAACACTTTATCCCCTTTTGTTTCACCTAACCCTACAAATTTATTTTGCTTATCATACAATCTCACCAAGACATTTTTTGAGGAATTTGACGAATCCTTAGGAGCTTTAATTGGTAGACCAGTTATAACTTTATCAAGTTCATAGTCAGACAATAAAATCCTTCCAAAGTCTTTCAAAAATAAATCAACAGGTCTAATATACTTTTCTTCTAAAACCCTCATCCCAAAAGTTTTTAAATCTTGCGACATTCGTTCTAGAGTGCACGCGTCCTGTAAAGAGAATTCCCCAACAGAAGTGCGCTCTAGATTGGTAATATGTGCGCCACATCCTAACATGTTACCAATATCTTCAGCCAAAGCTCTAATGTAAGTTCCTTTAGAACAAGAAACTTTCACAGTTAAATAAGGTATCGCTAATGCCAGTATCTTAAGGTCTAATATTTCTACGGTTCTCTTTATCTGGTCAACAGAATTCCCCTTACGAGCTAACTTGTACATTGGGATCCCCCTACTTTAACCGCTGAATATAGTGGCACCGTCTGTAAATTTTTTTCCCGAGAGTTTAGTTAAGACTTCTAAGATTTCTGAGTTTACCGCACTCGACATTTTTTTTTTTTACTACAGCTCCTTCTCTATCACCAGTTTCAGTAGAAATGCCTAATAAAATTTCAGCATTGTATGTTTTATTTTTGTGCAAAGATATAGAGCCGAACTTAGTACCCTCCCAATCAATATCGGCAATACTCCGGTAGCTATTGGATCTAGGGTTCCCCCATGCCCCACTTTAGAATTGACTATTCGCTTTACCTCCCTAACAACTCCCGCAGAAGAAATACCCGTCCTTCTTGTTTATAAAGATAATACCGTTTAAACTCATCTCTTTAAAAAGAAAGTATACTGCGTTTATTCACTGACTCTAGTAAGCAACTCATTAATCTTATCACCATGATCTAACGAGGTATCTAATTTAAAAGTAAGTTCCGGTATTCTATAACATGTAAGCTCTTTTCCTAACTGCATTCTTATAAATTTTTTCGCCGAGTGTAATCCAGCATGTGCATCTTTTAAATTATTCTCGGACCAGGGATATACACTGTAAAATACTTTAGGCAATTGAAATATCGTAGGTAACTTCAACATCGGTGATCGTCACTGTGTTAACACGAGGATCTCTAACTTTTGCTCTCACGATTTCAGAAACTGTCTTGCGAATGTAGTCCGCGATTTTAAAACCCCTTTTTGATCGTAAATTAATTTTGTTAAAGGGCTCTTGCAATTTCCCTCACCTCAAAAACCTCTAACTGATCGCCTTCCTTAATATCATTATAACCACGCAAAGTCAGGCCACATTCATAACCCTCTTTTACTTCTTTTATATCATCCTTAAAACGCTTTAAAGACTCCAATTCCCCCGTCCATATAACAACGTTCTCTCGTAATAGCCTTACGGACGCACTTTTCTTCACAATACCTTCTAAAACCATACATCCAGCAATTTTTCCTAATTTCGATACCTTAAATACCTGTCTTATTTCGACTAAACCTGTTACCTCTTCCTTAATTTCCGGAGCGAGCATACCTTGAAGAGCATCCTTAACATCCTTTACGGCATCGTATATTACATTGTAATACCGTATATCAATTTCATTTAAATCAGCTAAGCGCTTAGAAGCTGAGTCAGCTCTAACATTAAATCCAATGATAACTGCTCTCGATGCTATCGCTAAATTAACATCTGATTCCGTTACGGGTCCAACTGCAGAATGCACCATTCTAATCTTGATTTCTTGATTGGACAGTTTTTGTAATGATAGTGATACTGCCTCTTGTGAACCGTGAACATCTGCTTTAACAATCAGTGGAAGATCTTTGTTTTCTCCACCCATGTTTTCAAAAACGTTCTCCAATTTTGCAGCCTGCTGTTTTGCAAGTCGAACATCGCGAAATTTTCCCTTGTCTAAAAAGAGCAATCTCTCTCGCTTTTTTTTCATCGCCTAATACCAAAAGTTCATCTCCCGATTGGGGAACATCTGTCAAACCAAGGATTTCTGCTGGTATTGAAGGACCTGCAGACTGTATTTGTCTATTATTTTCATCCAATAATGCCCGTATCTTGCCAAAGGAGGCGCCGGCTAACACAACATCACCTTTATTAAGTGTCCCTGCTTGCACTAAAACAGTCGCTACGGGACCCTCTACCTTTGTCGATACTTGCCTCAACGATCAAACCTTTAGC
Organism: Burkholderiaceae bacterium; assembly: GCA_038147455.1. Classification (GTDB taxonomy): domain Bacteria; phylum Pseudomonadota; class Gammaproteobacteria; order Burkholderiales; family Burkholderiaceae_A; genus UBA7377. The sequence goes on along the minus strand of JAYQTQ010000002.1, from coordinate 118,191 downwards.
CATAGATTCTACGGGGGCTTTTAACTCCAAAATCTCGGCCTGAAGCAAAATATTTTCTAGCAGTTCGTCCAAACCCTCTCCAGTTTTAGCAGAAACGGGTACAAAAGGGGAGTCTCCACCAAAATCCTCAGGCACAACCTCCTCAGAAATGAGTTCGCTTTTGACTCGCTCTACGTTTGCCTCCGGTTTATCAATTTTATTAACCGCAACAACTATCGGTACCCCAGCAGCCCTAGCATGGGCTATCGCCTCCTTCGTTTGCGGCATAACTCCGTCATCGGCAGCAACAACCAGGATAACAATATCTGTGGCATTCGCCCCTCTGGCCCTCATAGCCGTGAAAGCTTCGTGGCCTGGTGTATCCAGAAACGTGACAGTGCCTTTATCGCTAACCACATGGTATGCACCAATATGCTGAGTAATACCGCCAGCCTCACTATCTACTACCTTCGTTGTTCTAATTAAATCCAACAGCGAAGTTTTTCCATGATCGACGTGGCCCATTATTGTCACAACAGGAGGCCTCGGGAGTAATTCAACGTTTTTTGTGGAACGAAGTTCACTTTCTTCCAGAAATAACTCAGGGTCATCGAGTTTAGCTGCAGAAGCTTTGTGGCCCATCTCTTCAACCACGATCATTGCCGTTTCCTGATCCAATACCTGATTAATAGTTACCATTTGCCCCATAGTCATTAAAACCTTGATTACTTCGCTTCCCTTAAAAGCCATTTTGTGGGCCAGTTCTGCAACCGTAATAGTTTCGGGTACATTTACCTCCCGAACAACAAATTCAGCAACGTTTGCCACTTCCTCTTGCTTTTGAGCATTATTTGTCGCCTTAGGCTTTACCTTATGAGGACGCCAACCACCTGTACCACCAGTCACGTCTCCTCGAGTCTTAATGATCCTTTTTGCCTTTGTTCTTCTTTCCATGTTGAGGATAATTTACTAGCTTTGACGGACTTCTCAGTTTTCTTTGCTTTCAAACCCGGTTTTTCGCGATCAGAAGGCAAAGTAACTTTTAAAGTAGTAGTGTCCTTAGTAGCTTGCTTATTGACACTTTCTTTTTCAACTTTTTTAAGTTTTTTCATCACTACTTTTTTCTGAAGTCATGAACGCATTTATCTCAGCTACCTCTGAATCGACATTAGATCTTCCTGCCTCTTCTCCTAGATCTATTTTGATTTTTGATATTTGCTGAACGATTTTCCTTCGAAGTGCCGTGGGAAGAAGTATTCTCCTTCGGAATTACAAGCTCTTCGCCGTCAGTGGTTCCTTCCTGACGATTAATTTCATTATTTCCAATATACTTCCCCTTTTCAAAATCACTCTGTATGCCACTCTCTTTTAGGGAATCAGTATTTACCTCAGTTGGATTATCATCGTACGATTTCTTTTTAACAAAAACTCTTTTCTTTCTTACTTCAACTTGAATAGTTCTCGATTTACCCGATGGATCCGCCTGTTTGATCTCTGAGGTTGTCCTTTTAGTCAGAGTTATTTTTTTTCTACTTGCCGGATCTGCCGTTTGCGAATGGGCATTTCTAAGGGTTTGGAGAAGTTTTTCCTTATCTTCTTCAGAAATAATATCTAACCCTGACTTTTTTGGCACTCCTGCGAGGTTTAGCTGATCAAGCAATGTATCGACAGGCACTTTTAACTCCGCAGCAAAGTCTTTAACGCTAGTATTAACTGACACTAGAATCCTCCTCACTACTGGAATTTAAATTATCACCTTCAGAGTCAAACCAATGCGCTCTAGCCTCCATAATCAAATTACTACCCTCATCTCTGTCAATCTCAATAAGTTCCACTAACTCGTCGACTGACAATTCAGCCAAATCATCTCTTGTTAAGATTTTACAATCTACCAATTTGGCCGCTAATTCATTAGACATGCCAGTAACATCAAAAAGATCAGTATCAGTCGATTGTAATTTCTCTTCGGCTACCAAAGCCTGCGTTAGTAAAAAGTTTCTAGCTCTCGTTCTAAGTTCGTTAACCGTATCTTCATCAAAAGCCTCTATAGCTAGCATCTCAGAGACAGGAATATAAGCAATCTCATCTATGCTAGCAAATCCTTCATCAACTAAAACAGACGCGACCTCCTCATCAACATCTAATTTCTCCATAAAGAGCTTTAAAACATCCTCTCTTTCGAGCGCAGTTTTTTTCTCAGATTCATCAGCTGTAAGTATATTGATCTGCCAACCGGTTAATTCAGATGCGAGTCTTACATTCTGTCCGCCTCTTCCAATCGCGACTGCGAGTTCACTTTCTTCCACCACCACATCCATTGACTTTCCTTCTTCGTCAACAACAATCTGGCTAACGTTAGCAGGAGCCAACGCACCAATTACAAACTCTGCTGGATCCTCCGACCATAAAACTATATCAACCCGTTCTCCCGATAGCTCGTGAGTAACCGCTTGCACCCGACTGCCACGAACCCCAACACATGTTCCAATTGGATCAATCCGAGAATCTGAAGTATGAACTGCAATTTTAGCCCTAACACCAGGATCTCTAGAGGCAGATTTAATGGTCATTAAGCCCTGCTCAATCTCTGGAACCTCGAGTTCAAACAATTTCATGATTATTTCAGGACATGTTCTTGAGAGAATAACCTGCTGTCCCCTTTGAGCCCTGTCAACTTTTAACATGTAAGCCCTCACTCTATCTCCCGGACGAAGATTCTCTTTCGGAATAATCTGATCTTTAGGCAACCGAGCTTCAATCTTTCCAGCTTCGATGATAATGTCACCTCGATCCATTCTTTTAACGGTGCCTGAGATTATAGCTTCTCCCCGTTCCAAAAAATCATTTAGTACTTGCTCTCGTTCAGCTTCCCGAATTTTTTGGGTGATAACTTGTTTAGCGGCTTGAGCCCCAATACGACCAAATTTTTCGGCTTTGAGTTCCTCTTCAATGTAATCTCCGATTTCGATGTCATCAATTTGTTTCCTGGCCCCAACTAAAGTTATTTCAGACTCATCATTCATAAATTCATCATCTTCAACAACTTTCCATCGACGAAATGCATCATACTCTCCATTTGATCTATCTATCCTCACGACAATATCCGAATCCTGTGGAAATCTTTTTTTCGTAGCTGATGCAAGCGCGCTTTCCAGAGATTCAAAAACTATTTCCCTCTCAACATTTTTCTCTCTAGCTATTGCATCTACTAAAATTAAAACTTCTTTACTCATATTTTCTACCTTTTGAAAAAGTTTCTCCCACCAAACGGGCTGATGACAATTCTCTTATAGAGAAAGAAAGAGTAAAATTGTGTTTAGTATCTGACAATTCAAGAGCATATCCTGTTTCCAAAACATCACCATCTCCACCGACTTCATTTTTTCTTAAAATACCCTCAAAATTCTTTATATTATCTATCGCCTCCTTTAAGCTAATTTTTATACGCGAGCCCAGGAACCTCTCAAAATGTGATGCCTTGGTTAGCTTTCTATCGATCCCTGGAGAGGATACCTCTAGCCTTTCAAATGCCAGATTTTCAACTGGTAATTGATACAGTAACTGGCGAGTAAGAAGTTCGCAGTCTTTTACACTCACATCACGGGTGTTGTCCACAATGTCAATAAAAATACGCACTAACCCTGAATCATCCAACTCCAAGTCTATGAGTTCGTATCCCATCCCAACAGCAATATTAGAGACTACATCTTCCCATCTATCCGAAAGCAATGATTTCCCCTTTAAAATTAAAAAAGGGCAAATAGCCCCCTGTATAGTTTAATTTAAGCTTTAAATTTCAGCAAGATATAGTTATTCTTGTTCTGTATCCTTTATCTTCCTAGCATTCTTATTGACTCGCTTTGGCTTTCTGGCTGTTCGAGATTTTTTATTTTTAAGTGTACCTGTTGCAAGCTCAGAAGAAACAGTAGCCAAACCCCATGAGGTTTGTAAAGGATTTGGGCGCCTGCCGACCCTTTTTGCTTTACGCATTGGCCCGCCCAACTTTGACAAATGTGCGTCCAAGTTTTTTGGTTGAGAATCATCATCTCCCAATCCATGAACCGCAGTATATGAATTACTACCCGAATTAGCACCTCCGGTAGCGCTTTGATCAGCAAGACCAACTTTTGATCTGAACTGAGCTCTCCTCGCTCCTAAATTTTTGCCTCTAACATTTGACGACAAAGAAGCCCCAAAGGGTACTCTGGAATTATTTGACGCTTTACCTTTTCTCCAAGAATTATTTTTCTTTACCCCAACCTGCTTCATGCCAACAGTTTTTAATAGTGCTTCGATGGCCCTTGAAGAAAGTTCTGTTGACTTACCTCGCCTCAAATTTTCTGGTAATGAGACAACTCCATACCTAATTCGAATCAACCTGCTCACCGTAATATCAACCGCTTCAAATAACCTTCTAACTTCTCTTCTTTTTCCCTCTGCCATTAAGACTCTAACCCAAACGTTAGCGCTACCGCCTCCAACAAGCTCCAGCTTTTTAAACTTTGCTAACCCTTCTTCAAGCTCTATCCCCGCCAAAAGTCTTTCAATTTTTTCATCGGAAATTTCTCCATACAATCGGACAGCATATTCTCTTTCTATTTCATTCCTTGGGTGCATAAGACGGTTAGCCAGATCGCCCGAATTGGAAAAAAGAATAAGCCCCTCTGTATTGATGTCTAGCCGCCCAACGGCAATCCAACGACCGCCTTTTATCTTTGGAAGATTTTTAAAAACTGATGGTCTCTTTTCGGGATCATCTCTTGAAACGATCTCGCCCACAGGCTTATGGTAAGCAAGAACTCTAATAGGGGGTGGATCAATTTTGACTTTCAACAGCCTCCCGTTTACTCTCACCTGGTCATTGTGCGCAATCCTCTGACCAATATGAGCTGGCGTTCCATTTACTGATATTCTCCCCGATAGGATTAACTCCTCCATTTCTCGCCTGGATCCCATTCCTCCATCGGCAAGAACCTTATGTAATTTAGGAAAATCCACATCGCGTGTTTTTTTTACATTTTTTTTGCTATAACTAGACCTTTCCTGCGCAATATGAAGAGGAACTGATTTATCAAAATCAGACAAAAAAGGAATGGAATTATCAGGATTTTCTTCGGTCATATCAAATTAGTAGTTTCAGACCCTTTTTTATTCAAGCCTTCATTTTGTGAAATAATGGGTAATTCCTTTAAAGACTGTAGTCCAAGATCGGCTAAAAAGCTTTTTGTTGTAGCGTAAAGCAACGGTCTGCCAAGAACATCTTTACGACCAACCGATTCTATCCATCCTTTTTCTTCAAGATTTCTAACTATTTGTGATGAGACGCTTACACCTCTGACAGCTTCAATATCCGCCCTCGTAACTGGCTGCCTGTATGCAATAATAGCTAGTGTCTCCAGCAATGCACGGGAGAGTTTGGCAGGCCTTTCAGGGTTTAATCTCTGAATATAAACTGAGTATTCCTCTTTAGTTTGGAACCGCCAACCCAAAGAAGTTCTTACTAAATCTAGTCCCCTGTCCTTCCACTCTAACTGAATTTCCGCAAGACAGCTTTCAATCGTCTTTAATCCCGGCGCACTATCAAAAATCGCATTCGCCTTTTTAGTAGTCAAGGGTGTCTCACTAGCCAAAAGCAAAGCCTCCAAAATAATTTTTATCTCTTTTTTATCCAACTCTTTCCGCTGACGTTTACTGGTTTTTTTAATTACTTACTAATTTTGTTTTCGAATTTCTTTAACGTGTCTTTGTACATTTCAGTCACGGCCGCTATTGCAGCTTCATCATTTTCCTCAGGTGGCGGATCGTTATTTAAAAACTTCCTGTAAAAAGCCCCTTTATAAGTAATTTTAACCTTTCCGGATTCATCCTCTTCCAAACGAAACCTAGCGCTATAGTTATTCACGGGCAACTTTCCAGGCTTTTTCAGCCTGTATTTAAAAAGTTTTTTTTCCGAGTCAAGCGCCAGTATCTGAACCACCCCACTTTCTCCGGAAAACATAGATACTGGCTGGGGATCCTCTCCCTTTTTTTCAATGGACTTATACATGGAATGCCATTGCCCAATATTTCGCAAATCAGAAATAACTGCCCATGCCTCGTTCAGTTCCGCCTTAATAGTAACACTTTCAGATACTTTCTGCCTAGTTGGACCATGGGCAAAAATAAGTCCAGGGAACATCAATAATACGATTAACTTCACTAAGTTTACATTAACCACGCATCTCTCTCCTATTAATTTAAAAATAAATTATTCTGCAAAAATAAAATCCCCAAAATTTCTTGGATTAATACCAGTCGAAGCATAGCTTACAACTGACTGGTCCCTCTCATCAATGGCAACGATTTCCTCATCAAGCCAACTGACAAAGATAATAAATGGACCGTGAGTGTCAATACCTTCGGGAAAGCTTGCAGAAGCAACTGTTTTTTCAAGTAATAGCAATTCCGTGTTTATAATTGAGATAGAGTCTGAGTACTGATTTGTAACAAATGACTTTTTTCCATCCATGGAAAAAGTTATGCAATAGGGTTTTTTTCCAACTTTGATTCTCTTGATTTCCTGACGCTTAGTTAAGTCAACGATGGAAACGTCATTACTCTGTACATTAGTAACATATAAATGGTTTTTAACTGGTAACAGCTTTAGTCCAAAAGGATGATCACCCACCAAAATTTTTCCAATGACTTTTTCCTCAGATAATGACACTACAAAAACAGAATTACTATCCCTACTAACAACGTATATTTCGTTATTTTTTTCCGAAACAGAAATTCCTGCCGGGGCCTTGCCAACCTCAATGCACCTGCTCTTGTGAGAATTTAACTGAATAACGAGTAGACAGTTATTAAACCAATCTGACACAAAAAGACGTTTGCCATCGGGTGAGACAGCAACTCCCAAACTACTCCCGTTGAGGTCTATGGTTTTTTTAACCTCTAAGGAATCTACATCTATTACACTAATTTCAGAACTTTCCGTATTCGAAATATAGGCTTCTCTGTTAACAGTGCTTAAAGCGACTCCAGCTGGAGCCTTGCCCACTTGTACTTCCCGAAGAAGCTCGAACTTACCGTCAAAACTAAAAACTGTGACAGAGTCGCTTCCCTGGTTTGTGACAAAAACTTTTACGTCCGCTCCAGCAGATAGGAATGAGCACAGCAGAACTATCCAACAAAAATTTTACTCAGATCATTCACACTTTTAAAAAGATTAATTAAGGGAGAGGATTATACAATTATCTAGAAAATTTCTCTTTTCCTATTACCACTGACCCATCAGCCATAACAAGAGGAACACCATACTTACTAATGATTTCATTAATGTCCGGTTGTCTCTTTGAAATAAACTTTTCAACCATTTTTTTCCACTTTGGCTCCCGATATCGAACTGCCATCGCTATGGAATAGTCTGTACGCATCTCTTTATCACCAATCAACGGAATTAATCTTATTTTTCTATCAGTAACCTGCGAAGCTGAATAAGCGGCTATCGGTCCCCACGCTATTGCAAAATCAATTTGCCCTTCAGCGAGATTCTTTTCTATTATAAGACCCGGATACTCATTTGGATCACTTTGCATCCTTACGAAGGGCATCATTTGACCTGCAAACCCATTTTTTACCACCCAGTCTGCTCCAGGAGTTCCCTGAAAAATCCCAAACTTCCGGCCCTCAAGCTTACTCCTGTCCATATTAAGTAGATCATCGGATGACCGAATTCCTTCGAAGACTGGTGTATCTGGAATAACCATTACCCATGTAGACGTGTAATACGTTTTTGTACCAAGCGCCCCCTCTGGGTCAGGCGAAGCGCCGATTGCGATATCACAAGCAAACCCGCTTTCAGAACCTGGGTCTTTTGCCCGAATTGTATTTCTGAAAAAAGCTAACCTTTGAGGAAACCACTTATAATCTAATTTCCACCCCAAATCTTTTGCAAATAATTCTGCAATTTTGTTCTCAAAACCTTCCTTCTTAATGTTTGAGAGGGGCATACTATTTGGGTCTGCACAAACTCTTAATGTTGTCCAGTTATCCGGATCTAAATCACTAGCGTTCGCACTTCCAAGATAAGTGGCAAGAACAACTGCAAGCATAGAAATTTAAAGGTTTTATTTCCCCGGCGCCACTAATCCCCATCCTTTATTTTTCAAAGGACCTGACTCTTCCTTTTGGCACCTTGCCATCAGATCTCCCTTTTAGATAAGCGTACAACAAATCCACTTTCTTTTTTCCAGTACCTTTCATCCACTTTATTGAGATGAGGGTGAGCAGGCATGCCTTTCGCATTTCTTCCCTCTATCATAACGGTAACAAATTCTTTGTAAGAGAGAACCTTAAGCGACTCAATTAATGAAGGGCCCACTAATCCCTGCTGATTATTCCCATGACACCTTTCACAAGCAGATGCCCTCCAGACTTTAAATCCCTTTTCGGTAGCAGCATCAACCTTGCCATCTTTTACGACATACAGGGGATCGGCTGCACCTAGTATGCCAGACAGAAATAACGTGGAAAAAAACATTAAAACTTTGTACATGTCTACACCCTCCTTTACCTCTAGTATCTCATAAAATTTAAAAAAAAAAAAGCCAGAATATGTCGAAACTAGAGTATTCCCTATACCTTTTATACCTCTTTTCTAAAGCTCTTAACAAAGACCATTAACAAACAAAACATCGCGCAAAGAGCAAAAAAATTGAGACATTTGTCTCGAATTTTCGCCAACTTGCAAACCTATAATCATCCAATGACCTCAATAACAACTCCGTAGAATCCAATTTTTCATAATGCAAACCATGTTCATCAGCTAGTAGCTTCAAATACTTCCCACGTAATGAGCTCATATGTTCTTTTCCCGGCGTCGCTTGCAAGTTTTCAACTAAGAAAGGATCAATTTCAAACCCTGGTTCATCAACCAAAGTCTCTGCACTGTCGCTTCCCTTTCTGCCTAGAGAAAACTGATCTAACTGAAATACATCGTCTTCCCCCCACATGCCAAACCTCTCGCCGCTTCTGCTAATTCTAGGAATTCCTACCAAATTATCACCCCCTACTCCTATGATAATACCTGACTCAACACCATTTTTTTTATCAAAACGCGGCCGATATTTAGCAGATATTGGTGGCGCCTCGTGTCCATCAGTAAAAAAAACCACATGGCTTTTTCTTTGGATGTTCCCCACCAAATTTAACGCATTAAAAAGTCCTTTTGAAACTTCGCTGTCGCCTGCCCAAATTATCCCGGTATTCAAATTCTCTATACTCTTCAGGATATCTGAAAAATGCTCGCAGACTTCTATCGGGTCGTAAAGAATAGTTGTCTGATAACCTGCAAATACTCCTAACCCCACATAGGTGCCGCAAGTCAACCCTGGGATGGCATCCGATAGCGTCTTCTTCGTAAACTCAAGACGAGATACTGATTCAGTGCCGATATTCTTGTCTTCTACGTTCATACTCATCGTTACATCAACAACAAATACAAAACTTTTTAACGGCCTGGGCAAATCAATTTCGATATCACTTGCTGCAAGACCCAAAAATATCCAGCACAAAATTATAAACAATTTATTTTTTAAAAAAAAAAGCATAACGTAAGATTTTTTTCTAAGGCATGCCGATAGCCTGTAACTTCATTGTTGTCACGGCTCTCTCTCCCCGTTCGGGCCTAATTGAATCATCGGATGCATTAAAATTTCGTTCAGGAGCCATTTGTAATGCCCTTTCTAAGTTGTAACGAGAACCACGATGAACAGGAAAAAGTTCAAGGGCTTTTCTGTAGGTCAATTTAGCAAGTTCTAAATTGGGTACTACTAGCTCCGTTTTGAAGTTTTCTTTTGCATCAACCGCTGCACGAAAATAAATATTTGCGCTGTTAAAAAGAGCTTTTGCCCTGATCTCATCAGAAATTTTTTCCTGAGATATATCATTTAAGATTCTTAACGCCATATTTTTTTCATCTCGTTGTAAATGTAATTTTGCCAGTGCAAATCGTTCTTCTATAAATTCGGAATTTTCGGGTTTTTCACTTACTATACGAGCATTAGCTTTTCGTTTTTCGTTCAAAACCATGACGTCACTGGCAATCAAGAAAGAGAGTATACCTGTAACAACCACGGAAAAAACGGTTATTTTTGCTCGCCTTGTAGTTCCCATCTAGTCACCTCAAACATTGAAAAAATCAAAAACGGAGTGAAAAAAACAAATGCCCATAAAAACGCCGTATCCGATAAGGATTTAGGAGGAGTAATTACTTGAAATCTAGTCGGCAGTTTTTGCAACTTATCGATTTCTTTCAACGCATTTTTTAACTGATCATTATCAGACGCCTCATAAACCTTGTAAGGCACACCAATACTTTGAAAATATTTATGTAAAAAAAACTCAGGCACCGCACCAGAACCTGCTGAATCTATTTGGTCCTCAGATAAGCCAGGACTTCCCCTGCCTCTTAAGTAAATCCAGTAAATAGAGATTTGATGCCTATTTGACAACTCAGCGATTTCTTGTCTGGTCCTCGGGTCAATCTGAGCGCCACCATCCGAAATAAGCATTAAAACCCTAGACGCAGTATAAGATCTATTTGAAAAAAAACTTAAACCCTCGAGCAAGACGGCAGCTATATCGGTTTCTGCTAAGCTTTTTCCGTAAACGGAAGCGTTTATAGCGCCTTGAATCGCATCATGATTCCTAGTAAGCGGAAACAACCTAATTGGTCTTGATGAAAAATTAACGAGTCCGAAAAAATCGTCTGGTCTATTCGAGATGAAATTCGATAAAACATTTTTGCCGCTTCTTTTTTTGTTGTCATCTCTCTGGTATTAATTATGAGGGAGCGACTAAAATCCACTTTCCCATAGGGTTGATCCATACTCCTACTTCTATCTAACAACAAAACTATTTCTGCGCCTATTCCCGTGTTTACTGTCGCCCTTTGACCATAGTAAGGTCCGGACAGACCAAACAAACACGATATAATGGTCATTGTCAGAGTGAGCCTAACCATCAATTCAATCAAATTACTTTCTCTGTCAATCGGAACAATAGGAAGATTCCTTACTTCGATCGGAGTGCTCGGTAATTTTACCCACGGTAGAGCGGCCAATGGTAATAAGCTAAAAACCCATAAACTTTCAAAATAAATCTGCAATTAAACCAACCCTTTCTCAATAAGTGCTAGTTTATTCATCAACCTGCAAAATCGTTCCTTTTGTTCGGATGTAAACTTAAAGCTCTCATCGCTGTAAAAATATTTTTGCGAGCACCGTAAAAAATATTCTAAGTCCTCAATTAAAGGGATATACGAGGGGATTTTCTCGCACGCTTCTCGTACCTCTTCGACAAAAATCGTTTTTTTAAAAGTTTTATTTAATGCATTATGAAATATTCGAAGGCTCTTTTCTTCAAAATTAATTTGTTTTAGTTTAAGTAATGTAAGTACTTCTCTTCTTCCTTTATTAAAAGGTAAATTTTTAGTTCTAAAGAATTTATCCCATGGCATCCAACAAAAGAGTAATAGCGAGAATGGTAAAATTAAAATCAGAGAATATACTTGCAATCTATTTTCCGCATTAACAGAAGAAATCATACCGACATCCTCATCTGGCTGTATGTTTTCCAAACCGCCCATATTTGAAACCAAACGTGGCGTCAAAGGTGCTATTGTTACAAGAAGTTTTGGGACCTGAACAAATGCCGGCTTTCCATCAGCAATAACATCAACTTTTCGAGAAGCTATTTCAACCATGGAAGGTGCTTCTGGAACATTTATGACCTGATAAGTTAATGAGAACTTCGGTTTATTTGCACTAACACCTAGGTCTCTTATGTCGACGACAGAAAACCATGTATCTATTCGTCCTAATCTAAGTTTTTCTTTATTTAACTGAACGTTTTTAGCAGATTCAACGAGAAAAACTCGCTCAATCTTATCCCCAAGAACATATCCAAATTGCCGCGGTTCAGTTATCTCAACAGCCAGATCTGCTCTCGCTAACTGCACGACGAAAATCAGACACAATAGCAACAACCTTCGGAGCTGTGCACAAAGAAGTGAGCCTATCATGTTTCTAATGCCCAAAAAAATGTTCTGTTAGCACTTTGGGATCAAAGTCTCCCAAAATCTTTACCGGCATAGAATTAAATTGACGGCAAATGGTTAATAATTGTTGATCTCGTTTTCTATAATTTTCCTTTAATGAATCCTTGAACTTTTTCGTTAAGAGAACAAGCTTTTTCCGTCTTGTTTCTGAATCGCTTAGAAATGCAAAACCGAATCGATCATATCCTGAATGCTCTACCTCATCCTCAAGAATAATTGGTACAACCTGGTGTGAAATTGTACGACTAAAAAAATAAGACAAAAGGTTGAGCGAGATATGAAAATCCGAAATAAAAAATAGCAAACACTTCTCCTTAGGCAACCAATTTGGCGCTTCCATTAATCCTTTATGACCCCTCCCAGTTTTTCCTGGGGGAAATTGTAAATTTAACGTATCAAAATTTACTGGGATGCGCTGTGTTGCCGGCATGAACCAATCTTGCCTAAATTTATTATCAAAACCAATAAGTCCAAAACGGTCACCGTATCTTCGTACAGAATTCATAACCGATGTTAATATTTTAGTTATTAGATTTTTTCCATTTTGAAGACCATGAAAGCGAACAGAAGCAGATAAGTCCACAATGGCAAACACAGAGACTGCAGACCTTTGTTTAAATTCCCTTACCAACCATCGTTCATATGGGTCAATAATACTTGCGCGTAAATCTAGCCGCCGAGGGTCAGGATATTGTTGCAAGGAAACTAATCTATTGAATTCCATGCCCGATCCTCTTTCAGAACTCTTGTGAGAACCAGGACGAGAACTTTTTGAGGACCCAGAAAGTTTATATTGAAAATCGAATGTTTCTTCCATTGATCTAGGGAGTAGGGACTCTTTGAGTACAACAACTAATAACTTTTTCCATAATCTCTTTATGCTGAAACTCATAATTGGGATATAGAACAATTCTATGGGCCATAGTCTCTTGAAGTCCTCCATGCAGATCCTCAGGAATTAAATCCAATCTTCCTGCTAACCACGCGTTGACCTTCGCAGCTCTTATCAGCATGGCCATTCCCCTCGGACTAGCTCCACTCTCAACAAGTTTATTTACGTCCAAACCGTCTATTTCTTTAACCCCTAAAGTTCTAGGATCTCGTAATGCTGTCCAAAGACGTATCGCGTAATCTTTCATAGGTTCAGACTCCTTGACACTTTCCTGAATATTTTGAGCTATCTCATTTAATTCGCTGTATGGCACTACTGCTGAGGGAACATTTTGGATAAGAGAGTCCACATCATAAAATTTATTATTAAAAATCAATTCTTTTTGAATAAGATTATCCTTCGGAGTCTCTATAGAAATTTCCATTAGAAAGCGGTCTTTCGCAGCAGAAGAAATTTCAAAAGTCTCTTCTTTCTCTATCCTATTTCTATCGGCGAAAACCTGTAAGTGCGGAAAGCGATATTCTTTATTAAAGGCAGTTACACTTCTTTCCGCCATCGCTCGTAACATAAGAGAATGAACTTGAGGCCTGGCTCGATTAATTTCATTAAAAAAAAAGGTTGAGAGTGATTTACCATGCATGAGAAGCGGACCTGGATCAACCTTTGGTTTTCCATCCTCACTTATATATGTGTGATAAATGAGATCGGTCGGCATCATATCGACACTACCTTCGACTCTCTCGTAAGCCCCTCCTAGTGATCTAGCCACTGCTCGTAAAAGAGTGGTTTTCCCAACACCCACATCTCCCTCTAAAAGCACGTGTCCTCTTGAGAAGATTGCTATTGTTAGTAGATGAATAGCCCGCTCTTGTCCAACGATCGCAGACTTTATGGCAGCTTCCAACTTAGAAGCCTTTTGTAGCCAATCGGCTAACTGATTCTCAGACAATTCTTTCCTTTCATAGATTCTGTATACTTAAGGAACAAACTGAGTTCGAAAAAATCTACCTAGATATTATTACTGAGTACAAGAATGAAGATAACAGTATATTCCAGTTTTTTTTCCTTAATTATTATAGGGGTTTGCCAGCTTTTCTTGATAAATGCAGTTGCTGCCCAGAAAGAACCAGTTAATGCAAAAAGCACAACACTGGTTTAAATCCAAAGTCTGAGATAACCGAACCCGAAAAACTCCTTTTTTTGAAAAATCATCTAGAAAACTTACCTTCATCGACGGTCTTAACATATAAATACCTAGGCGAAGGAGAAACGGTCAAAGCTAAATCAAAGAAAATAGAACTGAGTTTTGAAAAGACTGATAGCGGTACTGTGGTGACTGGGTTTACTGAAGTTGACAATTCAAAAAAACCAATTGAGAAAATAGCTAATGCCGTCAGCAATCCGGTTATTTTAGAGTTCCTTGAAGCTGACATTATTGAAATGCAAAAACTCACTAAGGGCAACCAAATTACTTCCGAAAACGCATCCGAGCAGCTCTTGCGGAAGGACCAGAGATTTTTCGAGAAAAACAGACATTTAATGGCGAATCAATTGAAGTATTGACGTTTTCCATTGAACCATATGCTAAAGACCCACTGAGGTTTGAATCGGGAAGATCAAAATACAGGCGGTACAGTAAGAAAAAATATACTTTTTACCTTTCAGAAAATATCCCTGGACATATTTTGGGTATTGATTATGAAATTCCAAAACGAAAAAAGAAGGGGGCGGTGCAAGAATATTATGGCAAACAGCAAATGCGCCTGGAATAATAAGCTAGCACGACTAATTAGTTTGATCCCTGATTTGTATCTTCCTCTGCCTTTATACCATCAACTTTTTCAGCTACTTTGTCCTCTTTCTCAGAAGTTGGTTGAATATTGGATGCAACTATATTTGGTTCTTTCCCACAGATGATAAAGAAAATCCGTTCGCTTACCGGATCGGACTCGATAGGTTTCCAATCAAATTGTCCCTCAGTATTCGCAACCCTCAAACGTCCTTTGGCCATAACTCCCGAATGGTGATGCTTTAAAAATATTCGCTTCCTAGATTTCTCGCAATCATAATCCATTTGGGAAGATATGGATTGCGGCGGAACCCTCTTAATTTGACGAAAATTTTTGAGTTGCCATACCCTGCCAATCTGCTCTTCCGATAAAGTAATTGAATTTCTGTCAAAAAATAGACTGCTTCGTTATCAACCGTTACTATTTCCCAATTTTTCTGTAACTCTCCAAACGCAACACAAGGCAACCCAAAGGCAAGCACGTAAAAAAGAAATAGATTTTTTTTCATAAAAAACTTAGCCATATCTATGTATCGGTTAAAATTAAAGACTCTTTAACACATTTCATTGTAATCGTGACTGATAAAAATACCGAGCCTTCAAAAGAACACTTGCAAAAATTAGTAGACTACTTTAACAACAGAAGATTCAATGAAGTTGCTACATTAGGGGAACAAATTCTAAAAGATTTTCCAAATAACGCTTTTGTTATGAATATGCTTGGATTAGCAAGCTTTAACATTGGAAAAAAAACCGATGCGCTAAATTGGTTAAAAAAAGCCTATGAAAAAACCCCAGGAAACCTTGAAACGGCAAGCAATTTGGCGCTAATTCTGTATAGCGAAGGAAAATATGAAGAAGCAATACCAATTTTTGAAACCATAGTCCGGACTAAATCTGATGTTCCGGAAATTCTTTTCAATTATGCAATTGCATTAGAGAAGGCAGGCTTTTTAGATAAAGCAGAAAGTACTTACGAAAAAATAATTAAATTAAGAGAAGACTTTGGTCCAGCACATTACAACGCAGGCTTGCTGATGCAAAGAAAAGGAAATACCACGCAAGCTGTTAGCTATTTAGAAAAAGCCGTTGCGCTCATGTCAGACAATGCGGAAGTAATTGCTGCTTTGGGTAGTGCTTTGAAAGAAAATGGTGATTACGAAAAAGCTAAAGAAAAAACACTTACGGCAATCAGTATGAAGGAGGATGCTCGCTTTTATTTTAATCTAGCGACAATATTTAGAGATCAGGGAGATTTAGACTCTGCTAAGGAAAAGTATCATGAAGCCCTAAGATTACAAAATAATTTTCCTGAAGCTTATAACAATTTAGGAGAAATTAGTAGAGATGAGGGTGACTCTGAAAAAGCTGCTGATTTTTTTAAAAAAGCGCTAAACGCGAATGCGTCATTCGGAAGAGCGTTATACAACTTAGGAATTTTGTATCAAGATAAGGGTGAATTCTCAGAAGCTGCAGATTCATTTAAAGAATCTAAAATTGAAGACTGGAAATCCCGAGTTTGTTATTGTTACTACAAAGGAAATAATTTAACAAAATTTCTTTCTGAGTTTGAAACCACAACGACCTTACCGCATTGGTCTCCGCTACTTGCTAGTTTATCAGCGCATTATTCAAAAAGTTACAATAAGCCTGACCCATACAACTTTTGCTCTGATCCTTTAAAATACGTCCGCAAGCAAACTATTGCCGTCCTAGCCGACTCCGGCAGTAAGTTTCGGACTGATTTAATAAATCAATTAAACGAATTAGAAATTGGTTCAAGAAAACAAGGAAGATTAATCAATGGAGTTCAATCTGCAGGCAATTTGCTTCGAAGAAAAGAAGATGTTTTTCGAGTTCTTGCAGGCCATATCTTGGTCGAAATTGATAATTATGTAGATGAACTCGATAAAGATTGTGAGTTTGTAAGAGCGTTTCCGAAAGCGCCATCTTTTCAAAGTTCGTGGTTTGTCAAAATGCAAAACCAAGGCCATTTGACCTCTCACATTCATGAAACAGGTTGGCTTAGCGGAGTGGTCTATTTACAAATCCCTGATAATCAACTCGATAACGACGGTAAAATTCAATTTGGAATTGACGGTGACTCTTACCCGAACACCGATGTAACCTATCCGAAGAAGATTCTTGACATAAACGAAGGGGACATCGTTTTATTTCCCTCCTCGGTTTTTCATCAAACGATACCTTTCAAGTCAAAATCCGAAAGAATTTGTATTGCCTTTGATATATCACCTCCATAAAAAAATGAGGCTAGGTTAAATCGCAGTTTGCCCGTCTTGTAATTGTTGGTGAAACTCTGATTTCAAGTTTTAAACTTTTTTTGAAAAACTAGAGTTTGATTTTCTCCGTCCTCTCCCCGGCAATCCTCACCAGCCCATATCGTTTCAGTATCCTCATTGCAAATATTTCGCTCCATGCCGAGTGTTTCCAGTTTGCTAGGGATTTTCATCAGATTTGATTTTTCAAAATAACTTCTGTGAATGTAGAGCTTGTAGTCATCCAACGTCCCTTTAGTATCCTTACACAAATACTCTTGAGAAGACATTAAAAAGCCACCACAACCACCTGCAATCATTATCGCAAATGTAGAAAGACCTGCCGTAGTAATTTTAGCTAACATATAAATCTCCCGAAATTTATACTCTATACAGATCCAACCATTAAAGTTAACCTCTTCAATCCGATTATAAGCTTATGAAAGAGGAAGTGGAACCCGCTATTGCATTTTGTGAAGTTTTGCGTCAGCAAAGGATTTCCCGTGGCTTGACTCATAAAGATTTAGGGCTAAGAACCGGATTACCGGGAAAGTATATATGACCTGGAAAATGGAAATGAGGAACCCTTTTTAAAAACAACGCATAAATTAGCCGCCGGATTGGGTTTTTCAACTTCAGGCTTTTTAAAGATTATAGAGCGTCGAATCTATGGAATTGACAAACAATATGACTCTTCTGACTTCTAACAGCACTGCTCCATTACTTAATAAGATACTCTTGATTATTGGCACTTTGCTGCCGATTAACTCAGCCCTGTCTGGATGGCAGTTTATCGGTGAGACACCGGTCTCAAGGTACTTTACTGATATGACAACAATTAAGCCATCTGGAGATAAACGTACGGTTAAGATGTACCAAAATTTAAGATTCAAAAGAACATCGGATGGCGCTGTTTCTATTGAGGCAAAATTAGAATATGACTGCAGATATAAAATGCATCGGATGCTAACAGCGACAGCGTACCCTGGGCCAAATTTACTAGGTGACAAACTTAAATCGAAAGCCCCAGGTAATAATTGGAATCCAACATTTAAAATGAGCCGATTTATGTTAACCGCAGTTTGTTCCGTTCCGAATAGTGGAAAACTAGAAATTAAAACCTATTGATTTTTTCCTTCCTCGTCTTTTTTTTCTTTTTGTTCTTGCTGTTTCCGCTTTTTTTCTCTCCAGAGTTTGATATCTCGCATACTCCACCAATACAGAAATAGAACCCCGCCGAAAGTTATAACGATTTCTATGATAATTATTGGAAAAAAATCGTTCATATCTTATCTTTTTTCAAAAAAAATTCCCGTATAACTATTAGACATCCCACCCAGTAACATTAAGCAGCCAGCTATCAAAATCGGAACATCATAACTTCCTGAATATTCTGCTAGAACTCCTGTAAAAAAAGGGCCTATGATCAGTGCAAGCGCAAACCCAAAGGTAAGCCTGGCCATTTCCTTTGATGCATTGGCCGGATTCAACCTCCCAGCTAAAGTCATAGTCAAACTAACTATCCCTAAATTACTCATACCAAAAAGCAAGGTTGAAATAACAAACGTACTGAAATCTTCAAAAAATACAGCCAACAAAAGAGATAAGGCATGCATCATTATCGCAGAAAATAATGCTAAAAACATGGATGCCCTTTTCTCCACATAATCCCAAAAAAACAAGCTTGGGATACTTACTACACCTACTAATAACCAGGCCAAAAGACTATCTTCCTGAACAAATCCCCTTTCTACCGCTAAAGCTAATGTGAAAGTTGCACTTACAACAAAACCAAGGCCAGCAAAAAAATACATGGAGAGGATGCAAATAAAATCAATTAACGTGTTTTCGGTTTTGGCCTCACCACTTATTGAATGCTGTTTTTTAATCAACTTCTCGTTGATAATTGGTCTTAAAAACCAGGCCGGGAAAAATAGAAGCAAAGATAGAGCCCCAAAGCCCAGCCAGTGTTCATGCCAACGTAATTGATTTTGAGAAAAAAAAATGCTCGCCAACCCAGATAAAATAATGCCAAAACCAACTCCGGAAAAATAAAACCCTAACTGTGGAGGACGATTAGATTTATGCTGTAACCATTGCATAGTAAGACCTGCTCCAATGATTACGCCAGCAGCTCCACTTAACCCAGCAAAAAATCGAATTATTGACCAATATAAAAACGATGTCGTAACTGCCATTAATACGGTAGACAAAATACTACTTAACAAACCAAACATTAAAAATTGCTCTTTTTGTTTCGTGGTTACCAAAGTATAAGAAATAATCACTCCTACTAGGTAACCAAGGTAGTGAGCTGACGTCACCCATCCTCCCTCAGCAATGCCTAGCCCCGCCTCTGCTTGCATAATAGGTAAGATAGGCGTGAACCCAAACCGTGAAACACCTAGAGTAATCGTAAGAATACAAACACTTGAAACGAAAATTTTTATCATATTTTTAGTTTATTTAATGAGACTACCAAAGCAAATCGATTTATCGAGTTTACCAGAACATAACTTTTTTAATAACGATTAACCAGTTATACTCATCAAAACCTTATTATTTTCTAATAAAATATAAATATTTTTATAGAAAACTTTTTGTTCGGTTAAATCCTCGCTAGGAAAAAATAAATGAAAAAATCAGTAGCTTTGTCTGGTATACATGCTGGAAACACGGCAATATGCACAGTTGGCGAAAAGGGAAACGATTTATTTTACCGCGGATATAAAATCGAAGATTTAACGAAGTCATGCTGTTTTGAGGAAGTTTATTTTCTCTTAATAAAGGGAAAACTTCCAACAGAAGCGGAATTGAATAATTTCTCTGATCAACTAGTTGAGCAACGAAATCTCCCATCTAGTTTAATTACAACGCTCGAACAACTTCCCAAATCCGCCCACCCAATGAATGTCATGCAAACAATCGTATCCTTTATGGGTTGCATAGAAAATAAATTTGAGATTATAAACAATGCCGAAATATTACAAAATCATTCAAAAAGACTCTTGTCAGTTCTTACGCCAGCACTTCTATATTGGTACCAATTTTCCCATAAAGGAATAAGAATCTCTCTAAAATCCTCAGAAAAAAGAATTAGTGGCTACTTTTTGGATCTTCTTCACCAGGGCGATTTTCCTGCAGACTGGATTCAAACTATGGAAGCCTCTCTGATTTTATATGCTGAACATGAGTTTAATGCTTCCACTTTTGCTAGTAGAGTTATCGCTGGAACTAACTCAGATTTTTTCTCTTGTATCGCAGGGGCCATTGGGGCTCTTAGGGGTTCAAAACACGGGGGCGCTAACGAAGAAGCGCTTAAAATTCAAGAAGACTACCCTGATAAGAATTTAGCAAAAAAGAGTATTATGAGTAAGCTAAAGAGAAAAGAGATAATCATTGGTTTCGGGCATCCCGTTTATACGGAGAGAGACCCTCGAAATGAAATAATCAAAACATATGCAAAAGCATTATCAGAAGGAAATCCAAATTCAAATTTATTTGAAGTAGCTGAGGTTATCGAGAGCCACGATGCTGCGGGAAAAGAATATGTTTGCTAACCTTGACTGGTATAGCGCTGTTTGTTTTTCCCATCTTAATATTCCAGTGAAACTTTTTACTCCAATATTCGTTATTGCGAGAACAGCGGGTTGGAGCGCACACATTATCGAGCAACATAAAGAGAATAAGATAATAAGACCCTCTGCTAATTATGTGGGGCCACAACCAAAAGAATTTGTTTCTATAAAGGAGAGAGAATCGCGTGAGCCTTCAAAATACACCTAATAGGGAATTTGATCAAATCCTACGGGAAATAACAAACTACGTAAGCGAGGAAAAACATTTCAGTGAAGAAAGCCTAAAAATCGCATCATACTGCCTCATGGATTCCATTGGTTGTGCGATTCAGGCGCTCGACTATTCTGCCTGTAAAAAAGTTCTAGGACCTTTTTATGATAATGATTGTGAAAACGGAGTTAGAGTACCAGGAACGACCTTTTCATTAAATCCTATAGAAGGTGCATTTAATATAGCTACGATGATCCGCTGGCTAGACTTTAACGACACCTGGTTAGCCAAAGAATGGGGGCATCCGTCGGATAACTTAGGTGCGATACTAGCCTTAACAGACTGGATTTCGCAGCGAGAAAGAAAAATTCGCGCTATTTCAATCTTAGATAACTTGATTAAGGCACATGAAATTCAAGGAGTAATCGCATTAGAAAATTCGTTTAACGCGGTTGGTTTAGATCATGTAATTCTCGTAAAATTAGCTTCAACCGCTGTAGGTGCAAATATTCTAGACCTTCCAATGCAACAAAGACTAAATTCGATTTCGCATGTTTTTTTGGATGGAAACCCACTCAGGACATATAGGCACTTCCCAAATACAGGTTCGCGAAAATCATGGGCAGCTGGGGATGCCTCAGCCCGCTCTGTATTTCTAAATTTATTATCTTCGAAAGGTGAGATGGGATATCCCACAGTACTCAGCGCTCCAAAATGGGGATTTATTGATGCCCTATTTAAGGGAAAAGAATTCAGCCTCAATCAGCCTTTTTCTTCATACGTAATCGATAATATATTATTCAAAATATCTTACCCTGCAGAATTTCACGCTCAAACTGCTATCGAGGCTGCTATCATCCTTCACAAAAAACTTAAAGGAGATATCAAAAAAATCAAGAAGGTAACAATTCGTACTCATGAGTCCGCTATTCGAATAATCGATAAAACGGGACCTTTGAATAACCCTGCAGACAGGGACCATTGTATACAATACATGGTTGCAATTGGACTACTTTATGGCAACTTTGAAGCCAAACATTATGAAGACGCCGTTGCTGAAGACCCTCGAATAGATGAACTAAGAAACAAAATTGTTTGTATTGAAGACAAACAATTTTCTCAGGATTACTTGCTTCCGAGTAAACGCTCAATTGCAAATGGAGTTCAGATTGACTTAGTCGGAGATGTAAAAATACCCGAAGTAATAGTAGAATATCCGCTAGGCCACAAAAACAGACGGAACGAAGGAATTCCTATTTTGATTGAAAAATTTAGAACTAATATGAAATCCTTATACACCGAAAAGGAAATTGATTTGTTAGTTGATTTCTTTAGCAATATCGACAACTTCCAAAAACACAATTCTGACTTTTTATTTGAAATATTATGGAAACGGGATTCTGGTCCCAATATTTGATTTGATACAGTCACCATACGAAATTTTAAACAATTATCACAAACTATCTATTGCTCGACCAAACGAATTTTGGAAAGCGCAGGCAAAACTAGTTAATTGGTTTAAGTATCCTGAAAACATTTGTGATTACACAAATCCACCATATTGCAATTGGTTCGCTGATGGAAAAACAAACCTCTGTCTCAATGCCGTCGATAGGCATCTTGCCGAAAGGGGAAAGCAAAAAGCTGTCATTTTCAAATCGAGTGAGACCAACGAAGAGGAAACTTATTCTTACAATCAGCTATACCAGCGCATTCAGATATTTGCAAAAATTTTAATCCAACAAAAGGTTCAAAGAGGAGACAGAGTAATTATTTATATGCCGATGATTCCAGAGGCGATTTATGTAATGCTGGCATGCGTAAGAATTGGAGCAATACATTCTGTCGTTTTTGGTGGCTTTTCAGCAAATGCACTCGCTATTAGAATCAAGGACGCGAATCCAAAATTAATTGTTACTTGCGATGCGGGACTTAGAAATGGGCGAGTTATAAATTACAAGGAAATTTCTGATCAGGCACAACTACAAATTGACAAAGAAAGAGTGCAAACATTGGTAGTAGATAGAAAGTTAGCGCCATTCGACAGTGTGGAAAGCGATATTGTCATCGAGAGGAACAAAGTACCTCAAGATTTAGACGATAATACCATCGCATGCGTTGAGATGAAATCAACAGAGCCCAGCTACATATTGTATACCTCTGGTACAACAGGTTCCCCTAAAGGTATTCAGAGAGACACTGGTGGATACGCAGTTGCTCTCGCCGCGTCGATGCGGCTAATTTACGGATGCAGACCTGGGGAAGTATTTTTTTGTGCATCTGATATTGGATGGGTTGTTGGGCATTCATATTTAGTCTACGGTCCTTTAATAAATGGCTGTACTACTGTACTTTATGAGGGTCTACCAACCAAACCTCACTCAAATATTTGGTGGGATATAGTTGAAAAATATTCCGTCTCAGTTATGTTTACCTCTCCAACCGCAATTAGAATTTTAAAAAAAGAAAAATCTCATAGCGAAAAACAACTTAAGACCGAGTCTCTCAGATCACTTTTCCTCGCTGGCGAACCCTTAGATACAGGAACCAGTTCTTGGGTGAACGAGAAACTTCCATCCGCAACAGTTATAGATAATTACTGGCAAACCGAAACAGGATGGCCGATATTATCTGCTCAACTTGAAATCCAGAAAACAAAGATTAAGCCAGGTAGTCCAAGCTTTCCAGTTTTTGGCTATGATCTTGCCTTAGCTGACGATGACAAACTGATAAACGAAAATGAGAGAAAAGGTATGTTGTGTTTGAAAGCACCCTTGCCACCCGGTTCATTGCAAACAATCTGGGGAGATGATAACAGATTTATAAATACTTATTTTTTCAAAAATAATACCTCATATTTTTACAAAACTTTTGATTTTGCCGAAATAGATAACGAGGGCTATTACTATATGTTAGGCAGAACAGATGATGTGATAAATGTTGCTGGACACAGAATTGGAACAAGGGAATTAGAAGAAGCGCTTCAATTGCATGAAAGGGTAGCTGAAACAGCTGTTATCGGGGTTCAGGACAAAATAAAAGGGCAGGTTCCTTTAGCATTTATAGTAAAGAAAGAGATCGCAGACTTCAGTGAGAATGACGACGATACCCTGAGGGAAGAACTAGATGCTTTGATAACCGAGGAATTAGGCCGTTTCGCAAAGCCAAAACAGATGCACTTCGTTCCTAATCTACCAAAAACACGATCAGGAAAATTATTAAGGAGGGCTTTACAGGCAATCTGCGAAGGAAGAGACCCGGGGGATCTAACTACAATTGAAGATAATAACGTATTGGAACCAATTAAAAAATATTCAATTCTTAAATAAGTCAAGAAATTACTTTTATTTTAATAATGTTCTGAAATCTCCACTGCCTGGTTTCTGGTAAAGCCTGAGTCCGAATTCTGGTAAGATTGCAAAAAATGTTCAAAAATATCGCTTTGAATATTTTCATAGTCTTTCCACTTAGTCGTTGTCGTAAAACAATAGACTTCTAACGGAATCCCCTCTGCCGAAGATTCCATCACCCTTACAATCCTAGTCATATCATCGTGAACCAACGGATGCTCATGCAAATACAGATCAACGTAAGCCCTGAAAGTACCAAGGTTAGTAAGAGATCGTCTGATTTAACCTATCGTGGGATAGACTACCAATACGATTTTCCACCTCATGATGATAAAGCTTTATACTTTCCTCTCTAGATTCAAGATACAATTTTATGCGCTCTGCACGCTTAAGCCTCTTCAAATCATCCTCTGACAAGAATCGAACTGAGCTACTATCAATAACCAAAACTTTCTTAATTCTCCTACCTCCCGACTCAGCCATTCCTCGCCAGTTTTTAAAACTTTCAGACATTAATCTCCACGTAGGCACAGCAGTAATTGTTTTATCCCAATTCTGAACTCTGACAGTATGCAAAGCTATCTCCGTCACTTCTCCATCTGCTCCAACCTGTGGCATTTCTATCCAATCGCCAACCCTTAACATATCTGTCGCAGTCAACTGAATACCAGCAACAAAAGAAGTTAACGTATCTTTGAAAACTATTAATAAAACTGCGGACATGGCACCAATACCCGACAAAAAGATTAAAGGTGACCGGTCGATTAAAGTAGAAATAATTACTATCGTGCCAAGTATTATCAATAAAATTTTGGATAGCTGTACATAACTCTTAATAGCCTTAGGCCGTTTTTCTTTTAACGCGTTCTGAACCTGCAAGTTCTCGAAAATATCTAGTAGCGCAAGTAAAACTCGCAAAAGGTAGAAAATAGTAACGGAAACAGCAATATTTTTAATAATTGACGTAACATCTTTGTTTACGTGCGGAACCAATCCAACCGCTATTTGAATAATTAAAGACGGAGCAATCAACGCCACCTTTCTGGTTAAATTTGTATGAAAAAACGCTTTAGTCCATTCGGATTCAGCATACTTGTACCAATTATTGAAACTCTTTTGAACTAACCAGTTCGTCAACGGAAATGATATATATGCGGAAAATATTAGCAAAGACCCTCCGACTAACATTTCAACAATCTGCGCTGTATTTAATTCTGAAATAGATAAGATTTCCATCTAAAATAAGCTTCCGTATCAAATAGCTTTGAAAAAAACACGATGACTAATTTGTCACAAAAAATAAAAGTATAATACTTTTATGTAAATTAAAAAATAAAAGGCTTTTCGATTATGATTATCCCATCAATAATATCCACAATTTTCACCCTAAACCTCCCATTTGTTATCGCTAATGATGCTACCGAAATAATTAATATATCTGGTGGATATACTAATGTAATTAGACCTGGGCAAAATACGATTGCCGTTTACCTTGACACAATCAAAAATTCCTCAAATAAGGACGTTGACTTAATCGCAGTATCCTCCCCATTTGCTAAAAATATTGAAATTCACAGTATGCAAATTGTGGATAACGTAATGAAAATGAAAAAGGAAGAGAAAATTACTATACCTGCAAAATCCAAGGTTTCGCTCGGCAAAAAAAACCCTAATGGATACCATTTGATGGTCTTTGATGTATCTCCTCAAATTACAGATAAAAATATGTTTACGATATATTTTTCTTTTTCAAATGGAGAAAAACTACAAACCGAAATTAGTGTGAAAAAACATACAGAGAATCAACACAACCATCATTAAAAAAAAAAATGAAAAAGACTTTTACAATATGTATTTTACTTATAACTATTTTAACGATTTCCCTGGGGTTATTCCTAAAGATTTTTTTGCCAGATATTTTAAAAATCAATTAATAGCCAATGGAAAATTACTCTTAAAAACAGACGTCTCTATTTCAAGTGTAAACATTGGGCTAGATGGTAGTTTGAATATCAAAGATATAAGAATAAAAACCCTTCTGATTTTTCTCAAAATAATTTCTTTGAACTTGAAAATTTATCCATCAAAATAAGACCAGAAACGCTATTCAAAGAAACCATCTATGTCGAAAATGTTAATTTTAAAGATGCCAATATTTTGGTAGAACTAAATGACAAGATGCAAATCAATATCGCAGAACTTTCAAAGCAAATAAACACGCCCAAGGAGAAAGCCTTAGATAACCCGAAAGGCTCTAAATTCGAAAAAAAATTTATTATAGAAAACTTCTCGATAATAAGCCCCACACTTTTATTAAGTTCTAAGAAACTCAATATTAGCAAAAATTATAAGTTGCCAGACATCCAGATTGTCGATATAGGTGCCAAAGAAAACGGACTCCCTCCTGAAGAGATCGTTACAGGGTTTCTTGCGAGAATATCTGAAGAGTCGGAAAAGTATACACGAGGATTAACCAAAAACCTTAAAGATTATTTTTCTAAGAAAAAAGAAATTGATTGATGATATAAGCAAAGATGGAAAAAAATTAAAAGGTATAGTTAACGATGTTAAAAATAAATTGAAGAGTTTTGGCATTGAATAAATGGTCGGTTTTTCTTAGCAATGTATTATTAGCACTGTGCGTTTATGCTCATGCGTCTGATGAAAAGGTAGTTGGTAATCTTAAAAGAGTTGTTGATGGAGATACTTTACCTAAAAACTGAAGATCAACAATTCTATAAAAGTAAGGCTTGCCTTCATTGATGCCCCTGAGCTTAATCAGCCTTTTGGTAAGGATGCTAAAGCATTCTTACAAAAATAGAAGGCCAGAGAGTAACAATCGATGTAAAAAGTAAAGATCGTTATGGGAGGCATGTTGCGATTCTTTTCCACAGCAATGCTGATATAAACTTGTTAATGATAGAAAATGGCTATGCATGGGTGTATACCAAATATTTAAAATATGCTTCCATACCGATGCGAAATAAATATCTTCATGCCGAATCTCTAGCGAAAGAAAATGAATTGGGGCTTTGGCAAACGAAGGACTATATTCCTCCATGGGAATGGCGAAAACATTCTAGAAAAAGGCTCAGAGAAAATTAAAAACAAGTATTTAATTTTTGAATTTTGGACTTGTCTTAACACATGGAAGAGAAGCTCAAAAAACACGGTATGGTGCCTGTTAGGTTGCTCACTTGGAGATTTTGGCACCATTTACTATTTCCAAATAACTAACCATACTTACAATACGGTTCAAGTCATGAGTTTAGCAATGATCAATGGGGTATTGACATCCATCTTCCTCGAAACCCTAATTCTTGTTAAACAAATGACTATTAGGCTTGCTCTGATGACCGCACTAAAAATGTCCTTTTTATCAATGTTGGCAATGGAACTAGCCATGAATTTGGTTGATCTTCTAATTGTTGGAGAAGCTAAACTGACGATCGTTTCAATACCGTTTATGCTCATAGCCGGGTTTATTACTCCACTACCCTATAACTATTACCGTTTAAAGGCATACGGCTATGCCTGCCATTAGCGTCCTTATAATAACTCAATACCAAATTCGATTTGAGGCAAAATGAGAGATATGTTTTCGGGACTCTCGGAAAAGTTAAGCAGTGTTATAGCACGTTCTGTGGAAAGGCTCTCAAACTGGTCCGTATAGTATTCCAACTCAAAATCTTCGGGTGTCCTGTTTAGAACATTTTCATATAAGGTTTTTACATAGTCCTCATCAGACTGATTTTCCCCGTATGTTTTGCTGAACTCAGGGGATAGAAGAAAGTTTCTTGCAATATCGAGTAACTGAAATTCATTACTCTCTATGTCATTAACATGATATCCAACTTCAAAGCCATCAGGCGCACGATTGAATGCCGCATTATATAAACGAAATACTGAACCAGACGATTCACCCTGGTTGATATCCAGTCCAATGATTCGAGAGGGCGAGTCCAAATTTCCAATGTAAATGCGCTCAACATTAAATAAACTATCTACCCCTTCATACCCTGAACTTCTAAGCTGAAAACTTTGTTCTCCCAGAAAATTCACTTCGAAATCAGATAGCGATCTTAACAATATATCTACTCCCTCTCCCCCATAGATAAAATCATTGCCTTCACCTCCCTCAAAAACATCATTTGCTCCATGCCCGTAAAGACTATCATTACCTTTTCCTCCTACTAGGAAATTTGATGTGGAATTACCTTTTATCAAATCATTTCCAGATCCTCCTGATACATTTTCAATCGTAACAAAATCAGCAATATAAATATTCTTGATTTCCGTTAAATAAGTTCCGTTTTCGGAGTAACCCTTTACTCTTTTCCCAATAAAACTACCACCTGCCGAATTCAACGATAATTCCAATGGTTGATTACCACTGTATGTTATCGTATCCGTACCTCCACTATCCCATATCGTTTGAAAATATGTTGTGGAGTCATCAAAAAAATAAGACGTATCTCCCGAGTTAAAAGACTTATTAGTTCCGTATAAATGTTGTATGGCTCTAATATCCTCAATCATTGGAGTGGTAGGATATGCCGTTAATCCGACTACGTCAGCATCAAGTGAAACCGCATAACTCATTATCGTATTATTGATAACATTATCGTCATCATTAAGAGTGTCGAAATTCCGCGATGACGTTTCAAAAGGATGCTTTAACCCCAAAGCATGACCAATCTCATGAACCAAAATTGAATACGAAAATGACCCCTCCTGAAAAGATGATTCGGAAAAAGTGTTAATGAATTTTCCATCAAGAATATCTTTCGTATTTGCGTTCAACCAAATATCACCACCACTTTCAATATTAGAAGGAAAAAAAGCAAAGGCGGAAGAATTACTAACAAGAGCATCTATATTATCGCTTAAACCAAATCGTAGAGTACCAAACGAGTTATCTGTTTCTTTTACCTCACTGAAGTTAATACTCGTAACGTTTGACCATTTAATTAAAGCTGTAGAAATTGCTTCTGCTTGAGCAGGACTAAAACTTGACCTGCTTGTAACTAAATTGTTTAGATTATCAGTTAAGTAATCATCAGAGAATGACGAATCTATTTCATTTATAGTGCTATACGTAATGTCAGCGGATCTCCAATTATAGCCATAAAGTAAGGCATTAAACTTATTAGAACTTAGCGAAGAAGCTTCTGTCTGTTGAGGTTCTATAGACTGGGAAGTAGCTACGATTTCATTCATAAATAGCCGGTCTCAAAAAACAAAAAAATAAAAGCCATAAGCGATCAGTAGCCATAAAAAGATTACTAAAAAAGCTCCTATAAAAATAGTGGGTTGTTTTTTGTTTCGCTCTACAAATTGCAGAGCGAGAGCTCTACACCTATCAATTACTCGAACTGGTAATAGCCTAACTGCAAAAAAGATTGCAATCGCCAAAATTACAAGGTCATCTAATAACCCAATTACTGGGATAAAATCTGGAATCAAATCTATAGGACTAAGAGCATAGGCGACAACAAGCCACAACAATACTGTCACGATAGTAGGGGTCTCAGGGTGCCGCAGAGCAAACCAAAGCGCTAAAGAATCTACCTTAATTCTATTGACGAATCGCGAACTTAAAGCTTTAAATTTTTCTATTACATCTTGCATTTAAATGAATCTAATTGTGCCCTACATTAATGTGTAGATGATCATCTCACTTTTCAAAATGTTGCCACTCCCAATGAAACCATTACAATACCCTCAGTCGATATTTACGGATTTATGAGTAAAAGGTCTGCAAACCTCAATAATTCGACTAAAAATAAAATTTACTTTAAGGAAAAGACATACAAACCAGTAAAATTCAAAACAAGTGTGAGTTAACGTATCTATTCTTACGGAAACTAAGCTGCCTCTAAAGCCTGGTTTAAGTCATTTATTAAATCGTCTATATGCTCAATACCGACAGAAAGACGTACCATGTCCTCTGTAACACCCGCCAACTCTAACTCTTCCGGAGATAGCTGCCTGTGGGTCGTGCTCGCAGGATGACAAGCAAGCGATTTACAATCGCCAATGTTAACTAGTCTAGTGAACAAATTTAGCGAATCCTGAAAAGAAGTTCCGGCTGACCTTCCGTTCTTTAATCCAAAATTAAGTATTCCACTTGCCTTACCCGACATGTATTTTTCAAAAGCGCATAATCCGGATGATCATTTAACCCAGCATAGTTAACCCAGGCTACTTTAGGGTGATTTTTGAGATAGTCTGCTATTGCAACGGAATTAGAACATATCCGCTCCATTCTTAAGGACAGTGTTTCTATACCCTGAAGAATTTGAAATGCATTAAATGGACTAATTGCCGAGCCAGTGTTTCTTAACGGAACTACTCTTGCCCTACCTATGTATGCCGCCGGCCCCAATGCTTCGGTATATACAACTCCATGGTAACTTACATCAGGTTCATTCAATCGTTTAAACCGGTCTTTATGTTCTGCCCAGGGAAACTTGCCTGAGTCCACTATAACGCCTCCAAGAGTTGTTCCATGTCCGCCCATATATTTTGTAAGACTATGCACAACAATATCTGCCCCATGCTCAAAAGGTCGACAAAGATATGGCGTTGCTACTGTGTTATCTACGATCAAAGGTACCCCATGGTCATGTGCAATTTTAGCAAGCCGACCAATGTCAGTTACATTGCCTAACGGATTACCAATGCTCTCACAATATATGGCCTTTGTCCGATCATCAATTAAATCGGCAAACTTTTCTGGCTCCCTATAATCGGCAAACTTTACGTTAATTCCAAATTGGGGAAATGTATGAGCGAAAAGGTTATACGTCCCTCCATATAATGTAGAAACGGATACTATGTTGTCTCCAGCCTCAGCTATCGTCTGTATGGCATAAGTAACGGCACTTTGCCCTGAGGCAAGAGCCAGACCAGCAATTCCTCCTTCAAGATTAGCTACCCTCTTCTCTAATACATCCTGAGTGGGGTTCATGATTCGGGTGTATATGTTACCTGCTACTTTTAGATCGAATAAGTCCGCACCATGCTGGGTATTATCAAATGCATAAGCAACAGTTTGATGAATTGGAACGGCCACAGCCTTTGTTGTAGGATCAACATTATAACCAGCATGAATAGCCTGAGTCTCGAACTTCCATGAATCGGATTGTTTTGCCATTTGATACTACCCCCTTATTCAAAAAAACTTGTTAATTAAATTTGTTTA
This sequence comes from Burkholderiaceae bacterium, assembly GCA_038147455.1. Taxonomy (GTDB): domain Bacteria; phylum Pseudomonadota; class Gammaproteobacteria; order Burkholderiales; family Burkholderiaceae_A; genus UBA7377. Next base: position 86,806 of record JAYQTQ010000002.1, on the reverse strand, counting down.
GCCTAAAACAAACTAGAAAATATCACTTTACAGTGATCTCCACAGATTCGCTCATCTTTTCTCCAAAGCTTCGATGTGTTCCATCAGCAAATTGCAAAGTCAACAAATAACTACCTGGCTCTAACTCTATCGTTCCTTTTGTTTCACCATTACCAAAATGAATATGGTTAACGTCGCTGGGAATGACCACACCCTTCATTATACTATCGCGATTAACAAGCAAATGATGATGACCAACCCTTTCCCCCATAGATCCGGAAGGCGCTAACTCAAACCCTTCAACACCAAACTCAAGATTGATTGGTGATGACAAAACATCCCCATCCTTAACATTTTTAAAAATACCCCTGGTTGCCTTTCCTGAGAACACAGCCATACAACCCAAAAAAAACAATAAACAAAGTTAATAATTTTAGAGTAGGTGTTTGCAAACCAAAGATCTCGGCGAAATAAGAAATAAAATGCTACCATTAGCCTGAATAGTCTTCAAGCCCTACACACCTTCTAATACACTTCACGTTCTGTTAATAATGAATCACGACCGAAAATATAAAAAAAATTTTTTAAAACAAAAACAAACAATCGGGATTTGGGCCACCTTAGGAGCTCCATGTGTAGCCGAAATTATTGCAAACGTGGGCTTCGATTGGATTTTATTTGACTGTGAACATGGAATAAATGGTCCCTTAAATTTGATTGATCAATTAAACGCAGTAAAATCCAGAAACCGAGAAATAGCGTGCTTAGTAAGAGTTGGATCAAATGATATTGTAGAAATTAAACGCGTTTTAGATGTTGGTGTAGACGGTATCATGATTCCAATGATTAGCAGTCGCGCTGATGCCGAGGCTGCAGTAAAGTACTGTAGCTATCCACCTGATGGCTTGAGAGGAGTCTCCGGTATATGTCGTGCGAGTGATTATGGGCTTCGGGAAGAATATTTAATACAAGCATCTAATGAAATAAATATCCTAGCTCAGGTTGAAAATCTTGATGGCTTAAAAAATCTAGAGGAAATCATTGATACAGAGGGGATTGATGGTATTTTCATCGGACCATCAGATCTTTCCGCCAGTATGGGTAAATTAGGTAGTTCTTCAGATAAAACAGTGGAAGATGAAATTAAAAGGCACTACAGCTAATTATTGGGAGGAATAAACCAGCTGGGATAATTGCACTATCGAATGATGGTAGCATCCAAAGATTTAGTCAGGGTTTTAATTTTGTAGCGGTCGCGCATGATGCTCATTTTATTTCTAAAGAGCTAAATTCATTGAAATCCCAATTTTCTGAATATTTAAAGAAAATATAATCCAAACTTAACCTTTACAGTTGATCAACTTTTCTTTGGTTGCCCAACTACCCTAGTATAGGAGTTAACAGACTTCCAGCCCTCTGGAAACAACTCTTTAGCTTCATCGTCGCTTACCGATGCAGCAATAATGACATCCTGCCCCGCACGCCAATTTACTGGTGTTGCTACTTTGTGGCCACTAGTTAGTTGTATTGAATCTACAACACGCAAGAGCTCATCAACATCTCGACCGGTAGTCATAGGGTAAGACATCATCATTTTTATTTTTAGGTCAGGACTAATAATATAGACCGTCCTAACGGTGGCATTATCAGCTGCGGACCGAGGTCCTTCAACAACTGTGTCAGCTGGTAACATATTGTACAATTTTGAAACATATAGGTTTTTATCCGCAATAATTGGAAATTCAATATTACTACCATAAGTTTCTTCCATTTCACTAAGCCAATCAAAATGGCTTTCTAACGAATCAACGCTTAACCCTATCAGTTTACAGTTACGCTTTTTAAATTCGTCTTCAGAAGCTGATAAAGCGCTTATTTCCGTCGCACATACAGGTGTAAAATCCTTTGGATGAGAAAAAAATAGCGTCCAGGAGCCGGAACACCATTCATGAAAATCAATATCGCCCTTAGTCGATTGGGCCGAAAAATTAGGGGCTTGATCATTTATCTTCACACTCGCTCCTTTAACAATCTATGTTTTGCTTTTTTCAAATAAATTCATACATTTTTGCATAAACGGCCTGACCCTGAGAAACCCAATATACATTATTTCCGCAAGATTCACTACAAATGGGTATTTTCCTAACCTGCCCAGCCACTTCCACCCGGGAAGCTCCTTCCAAAGATCAAAAAAAGCCTTAGCTCCACTCAGAATAACTCCTTCTTTGTTCTTTATATGAAACCTCTTCAAAAGCTCATCTTTCGTTAGACCAGACACGGTAGGATGACAGTTATCAACATCTACCCAACTGATTACTCCCTCCTTATCTAATTTCTTATACAACGAAATCTCCCTCCTACATAACGGGCAAGCCCCGTCAAAATACACTTCCGTTTTACCCTTTTCACTCATGTCAATCAGCAGCCTTTCTCTTATACCCACAAACAATCTCAAAAACGTTCCTTGCAGGAGTTCCCGTAGGTATTCCGACAAATGCCCTAGGATCAAAGCCACGCCAGTCATAAACAAGCTCGCCCTCAAGATTTATTTTTGAAAACCCACGATGATTAATTAGTCTAAAAGTCCCTTTCTTACAATCATATTCAGTTAATAACTCCATAGACATGGCACCATCACTAGTTGCTTTTGAAAAGTTTTGTAGCTCGACCACTCCCCTTCTATGGCGATTACGAGGGATAGTTAGGTTTTTAATCAAGAGGGTATTTTCCTGCACGCTAATCCATTTCTCTTTTTCAAAACTCACTGGAATTTCTGTTCCAACATTCAAAATGGAAAAAAAAGCCGCTAAAGTACTAATCATTTTCTGTTACCTGAACAATTCTTCTGAGGGTTTCTCTTCCATTTTTTGCAACTCTTTGCATGCTCGCCTCAAGTAAAGCCATCTCTTTTAAAGCATTCATAAAAAGGTCATATCGGTCAATATTTTTGCCCCGCCTTCTTTCGGACTCCGCCATTTTTTTTACGCTATCGTGTAGTTCACTGAATGACCCGTGTAATTGTTCCAGTAGATCATTGTATTCTTCAACTATTATTTTTGATCTGCTTCCTCCCTTGTCTTTTATTTTTTCGGCAGATGTTTTCAACGTTTTCATAACCCCGGATTCTCTTGCGGCCACTAACTCAAGCTCATTACCCTCTGTGCCAGATTCCGTTTCCATCGGAAAAAGCATCTCCCTCATTTCCCGGCATTGACTATCCAACTGCTTTGTTAAAACTTTTAACCTATCCCCAACAACTAAAACCTCACTCAAAATAACATCAAGATCTTTAACAACCAAAGCTATACGATCTAGGAAATGGTTAAGGTCAGTCGCTAAATCACCGAATTCGTCTTCCGAGTTCGTTTTTGTTCTGGGTGAAATATCCATTAACCCTCTTGCAAGAGATGAAACCGTCGACCTAAGATCTAATAGTGGTTGCATTCTAATCTTTAACAAAAAAAACAAAACCAATGTGTGGATTAATATGTTTACAGATAACACTCCCGCAGCAACTCTTACTTCCTCTAACCAAACATCAAGTTTCCGATCAAAATAACTGCGTACAGTTACCGTACCTAATACATCCCCAATCTTTGCTTTGATATGGCAGCCGAGACAATACTGCTCAGCAGCAATATCAACTTTAGACTCGGTATGGTGTCCAATGGGCCAAACCTGCTGCAAACCAAATGCGTCCATACCTTGGGAAACTTTTATAGAATCATCGGTAATTTGAGACGGCTCGACCGCCACTAAAAAACCAAGGTCGTGGTAGTTTTTATCGATTATCGGATAAATCGTTCTTGCAGCTGTCGGACCACCTGCATTTAACATAATCGAACGTATGTCATTTGACAATTTATCGGCTACCTGCTGCACCCTAACCGGTTCGTTGTTTTTGAATTCGTACAAGATTGCGGCGTAGCGAAGACCCAACTCTAAAACGGCAACAATAACAAGAAGCAGAAAAAAGTCCCGTATCATACGGAACATGAACGATCTTTCGAAAAATCCGCGTTCTCTAGTCATAAATCCCCACAATTATTATCAGATTACCCGTTTGCCTCAAAGTTCCATTTTAACCAAATTATTGATAATATCGAAAATTCATTCAACAAGACTGTGACCACTTTGCCTGGAGTTTTATACATTTACATTGCCATTGGAGCAGCAGTAGGTGCTATGTTGAGGCATTATCTAAACGTCCTTTTTAATCCGATGAACAAACTTTTTTCCTCGGGAATTTTGGTGTCTAACATTCTAGGAGCTTGCCTTATAGGTGTCGCTTTAGCTTACATATCAGATAATAACAATTTAGATTACAATACAAAACTAGCCATCACTACAGGATTTCTTGGGAGTTTGACCACATTTTCGGCGTTCTCTGCAGAAATCTTTGTTCTACTACAAAATTCAAAATTCATCCTTGCGACAATCCTCGTTAGTTCTCACGTTATAGGCTCGGTTCTTTGCACCGCTTTGTTTTATTATGTAACGTCATATCTTTTAAAACTTTCTCCCTAAAATCCTGACAGTAAACCAGAAAAACGGGAGCAACAATACAAGAGCCCATCCGAAAAATAACATAGCTCCCCCAAAGGGGATCAACGACGCAAAAACGCTTAGTTCAAAAATATTTTTTACGTATATGTTTAATGAAAAAAGAATCATGCCCAAACAAAACGAAATAGTAGCGAAATGAGCAAAATACACACAAATTCTCGGCAAAGAAGAATATCTAAGTAAAGAAAGTAATCCAAATATAGCTATGCAGTGTATCTGTTGAACGCCGAAAGCATAAAGAATAGACTTATAATTATCAAAAGTACTATTGTCTGTGTGCGAAAGGTAAAAAAGCACTAACATAGCGATCAACATGTTAAACAATACATAAAAAGTGTACAACGTATGCATTAATTTTCTTCCTTAATATGAAGCTAGCCTACCCTATTTTGCTAATTACATGCGTATTCTTTTTAACATCACCTAATGCTTATACAGCCACCTATTCCTTTTCAACAGAAAATGGTATGCACAAAATAGGGCTCAAAACAAAAATAAACAAAAAATCATGCTCAGTTTTCAATGCTCTTACGGACTACGATAACTTAACAAAGTTTTACTCAAATCTTGAGCATAGTAAGATTTTGAACAAATATCAGGACTCGACTATCGTAGAACAACATTTCGTGGGAAAAATAATGAACATTGATATCAAACAAAGAGTAATTCTAAAAGTTAAATACGCAGGTTATAAAATTATTATGGAACAAATAGAAGGGGATTTTGTCCACTATCGGAGTATATGGTCAATTATCCCCCAAAAAATAATACTAATATGACAATAGATACGGAATTCAAAGTCTCTTTTCTTAAAAACTTGTTTGTCAGCAAAAACGAGTTTAGAAAGAAAACACAAAACATTCTTAAAAATATGACGCAACAAATGGAACTCAGGCTTGTATGAACATTGCACCCAAAAAATTAGCATAATGTGGTTCAAGAAAGATCTTAGGCTTTATGATAACGAAGCATTAAGTTCAGCGGCAGCAAACGGTTTTACTGTTGGTCTTTTTTCCTTAGACAATCTACGTTGGAACACATCAGATTTGAGCACGCGTCATAAAGTATTCCTCCTTAAAGGTCTATATGAACTTGCTAAACGATTGCCCAGTTACGGAGTTCCTATCTACATTGCTAAAGGGAATTTCATCGATACGCTTACAAGATTAAAGCGAGAATTTGAGGAATTTACTTTGTACAGTCATCAAGAGACTGGAAACTTTTCATCTTATTTGTTGGATAAAAAAGTTAGGAAATGGTGCAAGTCAAATGACATACTCTGGAAAGAGAAGCGCCAAAATAATGTTATCAGAGGTTTGAAACAACGCGATGGGTGGGCTAAAAAGTGGAAGGAGTTTATGAGCAAAGACTGTTTGAAATTACCTTTGTTCAACTCCAATGTTTGTAATCCACAGATGAAAAATAACAAATTTCTTTCTCCAAAGGTACATGACTTTGAATGGAATGGTTTATTGAAATTTTGTGGATTAGATCATCTCGCTTTAGACTCAGCAAGTAAAAGTTTGCCGGGTAATCTAAATGAGACAATGCAGCGACTACTTACTTCATTTTTTCAAGAACGCTCCTTAAACTACCGCACTGAAATGAGCAGCCCTCTCAAAGCAGAATATTCCTGTTCGAGGTTGTCTCCATTTTTAACCAGTGGCATGTTGTCAATAAGAGCTTTATACAAAGAACTCTTGTCCGTATCAGAAGAGTTAAAATCAAAAGAATTTAATCCAACAAAATTCAGCAGTTTGCGCAGCTTTGAAAAAAGACTACATTGGCGATGTCATTTTATCCAAAAACTTGAATCCGAGCCTCAATTGGAATTTAGATGTATGCACGTAAACTATGAACATGTTAGAAATCAAAATAAATTAAATGCTCAGGAAGAAGAGTTTCTAAACTTGTGGAAAGAGGGCAAGACAGGCTTTCCACTAATTGATGCTTGCATGAACTATCTAAAAACTACTGGGTGGATTAATTTCAGAATGCGCGCAATGCTAGTATCTTTTGCGAGTAATAACTTATGGTTACACTGGACACACTCGGGAGAACATCTCGCCAGACTTTTCTTGACTATGAACCGGGTATCCACTGGCCACAAATGCAAATGCAAAGTGGAACCACGGGAATTAATACCATAAGAATTTACAATCCCGAAAAGCAATTTGTCGATCAGGACCCAGACCAGAACTTTACTACAAAATGGAATCCCAATGGTTGGCCATTTTCAAAATTCGACAAAATCGTAGATTTGAAAAAGTTCTCAAGCTGCCCGAGAAAAACTGTGGGCTATGAGGAAAAGTAAAAAGTTTGTTGATCTTGCGAAAAAAGTGTACCTAGACCACGGAAGCCGTAAGAGGAAAAATTTTAAACAAAAACGGCAACTTGTACCTATAGCCAATTGGGACTCCTAGATAAACAGTGAGAAAAATTAAAGAGAGTAAAATTTGCGTTGTCTGTAAAAACCCATGGAGTGGCGAAAATCCTGGCGAAATAATTGGCAAGAAGTGAAATACTGTTCTGATAGATGTAGAAAAAATAAGCGTCTCACGAAAAGCAATGCTCCTGAGACCTGAAAATTTTTTTTAATTGCACAATACTCTATAAAGACTTTCTTGATGTCACTTAATTGTTTTTTCTATTTTTCTCCAATACTTTGAGAAAGAATGACAGTATTGCTGTGGTTCCACTCCTATTTTTTTTTCAAAAATCATGTTTACTCTGTCAAACGGAAATCTTGGAATTTCTTCTAAATGTTGATTATATGTAGACAAACATTTCCCGATTTGACTCGCATCCCTACAAATAAAAATATCATCACACGTCTCTCTTCCATACTCTTTAAAACAAAATTCCACTTAATGGAACTCCATGGCCATTTCTTGTGAAACTCCTCAAAAATGATTCCAACTTTTTTCCTCTGACTGTTCATTTCATCAGAAAACCCGATATTCCACGGATGAATAAGAAAAAAATCATCTAGATTTGTATTTCTAATATCTGGCAAATCAATGGGAGGATAAGATCTGATTAGAGGGGGTTCTAATGGAATAAGCTCACCTTCTGTTATCAACTCATTTTCAATTGTTTTCCGACTAAAAGCTAAATCTGATAACTCCGAGTAACTTTTATCTAGAGAGGTCTCCTTGACACAAAATTCCTCAGGACCGTACTTTTTAACATTTTCAGCGTTAAAAATATAAATACTTGAACGACTTGTCCCAGCAACCCATTGCCAAGACAAATGATTTGATGCAAGGTCTCCATCTACTAATAGAGAATACATCCAGTCAGCGCCCACTTTCCAATAAACTTTTCTAAAGTGGACAATATAAGCAGCCAACCACATTCTCGCGTGATTGTGAATATACCCGCTTTCATACAAACCTTGAATACTTTTATCTATAACAGCAAGACCAGTTTTGGCATGAGTAATATCACCTGGTAACTCAGACCTGTAAAAAGACTTAGGTACTGCCTCCTCGCCAAGTGAACTGAAAATGTTTTCCCCTTTTTTTATCCATACATGATGGAAAAATTGACGCCACATTAATTCGTTGATAAATTTGTGGTCGGGTCTTAGATTATATTTCTTCGTTAGGCTATCGTATACCTCCTCTAGCGATAAAATCCCATGAGTAATATATGGAGACAACTTGCTTACGTTGCCTTTAATAAAGTTTCTGGTTCGTTTATACTCTGAAGGGTTGAATGAGTCGAGCCTCTGTTTTGCAGAAACTCTCCCTGGAAGTGCAGTTGTATTTAAATATTTCAACATTATGGTCTCTTTTCAATCCGCCATATTTGCCGCCCTTTCATGGAGTGTTACACCGATTGTGACAATGGACAATAATTGGCCAATTCGATGCGGCATTCATTATTACGACGAAAAAAAGAATATTTCATTTAAGGTTGAAAAGTTTGTGCGGGAAACAAGAGTTTTGACATCAATGACTCTAGAAGTTCCCGGCCAACGCATTTCCTCAGCAAGTCTAAAATCACGAACAATTAACACGGAAACTATTTTTCAAAATCCAGCCGGTGAGAAAGAAACCTTTATGTCGAGAAAAATTTAGAACAATCAGACCAAGGAGGTCTTTTGATGTTCGAAATAGCAAATTTTGGGGGAGAGTTGATCTACAAAACAAATGAAACACAGGTAAGATTAAATCTTCCTTCGCGATTATCCAGAAATGTCACCGGAGCATATTTAAATTGTGCAGGAGATTTAATTAGACCAGACAACGAGATATCATTTTATGAAAGTACAGCAAAGTAAGAGAAACCTATTTTGTTTTGGTCTTATAAGTTTAATTCTTTCAAAGCGAGGTATTAGTTTCGATATGAAAGCCAATAAAAACAAGACTGGTCTTATTTTTGATAACATTTTTCTTGACCCTATACATGATAAGTCACACCCTGAAACTCCTAAGAGATTACAATTAGCATGGGAAAAAATTCAAAGCCATCCTGGGTTTAACAACTCCATTGTTTATCTGCCTTTGAAAGAAATAAGCGACGAGATGATAACGATGATTCACTCTGAGGACCATCTCGAAAAAATTTCTAGCAGATATAGTTCTAACATAGTTACAATCGCCAAGTCGGCAGTTGGTGGAGTCATAGCTGCTTGTGACTATGTACATCAAAACAAAATAAAGAATGCTTTTGTAGCGGCAAGACCCCCGGGCCATCATGCAAGAAATTATGGGCGCGAAGAGGGGTTTTGTTTTTTTAACAATATTGCGATAGCTGCTAAATATCTCCAAAATGTTTTGAAATACAAGCGAATTTTAATTGTCGATTGGGATTATCACCACGGCGATGGGACAGAATTTTTTTTCTATGACGATCCTACCGTGCTATTTTTTTCTTTGCATGATTGGCATTCGTATCCTGGTACCGGAGATCCGGCGAGAAAAGGTGAAGGTGAAGGGTACGGTTACAATATTAACGTCCATCTGAATTGTGGAGCAACGGATAGTGACTTAAGAGAAAGCCTGGTTGATAAATTACTCCCAGCAGCCGAGAAGTTTCAACCTGATTTCGTTCTAATTTCAGCCGGCTTCGATTCAAGAAAAGATGACTTGCTAGGTTGTTTCAATTTTTCTGACTCAGGGTTCTATGACGCCACAAAAATAGTCTTAGATATCGCTAACAAACATGCGAACGGGAAAATAGTTTCCCTTCTAGAAGGTGGTTATTATCCAGAAGGAGTTGCAAACGGTGTGCAAGCTCATTTGACATCTTTATCTGACAATAAGTAGAACAATAGAGCAAAAAAAACAAGAAGCAACGATAACCGTCAGGCGAAATCGGAGCGGAAGAAACCAATTCGGAATATTTTCTTGCCTAAACAAGATACTGTCAATTACATAAATAAATATGAAACTTGACCCAATAATTAATAATCTATCAAGTTCATCAAACAGAATTGAGAAAAAAGCTATCAAAGACGGAATGACACCAATAACAAGCCGGCCCGCTAAATTTTTGATCTTAGCTTTATCTGCTATCGCCAAAATATAGCCCCAATGCGGAGCGCCTAAAAAACTCAAGATAATACTGCCATAGAAATATATTAAGCTCACCCCACCTTGAATCAGTTGATAACCATGCCACTGCATTGCCACAAAAACGACGAAAGGAACAGCTCCCCCGTATCCTAAGGCATAAGCAGTTCCCGAACACTTATCAATTTTTTCTACTCCAAAAATAATTTTATTCATCATCCTCAAATTCTTCGTTTTCGCCACATTGGTTGTCCACCCATTCAGCATAAGGACCATAAGCATACATTATGGGTACACTGATTATTTCGGGTAAATCATATGGGTGCACTTCCAGAAGTTTCTCCTCTATCCTTTCGTAATTATCTGCTACCGTTTTGATACTTAATTTAAACTCAAGGCTCTCATCAACCTCATCCTCCCATTCAAAAATACTACGAACCTGATTGATTTGAATACAAGCAGCTAAATTCTCTTCTACAAGAATCCTAGAAATACTTCGAGCCTCCTTAATTGAATCAACCGTAGTACACACTACAATTAGATCTTTTGTAAATTCCATATTCTTTATCCTAGTTAGTGTTCTCCACCCCCTCAACTATCAAAAGATACCCTTTCGCATTTTGCAATCTACCGTGAACTATTTCTTGATACTCCCGTGAAAAATACCATGCCTTCGCAGTATCAATACTAGGAAATTCTATGATGACATTTCTATTTCCAGTGGGATCTCCATCTAAAATTACCGTATCCCCTCCCTAGCTAAAAACTTGCCGCCATGCGCTTTGACTGTTTCTGGAACCTTCTTCGCGTACTCTCCATATCCGTCTTTATTTAATATTGTATTGTTTCCTAAGATGTAAGCTTTAGCCAAAATTCACCTCCGTGTTCTTTATAACTTATTCTTCTAACGTTAAAAAAAAAAAGTATTTCAAAAAAAATTTTTTACAACGTACAGTATAGGCTACTTTGAATAAATTGACTTTTCGACTATGTACCAACCTAATACTTTTGATTTGTCTAGGCTTAGAGAAAGAGCTTCTCAATTCGAAAACCAACTCAAACGTCACAAAGAGGGTGTTACTACCCCTGAGGAGTTCCGTCCCTTGAGATTGCAAAATGGTTTATATATTCAACGTCATGCGCCTATGCTTAGAATAGCAATAGCGTATGGGATGTTAAATACTCGTCAGCTAAAATCCTTAGCTCAAATAACGACCAAATACGATAGAGGCTACGGTCATTTAACAACCAGACAAAATATGCAGCTTAACTGGATAAAAGTGGATGATGTCCCAAAAGCTCTGAAAGAACTAGCTGAAGTTGGCTTACATGGTATCCAGTCTAGTGGGAACTGTTTAAGGAATATAACCAGTGACGCTTTAGCTGGGATATGTAAAGGTGAAATCGTTGATCCAAGACCTTATGCTGAAATTCTTCGGCAATGGAGCACCTTTCACCCGGAGCTTTCCTTTCTACCTAGAAAATTTAAGGTTGCTTTTACAGGTGCTGTAGAAGATAGAGCACTAATACAAGTTCATGACCTAGCATTTGAGGCTATTGCCCCTGAACCGGAAGTGAGATTTAGAGTTCGAGCCGGAGGTGGACTAGGAAGAACACCGGTATTAGGTCCTGTAATTCATGACAGTCTTCATTGGACCGATATCACGCGGTACACTCACGCTTTAATGCGGCTATATAATCGGTTAGGAAGACGTGATAATTTGACAAAAGCAAGGATTAAAATTCTTATTAGATCAGTTGGAACCGATGAATTTAAAAAATTGTTAGATGAGGAATTCACAGACGTAAAACAAAATTTCAAACAATTAGATTTAAGCGATTTAGATAGAGTTAAAAACCAATTTCTAGAAGAACGTGAGATTGTAAAAAAAGTCTCTGACTCAGGAAAAATAAATCAAGGTGCAATCGAAAAAACAATTGATAGTGTAGATTTTATTAATTGGAAAAATAGATGTGTAATCAATCATAAATATCCTGGATTGAGTATTGTTAAGGTTCCGGTAAAAGGAGAAGGTCGAGCCCCTGGAGACGTCACCGCAGAGGAAATGTTATCGTTGTGCGAGATTGCTGACGAGTTCAGTGCGTCTCTAGTCAGGGTAACACATGCCCAAAATTTTGTTTTGCCGTATGTATCTAATTCAGTCTTACCTGACTTATATCTCAAACTACAAGAACTAAGTATGGCACGACCCGTAAGTGGTTTATTAACTGATATGGTCTGCTGTCCTGGAGGAGATTTTTGCTCTCTAGCAAATGCGAGATCAATTACTGTAGCTGAAGATATTAATCGGCGATATAAATCTCTCGACAAATTAGAATCTCTCGGCAATATAGATTTAAGAATATCAGGATGTATGAATAGTTGTGGGCATCATCATATCGGAAATATCGGAATTCTTGGAGTTGATAAAGACGGAAAAGCATTTTATCAGCTGTTATTAGGTGGCAACTCAGGAGAAAAAGGTAAAGCGAGCCTTGGAAAAATTATTGCCAAAGCATTTGCAGAAGATGAGATTAGCGATGCTGTAGAAAATATCCTTCAACACTACCTTAACAAGAGAGACAAAAACGAGACCTTTCGAAACACCGTTGCGAGACTGGGAAATGCTTCATTTGCAGAGGCTGCTAACAGAGCTAGAAAATCTTGAGGGATGATAAATGACCCTGCATGATACAAAAATAATCACTATAAATTTAATTACAGGCGAGTTGGTAGAGACAAAAATTCCAACAAAAGTTTTAGATCCAGATAAGGTTGGTGTGAGAACCTCTGAAATCTCCAAAGAAGTTTTGGAAGAGAAAAGTATTGCAATTTCTTTTAGTAAAATGACTGACGGTAGAGCCTACTCGTTAGCTGCAAAAATAAAAGAAATAGCTGACGGTATTGAAATTCATGCGATTGGAAAAATTAATCAGGAAATTTGTTATTTTTTAAAAAGAAGTGGGTTTGACATAGCCCATTTTGAATCTAATTCCGAGGAATCGATTTTTGTTAAAGAGCGCGAAGAACTGGCTTCAATCCTTAACCCGTTTAAAAACCACTACCAATCTGGTAAAGACAACTCAGGAGGACTTTTTTAAAAATGATCACTTTAAAAAATCCAATATTTTTCGTGGGAGCTGGGCCAGGAAACCCTGACCTCATTACCGTTAAAGGTATGAAGCTTATCCAGGATGCCGACGTAATCTTTTACGATGCGCTAATTGCCTTTAAGGGTTTTCAAGAACTTAATAAATCGGCCAACTGGATTTTTGTTGGGAAAAGGGCTGGCAAAGTATCAATTGACCAAAAATTAATTGGAAAACTATTAGTTAATTACTACCAAAATAATAATAAAGTTGTACGACTCAAAGGGGGGAGACCCAAGCATTTTTGGAAGGCTAACAGAAGAAATCGTAGCCTTAAATAAATACGATATACCTTTTGAGATCGTGCCAGGTGTCACAGCAGGACTTGCTTGCGCGGCAGAATTAAATGTTAGTTTGACCAAAAGAAATGTATCGAGATCTATTTGTTTTGTCACACCAGCTTTCTCAGATAAAAGTAATGTTAGTTGGTTAAGATCCGTTCTAAATAGCGATACTGCTGTTATTTATATGGGCGGCAAAGACTTGGAGAAAATCGCCTCTTCATTGATTGATAGCAAGATGTCAGTAGATATGCCCGTTGCAATTATAGAAAATGCGAGCACAAGACCAGTAAAAACACTAACAAAACTTTCACGCTTAATGACGTATCACATGAAAACGGATGGTCCGGTGTGCTTAATAATCGGGAATATTTTCAGCTTCACAAATACTATGCTGGCAGAAGATGTGGTCATCAAAGATGACGATCCTAAAGAAGAAAAGATATCGTATGTTGCTTAAAAAAAACTCTACTGCTGTCGTTTTGCTTGCACACGGTTCCAGTGATCCCAACTGGAAAAATCCTTTCATAGAACTGACAAAAGAAACTCTACGAGAGGGTGACCTGAGAAAAGTTAGTCTGGCATTTTTTGAGTTAGAAAAACCCTCCTTAGAAGATATGATCGCCAAATTACATACTGAAGGAGAAAAAAATATTTTTATTTTTCCTGTCCTTTTAGCTAATGGCTATCATTTGAAAGTTGATCTTCCAAAACGTCTTAGGCTTTTAAATGAAAAATACCCGGACTTAGAATTTGCTACAGGCTCTGCATTAATAGAGCAGCTGAATGTCAGGAAGTCTATTTCTGAACTAATAAAACAAGTAACTTTTTCATGAACACAAATATCGTCAATGAATCAATTGCTATTCTTAGAAAAGCTGTTTCTTTGAAAAAGGAATAGTGTTTAGTACCAGCCTCGGGATCGAAGATCAGGTGATCACCCATCTAATATGCCGAAACTCTTTAACTGTTGAGTTTTTCACTCTTGATACTGGAAGACTATTTCCTGAAACCCTGAATATGATACGAGAAACTGAAAATACATACCAGATAAAAATTAAAATATATTACCCAATCACAGAAGAGGTTGAAAGATACGTTTCTATTAACGGCATTAATGGTTTCTATGAAAGTAAAGCACAAAGATTACAGTGCTGTGAAATTCGAAAAGTAAGTAGTTTAAAAAGAGCGCTTGTTGGTAAAAATGCTTGGATCACAGGAATGAGAAAGGAGCAAAGTGAGAACCGATCCGATCTCAAAGAAGAAGAAATGGATGAGGTAAATAATATCAGAAAATTTCATCCCTTAATAAATTGGAAAAGGAATTTTATGCTCAGATATGTTATCAACGAAGCGATTCCTATTAATCCATTACATCACAAAGGTTTCAATAGTATAGGGTGCGCTCCTTGTACACGTCCTATCAAATCTTACGAGAAAGAGAGGGATGGGAGATGGTGGTGGGAAAACGAATCAGAACCTAAGGAGTGTGGATTACATGCAAAATAATTTCTTGGATTCCTCTTATATAGAGCAATTAGAAAATGAAGCTATCTATATTTTGAGAGAAGTTGCAGCAACGGCAAAAAAATCTGCGCTTCTTTTTTCCGGCGGTAAAGATTCAGTTGTACTTCTACGACTTGCTGAAAAAGCATTCCGGCCCATGAAATTCCCATTTCCACTTTTACATATAGATACAGGTCATAACTTTCCTGAAGTTATTGCGTTCAGAGATAAACGAGTTGAAGAACTTAATGAAAAGCTCATTGTCGGTTACGTTGAGGACTCGATTGCCAGGGGATCCGTAACTTTGAAAAATAAAGACGATTCGAGAAATGCAGCACAATCTGTAACTCTTCTTGAAACTATCGAGGAATACCAATTCGATGCCCTTATAGGTGGGGCCAGAAGAGACGAAGAAAAGGCACGAGCAAAGGAACGGATTTTTTCTTTTAGAGACGAGTTTGGCCAGTGGGATCCAAAAAATCAACGTCCTGAGCTATGGGATCTTTTTAATACTCATATTGATAAAGGGGAGCATATCCGAGTATTTCCAATATCTAATTGGACAGAGATGGATGTCTGGCATTACATCATGATAGAAGAACTAGAACTTCCGTCAATATACTTTACCCACGAAAGGGAAGTGTTTTCAAAAAATAATCTACTTGTTCCAGTAACTGAATACACGCAACCTCCTAGCGATGTACCCGTTGAAAAAAGGAACGTGAGGTTTAGAACTGTCGGGGATATATCATGTACCTGCCCTGTACTGAGTTCTGCCAAAAATCCTGAAGAAATAATTTTAGAAACAGCGTCTTCTTCTCTTAGCGAAAGGGGTGCTACAAGATTAGACGATCAAACAAATGAAGCCTCTATGGAACGGAGAAAAAAAGAGGGGTACTTCTAAAAATGAAAAGGCATGGATTAATACGATTTATAACTGCTGGAAGTGTTGATGATGGAAAAAGTACACTCATAGGTAGGCTATTATACGACTCAAAATTAGTCTTAACCGATCAATTACATAATCTTGTCAATGCAAAAAGTAGTAGAGCATCGGAGAATGAAATTGATTTTTCTTTTTTGACAGATGGGCTTGAATCCGAACGTGAACAAGGAATCACGATAGATGTAGCCTACCGATATTTTTCAACAAAAAACAATAAATTCATAATTGCAGACTGTCCAGGTCACACACAGTACACGAGAAATATGATCACCGGAGCATCTAATGCCGACTGTGTCATTCTGCTAATTGATGTAACAAAAGCCTTGGATGGAAATCTTCTAGAGCAGACGAAAAGGCATGCGCTTGTTTCCTCTATATTAGATATACCGAATGTTATTCTTGCGGTAAACAAAATGGACCTTGTTGATTTTGACCAAAATATTTTTCAAAAAGTTACTAACTCATTCAAAAAATTTACGGAGACCTTAAATTGGGAAGTGAACTTCATATCAATACCAATTTCAGCTCTCAAAGGCGATAATATCGTAAAAAAATCAGAACAAATGGCATGGTATAGAGGTGAACCGATTATACGTGTCCTGGAAGAATTGGATTTTAACGATCATAACACAGCCTCCGATTTTAAATTTCCCATTCAGTATGTGATGCGCTGGGATGGTGAAAAAGAAAAAGCCCAAAGGGCTTACTGTGGAAAAATTGAAGACGGAGTCCTTAATCAAGGTCAAGAACTTAAGATAATGGGGACAGATCAACTCGTAAAAATAAAAAAAATTATTTATGGAGGAAAGGAAGTTTCTCAAGTAGAAAAAAACAGTTGCATTATGGTGTGGTTATCTGACGAAGTGGACCTTGCTAGAGGTGATGTATTATTGAATAGAGACAGTAGCCTAAAAGCGTCTTCAAGTTTGAATGTAAATATCGCATGGCTTGACAGAGACGCGTTTAATCCTAAAAAAAAATATATTCTTCGACAAGGAACTACCGAGACATTCGCAAAATTAACAGTTGATTCAAAAATAGATTTAGAAACACTAGAAAACTACAAATCATCCGAGATGAGAATGAATGAAATTGGTTCTGCAACGTTGAAACTGGCTAAACCGATTTTGAATGATGATTATACATATATAAATAAACTGGGTGCGTTGGTGTTGATTGATCCGATAACCCATCAAACTTCTGCCGCTTTAATGATCAAAGGATAAAATACTTTGCCATGAAAATACGAGACCCCGATCTTAGTAATGATCCATTACAAAAAGAGCATGCAGAAGTAGGTTTACCTCAACTTGAAGCTGGTACATTTCAAGGGGAGAAACATCCTTTTTTGTTCCTCTTCTGTTGGATTGCGGGCTTTTGCATGCTACTTGTTTTAGTGTTTTTGGTCTCAAAATTTATTCAGTCGAATGGTACAAATTCCTTTTCAATATTACTAGATATTTTCGTGACTCCAGAATTTTGGAAGGCATTGATAATAGGATTTTTAGCACAGGTTATTGATGGGGCCCTTGGAATGGCATATGGTATTTCAGCAACATCTTTTCTTTTGTCAACGGGGTCGTCTCCGGCAGTTGCTAGTGCCAGCGTGCATATCGCTGCTGTTTTTACAACTGGTTTATCTGGCATCTCACATGTAAATCTTGGTAACGTTTCAAAGGATCTTTTTATCAGACTGCTTATTCCTGGAATAATTGGCGCATTATTCGGCGTTCTTTTAGTTACTCAAATCGATATGGATATTTTTAAGCCCATAATGTGCGCATATCTTCTTGTGATGGGATTAATTATTGTTAAAAAAGCTTTCAAAAAGAAAAGCCAGCAGTTGTCGAGCAATACTTCAAATATTGGAAAGCTCGCATTTTTTGGCGGTTTTGTTGACTCTGCAGGTGGTGGAGGATGGGGCCCAATTGTTACTACAAACTTACTTGGAAAAGGGCAAGACCCTCGTTCAACAATTGGCTCGGTTAATTTTGCAGAATTTTTTTTAACGCTTTCTACCGCTGGTTTTTTTACAATTTTTGTTACCACAAGTCCATGGATAAGTGTCGCGGGACTAGTAGTTGGAGGACTTTTTGCAGCTCCTTTTGCAGCACTACTTTGTAGAAAAATTCCCCCGAAAATTTTGATGATAATTGTAGGATTGGTAGTTTGTGTGGTGAGTATGTTTACCCTAGTTCAAGTCCTTTAATTTGTTGTATCATTAAGTGGTTAAAAAAATAATTGAGAAAAAATATGAATGATTTATCTTCACCCTTTGCTTCCAGAGATGCACAAAACAATATCATTAATAACCCAGATATTCCAACGTCCGAAAAATTCTCAGATCCCATAGAAGAACAAAACCATCGAAAAAAAAGATTGGTCGTTAGCCTAAAACTTTTCTCTTCTTTTGGCTTTGATGAAGGAGTAGCAGGTCATATTACAGTACGAGACCCTATAGATCATGAAAGCTTCTGGGTGAATCCGTTTGGTATACATTTCAGCGAAGTTGGAATAACTGATCTAATCAGAGTCACTCATGATGGAAAGATTGTGGAAGGAACTAACCCAGTTAATGCAGCCGCGTTTGCGATCCATTCTAGAATCCACATGGCTCATCCCAACATAAATGCTGCATGCCATGCACATTCTGTATATGGAAAAACATGGTCCACGTTTGGACAATGCCTGGATCCAATTACGCAAGATTCTTGTGCATTTTATGAACACCATGATGTATTCAAACAATACTCAGGGCTTGTACTTGAAACAAGTGAAGGGGACGAGATTGCGAAATTGCTATCCAATAAAAAAGCATTAATTCTTCAAAATCACGGCTTACTAACAGTGGGGAGTTTTGTTGAATCAGCAGCATGGTGGTTCATTACTATGGAAAGAAGTTGTCAGGCACAATTAATGGCAAATTCCGTAAATGGAAAAGATATTATAAAAATTTCCAATGATGCTGCAAGAAAAGCATTTGATATTATCGGAAACGAGGAGGCTGGTTGGTTTGGCTTTCAACCTTTATTGCAGAAGATTATTAAAAGTACCCTGAATTAAAATAGCGGTAGCAGGATATTGAATTTCGTTGAAGATTTTCGAGTTCCTATATGGTTATTTAACGGTCATTTGCAAACAATTTGGCCAGCTACGGTCGGTAAAAAACACTTACGAAGAAAAGTTCGTCCGTCTTATTTTCGAGAAAAATGGAAGACTCCTGATAATGATTTCATAGAGATCGACTTTAACCGGAATTTTTATAAAGAAAGAAACCCGATTGTTGTTCTTTTTCACGGTTTAGAAGGTTCTTCTTCAAGTTATTACTCTTTAGCTTTTTACCAAGCATGCAAAGAATTGCAATTTTCAATATCTATCCCACATTTTAGAGGTTGTTCAGGTCCAGCAAATGCACTTCCACGTTCATATCATGCCGGAGATAGCGAAGAGATAAACTGGATACTTGAAAAGTATTCTAAGATTTGCGCCAAACAAAATAGAGAATTATATGTCTTTGGAGTTTCCCTCGGTGGTAATGCTTTGCTTCACTGGGCAGGGACATATGTCTCAAATTCACTACTCATTTCAAATCTTCGTTGTATTGTATCAATTTGCGCTCCTATCAATTTACGTTCATCTGGCCTTGCAATAGACAGGAAAATTAATCGGCTTGTTTATGCAAATTACTTTCTTCGATCAATGAAAAGAAAAGCTAGAGACAAATGGAATCAATATCCAGATGACTTCTCATTTGAGAAAGTGCAAAACGCAAGAACCATTTACGAATTTGATAATTCGTACACTGCACCTGTTCACGGATTTATGAATGTTGAGGACTATTGGCAGAAAGCCTCAGCTGCAATGGTTATAGAAAAAATAAGAGTCAAAACGCTTTTAATAAATTCAAGAAATGACCCAATTGTCCCCTTCTCCTCTCTTCCACATTTAGAAATTTCCCAAAACCAGAATATCGAAACATGGTACCCAACTGCAGGAGGCCATGTTTGTTTCGTACATTCACCAAAACCAACTCATCTGAGTACAGATAACTATTTTTTTCCAAAATCAGTGCTTAACTGGTGCAAAAATCAATGTTATTAGTCATTTTAAAGTAGTTAATTTGTTACAATAGGAAAAAGGAGATTCTATGAAACCAATAGTCTTAATCATAATTCTTGCGCCAGCTGCCATAACGCTACTTCTTTTGCTAGCCCAGCCTCCTATTTCCTAAAGCTTGGATGTTAGAAAATTAGATATGTCGTTCAGTTCCGTGGGGCTAACTGAATGTCCAAGATGGGGATAACTTCGCCACTCCACTTCAAACCCTTGATGCTTTAAGTCATTGTAAGCTTTGAATCCCCACTCTTTCTTAACGACATCGTCTTCTTCACCATGACAAATAAAAATAGGAGGCTTACGTTTTGGTATTTGATTGGTAGCAGATGCTGATGTAGCATCTTGTAAAAGGTATCCTGAGCAACAAATTACACCGGCCAGATTATGACTAGTACGAGTGGCAATCAATAGGGCAAGAGCGCCTCCTTGAGAAAACCCGCCCAAAAAAACTTTAACACTTCTCGAAGCATTATGGATTTCTGATTGTATTATGCTTTCAATTTCTTGCAAGGAACAAAGGGCTCCATCGATATCTTGTGGTGCATTTCTGTCCAGACCAACAATGTCATACCATGCGGGCATCACCATTCCACCATTTAAAGTTACACTTTGCGCAGGAGCCTGAGGCAAAATGAACTTAACACCTAAATGTTCAGGTAGTGACATGTTATCTGCTAAAAACTTAAAGTCCTCTGCAGGTGCGCCTAAGCCATGTAACCAAACAATCAAAACCGAGTAATCATTTGTCTTGCTACGTAAAAGTTCAATTTTTTCCAGCATGATCTCTATTTAACCACACCACTTTGATGGCAAAGCCCGCCCGTTATTTCAATCGTCGTACCATTAATTGCTTCATTTTCTATAATATGTTCAATTAACATCGCGATTTCATTCGGTTCAATGAGGCGATTTAAGTGCACGTCCTTTATTAATTTTTCCAATATAGTTTGATTCATATTTTCCAACATTGGGGTCTTCGTATAGCCAGGAGCTATCCCTACAACTCTAATATTCTTAATTTTTTTTAGCAAAAATTCTCCCACCAATATTTTTGGAAATAACGAAATAGCAACTTTTGAAGATGAGTAATTGAGCTGACCCAGTTGTCCCGCTTTATTCACAGATGAAATTGGAATAATAAGGGAAGGCCAACCTCCATTTGCCATCGCTTCCGCACAATCACGAATGGTTAAAAATGACCCTGTTAGATTAACATTAAGCACACTGTTCCAATCCTCTAAAGACAACTTCTTGTTAACTCGTTTGGTTTCTTTGTCCATGCTGATAGCCAAACCATCCCGAATTAGTCCTGCACAAGGTATTGCAATATTAATCTTGCTAAACTTACGAAGTGCTGAATTAACCATTTCCAGAGACTCTTTTTCGTTAGCAACATCGCCGCAAAAAGTTTCAAAGTCAGTTATTTTTTTTTCTTTTAAAATCTCAGCAGTTTTGAGGACGGCTTCCGGGTCACGATCTGCTAAAAAAAGCATGGCCCCTTTTTGCCCGAAATGGTCGGCAAGGCTTGCTCCAATTCCGCTTCCTGCCCCTGTAATTAATACGACAGATTCTTTAAGATTCATAAAATACCTTTGCTTATAGGGATTACCCTATTATATTGCATTGCACAAATTATTACAGCAAAAATTTTAAATTCACTATTGTGAGAGGGGAAAATGGGCTACTCTCTATTTTCCGACTATAATTTAGCTATTAGCCAACCCTTATAATTTATCTGCGAGTCAAATTTTTATAATGCCCTCGAAAATTATTGCAAATTTTACGAATCTAATCGCTACGGGTATTTCCCTTTGGATTACTAGCGCTCTTTTTGATGGATTCTCATTTGACACTACTGAGGCTCTATTGATTACAACAGTATTGCTCACATTAATAAATATATTTGTAAAACCAATTATTCTATTACTGACCCTTCCACTAGCAGTTGTTTCTTTGGGCTTAATTATCCCTATAATAAACGGGGCTGTCTTGCTCGGATTAGCGGAAGTTATCCCAAACTTCGGAATAACATCATTTTTCCAGGCTATATTCGCAGCTTTATTGGTCTCAATAATATCTACACTCATTTACGTCGCTCTTGGCAGACATAAAACCTTTGTTTCTGTGAAAAATTCAACGGACTTTTCTTCAGATTCGCAACGATTTTCAACTCACAACGAAAATTTTTCAAGGGAAAATAAGACAACGATAGACGTAGATGTCCGTGAAAAAAAGTAATTAGACCTGAATATAAGATAAAACCTTACGAAGCTCTTCCTGTTCCTTCCTTAATGTAGATCCAGCTGCTGGACAACTCGAGAGTTGTATTTCCATCTGCTTCCGACATAATTCATCAAAAAAAAAGGCATGTAACTTTTCTGAAACGCCTATTAGCCGAACCAACACTATGTAAACCCACATATGCAGACCCTAACAACGCAGTGTGACAAGAAATATCACTCGCAATGATTGGAAGTCCCGCATTATGAGCCTCTTGAATCACAAGTGATCCTCCTTCAATAAAAGATGAGTGTAGTAACAAATCATAACTAGCTAAAATCGTGTGCAATTTCTCTTTTTCAATGGAGCCTAAGAAAGAAACACTTTTAACACCTTCTAAAAGATTTGTTATTTTTTTAAAATAATCCTGATCCAAAACCCCTCCAATATGATCGAGAGTAAATTTAGTTCTAGCATCAATATTTTTCTGAAATTCTAGGAATCCAGAAATTGCAACTATGATTCCTTTTTCTTTTCGTATATTACTCAATAATAAAATTTTATACTGATTCTTTTTTTTGAAAAAAAAACTCCTCTTTTTAAAATCTACAACTGACTGCAAAACTACGAAAATCCGGTCTCTTGGGACAGAAACGACCTTCAATAAATCCGACACAGCATTTTCATGTAAAACTACGATTGCTGATGCTAATTGAATAGATCTCAGGCAATGTTCTTTTTTGGAGTTTTTCGTTGAAATAATATCTCTATATAGATCAGTTCCTGTAAGGACCAAAACAACAGGAACATTCTTCGCAACTAACTCTTTTATTACATGAAATCCTTTTTCAGCGTGAAGCACAAAAGCACACCTAACTCCCTCAGCATTAACTTTTTCTTCAAAGCCGTTACAAGCAAAAACCCTATGTCCAAGATTTTGTAAGTGGTAAGCATATCTTTTCGCCGTAACGTGATTTCCTGTAACGACGTTATCTCTAGTAGGTGAGTAAATTTTAATCAAAGTAGCTAACTATGAGTAAAAATATTGTACTCGGTCTTTTTTACGACATCACCAATGATCGAAGCATCATAGCCTTCTTTAACAAAAAGATTTAATACAGACTCAGCGTCGTAGTTTTTCACAGCTACTAGAAGCCCTCCACTCGTTTGAGGGTCTGCTAGTAGCACTTTATCCATATCTGAAATAGTTTTGTTAAACTGTACATCATCTTTGATTGCATCCAGATTTCTTTGAGAGGCTCCAGTCTTATAACCCTGATTTATCAGCTCTTCTACACCATCATGCCTTAAGATTTTTTTTTGATAAATAATCGATGATGTGTTAGAACCTATATTCATCTCATTTAAATGACCTAACAGCCCAAATCCAGTAACATCAGTCATTGCTGTTACAGAGTCAAGCTCACCTAATTGCATCCCAATTTTATTCAGTTGAGTTGTACTTTTAATAAAAGAATCATAGTATTGCTTGCTAAGCGAACCTTCCTTTATAGCTGCCGAGTAAACACCCACCCCGATTTTTTTTCCTAAAATTAATTTATCTCCGACGCAAGCAGTAGAATTTTTTCGCAAATTTTTTATATCAACTAAACCAGTAACAACAAGACCGTAAATTGGCTCTATGCTGTCAATTGTATGACCACCTGCAACAACTATGCCTGCTTGCTCACAAATATCGCTTCCTCCTTTAAGAATTTTGGAGATCGTATTAGATGACAATGTATTTACAGGCATCCCTACAATAGCTAGGGCAAATAGTGGTTTTCCCCCCATAGCAAAAACATCAGACAGTGCATTTGTAGCAGCAATAGCCCCAAAATGAACTGGGTCGTCAACAATAGGCATAAAAAAATCAGTAGTGGAGACAATAGCCTGTGACTCATTAATCTGATACACAGCTGCATCATCGGATGTTCCTAGGCCAACTAATAACTCTTCGGGCGATGCAGCACCCCTAACTTTTCCGAGAATATCTGATAAAATTTCAGGTGACACTTTGCAACCACAACCTCCCCCATGGGCAAGAGACGTTAATTTTGGCTCATTTTTTATTTTCATATAGTATGAGTATATCAAACAAAAACTTTAGGGATTTAGAACCAGACGAATTCATTGAGTGTTTTCAAAAAACCAGGCGAGAGACAGTAAAAATACTAAAAATATTTAGTGATAACTTGGGCTCAGAATTGAGAATTCCTAACCTAATGGAAGCTAATTTACCAATCTGGGAATTTTGTCATGTAGGTTGGTTTTATGAACGCTGGATAGTCAGAAATACACGATGTTCGTTTGATAAAAAGCATGATCTTTCTGTTGATTGGGACAATTTTTGTAGTAGTAGAACTCATTTCAAGGATGCAGATTCTATTTTCGATTCTAGCAAAATAGAACATGATGCGAGGTGGGATTGCAAGCTTCCCACATTCTACGAGACGCTAGATTACCTGCGAAAAATAAGGGATGCCGTAATAGAGAAAATTCGAGATAAATTCGCCTGGAACTAATGAAGCTTTCTATTTTTACAAATTAAGCCTTGCGCACGAAATGATGCATCTCGAAGCATTTAAAATGACAGCTCAAATACTAAATTTTGAAATTCCAGGATTAAAAAGTAAATATTTAAATCTTGATTGTAGTTCTGAAAGCCCTTTTTTATCTTTCAATGAGCAAACTATTTCTCCATATTATGAAAATTATGCATTTCACTTTGACAATGAAATTTTCAATGGAGAAATTACTGTCAAACCATTTAAAATTCAATCATCTTGTGTAAGCTTAAAAAGTTTTTTAGAATTCCTACTTTCCGACGATTTTTTGAATGCTAGCTTTTGGTCAAAGGAGGGAAAATATGGCTTTCTAAAAGCTTTTACAAAAAATCTTTTTATAAGGATATAAAAAAAGAATTTAAAAAAATTACAGATATGGACTCTGAATTCGTAAAAATTAAATGGTTTGGAAAAAATGAGAATTTACATTTAAATCTACCCGCTTTACATGTTTCTTTTTATGAAGCAGAAGCCTATGCAAAGTGGATAGGTATGCGTCTCCCAACCGAGTTGGAATGGCTTCTTGCATCACAAAATACTAACTTCCATTGGGGAGATGTTTGGGAGTGGACATCGAATACGTTTTCTGAGTTTCCAGACTTTGTTCCACACCCTTATAAGGACTATTCGAAACCATGGTTTGACGGACAGCATAAAATTGTAAAAGGAGCAAGTTTTGCAACTTGCGAAAATTTCCGTAACCTACATTTTCGGAATTTTTATAAGCCTGACAGAACAGATACTTTTTCAGGTTTCAGGACTGCTTGTTTCGTTTAGCAACGAAAACACCGTACCTATTGCTAGGATGTAAAAAGTCATAGATATCAACATAACCGGAACCCAACAACAAATTTTTAAAAGATTCCGGTGAATACTTGTGTGAATTTTCAGTATGGATTGATTCCCCTTTGGAAAATACTCGCTTCCCGAAAGGAGAGTTCACGGAGTGCGTGCTTTTTGCTACCAAGTGCATCTCAATACGAGACTTAGAAGAATTATAAATTGCTTTGTGACTCCAATTTCCAACTTCAAAATCTGTACCTAATAGCGCATTTGCATGTAACAGTGCATTCTTGTTGAATGCAGCTGTAACACCAAGTGAATCATCATAGGCGCTAATCATTTCTCGTTCTGGCTTTATCAAGTCAACACCGATAATAATAGAATCATGATCAATACTCAGTAGAAAGTTCTTTGCATCCGCTGGGGAGTAGTTTCCAATAGTTGATCCTGGGAAAAAGAGTACTTTGTCAAGGTGGTAGATTGCATCCCCAACTATTCGAGCTATCTCACTTAGAAAAGTCCGGATGTAAAATCTTTTTCAAGCGCATAGATCTTTTGATTTCTTAACGAGTTCTTTAGTCTTGTTACGGAGTTCCTGAAAAATTTAGATGACAAATCAACCGCCAAAAAGACCTCTGGACACACCTCAGGCAGTATCTTTTCTGCCTTTGAACAATTCCCAGCTCCCAAATCAATCAAACAAATATCAGAAGGGAGAATCTTTTTTATTTCTCGGATTCTATTTTGAAAAATTGATAGCTCATCCTTTGTGGGGGTATATTCTTCCAGCCTTGTTATAGCTTCGAAAAGAAGGCCTCCGAGACTATTATAAAAAAACCGCGGAGGCAAAAACGCTTGTGAATTTACGAACAATCCTTCTAGGGCTTTTTTGTCATCTTCTGTCATTTAATAAATCCTCCGTCTAATTGAGTAACTAAGTCCGTCAACGAACAGTATTAACAAAAGCATCGCTAAAATCACTGTACAAGCCTTGTCCATTAAAAAAAGTCCTAGATGGAAACTTAATAATTGACCTAAACCACCTGCTCCAACTAACCCTAAAACAGATGCAACTCTGATGTTATTTTCCCAACGATAGAGAATATAGCTTGAGAACTGAACAGTTAATTGGGACATTTTATTGTGTAAGAAAATATTGAAATTACTTACTCCATTAATCCTAAGCACTCTGGGAGCCTCAGGCGGAACGTTTTCTAGAGCATCAGAAAATAGTCGTCCTAAAACACCGGTAGTGTGAAAAATAATTGCTAAACAACCGGCAAATGGACCCAATCCAGCACTTATGATTAACAATGCAGCCCAAACTAATTCCGGTATAGAACGAAGTACATTCAGAAGAAACTTACAAAAATCTGAGGAAATCCTCCCCACAAGCGTATCAGTGTATTCACTACTGAAGTAAGCTAAAATTAATCCGAAAATCGCCGATAACAAAGTACCCACAATAGAAATTGCCAATGTTTCCCAAAGGGCGATTAAAACGGCTTTTAAAAAATCTTTTTCTGTATGTGGCGGGAAAAATTCTGCTAAAAACTTAAAAATATTTTCTAGGTTATCAAATGCAACGAGCTCACCTAATCTTAAATCTACTTGCGTAAAACTGAAAATAAAAAGAAGAAAAACTATTAATACTGTTACAAGTTTGTTCACGTTAAACTCTTTCTAATGCTTTTACTGAAGTAATCAGATAGCCAAACTAGCACAATAAAGGCAAATAAAATCGTAAGAACCTCATCACCAGCAAACATTTTTAAGGAGCTTTCTAACTGAAAACCTAGTCCTCCGGCTCCGACAAAACCCATGATTACAGTTGATCGAATAGCACATTCCCATCTATAAACTGTATACGATAAAAGTTCTAATAAATTTTGAGGAATAAGGAAGTACATAAGTACTTGTAGTCTGCTGCAGCCTATTTGCATTGCGTATTTTCCTGGAGGATTATCTCCACTTTCTAATATTTCTGCATAAACTTTTCCAAGCATTCCCCCATAGGTAAGAGCAATAGCTAGTATTCCTGCTGTAGGTCCAAGTCCTACAACCCTAACGAAAATTAATGCCCAAACAATTTCAGGGATACTACGTAACAAAATCAACAAAGCCCTAATTAAATATCGAAATAAATACGGAAGAACAGGCTTTCTATTTTCAAATTCGGAAACAGATAATGCGGTTGTAATTAATAATGCAGATGGTACCCCAATCAAAAGAGCGAAAAATAAACCGACAGTAGCAATTGCTACTGTCTGAAGAGAACTTTCAAACACTTCTAACAAAAAAGTGTAACATAAATTTGGCGGGTAAAAGGTTGACAAGAAATCAATGGTAATCTTTAAATTTTTCTCGCCAAATAAAACCCATGGGTAAAATTCAACAGTTTTAATTAAAGGGAAAAATAGAACTATGAAAATCACAACGAAAGATAAAATTTCTTCGAGCAATTGTATCCCTGTATTCAGAAGCTAACACTTTACATGTCTTTCATAAGTATCCTCTAATAGAGAAGATGTAACTTTTTCTACAGGAAGGTCAAATGCCAGATTCCCTTCTTTGATTCCAACTATCCTTGGAAAGTATCTCAGAGCAAATTCGACCTGATGCAAAGTGCAGACAAACGTAATCTTCTTTTGTTTTGCATGATCACGTAGTGTTTTAATAACAGTATCTGCAAGCTTTGGATCTAAGCCAGAAAGTGGTTCATCGATTGTCCAAAAAGAGGCATCAGATATTAACGCCCTTGCTAATGACACCCTCTGTCTCTCACCTCCGGATAACTGGTCTACCCTATTTGCAATTTTGTCACTTAGTTGAAACTTATGTAAGACTTCTGTTACAGCATCGACATTCTTTGGATAAATTAAAGAGACCAAAGAAGTTAAAAGATTCGTCGTAGGCAAACAACCTGCCAAAACCGCGTTGTACACACTCTGACGCAATGGAAACGAAGGTTCTTGCGGGACGAAACTCACCAATCTCCTAAGTTTGTGACGAACTACACTTGAAGATAACCAAGGATTTAGCTCATTAAAAAAAACTTGTCCTGAAGATGGTTTTGAGGCAAATATCAATGCCTTAAGGAGGGACGTTTTTCCAGCCCCCGAGGAACCAACAATTGCAACCTGCTCTCCTTGAGAAACCCCTAAATCAATACCATTCAAGATGGTTTTAGTATTTCCTTTTGGAGTTACGACTCTTTGACAATAATTTTTTAATAATACGGAACCCAAGAGAAACTGTTACTTTAAAAGCCCTGCTTTTCGTGCAGCCTTTTCAATATCTCCATAATTTTCTGCATCTGTTGCAATAAAACCGGATGCCCTTTGCAATTCCAGTATACGTTTACCAGTTTCTGTATCGTTAGATAATTTCAGAAATGCTTTGGTTATATTCTGTCTGATAGTTTCTGAAACTTCCTTATGAACTGTCCAATTATAGTCGTAATAAAACGGCGTTGTGTAAAAGACTCTCGTACCCTCTGGCACTTTGTTTTCTTTAGATAACTTCTCCCACACTTTGATGTTGAGAGCACCAGCTTGCACCTTTCCGGAACCCACTGATGCAACTGTCGCATCGTGAGCGCCGCTATAAGCCGTGCGCTTAAAATCTTCTTCAGGATTTATTCCAGCTTTAGCTAAAAATGTTCTAGGCATCAAGTGACCACTAGTTGAGCTCTGTGAACCGAAAGAGAAGGTTACTCCTTTCAAATCAGCCAAAGTCTTAATCTTTGGATCCGTCGTAATGAATACTGATTGAAATTTTTCATCTTCGATCCGTTGAATGATCGGTATTACATTGTTTCCAGATCTGATCTTAGCCTGCACAAAAGTAAATCCTCCGTACCAGGCCATATCTACTTTACGATTGACAAGGGCCTCTACAGCAGCCGCGTAATCTGTAACTGGAATAAATTCAATTGTTAGTCCAGTTTCCTTTTCTAAGTGGTCAATCAAGGGCTCAGCTTTACGAAGTAATTCCGTAGGAGCCTCATCCGGAATGGCCGTAATTTTAAAACTATCTTCAGACCTTTGCTCATTACCGCAAGATACCAGTAAAAGAGAAAAAGCGACGCTACACCTATTTTGACCAAACGATTCATCTCGAAACCTCAAAATATCTTAGTGTAACAGACGTGAAGCTAACTGTCCTCATGAGCTCGTAATTTCATTGTTGGTCGTTAGTCAATTAAAAGTTCGACAATCTCTTCCTTATCTAACCACTCAGAAAAAATAAAAGGGGCTTGGCCTGGTCGAAGTAGAATATTTAATGGAACGCCGACTCTCCCATATTTTTTTATTTCATTCTCAATTTCCTTATTTTGCTTAGTCCAATCAGCCCGAATAAGTATGATATTTTTCTCAGCAAATAAATCTATAAGCTGTTCATCTTCAAGAACTCTTAATTTGTTGACTTGACAAGTAATGCACCACGTCGCTGTAAAATCTAACAAAACTGTATCGCCTTTTTGCAAAAACTGTTCAGGCAAACCTATCTCCCAATTCTTCCATTCAATTTTTTCCTTCGTGATACTAACTACTTCATCCTTTTTGTTATTACCTGACAGAGTGTGCAAAACTTTTTTTGGAATGTACATTGAATACACTATGTGTAGTTATCGCAATTGTAATTATCAGAAACAAACGTACAACATTGATTTGATCAAGTATGTTAGACCCTGTTTTATATTGTTTCGGAAAATGTTTCTTATGCCAGAAAAATATGGCGATAAGAATCAAGATAACAAATATTTGGAGTATTGATTCATTCCCTTCTAACTCAATATATATGAGTAAAAGCCAACCCGCAGAAATTAACATCGGGAAACCGAGAAACTCTCGAAGCAACTCCATCCATTTTCCAGGTTTCGGTAAAAAACCTATTAACCGTGGATTACTGGCCAAAACAACGTAGGGAAAAGAAATTCCTAAGCCCAAAGCAAAAAACACAAGTATTAATTCCGTATTTGATGTGCTAACAGCATACCCTAGAGCACTACCCATAAAAGGAGCGGTACAGGGAGTCGCCACAACAACGGTTAATGCCCCACTCAGAAAATTACCCAAAAACCCTGAATAGCGATCATAGGAAGCAAGGGAGAGCGAACTTGTTGCAAACTCAAAAAATCCAAATAAATTTAATGCCATGAGAAAAAAAAGAAAGACTAAACAAAGAACAAATGATGAATTTTGCAATTGAAAACCCCAACCAATACTTGTCCCTGAATTTCTCAGCAATATAAACGTAACTGCAAAAAGTAACATAAATGTCAGAACACCAAGTGAAAACCCAATAGTATTGATATTGCTCTGGAATCCATTATTGCTCGTTTTAATTAAGCTCAAAACCTTAATTCCAATAACTGGAAAAACACATGGCATAAGATTTAAAATTAACCCTCCAAAAAAGCAAAGCCAATACTCACTAAAAACCGATGTTGGTCTTGAAGTAACTTTCATCTGCATTATTTTTAAATTTTTCTCGGGGTTTTCTGCTAATTCTAAAACCTCTAAGTTTGTATCATCGACATCTCGATAATCTAATTTTATGTATTTTGAAGAACCATCAGAAAATTTTAGCAGGCCATTAAGGGAATCGATTCCCAACTTTTCCACCTCCGGTATTTCTTTATGTAATTTAGACTCCAGACGCCAGCCTATATCCTTAGTAACACCCTCCCGAAATTTAACAAATGATTGTGTTGCCGATGGAATAATTACTCCTTTTTTTAAAGGAAAAAATTCAGGACTTTTATCTAATTGTTCTAAAAAGCTATAAATGTATAGTTTTTTATAATCTTCGCTATGTGACCAAAATAACCTGGTGGAAAAAACTGAGTCTTCTTTTGGATTGTTTTTTCTTACTTTATCTATCGACCTAGAATCAGCTGATCTACCAACTTCCAAATCTTCTGAAACTGGCAGCCTGACCGACAATATTTTACTTCCTGGAATACAAACATCTTTACAAATTAACCAGGCAACATTGACATCAATGCGTACTGAATCCGTAACCAAATCATCTGGCATAGATATATCTTGTAATAAAAGCAGACTATTTTCATATCCATAATTTGCCAGATTTCCAATTAAAAACTTTTTTGGTGTTGGCCATTGGATCGGTCCCACTGCCCAAAGCCCATTAGCAATCGAAAAGTTATAACTAATTTTAGTAGGAAGACCAGTGTCACCGGGATTGGACCAGTACGTGTGCCAGCCAGGATCATGCTCCATTTTTATACCAAGCGTGAATGTATTTCCAGGACTGATGGCTTTTCTGTCCGTGACCAACCCGATTTGTAGATTTCCTTCCCGAACTAAGCCTTCAACATTTTTAGACATGTTGAAAAATGCAGGTAAATCTTGGGCGAATAGAAAATTACCTTGAAAACCAGCTACCCCAGTTAACAAGAGAAAGATGAGTATAAAAAAAGTACGTTTTACGTGATTCCCTTTGCTCATGATCATAAGCTAAAAATAAGTTTGGACACCAATGTTAAATGATTGCCCTGTGTAGTTCCAATATATGCTCGCTTAAAAATACTTTAGGCTTGATATTTTTAGATAAGTTCTTGCCTAAATCTGCGAAAACAAGGTAGTTAGCTTAATTTTGACTAAAAACTACTACTTTGATGCGAGAAATTCATGGAATTACTCATTAAAATTGCAAATTTCTAACCCACGTTGAGGATAGTAAGTACGAGAATTGCTTTCCAAAACAACGTTTGATTCTCGAGAAACATAGTCACCGTGAAATCCCGTACAACGCCAATTTTTTGGGTCTTCCATTTGGCACCCCTTATATTCTCTCCAAACAGCCTTTCCCCCTTTGTCGAAGCCAATAGCAACTACCCTCCGGGAACTAAAGTCTGGTATTAAAGTATATTTGAATGAGTCTATGCACCGCTCGCAATTCGACCCTTCCTCGCAGATGCCAAAGTGTATCTCTAAATCACCAGCATGTAACGAGAAACTGGAAGCTATAAAAACACCCAAACCCCAACAAATGTTTTTTAAACGTCTCATCGAATAGAATTATTGCTGATTTAACAACCAAAAACCATCGGGAAAACCGCTATTACTAGAATTCCCACTAACTAGCGTAAACTATAGTATAAATGAACAAAAGTCTGATTCCTGTAATTTAATTTAATTTATTGCGTAACGTAAGCTTTTCCATGCATGTAAACATAGACAGTAACTACAAAGACAAAACTGGTGCAAAACTAGCCTCTGAGCTAATTCGTAAATGTGTACACTGTGGATTTTGTAATGCCACTTGTCCCACATACCAAACCCTAGGAGACGAGAGGAGTGGTCCTAGGGGCAGAATTTCAATAATTAAGGATTTGTTGGAGGGAAAACCCACATCAACCGATTCTTTACATCACCTGGATCAATGCTTACTATGCCGTAACTGCGAAACAACCTGCCCGAGTGGAGTTCAATATTCAAAGATTTATGAGCATGGAAAACCACTTATGGAAAATATTGAAAAAAGACGATTTTGGCCTCGATTAATAAGAACTATTTTAAAAAAGTTTTTATTGTCAAAAAGCTTTCATATTAGTATTTTCATAGCAAATCTCTTCAAGTCTATTTTGCCAAAGAATCTGAGAGCTTTCTTGCCTAATAAAAACGCTACACCATTCCAACTAATGCAAACCTAAAAAACAAAATAAAAATTGTCAATAGCAAGTCGTACAATATCTTGCTGTTTCGTGGATGCGTTCAAAAGTCACTAAAGCCTACGATAAATACTGCAACAGAACTTGTTTTAAATGCTGCAAATTGTAAAACATTCATTGCTACAGATAGTGTTTGTTGCGGAGCTTTAGAAGGTCACCTATCAGACAAGACAGCGAAATTAAAACGTGTAAAAGAAAATATCTCCCACTGGAATAGCACCATACAAAAAAATAAGATTGATTTTTTAGTCTCCACAGCTTCTGCATGTAGCTATGAAATAAAGGATTATCTCAACATTGACGGATTATCAGAAGACGAAAAGAAATCAGTTAGAGATATTATCAAGATTACTAAAGATATTTCTGAACTGCTTCCACAAATCTATGAGTCATTGAAGAATACGATAAAGATAAAGGAAGAGAAAATAGCTTTCCATCCCCCTTGCACTTTACAACATGGATTGAAAATCAACGGATTGATTGAGAAATATTTCATAGATTTCGGCTATGACATAGAAACTCAGTTTCCTGAAAAACACTTGTGCTGTGGCTCAGCTGGGACATACTCTATACTTAATCCTAAAATTGCAGGAGAACTTAGAGATCGAAAACTGACCAATCTCCATCAGACCGGATGCAAACAAATCTTAACCGCGAATATAGGATGTATAACGCACTTGCAGTCTAAGTCTGATAAACCCGTAAAGCATTGGATAGAAAAATTAGCCGAAGATCTTTAGATTAATTGCTGGTTTGTAAGAATCCATGGCATAACGTGTTAAAAAAGCTCGAAAAATCGCTTGATGATGAATGAAAGTAGCACGGAAATAAAAATAATATGGATGAATTCATGCAGATATTTTTTGATCAGATAGACAATATTGCTCTTTACGAAACAGTAAAGCTTAGTCTACAGGTGAGCCTTAGCTCAGTTTTTTTTGCCAGTTTAGTAGGCCTTCCTTTAGCTGCAGTGATTGCAACCACCAGATTTGCTGGCAAACGATTTATAGTAATAATGCTGAACACTTTAATGGGTCTACCACCTGTTGTTGTAGGTCTTTTAATTTATCTTTTACTTTCTCGAGCAGGACCACTAGGCTCATTAGGAATTTTATTCACACCTTCGGCGATGATAATTGCCCAGACGATCCTAATAGCCCCAATAATAATGGGGCTGGCACGGCAGATAATTGAAAATGTATGGACTGATTATAGTGAACAACTCACGTCTCTTGGAATTCCCAAAAGGTCGATCATAAGCGCATTATTACTCGATGCAAAATTTTCATTGATAACAATTATCTTAGCAGCTACCGGTAGAGCGTTGTCTGAAGTTGGATCGGTCATGATAGTAGGCGGAAATATTGATGGCGTCACCCGCGTAATGACAACAGCTAGAGCTTTAGAGACATCAAAAGGAAACCTAAACTTTGCGATTATGCTGGGAATTATTTTAATCTCGGTTATTTTCACAATAAACGGAATAATTTTTTTCATAAAAGAGTATTTAGAAAGTAAGCAATGAAGTCAATTTTGCCGCTAAAAATTGATCGGGTTTGGTTTAAAAATGCGGGGGAAGGTCTCCTGGAAAATATTACTTTAAGAATTGAAAAAGGTTTGCCCAAAATCTTAATGGGAGCAAATGGATCCGGAAAAACGTTACTTATGCGAGTTGCGCACGGTCTTCTTATGCCTACTCAAGGAAGAGTTTCATGGGCCGACAATAAAAAAAACTTTGGTTCCGTCAGACAAACAATGGTTTTTCAAAAACCAATTATGCTCAGAAGAACAGTAAAAGAAAATTTATTGTTTGCGTTAAATACCATAGAGAATGACCGGACGATAAAAGAACAACTTGTGCAGAAAGCCTTAAGCGAGGTAAATCTTTCTCATAAAGCAGATGCTTATGCGCCCACACTGTCCCAAGGTGAACAGCAAAAACTGGCCATAATTCGAGCATGCTTGCTTAAGCCAGAAGTTCTGTTTTTAGATGAACCTACTTCGAATATCGATCCGCACTACACAAGAGAAATTGAGAGTCTCATCAGAACGATTTCAAATCAGGGGACACAGATTATTATGGCAACTCATAACATTGACCAGGCTAAACGACTAAACGGAGAAATATTATTTATGAAAAAAGGTCGATTAATAGATAAACGCAACGCAAATGAATTTTTTGCAAATATTAAAGATTCTCATATAAGCGAATTTCTAACCTTCTCAAAATAATTCTACTTTGTACAAAACCGCTTATAAACAATTCCCAAATCCGCATCAGTATCAATTGATCTCCATTCCTCTGCTTTATAGTATTCCTTAACTGGGATACCTCCTAAAAAAAACCCACTGTAAGAGTACATTGATTTAACTCTCATTTCGCTGGACAAACAGTCCATTTCTAATTTTAATTGGCGAGACTTTATCTTTTTATTTTCTTTTTTAAAATTTATTAAGACCCAAACACTCTTGATACCTTCATCTATTAATAACACGCTTCCAGGATCTACATAATAAGTTCCCTTCTCTGACTGACTTACCTGCTTCCACTCACACAATCCCGGTTTTAAAAAAACAAAATGAAAACTAAACCAGCAACTTTTCTCATATAATTCATAACACAACAGACGCTTGAAAAACCACAATAAAAATGAAATATCCGAAACCGAAACCATTTGTCGAAAAAGAACTCAGACTCTCCGGAAAGTTTTCATTCGAAATGTTAAAAAACATAAATAATTTATACACACCTGTAAGAAAAAAAATTGTTACACAGTATTTTGATGATAACTAAGTATAACCTACTTAAGAATGGTATTGCACTTCGTAAACGAAGCGAAAATAATTCCACCTTGCTCGAATTAAAAATTAATAGGGGTCACGGAAAAAGTCTGGAATGGGTATCAGATATAACTAAAAATAATAGCCAGAGTTTTATTCATTATAATTTTCAAGATTTACCGATCGAGGAAACATTGAAAGAAAAGAGATTAATTCCGCAGAACCTTCCATTTCAAAAAATCGTAAAACAATCAAATAAAGTCTTCCAAACTGACATTCTTAGAACAATATGGACGGAAAACTATAAAGGTTCAATCTTTACGATTTGTTTTGATGAGGGGAAAATATTGTGTCAGACTCGTGAACAACTAATTAACGAAATTGAAATCGAAGTGCAGCAGGATGAGAAAAATCTTTTGCTAGAATTCTTCGGAAATTTGTGGGCGAAACTTCCAAACTCTTTTTATCAAGGAAGATCTAAAGCACTACGGGGATTTGAATTAAGAAAAAACCAGCAACTGACATTTCGAGTTATTAAAAAACAAAAAACTATATCCACCATTTCTTTTCAGAAAATTAAAACCGACCTAATGAGTGCGATTGCAGTGCTGGATTATTTTTCATGCTTATTTTGTGAAAACGGTGGAAAATCACCCGCAAACTGCCTTAGGAACTCACTTCTTGAGATAAAAACTCTTCTCTTATTTATTTTTGGAGCAAGCAGTATTTTTAACAACAAACAGCTCCGAGCTATCATAAGAAACATTCATCGAATGGAAAAGAGCATTGACCTAACAGAAAAAAAAGGAAACATCTACCACACTGTTAATATCTTTCAACTCTATAAATCTCACACAGATTTGCTGCTGTCTCTGTACAAATTTGCAGAAACCTTAAATAAATTCTCTGGCCTAAATCGATAATTTTCTCTCATGATATTTCGTCGTGCCCATCAACTTCTATTTGTTTTACAAACCTAGATGTAGTTTGCTTTTGAACAGATAAACCTATTCTCTCGATTCCCTCGAGCTGACTTACCAAATTTCCCTTACCCTGAGACAGCTGATTAAATGCTATACAGTGCGCATCTTTTGCTTTATCTATATGTCTACCGACATCCTCCATACTGCTTACAAAACCCATACACTTTTTATAAATTTTCCTAGCTCGGTCAATAAGCTCCATTGTTCTATCATTTTGCTCTTCAAAACTCCAAACCTGACGAATGATGTTTAAACTGGCGAGGAAAGTTGAAGGGCCCGTAATTAAAACATTACTATTCATCGATCTTTGCACTATTCCTTCATCATCCCTGAATACCTCTATAAATGCAGCCTCATTCGGCAAAAACAGAAGGACGAGCTCAGGGGTTTTTAGACCAGGGATTTCAAAATAGTCTCTCTCTGACAATTCTTTTACTCTAGCATTTATAGTCCTGGAAAGCTCTTTCAAAGCATATCCTTGCTCAGATTTGGAATCACTATTAACAAATTTTAAGTAAGCATTGAGCGAAACCTTAGAATCAACTACGATATGTCTTCCTTTAGGAGGTAAATAACTACATCAGGCCTCTTTGTCCCCTCATCGGTACGAAAAACGACCTCCCTCTTGAAATCTTTCCCTGGTCTTAACCCGCTTCCTTCCAGAATTTTCTCCAAAATAAGTTCACCCCAATTGCCCTTGACTTTTGCCTCATGACTTAATGCTTTTGTAAGCTTTTTTGCCTCCTCATTCATAGTGTAGTTAAGCTCCTTTAACCCATCTATTTCCTTACTAAGAATTAGTTTTTCGTCACTAGCTTTTTTATGCATCAATTCTATAGAGGACTCAAACTCCACAAGCCTCTCTTTGAATGGCTTCAAGAGACTTTCGATCTGGGAATTATTGGTCTCTTTAAAGAGTCGCGATTTCTCATCAAACAATTGGGATGCCAAATTTTTAAAATTATCTTCTAATCGCCCGGTTGCTTCCTGAAAAAAATCAGACTTCTCCGTGAGCGAATTTACTTTTGTCTTGTATACTACTAGCTCTTTGTCAAGTGACTGATTCTCGTTCCGGCTGTCTCGTAACTCGCTCTCTAACAGCCCGATATTAGCCTCCATTGCACTCATTTGTCCTAGCTTTTCCTTGACTCGTTCAAGCTCAAAATTTAAATCAGTTAGCTCTCGATCTTTTAACTGCAGTTTGCTGTAAAGCTTAAACCCAACAAAAGCAGACCCTATAGCAAGGATTAGAAATACTATGCCGTAAAATAAGCTAATTGAGTATATGTCAGGTGTCATAAGTTTAAGTTAAAAAATATATTTTCTTAATCATACCGTATACTTATAAAATAATGAGTCTTATCAAGGAAACCTGCAAGATAAGTAACTATGAATGAGAATAAATAACTTTTACTATGACGACTAAAGGAAATAAGAAAATTCGTTCGCAACTAAAGCAGTTCGTCATGGGACAACTCGATCAATTTTTGGCGAACATTCGGAAGCAATTTTTCAAACCTCCAGCTTTATTTTTAATACTGCTGAAGAGGCCGCTCAGAGATTCTCTGGAGATCAAGATGGGCCTATTTATTCAAGATTCACTAACCCCAACACTGAGATGTTTGAAGAAAGGCTGGCCTCTCTTGAAAACGCAGAAGCCAGTTGCGCAACCTCGACTGGTATGAGCGCTATAATGCTTACATGCCTTACTTTTCTAAAATCTGGAGATCGTATACTTGCTACACCAAGTTTATTTGGAGCAACTATCCAGGCATTTGAAACTGTGGTGAAGAAATTTGATATTGGGATAGATTACCCCCGTTTAACAGATAGCACCGATTGGGAAGCTAAATTACAACCAAGTACAAGACTGATATTTCTTGAGTCTCCATCGAATCCTTTAAATGAGATAGCTGATTTAAAAAAAATAGCGAAACTCTCTTCTGAAGCTGGGATTATTTCAGTCGTAGATAACTGTATTTGTACCCCTGCTTTGCAAAACCCTTTAGAATTCGGGATTGATCTCTCGTTGCATTCTGCAACCAAATTTATTGATGGTCAGGGAAGATCGTTAGGGGGTATTATCGCGGGAAACAAAAATTTGATTGGAGAACTAAAGAAAACCATGCGCTTTTGTGGTTTTAGCTTAAGTCCCTTCAATAGCTGGCTTTTATTTAAGTCTCTGGAAACCCTAGATGTGAGAATGAAGCAACACTCAAAATCTGCAAAAAAAATCGCAGAATGGCTATCTAAGGATAAAAGAATAAAATCAGTTTATTACCCAGGCCTTACTTCTCACCCACAGCACGAACTGGCTATGTCTCAGCAGAAATCTGGAGGAGCGTTGGTCTCGTTTGAAATAAAGGACCCAACAGACGAATCAGCTCAGGCCAGGGCATGGAAAATTATTGATAATATGACCTTATTTTCCAGGACGGGTAATTTAGGTGATACGCGTTCCACCGTGACTCACCCCGCAACAACAACCCACGCAAAAGTTGAAAGCAAAACTAAAAAGCTTGCTGGTATAACCGATGGATTAATTAGGCTATCGATTGGTCTAGAAGATTACGAGGACCTTATCCTGGATTTAAATGAAGCAATGAGTTAACAATGGATATAATTCTACTGTTTTTTTCTGCGCTTTTTTTTGCATACCTATTGGAACCTTTGTGCTCTAGAACTGAAATAATATGTAACTCGCGTGCTATTGCAAGTCTTCTAGCTATTGTTTTCGCCCTGCTCATGTTGACGATTATTGGTTTGGTATTGCTGCCGCTTATCGAGTCTGAATTTCAAAAACTTAGGGAAAGGTTACCCTTAATGATTTCTGTCGCACACGGTCATTTGATGAATCATTTAAATGAGCTAAATCTCGACGGCAAAGCGGATTTAATCGGTGATGCAAAAAGTAAGGTATTGGAACTCGTAGGTAATTTTAAAGAAAAAATTTCCGGATATGTTTTGAGCTTTATTTTAGGAGGAACAAATATAATCCTCGATGCTATAGGGTGGCTCGTAATAGTGCCTGTTACAGTATTTTATTTATTAAAAGATTGGGACAAAATTTTTACTAATTGTAAGCAAATTCTGCCGCTCAAACTAAAAAATATTGCTACTGCGGTCGCCTCAGAAACCGATAAAAAGCTAAAGCTTTATTTGAAGGGCCAATTCTACACAATATGCACGATGGCCATTTTTACTCAACAGCCCTTTTCATAGCTGGTTATGAAAACTGGCTTTCAATCGGCATACTATCTGGGTTGCTTCTAATACTTCCTTATGTAGGCTTTGTAATATCTATGCTTATCTCCTTGCTTGCAGGGATTCTGGATCTTGGATTTGTGCAAGGATCAATCGCAACGATACTCGTTTTTTCTATTGGTCAATTTATTGAGGGTTTTTTATTAACACCAAAACTTGTCGGTGATACTGTTGGGCTTCACCCGTTGGCAGTTATTTTCTCTCTTCTAATTTTTGGCTCAATCCTTGGGTTTACTGGCTTATTGATTGCGATACCTATAACTGCCATTATTAGTAGTCTATCCGCACAAGCATTGCGGTCAGATTCTTTCTAAAGCTAATTTTTTTTACACACAAAATCGAATACCTTACTCAGGCTATCCGTTACTTTAATTTTTTTCCACTTTGAGGGCTCATCATTCAACGAAATAATTTTTCCGACCCCCATCTCTCCAGCGACTCTATCGACTGCCAAAGTACGAAACATTCGTTTCTTGCAGTCATAATCGGAACGAATTCGAAGACTCGTGGCTCCATCGTTTCTGGCAACTTTATACTCGTGCAACTCTTTTGCCATCTTTCGGTCGGCTAAATAAGGAATTATCAAATCTGTCTCTATAAAAACACTGCGTTTATCGTCTGAAATAAGCTCAAGCCACTCAGCATTAACCTGACTAGTTGTAAAGAAGAACAAAACAATTACGAAACCCGATCGAAAATTAGCCATGCCTACCCCTTTTTTTCTCCCATAATACTACCTACATACTTCAGAAATAAGTTTTGCACCAACCGTTTTTGGCAAAGGTTCAGTCCATGCAGACTGAGTTACTCCTCCTATTAAGACACTGCCTTTCCCCATATGTTCCGAATGGCTTGTAGAGTAAAGTATTTTGCGCTCCCCAGTTTGACAATTAATTTTATTGAGTATTCGTCGAGATTTTACTCCTCTTTTGTCTTCAGTATTAAAATCCTGTAACTGCCAAACGAAATAATAAGGCTTTTTCCTCTTGTGACTTTGAGAATCTAAATAAACATTGCCATGATAGCTTTCGGACAATAATTCCCATTGAGCCACCGTAAAACCTGGCCAACAAATAATTATTAAAAGGAGTGTTCGGACCTGCAAATTGTCCTCCAAACCATTTTATTAGTCTGTGGATTTATAACATGCCTTTGCTGACAATCGGACATCTTCATTCTCAGTGGGGGCGGATAAGTTCGTTTAATTTTCGGAATAAAGCTTTTTTGTGTCTGTGCGCACACCCTGGGAGCGCAAAATGGAGTAACTTTGGGAGAACCACTGCACTGCAATCTAACGAAACCTCCTGAGCAAATGCATCTACATGAGGCATAGGCATAGTCCATAAAACTCGAAAGAACAACCATCCAAAACATCAAAACAGCACTTGGCCCAAATTTAAAACGATTCTTTCTCACAGATTTCATTTATTGTTTGTCTCTGACTGTGCTGGGTTCTCTGAACTAGCTACTGACTCGTTATTTTTATCCTCCCCAGGAGACTCAGAGGAAGACGCATTTAATTCTTTATCTCCTTCCGACATAGGTTGTGTTGAGCCATCAGAGGGCGTTGGGGGTGGGGGTGGGGGGAGGTGGCAATGCAGATGTTTTCCCCACTGGTCGTTTTAAAGCACTAGCGACCTGGAACACCACAGCCGCAGTCGTGTTGGGAACAACCATAGTCCATTTTCCAGGAGTCTGATCAGATTTGAGAGTCACACCTGCCCCCATAGATTCCCCATGAAAACTGAAGGAGAGCACTCTCCTTCTTTCGTTTTTCGAATCATACTCTACCAAAACTCGCCTCGACTTCTCTTCTAGCGGCCCTTTTGCCTTTAAATCTTGCAATTCCCAGACCCTAATAAGAGCCCCTTCTTTCTTTATTGAGTCGCGGTCTATGTAAAAAACTGTTCCATCAGCACCCTCAGTTGCTTTCATCCACATTTTTTTTCCTTTTTTTTTCGTAGTTTAGCTAATATATAGGGCTAGAGCAAAAACTGTTCCTAAATTGGGGAGAAACATGGTTTTAGGTTGGTTCAAGGACGGGGAAGATGCAAGCAAAAGCGAAAATGAACTTGCAAAGGCTGAGTTTGAATCAGCGTGTGCGGAAACACACGAGGATAAAAAAAGCAGAGCCAATAGAATAAAGATCGGACTTAGATGCAGAGCGGTTATCGACACACTTTTTATAGAAGGGGCAAAAGAGTTTGAAAAATTTCATAAG
Organism: Burkholderiaceae bacterium; assembly: GCA_038147455.1. Taxonomy (GTDB): domain Bacteria; phylum Pseudomonadota; class Gammaproteobacteria; order Burkholderiales; family Burkholderiaceae_A; genus UBA7377. Next base: position 44,219 of record JAYQTQ010000002.1, on the reverse strand, counting down.
GAAAAGCTTGAAGCCATCTGGGAGGAAAAAGATCCTCCTAAAGAGCCCAAACCAAATAATTACCAAATAATTAAAAGTTCCCAGGGAGACGTTGTTGGTTACATCCCCATTGAGTACGCGCAGGCGGTATATGATATAGCTTCGGATTTTCAAAAGAAGGATATTTCCCAGGAACACGCCATTAACTTGACACAGATCGTCGCAGATAATATTTGCAATATGCTAAGCCTTGAAACCTCTTTTAATGTTTTAGATTTCTTAAGAGAGGAACAAAAAGACAAAAAAGATTGATCTAAAAACAATGAATGGTTCGGCAAGAATCAACTAAAACTTACTTGAAAAATCACATGTTTTGATAACATGTTTTTTTTAAAATAGAAATACCCATATGATAAAACGCCTACTGGTTATTCAATCCATCATAATCGTATTTTTGGTTTTCTTATTAACCATCTATGCAAGAGATGAGTTTCATGATTATGATCATGACCATGACCACCTAGAAAACGAATCTTTTGTTCTGAATGGAAACAGACTTAGCTTGAGTGAAGAGACTCAGAACCTAATAGGTCTAAAGGTACAAAACATCAATTCAAAAGTCTATGCGTTTAATCGGGAATTTCCTGGAATGATTATGCCCGTCACAGAGCTTATAGAAGCACAACGAGATACAAAAATATTAAATCTGGCAATTTCCGAAACTTCCTCTCGTCTTAATCAAAGAAAACAAGATCTTTCCAGGATACTAAATCTTTTCAAAGCGGGAAAAAAAGCGTCCTCCAGGCAACTTGAATTAGCTGAATTAGAGGTTAAAGAAAATGAAAAAGTTTTGAAAGAACTAATTGAGGAAAAAGAATTTCTCAAACTACAAATTATGGCAAATTGGTCAGAAAACATTTCCGAAATGCTTGGCTCCGAAGATCAAAACTTTATATCAATTCTAAATAAAAAAACACAAATAGCTCGCTTTGCAATCCGAGATAAAATACAAATTAAGAATGTAAGCTGGTGGGTTAATAAAGTCGGAGAAAACTCAAATAATCGAATCAAAGCACGATTAATGGGCAACGCTGGTTCAACGGCAATCGGCGATATTGGCGAAGCATGGCTAGTAGAATCAAAATCACTTAACTTGCCATCTAACTCTCCAGTACTTGTAATTGCTGAATCATCTAGAAAATTGGAGGGGGTAGAGATTCCAGCTGATTCAGTTGTTAGATATGCAGGAAAATCATGGGTTTATCTGCAAACCCAAAGTGATGAATTTGAAAGAAAAATATCTCAGAAAATTTTCCAACTAGTGCTGGATTTTTTACCACCGAATTAATTCAAGACAACATCATTGTAACTGAAGGTGCTCAAACACTTCTTTCAGAAGAACTCAAACATCTTATTACTAACGAAAATGAAGACTGATTAATGATAAAGGATTTGGTAACATTTTGTGTCAAAAGATCAGGTAGCGTTGTAATAGTTGGATTAATTGTATTTGGTTTAGGGATATACCTGTTAGAGACTGCCAGGTTGGACGTTTTTCCAGAATTTGCTCCTCCTCAAGTTGTAATACAGACTGAGGCTCCTGGTTTTAGCTCGGAAAACAGCGAGTTGCTTGTTACCAAACCAATCGAAAAATCTTTAGCTGGTTTGCCGGGAATAGAGAAAATACGATCACAGTCGTCTCCTGGCCTTTCAGTAATTACTGCGATTTTTGATGAATCACAAAATATTTTTCTCAGCAGACAATTAGTAGCTGAGAGACTATCCCTATTGTCAGAAAGTTTACCTGCAAACGTTGCTAACCCAACTATAACCCCTTTAACCTCTTCTGCAAGCTCTCTTTTAGGAATCGGAATAACATCTGCAACCAAAGACCTTATGGAGCAGCTTGAAATAGTCGAGCAGCAAATTATACCTCTTCTCATGGAAACAAAGGGGGTTGCAGATGTGCATGTTTTTGGAGGTCAAGATAGAGAAAGACAAATAAGAATTAGAGCAGATGATCTTTTTAATACTAAACTTCATTTTGGGGCACTTGAGGAAAAACTCGAAAAAGAACTCACTCTTCTTGCTAATGGATTTTCTGAAAATAATAATCAAAGAAGTCAGATATTTTTAAATTCGCAACCAATAACATTAAAACAGTTAAAATCCCTCGTTATAGACTCTATTGACCAACGTCCCATAAAAGTCTCCGATATAGCTTCTGTTGAAGACAGCCACGCTCCGCTGATAAGCACAGCTCGAATTAATCAAACACCAGGCATTTTCTTGATGGTTCAAAGCCAACCATTTATTGATTCACTAAATGTGACAAAAAAACTAGAACAAAAACTTGCGGAAATAGAGCCTAGTTTAGCTATTTCTGGAATCACTCTGCACTATGACCTTTTTAGACCTGCAAATTTTATAAACGAAGCGTTATCTAATATTCAGAAGGATGTCCTTATAGGCGCCTTCCTTGTCTTAATCGTACTACTCCTTTTCTTATTTAATGCAAGATGTGCTCTTATCTCTGCTATCGCAATACCTCTTTCACTTTTATCCTCTATTATTATTCTGGTAAGTCAAGGTCTAACATTAAACATAATGGTTTTAGGAGGGCTTGTAATTGCGCTTGGAGAGGTAGTGGATGACGCGATTATCGATACTGAAAATATTTTTAGAAGATTAAGGGAAAATAAAAAGAAGGAAAATCCAGAGTCTCTTTTTAACGTTATTGTCAATGCTTCAATGGAGGTAAGACATTCTATAATCTATGCCACTTTAATCGTAATCATCGCCTTCTCACCTCTGCTTTTTCTCCCAGGAATTGCAGGGAGACTTTTCGAACCTTTGGGCCTTGCTTATATTTATGCATTAGGTGCAAGCTTGCTAGTGGCTCTTACAATAACTCCGGCTCTTTGTGCTATTCTTCTTTCTAGAGAAAAATATCTTGATACGAAAGATTCCCCTCGTGTTTAAAACAAAAAAAGTATTTATTGATCTAATAAATAGAATTCAAAGACATCCCTCTGGAATATCATTTATTCAGTTATCTTCTTTGTTTCACTAGGCTTAGCTATGATTCCGCTTTTCAAAATGGAATTTATTCCCGAATTACGTGAAGGCCACTACACCATGCATATGGCAGGAGTGCCTGGGACCTCCCACGTCGAGGTGAATCGAGTAGGAAAACTGATTACCGAAAAAATAAACAGTATTGAAAATGTAAAATCAGTTGTTCAGTGGGTTGGTAGGGCGGAAAACGGAGCGGATACATTTGGAATGAACTACAGTGAAATTCAAATCGAGGTAGGTCCTTTATCTGGAGAGGATCAAGAGAATACACTTGATAAGATCAAAGCAACATTGACTACGCTACCAGGATTTGAGGGCGCGTCTGTTCCAGGGTTTACTTTCGGCATTCATACTTTTTTGGCTGAAAGAATTGAAGAAACAGCCAGTGGCTACGTTGCAGATTTTGTTATTGAAGTAGTAGGACTCGATTTGGAAAAAATAAATACTGATGCAAAAAAAATAACTGACATACTTACTTCTATACCGGGTGCAAGAGATGTCCAAATGGTCACACCGACAGGGATACCACAAATCAAAATTGATATATTGTGGGACCGTATGGCTGCTTTTGGCATTGCCCCAGATGAAATAAATAGAGTAATTACTGCGATTTTCCGGGGTATTCACCTGGGAGAACTAGTCATTGAAGAAAACAAAATCCCTGTTGTTCTCACTTTCTCTGGAAATATGAAAAATTCCTTAAATGAATTAAAACAACTTCCTTTGCGCTCTAAACATGGACAAGCTTTCAAATTAGGTGACGTTACCAATATTTATTTCGATACTGGAAAATCAAAAATTCTTCGCAGTGGTGGAAAGCGAATTCAAGCAATCACAGCCAACATCGAAGGGCGAGATATTTTTAATTTCGAAAAAGAAGTGAAAGCTCGTATTGATAACGAGATAACTTTCTTTCCAGGAAACTATTACACCGTATTAGGTTCTGCGACAGAATCTGGCCAAAGCATATCTACGCTTATTCGCAACGCTATCATCGCACTCTTCTTTGTAATTCTTATCTTACGAGTTGCTCTAAATTCAAATGTCAACTTGTTAATAGTTTTGGCCAATCTTCCTTTTTGTTTAATTGGTGGTGTTATTGCAATTGTTTTTACTGGAGGATGGTTATCGATCGGGTCTCTCGTAGGATTTGTAACGTTATTTGGAATAACAATAAGAAACTCAATAATGCTTACATCGCATTATCAGCATTTGGTAAAAAACGAAAATTTGCCATGGAATTTTTCTACGGCTGCTCTAGGTGCCTCTCAACGGTTACCATCTATCTTAATGACTGCTATAGTTACAGCTCTCGGATTACTCCCATTAATATTAGGTAGCGGTGAACCTGGCCGGGAAATTGAGGGCCCAATGGCTTCGATCATTGTCGGGGGTTTATTTAGTTCTACAATTCTTAACTTGTTGATATTACCTACTCTTTTAGCAAAATATGGAGAATTTAACCCTATCAAATAAAAAGTTTTACCCATACAATACCAACAGAAAAAAAAACCTTGATTCATACTTAAGTATGAGTTATATTTTGTTCCTATGATGGTAGAATTTAACATAATTTACTCGTTGGGCAGGTTATTAACACTATGCAGTTGATCCTAATTACAAGGTCAGACAAACCTCATGTTTCCATTAGACTCATGGGGTGGAGATTGTGGGTAGCCCTAGGGATTATTGCGGCCGTAATTTTGTTGGCCATGAGAATAGGTATGGCAATTAATACGGAGTCTGGAAGCCTAACGAAGTCGGTCATAGATTGGTGGGAAGAAACTAGAGAGGATTCGCTGGCGAAGGAGCTAGGCGGCCTTAAGGCGAAAGTTGATATGCTTGAATCAACAGTGTCAGTAATTGAAGGGGAAGACACCAATCTTCCAGCGGGAGACTATCCTGAAGATAGGCCACCAAGAATGGAAGAGTTGGAGGTGAGAGTAAAAAAAATCTCTATGGCCATAGATTCAATACAGGCTAATCGACAAAGGATCTTTGAAAGAATATCAACCGGACCTGCGGCACACCCAATCTCAGGATATGCAAGAATTTCCTCGGGCTTCGGCATGAGAAAAGATCCTTTTAGCAAGAGAAAAGCATTTCACCGTGGCGTTGATTTTATAGCAAAGGCTGGAACACCTGTGTATGCAATCGGGGATGGTGTTGTTGAAGAGATTGGAAGAATGGGAGGATATGGAAAAATCATCGAAATACGTCATAGTCCTCAGCTAGTTAGCGCTTACGCCCATTTACAAGGCATCGAAGTTGTTAAAGGAATGCCAGTTCGAGCTGGGCAGCGTATTGGCAGAGTTGGATCCACAGGTCGTTCAACAGGCTCGCACCTGCATTTTGAACTCGTGCTGAATAAGCGACCGATAAATCCCAGACCATTCCTCACGCGGGTCAGCAGGTCCGAAAAACTGGCTAATTTACGTATCGATGGGAATGATAAGTAGAGCTAGTTACAATGCTGCAGCCAAAAAAAAACCCCTTAATTGATGAACCTCTGATAGCAGCTTCTGCGGGAACATTCAGACGGGTAAAGACAACCTACTGGGTTTTATTAGGAATTATTAGTGTGATTTTGCTAACCTGGTTGTGGCTATTAAAGTCGTTTGGAGAACAAGTATATACCGAGGCCTGGTGGAGGCTCAGTATCTCTAGGTTGGCTGATTGGCAGTTTCAAAAGAATGTTGGATTAGAACAATCAAGTCAACTCAGTGAGAATGTAAAAAATCTTGCTACCCAAAAAGCAGAGATGCAAACCAGAATACAAACACTGGAGAAATTAGTTCAAGCAACTCAGTCGAATGGATTTTTACGTCAATTTTCGGCAGTACGGGTTCGAGGGGAAAATAAAATAAGTTACGAATTGTTAATTGCGAACCCAAAACCTGGTTCTAAAGGAGGAAAGAAAAGGGTAAGAATAGTAATTCGTGGCGTTGAAAATATTGACCCACTCCGACCAGAGCAGGCTATTTCCGAATCAATAGATAAAACACGAATGAGACAGCACAAAATTCGAGTTCCAGAGGTAGCTGAGGCGATCAAAGGAAGATTAGAATCAATCAGTGCGAAATTTCTTATTGCTACTATTTTGCCATTTGATGACATAACAAAATCCGAAGTCATTATAATACCAATTACTAGTATATAAAAAGGAACAACATGTTTTTTGGACAAAACAGACAAAAGTCTGTCTCTACAGAAACGCTTGCAACTCTCATGGATGCGTCAGTAAAAATAAAAGGAGATTTTTATTTTGATAAAAGTGCTCGAATAGACGGAGAAGTTATAGGTAACATTAAAGGGCCGAAAACCAAATCAAGTGCATTAATAGTCGGTCCTAAGGCAAGGATTGAGGGTGATATTTTATGCCACAGTGTAGTTGTTTTAGGAACAATACTTGGAAACATTGAATCCGATCACTTAGAGGTTAGATCAGGGGCAACGATAAGTGGCGATGTTAAATATTCCGTTATTGAGGTTCATCAGGGTTCTAATATAAATGGGAGGATGATCATCTTAAACTCCGAGCAAGGCGATAACTCGAATACTCTTAATTCCAATTCTATTCAAGGCAGTGACAAAAAGATAAACAAACGAAACCTGTTAACGTTCCAAAATCAAACCTATTGTTTAATATTACTTTTTTTCTATTATATTTAAAGCTGTCAAGGAAAGCCAAAGACGCTCCAACAAAAAGAACTATCTGTAAAGGTACTTCTCGAATTGAGAAAAAGAAAACTGCCAAGAAAAGACAAAAATAACTAATCCTACATACCTAATAAAAAATACATTTTAGTTCCCTAATTGTTAAATTAAAGTATCTTTAAACAATAATCTACCACACTCACCAATTTATCATCTCTTTTCTTACAACCGATAAAAAAAGCATTGGTTTTGTTTTTTTCTTCAAAAAATCAAGTGGCACTCCCACAATAGGAAAGCCAAAAATAGAATAGTTTTAAAAGCTTGTACTCAAAATTATTCTCAATTGTCTTCTAGAGCATCAAACTTTAGTATTATTACATCGCTCGTATCCAAAAAATCCGAGATGAGTATCTCAAAGGGAGAATTTTCATATTTTCGTCCGAACGATGTTTCGCTTTCGGGAAATCTATCTTCAAACTCAGAATTTTCAAAATCATATAACGCACTTAATTCATCTAAATCCAAAAACTTAGAAAGCTCTACGCAATCTATATAAAAATCATTCCTCTTCATCCTACCTGCAATCCAGTCAGAATTAGTCTCCTGAAATTTACTATCTTTCAATCCTTCCCTAAAAAACAAGACTCTCGGTTTAAAAACATTTAAGAAATTTTGGCCAACTAGCAACCTCTTCTTTAAAGTTCTGAGAAGAATTTCATCATATCCATCGTCTCCGCTACAAACATCGCAGAAAAGACACATATCTTTCAAATTTCTTGAAAAAAAAACAAGTCTCTTATTTGTACTTTTTTCGATACTCAAGCCAGTGTATGGAACCGTAATTCTAGACGGTACAAAAGTAAACACGCCCGCACGGAATGTTTGGCATATCCACTCAGAGTTTGAATTTCCAGCTAAGCCCAGAGGGGCGATTCCATAGCTGACCGCAAGCGATACTTGACAATGTTTACCAATGTCTTGCTCTACTCCATAAGAATGCAGTTTTGACTCATTTTCCAAAAGCCACTACTTCTTTGCCCGTTGTACAAAACAGCAGGGCACCTTCTGCAAAAGTCTCCGTAATACTGTCACATTATAGAGACTCAGATAATCAGAGGAAAAGTCAATATTGGCAAAGCTCTCACTTATTGCGAAAGGAACTCCAAACACCTTTCCCAGTATCTCGCCATTTCTTTTTTTCGATAATAAGCTATCTACCTGTGCCATATATTCTTGTTCAAAGAAAAATGAACAAATTTTATATTTTTCGTTTACCTTATAACCACGAGAAAATAAATTTTTCGAAAATTTTTGCACACAAAACCGACCCTCATACAACCCATCCCTAATGTCACAGCCACTAAACTGGGTGAGCATATTGCCTTATTACTCCGAGAAAAAACTGGGGTCGATTACATTCGGATCCTCTACATCGACCGTAACCTCTTCAGTATTAACTGAATAAAAATAGTTCGGCAATGCAGTAACGATTTTAGGTTGTACATATACCAATACCAATGACAACAAAACCATTGACAGAAAAGGCAAGCAACCTTTGAAAATAGTTACAAGCTTAACTCCTGGAGGAGCAACACCTTTTAGATAATAAGCAGACATAGCCATTGGCGGAGTTAGAAATGAAGTTTGTAAATTAATAGCAATTAAAATGCCGAAGAAAAGCGGATCAACATCGAAGTATCCAAGCAATGGTAAAAAAATTGGGACAAAAATTATAATAATTTCTGACCATTCCAAAGGCCATCCGAGAATGAATATTATTAACTGCGTTAGGATTAAGAACTGGATTGTATTTATATTCAAATCAAGCATAAAATCTTTTATTAATGATTCCCCTCCGAGATAAGAAAATACTGACGAAAATGTCCAAGAGCCCACAAAAAGAAAGCAAACCATTGCTGTTGTTCTTGCCGTTCGATGAACTGATTCCCTGAGTTTTTCCCAGGTAAAAGCCCTATATGAAATCGCCAAAATTATACTTCCTAGTGCACCCATGGCCGCAGCCTCGCTAGGAGTTGCCAGACCAAACAATATGGAACCCAACACAGAAAACATAAGCAAAGCAAGAGGTAAAAACGAAGTTACCAGCAAATATACGGACTTGAGAAAACTGTATTTCTCCGCATCTTGCAACTTTGGAGCAAGACTAGGATTTATGACAACTCTAGTAAAAACATACAGCAAGTATAAGCTTGCTAGTAATATACCGGGGCCAATAGCCGCGGCGTATAATTTAACCACTGAGATGCCCGCAGTAGCAGCATAAACTATTAGCATTATCGATGGTGGTATTAAAATACCCAGTGTTCCACCTGCAGTTATGACGCCAGCAGATAATCTTTGATCATAACCAGCCTTCAACATTGCGGGAAGGGCTAATAAACCCATCAGAGTAACAACAGCTCCCACAATACCTGTAGCGGTTGCAAAGAGAGCACACGTGATTAAGGCAGCTAGGGCCATTGAACCTGGCAAACCTCTCAATCCTACTTGTAAACTCAAAAACAGGCGATCTAAAATGTTAGCCCGTTCTACCATATACCCCATAAATAAAAACAGTGGTACCGAAATTAAAACGTCATTACTCATAACACTGTATGTGTTTTGTACGAAGAGATAAAAAATTTTGTTCTCAAAAAAACTCTGTATCGGATCAAAATACGCATAAAACCCGAAGAAGATTCCTACTGCCATCAATGTGAATGCAATTGGAAATCCGAGAAAAATAAATATCAAAAATAAACACAGCATCGAAAGAGCTACGATCGGATCACTCATTGTTTTCTACCTTGAAATTTATTATGCTTATCTGCGTATCCTATCAGGCCATCTGCCCTCTTCAAGGCAAACTAAGCACCTAAAAACCTCAGCCAAACCTTGTAAAAATAATGTAATACCTGCGAAAAATATTATCAATTTGAGTGGCCATACGGGAACATCAGCCGGACTGTTTACTGAAACTTCTGAAATCAACATTGACTGGCTACCGTATTCGAATCCTGAAACGATCATTGCTGTTATTCCAGGAAAGAAAAAAACTAAATAAAGAATTAGGTCAACCTTGGCCTGAGTTGTAGGATTCCATCTTTGATACATAAAATCACCACGAACGTGTTCCCCTTTTGACAGCGTATATGCTCCAGCCATCATGAATAATGCGCCATATAAAATAAAACTCATATCAAAAGCCCAAGATGTGGGGCTATTGAAGAGATAACGCATAATTACCTCATAAGATATACCAAAAACTAAAACGATTATTGCCCAGGAAAAAGCTTCTCCAGTAGAGTGAGAAATTTTATCAAAAGCCACAATTAACCTTTTCAAGGGTGCCGTATTCATGTTTCGCGTTAGTCTCGAGGCAACTTCACTTTGAAGGTGTGCTCATATCCCATTCTAAAGTCTGCTTCATTAAAAAAAGAATAATATGCTACTTTTTTTGCCCAGGCCTTTGCTGACGCGTTTACTTCCTTGAAAAATGGGTCTTCACTCTCTAGCCTGGCTGTTACTTTATCCCATGCTTCGAGCTGGGCCGCAAAAACTTCTCGAGATGTTCTGCTGACTCTAACCTTGTCTTTTACGATCAAAGCTTGCAAATCTTTTGAATAGTTTTTCTGTGCTGTCCATGTGTTTGAGCTTGAAGCTGCCTCCGCTGCATATTCAAGAATTGCTTTCAGATCATCGCTCAATGCATTAAATTTAGTTCTGTTAAAAAGAATCTCAAAAAATTCCATAGCCTGATGAAAAGAACCTAATGCATAATTTTTGCATACATCCTGAGCTCCCAGTCTTCGGTCCGACGTAGGGTTATTAAATTCAAAAGCATCCAAAACACCTCTTTCCATAGCAGGGATTATTTCACCTCCTGGTAACTGGGTTACTTTCATTCCTAACTCTTGCATCAAATCTGCTGCTAAGCCGACTGTTCTGTATTTGAAGCCTTTGAGCTCTTCCTTGCCCCTAGGTGGCTTTTTCTTAAACCAACCTAAAGGCTGTGTAGGCATAGGAAATGCAAAAAAACCTTTGATATCGAGGTTTAATTTTTTAAGAAGTTTTTCATAAAGTTCATAGCCTCCACCTCGCTTTATCCAACCCAACATTTGTTCTGAATTAGCACCGTTGATAGGCCCTGAGCCAAACAGCGATGCAACTTTTGATTTTCCGTACCAGTACACGGGAACTTGATGCCCAGCATCCAGAACACCTTTGCTGACCGCATCTGTTATTTCAAAGGGTTTTACAACGGCTCCAGCAGTTAGATAATCAATTCGAAGTCTCCCCTCAGCCATTTTGTTAACTCTATCTACATACTCTAGGGCAAATTCATTCATTATGTCTTTTGCGCCCCATGCGCCTTGCATCTTCAGTACTACCGGGCTGGACGCAATCGAAAACATTGGTATTCCAACAATTGGAGCGACAGACGAGACTTTTAGAGCCTTTGCGAAGAATTTTCTCCGATGACTTTTGCTAGACCTTTCGACTAGTTTTACACTTTTTTTTTCTGATGGGTTTTTAACCCCTATCCTGCCAACACTTTTTACTGTTTTTGCCATACTTTTCCCCAGTTATTCACTTGAAAACATCCATGTTCGGCTGACAATTTTCCAATAATCCATGAACTCGTCAATTTCGCAAAATCCCGGCAGATAACTCACTTCAGCGCTATTTTATCGAATTAATAGTAATTTTTAAACGAATCAAGCCCGCTCGTGAGCAAATGCCGCGTCTAACAAACTGCAAGTATAATCATGTTTGGGCTGAGACAGAACATGCGATGTAAGACCGAACTCTATAACTTTACCATAACGCATCACTAACAGTCGATGGGCAAGGGCCCTAATAACGGCAAGATCGTGGGATATAAAAAAATATGTCAAGTTTCGCTTTCGCTGGAGGTTCAATAACAAATCAATTATCTGTTTTTGCACCGATACATCCAATGCACTCGTCGGCTCATCCAAAACTAACAACTCAGGCTCAATTACCAATGCTCTTGCAAGAGAAATACGCTGCCTTTGACCACCAGAAAACTGGTGTGGATATCGTTCAAGATGGTCCTCAGTTAAACCGACCTCTGCAATTACATTACTACATTTTTTTTCTTATCGCTATTACTCATGGAAGGAAAATGTAAGGATAGTCCCTCCTCTAAAATTTCAAAAATTGTCATGCGCGGCGATAATGAAGAGAACGGGTCCTGAAAAACCATTTGAATTTTCCTGCGCAACTTAAAAGATCACGTTTACCCATCGTAGAATACTCCTCACTCCCAAATCGCAATGTTCCATAACTGTGTCCTGGAAAAAGACGAAGCAATGTCATCCCAAGACTTGTTTTTCCAGACCCAGATTCCCCGACTACTCCGAGTGTTTCACCTTTGTAAATCACAAAGCTTTCGTCTGAAACGGGATACATTTTCCTAGATGTAAAAAAACCTTTCTTAATTTTATAAAAACATGAAATATTTCGAGCTTCCAATAACACTTCTTTTTTTTTGTACGGTGCATTTAAGGCAGTTGGTCTACTATTAAGCAACAACCTCGTATACTCATGTTGCGGTCGCGCAAATAAATCCTTTTTTCTCTCGCACTCTATCATTTCTCCATTTTTCATAACACCAACTCTTTCTGCAAAACTTTCAACTAGTGGGAGGTCATGGGTAATAAGAAGAATTGACATCTGTTTCGTTTTTTGAATTGAGTAGAGTAACTCCATAACTTGTTGACGAATCGTTACGTCCAAAGCAGTTGTAGGTTCATCTGCAATCAAGAGGTCAGGCTCACAAGCCAACGCCATTGAAATAAGAATACGTTGTCTCTGTCCACCAGACAATTCGTGAGGATAACATTGGGCCCTCCTGGAAGGCTCATCAATTCCCGTCAGTTCTAACAGTTCGAGAACTTTTTTATTCTTTTTCTCCACATTTAAGTCAGTTAGATGATTAAGCGCTTCGAAAATCTGTTCTCCAACCGTGTAGACCGGATTTAAAGCACTCATAGGTTCCTGGAATATCATGGATATTTTCTTCCCGCGAATGGCTCTGATATGAGTGTCTTTTGACAATAAATCGAGATTATTCCAGTAAATCTTTCCTTCGACGATTGCTTCTGGCAAAAGTCTCAAAACACTCATAGCTGTAACACTTTTTCCCGAACCAGACTCACCTACTAATGCGAATCTTTCCCCTTTTTCGATCTTAAAATTTAAATTATTAACGACAGTAACCAATTTATCTTTGTCTTTAAACTTTAAAGAAAAATCCACAAATTCAAGCATTAACTCGCCTTCCTTGTATCCAGCGAATCTCTCAGGCCTTCGCCGATAAACACCAGTAAAACTAAGGTAGAAACTAATACACCAAAAGTACTCAAAGAAATCCACCATGCATCAAGGTTAGCTTTACCCTGAGCCAAAAGCTCTCCAAGACTTGGAGTACTTGAGGGAACGCCAAGCCCAAGAAAATCTAAGCTGGTCAGCGCTAAAATTGCACCACTCATCCTAAATGGCAAAAAAGCTATAACAGGAGTTAGACTATTAGGCAAAACATGTCTAGTGATAATTTTTCTACTACCTAATCCCAAAGCTTTCGCAGCCGTAACGTACTCTAAATTTCTATTCCTTAAAAACTCCGCCCGAACATAATCAGACAACCCCATCCAACCAAATAAAGACAAGATAACAAGTAAAATCAACAATCCAGGTTCAAATATAGAGGCTAAAATGATCAATAAATATAATTCTGGAATGGCACCCCAAACCTCTATAAACCGTTGTATAAAAAGGTCAGTCTTCCCAGCAAAATATCCCTGAATTGCTCCCATGAAGACCCCAACAACTACGCCAATAATCGTCAGAGAAATTCCAAAAAGGACAGAGACACGGAATCCATATATTAATCTAGCTAAAACATCTCTCCCTCTATCATCTGTGCCGAGAAGATTTATTGAGGAGGGCGCGGCTGGATTTGGGTACGGTGAGAAATAATTGATGGTGTTAAAACTATATCTGTTCAAGGGGTAAATAGTCCAATCACTTTCATCTTCTAATAATTCCCTGATAAAAGGATCTAAATAATCCGCCGGTGTTTGAAAATCCCCCCCAAAGTCGGTCTCTGGGTACTCAATTATCAACGGTAAGAAAATTTTACTGTCGTAACTAAACACTATTGGCTTATCATTTGAGAATAGCTCAGCAAACAGACTAAAGAAAAACAAAAAGCCGAAAACTACCAATGAAAAATAAGCGCGGCGATGGCTTTTAAATCTCTTCCATATTCGTTTTGAGGGGGAGACTATTGTTATATCTGACATGAATTAATTTCCCTCAAATTTCACTCGAGGGTCAACGAATACATACAATAGATCATTGATTAGTTTTGCTATCAAAGCAATCAATGAGAAAAAAAACAAAGTTCCCATCACAACAGGATAATCACGCTTAATAACTGACTCGTAAGAAAGTAGTCCCAACCCATCGAGCGAAAACAACGTTTCCACTAAAAGGGCTCCAGTAAAAAAAGCACCCACGAACGCTGCTGGAAATCCGGTGATAATAGGAATTAATGCATTCCTCAAAACGTGTTTATACAAAACAAGCTTTTCATTTAAACCTTTTGAACGGGCAGTTTTGACGTATTGCTTATTAACTTCCTCCAATATTGTATTTTTAGTAAGCATAGTAAGCGTCGCAAAACTTCCTATAACTAAACATATTAAGGGCAAAACAAGGTGCCAAAAATAATCCAAAACTTTGTACAGCAAACTCATCTCTTCCCAACCTTCACTGGTTAGACCTCTCAGAGGAAAAAGTTGCAAAAAACTTCCTCCTCCAAAAAATACTAATAGAATTACTCCCAGAACGAATCCGGGGATAGCATATCCAATAATTACGGCTAGACTTGTTAATACATCAAAAGACGATCCGTGGCGAACAGCTTTAGCTATTCCCAGCGGCAAAGAAACTAAATATGTTATGAAAAAGCTCCACAATCCCAAGCTAATAGAAACCGGTAATTTTTCTTTCATTAGTTCCCATACATCCTTGTTGTAGAAAAAACTCTCTCCCAAGTCAAATTTTAAAAAACCAAAAACCATTTCCACAAATCTCTCGTGCGCAGGTTTATCAAATCCATAAAGTTTTTTGATCTCCTCCAGACGATCTTCGTCAAGTCCGCTTGCTCCCCTGTAAACGTTACTACCCGAGCTCTGACCGATCTCAGTTCCCGTCGTTGAGCCTGGAGTTGCAACTCCCGTGTTTACTCCCCCAAACGAAGAGTGATCGCCCTCCAGCATTCTTACCATTTGCTCGACAGGTCCGCCCGGTACAAATTGGATGATGATAAATGTGATAGCTAAAATACCTAATAGAGTTGGTATCATCAGAATCAAGCGTTTTAAAATATACACTATTAATGTCAGATTCATGGTTGAGCTCTCCTCCACCACCATGTTGAAAACGCCCAAATCTCAGACCCGTAATAAAGAGGTAATATTTTAGGTCTTGCGAGTCTAGAATCATAAGAGACTCTATGAACAGTATTATGCCAGTGAGGGATGACATAATATTCATTAAGCAACACTCGATCGAGTAATCTACTAGCCGTAACGAGTTCTTCTCTACTCTCTGCTTTGACAACTCTAGCTATTAGCAAATCAACAAGCGGGTCTTTAACACCTGCATAATTCCTCGAGGCTTTCTGATCCGCAGAAATCGAAGAATAACGATTGAATAACTCATTGCCTGGATTCTGCCCCGAAAGGTACCAATGAACAAGCATGTCATAATCAAAATTGTCGACACGCTGTTTGTAAAGAGACAAATCAGTTACCCTTGTCTTTAAACCAATTCCTAACTTTTTGAGATTTCTCGCAAAAGGAGCTACAACTCTTTCCCAACCCCTAGTATCCAACAAAATTTCGAACTCAAAAATATTACCTTTCTCATTCTGCAAACGTCCATTTGTTACAAACCATCCTGCCTCCTCCAACAAACCTTTTGCTCGTTTTAAATTGTTACGTAATCCGTTTTTTCCTATATTTAATGGAGGTCTAGAAATTACACCAAGGACGTTTGGGTTAAACTGTATATCGGAATCTTTAAGAAGTTTTGCCAACAAGCTAGTCTCAGACTCAGAGGGGAAGCCAGTAGCAGCCATAGGAGTATTGGTGAAAAACGAGTAAGACCTTTTATACTGATCATAAAAAAGCTGTCTGTTCATCCATTCAAAATCCATAGCAAGATAAATTGCTTTTCTGACACGAAAATCTGAAAACAACCTTTTGCGAGTATTGAAGACATAACCCTGCATACCCGCAGGGTTGCTGTTTCTCAGTTCCTCTTTGACCTTTGCTCCGCTAACAAATGATTTGCCCTCATAAGATCTTGCCCAAATTTTTGAAGTATTTTCATGAATAAAATCAAATTCACCAGCTTTAAATGCTTCCAATCTCGCAAATGCATCCTTGTAATACCTAAAACTTATTGTTGAAAAATTGAATTGGTTCTTCCTTACTGGATGCTTGTTTGCCCAATAATCTAACCTTTTTCAAACCAAATTCCTTTTCCAAGTTCAATCTTTTTTATTTTATAAGGCCCACTAGCAACTGGATAATCTGAAACAATATCCGAGAAATTTTCTCTATTTTCACCCCATTTCTCAGAAAATATTGGCATTGAAGCAATAATAAAATGTAACTCCCTATTTTTTTTTCGGAATGTAAACTTCACCTCCCTATCGGAAACTATCGATACGGCTTTGATATCCGTCCAATAATTTTTAAAAAGGATTGACTCCATCACCCGAAATTAAAGTTTCATATGAAAAAACCACATCTTTTGCCAAAACAGGGTCTCCATTTGAAAATTTTGCTTTGCGGTTAAGTCTGAAGGAAATTGATAACTTATCCCTGCCTAGTTTCATCTCCTCAGCTAACAATCCGTACATTGTCATCGGCTCGTCCAAACTAAAGATTGCCAGTGGTTCAAAAATTAGATCCGAAACTCCCGCAGCAACGATTCCTCGAAGCGAAAATGGATTAACTTTGTCAAAGGTGCCCATAGATGCCATTCTTAGTTCACCACCTACTTCCGCATTTGGGTCCGTATATTCAAAATAGTCAAACTCATCTGAGTATTTAGGGTTAGAACCTAATGCCATGGATTTTACATATGCACACAATCCGGGGGACTCAGGAATTAAGATAAATACAAAAAAAATACTAAAGAGTATCCTGATATGTCCCTTTAAAAACACTTACCTACTCTCCCTGTTTGTTGAAGGAAGATTTACAGCTTTAAATCCAGCTCTAACCGTTTCGCTTAAAATCCTGACAATCGCGGAATATTTTGTGTTCGCATCCGCTTTTAATCTTAAAAATGCCTCCGGGGAATCAATATACAATGCTTCTAAAGCACGTCTTATCTCATCTCTCGATTTCCCTATCTGATTACCATTTAAGAATACCGTTTCGTCTCTTTTTATGTTGATAAGAACTACTTTTTCTCTAATTTTGCCACCTTCTTGCCCCTGACTAAGATTTAAATCCAGCCTATTCAATTGAATTGGCATAGTAATGATAATCATTATAATAAGCACAAGTAGCACGTCTATGAGAGGTGTAGTGTTGATGTTTAGATAGAGACTTTGCTCATCTCTTGTTTCATAAAGAAAAAAACTGTTCCTGTATTTTTTTTTTATCATGGCTTACTAACAAGAGTTATTGTTTCTACATCCAATGATCGCATCTGATTGATAATTAACTCTATTTTGTCAAATGGAACATCTGAGTCGCCATGCACCTGAATAGAATTCAGGGGATTAGTTTTGAGTAGATTCGACAAAGTCTCTACGTATTGCGTGCCGTCACCTAAAAGGGCTCCATTAAAGAAAACTTGCCCGGCCTTTGTCACAGAGAGTATAGCCACATCATCCGTCACAACTGCATCGTTAAAACGCTCTTCCGGTAAATCAACCTTAATTGATGCGTTTATAACAGGAATAGTTATAAGGAAAATAATCAACAACACCAACATCACATCTACTAGTGGTGTAGTGTTTATCTCTCCGATCGGTTCCTCGAAATCAGAAGTGGTTTTAAAACGACGAAAAACCCTAAACTCTGGCAAACTAAATCCTCCTCTGCTCAAAGCGTCTGGAAACAATGTAGACAATCTTATTACTCACGTTTGATATTATTCTAACAATTGATTTGTTTCGTCTCAAAAGCCAGTTGTATGCGAGGACTGCTGGAACAGCAACGGCTAATCCAATGGCTGTCATGATTAATGCCTCTCCCACGGGTCCTGCCACTTTGTCTAATGTCGCTTCACCCGCGATTCCAATACCAATTAAAGCGTGATAAATCGCCCAAACTGTGCCAAATAGACCTACAAAGGGCGCAGTTGAACCTACCGTGGCTAAAAAAGTGAGGCCTTTCTGAATTTCCATATCCATTTCGGAAATCCCCTCCTGAACTCCGTTATGAATAACTTCATGAACTATCTCAACGTCTTCTACATTGCACCTCTCCGCAACGCTAAAACTATCACATATTGGCAAGGTAAAGACACGTAAAGATTCAAATCTATCTGAACTTATAGATTGCAAGATTTCAGAGGAATTTTTACTTGCATTCACTGCCAACTTTAATTCATTAGCATGTGTATAGATACGCCTCTGATCAAGGAATTTGGTAAAAAAAATTGTCCATGTCCCAACACTCATTAAAAGCAAAACAATCAGGGTGAGTCGTGCCACAAAATCGCCTTGACTCCATAGCTCAGAAAAACCGTAGGCATTGTTACCATTTTCGTTATTTTCTTCCTCATTGAGCATGGAGGAGCCAACGTCGACAGCCTTTTCAAGATTTTCTGTCTCCTGAGCTTTAACTGTACCGCAGTAAAAAAAAACAAAAAACAACGTACAAGCCAAACAAAACATGAAAAGGCTTATTGATTTATCTACTGTTCTTACAACCTCCACCATTTAAAACTCCAATTCAATTAAAAAGTAAAAAGTATACGGTATTGTCGCGAGAGTTTTTACAGGCTCTCCATTTCTTTTGGCTGGAATGAACTTACATTTTTTTGCTGAATCCATCGCTGCCTGATCTAACCTATCGAAACCTGAACTTTGCTCTATTTCAACCTTTTCACTAGAGCCATCTCGATTAATGAAAACCCTTACTAAAACCCTACCCCTTTCACCTCGCTTTCTCGACACTCTAGGGTATTTCGGAGTACAAATTTTTTTGTCAACATAAGCTACATTTTGGACAACTATTGGTGCAGATAATTCAAAGTTTTCCGCAGGCTCTATGGCTTGAGGGGCAGTGAAATTTCTTACCATGCTCTGCTCCTCTACCTGCTTGCTTTCTTTCACTTCAACCTTTTTAATTGGCTCGATTCGATTTTTCGGCTTACTCACAGTCTTCTTCTTTGGTTTTTTTTGATTTTCGACTTTTGAGTCAGGCTTAACCTTCTTGAGAGGTGGCGCTTCTCGCAACATAATTAAGTTTACTATTTCAGCATTAACTCGCAAATCTCGATGATTTTTTTCTGATTTCACAAAAAAAATTAGAGAAATATGAGCAAAAAATACAAAACTGCAAATAAAAAGTTTTTCTGAGTTAAAATACGTCATCTGGTTTGAAAAGTGATAAAAAATGGCTTACCCAATAAATACTATAACGAGAAGCCAAATGATGATCAATTTTGCAGTTATTTTTTAAAAACAATGTTATCTGGGAAAAAAATTTTAATATCAGGTCTGCTGTCCAACAGATCAATCGCGTACGGCATTGCTCAGTCATGCTCTAATCTTGGAGCTGAACTTGCCTTTACATATCAAGATGAAAGATTCACTGAGAGAATTAATGATTTGTCGAAAAATCTTCAAGGCAAATTTGCCGTAAAATGTAATGTGGAGCTAGATGAAGATATCACTGGATTGCCAGAAAAGCTTAAAAATAATGGCTGGTCTCATGTTGATGGATATGTACATGCAATAGCCCATGCCCTCGTGAAGCTATTTCTGGCGACTTTACAGATGGACTTACAAAAGAAAATTTCACCAGTGCCCATGTTATATCCGCGTATAGTTTTGGCGCTGTTACGAAAGCACTCGAGGACATCCTAAGCGAGGATTCTTCAATCATAACGGTCTCATACATAGGCTCGACAAGGTTTGTACCAAACTATAATGTCATGGGACTGGCTAAAGCAAGTCTAGAGGCAAGCGTCAGGTATTTAGCTCATGATCTGGGACCGAAAAAATTTATCCGTGTCAATGCGATCAGTGCCGGTCCGATTAAGACACTGGCCGCAAGCGGAATAAAAGGCTTCTCGAATATTTTAAACTCGGTCGAACAGAAAGCAGCCCTCAGAAGAAATATCACTAAGGAAGAAATCGGAAATCTTGCAGTATTTTTACTGTCTGACATGTCAAGGAGTATTACTAGCCAAGTCATCGTTGCAGATAATGGTTACAGTAATGCGCTTCTACCTTGAAGGATTATCTAACACTATTAAAATTTGTGCTTGAAAACGGAGCTGAAAGAGACGATCGAACTGGTGTAGGAACACTTTCAACATTCGGAGAAAGACTTGTATTTGACTTGAGCAAAGGACTACCGATTGTAACCACCAAAAAAATTCATTTGTACTCGGTGATAGAAGAATTACTTTGGTTTTTAAGTGGGAACAGTAATGTTAAAGCGTTGCAAGAAAAAGGAGTAACTATTTGGGACGAGTGGGCAGACGAAAATGGGAATTTAGGACCAATTTATGGCAAACAATGGCGTAGGTGGAGATCAACAAATAATAACGGAGAAATGCAGGAAATTGATCAAATCGAAAATGTCATAAATCAAATTAAAACCAACCCGCATTCCCGTCGCCACATTGTTTCGGCATGGAATGTCGGTGAACTCAATGAAATGGCTCTTGCCCCCTGTCACATAATGTTTCAATTTTATGTCCATAATGGATGCTTATCGTGTCAGGTTTACCAAAGAAGCGCGGATATTTTTTTAGGTCTCCCTTTCAACATTACGAGTTATGCATTACTCACATATATGGTTGCGCATCAGACAAAAATGAAGCCTGCTAAGTTAATTTGGATAGGTGGAGATTGCCATCTTTACAAGAACCATATTCAACAGGCGAAAATTCAGCTCAATCGTAAACCATTTGAAGTACCAACCCTTTCTTTCAAACGTGATGTGAAGGATATTTTTTCTTATCAATCTAGTGACTTCAATATAATTAATTACAAACTTCACGAAGCAATTAAGGCTCCAATTGCTGTCTGATATGAAAAGTGTGGCTTTACATATAGTCGTTGCGATATCTTCCAATCGCGTCATAGGAAAAGAAGGCGGCATTCCATGGCATTTGCCTGAGGACCTGCGAATGTTTAAGGAACTCACATTGAACCATCCTGTGCTAATGGGAAGAAAAACTTTTTTTTCGATTATAAGTCAACTCGGAAAACCGTTGCCACAACGATATAATTTGGTCTTAACAAAAGACAAAAACGTAAAAAATGATATCAATAGAGACTATTCTGAAGTTGAGGTATTCAGTTGTTTTGAAGAAGCTGTTATGTGGGCAAAGAAAGAAGGTTTCGAGAAAATTTTCGTTATAGGAGGTGAAAAAATCTATCGAGAATCGTTACCTAGTTGCGACGAAATATTTTTAACTGAGGTTGACGCAAATTTTGATGGTGATACATTCTTCCCTGAGATTGAATGGGACAATTGGATTGTTATTGAAAAAAGGGAATGGGCGACCGCAAAACGTCATGGATTACGTTACCGTTTTTGTCACTTTAAAAGAAAAAATTAACACTCTCACATTTTTGGCAACGTTACGCCTTTTTGCCCAATATATTTGCCATCTTTATCCTTGTATGATTCCGAACAAACCTCCAACCCCTCAAAAAAAATCATTTGCGCACATCCTTCCCCTGCATAAATTTTTGCCGGTAATGGAGTTGTGTTGGAAAATTCAAGCGTTACGTGCCCTTCCCATTCCGGTTCAAGTGGGGTGACATTAACTATGATTCCACACCTGGCATAGGTACTTTTTCCTACGCAGATTATCAATATTTCTCTAGGAATTTTGAAATGCTCTACTGTCCTGGCCAAAGCAAAAGAATTAGGAGGAATAATACAAACATCTCCCTCAAAATCAACAAAGGATGCAGGATCAAAATTCTTTGGATCAACCGTACTACTGTTAATATTTGTAAAAATCTTAAATTCACGGGCACAACGCACGTCGTAACCATAGCTGGAAGTGCCATATGAGATAACCTTTTTATCGCCTAATTTCTTAACCTGATTAGCCTCAAAGGGCTGAATCATTTCTCGCTCTAAAGCCATTTTACGAATCCATGTATCACACTTTACACTCATCAAACCCTCTTTTTTCCAAGATATTGTTATAGTATCAAAATGAAGAAATATTTTGTCACATCCGCTCTTCCTTATGCAAATGGGGATATTCACATTGGTCATTTAGTTGAATATATCCAAACTGATATTTGGGTACGACTTAAAAAGTTACTAGGTAATGAGGTTGTTTATATTTGTGCTGACGATGCACATGGGACACCAGTGATGTTAAAAGCTGAGAGTGAAAAAACAACCCCCGAAAAGCTTATTGCCAAAATGCAAAAAAGGCACAAAGAAGATTTTGACTCATTCTATATCGAATTTGACAATTATTACACTACCCATTCAAAAGAAAATGAAGATCTATCATCCACAATTTTTGAGAGATTAAAAAAATCAGATCTTATTGAAAAAAAAATAATTGAGCAGTTTTTCGATGAAGAAAAACAAATGTTTCTCCCTGACCGATACATAGTTGGCACCTGCCCGAGATGCGGAGCACTTGACCAATATGGAGACTCATGTGAGAAGTGTGGTGCAACTTACTCGCCAACCGATCTTGGTATGCCTAGGTCAGTACTCACAGGAAACACCCCTATAAGAAAAAAAACTGATCATTATTTTTTTAAACTCTCTAGCAAGAAGTGTTTTGATTTTTAAATGAATGGACACATGGCAGAGATACTTTACAAGAAGAGGCAAGAAACAAAATAAGGGAATGGTTGAAAAAAGATGAAGAGGGCTATTCTTTACTTGCTGACTGGGATATTTCGAGGATGCACCCTATTTTGGATTTAAAATTCCAGGGACAAAAATAAGTACTTCTATGTTTGGCTTGATGCACTGATAGGATACTATGCCAGCCTTATAAATTGGTGCTCGTCACAAAAAAAAGATGCGAATGAATATATTGGAAAAGAAGCTAAAGTGGAACTTATTCACTTCATAGGTAAAGATATCTTGTATTTTCATGCACTGTTCTGGCCAGCAATGCTGCATTTTTCAGGCTTCCGGACTCCGACGTCCCTTTATGCTCATGGATTTTTAACAATAAATGGGAAAAAAAAATGAGTAAATCAAGAGGTACTTTCATCACCGCAAGAGCTTACCTTAAAAAAAATATAGAGGCTGAATTCTTACGATATTATTTTGCCAGCAAATTAAATGGCTCAATGGAGGATTTAGATATGAATATGTCTGAATTCGTACAAAAAGTAAATGGAGATTTGGTTGGAAAATTTATCAATATTCAAAGTCGCTGCTCTGGTTTTTTGCTTAGACACTTTGATGGGGAGATTCTGTCACAAAAAGAAATTGTAGCTATCAACCCGATCGGGGCTAAATTAGAGGGAGAAATAGAACAAGCTTCGGAACAAATTAAGGAAGCGTATAACCTGAAGAAACACTAGTAGAGCAGTTAAAGAGATTATGCGGTTGGTTGATCAAATTAACAATTACATTCAAGAAAAAAAACCTTGGGAAACCGCAAAGAATATTGAAAATATCTCCAAAACGGAAATACTCTCGTTGCACAGTGTATTGTCTCTATCCTTAAGATGCTTCGGTAAGATATCAATTCTATTAAAACCCGTAATCCCAATTACGTGTAATAAAATTGAACGAGATTTTTTTTGTAGTAATACACCTTTCTTATGGAACGATATATTCGATTTAAGAATTAAGAAAATAAGAAATATTGGTCATCTTATCAAGCGCATAAATGAAGAAGATGTTGCAAGTTTAGTAAAGGTAAACGAATGATTCTCAAAAATAACAAATATACTTCTGAAATTACTGAATTTTTAATTGACCTAAAAAGGATAACCCTGGTTTAGAGTCAGATCAAAGAAAAAGAGAGGGAATTGTGGGACAGACCCTTAAAAAAGAAAACCAATGAAAATCTGATGAGATTGAAGTGCAAAATAAAGCCAAAATCCTATACATATTTTGACAATCATGCACAAAGTGAATGAAACACTCCTATATGGAGAACCTTTCGAAAAGGTGCCTGATGGGCTATTTATCCCTCCAAATGCATTGCAAGTTTTCCTTGAGTCATTTCAAGGTCCACTGGATCTTCTGCTGTACCTTATAAAGAAACAGAACTTTGATATTCTTGATATACCCATATCACAGATCACCTCTCAATACTTGCAATACATTGATCAAATAAAATCCGAAAACCTTGAGTTAGCCGGTGAATATCTTCTTATGGCAAGTATATTAATTGATATTAAAACCAGGATGCTTTTGCCGAAAGTTACTCCACTAAACTCTGGTGATGATGAGTTTAGGAGAAGATCCAAGGGCAGAATTAGCGAAACAACTTCTCGAGTATGAAAAGTTCAAGACTGTTGCTTTAGAATTAGACAAAATGCCGAGAATCGGTCGGGAGTGGTCATTAGTCAGAGCTCATTCAGAGATAAAGAAAGAAAACAAGGAAATGCCAATTACCCCTGCATTGCTTTCTCTTGCCCTGCAAGAGGCTCTTAAAGGAAGGACGTTAATAGAAGCACATACAATTTCAAAAGAACAACTTTCCGTTCGAGAGTTTATGTCTACCCTTTTAAAGCTTATTAAGGAAAAAGGTCAAATTTCACTTTGCTACGTCCCCATAGTCAAAAATCCCAATAAAAAGTCAAAATTAATCGTTGTGTTTTTAGCGATATTGGAACTAGCGAAACAGGGCAGCATCGAAATTAGTCAAAGCTCATTTAACGGCACAATTTGGATTCTAAAAACAGGAACGTGACGCAAAATATTCTTAACCTAAAAAGGTTTAACACGTTGGGCTTAAATGCCTATTGTAAGAGTCTAGAGATTATTGAAAAAGAACAAGATATAAAAACGCTAATCAAAGATTCAAGAAACAAATTTATTATTCTGGGAGAAGGCAGTAACGTAATTTTAGACGCGCCAATTGAATCACCATTTGAGGTACCTGTATTTATCAATAGACTAAAAGGTATTACCGTACGAAAAAATCTCAAACAGAAGGTGATTGTCCGTTGTGGTGCTGGAGAAACTTGGAACGAATTTGTCCTATGGACATTAGAGAATAAATTTGGGGGATTGGAATGCCTCGCCGGGATTCCAGGGTCAGTTGGGGCTGCTCCGATTCAAAATATTGGAGCGTACGGAAGTGAGGTATGCGATGTAATTGAAAGTGTTAATGTATATGATGTAGAGCGCAATTTAACAATAAGTATCTCAAATAAAGATTGTGCCTTTGGATACCGAACCAGCGTCTTTAGGAACCGGACATTAAGCTCTTTTTTTATCAAACTTTGTCATAATTTCGGTCGACTTCTCTCTTTCCACAGATTGGAAAAACTTTAACACGCCGGATTACGATAGTATTAAGAATGTACTTCCATCTAACCCTAACAGAATTGATATTGCAGATGCAGTTCTAAATATCAGAAGCAAAAAATTACCAGACTTAAACTTTTTTCCGAATGTAGGTAGCTTTTTTATAAATCCTGTTGTGGACAATACCAAAGCTGAAAGGTTGCGAAAAAAGTTTGCAAATATTCCGATAATAACTTTGAATGGATCTTTTAAACTCTCAGCAGCCTGGCTGATTGAATCTTGTGGTTTTAGGGGAGCAAAATTTAAAAATGTTGGAATGCATCTAAAACATGCATTAGTTTTGGTAAACTACGATAATTCGTCCTCTCAGGAAGTTTTGATGTTTGCTGAAGAAGTTAGGGCTTCCGTAAAAGAAAAATTTGATGTAAATCTCAAAATAGAGCCAGTAATCCTCAGTTCCTTCTGAAAGATCAAAGTATTTTGGCTAGAAAGTTTCTCATTAAATTTGTAGCCTGCAGAGGAAAAAAGTTTTAACTTATCAGCGTTTAAGATTTTATTTTTGATAATAAATCTAGCCATCAATCCTCTGGCACGCTTTGCATTAATACCAATAACCTTGAATTCACTTCCTTTTCTTTCCTGAAAGATCGGAGTTACCACCGTTTCTAAAAGCTGCCCTTTTATCGACTTGTAGTATTCTTCCGAAGCTAGGTTAATAAAGATTTTCGATCCATGAGACTCAATTTCATTATTCAATGAATCTGCAATTTTTGGACCCCACCATTGATAAAGATTATCTCCTCTGGTATTTTTTAGCGCGGTCCCCATTTCAAGCCTATGCGGTTTAATTAAATCGAAAGGACGTAAAATACCATACAAACCGGAAAGGATGCGCAAATTATCCTGCGCGAAACGTAAATCTTTCTCTGTAAGATCTTCTACTCTCAAAGATGTATAAACATCACCATAGAAAGCAAAAATAGCCTGCATCGAGTCTTTCTTACTAGTTTTAGCGAAACCAAGATGTCTATCTTTATTTAGAGCAGCTAACTTCGGAGAAATTTTCATTAATTTCTGGTAGTCTTTTTCGGACAATGTTTGAAGTATATTAATGAGTGCTTTTGTATCACGTTGAAAAATAGATGTTGTTCCAGTACTACGATCTCCAATCGACTCGAAGTTAAATGTTTTAGCAGGGGATAACAAAATAAGCATATGAATCCTAAAAATTAGCATATCCCAAGTATTGGAAGGAAGGTGTTCGGGAGCTATCGGCAACAGACCCTATTTTAGCTAAAATTACCCGAAGAAATAAAGAAATAAAATTATATAGTCACCAAGACCCATTTTTGACACTTCTCAGAGCAATTGTCAGTCAACAAATCTCCAGTCTCGCAGCAAAAAAATTATCTGCAAAAATCTTATTTCTCATTTCTTTAGAGAATTGTGCTTCAACAGGAAACTTACAAGACAATAGCTATGAATCACTCTTCCTAGCATCTAAATCTTCTGTTAAAAGGTTAGGCTTATCACAAGCTAAATACTTATGTATCACTGAAGTAGCTGCTAGTTTCAAAAACAATACACAATTCTGGGAAAATATAGATAGCTTCTCAGACCATGAGATCTTAACAGAACTGATGCGCATTAAAGGAATTGGAATGTGGACAGGCCAAATGTTCCTTATTTTCCATTTGATGCGACCAAATGTATTTCCTGAAACTGACTTGGGTCTGCTGAAATCTATACGAAAAAATTATTCATTAAATGACTATGCCTCAGTTAGGGAACAACTTCCAATTTTAAAAAAAAAATGGGACCCATGGAATACAATAGCAGCATGGTATCTTTGGTGTGATATTGATCCCATTCCATTTGTTTATTGAACATCAATGCGCAAGAAAAGAACTAAAACCCACAAGCCCTACTCCAACGAAAAGCCAAAAAAATTGCTTTATAGTTTTTGCGAGGGGAGTGTTCTTTTTTAATTGAGGAATTAAATCTGCTAAAGCTACGTATATAAAGCTGCTTGAAGCCAAAACTAGTAAATAAGGTAAGAAACTATAAAAGCTATCTAGTAAATAGAAACTCGAAACCCCGCCGATAACAGAGAACAAGCCCGTACATGAAACACTTTTTATAGCTTTGCTAAAGGATGAAGTCTCTTCCTTTATAAGCGAAATATCTGCAATATGATGAGGATCTCATGTGATAGCACGGCTAGGGTTGCAAGTAAACCAACTCTAGTATCCGCTATAAAAGCCGCTGCGATTAAAACTCCATCGCCGAATTTATGAATTGAGTCTCCTAAAATTAAAATTACCAGCCTCCCACCGACAAATTGCCCGTGTGTCTTAGTTCCTATATGAGTATGATCCGGCCCAGTTATACCCTTCAGTTGCTTTTCATCATGACTATGGTGATACAAATGGAGTTTATTCAGCAAAAAGAAGAAAATGATGCCGAGTAATAGAGTAAACATCAATGCAGAATGGTGATTCAATAAATGAAAAGACTCTGGCAAAAGATTCAAAAAAGCTGTCGATAACAGTGCCCCTGCAGCAAAACTTAAAAAATAATCTCCGAATCTAGACAAGAAATTAACGCTTAATAATCCCGCTATCAGAACGCTTCCTACTCCCGCAACGAGTGTGGCCACAATTATTAAAAATACTTCCATACCTTTGCCAATTATTTTTTTCGTTAAAAAATTAGTTTGAAGAATTAATGAATATCACGCAGGACCATTAGATCTTTCGCTCATAGCCCGCATCGATAACCATAATAGTTATCTTAATTCTCAGTTGCCACAATTGTATCAACTAAACAGCACCAGACAGACAACACAGTTTAAAACTGCTCGTCCTCTGTTGAACCTTTGAAAGCACCAGTAGAAGCCTCTTTTTCAATAGTCGTAGTAACCGCATCGAAGTAACTTACGCCAACCTCTCTCTGGTGTTTCACAGCAGTAAACCCCTTCTCTGCAGCTGCAAATTCTGCCTCCTGCAACTCAACATATGCGCTCATTTGATTTCTTGCATATCCATGGGCTAGGTTAAACATACTGTAATTTAGACGAGTGAAACCCAGCTAGAGTAATAAATTGAAATTTGTAACCCATTGCCCCTAGTTCCCTTTGGAACTTTGCGATAGTTGAGTCATCGAGATGCTTCTTCCAATTAAAGGATGGAGAACAATTGTACGAAAGTAATTTTCCAGGAAATTCCTTGTGTATAGCCTCGGCAAAGTTCTTGGCAAACTCAAGATCGGGCTTGCCTGTCTCACACCAAATTAAATCGGCGTAAGGAGCATAAGCTAATCCCCTCGAAACCGCCTGATCGAATCCTGACTTAGTTCTATAAAAGCCTTCAACCGTTCTTTCTCCCGTACAAAAAGGTTTGTCGTTATCATCAACATCCGAGGTTAGTAAGTCCGCGGCTTCAGCATCAGTCCTAGCAAAAATCAAAGTCGGCACTCCCAATACATCCGCTGACAATCTAGCAGCTATCAACTTTGCAACAGCTTCTCTTGTTGGAACTAAAACCTTACCTCCCATGTGACCACATTTCTTCACAGAAGCTAATTGGTCCTCAAAATGAACACCAGCCGCTCCTGCGGTAATCATCGCTTTCATTAGTTCAAATGCATTCAAAACTCCTCCAAACCCGGCTTCCGCATCAGCAACAATTGGTAAAAAATAATCTATAAAACCTGAGTCAGCAGGATTGTTGCCTTCCATCCATTGGATTTGATCGCACCTTGTTAACGCATTATTAATTCTCCTTACAACATCAGGAACTGAACTAACAGGATATAGTGACTGATCAGGGTACATTTCTCCTGCATTGTTTGCATCACCTGCAACTTGCCAACCGGACAGATACACCGCCTTCAGACCTGCCTTTGCTTGCTGCATAGCCTGATTACCGCTTAATGCGCCGAGTGCATTTATAAAGGGCTCCTCATTCACAAGTTTCCACAATTTTTTCGCACCGTTTTCCGCTAACGAATGTTTTTGCACAACTGATCCCTGTAATTTGACCACATCCTCTGCACCATAACCTCTTTTTATCCCGCTCCATCTGGGATCATTCCTCCAAGACTCATTAAGCATTTTTACGTGTTCACTTCTTGACTGCATTAATCTCTCCTATCCTAAATGTAAGCAATTTATCTCTTTCACCTAAGGGGTAACCCGCACTAGAAAAAACTAGTATTATGCCACTAAACCACCTACTGTGGTAGCATTCTTAAATTTGTTACACTTGAGTGTCTTGAAATACGAAGCAGCCCATAGAAACCGGCTAGTATACTAACGACTATAGCAATAGCAACCCCAACAATTACGTACATCCAAGAAAAGTCAAAACCAATTTCCGCAAAAATTGTATAAAAAATTATGTTGCCAAATAGTTGCGCAAATACTGACCCTACGCTACCAGCAAGCGCCCCAATGAACACGAGTTCGATAAATTGAGCTGAAATTAAAAGGTTTTTAGAACACCCTAGTATTCGCAATAATGCCGTTTCTCTTTCCCTTTCCTCTTTTAGAGCTAACAACGAAGACCAAAGCACTAAGAAAGCTGCGAATACTGAAAAGGAAAAAAATAATTTTATTATATTAACTGCATCTTTCAATACCTTTTGAACCTGACCAACAATGATTGACGTATCCACCACGGTAACATTGGGAAACTTTTCAAGTATTAGTCGTTGTATGTTAGCAAAGCCAGAGCCGTTTTGACTCGAGTTGTAATGAAAAGCGGTTATAAATGTCTGAGGTTTGTCTTGTAACTTATCAGGTGAAGCAAACATAAAAAAATTCACTTCCATTGATTCCCACTTTACCTTTCTAAGACTTGTAACCTCTAAAGTGATTAGTTCACCACCTACATCAAAGGTAATCAAATCTGAAAGTTTTATTCCAAGCGTTTTTGCTATATCCTGCTCTACGGACAACTCTGTTCGACTCCCAGAAAAATTTTTTCCAGATGTTATTTGGTTATACTCCGGAACCATGTTGCCATAAGAGATATTCATTTCTCGCGATATCAACCGTTTAGCCCTTGCAGATTGATATTTGCTTTTATCAACGTTTGTACCATTAATCGAAATTAATCTTCCCCTTACCATAGGATATAAAGAATGATTTCCAACCAATTCCTCGAGAAACTTCCCAATTTCTATCTTTTGGTCCGGTTGTATATTCAGGAGAAAAAAATTAGGAGCATTTTCAGCAGTAACACTATCCCATATTTTCAACAACCTTTGTTCGACAAAAGTAGAGCTCACTAAAGAGGATATTGCAACCCCAAGCACTAGTACCTGTAAAGAGATAGATGTGCGTCTCCGGTTTATGCTCCGGAAAAAGTTTTGAAATACCCACCCTAACTCAAAATTAAAAAAGTTATTCTTTACCTTTTTTGATTAGGTTAATGAGAAAAACAGACACAGAAAAAAAACAGATTCCAATTGAAACAAAAATAGAAAAACAACTGCTGACAAAAGCAAATCCCCTACACAAAGATACAATAAAATGGTGAATATCAAAAAAGACAAAAAGAAGCCAGGAGTAAATAAAAACGATCCCAGATTAAACTTTTGTTCCTTAAAGAATGTTTTTCTGTATATATTAATTACAGGTTGTTTTATAACACTAGAGAAAAAGGGTATGAGAATAAAAAAACAAGAATTAGAGTCACAAAGAAGATTTGGGAAATGTAAAGGGGTTCGATAACACCCACATCCGGCAAATTGATATCAGAGTAGTTGTTTACATGCCAAAAAATTAATTTTTGCAAAACAAACCCGGATAGCACACTCGTCACAAAGGAAATTACTGTTAGTGAACTCAAAATGAGAAGCCACATATTTTTTAAATACTTTTCGGAAGCTCCAAAAACCTTTAGCGTAACTAGTGCTTTAGCATGGCTTTTCATGATGTAGCTTGCCGCCATTGAAATGGCAATAGCTCCGAGAATGATCGTAAGCAAAGAAATTAATGATAAAAATGACCGAATGCGTTTTAGTGCATCACGTAACTCTGGACGAGCCACCTCAAAAGTTTCAAGACTTTGCCCTTTTTGAAGATTCTCCCTAGCAAATTTAGTGAATGCCTCTAATTTATTACTTTCCTCTGCTGCAACCCACACTCTGTAGCTAGCCCTACTCCCCGGTTTTAGCAACCCGAGGTTAGATAAATCCTCATTTTTTATCAAAACTCTAGGAGCGAAATTTACAAAGGAAAGGCCTCTATCAGGCTCCACTTCGATATACGCTTTTGCGATGAAGTCTCTACCGCTCAATTTAAATGTATCACCATAATTTATGTTTAACCTTGAAAGCATCGAAGAATCTACGTAAGCTTCTCCGGATCTCAACATCGAGGAAGATGCTTTCTGCTTTTCCTTGCCTGTTGAAACAATTAAATCTCCTCGCAGCGGATATGAATCGGTTACAGCTTTTAAGGAGACTAGTACACTCTTTTCTCCAGATGAGACCATGGTGGGAAATTGAACCCCAATCACAGTGGATAAGTTCAGTTCTTTAGCTCGTTTCAAAATTGAATCATCAATACGTCGGTCAGATAGGATTCTTAGGTCAGAAGCCAAACTGGCCTTCATATCTTTAGAAATAGAAAATTCAACTCTATTTGCCAGAAATTGAATAGAAGTTACACAAGTGATTGAAACAAAAACAGCCAACAAGAAAATTGTATAATTCCCAGCTAATAAATCACGCCAAAAAAGTCGGTTTGCAAAAAGCATACAATCTATTAAATTACCAGTTCTTTGAATAGTCATAACGGCCTTAACGCATCAGTAATTTTTATTTTCGTTGCATAAATAGATGGAATTAAGCCGCCTACAATTCCCATTAAAATGGATAAGGCCATACCTATTAGCACAACATACATATCAAAGGAAAAACGAAAAGCTAATTCCGAAAAGCTTTGAAAATTACTGGTTGAAAACTCAACATTAGAAAAGAGACTTGCCATAAACAAACCAAAAACTCCGGCAAAAAAAGATAGGACAAATGCTTCAAATAAAAATGCTAATAAGATTTGGTATTTAAAAAACCCTAATGCCCTCAATGTTGCTATTTCACTTTTGCGATTCATTACAGCTGCCTGCATTGTTATCATTGCACCAATGGTTGCTCCAATGGAGAAAATTATAGTTAGGGTAGTTCCTAAAATTGAAATGAAGTTAGAAAGGGCTTTGCTAGATTCCTCATAAAACTGTCTTTCGAACTTTCCATTTAACGGCAAGCGTATGTCATCATCCAATTGCTTTGCGATTTTTTCTGCATATGATGAGTCTTGTAACTGAAATAGCACCGTCGAATAGGTTTGCCTCTGAAATGCCTGCATTAAAACGTCGTTTGATACCCACATCTCTGATTCGAATCCATTATTGTCAGTTTTAAAAAAACCGACTATCCTCCATGACTCTCCTCCAAAATTAATGTTTTGTCCAATTTCAAGTCCAGTAAATCTTTTAGCGATAGCTCTACCTACGATGATCTCGTTAGACCCTTCTTTGAAATATCTTCCTCTCGTAATTTCTACATTTTTTCTCAATTTTATTCCAGCACTTTGTAACCCTCGGATCACAACATTTGACGTTGAGCCCTTTTTCTTTTTTAAATTAATTAATATTACCGTTTCAAAAGAAACCATCGGATCAGGGGAACTCATAATTCCCTTAAATTGTGACACTATTGCGGCTTGAGATTTGGTAATCGAACTTTGTACCTCAGTTCCGGCCCCTCGCCTGGTTACAATCAAATTATCCCCTTCACCAGTAGCAACAACGGTCTCTTCAAGACCCCTGTTTAACATCACAACCGTGCAAAAACAAAAAAACAACAAGGGCTAACCCCATAATAGTAAAAAGAGTTGTCATCTTGCGAACAAACAAGTTTCTAAAACTGTAAGTTATTGGGATATTTTTTATCATTTCTTTATGATGCCCGGAGCGCCCCAACAATATTTATGGTATTCGCCTTCCATGCGGGAAAGATAGCCGCAAACGCTCCGGTTAAAAGTGATAGAAGAACCTGCATTATGATCGTAGTATTCGAAATTTCAAATACTGGGAATAATGTTCCAGTAAACGTTCGAAACATTTCCGCGGCAGGAAATGTTAATGCAATTCCAGCTATTCCTCCAAACAATGCTAACAAGCAAGCCTCCAAAATAATTAACCCACTTAAAAAAAATTTGCCGAACCCGATAGACCTCAAAGTAGCATACTCCCATACTCGTTCTCGCGCAGTCATGATCATCGTATTTGCCATTACGAGCATTATGATAATAATCACAACATAGGAAACAAGTCTAATAGCGACTACAATTGCCTCAGTCATTGCTACAAATCCAAGTTGGAAAGCCTTTTCGGTCTCTGAACGCGTCTCTTTTGGAGAATTGGCAAAGACATCGTCAATAGACTTAGCAATACTTCCCACTTTATCAATATTATCGACTTCAACAATAAAAACACCTACCGCTTCCTTGTCACGAGAAATGCCCCTTTTTCTTATTTCTTCGTTAAGGTAATCCCAATGAAAAAATAACTGAGCAGTATCCGTACCCTTTGTCTTGCCTTCACAAATACCCGCGATAATGAAATCCCAGGTTCCTGGAAATATCTGTCCTTTTAAGGTCATAGAATCCCCGGGTTTGAGTTTGTGCTCATCAGCAATTTTTCGCCCGATTAGAACGCTTCTCTTGTCTTTTATAAAAAGTTGTTTCTCTTGATTCGAAACAACATATTCAGGATACATTTCCAAATAGCTCTGTGGATCGATAGCGAATTGTGGAAAAAAATTTTTGGGCTCTTTATAAATGCCACCAAACCATCTCGCCCAGCTTATATTTTGAACGCCTTCCACTTGCTTTATTCTATCTTTGTAAGGTAATGGCAAAGGAAACATCAAAGACACTGAACTACGAACAATAAGCCTTGCTGAACTAGCTCCTTCCGCACCCGCATACCATGAATCTACTACCGTAGATAAGATACCGAAGGAAAGTATTGCGACTGCTACACCCACCATTGTTAAAAGAGATCTGACTGGATATCGAAATAAGTTTTTAAAGGCTAACTTAAATAACACTAGTCCCACCAACTTCGAGTTTTCCCTTTTCAAAATGGACAACTGTTTTAGCCCTGGCCGCAGCTTTTGGGTCGTGAGTAACCATCACAACCGTGCGTCCAAATTCCCTATTAGTTTCAGCCAGTAGCTCCAGTATTTCAGACCCAGCGTCTCGATCTAAATCACCAGTCGGTTCATCAGCAACTATAAGAGGAGCCTTTGTAACTAATGCTCTAGCAATTGCAACCCGTTGTTGTTGACCTCCCGAAAGTTCGCCCGGCCTGTGAGTTAACCTGTCATTAAGCCCGACCTGTGAAATAGCGTCTAGCGCTTGTTTCCTTCTTTCTTCCCCGTTTAGATTTGTTAGTTGCAAGGGAAGCTCAACATTTTCCAGCGCAGTCAAAACGGGAATAAGATTATAAAACTGAAAAATAAATCCTATATTATCAGCTCTCCATTTTGATAGTTCAGATTCAGACAGCTTTGTGATGTCAATTGAATTGACCAAAATTGACCCTTCATCAGGTCGATCGATACCGCCGATTAGATTTAAGAGCGTACTCTTACCTGATCCGGAAGGTCCCATCAATGCCAAAAAATCCCCCCTTTTAATTTGGAATGAAATTTTCTCCAAAACGGAAACTCTAGTCCCTCCTCTCACATAACCTTTTGAAATTTCTTTTAAATCAATCATTTCTAACCTTGACTGACATCCCATCTCGAAGTTTGGTGATAGGGCTAATAACAATCTGATCATTAACTTGAACATTTTCAATAGCAATTAGGTCCGATCCCATGAACTGAGGATTTGATATTTCTCGACGACTTAAAATACCTTCACTATGTATAAAGAAATAAAACTTACCATTAACTTGCAACAAGGCTTCTTTTGAAATTGCTAATCTTGGGCGAGTTGAACTGGGATTTAACCTCCCTTCTAAAAATGCGACTTTGGCTGACATGTCGGGTAAAATCCGATCATCCATTTTGAGAAATCCCACTTTAATCATCCGAGTAGCTTTCGATCTGTCTATAGTGGGAACCATTCTCACCACTCTTCCAAAAAATATCTCATCATCAAAAGCATCTAGACGTACAACTACGTCTTGTCCCACGTCAATTTTAGAAACATTCGATTCAGATACATCAACCTCTACCTCGAGAGTCCGCATATCTGCTATCGTTACGACGGCTCCCTTTGTATCTGCAGCTGCGGAAAAGGGAGTAATGTTATCTCCAACATCTGCGTTCTTCGTCAAAACAACAGCGTCAAAAGGCGCGCGTATTTCCGATTGGGCCAAGTCTGCTTTACTTATCTCCAATGCTGCCTCTGATGCTCTCAATGAGGCCATGGCTTTTTCCATTCTCGCAAAACTCTCGTCATAAGATGCCTCCGAAAGATAGTCTTTTGCTAACAGCTTCTTTGCTCTTTCAAAAAACCGTTTAGCCTCATCAACCTCCGCCTTAGCCAGCACTACTTTGCTCTCATCAAATAATAATTTAGCTTTCAAATCATCACTTTCAATCAAAGCGATAAGATCCCCTTTTTTTACACGCGATCCCTCAACAACTCCTAACCATTCTAATCTTCCGGTCGCTTTTGAAGAAAGCGATGCTTTTCGTTGCGCCACAACATAACCACTAGAATTTAAGAGGGTTTGCGCCTGATACGGATAAACTCTCATAACAGGCGCAGTGATTACAGAAGGAGTTACAAAAACGTAACTTGCGAAGGCCACTGTGACCGCGATGCCTGTGATAATAGCGAATAAGAATTTTTTACTCATTAACATACCAAAATGTTAAAGTATGACGTATTGTGTTTGTCAGTCAAATACCCATTTTGTTCAATTAATCTTTCTTAATTTTAAAAGGGGAGTTTTAGGTTTTTAATTCTTGTTCCCGTAAACTGTTGATTTATGAGTAATGAAATTGAAAATTCATGGATAGATATCGAAAGTGCATGTGGTGGCTCCTTCGGTGCCTACGTTAGTTTGCCTCCCGCAGGTTTTGGACCAGGACTTTTAGTAATTCAAGAGATATTTGGCGTAAACGACCACATTAAAAATATTTGCGATCAGTATGCACTGGACGGCTTTGTGGCCGTTGCACCAGACGTATTCTGGAGGCAGGAGCCCAGGGTAGAATTATCATATAACTCAGCGGGTATTGCAAAAGGCCTTCAGTTGTTTGACGGACTGAATATTGATATCGCCGCTGCTGAGCTCCAACGAGCCGTTGAAGCAGTTAGACATATACCCTCTTGTACAGGAAAAGTTGGCGCTTTAGGGTTTTGTATGGGTGGGTTGCTAGCTTTTGTTTGCGCCGCTCGAGCCGGCGTTGAGTCATCTGTAATTTATTACGGGACTAGGTTAGATCAGCATCTTGAACTTGTACAAGATATTACTTGTCCTCTCCTATTTCACTTTGCAAGCGATGACGAACACATTTCGACCCAAACAGTAAAAAAAATAAAAATGTCGCTTAGCGGGAAGGATAATTGCAGAGTAGTAGTGCACAAAAATAGTGGTCACGGATTTAATTGTTGGGAGAGGGATAGTTGGAACCATAGCGCAGCAGCCACTGCAAGGGGTCAATCACTTGTGCATTTGATGGAAACCCTAGGCTAAAACTAAAAGCCAAATCTGCTCAGGGATATTAATAATGAAAAAAAATTGTGGATTATATTTTTAAAAACAATTAAAAAAAGATAAGGTAAATATCAATTAATAATAAAATCACTAGAACAAAGATAGATAACTTGTATAGTTTTCTAAGATTCTGTTGATTCATCAAATGACAAAGTGATCTGCGATTGGCATTAGATGGTAGCGGGGGAAGGATTCGAACCTCCGACCTTCGGGTTATGAGCCCGACGAGCTGCCAGACTGCTCCACCCCGCGTCGTAGTTTCATTGTACTAATAGTATAAAGTATAATTCAAGGGGATGGCGCAACATGTTGCTAATTGTATGATTTAAGATGAGGAAAGAGTTGTGTTTTGTTCTAATTGTGGCGCCAAGCTTAAAATGAAAATTCCTGAAGAAGATAATCGTGTCAGGGGCGTATGCGATGCATGCAATACTATTCACTATGAAAATCCAAAGATAATCGTTGGCTCCGTCACCACTTACAAAAATCGGATCTTACTATGTCGACGGGCGATAGAGCCAAAGTTCGGATTTTGGACTCTACCTGCAGGTTACATGGAGCTTAATGAGTCAACAAGTGAAGGAGCTTTGCGAGAGACAGTTGAGGAATCTGGTGCGAACATCACATTAAAAAGACTTTTCGCTATTCATGATTTGCCATTTTTAAATCAGGTCCACATATTTTTTCTCGCTGAGATGAATAATTCCAAACTTGACCCTGGTTCCGAAACTCTGGAAGCGCGTTTGTTTGCGGTGAATGAAATTCCATGGTCTGAGTTAGCATTCAAAACTGTTGGGAAAACTCTAGAGTTTTTTATAAAAAAAGACAGATACAACAAAGACCATGTCCATACCAGCCTCTTCTCACTAGGGAAAAAATCATGAAAACATCGTCTTCAATACCCTGGATAGATCAGGAGTTTGAAAATAGCGTTTTTGACTTCGAAAGAATTACAAACGTTAGCTCGAAATCCCGATTGCAGCTAGTTGTTATTTAAACTCAAAAATTTTGCTTAATGCATACCGTAATGGAGTTTTCCCATGGTCAGGACCTTATCAACCCATTCTTTGGTGGAGGCCAGATCCTCGCATGATTCTTCAAACTAATAAAATCAAAGTTTCAAATTCATTGCATAAAAATATTAAACAATATCTGAAGAATGGCCTAAAAATAAGTACGAACAAATGCTTTCGGGAGGTCATTCAGGCTTGCGCGGAACCAAGAGACACAAGGCAAAGTACCTGGATAACCAAAGATATAGTATCCGCCTATGAGGAGTTAAATCGAATAGGCTATGCTCACAGTATTGAGGTTTGGACGGAAAACAAACTTGTTGGAGGTTTATATCTAGTTTCTATCGGTAAGATGGTTTTTGGAGAAAGTATGTTTTTTCGGAAGGCAAATGTTTCCAAAATTGCTTTGGTGGCTCTTGCAAAATGGTTACAAAAGCATGGCGGGAAAATTATTGACTGTCAGCAGGAAACTAATCATTTAGCGTCCATGGGCGCCTCCCTCGTCAGCAATAATCAATTCATGAGAGAGATGAAATCAATGGTTGAAAACCCGGCATTACCATGGACAATTGAGCCTATTTCTGAAATATTATTAAAATGAGAATCACTAAAACAAAACCTTACCGTTGTAGCTACTTGAAAAATGAAATAGCAAAAGTAGAGATAGCGCAGCCTCCTAAAGCTTTATCACAAGAAAAGTTTTCACGCCTTATAGCCTCGGGCTATCGAAGAAGTGGTAGTTACACATACAGGCCAATCTGTGAAAACTGCTCAAAATGCCTACCAATTCGGATTCCTACACAAACGTTTTTACCCAATAAAACTCAAAAGAAGATATATAAAAATTTGAGATCTACTCTTACAGCCGAGATATCTCCGTTAGAGCATTCAGACGCAGCGTTTCTCCTTTTTGAAAACTACCAACGAGTCAGACATCCAGAAACATTTGAAACTTTAAATTCCCGAGATGTCTTTGAAAATTTGTTACTTAGGTCCTGCACGGATAGTAAACTATTCCAATACTATGATGCTGCAAATAGGCTAAGGTTGGTATCTGTGATAGATTTTCTCACCGATGGAATTTCTTCCGTTTATACTTTTTATGACACTAAGAATTTAAAGCATTCATTCGGAACATACGCGATTTTATGGCAAATAGAAGAATGCAAACGACAAAGCAAAGACTATCTTTACCTAGGATATTTGATAAAAGAATGTGAACGGATGAAGATATAAAACAAATTTTAAGCCATATGAAATATTTCTCGTTGATGGCTGGAAAAAAATTGATGAGTATTGATTTTTTTTACCGAATTATTAAGCCAATATTGTTTAAACTCGACCCCGAGAAATCACATGACTGGGGTTTTTATTTTTTAAGTCGATTAGAACTAATCGTTGGTAAGTTTTTTGTCGTACCCTCTCCTCCATTGGTTAAACCTACTTATG
Source organism: Burkholderiaceae bacterium (assembly GCA_038147455.1). Taxonomy (GTDB): domain Bacteria; phylum Pseudomonadota; class Gammaproteobacteria; order Burkholderiales; family Burkholderiaceae_A; genus UBA7377. The sequence continues at coordinate 4,562 of JAYQTQ010000002.1, read as the reverse complement.
TGAGAAAACTTTTTTTTAATAATCGAATTGGCCTTGCTGCTGGATTAGATAAAAACGGAGAATACATAGATGCTCTAGCCAGATTTGGATTTGGCTCAATAGAGGTAGGGACGGTAACTCCCGTGGCTCAACCAGGCAATGAAAAACCACGCTTATTTAGGATTGAAAATGAACGAGCACTCATTAATCGACTAGGATTCAATAACGCAGGAATGCATCAGGTTTTCAACAATATAAAAAAATCTAAATGGGTTAGAGATAAAAAAGGAGTTTTAGGCGTTAATTTAGGTATTAATAAAACTACGTCACTAAGGAATGCTTATACGGATTATCAAAAGGGATTACTTTTCTTTTGGGATGTTGCCAACTATTTTGTGATTAATATTTCATCTCCGAATACCAAACAGGTTCGAGAGCTTCAAACTGATAAATATTTAGAAGATTTGGTAAAAAATAAGTAGATTCCAAAACAGCAAAATAAAAAAATGGGTACTCAAAAACCAGTTCTCTATAAAATATCTCCGGATAATAATGAAAAGAATTTAGCGGAAATATCCCATGTATTCAATAAATTTAGTGTTGATGGCGTCATAGTTACTAACACAACAAATAATCATGATGAATTAAATAGTGATTTGAAAGTGGCCGGCGGTCTTTCAGGGGCTCCGCTAGAGCAGAGAGCCTTGTTGTGCTTAAAAAAAATCAAACCCCTTCTCAACAAAGATATCGCAATTATTGCATCGGGTGGAATCATGAGCAAAGAAGCTGTGGAGCAGAGATTTAAAGCAGGTGCTTCACTGGTCCAAATTTACACTGGTTTAATTTATGAGGGACCAAAGATCGTTTCTGACTCACTTGAAAACTTATAATTTAATTTATTTGCTGAATAAAAATGTTCTCAATGGATCGCGTTGATGCAGTTTTTTTTGAAGAAAGCCAGGAAAAGATGCGCTTTGCATCTTTGGCCCTATCTAAAGATTTGGTCGCATCTAATGTAACTATTATGTAAGGTCTTTCTTTGACCCTAGTAATCATAGCTAAACACTTCCCAGATGGCCTAATAAAACCCGTCTTGGACACTGAGATATCCCAATCCTCATTCCTGACTAAAAGATTAGAGTTCCTAAACCGATGAATTTTATTTAAAACTTTCACCTTAGACATCTTTGACGTAGAAAACTTCACAATAAGCGGCACCCTCGATGCAGCATCCACTAATTTAGCTAAATCTCGCGCGCTAGAAATATTTCCGCTATTTAAACCAGTAGGCTCAGTAAACTTTGTACTCCACATACTCAGAATTTTGCTTTTAACATTCATGGCGTCTACGAAGGCTCCTAACCCCCCGGGAAAAGTCCTTCCCAAAGCAAAGGCTGCTCTATTTTCGGACGACATAAGAGCCAAATGGAGTAGCTGCTTCCTTGTAAACTGACTACCAACCTTCAAGCGAGAATAATTATACCTTTCTAGATTTGCTTCGCGTTTTGTGATTTTTATTAATTTATCAAGATTTAATTCATTCTCAATAATTAAGAGAGCCGTCATTAGTTTGGTCAGAGATGCTATTGGAAGAGCTACATCTGCATTCTTTTCAAACAAAACCTCACCAGTATTTTGATCAACAACAATTGCAGCACTTGAATTTAATTTCAGGAAATCTACAGTCTTCTTCAGTCCTAGCTTTGTTGCCACTGACTTTTCTAAGTTTTTGCGCGGCGCATAAATCAAGATTTTCTGTCCAACAAAAATTCTATTTGATCGTAAATTATTCCATCTACGTAAATCTTTTAAACGAACCTTATACCTTTGAGAAATTTCAGATAACGTATCTCCTACCACAACCCGATGAAATTTTCTAGAAAGATTTCTTGTCTTTTTCTTAGAAACTCTTAATTTTTGCCCAACAAAAATTCTATTTGATCGTAAATTATTCCATCTCCGTAAATCTTTTAAACGAACTTTATACCTTTGAGAAATTTCAGATAACGTATCTCCCAAAGAGACAGTATGGTATTTAAACTGGCCAGCACTAACTGGCCTGCAGACCGAGAAAAAAAGAAGTAATAGAAAAAAAGTTGTTCCGTAAAATATTTTCAATCTCTCGTTCATCACAAAATCACTCTAAAACCAAAGCAAAAGGTAGGCCATTATATATATTTCATCTTTTCTGCAGTGACTCTTCAACAACTTTCCCACCTAATCGCTCAATTTCTTCTTTTAATTCCTTCTTGGCAGCATTAACAATATCATCTATTCCCATACTATTAAAAGCTTCCCAACCTACTTTAAACCCCAACTCCAAAGTTACTTTCGACTTATCTTTTCCTCCAGATATAAGACTAGGTAAGCTGTATATAGAAAAATTCGGGTATTTGTCTTTTAGTGATAATAGAAACTTGCTTATTGATGATTCATAAATACCAGAAACCCTATAAGAAAAATCGTATTCATAAAACGTTTGAAAATAATCAGAATAATTGTTATCCAAAACCCACTCTATCATTGGGTTAGGCCATATCTGGGAATCCAGGAAGAAAGTGACAATGGTTTATGGAAAACCCGGAAATCCGCTAATTGGATTGGGAATTATACTTGCACATTGCGGTAAATTCCCCATCTCAAGGCGGCTTTCAGTTAACTCAATCTCCATTTCTGAACATCTCTTCATGATCAACTTAATTGCGCCTTGATGTGGCTCTAATTTTACTTCCAAAAGCTTTTGCACAAGCTAAACGAGTTAAGTCGTCCGGCGTTGCCCCGATACCCCCAAAACTGAAAATGATGTACCCTTGTAAAAAACAAAACCTAAGTGTTTTCTCAATAGACTCAAGGTCATCCTTAATATAAAGCACGGTGTGGGTTGACAGCCCCCTGTTTGCCAAAAGATCCCTACAATTAGAAAAAGTGTTTATCTGCCCTCTTTCCCGATAAAATCTCATCTCCAATTATTACCAAACAAACCTTTAACCTTTTACACATTTAATTTAATTTCGATTACTATAAAGAAGGTTATATTACTATTAAGTTACTGTAAAAATCCGATACTGTGCTATTTTTTGATCTTTCCTTTAGCATAAAATGCTTTTTAATCTAGAAAATCATGAGTGAGTCCAACGGAGAATTTCATGCAGATCGTTCTGAATCTACCCGTCTGGTAGGATGGTTCCGTTCAGCAGCTCCTTACATTAATCTATTTAAAAATAAACTTTTTGTCATCTCGGTGTCAAAAAAAAATTTTTCATCGGGAAACCTCGCGAGATTAATTCAAGATTTATCTTTCTTGCGCGCAATAGGGACCCAGATCATCCTAGTTTTTGATCCAAAAGATTTGTTAGATGAGAACTAAAAGGCGAAAGCATTCACTTGTTTTCGAAGAGGGGATCCAATAATTGATGACAAAGCTGCTGAATGTTTTCAGGCTGCTATTGGAATGATGCGTGTCGAATTAGAATCACTCTTTTCCACAAGATTACCAGATACTTCAATGAATTTTTCTAATATAAAAATTATTAGTGGTAATTTCGTTGATGCAAAGCCAATAGGAATCCATAAAGGTGTTAATTTTTGCAAGACAGGTGATCTTCGGAAAATCGACATATCTTCCATTAAGCGAACTCTAGACCTGGATGCGATTGTACTAATTTCACCGCTAGGGTTTTCAGCTACTGGAGAAATGTTTTTCTTAAACAGTGAAAAACTTGCTAAAGATATCGCTTGCATTATGAGAGCAGACAAGCTTATTTTTATTACCGACACCCTTAGTAATTCTAAAAAATCCTTCAATGAAATGCGGGAACTTCTCACAAGAACCTATGAAGAAAAGAAGTTGTCCATCATCGAAAAATTTCCGCAATTAAATTACTTATTTGAACTAGCAAACTTAGCTTGCAACAATAATGTCGATAGGACACACATATTACCCTACGAACAAGACGGAGAAATTCTTTTAGAGTTATTTACGCGTGACGGGGTAGGAATTATGGTTTCAAAGAATCAGATAAGAAATATTCGTCCGGCAGTTCCTGCCGATATAAATTCGATATTATCACTAATTGATCCCTTTAAAAAAGATGGTGCTTTAACAAAAAGAGACAAAGTTGATATCGAAAGAAACCTTTCAAGCTATATTGTTTTGGATCATGATGGACAAATCTGTGGTTGTGCATGCCTTAACCATTATTCGGAGGAGAATGTTGCTGATTTCATGCCTAATAGTTCGACCGTTTATCAACAAAAGGAGAAGGATCTTAGGCTCTTAAAGCATGTATTAGAAAAGGCAAAAGAAACAATATTAAACAGATTTTTGCCCTTACTACAAAAAGCAGAACATTGGTTTCTCGAGAAGGGGTTTATCAGAGGAGAGAAACAAGCGCTTCCAAAGGGAAAATTCAAACGTATGAGCCTTCCAGAAACTCTCTGATATTAATAAAATTTATTGACTAAAAACTAATTTGTTAAACAGGATATACACCACTATCTGTCCATGCAAGTCCACAAACTAACTTATCTAACTGCCCCGACATCCATCCAAAATATAAAAACAAGCTTGCCAGCAATACGTA
>JAYQTQ010000001.1:0-577306 GCA_038147455.1 Burkholderiaceae bacterium | reverse complement strand
GTTACGTATTGCTCAGGTATTTTTGGTCGATGGCGCCAAAGAGGGAGCAATTGAATCATTCATAAAGCTTTCTACAGTATATGAAACTATGAGTTCTTTCGACAGCGCCGTGGGGAAAATCCTATGAAGCGTGGAGCGAGCAAAATTGAACTGGATAAAATGTTATATAGAAGTGGCAAGGGTTATGATTTCCTACCGCACCATAAACCTACTATGGGAGAATATCGATTGATGATAGGAAGGCAAATGGATCGCACAGATTTCAGGGGAGAGCATATTTACTTTGGTAAAGACAACAAGTTTCCAGATTGAGTTCTGTTTGCGCTGCCTATTAAGAAAAATGCTGTCAGTCAATTCTGTGTGGATTTAGGGAATCTGATATGAAAAAATAGTTATCAATGCATTCCTTTTGGCTTTTGTTCATAACGTACATGCCTTAAATATAACAAAGAGTTACTATGTTTCTGTAACATCTGTGGAACCGGTTATAAAACGATTAAGCGATAGTAATGTATCCAATGTTCAGACCTTAGAGAAGGCAATAAATTAACAGAGTGCAATTCAGAATTTCAGAAACATCACGAAGAGTAGAATTATCGGATATGACGTCATTTGAAATAGATGGTCAGGTATTTGTGACGGGAAGTGAATGAAAAGATCCCAAGGTTTATAAAAATTAGCATACGAAAATTTATTCTATTAGAGGAGGGGTCAGATAAAACTCATGAAGGAAATTCGTGAAGCAAACCTTTTATTTGATCTCAGTTCAATATAAATAGAGAAGTGATAAGCTCAACATTGAAATCGTATAGAGTAAATAACACCATATAACATCATCAAGAAAATAATAACTGTTTTCGCATTTATATTTCCAATCTGGTTTTACTTCTTTGACCAATACATTTTTAAGACTTTTTACTTACAACATATTTGATAAAATTCCACTAAATATTCGTACTGGATTGAATGTATTATGTCAACGTATTAAAGTCAAACCTAAGATCTCGGAGAAAGATTTCACTAGATTTTTGCTCACAACTAGTGAAACCGCTAATCTAGCTCGAGTTAATGCAACGAATAATTTTTTTGTTCTTATTATCTAGATCAGCAATGTCTACTTCGGTGATCACGATAGCACTTGCTGCTTCTGAATCGGTAAAGAGTTTCTAATCTACAATTTTCTTGCGAAAAAGATGGGCGTATCGCTTTTTGAATCAACTCCTTTGCAATATTTAAGCGATTCATCTTTTCAATATCATTGACTCCAAATTCTCTTTTTCGTCATCGAAAATATGCTCGATTCCTTACCTCGTAGGTTATTACGACGATTTTATCAAGATCGAATCCTGCTTCTCGTAATTTAAGTACTGCAGAAAACGTGTTATCGATAAGATTTTCCTCTGAATATACTCTATATCTGAGGGTGGCCTCCAAAAATGATTACCGGATTCTATTTGTTTGTCCGAAAGAGAAAGATTGTTGATAAGTTTGCACAACATTCCTGGTGATCGATAATTAACAGGGCTATTGATTAAAGGCCAAGATTCATCTCTAGTGTTTATCTTTGTCGAATAAATTGACTGAGATGGGTCTTCCATAAAGAATATTCGTGAAGATGGTTTAGCTTAGTAGAATGAGCCGATCTAACCAATTATTTTCGATCTCAGAAAGTGCATGGTTAAATCTTGTCCTTTCACATTATTAGAATGTTTAAAATACCCTTTAGCTGATCTGCGTGCAGAAAAAATTCTGCAATAGTTTATTAAAAAACATTATCACTTTTCTGGCCTTTTGTAGTCTTTTTTGCCGAGCTTTTCACAAAAACATTTTGCAAATTGGTGAATATTAAAAATATGAATATTTTCAGGTCTGTACCCAACTTCAGAAACAATTAGTTTGAAATACTCTCAGATAATCTGTTGTAGCAAAGTGATAAAGAAGTTCCATTTCTCGACATTTGCTCTTTGCATCTCTGAAAATGCTAACTGTGTCTTTTCCGATCCTGCAGTTCCTCTTAAGCACGCAGTCTGTGAGGATTTCTAACCTTGAACCCCATGTAGCAAGACCGTCAAGCTAATCTTCTTGTTTTTAAAATTAGCTCCTCCCCGAATACACCAATTTCAGGTAAAACTCCTATCTTACTGGACAAAAATTGCGCAACTTCATAAAAATCGAACCCGCGTCCGCAACACTTCCAAAGGCAGTTCTACATGCTTAGTTTAACATTATGTTTTAATCGCAGGTTAAGTAGTTAAACGAACTTGTCTGCGACGATTCGTTAAAATTTAGATGTTAATGCCACGAATTCATAAACATCGATCTGATGTAAATGACACTGCTGTGATATAAATCACCTAGCCCATCAGAGTGCTAGTGCAGCGCTCGCGTGCAATTTAAGCTGCGAGTGCGAAACGCTCGTCGTTGGCGTTTATTTTTTTCCGAGTGTATTAACGAGGTAATCGGACCTCGGCATGCCCTGCTCTCCTTCTTGAATTACGTCGAAACCATGGCGGCCCCAAATTGTAGTTTGACGTCAATTTACACTTTACGCAAGATCCAAACCCAACTTGTTTCTTAATTCTTGCACCGTTATAGAGAAATCGTCACTTCCCCATTCTGACAAATGAGGTTTTTTGTTATTCTCGACAAAAAAGTTTACGGCGTGAGTCCAGCACCCAGCATTATATCCGCTTTGGATATCTCGTGGATCATCGCCGATGTAAATGGTTTCCTCTCCTTCAAAGGTAAGTAATTTGCGAGCGTGTAAAACAGGCTCAGGGTGTGGTTTGGCATGGTTGGTAGTATCACCACAAACCAAAACCGAACAATGTTTATTTAATAGGTTGATACCATCAATGATGGGTTTAGCATATTTTTGGTATTTATTAGTAACTATTCCCCATTTGATATTTTGGTTAATCAATTCACTTAGAAATTCTTCCATTCCTGGAATGAAATCTGTTTGGTTTAACAAGTTATTGTAATAAGCATCTAAAAATTCGAGTCGAATCTGTTCAAAGTCCGGATCAGTCCAATTTTTGTTTAAAGCTACGTGAATCATACCTCGAGCGCCGCGTGAAACTTCCGGTCTATATAAATCTATGTCTAGGGAGTCTAATCCTCTTCGGTTCCTAAGCTGGTTCGCAGCACTCCCCAAATCTCCTGCTGTATCAAGTATTGTGCCATCAAGGTCCAGTAAGACTAATTTTTTGGAACATGAACTCCATTTTTCGGCCCAAAAAGACCGGGCTACTGGCGCTGGTAGTATTTTTGCTTGAATATCTGGATTGTATTTTTCTGAAGTGTTTTTCAAGATCTATTTTTTTTTAAACGCCATGATGTAATTTACGTCAGTATCATTTCCTAGTTTGTAAATCTTCGTGAAAGGATTATAAGTCATACCAATGATGTCAAGCTCAGTCAGTTCGCATTTTCTGGCAAACATTGCAATTTCGGATGGTTTTAAAAACTTTTCATAGCTGTGCGTTCCTTTTGGCAAAAGCTGTAAAATGTATTCCGCTCCAACTATTGCGAAAAGAAAACTTTTGAGGTTTCTGTTAATTGTCGAAACTATCAACGTGCCACCTGACTTTAATAAAGAGGAGCATGCCTCAATTTCTTTTTCAGGGCTAGTCACGTGCTCAAGCATTTCCATACACGTCACTACGTCATATGACTCATACATTGATTTAGCAAGAGTTTCCGAAGACCCACAAAGATAATTTACATTACTATTAAATTTTTCGGCATGAATCTTCGCAACTTTGATTGATCTCTCAGCGGGATCTATGCCAGTAACGTTGGCCCCTAGCTTTGCCATTGCTTCAGAAAGAATGCCTCCACCACAACCTAAATCAAGAACGGATAGGCCATTTAACCCATTTACTGTATTATCTATCCACGTTAACCTTAGAGGGTTTATTTGATGTAAAGGCTTGAACTCACTTTCGGGGTCCCACCACCGCTCCGCAAGTTCCTCAAATTTATTTATCTCTTCGCGGTCGACTTCCACTAATTACAAACCCAACTATCGTGCCTCAATAACAACTCTTCGATTCTTCGCACTACCACTGCGCGTGTTATTGTCCGCAATAGGAGAGCCTTCACCCATTCCTTTAACGGAAATTTCTCTTCCTGGTATACCCGAGTTTAAAAGGTAATCCCGTCACTCTATTAGCCCTTCTCTCTGATAAAGCATCATTGTACGGGTCAGTTCCCAGTGAATCTGTATGTCCGAAGATGCTAATTATATTGGACACTCTCTGGCGGATCGCAGATATGAACGAGTCGAGCTTTCCAGTCGCTTGAGATGTTAAATCACTGCGGTCAAACATGAATGGAATTTCGGCGGAGATCAAGTCATTACCACCTTGAGTCTGGCCATCAGTCGAGATTGCTTGGAGCGCACTGTATATTCACACATCCATCGAACGTTTCGTCAGAACTAGGTTCGTTATCCGAGGCAACTGTTTTAGGTACATCATTACATTCTGCCGGTACACTATCTGGGTTAGTGGCGGCAGTTCTAACGCATTGTTTACTGGAGTCCGTAACTCCCGAGCCATTTTGCAATACGTAACCAGGTTCGTCCGCCTGAGCGAATGAAAAAGTTAAACTGAAAATTAAGATTGTGTTTTTTGTTGCAGTAAGAATATTCACGACTAAAACCTCTCCACTTGTTAATAATTAATAGTTGGTACCCTCAGTTTACCAAAGTATTAAATTTTTTTTTGTATACTTTGTATCCAGAACGCGTATTAATCCGTTGTTGGCTGTAAAATTGGGGGTATAAGTTACTTTTTTTGAAAAGAATATGGATCAGATAGCGAAAGAGACTTTGCCAATTTCTCTTGAGGAAGAGATGAAAAATTCCTATTTAGATTACGCTATGAGCGTAATCGTTGGAAGGGCACTACCAGATGTACGGGATGGCTTAAAACCAGTCCATCGAAGGGTTTTGTTTGCGATGCATCAACTGAAAAATGACTGGAACAAACCTTTCAAAAAGTCAGCTCGAATTGTTGGGGATGTTATCGGAAAATATCACCCTCATGGGGATTCTGCAGTGTACGAAACTATTGTCAGGATGGCTCAATATTTTTCTTTAAGGTACATGTTAATTGATGGGCAGGGTAATTTTGGTTCGATCGACGGTGATAATGCTGCTGCAATGAGATATACGGAGGTAAGGCTGTCGAGGATAGCGCATGAATTACTGGAAGATTTAGAAAAAGAAACAGTTGATTTCGGAGATAATTATGATGGCAGCGAGAGCGAGCCACTAGTTTTGCCGGCAAAACTGCCGAACTTGCTTGTTAACGGTTCATCGGGAATCGCTGTTGGTATGGCAACCAATATTCCGCCTCATAACATATGCGAAATAATAGAAGGTTGCAAATTACTTTTGCATGATCCAACAGTCACTATCGACGATCTTATAAAAATGATTCCGGCCCCTGATTTTCCCACTGGGGGAATCATTTACGGAAAGGCAGGCGTTATACAAGGGTATAAAACAGGAAAAGGCAGAGTTCTGATACGTGCAAAAACAAAAATTGAACAGTTGCAAAAGGGGAAAGGGAAAGAAGCCATAATTATTGAAGAGCTTCCATTTCAGGTCAACAAAAAAGCATTACTTGAGAAAATTGCAGAATTAGTAAATGAAAAACGGTTGGAGGGAATATCCGATGTTCGCGATGAATCCGACAAACAAGGTATGCGAGTTGTAATTGAATTGAAAAAAAATGAATCGGCTGAAATAGTTCTCAACAATTTATACAAAATGACGCAGCTTCAAGACAGTTTCGGAATGAACCTGGTTGCTTTAATTGATGGGCAACCGAAGGTGCTAAACCTAAAAGAGATTTTAGAAGCTTTTTTGAAACATCGCCGTGAAGTCATAACGCGAAGAGTTATTTTCGAATTAAGAAAGGCTAGAGAAAAATCATTTCTTGCTTGAGGGACTTGCTGTGGCTGTGGGTAATATGGAAGAAGTGGTTCAATTGATAAAACAATCAGTCTCCCCAGCTGATGCAAAGGCTCGCTTAATTGAGAGAAATTGGGAAAGTGGGCAGGTAAATCAAATGTTGACTAGGGCGGCGGAGAAAACTCCTATCGAAGCTTTTAGACCTTCCGACGTCGGAGAGAATGTTGGTTTCCAGGACGGCTTCTATAAATTATCTGAAAAGCAGGCAGTCGAGATTTTGCAAATGAGGCTTCAAAGGCTTACTAGTATGGAGCAAGAAAAAATTATTAGTGAGTATAATGAAATAATTCTCTATCGCTGATTTATTAGATATTCTTAGTAAGCCGGAAAGAGTGCTTGAGTATCATTGATGACGACTTGAATTTTTAAAAGAAAAATTTGGAGATCAGAGAAAGTCAGTAATCGAAGAAAATGTAGAAGAACTTCAAACTGAGGATTTGATAACACCTACTGATATGGTGGTAACCCTCTCACACTCAGGATATATAAAAAGACAACCTGTGTCTGAGTATAGAACACAACGTAAGGGAGGCAAAGGTAAGCAAGCAGCAACAACTAAGGAAGATGATTGGATTGAGCAGTTGTTTATTGCTAATACACATGAGACACTACTCGGGTTTTCAGACAAAGGCCGGGTTTACTGGAAAAAAGTTTGGGAGGTTCCACAGGGGTCGCGGACTGCAAGAGGAAGGCCGCTTGTCAACTATTGGCCTCTACTATCAGATGAGAAAATTACTACAGTACTTTCTGTCAAAACTTTCGATGAAAACCACTACGTTTTTTTGGCTACAAGTAACGGCTATGTGAAAAAGACAGCGTTGGCAAGGTTTGCCAGGCCTATGAAAAAAGGAATCATTGCTGCATTGCTTGGGGATGGAGACAAGCTTGTTGGGGCTACCATTACGGATGGAAATAATGACATCATGCTTTTCTCTAATTCTGGCAAAGCAATCAGATTTGATGAATCACAGGTTAGAGCCATGGGACGAGGCTCGCGCGGCGTTAAGGGAATGAATTTAGCCTCTGGTCAAAAAGTAATTAGTATGTTGGCTGCGCCGAGATCAAAAAACAAGGAAGAGAGTTATGAGAGGAATGCTGTTTTTCTGGCTACTGAGAATGGCTATGGGAAAAGGACTAGAATTAGTGAATTCTCTAAGCATAGTAGAGGAGTGAAAGGCGTAATTGGTATCCAAACGAGTAAAGAAACGGTCAAGCTGTAGGAGCTTGTTTGGTTAGTGAAAAAGATGAAATTATGTTAATCACGAACAATGGAGTTATTGTCCGTACTCGAGTATCAGAGGTGAGAGAGATGGGCAGGTCGACACAAGGAGTGCGTCTAATTAGTCTCGACAGAGATCAGTCATTGATAACTTTACAAAGAATAGAAGAGGAACCAGTTGATTGAATTTAATTGGCCTGGAAAAAGTAAAGAGCTGGATAGGGTTATGATTTGAAGCGTCCTTTTAATTTCGGTGCTGGCCCGGCACAGTTGCCTGAGCAAGTTCTTAGGAGACTCTCCGAAGAGGCTATTAATTGGAAAAGAAGCGGTATGGCTGTTGCCGAGTTACCCCATAGAGGTAAGTTTTTTCAAGAAATAATAGAGGAGACGAAACTATTGACATCATCTTTGCTTGGCTTGCCAGAACAGCTTTGAGGTGCTTTTTATGCAAGGTGGAGCGAGAGGTCAAAATGCTATAATTCCGATGAATTTGTTAAACGAAAACAAAAAATGCGATCACGTTGTAACTGGTTTTTGGTCGAGAATCTCGGCTTCGGAGGCGAGAAAGTACGCCAATGTATGGGTAGCAAATAAAATTTCAACAACCGGGTTGAAAAGTATTCAGAGTCCATCTGAATGGGAGGTTAGATCCGATTCTTCCTATTTCACTTATGTGCCAACGAGACAGTTGATGGTATAGAGTTCCGAGAGATTCCCGATCTAGCCTCAATAGGAAGAGATACAACTCCCTTAGTGGTTGATGCCTCCTCAAACTTATTTACAAGGAAATTAAACTTGAAAAATGTTGGATTATTATATGCGGGCGCTCAAAAAAATATTGGAATCGCAGGCTTAACGGTAGTTCTTTTGAACAAAAAAATTGTTGATGTTGAATCTCAAGACTGCTCAACGATTTGTCCTAGTGTATTTTCTTATAGAAATGCGTTCTTGAAATAATTCTTGTTATAACACACCACCCACTCTAGCTATCCTCACTACTAAATTTATACTTGAGTGGATTCTCGAAATGGGTGGGGTAGCAGCAGTTGGGAAGGAGAATGAGAAAAAGGCAAAAGCAATGTATGATTTTATAGATAATAGTAGACTTTATTCGAATGATGTTGATGCTGCTTACAGGTCATCAGTGAACATAAAATTTTTTTTAAAGCAGCCTGAGCTTGAGACAAATTTTTTATCAGGTGCGGAGGAAAGAGGCCTTATTAATCTGAAGGGCCATCCATCAATAGGAGGAATCAGAGCGAGTTTGTATAATAGTATGCCGATGGAGGGTGTTTTAAGGTTATTAGATTGGATGTCCTTGTTTGAGAAAGAGTATTATTATGAAACCCACTGAACTTAAAGGATTTAGGGAAAAAATTGATGCTGTAGATGATCAAATTGTTGAATTGCTCGCAGAGAGAGCTGGTTATGTAAAAGAGGTTGGAAAAAGAAAAAAGGCTGCAAAATTGCCGGAATTTCGTCCTGAAAGAGAAGTGGAAATTATCGAAAGGATGTGTGAGAAGAACAAGCTGCTTAATTCGGGTCTTCCATGTGAGAGTATTGCTACATTCTGGCTGGAGATTATATCCGGATGTAGGGCGTTGGAAAAAAAGCTGGAGATAGCCTATCTAGGACCGCAAGGAACTTATAGCGAGTTAGCTGCCCGTGTGCTCTTTGGTCACATGGTTGATCTTGTTCCATGTTATTCGTTAGAAGAAGTTTTGGAGAGAGGGGAGAGGGGCCAGTCAGATATTTCTTTGTTGCCAGTTGAGAACTCTATTGAGGGCACTGTTGGACGCACCCTTGATTTACTTGTCACAGCTAAGCTCAAGATATCAGCGGAAATTTCCATTCCAATAAACCACCTTTTACTCAGAAAAGTTGAGGGATTCAATCATATAACAAGAGTGGTGGCTCATTCCCAAGCGCTCTTACAATGCCAAAATGGCTTGATCTAAGATTACCATCTGTTCCAAGGTTGGCTGTAGAGAGCAATGGAATAGCTGCCCAGATGGCTAAGAATGACGAAAAAATTGTAGCAATAGCGGGTAAATTAGCACAGGAAAAATATGATTTAGTGTCTCTGGCTAACGATATTCAAAATGAGAAGTTCAATAGGACCAGATTTGCGGCACTAGGAAAATTTGAGCCTGATGGATGTGGTACAGACCAAACTTCAATAATCGTGGGAGTACGTGATCAAGTTGGAGCTATGCACAAGGTAGTTGAATCATTTGCAAAAAATCGTGTTTCTCTACGTAGATTTGAATCTAGACCAGCGCAGACAACTCGCGTGCATGCATGGGAGTATTTGTTTTATATTGATTTAGAAGGACACATAAACGATACGAAAGTGAAAAAAGCTCTAGATGATGTTAAAGAGAATTCTGTTTTTTTTAAAAACTTGGGTTCTTATCCCTTATTTGAAAAATTAGGTTTACCGAGTCGACTAACTTGAGGGAGTGAAAATTGATTAAAGGCGAAAAATTTCTCCCATGGGTTGCTGATATGCCTGCCTAGTTTAGGGCGTTCCTCTTCGGACGTAACAGATAAAAACAAAATGTCTTCGAGAGTGTAGTGAAATTAGCCTCGAATGAGAATCCCTATGGTTGTAGTCCATTAGTTAAAAAGTTTTTAAAGGATGGATGGGACCAATTGAATCGTTATCCAGACCCAGACTGTTGTGAGTTAAAAAAAAAATTATCTGAAAAGAACAGTGTTGAACTTAACCAAATTTTTTTAGGAAATGGTAGTAATGAAATTTTGGATTATATTGCGAGAGTTTTTTTAACTTCGGGTAGACACGCAATTTATAGCAGGTATTGTTTTGCTGTTTACCCTTTAGTAGTAAAGGCAACGGGAGCAGAGGCTATAGTAGCTGAGGCTGATGAAACTCTGGGTCATGATTTGAACAATTTTCTTGCATCCTTTTTGCCAAGCGTAAGCGTTATATTTATTGCTAATCCAAATAATCCAACTGGGAATTATCTTTCGTTAAGGGAAATTAAAAATTTTCTGCAAAAAATTGATTCTTCGGTTGTTGTTGTGTTGGATGAAGCTTACTTTGAGTATTCAAGACAAAAAGAGAATTCTGCTGAGTTAGTTAGTCTTTTCCCAAATCTAATAATAACTAGATCTTTTTCTAAGGCCTACGGTTTAGCTGCGCTTAGAGTTGGTTATGCGATTAGTTCGGAAAAAGTTATTGCTTACATGAATCGAGTTCGACAACCGTTTAACATAAATAGCATCGCTCAAAAAGCAGCATGCATTGCTCTTGAAGACGACTCCTTTGTAAAAGAGTCAGTGAAGCGCAATGATGTCAATAAACGTTATTTGGAAGACTGTTTTAGAGAGATCGGTATTCCGACTATTAAGTCAATGGGAAATTTTATTTTAGCGAATGTTAGAAACTTTACATTGGTTAATGGCGAGGAAGTACCCAACGCAGGCGCTCAGTTGGCAAACCACCTCCTTAAGAATGGTGTAATCACGCGTCCAGTTGATAACTATAACCTGCCTGATTGGCTCAGGGTAACTGTTGGTACTGAATTGGAAAATAAAAAAATTGTGGGTGAATTACACAAATTGAAAGAGCGCTTACTTTGATTTTTGAACGTATCTTAATACTTGGCTGTGGGTTGATAGGGTCTTCTTTGGCAGCATCAGCAAGAGAGTGCGGGTTAGCGAAAGAAATAGTTGGTGTCGATAATAAACATGAACTAATGAGAGAAAAAAATCCTTTCTTTGACGAAATATCTGGATCACTTAAGAGTTTTGAAGAAGCAGACCTTTGTGTTATAGCAATTCCGATTGAAGGAGTTCCCGCTGTTGTAAAAGAATTAGCTGATAATCATGGTAAATCGAATTACGATCTGATAACTGACGTAGCTAGTAACAAAAGGCCGTTGATAGAAGTTTTAGACGAACTCAAACAGGATTCTAAGCGGGCGTTCTTGTCTAAGTTTATATCTAGCCACCCGTTAGCTGGATCTGAGCAAGGGGGATGGGAAAGTGCTTCAACGAACTTGTTCGATAAAACTGTTTGCTTGTTAGGTACATATAGAACGACTTCTGCAAGTGATAATAATTCAACCGAAGATAAGGAAAGCTCGCCTTCTAAGCAAAAGGTTGATAGATTGGAGAGGTTTTGGCAAGGCGTAGGTTGTAGAGTAGAACATTTCCCTTTGCAAGAACACGACCGACTCCTTTCAATCATCAGCCACTTTCCCCATTTACTTGCTTTTTCTGTGGGGGCGTTCATGTCTGCATCAGATTATGAGAATATTTCTAAAACTATTCATGGAACTGGGTTTAAGGACTTTACCCGAATTTCAGCTGCCCCTTCTGGTTTGTGGGCTGATATTTTGTTGGAAAATAGAGAGTATATTTTATTAAATGGCGAGCAATGGTTAGAGAGTTATAAAGAGTTTATATGCGCTTTAGAAAAAAGAGATAAAGAAAGACTTGTTGCATTAATTTCTAAGTCATCCATGTGGCGGAATGGTTTAAGAAAATTAAAACCTCCCTTGTAATACGAGTTCTAGATGATGAGGAAATCCAATTTTTTAGAATCAGAACTAACATTAAATTTGCGGCAAACTGCTGCGGGGGATTTGCAACTTCCGGCAAGTAAAAGTATTTCAATTAGAGCAATGCTTCTAGCTTCCATGGGCAAGGGATCTGTAACAATCAAGAACACTCTTATTTCTGAAGATACTCTTGTTATGCGAGACATATTAATAGAATTGGGAGTCTCTATAAGTTTTTTAGCAGAATCAAGTAATGGTTCAGAGTTCAGTTCTAATGGTGTGTGTATTATTTCCGGCTGTGACGGATTTTTTCCAGGTTTGAAACAGAATAGAAGAATAACGTTAAATGTAAAAAATTCAGGTTTATCTGCTAGAACGATCCTTCCCTCACTTGCTTTCATGTTACTAGATCCTCGGGCAAACTGTTCCGTCTTTCTAGATGGAGTAGAAAGAATGCGTTCTCGACCGATGTCAGAATTATTTTCAGTTTTGGAAAGTTTAGGGTCAAAAATATCGTTTCCAAAGCAAAAAAGCTCATTCCCATGTGAGTTATCACCGAGCGTGGGAAGAAATATTACTGAGATCGGAATTGATTGCAGTAAGTCTAGCCAGGTTCTTACCGGCCTTTTGCAAATTCTTCCATTTTTGAACTCAATTTTTAGTACAAAAATAAAATTACTTGCTTTAGGTGCAATTGTGAGTCGTCCTTATATTGACCTAACAATGCATGTTTTAAGCAAATTTGGATGCTCAGTCGTAGAAACAATTCCGGGACAATTTTATACGCCAGCTCTTGGTGTGCGATCTCCCAAAAACTTTACAGTTGAGGGTGACGCATCATCAGCGAGTTATTTTTTTGCATCTGCTTGTATCGGAGGAGGGCCTATCAGGGTTCACGGAATTTCCAGAGATTCTAAGCAGGGTGATATCAAACTTCTTGATGTACTAAAGAAAATTGGGGCAGAAGTAAGGTGGGGTAATTCATACGTTGAAGTTTTCCGGAAAGGACGATTACGTGGTATTGAGATTGACTGCCTTGAGATACCGGATGCTGCGATGGTTTTGTCTACGCTTGCGCTTTTTTGTGATCAACCCACCAAGCTAATCAATATAGCCTCATGGAAAGAAAAGGAAACAGATCGGATTACGGCAGTCGTCCAGGGGTTGGAAGGGCTAGGTGTTTCAGTGTATCGGGAAGGGGATGATGCCATAACTATAAATCCTGTTACCTGTCTTAAGAGCGCTAAAATTCAAACATTCAATGATCATAGAATTGCTATGACTTTCTCCATGGCTGCATTTGCTTTAAAAGATGAAGTGGGACGCGTTAAGAATAGAGTTTTACAAATTCAAAATCCTGAGTGTGTTGAGAAGACGTTCCCATACTTTTTCGAAGAATTCTCAAGAGTTTGTTCTGAAGCAGTTCCGGTAATAACGGTGGATGGGCCGACAGCTTCAGGCAAAGGGACAATTGCCAATCATGTGGGGAAAAATCTAGGATTCAATGTTCTCGACAGCGGTGCTTTCTACCGATCTCTAGCCCTGATCACAAGGCGGGAAAATATTGATGAGGGTGATCACGGTGCGATAGCGTCTCGTGCTAGAACCATTTCACTGCGAATGCAAGGATCTCGTTTTTTTTTGGGGGAGGATGACGTAACAATGTTAATAAGAGATGAAAAAATTGGATTGTTAGCATCCAAAATTGCCAAATATGATGATGTTCGTCGCGCATTAATTATGGCCCAAAGAGATTTTGCACGCTTGCCAGGGTTAGTAGCTGACGGAAGAGATATGGGCAGTGTAGTGTTTCCGAAAGGGGCATTGAGAGTTTTTTTAACGGCAAAACCAGAAATTCGGGCTAAAAGACGGTTCAAGCAATTGATTGAAAAAGAAATTCCTTGTACACTTAATGACATTTTTCAGGATATCACCGACAGAGATAATAGTGACTATAATCGGCCGGTGGCGTCCCTTGCGCTTGCGGAAGAAGGAGCAACACTAAGAATTGATAGCTCTTCAAAAACGATTGAAGAGGTTGTTGAAATTATTGTTTCCGAATATAAATCTCTTTCGTAGTTTTATTAACTAACCAGTGTTTAAAACACTATTTATGAAATTCAAACTAGTAACCTTATGATATCTAACGAAACTAACACAGAAACATTCGCTTCACTTTTCGCAGAATCTATATCTAAACAGGAAATGAGGACGGGAGAGGTAATTACCGCCGAAGTTGTAAGAATAGATCAAAATCATGTCATTGTTAATGCAGGTCTAAAGTCAGAAAGTTTTATACCCATAGAAGAGTTTTTTAATGATCAGCGGGAACTTGATGTAAAAGAAGGTGACTTTGTTTCCGTGGCGATTGAATCGCTTGAGGACGGTAGAGGGGAAACAAAGCTTTCTAGGGACCGTGCTAAGCGCTTGGCAGCCTGGATTAGCTTGGAAAAAGCTTTAGATGCAGGGGATTTGATCACTGGAACCGTTACTGGCAAGGTAAAAGGAGGCCTAACAGTTATGACAAATGGTATAAGAGCTTTTTTGCCAGGTTCGTTAGTGGATGTTAGGCCGGTTAAGGATACTTCCCACATTGAGGGTAAGACGCTAGATTTTAAGGTAATCAAGCTTGACAGACGAAGAAATAACGTAGTGCTGTCTCGGCGCGCTGTCGTAGAAATAACGATGGGGGAGGAAAGGGGTAAGTTAGTAGAGTCGTTAAATGAAGGTGCCACTGTGAAAGGACTGGTAAAAAATATTACCGACTACGGAGCATTCATAGATTTAGGGGGAATTGATGGATTGCTTCACATAACCGATATGGCATGGAAAAGAGTCAGGCATCCTTCTGAAGTTTTATCAATAGGGCAGGAAATTACAGCCAAAGTTCTTAAATTCGATGAAGAAAAGAATAGAGTCTCTCTCGGAATAAAGCAATTGGGTGATGACCCATGGGAAGGTGTGTTGAGACGTTATCCGCCCCAAACAAAAGTTTTTGGCAAGGTTACAAACATTACAGATTATGGAGCCTTTGTTGAAATCGAATCTGGTATTGAGGGACTTGTGCATGTTTCAGAAATGGATTGGACTAATAAGAATGTTAATCCTGCGAAAGTGGTGCAAAGCGGGGATGAACTCGAGGTGATGGTATTAGAAATTGATGGCGATAGACGAAGGATTTCACTGGGGGTAAAACAATGCCAACCAAATCCATGGAAAGAGTTCGAAAGTAGTGTTTCCAAAGGGGAGAAGGTAAAAGGTCCTATCAAGTCTATTACTGATTTCGGAGTCTTTATTGGACTGCCTGGCAATATAGACGGATTAGTGCATTTATCTGACCTTTCCTGGTCAGAGGTTGGTGAAGAGGCTGTAAAAAGGTTTAAGAAAGGTGAAGAGCTTGAAGCTGTAGTTATGGCAGTTGATGTTGAGCGCGAACGTATATCCTTAAGTGTCAAGCAGTTGGATTCAGAGGCAAAAGAATTAGCGGTTAAACTGGAGAAAGGACAGCTCGTAACCGGAGAAGTTAAATCGTTGGATCAAAAGGCTGCTATTGTAGAGATTGAAAATGGGCAGGAGTGTATTTTACGAGCGCAAGATGTTGCACGCGAAAAGGTAGACGACATCAGGACAGTTCTCAGTGAAGGAGATAAAATAGAAGCGCTAGTTGTAAACCACAACAAGAAGTCAGGGGAATTGATGATTTCAATGAAAGCGAAAGAGTTGGCTGATACCGCCGAGGTTATGGAGAAAATGGCTGCAGACAGCAGTAACCAATCAGGTAAAACAAACCTTGGAGCACTTCTCAAGGCAAAATTAGACAGCTCCGATGAAGAAACTAACTAAGTGATAGGTGGTAGGTTTGACACGATCGGAGCTTATTGAACGCTTAATTGGGCGAACCAGATCTAAGCAGTCTTTCCATGTTGAAGGACGTAAGGATAATGATATGCTTTTGCAAGCTTTTGATGTTAAAGACTGTGATCTTTGTGTGCGCGCTATTCTTGGGTACATGGTGTCTTCTTTGGTGGCCGGAAAAAGAATAGAAATTAGGGGATTTGGGTCTTTTGCTGTTAATCTACGACCGGCAAGAGTCGGCAGGAACCCAAAGACAGGAGATTCGGTTCTTGTGCCAGAAAAGAAGGTGCCACATTTCAAATGCGGTAAGGATTTAAAGCTTAAACTTAACGGGCACAAATAAATGCGCACTTTTTTTTTGGTAGTTAAATCGATTATCTTTTTAGTGGTTTTTCTATTTTCTCTAAATAATACCCACGTAACAACTATAAATATTTTCCCAGGAGTTGCTGATATTGCGGTAGATGCTCCTCTAATCATTTGGTTATTGTTATTTTTTATTTTAGGGATTGTTATAACAGTGATTTTTTTTCTTCCGACGGTATTAAAAAAGGCAAAATCAAAGAAAAGCGATGTATCTTGAGCTTTGGTGGTTTTTAACTGTTCCTATTTTTTTTGTTATTGGGTGGGTTGCTTCGCGTTGGGATAGGAAAAAAAACAGGATTCGGAAGCAAACAAAGTTCAAAGACCTTGAAAAGTTAGTACTAATTTTAACCGAGGATAACCATAATGGTGCCGTCAAGCTATTGCAGAACATAATTAAAGACTATGAGAGATCGTTTTACCTGCAAAAGGCGCTCGGTATTTTGTTCAGGAGGATTGGTTTGTTTGACAGAGCGCTTGAAACTCATGCTGCTTTACTATCTATGCGTAAAGTTGACTCCACTTTTTTAGATTCTATTTTAATTGATTTAACTAAAGATTATATTGGAGCAGGTTTGTATGACAAAGCTTATCAAGCTTTAGAACTTATTGAGAATGAAACATGTTATTACCAGGCACTTGAGTTGAGATTGAAAATTAACCAGCGACTCAAGCAGTGGGAACCGGCTTTAAAAACGCTTAAAGATTTGGAAAGCTATTGTGGAGAGGAATATGAAAATCTTCGTATTCATTTTTTTTGCGAACTGATAGAGAATGGGGTAACAGAATACAAAAAGAAATTGAAGGAAAAAAACCCTGACCATAAGCGGGCCAGAGAGCTTCTTTCGAATAAAAAAAATAAAATATCATTAGAATGTGGAGATTTTATTTGTAATTGTTGTGCTGCGAAGTTTGACTATTTCTTTTGGAAATGTCCTTTGTGCGAAACTTGGGATTCTTGCGAGAGGCTTAGTTACGATAAGAATTAATTGTGGGGGTTCGATCTGGATAGTTTTTTAAATACGTACAGACGGTATTTCAAACTTATAAGACTTGATAAGCCGGTTGGAATTTTACTTCTAATGTGGCCTACACTATGGGCATTGTTTATAGCATCGCAGGGGTTTCCGGACATTGGTATTTTAATCATTTTTGTACTGGGTGTAATTCTTATGCGATCAGCGGGTTGTATTGCAAACGATATAATCGATATGAATTTTGATAAAGATGTTTCTCGAACCAAAGATAGGATGCTAGCAAATAAAAAAGTTTCGCTACAAGAGGCTGTGATACTTATGGTTGGATTTCTTGCTGTATCAGCCAGTTTACTTTTTTCTCTAAATGTTCAAACTGTAGGATTGGCTCTGGGAGCTTTAGTACTGACGTTGACGTATCCATTTTTTAAGCGATTTTTTGTGTTCCCACAAGCAATTTTGGGTATTGCATTTGGTTTTGGAATATTGATGGCTTTTTCTGAGATTAAAGGGGTAATAGAACCGGTTGGATGGGCTTTGTTCATTGCGAACTTTTTCTGGGCAATTGCATATGATACGATTTATGCACTTAGTGATCTTGAAGATGATAAAAGAATAGGTCTGAAAAGTAGTGCAATAACATTAGGGGCAAATGTTGGATTAGGAATTTATATTTTCCATTCTATCTTTTTGCTAGTTATGATTGCCCCGATCGCTGTAATGAAAACAGGGGTAATTTATGGTTTCTTTTGGTTTTTAGCAGCTTGTACTCTTATTATCTTTTGAAAAATCTTTCTGTGCTCAACGTAAGTTATCAGTCACTTTTTCAAAAAAACCAAAGAGTAGGAGCCTTATTATTTTTGGGCATTTTTTTGGTTTCAGAATTCAGTTCTGAGCCCAAGTTTATACTTCGCTCTTTTGCATTCAAGACTGCCTGTAGAATCCCTTTTGCAAACTCGTACTTATCTAGCGTCTCAAGTGCTATTTCCGTGGTACCCCCTTTTGACGTCACATTTTCCCGTAAGATATTTATTGGCTCCTTTTCCTTACAAAACATAGCGGATGCACCAATCGCAGTTTGTTGTACTAGTAGCAAGATTTCTTTTTTGCACAGATCAAGCTCTTTGCCTGTTGACAGCAAGGCCTCATAGAAATTAAAAAAATAGGCAGGTCCTGACCCTGATAAAGCGGTAATTGAGTGAAGTTTTTTTTCAGAATTTACGATCAATGGCTCTCCTAACAATTCGAAAATTTTGAGTACATTATCTTTGTTTTTAGGAGATATATTTTTAGGAAAATATAGTCCCGTCATACCCTTCCGACAGTTACTGGTGTATTTGGCATAGCTCTAATAATATTTTTTGTTTTAAAAATTTTGCGCAATGTAGATAAGGAGATTCCAGCAACTACAGAAACAATCACAAAATTAGCAAACGAAAGGTTTTTTGATACTTTTATTTCTTCATAAAGTGGGAACAACTGTTTTGGTTTGATTGCAAGCACGAGGATAGTCTTTTGTTGGTTTAGGTTTTGGGTGTAATGCAGTAAATCTCTGCAGAGCAGGGGCGGTTTTACTTTACTTGATTTGCCTAGCGATTCCCAAATCTTATCTATTTTTGGGTCTATTAATGCTAACTCAAATTCTCTTCTCTGGCTTAAATGATTAAAGATGGCTCCACCCATGTTCCCAGCTCCTAAGATAGAAATCCTCATAGATAAGATCCTTTATTGTTTAATTAGATTTTTGAAATTAATACCAATTATTTTTGTAACGCTTAAATACGCTACAAGGCAAGTCACGAATATTACTGCAAAATAAAATATTCGCTCAAGCGGTTGGGTTCTCATTGCTTTCCAATCAAATACGTCAGACATGTATGCAGACACAAGATATACAACGATACAACCAATTATTATTTTGGCAACAAACATAAACCATGACTTATTTGGACGATAAATCTTTTTCCTTATAAGGATAAAGAGTAACAATATTGCATTAAAGCACGCTGCAATACTAATAGCATATGCTAATCCTGCATGTTGGTATATGGGAACAAGGACAAAATTGAGAATCTGCGTAATTATTAAAGTGAGAATTCCCACTACTACAGGTATTTTGATTTCTTGCCTGGCATAAAAACCAGGCGCAATTATCTTCACTGAAATTAAACCAATAATTCCGACGGAGTATGCACTGATAGCCATCGCTGATTTATCTAAATCATAATCAGAAAAAGCTCCGTAATGAAAGATAACAGATGCCAATGGTACAGCTAAATTGTAAACAATTACACTAATAGGTAAGGCGAGGAAGAATACTAGTTTCAAGCCCCAATCAATCAAATCAGAAATACGCTGACTTTTCCCTGCACTCCATGCTTCAGCTAAATTTGGTAGTAATACGGTTCCCAGTGCCACACCCAGCAATGCTGTTGGAAATTCCATAATCCTGTCAGCATAGGATAGCCATGAGATACTCCCTGGTTCAAGCCTCGAGGCAATATTTGTATTAATAATAATACTGATCTGCGCAATTGAAACAGCAAATGTGGCTGGAATAAAGATCTTTACAATTTTCCTTACATTTTCATCAAGAAATTTTGAATTTAGCAAAAGGGTAATTCTTTGTCTTATATTTTTAAAAAAACCAATACGGTTGAGGCCCCATATCTGTAGGGTCAATTGAGCTATTCCACCTGTAATTACACCAATCGCTAAACAATATATGGGTTCGTCAAGTACAGGCGCTAGAAAAACGATAGACGCGATAAATGCGACGTTTAAAATCACCGGTATAAAGGCAGGTAGTTTGAATTCTGAAAAAGTATTCTGAATTCCAGAAATTAACGCGGATAGAGAGATAAACAAAATATAAGGGAACATTAACCTTGTCAAATTAGTAGACAAATCAGTTGTAGCTTCGTCGCCTTGAAAACCTGCACTCATAGCAAAAACAATATAGTCCGCAAAAATAATACCTAAAACTACAATTGACAAAAGCAAACATAACAAGACGGTTAAAATTCTAAGACTAAGTAATTGGCAAGCCGATTCCCCTTTTTTTGTTTTTACCTCGGAAAGAACTGGAATGAATGCCTGGGATAATGCTCCTTCTGCAAATAATCTGCGCAGTAGGTTTGGTATTCGGAAAGCCACAAAAAAGGCATCAGTTTGAGATGACGCACCAAAATAGGCAGCAAATAGCATTTCCCTTATCAATCCTGATACTCTAGACACCAGGGTAATTAAACTAATTGATAACGTGCTCTTGAATAATGTCATGGATAACTGTATATTTTTACTTTATTTTACAGATATTAGGTCTATACATGGCAAATTCATCATCAGCGAGGAAAAGCGCCCGTCAAGCTGACTCGCGCAGACGTCATAATCAAAAGCAACGTACAAGTTATCGAACCGCCGTAAAAACTGTCAAAAAGGCTGTGGATTCTGGTGACAAGAATGCAGCTTCTGAAGCATTCGCTGTTGCCCAGAGAGTCATTGATAAACTAGCTGATAAACGTATTGTGCATGCTAACAAAGCTGCCAGACACAAAAGCAGGTTAAGTAAAGCTGTCAAATCTATGGCCTAGCATACCGGACCTAATCGCAAGTTTTTTGCTTAGTTAAGGTCGTTTTCCGAAAATACTAGTTCCTAGTCTGACCAGGGTGGTAAAAGATGGGTCTGATTCGCTTATGGCCCATTCCATGTCGTTCGACATACCCATGGAAATCATGTCGAAAATAAAAACCGAGGGGTTTTGTCTAGTGAAGTCTAACTTCATTGCCTTCTGCATATCTACCAGAGTCTTAAAACGATTTTTAATCAATACACCGTCGGATGTATTTTCTGGGATAGTCATAAGGCCACGGACCTTCAATGTTCTAAAGTCAGTACATTCTTTTAAAATAAGTCTTAACTCATCGACTTTCGTACCAGATTTGTTTTTTTCGTTACTAAGATTTACCTGAACGAAAATATTTAATGGTCCTAATACAGTGGGTCGTTGAGCTATGAGTCTTTTAACAGTTTTCGTATTGCTTACTGAGTGTACCCAGTCAAAATTTTCAGCAATTGATTTTGTCTTGTTACTTTGTATTGGTCCTATGTAGTGCCATTCAAAATTTAGACCCATTTTTTTGAAATGATCTATTTTTTCTATGCTTTCGCTAATATAATTCTCTCCGAACAGATTTAGTCCAGCTTTATATGCTTCAAGAATTTTACTCGTTCCCATTTTTTTTACTCACTGCCAAGATTTTTACTTTCGATAAATCAATACCAGATATTGCGCAACTCTTTTTAATTCGTTTATTAACTAGCTTAAGATTATTCAATATTGTCATATGATTTCTCTTTGCGAAATTTTGAACCTCTAAAGATATCGAATTTACACCAAAAGCATTCTATATCACCGTTTTTTAATGGTACTTTTTCGGACGCCCTCAGTTTTATTTTAGAGACTAATTCTTTTTCATTCGTGAGTATCAACACAGACCATCCAGTGAATTGTTTTTTCAAAATTGAACTAAAGATTGCTATTAATTCATCCGTCGAACTGATTCTACCCATCCGTTTACCGTATGGTGGGTTGGTTAATACTAACCCTTTATCAAAATTCGGGCGAGTAAGAGCATGCAGTGATTTAACGTTCCACGAGATTTTTTCGGCTAAAGGTTCGGGAAGAGCCCTCGAGGCATTTTTTTTTGCTCTATCAATACTTTCCTCCGAAATATCAAATCCAAAAAGTGATGGATATGTATGTGAATTTTCATTCCACGTTTTCCATACTTTCTCTGCATTTGAGTAAATTTTTTTTGTATTAACCTTGCCGAAGGGAGAAGACTCTGCAAATAGCTCATATGAGAAAACCCTTTTTTTTGATAAGATAAAGTTTGCAGGTAGTTTTGCTGCCATCCCTGCTGCTTCTATGATGAAAGTTCCGCTGCCACACATTGGATCGATTATCGGAGTCTTTTGATCCCACTCGGTTAGTCTAATAAGTGATGCTGCCAGATTTTCCTTCAAGGGCGCAATAAAACCATCTTTTCTCCAGCCACGCCTATAAAGAGGTTGTCCTGTTGAATCTATCGAAATTGTAACTAGGCTGTTATCAAAATTTACCCAAATTCTAATATCAGGATTTTTAGTGTCAACAGTTGGCCTTACTCCGTAATCATTTCGAAAAGAATCACAGATTGCATCCTTTACAATAAGAGATGCATACCTTAATGAAACATCCTTCGGGAATCCTCTGCCATTTACATCTACTTTTATCGTTCGTCCTGGTGGAAACCAGTTTTTCCACTGAATTTTATTAGAGCAACTATAGAGCTCACGCGCGCTATTCGTTTGAGTTCGGGTGAGCAAGATTAAAAACCGTGTTGGTGTTCGAGCCCACAGATTCAGCATACAAACTTCCTCTGCAGTTGCTAAAAAAAATACACCTCCTTTTTTTTTTGCTGGCTTGACATGGGGTAACAGATAAGTCAACTCATTTGACACAATAAGTTCTAGTCCCCTAGGACAAATCGCGATTACTGATAAGGGGGTGTCCATCAGAGTGGTTTAAATATTACTAAATAAATTGTAAAAAAAAGTAAAAATACAGGTATTTCATTAAATATACGAAACCATATATGCGAATTTTTACATTTAAAGTTTGTAAAATCACGAAGAAGTTTTCCGCAATATAAGTGGTAAGCAATTAGTAAAATAACAATTGACAGTTTAACATGCATCCAATTAAACTCTTTGCCAAAGCCAATTTCATATCCAATCCATAACCAGACTCCGAATATTATTGATAGTATCATTATCGGGTGGATAAACTTGTAAAGCTTGCGCCCCATTACAATTAAGCGATTATATTCATCACTTTTGTTATCCTGATGAATATTTTTGTCAGAAAATATAATTGCTAAGTTAACAAATATTCGCGGGAGATAAAACAACCCAGCAAACCATGCTACGACAAAAAAAATATGAAAGGTCTTGACCCAAAGCATTAATTTCTTACCTGACCGTCACTCATAACGATCCATTTTTTGGTAGTCAGTCCTTCTAATCCAACAGGTCCTCTGGCATGCAGTTTATTCGTGCTTATACCGATTTCCGCCCCCAATCCATACTGAAAACCGTCGGCGAATCTAGTAGACGTGTTTACCATTACAGAAGAGGAATCAACCCTTCGCAGAAAGTTCATAGCATTTTCGTGGTTTTCGGTGACAATGGACTCCGTGTGGGAAGAGCCATAAGTGGAAATATGCGAAATAGCTTCATCCATACAAGCTACAGTTTTAATCGATAAAATGGCATCTAAGTACTCCGTTGCCCAGTCTTTATTAGTAGCTATTTTTATTTTTCTTAATGTAGGAAATTGTTTTTCGGCAAGAATTCTTTTTGTTAACTTACACACACGAATCTCAACATTTTTTTCTAACAATAACTTACAGATTGGTGGGAGGACTTTTTCGGCAATTTTCTTATTTACTAAGAGTGTTTCTAAAGTATTACAGGTACCTAATCTCTGTGTTTTTGAATTCATTGTTATGTCAATAGCTCTTTTTTTATCCGCAAACTCATCGATATAAACGTGGCATATCCCATCGAGATGCTTAATTACCTGTATCTTCGAGTCTTTTGAGATTCTTTCTATTAAAGATTTGCCGCCTCGAGGGATAACTATGTCGATATATTTATCAAGTAAGAGTAATTCTTTAACGAGATCCCTGTTAGTCTCTTTAGCTAGTTGCACAGAATTTGTGGGAATATTGTTTTTTTTGAGTATATCGTAAAAAATAGTATGCAAAACGACATTACTGTTTATGGATTCGGATCCTCCTCTTAAAATAATGGCATTTCCAGTTTTTAGAGTTAAGGCTGCGGCATCAACAGTGACATTTGGTCTCGATTCATAGATCATCAAGATCACGCCGATTGGAACATTCATGGTTCCTACTTTTATTCCAGATGGCTGTTCCATTAAGTTGCTAATTGTCCCGATGGGATCTGGTAATGAAGCAACTTGCTCGAGTCCATTACACATGTCATGAATAGATTTACTAGTGATCTCTAACCTATCCAGAAATGCGGAATCCTTGTTTGCTTTTTTCGCAACTTCTAAATCTAACGCATTTCCTTGAAAAATATTTTTTTTATTTTTTTCTATGCAATCAGAAATTCTCCTAAGTACATCATTTTTTTGGATAGTTTTAAGTGAATGCATCTGTGAAGACGCATTCCTTGAATTTTTTCCGAGTTTTAAAGCTAGTTCTCTTAGTTCATTCATCTTAGTAATTAATGATGGCTCTTTCAAATTCTGTCCAGGGATCTCCCGGGGCAATACCTTTAAGGCGCTTGTCAATTTCATGTAATGATAGCAAAATTTTTTCTGATTTAATGGTCAATTTTTTCCTCGAGTCGTTCGCAATAATCCAAATTAGAAGAGGCAAGGGGACATTATCCTCCTTTAATTCTCTTAGAAACCGCATAATTTTTTTCTTATCATGAGTTCTTATTACCTCTGGCAGAATAAATGGATTATGCTTCGAATTATTATCGATCGAAGAAACCAAAGAGGATAAATCAATTTTACCTTCATTGGAGTTATGGAGTATCTTTAGACTAACAAGTTCGTTATGTGCTGAAGTAAAATTACCTTCACATTTATCCAAAATCAAGTTAGTTAATTTATTTTTTTCTTTACCGACATAGAAAGCCAAATGCTTGTCAATAAACTTTAGCAATCCAGAGGCGTTGTCATTACAAAACTCTATACAATTACCATTGAGCGCTAATGCTCGAAACCACTTAGAGTTTTTACTGGAGAAGTCAAGTTTCGGTAAGTGGATTAATACGTGGACACTTTCATTTTTACTCATATTAAGTTCAGATAAAAATGCTCCACCTTTTGAGCCGGGCTTTCCATTTTTCACATAAATTTGCAAAAGTGTCCTTTCAGAAAATAGGCCAATGTTCTCATGTTTTTGAAAGCACTCTTTCCAATTAAAAAAAGCGGCTGCGAAATGGGTATCCTTATCAAAAGACCCCTTAAGTTTTAACCTGTTTTTTAATACCTCATATACAACTTTATGAAAAAAAGCCTCGTCTGATAGTACAACCCAACATTTATTACTTTCGTCAAATTTAGTTCCAGTATGTTTGAAAAGAAAATTTTCTACTTCCTCTACACTGTAAGTTAAATCTGCAGGAACTGCGATTTTCATAATTTAGAAAAGTCAATTCTTTGTAGTTTTTGAATTATTCGCATAGCTAGTTGCTTATTAATATCCCTTGTGTGGAATAACTCATGCGCTTGTGTTGCAAGAACATCGGTATCATTAAAAGTAACTGACCGATATATTTTCAATTCGTCCAACGGTTGTAGGGGTTTATCTTCCGCGTCGTTAATTTCAACCATTACAGTAGTCCTTATTTCAAGTTCCCTAGGCCTCCCGGCACCAGAGAACCCGACAACTACTCTATCTGTTTTTACTGTTAAGGTTAAAGAAACCTCGGCTTCAGCCTTGTTTCCTATAATTTTTACATCTGGTGCTCTTTTCAGTCTTTGATAGATCTCAGTGCCCACTCCGTTATTAATACCACTCAAGTATATGGTTGAGAATGGCATCTTATCCTCGAGCACTCTAAACTTCCAACCACAACCAGTCAGCGCCAATTGCAGGCTCATGAATATAAACATGGAGTATAAAAAATAAGGCTTTCTCATTTTTTTAAAACTATGTTGATTAATCGATTTGGAACTATAATGGTTCGCCGGATATCTTTAGTCTGACAATATTTTTGATATTCTTTTGACTCTTGTGCAATTTTTAAAACTTGTTCGTCTGATGCTGATGAAGGGATTTTGATTCTTCCTCGGCTCTTTCCATTTATTTGTATTGTTATATCTACGAAATCCTGTTGTAAAGCCTTTTCATCCACTATAGGCCACTCAGAGTCAACTAGCGCACCAAATGCATTTTCATAGCCAACATTATTCCATATATAGCAGCAAATGTGAGGAGCGATAGGGTACAGGACCCGCAACAATATCGAAAAAGATTCTACCAAAATTAAACTATCTTTTTTTGTAAATGGTTCTTTATTACAATTTGATTGTTGTAAAAATAAATCTATTGTGTTTAAAAGTTTCATAGTGGCTGAAACTACGGTGTTAAACTGAAATCGTTCCATATCGTAAGAGGCTTGGGAAAGAATTTCATGACAAGCTTTTTTGAGTTTATGACCATTTTCTGTTATTTCAGGTTGTTCTCCATTAGAATAATGGGTAGCTTTTAGGAAATCATAATTTTTTACATGAAAAGCCCACAGCCTTTTTACGAATCTAAAGGAACCCTCTACGCCATCTTCTGACCATTCTAGAGTATTTTCTGGAGGGGCGGCGAACATAGTGAACACTCGGCATGTATCGGCCCCATATTTTTCAATTAGAACTGTAGGGTCAACCCCATTATTTTTTGATTTTGACATCTTTTCAATTTTCCCTAACTGTACGGACAGCCCATCATCTGCATTTGTGGCCGAAACTACTCTTCCTTTATTATCTTTATCCAAAATTATTTTACTTGGATTGAAATATGTCTTTGCAGTACCATTATTACTTTCACGAAAAAAAGTTTGGTTCAAAACCATTCCCTGAGTCAGTAACTTAGTAAAAGGTTCGTCAATTTTGATCAAGTTTAAATCACGGGTTACTTTTGTCCAGAATCTGGCATACAGAAGATGTAATATCGCATGTTCAATACCTCCGATATACTGGTCAATCGGCATCCAATAGTCTATCTCTTCATTAAAAATTTGTTCCTTCTCCTGAGGGCAACAATACCGCATAAAATACCAACTCGAGTCTACAAAAGTATCCATTGTATCTGTCTCTCGTCTCGCTTCTTTACCACACACTGGGCAGCAGGTTTTTAAAAATTCCACACAATCTGTTAAGGGATTCCCAACCCCTTTGGGTTTTAAATGTTTTGGCAAGATCACAGGAAGCTGATCTTCATTGACTGGTACATCACCACAACTTGGGCATTTCACAACTGGAATTGGTGTACCCCAATAGCGCTGCCGACTAATACCCCAATCTCTGAGACGTATTTGAGTTTTCTTTTCCCCGATTCCCTGTTTCGACAAATCTTCTATTATTTGTTTTGATGCTTTGTGTGCCTCCATCCCTTCGTATGGGCCTGAATTGATGCAAATACAATTTTCTTTACTTGCGTACCATTCTTTCCATAATAGAGGGTCGAATGTTTTTGTACTATTTACATCAGACTTTTTAAGAACTTGCACCATCTTTATGTCGTATTTTTTCGCAAACAAAAAATCTCTTTCATCATGCGCAGGAACTCCCATGACAGCACCGTCTCCGTATCCTGACAAAACATAATTAGCAATCCATATCGGAATGCGTTCTCCTGAAATTGGGTGAATTCCAAATTCGCCAGTATCGATACCAACTTTTTCTTGTCTGGATTGCTCAACTTCTGAACTCGTTGGTTCACCCCAATGTTTATCAATGAAGAGTTTAATTTTTTCATTGTTTTTAATAATATTTTTTGAGATTACATGGTCTGCTGATAGAGCAATAAATGTAGCACCCATGATGGTGTCAGGTCGGGTTGTAAAAACATAGATTCTGTCATTTTTTCCATAGGCATTGCTTGCTAACTTTTCATTTAGTCTAAAAGAAAAGCGAAGGCCTTCAGATTTTCCTATCCAGTTTTTTTGCATTGATAAAACCTGCAAGGGCCATTCTAATTTATCGAGACCATCAAGCAACTCATCCGTATACTTTGTTATCGCTAAATAATACATAGGGATTTCTCGTTTCTCTACAGGGGCACCGGATCTCCAACCTTTTCCGTCTATCACTTGTTCGTTGGCTAATACTGTTTTGTCAACAGGATCCCAGTTGACAACCCCCGATTTTTTGTATGCAATCCCATTCTTCAACATTTTTAAAAATAGTAATTGACTCCATTTGTAATAGTCTGGAGATGATGTATTAATTTCTCTAGACCAATCAATCGCAAACCCAAGTGACTTGAGTTGTTTTTTCATAGTAGAAATATTCTCTTCCGTCCATTGCGCGGGAGATTTTTTCTGGTTAAGTGCAGCATTTTCTGCAGGAAGCCCAAAAGCATCCCATCCCATTGGCATTAAAACCTGAAACCCCTTCATTCTTTTCCATCGGGCGATTACATCATTTATTGTATAATTTCGAACGTGGCCCATATGCAGTTTGCCAGATGGATAAGGTAGCATTGAACAGGCATAGTACTTTTTTTTTCTATCTTTTCCGTTGAAGTTGGCACGGTACAGTTCTTTTTCTTTCCAATAATTTTGAATATTTTTTTCTAATTTCTGCGGATCGTAATTTTCTATTTTGGAATTCATATCATGTTGCTTTTAATCTTATGAGTAGAATTGGTGCTCGTTAATAACTTCACCTCTATTATAGGTTAGACTTAAGGAGTATGCTCGAAACAATATTAAAAACCCTCAATGCTCCCCAAAAAGAAGCCGTGCT
Source organism: Burkholderiaceae bacterium (assembly GCA_038147455.1). Taxonomy (GTDB): domain Bacteria; phylum Pseudomonadota; class Gammaproteobacteria; order Burkholderiales; family Burkholderiaceae_A; genus UBA7377. The sequence continues at coordinate 548,825 of JAYQTQ010000001.1, read as the reverse complement.
TCATGACGGAGGTTCAGTATTGGTTTTAGCGGGAGCGGGTAGTGGTAAAACAAGAGTACTAACAACAAGGATTGGCAGACTATTGGTTGACCGTGTGGCGACTCCGAGTTCAGTACTCGCGGTGACTTTTACTAATAAAGCAGCTAAAGAAATGATCACTCGCATCAGTGGTATGGTTCCTTATGATCTCCGAGGAGTCTGGATAGGAACGTTTCACGGTTTATGCCATAGATTATTACGACTCCATTATAAGGATGCTGGATTGACTCAAGGTTTTCAAATTATGGATATGCAGGATCAAATCTCCAGTATAAAAAGGTTGCTTAAAAGTCTGAATGTAGATTCAGAAATAATACTTCCGAAGGAATTACAACGGTTCATTAATAATGCAAAAGAACAAGGATTAAGGCCGAATGAAATAGAGGATGTGAGCGGTTTTAATCGGCAATATATTGAATTGTATGAAGCTTATGATGCCCAGTGTCAACGTGAGGGAGTGGTTGATTTTGGAGAATTACTACTACGATCTGTGGAATTAATCCAAAGACATAATGAATTGAGACGTCATTATCAAAACCGATTTCGTCATATCCTTATAGACGAATTTCAGGATACAAATGCTTTACAATATAAATGGCTTAGGCTACTTTCGAATAGCAATTCCATTGTATTTGCAGTTGGGGATGATGATCAGAGTATTTATGCGTTCAGGGCGCTGATATCTCTAATATGAGCAGTTTTGAAAAAGATTTCGGCGTAGAAAAAATTATAAGGCTTGAACAAAACTACAGATCGCATGGCCACATTCTTGATGCGGCAAACGCATTAATTCAAAACAATAAAAATCGTTTGGGAAAAAACTTGTGGACAGATTCAGAATTAGGCGATCAAATAATTGTTAATGAATGTGTAGATGATACGTATGAGGCAGACTGGGTTGTCGAAGAGATAAAAAGCTTTTATTGCAAAGAGATGTATCACCTTCCGAGATTGCGATTCTCTATCGGGTAATGCACAATCCAGAATAATAGAACATTCGTTGAGTAAAGTCGGTATAAAGTATAGGGTTTATGGAGGTTTTAGGTTTTACGACCGGGCCGAGGTTAAAAATGCTCTTGCTTATTTAAGACTTATTGAAAATTCGGAGGATGATAACGCACTTTTAAGAGTGATTAATTTCCCTCCTCGTAAAATTGGAAGTAAAACGGTTGAAAATCTTCAGAAAATTGCTAGAGAAAAAGACTGTTATCTATTTACCGCGATCGATTTTTTAGAGGGAAAGGCTGTAAAGTCGGTGACTGCTTTTAAAGAATTAATTCAGCTAATGAAGAAGGAAACCTGTACTTTGCCGTTACCTGATGTAATAAGTCAAGCTCTAAAATCTTCAGGATTAATTGAACACTACTCAAACGATCGGGAAAGTGTTGACCGTTTGGAAAACTTGAGAGAGCTTGTCAATGCTGGAGAAAGCATTCCTCATTTCTGAAAAATTGGAGAAAATATTCCGGCAAATATAGGTATTGCTGGTAATGTTGGCAACAGTAGAAATGAAGAAGATGAATTACTGACACAACAAAATATGGGAAAAGAGAACGTGACTCCACTAACTGGCTTCATCTCAAATGCAACACTTGATTCTGGAGAAAGCCAGGCAGAAATTGGCGAAGAGGCGGTTCAATTAATGACAATTCACGCTGCAAAAGGACTCGAATTTGAGAAAGTTTTTATCGTGGGATTAGAGGAGGGACTGTTCCCTCATGAAAATAGTTTAAATGAATATGGTGGATTAGACGAAGAGCGAAGGCTAATGTATGTTGCTATCACAAGGGCTAAGAGAAGTTTGTGTTTTTCATTCACTCAAATGCGTAAGCTTTATGGACAGTTCCGCTACAACAGAAAAAGTAGGTTTCTTGACGAAATTCCTGAAGAAAATGTTAGTTGGATTGCCTCAGATTCAAGGCGAAAAAATCATTACGGGGTTAGAATAAAAAAAAGTGATGACTTTTTGCCCCGTAAGACTGAAGCAGCTTTCCTACCAATGAGCAACATCTCGCAAGAGAATAAGTTATTTGACAAAAAAGGATCCTTATTTATGATTGGAAAAACCGTCCGTCATAACAAGTTTGGCGATGGAATAATTCTAAGTTTAGAGGGATCTGGTGAAGAAAGTAGAGCGGAAATTCGGTTTAGTGGGGGTGATACAAAATGGCTATCTCTGTCCATTGCAAAATTGGAAATTATATAGAGTTTACTATATAGACAAGTGCTTAAATGTCACTAAGTTTTGCTGATAAAGAAAAAAAAGTAGTTCTAAAATGCACGATGATTTTATACGCGAAACACTTTTGATGGAAATGGTTCTTTTTATAATTAGTTCCTCTAGGAGACTTTTAATAATTCGATATTGTTTTTCTGATAAAGTTGACAAGTCCAACTCTTCACCGTTGTAGAAAAAATTATCTTTCCAAAATATGGCCTTCATTGAAGGGTTTATATTTAGATTATTTTTCCCTAAAAGAAAGTGAAAGTCAGAAAAACTAATTTCATTATTTCCGACACGATCTAGAATCTCATCGTCGGATTCTGTAATACTCTTAACTAAGTTCTTTTTTATTTCTGCAGGTTTAGGGAAAAGGTTACTAATTTTGCTTGAAATCTGATTCGCCAATTGGTCGGAAAAAGCCATTGGATTTGTGGAGAGCTTTATTTTTTTATAGTCGAGTAACGAATTTGAATCAAAAGAGATGTTTTCCATATGATAAAAAAATACTTTGTCCGTTAAATCCAAAATATTTGGAGTTCTGAGCCCAATAGAATATGTGATTGATGTGTCTTCTATCGCTATTCCATTATGAGCCACATTAGGCGGTAAGTATAGAACGTCCCCGGGATTAAGGACAAACTCTTCCTCGGATTTAAAATATTTTAATATTTTCAAATCAGGATTATTTGTAAAAGTACGATCGAATCTATGGGACAATTGCCATAGTTTTTGCCCATATGCCTGTACGAGAAATACATCGTATGAGTCAAAGTGTGGCCCAACACCCCCTCCCTTATTTGACAGACTTACCATGAGATCTTTTAATCTAAAAAGATCTATGAAATTAAAAAGGTGGAAAAAACGGTCTGCATAAGTCAGTTGTGTATTTATTTTGTCTATCAATATGGTCCAGCAATTAGATTCTATTTTTTTTAAAAAAGTGGGAGTAAGAGGGCCATTTTTTACATGCCAAGCTTTTCCCTTGTATACACATTTTGTCGGAACAAAGTCAGTTTGTGAAATTCTTAGAATTTCTGATTGTGTAATAGGGGGGTTTTTAACAATATCTTTGGAAAAGAGGTTTCTTACTAAAACAGGTTTTTGTTGCCAATATTTCTGCTTAAATACTTTCTCACTTAGATCATTTGGCCAGTTGATTGAGGAATGCTTCATTTTTCATCCCCATATTTTTTCTTGATGCTTTGTAATAAATTTAGAGCCTGTATTGGTGTGATTTTATCAAGATTAGTTTCTCTGATTTCATGAGGAATTGAGGTTTTTTTCTGCTTTAAAGTTTCAACCGTAGCAGGTGGATTGGCTTCTGCTTGTAGAGTTGTGAAATCACGATTTTGAATTTTGGTAGCTCGCTCTATGATGTCGTTTGAGATACCTGCAAGTTTTGCAACCTTTAATCCAAAACTATTCGATGCAGCCCCTTTTCTTAATGCATAAAGAAAGATAACTTTATCCTTTTGTTCAATCGTTTCGAAATGAAAATTATGAATTGTACTGATAACGTTAGGTAATGCAGTAAGCTCAAAATAGTGTGTTGAGAAAATAGAAAGAGCACTATTTTTAGTTGCTAACTCTTCAGCAATAGACCAGGCGAGGGCAAGCCCGTCCTTTGTGGAAGTCCCTCTCCCAATCTCATCAATAAGCACGAGGCTATTTTTTTGGGCAAAATTAAGCAATCTAGCAGCTTCAGTCATTTCTACCATAAACGTGGACCTACCTCCACCGATATCATCTGATGCACCGATCCTCGTGTAGATACTTTTTATAGAACCGATGTTTGCAGATTCAGCGGGAACAGGGGATCCCATTTTTGCTAATATCACTATAACTGCAACTTGTCTCATATATGTTGATTTCCCGCTCATATTTGGGCCTGTTACAAGCATCATGTTTTGATTGAGGTTTAGAACTGTGTCATTTTTTAGAACTGGTGTAAGATTTCCCGAATCTTCATAAATCTTTTCAAGCACGGGATGCCAGCCATTTTTTATATACACCTCTGGTTCATCTGTAATGTTTGGGATCACCCAATTATGTTTAACCATTTTCTGCGCTAACGAGAGTAGCGCATCGATCACTCCCAGATTTTCAGATATTTCATAAAGAAATTCACCTGATTGTTTTAACTCACCACACAGATCTAAAAATATCTGTTGTTCAAATTTTTCAATTTCAGCATCAATCTCATTTAGCCTCAAATCTATTTCAGTTAGTTCTTCAATATCATATCTCTCTGCATTTTTTAATGTTTGCTTTCTTCTGTATCTTTCGGGAACTTTATTTTTAAAGCTTGAGCTGACCTCGATATAGTGTCCGTGAACGGAACTGTGTCCTATTTTTAAAGAAGAGATTTTAGTTGTTTCACGTTCGCTCAATTCTAGCCGTGTAAGCTCTTTAGTTAGTAATGCTCGTTGTTCGCGAAAAGCATCGAGTTGGGAGTTATATCCTGATTTTATTAGAAAAGATTCTTTAGAGGATTGAGAGTTTGATTTGCTAATTACAGACCGTATTTTCTTTTTTATTTTTTGTAGTTCATCAGATTTAAAAAGACTTACAGCATTCTCGATATATTTTTGGTGAGAATTATCCAAAAAAACACCTGCGGTGAATATTTTCTCTATCGTCTCACTCAAATTATATAATTGGCGATGGGTGCATTTCTCTAATGTAATCCGTGTGGCGGTATGGCCAAGATCTCCAATTCCTTTAAAGGTGTCTTTTACTGATAGTTTTTTTGTTAGCCACTGAATAGATTGTTGTCGTTCCATAATCTCTTCTCTCGATTGAAGCGGAGATAGAATCCAGGATTTTAGAGTTTTTGATCCAGTTACTGTGGCACAAGTATCCAGGTTATTGAGTAAAGTTACATTCTTATTCTCAAAAAAGTGTGGGCGTACAAGCTCAAGTGCTCTTTGTGACGTGCTATCAATAACGAAATGGTTATTTTGAGAGTATAAATGAGGAGTTTTTATATGTTCGAATGTTTGGCCAATATTTCTTTCAATATATGTTAGTAATGCATTTAATGATCTCATTATTGTGAGTTCTTTTTCAAATCCTAGATGATTTAACGAGTTTATTTTTAGCCTATCTTTCAAGATATTTTCCGCTTTGCAAGAATCCCATTCCCATGGCGGGTAGGGAACGAGTCTTTCAAATGAGTTTTTAATATGCAAAGGGGTTTCAGCTAGATTTTTTTTGTACCCAAATTTCTCAAAAAGATTAGCTTTATCAACATCCTCATTAAACAGCATTTCAACAATATTGAATTTGCTAAGAATTGTATCTAAGGTCTTTTCACTAACGATTTTTTCTCGATTAAGTGCAACCTGATCAACATAAACCTTGCCAGTTGCAACCTCGCACCATGCTAGTCCTCCATCAATGTCAATAGCCCCGAGATATTTTTGATTTGTATCGTCAATCAATTCTTCTTCGTAAATAGTTCCATCGGTAAGTACCCTAACAACCTCACGTTTCACTAAACCTTTACCTGGTCTGGACTCCTCCACTTGTTCGCAAATTGCAATAGTTTTACCGTGCGCTAAAAGTGTTTTTATGTGTCGGTGTGACGAATGAACAGGAACTCCGGCAAGCAAAACATCTTCACCTCCACTTTTTCCTCGCTTAGTTAATGTTAAATTCAAAATTTCTGAGGCTATTACCGCATCTTCGAAAAAGAGTTCGTAAAAGTCGCCCATACGGAAAAAAACAAAGCTGTCTTTATGACGTGCTTTTATTTCCATGTATTGTTTTATAACGGGAGTATGAAGCTCAGTGTTCATTCTAATGGTTTAGATTAAACGCTACTCGAAGTCAAAATTTTTAAAATTGTCGGAAAGAGTTTAGGGTTTGCAGCAATTACATCGCCAGAGTAAAGGTATTCCTGATTATTGCTGAAGTCACCAACAAACCCTCCAGCCTCCTTGACCATTAGCGACCCTGCAGCCATGTCCCATGCTTTTAGACCTTTTTCGAAGAATCCGTCAGTGCGCCCAGCTGCAACATAACATAAGTCCAGTGCTGCAGACCCAGTTCTCCGAAAATTCACTTCTGAATCTAAAAATTTTTGCAATTTTTCATTATAAAAAGCCTGTATCTGTTTCTCACCCGTAGGAAAACCTGTTGTAATTAAACAAGACTTTAAAAATTCTTGCGTAGATACTCTTATCCTTTTATTGTTTAAATATGCGCCTCGTCCTTCAGAAGCGCAAAACAGTTCATCTCTATGAGGGTCATAAACAACAGCCTGGTGAACTCTACCTCTTCGTAATAATCCTATAGAGACACTATAAAATGGAAAATCATGTATGAAGTTTCTTGTACCGTCTATTGGGTCAATTAACCAGGTATATTCAGCATCATTTGTCAGTTTTTTCTCTAAAGTTTCCTTGTCCGTCGATTCTTCTGCGATGATTTCATGCTTAGGATAGGCTTTTGTTAGAATATTGATGATCTCGGTCTCGCATTCTTTATCGATGTTAGTTACATAATCACTTTTTTCTTTCTGCATAATTTGAATCTTAGTAGAATCCAAGATAGCCTTATTGATCAAATGACCAGCTTTTCTGGCAGCTTTAACGGCGGTGTTTAACATTGGGTGCATGATTTTATGGAAATAAATGAGCTGTTATCGAGTTATTTAAAAAAAGTTCATTGGGCTTTTGTGGGTTTAACTCATCCTGGCAATCTTGGCGCAATTTTGCGTGCACTTAAAAATACCGGGTGCGAGTCTCCTAGTTTAATTGATCCTGCCAAAAATTTGATGGTAAATTCTCCACAAGTTTTGTCTAGAGCATCTCATGCGAGAGGTTATGCGCATAATATTAAGCTAAGCGACCTAGAAACGGCTCTTGAGGGATCTAGGATGGTCATCGGATTCACTGCGAGAGATAGAGATATTCAAATTCCTAAAATATCATTTGAAGAAACTTTAAAAAGTGTTAGCGACAATTTGCTGCGCTGGGAGGATTTTCATGTATCCTTCGTTTTTGGGTGCGAAAAATCCGGTTTGTCTAACAAGGAGTTATCACGATGTACTCGAGTATGTACTTTTGATCTGGATGAGGAGGTACCCGTCTCTAAATATCTCACATGCTGCGTTGCTAGTAGCATACTTCACTAGGAATACCATTAGAAAGGCAATATTGAGAAAACAATAATTATTTACATAAAAGCATCGGCAAAACTGCTCATTTGTAACAATAAAGAAACCAGCTTGTCAAAAAACCTTATACGGTCTTGAAAGATCAATGATTCAATTGGGGGAACAGATTAATTTTTTCAAGCAGGGAAATAGAGAAAAAAGCGAGATTAAAATGAGGCGGTGGATTATTAATAATAAAATAGAAGAAGAGGATGCAAAATTAATGATTAGCTTCTTTTCCGAAATAAGGAAAAAATTGAACTAAATTGGAATACATATGCTTATGTCAAAATTTTATGCCGATATAAAAAATGTGATGGAAAAGGATCCTGCCGCAAGAAATTGGGTAGATGTGGTTTTATTTTACCCGGGTTTTCAGGCGATTATAATCCACAGGTTGGCCAATTGGTTTTGGGTCAAAACAAACTACTTTAAATGGGTAGGAAGATTTTTTTCGAGCTTTGGGAGGTTTTTAACCGCGGTTGAAATACATCCAGGTGCAAAATTAGGTGAGAGAGTATTTATTGATCATGGATGCGGGATAGTGATCGGGGAGACTGCAGAAATTGGTGATGATTGCACAATTTATCAGGGAGTCACTTTGGGAGGTACTTCTTTAAAAAAAGGTCAGAAAAGACATCCTACATTGGGTTCTGGAGTTGTTGTAGGTGCTGGCGCAAAAATTCTAGGCCCTTTTTTTGTAGGTGATAATTCAAAGATTGGGTCTAATGCGGTTGTTTTGAATTCTGTGCCCGCTGATTCTACCGTAGTGGGTGTACCCGCAAGAGAAGTATTGATTCAACCGATGATACCAAAAAAGTTTACAGCAATAATTTTGAGGCATATGGTGTTTCATCACCGGCAAACGATCCAGTTGAGGTTCGATTGAATGCTTTGATAAGAAAGATTCAGGAGCAAGATCAGGAAATTGAGTTACTCAAAAGAAGATTGAATCACAAGGATAATTGACATATTCCAGAGGACTCTATAAGCAGTCCTCCCCCAGACAATTTGTTTTTGAAAATCCGCCAATCAGGCAAAACTATTCTTTTTCTTCCTGAGGGTAGTTCATAGCTACCAGGCCTGTGGGTATGGCCGTGAATTATTATGTTTGCATTGGCGTAATCTAGTTGTTTTTCAACCTCTGAAACATTAACATCCATGATCTCTTGTCTTTTTTTTGATTTTGCATAAGTACTCTCTTTTCGCATTTGTGAGGCTATAAGAAGCCTATTAGAAATATCCTTTTTCAAAAATAGTTCTTTCCACTGTGCGGATAAGACCATTTTCCTGAATTCTTGATGTTCTTTGTCATCTGTGCACAGCTGATCACCGTGCATTAACAAATAATTGGATTTTGATTGGTTGTGAGAAAGTACTATTTCCTGAGGTAATAACATGGTATGAGTTTTCTTGCAAAAATCTTCACCAATTAGAAAATCTCTGTTCCCATGCATAATTCCAACTTTTACACCAGACTGGTTAATCTCTTTTAAAATAGAAACCAACCTGTCCAAATATTCAGGAGTGTTAGCTTCTAAAATATCATCGCCAATCCAGGCATCAAAAAGATCACCTAAAATTAAGAGCCACTCTGGATTGGCTTTAATTTTCCCCAAACAGGATTCTTTTAACCAATGAATAAATGCTGCAGATATTTCATCGGTATTTGTGCTTAGGTGAACATCAGAACAAAGAACAGCTGACTCAAAGCAGAGGGTTAGCATATTATTTCAACTTTACAATCTTTTGTATTTCGATTGGGTTCACAGGTACATCCTGAAAAAATCCACGTGTTCCTGTTTGAACTTTTCCAATTTTAAAGATTGTTTCCTGTCCATCGATAACTTCTCCAAAAACAGCGTATCCCCAGCCATCCAACGTCTCTTCTTTGAAATCAAGGAACGTGTTATCAACTAAATTTATGAAAAATTGTGAACTGGCAGAGTGAGGATCACTGGTTCTAGCCATTGCGATAGTGAGCGCTTTATTTGAAAGTCCGTTATTAGCTTCGTTTTTTATGGCCTCTTTCGTTAATTTTTCCTCAAGATTTTTATCAAAGCCACCTCCTTGTATCATAAAACCATCGATTACCCGATGAAATATTGTATTGTTATAAAAGTTTTCTTCCACATATTCCGAAAAATTTCTTACAGTAGCTGGCGCATCTTCCGGGAAAAGGGAAAGAGTGAACTTGCCAAAACTTGTATAAACAGTATATTTCACTGCGCAGCCCCCTCTTTTTTAAGGTATTTAAGTCTAAACTTTTAGATGAAAAAAACGGAATATTTTTCAAAAAATTTGATTTTGCCTCGAGCCTCTCATTATTCTTTCTACCTTTACTAATACCTTCCAAATATGTCTCCCTCGCTAAAAATAAATACAGATCTGCCAAGTTCTCGTAAGCAAGAGCATAGTCTGGGTTATTGAGTATGGCTAATTTAAGTGATCTAATGGCTTTTTGTTCCTCGCCCATTTTGTCGTAGAGTACTGCTAAGTTATTATATGGTTCAGGTAACTCGGGAAATTCCTCTGAAAGTCTTTCAAATAGAAAAACGGCACTATCCAAAATATCTTCGTTGTTCAAAGAGAGCCCCATCTCCGCTTTTAGAAGGGCTTCCAAATATCGCCATTGAGCGTCTCTAGGTTTGTCCTTCAATTGCACTATGATTATGGCATCAGCCTCTTCATATTTTCCCAGCTCAATCAGTTCTCTCGCTTCCTGTAAAGCTTTAGTTTGGCCTACGTTGGTTAATGCATTCGAGTATGACGTTCCAATAAGAGCGTAGTTCGACAGAAAAAAATAAAGGAGTATTTTCAGCAGTAATCTTTGCATAGTAAACTATCATGTTAGATTATATCCTACACCAGAATGATACGGAGCCGCTTTGAAAATTTTTAACAGCATCAAGAGAAAAAAAGACAATTTTTACTCTTTAAAGCCAGGCCATGTAAGTATGTACGTTTGCGGTATGACAGTTTATGATCAGTGTCACATTGGTCATGCTAGAGTCATGGTATTTTTTGATATTGTAAAGCGTTGGTTTGAAGCGAAAGGTTTCACGGTAACTTATGTAAGAAATATTACTGATATTGACGATAAAATTATTAAGAGAGCAATTGATAAGAAAGTTGGGGTCGATGAATATACGAAAAAGTACATAAAGGAATTACATAATGATGAAAAGTCACTTTTCATTCAAAAGCCCTCCTTTGAACCTCAGGCGACAAGATATGTCCCTGAGATGATCGAATTGATTGAGAAATTGGTAAAGAAAGATTACGCTTATATTTCTGAGACGGGAGATGTCAATTTTGCTGTCCGTTCTTTCCGCGATTATGGAAAATTGTCCGGCAAATCGATTGAGCAGTTAAGGGTGGGCCACCGGATTTCAATCGATGAAAACAAAAGAGATCCTCTGGACTTTGTACTCTGGAAGGGTGCAAAGCAGGGTGAGCCAGATGATGCTATTTGGAAATCTCCTTTTGGTGCAGGTAGGCCTGGTTGGCATATAGAGTGTTCAGCCATGAGTAATGCTTTATTAGGAAAGCGGTTTGATATTCATGGTGGAGGAGCTGATTTGCAGTTTCCGCATCATGAAAATGAAATTGCACAGTCAGAATGTGGTTATGGGGTCGGAGGAGAACCCCATGTAAACACTTGGATGCATGTTGGGTTTGTTACGATAAAAGAAGAGAAGATGTCAAAGTCTTTAAATAATTTTTTAACAATTAAGTCAGCCATTCGAGAATATGACTCTGAGTCCTTACGATATTTTCTACTAAAAACGCATTACAGGAAACCATTAAGCTATTCTGATGAACAGATGAAAACTGCTCAAAGCAGTTTGCAAAGTTTGCAGGAAGCGCTAGTGAGTAAAAGTGCAAGTGGTGAGTTTGATATTGTAAGTAGACAGAGTTTTGTAGCACAACTCATGAATAGTAAACATGAGTCTGCGGTAGCTTTCAAAAATGCTTTGGATGATGATTTTAATACCCCATTAGCATTTGCAGAGATGTTTAAATATGCAAATTTACTAAAAAAGAAAAAAAGTCGTACATGCTCTGAAAATTTACAAGAAGACATTTTAAGGGGAATGGGTGAAGTTCTTGGTTTGTTGAATAATTATTCGGAAAAAGATTATCTGCAACGTGAAGTCATGATTGAAAAACTATCTACAGAAAAAATTGAGCAAATAATTTCTCTGAGACAGAGTGCTAAAGAACAGAAGAATTTTAAATTAGCAGATAAGTTCAGAGAGGATCTGGAACAACACGGGGTTGGTTTAGAAGATGGGCCAGATGGAACAAAATGGAAATTTCAAAGGATTAAAACGAAAAAATGATATTTCTAGATTTCGAAAAACCAATAGAAGAATTACACCAAAAAATTCAGGAGTTGAGACACGTGCAGACAGAAGAATCTGCTTTAGATATAAGTAAAGAGATAGAAACACTCGAAAAGAAAAGTAGCCAACTGTTAAAGAACATTTATGGTTCTCTTACTCCGTGGCAGATCTCTCAAGTGGCTAGGCATCCTGAAAGGCCATACTCCTTAGATTTCATACAGTCGTTAACTGAAGATTTCACCGAGCTTCATGGAGATCGGCTCTTCGCCGATGATCCAGCAATCGTAGGTGGTGTAGGAAGATTTGAGGGCCGTTCCGTGATGTTTATTGGGCATCAGAAAGGAAGAGATTTAAAAGAGAGGACCTTTCGGAATTTCGGAATGCCCCGTCCGGAGGGGTACAGAAAAGCAGCTAGGCTGTTGCGTCTCGCCGAAAAATTTTCAATTCCTGTTGTAACCCTAGTGGACACTCCTGGTGCTTACCCAGGTATCGGGGCTGAGGAACGAGGGCAGTCTGAGGCTATAGGTAACAATCTGTTTTTGATGGCTGGGCTTAAAGTACCTGTTGTGAGCATCGTTATTGGTGAAGGAGGTTCCGGAGGCGCTTTGGCTATAGCAGTTGCAGATCGATTATTAATGTTTGAATATTCAATATATTCGGTAATATCACCTGAGGGGTGTGCTTCTATTTTATGGAAGGATTCAGACAAAGCATCAAAAGCTGCAGAAATTTTAGCGATAACCGCTAATAGACTGCAAGAATTGGGTTTAATAGATGGCGTACTTGAAGAGCCTCTTGGTGGAAACCATAGAGACTATCAAATGGTGTTTTCGACTTTAAAAAAAGATCTGAGTAGAAATCTGAAAAGTCTAGGTGACCTTGACGTTTCAGAATTAATTAAACAGAGACAGGATAGAATTCGTGGTTTTGGAAGATTTTCCGAGACTAGTTAGTAAATTTAAAAAATTTGTCATCGGCCTCTCCGGAGGACAAGACTCGGTGGCGGTGCTACATTTGTTATCAAGTCTGAGATTAAGTAACCGTGAGAGATGTAATTTTTTAATTGAAGCAATCCACGTTAATCACGGCCTTCAGAAAGATGCCATACTTTTTCAAGAGTTTTGTCAGAGTTTATGTTCTAAACTACAAATCAATCTGCACACTAAGTGTATTTCAGATGATGAACAAGAGAAAAAAGAATTAGGTGTTGAAGCATTTGCACGTAAGCATCGTTATGTTGCTTTCTCAGAATTATTGACTTGTGAAGATTGTCTGGTTTTAGGACATCATGCAGAGGATCAGGTTGAAACGTTTTTGCTGCAATGGATTAGAGGGTCAGGAATAAATGGATTAAGCTGTATGGCAAGATTTTCAGAAAAGACCGTGAAAGGCAAAAAATTTGCAGTTTGGAGACCATTTCTGCATCTAAGCAAAGACTCTATAAAAAAATATGTGAAGGATCATAATCTAGCTTGGGTAGATGACGTAACTAATTCTAGTTATCAATATGACAGAAATAGAATAAGGAACGTTGTACTACCAAATATTTTATCAGTTAGAAAAGGTGGGATGAAAGGCATGTTACGGTCAATTGAGAACATAAGTAGAGCAAAATGGGTAATCGATCTAAAGATGATGGAATTATTTGAGACGGTGGTCCATTCAAATTTTGATTTGCTGGTGCAGAACGAATGTTTAAATGTTACAGTCTGTGGGGATAAACTGCTGAAAGAACCTGATTCTGTGGTTTTCGAATTGATTCGTTTTTGGTTACGTTCTGCGGGCGTTATGGCTCCTCCGTCGGCGAGACTTGGTGAGTTCGTACGGCAACTAAGACATGCAGAACAGGGATCTCGACCAGAGCTCCCCTTAGAAAGAGAGAGCGATTCGTATAAAATGCTGTTTTATAAAGGTCGACTTTGGTTAGAAAAGAAATAATGAAGAGGTTAGTCCATAAATATGGTGGTACGTCCCTAGCTTCAATTGAGCGTATCAAAAATGTGGCTGAAAGGGTAGCAAAATGGCGTGAGAGTGTTCCAGAGATAGTGGTTGTTGTCTCTGCCATGGCTGGGGAAACTAATAGGTTGATTGATTTGGGTAAATCGTTGTCCAAAAATCCTAATAGACGAGCCATGGACCAGGTCGTAGCCAGTGGTGAGCAGGTGTCAGCGGGTCTATTAACAATTGCGCTAATGGATTTAGGTTATGACGCTATTTCTTACTGTGGATGGCAAGTTAGGGTAGTAACGGACGGCAATCATAGCAAAGCAAGGATTTTAAAGATAGAAAATAATCGGCTCGAGGAAGATCTTGGGAAAGGGCGCATTGTCGTAGTAACCGGGTTTCAGGGGGTTGCAGAAAAATCAGAGGCGATATCTACTCTCGGAAGAGGAGGTTCCGATACCTCAGCGGTTGCTTTGGCTGCTTCCTTAAATGCAGACGAATGTCTTATTTACACGGATGTAGATGGCGTTTACACTACAGACCCACGAATTGAACCTGAGGCCAGAAGATTAAATGAAATCACTTTTGAGGAAATGCTTGAAATGTCCAGTTTAGGATCCAAGGTGTTACAAATAAGATCAGTTGAATTCGGTGGAAAGTATAAAGTAAGGACACGCGTGCTTTCGAGCCTAAAGGACCCGAGACTCTCGGTTCAGGATGAGTTGAGTTGTAGCACTTTAATTACCCAAGAGGAAGATAGAAATATGGAAGAGGCGCTTATATCCGGAATTGCGTGCAATAGAGATGAGGCTAAGATTACGATACCTGGGGTGCCCGATACACCCGGCATTGCTCACAAAATATTGGGACCAATAGCGGAAGCAAATATCGATGTTGATATGATTATTCAAAATGCCGGTGTTGATGGACTTACAGATTTTTCTTTCACAGTGCCACGTTCTGATTTAACAAGAGCCACAGAACGATTAGAAAAAAAGGTCATGGATGAGATAGGAGCAAAAACTCTTCACACGGATAAAAATATTTGCAAGGTTTCGATTATTGGAATTGGTATGCGTTCAAGTGTCGGAGTAGCAAGCAAAATGTTTGAAGTTTTATCCAAAGAAGGAATAAACATAAAAATGATTTCGACAAGTGAAATAAAAATATCGGTTGTTCTAGAAGATAAATATATGGAACTTGCTGTTAGAACTTTGCATGCAGCTTTTGGACTTAGGGAAGCGTAGTTTTGATATACTAAAAACGTAGCGATCGTCCGGTTGCTGCAGGAGAGGAG
The DNA here is from genome assembly GCA_038147455.1 of Burkholderiaceae bacterium. Classification (GTDB taxonomy): domain Bacteria; phylum Pseudomonadota; class Gammaproteobacteria; order Burkholderiales; family Burkholderiaceae_A; genus UBA7377. Next base: position 533,811 of record JAYQTQ010000001.1, on the reverse strand, counting down.
ACATGACCGAGAGGCTGAAGGTGCTCCCCTGCTAAGGAACGTGAAAAAGAGTTAGTGACAGCATCATCGGGTACCGGGTTTAGTTTCTATAAGGACACTTGATAACCAACCATCATGTAATTGATGGGTGCCAAGAGAGTAAAGATTCACACTCCGGGAAAAAGTAGTTTCATCTCTGGAGTAATGAGTTTTGACGTAGTAAGATGACCTAGCTTTACTTACAGGGCAACTTTAAACCCCAGAGTGTTTTTACAATCAGTGATAAAAAGCAAAGCCTTCTTTGAGGAATATTTACGTTGCTGGATTTCCATTCGCCGAGGACGCAAGAGTGAGCTCAACAGTAAAAGGTAACAAAAGGAATTGTAAGTTCCTTTGTCTGAGTCGTGGAAATAACTTCTCTCAAATTCAGATTGGATGCCGCCCTTACAACCGGGAATAGTGGAGGACCTGTATTGGATAAGTTATGGTCAGGTAATTGGCCGTGGCTAAGAAGCCAAATTCCACGATTTAAAAGCATCTCTTGATAGCTTTGGGGTCATTCCAGAAAACACCAACTTCTTCGGTATTAAAGCGAATGGGGAAGTGCAGAACCTTCTTGATAGTCAGGGCGTAAATTTGGTGAAAGAAAAAGAAGGCTCACGGAGAAATCCTCAACTATTGCAAGAAGATTACAGACGGAACGTATTTTTTGTCTTGCTGGATGACTTATGCTCAGATTAAAAGATGAAAACAAAAAAATAATGTTTGAGAATTTGCAGTAATAGAAAAACTATTAATTAATCAGAGTCCCATAGACTATATACACTCGGAAATGCTCAAACGATTGGGTAGAATGGGGATATGCTTGAATTTCTTCACGATTACTACAAGACTCCATTGAAAGAAACGTCTTTCTATTGCTGAAGCTTTGCAACTAGGAGGCGTTTTGATGATAGGTTATGGTTGCCTGGGATTCATCAATCGTAACAGATGGAAAAACAAAGAGATGCAGTAAAAGATTATTAGATGAAGACTGGTTTGGTTTTATCACAATGCAATCGATCCAACTCATATAATTAATTCCTCAGCTGGCGTGAGAAATTTTTCAGTAACTGACATTATTTTAAATAAACTCCGACAAAACAGAATTCAAACCCAAAACTATGGCGTCAAAGAATTCATGAATAACAATAGAAAAAATTGTAAAACATTTTCAATCAGAGGATACATGGATTATCTATATGAGTTTGAACGACTAGGAAAACAAATAAAAGGAGTGGAAAGAAAAATAAGAGCGCATATAAAAAATTAGTAGCTGATATTTATTTGGAGCTTAAGCGTAAGGATATGCAAGTGAAGCTAAAAAAAGATAAGCCCAAACTTTTTGCTTTTCCTGAATTAACATATAAGGGAAGAAAAAAACTATAACCAAAAAACAACAAAAACTGAAGTTCTGCAGAAAATAAAGAAGATTTATACTGCTCAAGCACTCTCTAGAGCATTTTCCGGTGAGCAAAATAAATATAGCAGGTGTTTGAAAAATCAAAATACAATTCATTCATTAAGTAAAGATTTTCTTTATTGTTTTTTCATTCTCCTTATGATGATTATTTTTAGGTATTACGTAGCATACACGGCGGGGATTTTATTCAAAATTGCCAACCCAAACACTCTGCTAAATTGGCTAAACAGGAGAAGAGAAATGGCAAAGATAATTTCAATAAAATACGCTTCAAAAGATGACCCTATCTTTACAGGTAGATACACAATATCCAATCCAAAAACATCTACTAAGAAACCAATCAAAGTAAATCAAGAAAATCTTAAAGAAACTGATCCGTTTTTTTGACGGAGTTAAAGAGATAAAACGAAGGTAGGTTGTTTATTTACTGCTGTGCAATAAATAAAGCCTCCATATAGGAAGCTTTGCATCTGTTGCGATGTATTCGCTTATTAGCGTCCACAGCATGATTTTGATAAACTATGGATAGTATCTCGCAATGTTAGAGATCTGTAAAGGATTCTGGGCAGTATCTTAGGAGAACAATTTATGGCACAAAACCAGAATCTCTCTTATCGATTAAGTCTTGATTTAGGCGACATCTATTGGTTGGGCCATGGTTCGACTGGATCAAACCAAAATCCCTCTGCCATCATAAAGGCAGGAGTGCGCATTTACTCAGATGGTAGAAACCCAAAGGATAAAAACTCGCTTGCTGTCAATCGAAGAAGAAGCACGCTCTGCCAGAAGAAGAAGAGATCGTCTGCTTCAGAGAAAAGCTAAGATGATGCGCCTTTTAGTGATTAGGATTCTCCAAAGAAAAGAAAAAGAAGGTACTAGAAAAGCTCAATCCTTTTGAGATTCGAGCAAGAGGAAGCCTAGATGAACAATTACAACCAGAATTTGCCAGAGCGTTTTTTCATTTGAATCAACGAAGGATTTAAAAGTAATCGCAAAAGACCGATAAAACGCAAGATGATACTGGAGCACTAAAGGGTGCAATCTCAGCACTTCGAAAAACATTGGATGAATTAAAATTGCGAACCGTTGGAGAGTTTTTGTTTCAAAGAATGCGAGATAGTCAGACAGTACGTGCTCGGTATCGTGAAAAAAAGAAAGAAAGAAGTCAATGGAAAAAACAAAGTAGAAAAGTTTTTATGATCTTTATATTGATCGGCAGATGGTAGAAGGATTTGACCTTTTATGGAAAAAACAAAAAGCTTTGATGCAAGTTTGTATTCAGAGAAAAATCAAAAGCTATAAAAGATACCTTGTTATTTCAAAGACCATTAAAGCCAGTAACACCTGGAAAATGTACGTTTTATTCTGAAAGAGTTCCGAGCACCAAAAAGCCCTTCAAGTTTTCAGCATGCAAGGATGTTGCAAGAAATTAATAATTTACGCATTCAGACAGATCGTTTTGAGGAAAGGGGACTTTCCCTCGATGGGAAGGAAACTGCTTCTCAAAGCTTTGGAAAAAGTAAAACCAAAGCATTCACATCGATTCAAAAAAGTGTTAAAACTTGAAAAAGGCAGCGATTCAATTTAGAAGGAGAAAAAGAAAAGCACTTGATGGAAATAAGACTACTGCAATTTTAAGTAAAGACGATTGTTTTGGAGATGCATGGCACGAATTTTCTTTAGAGAAAAAGATGAGATTGTCTTGAAGCTTTTGAATGAAGAAAGTGAAAGGTATTGCTGAATTAGTTAAAAGAGTACCACCAGTAAGTGATGCGCAGGCTGAGTATTTTAGTCAATGTATCGCTTGTAGAAGGCTATGGTCATTTAAGTCAAAAGGCACTAAAGGAAATCATTCCGTATCTAGAAAGCGAAGTGATTACGTTTGATAAGGCAGTTGAAAAAATCGGAATCGATCATAGTGATTTTGGCCTAAAAACAAATGAGGAAGATGTGGAGTACGTCGATCATATTGTCAAAAGTACTGGAAGATTCAGCGTCTTGCCCGCTATAAGCAGCTTCCGTATTATTATGGGATTCACTGGAAAGACATGTTGCATTTGGCAGTGGAGATAGTAAGGATTCCGTGGAAAAACAGTTTGGAAAGATTGCCAATGAACAGTACATATTGGGTTGAATCAGATTCGGTTAGTGGTCAATGAGATTATTCAAACGTATGGGCATCCTAAAGGGTGATTACGCAGAAATTGCAAGAGATTTAAAGCAATCGCGGGATCAGAAAAAAGAGATGGATAAACAGCAGGCAGAAATCAAAAACGAAATGATGGATTCGAGAAGAGTTGCTAAATTATTAAACGTCATTCAGGAAGGAAATGTAAAGCGTGCAGATATTCAAAAGAAAGTAATTCTATGGGAAGAGTTACGTAAGATCCTCTTCAAGGTGTTGCCCATATAGTGGTGAGTGATTGGAATGCAAAAGCTATTGTCACCAGAAGTAGAAATCGAACATATTTTGCCTTTTCAGACTTTAGATGATAGTTTGAATAATAAAACGGTTTTCTTTAAAAAAGCTAATCGTGTAAAGGAAATCGTATTCCGTGGGATGCAAAGGAGATTTTTGAGCATGAGGGCTGGAGCTATGATGATATTTTGAGCGAGGCGCAAGGTATGCCTCGAGCAAAGCGTTATCGTTTTGCAAAGGATGGATATAAAAACTGGTTAAAAAAAAAGACAAGATTTTATTGCAAGAGCGTTAAACGATACGCGATATTTAAGTAGGATTGCAAGGCTATCTGGAATTGGTTGTCGAAAAAGTGCAGGTCATTCCTGGGCAGATGACTGCATTATTGCGAGGTCATTTTTGGTTTGAATAAAATCTTAGGATTAAACGGGGAGAAAAATCAGAACAATCATCGCCACCATGCAATTGATGCGTGTGTGTGATCGGTGTGACCGATCAGGGCTTATTACAGCAGTTTGCAAAAGCATCTTCTCGAGCAGAGCAGTTAGGACTTGAAAGGTTAGTGGAGGTAGTGCCTTCCATGGAAAACATTTCGAACATGTTTGAGGGCAGTGAGTTCCTTAAGGTGAGTCATCGTCCTGATCACAGTCATGAAGGGCAAATGCACAATGATACTGCTTACGGAAAAGTTTCTGATGAGGAAGTGTTTGTGCATAAGATGGTAGATGGAAAACGTGAAAAGGTTATTGAAAAACTCAAAGTGGTGGTTTTAAAAAAACTGCAGACCAGATCGTCACGGAACACAGATCTGAACTCCTAAGAATTATAAATTTATAAGCCTGATAACAATTACTGTATAGAATTTTTCTCGATGAAAATAAAAATGGCAGGAACAAGTCATTTCAACATTTGAGGCATATCAAATCGTAAAAAATGAGGGAGTGGATAGACTTCGCAGTAAAGACAAAGCACAAAATGGAAAACCACTTGTTATGCGTTTGATGCGCAATGATACATTGAAAATAATACATAACAACAATGTGAGACTAGTTCAATTTGTAAGTTATCGAAGGGGCAGATCAACTGTTGTGATTTTAGATGAGGCGAATGTCGATGCTAGGGTTAAGAGATGCTAATGATTCTTTGGGTTACATAAAAAGTGCAGGCGGATGCGAAAATCAAAGCGCAAGGTCATTTTCTTCCCCAGCTGGAAAAATAAGCGTTAAAAGTTTCATAGGGGATAAAATTATCGAATTAACACAGGATAATCTCTGGTTGAGTATTTCAGGAGTTTCCTTGTAATTGATCGTGAACGAGAAGGATTAGGCAGAGTGCCACTTGATGATATTTTTCTGTTGTGGAAATGCTTATAGTGCTCCTTACCAATAATGTGTTAACAGGAATTATCTGAGAGGAGGATACCTTTCATTGTTTTAGGAAAAATCGTAACCAGTTGCAGTTATACAGCCTATTGAAATCATGAGCAGACGAAAAAGAATATGCACAATTGAACGCCTCAAAACCATTAAAAAAAGATTATGGGCAGAGATTATTAAGATAAAATTAAAAAACAAGCTGGAGTATTACAAAAATGAAAAAATTGTGTTTTGCTGATCGTCTCAGCAAAGAATTGAAAGTGGAGATCCGGAAAACATAGAGGCGCAGGCAGCTCGTTTTTACTGGAAAGAATTATTTGGTAGTAAATTTCGTCGTGACCGAAATTCTGAAGGTATTAATAGTTTATTGAATTATGGGTACACAGTTTTGCGTTCCGCTGTATCACGCCATATCTGCGCAGGCAACACATCAAAGTATAGGAGTACATCCTTAGCAATGCATCCAATTCTTTTTGCTTATCAGATGATTTAATGGAAGTTTTCGACCAGATGTTGATTTAAATGTTCTCAGTTGATAAAAGATGGGAGATTACAATCACTCCAGAGAGTCAAAAGAAGTTTGTAGAGTGTTTACATACAGAATTTTTGATAGCAAGGCCTTGACCTTAAATTCTCAGATACAAAGTTTGTTTGATTTACTCAGTGTCTCTGAATCACAAAAAAAGTTAGTTTTACCTAAAGTATGAAGCTAATAGTGATTAATAATCGTAGTCTTTTCTGCTTATAAAATTATGGATAATGGTATATTTGATTTGCCTGTTACAACATTTAAAGAGCGAAAGAGCAGCAACGAAATTTCGAAATGCTTTGCTGGATTATGGTTGAGATGGTCAGTATGGTGTGTATGTAAGAAGACACCTAATTGCTAGTCAGGTAGAGTTGACTGTAAAAAATCGAAAAAGAAGTTCCCGAGATGGAAAAGTGAGTCTGTTAGAATTTACAGATAAGCAGTTTTGAGCGCATAAAGATACTGCGTGGTAATAAAACATTCCTTAAAAACATATGCATGATCGGATTTATTTTATTTTGAAGTTATGGGTTTTTATTCGTTTTCCTTATTTTTCCTTTGAATCATATATACCTACCCAAAGTACGGTTCTAGTTTATCAAAAATCATACTGTGGCAGACTGGTGACCATCAGGCAGCAGTCCGTCATCGCCAACCAAGTTCTAGTTTATCAAAAATCATACTGTGGCCGGAACTCCGGTCAGAGCACGTTTGTATTACCGATCTGTTCTAGTTTATCAAAAATCATACTGTGGCCGGAACTCTAACATCGCTAGAACCTCCGTCTGCTCCAGGTGTTCTAGTTTATCAAAATCATGCTGTGGCCGGAACACACCACATTAACATAGGTAATGCACAGTTATGTTCTAGTTATCAAAAATCATACTGTGGCCGGAACATCCTCGTGTCATGTATGCTGTATTATCTACTTGTTCTAGTTTATCAAAAATCATACTGTGGCCGGAACCTCTGTAATCAGCCGCCTTGTCTGGTGTTCTGTTTATCAAAATCATGCGTGGCCGGAACACCTATACAGATGTCGACATTCATGGTGTTCTAGTTTATCAAAAATCATACTGTGGCCGGAACATTAGGCTGTACAAGCTGGTTCTAGTACATTTTGTTCTAGTTTATCAAAAATCATACTGTGGCCGGAACTATAGCATCAAGCTGATGTCAGTCAGCATTAATTGTTCTAGTTTATCAAAAATCATACTGTGGCCGGAACAATGCTCTGCCATTCATGCTTATCTATCTCAACTGTTCTAGTTTTTTTTGTTTTTAAGTCAAGCTAGGTTTTCTTTTGTAAACTCTCCGTGCTTGTAATTGGATGCTTTGATACCAGTTTTAATGCGTCTTGCTCCGTGATACCGACAAGTTTTACATCCGTATGCCTTTGGGTTTTTACATTGTTTCCCATTTTTCTTTGTGACTGTGCATCTCTTGTCGGGGTGTTGAGTAAGCCATGGAATCATTTAACTGTTTTACCTTTAGAAAGAGGGTGTCCAAAAAGTCCAAAAAGTCTAATCTGTACAATTTAGACATTTGAGTAAAGTCCAAAAGTCCAATCCCCCTATATAAGGGGGATTTTTGGGACTAGGTTTTTGGTCATGTGATTAGTTCTTTAGCTTTTTCCGCTATGCTCTCGGTGCGATGGTCTTTAAAAGACCAATATCAATCCTTGATTTTCAGTTCTTTGCGCAAGATAGCAGCAGGAGTTTGTTTTAAATTTAGTCGCACCTCTTCTGAGTCCATAGTTGCTAGCCTATCAATTCTTGCTTTTAAGAATGTGGTAATAAAATCAAAGGTAGCCTCTATCAACAGATTCACTGTAACTCAAGATTCTTAAAGACACTAGTAAAATTCCAGCCAGGGTTTCAAAGATTTTTAGGAATACTTTTTAGGTAGTATGTTTCCTCTCCTTGAGCACTAACCCTAAAAATACTCGTTCTATATCTTTTCGGTTGGTTTAATGTTTGTACGATTTTATGAGGGATTTCATGGTAGTCCCTTTTACGTATGTCACCTACCCTCTAATACCTTGTAATCTGAAGGCAGACCCGGTCTCAAATACCCTACTGTTTTGCGTTGGGCAATCTTCCTGATAAATTTTCTTACATTTTTCATTTGTCAGTTTTCTCCTAAAAGTTAAGTTTCCACCCATAGCAGTCCTCTGAATTACTTGTACCTGTTTTTAAAAATCATTATCCCGTCAATCAGACTTTGAATAACATTTCTTGATCTGGAGTTTCTTTTATTACTCGGCACAGTGGTTAATGTCTCTGAGAATCTTTCTATTGCTTCTGCTACTTTTATGCATTGCGTATTTATCCCAGAGTAGATTTATTTTTTCCTGTTTGACTGAGAAAGGAGTTTTTTATAAGAGTCAATCCAGCCTTTTGTTGTTTACCACTCCCAGTTCTCTTTTTTGTTCAATGAGACTTTTGTTTTTGATACTGAGCAACTAGGCTGTTATTTCATCGCCATCTCTATCCTTTCCTAATTCTTGCACATTAGTTGAAAGTTTGCAGTTTTCTCGTCTTCTCCTTCTTTAGACTTTGCAAGGTCAACTTCTTAGATTTGTGTTCTTTCAACCTGTATTGCCGAATCTAGAGCTGCAAGAAGAGAAGAGTGTCCCCTAAGACCTTTTGAGACATCTTTCCCTGTATGGTGAACACATATTACTAGCCCTTCACATTGACTCTGTATTTTTTTCATTCCATCAATAATTAATCCCATATCTTTGGAAGAGTTTTCATCTGCATCTGGTGCAGAGCGATTTAGTGTGTCGATAAACACTACACATCCCTTGGAAGGATTCTTGCAAAGTCCTCAATCTTGCTCATTATTGATTCTGAATGGGTCAAGGAAAGCTTTAAAACTATTAGGGCAGGATTTAGAGTTTGCTTTCTCCCAAACCTTTACTCTGTTTTTTAGACCATACTCACCTTCAAGCATGCAGTAGATAACCTCGGTACTATGAACTCGGTTTCCAAACCAGTCAATTCTCCCGGAGCAGCGATATGTAATGCCATATCAATTGCGAGAAAGGACTTACCTGACATACTGGGTCCGTAGATAGATGCAAGACCTTTTTCAGGAAGATTTTTTTACTCGCCATTCAAGCTCTTTTTCTTTTTCAAATCTTCCCACGATAAAAGCTTATATCGATCAGTAGGATTTTCTTGTAGTTAGGACATTTCTAATGCTCTTTGGAAAATGAATCTTTTTGCTTTTGTCTTTCTCCCAGATACCGTTTACATTTCGGATAACAATATTTTTCATCCTCAGGAGGTTTACAATTTATTCTGTTCCATTTAAGTACTTTTCTACGTACTTTCCTCTAAAGAAAATCCTTGCCGGATTAACCCTGCCAATTAATTTAAGCGTTCAGTGTATCGATAGCCTTCAGGGATTATATCGAGGGATTTCGTGGATTCAGATGATATTCTGCTCATAGTCCTTCCAATTCAAAAAGCTTTCCCCTCTAGTACTTTTGAGCGTGCATATTCTTTTCTTTCTTTCAGGCAAGCAAGATGAAAGTATCCTCTAGAAATCGCTTTACAACTCTGGTCGATGATTTTTATTTAACTCAAATTCTTTTGAAGAAAGTTTTTCTTACAGTCTCGAACTTATCTTTAGGAATAGGGGAAGTCTAGAAAAAGAAAAATTCGACATCTTGTTTGATGTTCGCTATGTCTTCTAAGTGTGTATAAAACCCATATAGTCTTTTACAAGCTCATAGATTCCATCAAATGATTTGCCCTCTGCCTCATCGATATCAAATACAAGCATCGTGACAGACTCAACATTCTCATTTTTTCTTCTCAAAGAGCCGTTCAAGGTGTATGGGCCAATTAAGGGACTACCTTCTTTGGATGAGCGAATCTTTGGTTGTTTGAAAGAAAGGTTTATAAAGTCGGGGAGTGTTGTTGTTTTGAAACTTTTACCCTCTGGGATTTCATTCTTAAAAAAGGGTGAAATCTAATTCAGCACAAAATTATTCATTTCCAATATTTTTTAATTGTATTTGTTTTGCTATCGTTTGCCAGTTTCTAAGTTATCAACCCAATTCATATAATCCGACTCTTTCCCACAATCTTTTTTTTGCGATTGATAGATTGGTTTCGGAAAATTACCATTAGCAATTTTTAAATTGATGGAGCTTCTAGAAAAACCTGTTAAGGATAATAAGTCCTGAATCGTAAGTAATTTATATTTTGTAGCAGTAATTGAATTCATTTTTCATCTCACTAGTTAGTTAAAAATTAATATGCATAAGTCACCTGTTACTTATACCAGTGACTAATAGGAAAATGGATATTTGGAAATAGCGTTTGCCGACTTGAAATAGCGTTTGCCGACTTTGTTACAATTAAAAAAATTTTACAAATAAATCGGTTATGAAAAATTGTTTTACTGTTAAATGAATGGTTTTGCTCTGGCTGATGGTTTTTATAAGATCTCCCGTAATCGTTGATCTAAAGTTAGAAAAAGTTGACTCAATAGACAGTTGTTGTTTTTTGAATATTCAGTTTTAATATTCCGCAAATATGTTTAAGTGTCATTTTTACAAGACTAAATCAGTTTTGGAAAAACCTTCTATAGTCCCCTTGCGATATTCAGTTTTATTCTTGATATGTTCTCTCCGATATTGTTCCATGATATTAACGTTGTAGTTCTTACCAAGCCTAGATTGATGAGATTGCGCAGCACCTCTTTTGTTGGGTATATCTCTATTGGTTTTGTTTCCCTCATTTTAAACACTCCCCACTTTTGTCCCAAGTACTTTTTGTAAATGTTTTCAACAATTTGATAATTTGGCAACTTTTCCATATTTTAACCAGAAGCTATCGAAAAATCTTTTACGACTCTTTTTTTTAAAATCTCTTTGGTAGTGCTAATTGGCTCCGATACAAAACCCTGATCATCGCAACGGGAACTGGACACTTCTCGAATATCCCATTGATATTCTTCATTGATGAAACCATGCAAAAGTATTTTAGTAAGTCTGTATCAAATTTAGTTTTTGGTTTATGTTTGATATGTTTTAAATTGAGTTCATTAATGGATCAAGTTTTTCACTTCATCATAAAATATTTAGGGAATACGAAATCTACTTTTGTTTGTCCGCCTCGTTGTATAGCGTTGAGAATAAATTTGAAATAGTCCTATGTTGGTCATATAAGGGATAGACAATATTTTGATTTCTTTTTGAAGCTTTGGAGAATGTCATTAAAATCCTACAATCTTACTGTCTATCTTCCTCAGTTCAAATGAATCATATGGGGATTTACTCGGAGCAAAGGGCTTTTTTAACTGTCATGTATTTTCTGCCCATTGTAAAATATATATCCATTTGCATCGACTGTTAAAGGGTCACGCTTATTCTTTCCATTTAGTAATTGAATCAATATTTGCATTACGCAACCTTTCTGCTTGAAAGTTTTATAACAGTTTGCGTTTTTTCCTGTAAGACAATACGCTTCCCAGTCTTTTAGACATGCCTCACGTTTTTTCAATAAATCTTTCCTTCTGTAGGCTCTTTCTGTCTCACTAGGAATTTGATGGGCAAGACACATCTCTGCAACCTCTCCCGAGTGGTTGGTCTCTTCACTTATAAAGTCTCGAATGTTGAACGAAATCCATGAGGGGTCGCGCTAATAGCTTTACGTCTCAAAGTTTACTAAGAGCGTTATCACTCAATGGTTTGCCTTTTAGATTAGGAAACAGATATTCACTCCCACCTTTGCAGAAAATTTTCGCTGTCTCTATAAGTTCTAACATTCTAGGTTAGGGGTACTCTGTGTTTCTCTATTTTTCTTCATTCATCTCTGCTGGAATCGTCAATATATTATCTTTATTTGGCAATGCTTTGCGCTACGAACTTCGTTAGAACGACAAGCAGATAAAATTAAAAACTCTAGGCAAACATAAGGATTGGGATTCCTGCTCCTTGTGAAGTTGCTCAAAAACTTTGGAACATCTGCATAATCCATCGCTGTGTGATGTTTAACTTCTTTTAGTTTCTAGGATTTGGGAGAATCTGGTCAAGGTGATTTGTCCATTGTGCAGGGTTAAGTCCTTCTCTTAATTTTTCGGTTGTGGCTCTTGTTAATATTTTTCGATTCGACTTCTCAGTCGACTAGCAGTCTCAGTTATTTCTCCCAAATAGGTTTTAACACTCTGAGCACAGCTTCCCGGTATCAATATCCCTGATTTCTTTTTTTGCCAATTACAGGAAAAGCAAATTGTCTAAGTGTGTAAATCCATTGTTTTTCATGCACCTTGCTTTTCCATTCTGGACTTTTGTCGGCAACGTATCTCAGAGCATAATCCTTAAATAAGGTTTTTTTCTGGCGCATTCTCGACTCGCCAGTGTGGCACCAGCCTACAGCCCTCAGCAACCTCAGAAGATGCCTTCAGGAGTCTTTTACGAGCCTCTGCCAAAGATATGGATGGATAGGTTCCTAAGCTAAAATCTAGTCGTTTTCCGCCTAGTTGGTATCTATAGAAATCCACTGTTTGTAATATTTACCCTTGTTATGTCAGACAAGAGCATGAATCCTTCGAGCTATCGTCCGTGTCGACCGACTTTGGTGGTATTTTGGCAAATTTGTCCGTTAATCTCATTTTTTTCTCAATTTTGACCCACACTTTGACCCACACATTTGGGTTGATTGGTGTTAGTTAGCACTACCTTCTATTGTTAGGTCTTAGCTACTGAAACTGAAGCTTTAAATCCGGCAAACGCTTTGTTATTTAGGTTTAGGACCTCATTTGCTATAGATTCATGATGATTTGTAGCTAAGGGCGTATATATGGAGTTTAGGACACTGTCTCCGCCATATTTAAAACAATATGCTGGCTACTTCCTGTTTAGAAGGTAAATTGCTTTCTTTGTTATTTTTATTTCACCTCATACCTTGGTACTAAATCATCTCATAATTAGGTGAATCTTTGATACAAAGTTGTTATTATCTAATGGATGGATTTATTTTCTATTTGATGGGAGTATATTAAAAATGCCGGAGATAGGGAGTTACAGCCAGGCGAATATCAGAGGACCTGTAGTCAGAAAAATAATATTGGAGATAAAAGTGTTGTTAATAAAACAACACAAGCCTGACCCGTTAAAAGGAATTGAAATACAGTAAATCAACTGCGTGTTGATGAAGAAATTAAAGGCCCGTGATGGAGGTAACCAAGGTTTGAGTTCCAGGATCTGGGCCAGCCAAAATTTTTTTGGCGACTGTAAGAGATTTTAATTAAGGGCCAGGGCTTGGGGGAGAGACAAGAAGGGTGCATTGGGACCTGGGGACTCGGGGGGGGTCCATTGAGAGGCCCAGGCCGGACCAGCTGGTTTTGGGAATTAATTCAATCGGAGCTTCTGGAGGATTGCGGGAGCCGCAGGGAGTTGGCGTTTTTGAACAGATAATTGAGGAAACTATTCCTGATGATTTGGTCAAAACCGAACGAGCGGTAAATGCTGCGGATAGATTTTCTGAACGAGTGGACCGATCAATCGACACTTTAAATAAGCGTATGGAAGAATTAGGTCGTTCCGTAAGGTTTTCGAAAGATAGAGAATTCGACAGAGAGGTAATTACCGTGGTCAATCCGGATACTGGGGATATAGTTCGCCAAATTCCTCCAGAATATGCAATTAGGGTTTCAGAGGGCTTAAAATCTCTTCGAGGGCTTTTGTTTGACGATAAGGCTTGATAATCCTAATTATTGTCTAGGACGTAGGAATGAAGGGCAGGCATCTTTACCTCCTTCATTTAAGGGGGAATGTTTGTATTTTCTGTAAACAAACTTTCTTCCGTTAAAATACTCACAAAGTAGTACTGGATCATTAATTTCAATTTGGTTACCGAATATCCGTACAAAATTGTCTGCTTCTATATATTCTCCAGGTAACACTTCCAATTCTTCTGTTAAAACCTTCGATCCGGAAAGAAATAGAAAAATCTCGAATGTCAAAGCAACAACTAAAACGGTCGCGGAGATTAACACCAGGTTTTTAAGATTCATTAGATCCTCTTTACAATACAAGAGTATAGAGGAAATATATATTGTCTTCAAATGTGTTAAGTAATCAGAATGCTGAAATTAGTGCTGGAAATTTTTGGCCTTAACAAGTTCAAATGAAAACATCTGCATTGGGAAAATTTCCATGAAAATTAGTGAAATTAGTAAAGTATTTAATTTTGAGCCCGACTATTCTATTATGGCTAATTTTCGGCTATCGAGATAATTTCGGAAGGCAATTTTTATGAAAAATCTATCTGCATCTAAATCTAAATACTTAATTAGTTCAGTATTGAGTGTATTATTTTTTGACAAGCTGCGCAACTGTGTTTGAAGGTACATCTCAGCCCATTTCTGTAACTCTTACTCCTGAGTCGACCATATGCAGGGTTTACAGGAAAATAGAGAACTGGGTGCTTTAACTAATAATAATCCGGTGCTCTATACGCAAAGGTCTCAAAAGAACTAGTGTTGGTATGTCATGCACAGGGTTTCCAGCCTAGAATGTTGCGGCTAGTGGTAGTCCTTCGGGATTAGGTGCAATTGGTGTCGCAGGTGGTGGTGTTGGTGTGGTCAATACTATTTCCAATGAATTCGGCTGGGATAATATTGTCGCTAATTCAAAATCTACGACAAGTACTTACCTCGGTTTGATTCCAGGAGTTGTCGATATGATAACCGGCGCCTATTGGCGATATGATAACCAAATCAATATCGTTTTAGAGCCGACTAAGTTTTAATACAAGATTTGTTCGATGAGTCAGAGTAAAGTTAGATTGCTATCGATATTGGGTCACTTGTTTCTGATTACCTTTGTGGCAACTAACTTTTCTGCAGTTGCTCAAAATCAAACTTCCGAAAGTAACGAACAGGTAGACGAGTCAATAGGGGAAAAAAAACCAATTAGACCTATTCAAAATGCTAATTTTTACCCTGACGAGGATGATGATGCTGGAAAAGATAAATGTTTAGTTGGTGAGTTTAGACTAATCGCTTTGAATACAGCTGATCCCGGTCAACGAAAAGAAATTGCTGAGGCATGGATAAAGGACCAGGCGAAGTTTTGCACAATAGCAAAGCTTCTTTCAATTAGAAATAACAGGGCGCAATGGCTCGGCACAGCCGATTCTATCACCATTGATGCCGAGCTCGATATGCAGCTAGAGATAGCATTAGAGAAAAATGACGAAACATTCGCTGCTCTTTACGGTTTAAAATTACCTCCTCCTCCTCCCGACGACGAAGAAGTTCAGTAGAATAACACTAATCTAATTAATTTTAATTTTTTTGGTGAATTCACGTGGATGATTTTGTGTCCCTTATTGCTCCTGCAAGACTACATTTTGGATTTTTAGATCCAACAGGTCTGTCGGGGCGTAAATTTGCAAGCTTAGGTCTTGTTATTGAGGGGTACAATGTAGAGTTGGAGGTTAGGAGATCAAAAACCTTGATTATAACGGGTGATGCTTTGGATGAGGAGACTACCAATTTTTTTGGGGTCACCATAACAAGGTTAAAAAAAAAATATGGGTTTAACGATGATTTCAAAATCATTCTTAAGGAAAAACCTCCTTGGCATTCGGGCTTTGGCTCTGGTACCCAATTGGCATTGGCCCTTAGCAGAGCATTACTCGAAATAATTAATTTGAAGCCTAGAACCGAGCATCTTAGCCTAGCAGTTAATAGGGGCAAACGAAGTGGAATTGGGATTCTTGGTTTTGATAAAGGTGGATTCATCGTCGATGGTGGTAAGCTTACTGATGCTAGGCAACCACCATTGATTTCACGGGTATGTTTTCCGAAAACTTGGAAAATATTGCTAGTTATGCAAGATAAAACCTCACACTTTTACGGAGATCGAGAAATTAAGGCATTAGAGGGATTGCCGAAAATCACAAAGGAAAAATCATCTACACTTTGTCGTGAAACATTGCTTAGAGTCATTCCTGCAATAATAGACAAAGATTTCGAGTCATTTGCTAAAGGCTTAACTAACATCCAGAATTTGATGGGAGAGATTTTTTTTAATGCCCAGGATGGTTCAACATTTTCCAGTCCTTCGGTGGGAAAGGTGATACGGCATTTAGCAAAGAATTTTGAGATTGGAAGCGGACAGTCATCCTGGGGCCCAACTGGTTTTGCAATTTTTAAGTCTAATGATGAGCTACAAAAAGCCCTTAAATTTTTAAAAAAAAATAATTTATTGACAGATGGTCTTCGATTTGATGTGACTTGTGCAAGAAATAAGGGCTATCAGCTATTTAAAAATGATAGATAGGAACCTTCTGTGTATGTGTTTGCTGCCTTAAGCGGAAGAGGTGTAGTTTGCTCTTCTCGAAGATTTGGCTGTAAATTAGGTGTCATGGATGTCTTTGGAGACAAGGATTGCCTGATTTCAGCTGACGTTTTGGAGGATATAGGAACTTGTTTTCCTGATCAAACAGGCATAGACAGTAAAAAATTTTTGAACTCTCTGTCAGGTTTGAAAATTAATGGTTTCAGAGGGTTGATTATTGGGTCAGGTTTTGAAGGAAAATGTGATGTTCTAAGGAAGGCAAATGAAATTTTGCCATTGTATGCAAACTCTCTTTCGGTTTTTAAGTGTTTGGAAAATCCAATATTATTTTTGAAACATTGAAATTATTAAAGTTTCCTTTCCCACAAGTTAATTTTTCGGCAGACTCTTTTAACGATCTTGGGTCTGATTGGATACTGAAAGACTTAGGGTCCTCAGGTGGGCGGGGCATAAAAAAAACATTTGGAAGAAAAGCTAAAAGTTCTGAGTATTTTCAGAAACAATTGCCAGGAACGACAGTAAGCTTATCCTTTTTTGCTGACGGACGAAATTTTATACCATTGGGCTATAGCAAACCAGCTACCATCCAACAAAGTAATCTACCTTTTGTGTTCTGTGGTTTGGATGGTCCGATTGAATTGGATGATAGTATTGATCAAGAGGCTTTGAAGAATTTCTAAACTCATTGTGCAGAAGTTCAAACTGAGAGGTTTTAATGGTATAGATTTCTTAATATCCGATAAAGCAGTAAATTTTATAGACTTAAATCCCCGTATCACAGCATCCTTTGAAATTTTACAGGAGGTACACAGTTTTTGTTTTCTTGAGAAACATATCCATCTTACGCGTGACATTCCTGGTAATACTCATGTACCTGAAAGTTTTCCAGCCATGAAAAAAAAAATAATTTCTGGATTTCGAGTTATATATGCACAATCAGATTTTTATATGAATGAGCACTTTCAGGAATCACTTTTTAACAATAAATTCTTAATCAATATACCAAATAGAAAATACTTCTTTAAAAAGTATGAACCAGTCTGCTCTGTTTTTTAAGAAATAATAGTATCTTGGAGCTGCAGAGGGCTTTAGATGATAAGGTTGATTTTGTTTACAATAAAATATCACAGTTAACCTAATTTTTCGGGAGAGTTTTACATGACTAACCAAGTATGCTTCGCTATCAATGATAATGCTTACCGCTTGGCTGAATTAATGATAAAGGACTCCGAGAAATACAACATAAGTGTCAAATGTGAGTCAAATGGGGTGAGAATTTTGGACGCTGGTCTGAACTGTAAAGGCAGTATTTTGGCAGGTATAAAAATAGCGGAAATTTGCATGGGTGGATTGGGTAATATCGCCTTGGGCATGGATTACACTAGAGAAATTCCAAACACTGTTTATGTTAATAGTTCAGTCCCCGTTATAGCTTGCTTGTCGAGTCAGTATGCAGGTTGGAGTTTAAACGTGGTTAAAGAAGATAATGGAGGGAAACCCTTTAATTGCCTTGGGTCAGGACCTGCTCGTGTACTGGCCAATAGGGAGGATTTAATTAAGGAAATAGGTTACTCAGAAATATCTCAGAAAGGGGTTTTAATTTTGGAAGTTGCATCTTATCCCCCTAGAAAAATTATCGATAAGATTATTAATGATTGCAGGTTAAATCCGGAGAATCTCGTATTAATAATAACGCCAACTACGAGCCTGGCGGGAACCACGCAGGTGGTTTCTCGGGTGCTGGAGGTTGCGATGCATAAATTGCACGCTCTAAAGTTTCCTTTGCAGAATGTTGTTGAAGGTTTTGCAAATGCCCCACTCCCTTTACCTTCGAATGATTTTTTAGAAGCTATGGGTAGAACAAATGACGCTATCTTATATGGAGGCTTAGTCCAAATTGTTGTTAGTGGAAACGACAGTGAATCCGAAAAACTTGCCAAAGCTTTACCTTCATCCAATTCTCAAGATTACGGGAAGTCATTTTCTGAAATTTTTAAGTCTGTTTCATATGACTTTTATAAAATTGATCCGATGCTTTTTGCTCCTGCAAAAGTAATAATCAGTAATTTGGATAGTGGGAAGTCTTGGGTTGAGGGAAGCCTGAATTTATCTCTGTTAGAAGAGTTATGGATAGAGACAGAGAACTAATTATTTTTTCTGATGAGATTGGGTGGCATACTGATCAGCTACAAATCGGACTAAAATTTTTGGGAATAAAAACGAGAATACTTAATCTCGCATCTACTGATATTTTAATTGATTGTACGAAAGACAACTTTGTTACGAGAAATTTTAATAGCAATCTCAGCTGTTGTTTTGTTAGAGGTATTGAGGGAGGTACGTTGGAGCAAATTACTAGGCGGTTGGCAATTCTGCATCAATTAAAATTTCTTGGAATTCCTATTGTGAATTCAGGTAAGGGAATAGAGAACAGTGTGGATAAATGTATGACTAGTTTTCTTTTGAGGATGCAAGATATCTCAACTCCTGATTGTTGGGTCCTTGAAGACAGAACAACCAGTTTTAAGCTTAATAAATCGCCTATTAGATGACGGTCGAAGTTTGGTTATTAAACCAATTTTTGGTTCACAGGAGTTAACGTGACACTGATAAAAGAAAAAATAAAAAACGAAACAGATTTCGAAAGAAGGATTAATTTTGCGAAAGGTGTTTACTATATCCAAGAATTCGTCGAACCGATAGGGGGTTTTTTGAGAGACTTTAGAGTTTTTGTTGTAAATGATGAGGTGATTGCCGCAATGGAGAGAAAAGGGCAGGGTTGGGTTCACAATGTTGCAAAAGGTGGAGTTTGCAGAAGAATTGTTCCAGATAATTTTTTAAAGAAATTAGCGATTCAGTCCACGAGAGCAGTGGGGTTAGAAATTAGTGGGGTCGACATAATAGAGGACAAGAGATCCGAATCAGGATATAAAGTTCTAGAGGTAAATGGAATTCCTGCCTGGAAGGGATTGCAAAATGTGAGCGACATTAACATATCGGAAAAAATTATTAAGTTTCTGATTTATAGGATGGGATAAACTTTGATCAAGTAATGGATTATTTAGACTTATTAAAAAGAAACTTTCTAATTGCGTGCCAATTAGATGTTCAAACTCCAAAACCAGGAAATGTCAGCTTTAATTCTTCAGGATTTGGTATGACTGGCCAAGATTTTATAAATAGCTCAATTGCTTGTGCACCATTAGTGGTGCAGCCGGGGTTAAAACTTGGAGAGAAAATTTATTTGGCCACAAAAGAAAGCGTCAAGGTGGCAGGTTGTAATACGAATTTAGGAATCATTCTTTTGTGTGCGCCAGTGCTACATGTCTTGCAAAAATTAGGAGAAGAAGGATTTAATAACCTAGATGATCCCCTAGCATATTTACAAGAGGAATTAATCAAAAGTATATCTGCAATTGATTTAAATCAATCAAAATTCATATACGAAGCAATTATTTATGCAAATCCAGGGGGTCTCGGTAAAGATAGGAAGATGGATGTCAGATTCGCAAATGTGAAAATTTTTGATGCAATGCGTCAAGCGAAGGAGAGAGACTTTATTGCAAAGCAATATTTTTCTGGTTTTTTCGAAATTTTACAACAGCCAATTCTACAAAAAGGTTTTCGAAGACAATGGATTAATTTAGAAAAACCTGTTAACTTGTGCGCCAGACAATCTTTGACTTCTTTGATATATTTTTATTGGCTAACCCATATTAGGGATTCTCACATTCAACGAAAATTTGGCTTGCGGTGCTGAATTTGTGAGAAAAAAAGCAATAAAATTTTTTCAAGACCAAATTAACTTTGAAAACGTATTAAATAAAGTAAATAATGGTAAACTAAAGTTGCCAAATCGGTCGAGAATTAGACAGTTTGATGAGTTCTTGAAGGTGCGAGGTTTAAATCCAGGTACTAGTGCTGATATAACTGTTTGCTCTCTTTTGATATTTGGTTTGTTAGAGCCTGATTATTCGGCTTAGGCTAGTGGGTTAGCTGAACATCCCTTTACAAAAGGGTGGGTTTTTTATAAATTTTATTATGGAGAAATACTGATGGCAAAAATTGACCGAGTAATGGTTGGAGAGTCTCTAGTCGGTGATGGGAATGAAGTTGCTCACATTGATCTTATTTTAGGACCGCGAGGTAGTGCCGCAGAGTCGGCTTTTACCAATGCATTGACCAACAACAAAGATGGATTTACGAGCCTTTTGGCGGTTGTTGCGCCAAACTTAATGTGTAAGCCCGCGACAGTTATGTTCAATAAAGTCACTATTAAGGGGGCAAAACAAGCTGTACAAATGTTTGGTCCGGCTCAAAGAGCTGTCGCCATGGCCGTGGCTGATAGTGTTGAGGACGGCACAATTCCGGCAAGTGAAGCGGACGATATTTTCGTGAGTGTTGGAGTTTTCATTCATTGGGAAGCTGCAGATGACAAGAAAATTCAAGATTACAACTATCAGGCAACCAAGGAAGCTATAGAGCGCGCAGTTTCTGGGCAGCCGACTGCATCTGAAGTTGTTTCAAGTAAAGGTTCATCGGAGCATCCATTTGCTGCCTAAGGGTTGTTAGGATATTTGTCGGCTATTTATTTTTATAAATAGCCGATGCATCCTATTTTTGGGGATAATGCCCGACCCTAACAAATAAAATATGTTGTTTTCGTGATGTTTGAATTTTAAACTTTTGCTCGCTTTCCTGATCATAACGAAACCGACAGATTCAACATCCGGATATTTCGCTGGTTTTTCTATTTCTAGCTTGATTATTGAAAGCTTGTATTTGGACAGTAAAATTCTTGACAACTGTTCACCAAAAGATTCGAGAAGCTTATATTTATTGTTGGTTGCGAATTTGATAACAGTTTTACGAACACAGTCATAGTCAACGGTTTGCCTAATATCATCCGAATCACACGCTGTCGGTCTAGGTATTCCCATATCGATTGTAATTATTAACGGTTGAGGTTCAAACAATTCATCTTCACAAATTCCAATAACAGTAGACGTCTTAAGCTTGGTTATTTTGACAATGTCTAGGTCATTAAAAGAGAAATGATTTTCTAAATGAGAAGGTGTATTCAATTTTATTGGTTCCATTGTCATGAGATAATATCCGGATTAGTGTTCGACGATTATAAAGCTTATGAAAAAATTAAACAATGATATTTGGCATTCTGTAGCTACACAGTCTGATGAACAAAAAGTTAAAAATCAAAATTCAAAATTTGCATGGTGTTTGACTGGCTCAGGGCATTATTTGAAAGAATCAGTACAGCTTTTAGATAAAATGCCCGATACAGATATTTTTTTGTCCAAGGCAGCAGAAGAAGTATTACCAATGTACGGCTACAGGCTTAATGACATCAAGTTAAAACATAAGCTTTTCAGAGACAAGACATACAGTTCTGTACCCGTGGGAGCTTTGTACAAAAATGGGTATCATACAGTTATAATAGCGCCTGCGACGAGCAATACAGTTGTTAAGTGTGCTTTGGGGATATCAGATACGTTGCCGACAAATATGTTTGCTCAAGCAGGTAAACTCAAGATAGAAACAATTGTTTTTGCTTGTGATACCGAACCTACTGTCATAACGGAATCACCAAAGGAGTGGGTAGAGCTCAAACCACGCAAAGTAGAATTCGACAATTTAGCATTATTGAAAAACTTCGAAGAGTGCACAGTCGTGGAGACTGTAAGTGATTTACAGGTGATTTTGGATAAGCGTTTAAAACAGTTTGGATTAAATTGGACAGAATTCTCTTCCTAACAGGTAGGCTAGCTAAAGATAGTCTCGAGACAACTCTGAAGAGTATTGATCCTCCTGCATTTTCATGGGAAATTTATGAGATCGGATTGCAGGTAGCAGGTCTAATGACTGCAGATATGATTGAGCGAAGATTAGAGCCTGCAAGATATGCAGGTTTCGACAAAATAATTGTCCCAGGACGATGCCGTGGAGATTTAAAAATACTCGGCGAGAAATTACAAATTTCTATATTAAGAGGTCCAGATGAGTTGAAAGATATTCCAAATTTCTTTAATAGAAGAGGTAAAAGAATTGACGTGGATAAGCATGATATTTTAATTTTTGCAGAAATAACAGATGCAACTAAATTAACTACGGAAGAAATTTTAGAAAGAGCTAAAGAATTTGAAAGGTCAGGAGCAGATGTAATTGATTTGGGTTGTTTGCCAGATACAGAGTTTCCGCATTTAGAAGCTAGCATTGCTAGATTAAAAAAGCACGGGTTTAAAGTTAGCGTGGATTCTCTAAATCCGCAGGAATTGGAAAGAGGAGCTATTGCCAAAGCTGATTATCTTTTAAGCTTGGTGCCGGAAAATTTGTGGATTGCTGAAAAATACAGAAAATCAATTCCAATAATTATTCCTGATAATTCTGTTGGGATGGATTCGTTATGCGAATCGATCCGTCACTTAAAAAGAATGAGGATAGATTTTATGGCAGATTCTATTTTAGATCCTATACCTTTTGGTTTTACTGATTCGATTGTTAGATTCTCAAAATTAAGATCGATGTTTCCGGAGATAAAAATACTTGTCGGCACAGGTAATCTGACTGAATTGATTGATGCTGATACTATGGGAATCAACGCCATATTGCTAGGAATTTGCAGTGAAATCAGAGCCAGTGCCGTTTTGACAACTCAGGTTAGCGATCATGCAAAGTCTGTAATTAAGGAAATCGATATCTCTCGCCGAGTAATGTTTGCTTCTAGGGAAAATCAAGTACTGCCTAAAAATCTAACTAATAGCATGCTTGCGATTCATGAAAAAAAACCTTTCCCTGACTCTTTAGAGGAAATAAAAATTACCGCTCAAAATGTGAAAGACCCGAATTTTCGTATTCAGATTACCTCAGATGGTTTACATGTTTACAATCGAGATGGATTGCGGTCTGGTCAAGATCCTTTTCAGTTTTACGAAAAACTTGGTGTTGAGGAAGATTCGAGTCATGCATTTTACCTCGGTGTTGAGCTTGCGAGAGCGGAGATTGCATGGAGTCTCGGTAAAAGATACGCTCAGGATAGAGGATTAGATTGGGGTGCAGCAGCAGAACCGAGAAGAGAGGACGCATTGACTCATTGTCAGCCAAAAATTAAGAAGAAAATTAGAAACAGAAAAAATACCTCAAAATGATTTATGAAGTAATTATCTCTACAATGAATGAAGATGGAAGCTCTCATGTTGCGCCTATGGGTGTTTCCCAAAAGGCTGATTTTGTTGTGTTAAAGCCTTTCAAACCTTCAAAAACCCTTGACAATATTCTTACGCGAAAAAATAGCTATTATGAACATTGTAACTGATGTTCGAGTATTTGCAGGGGCTGTTACGGGACGATCAAATTTTAATTTAGTTGCGTTACCAGGTGGGAAAGGTTTTTTCTTGAAAGATGCATTAAGCTACATGACTTTGTCATTAGCTGAGATTCATGATGACGAAATCAGATCGACTTTGTATATGAACAAGGTGAATGTCATTCATCTTTCAAGTTTTAAGGGTTTCAATAGGGCACAGGCGGCGATAATTGAAGCTTCAGTTTTGATGTCTAGATTAGATCTTCTTTCACAGGATAAGATTAAACAAGAAATTAAATATCTTGAAATAGCCATTACGAAGACAGCAGGTAAGAAGGAGATCCAAGCATGGGAATGGTTGATGGAAAAATACGAGAATTACTGCACAGAAAATGAAAAAAAAAACAGAACTACTAGTTAGTATTAGGTCAATCGAAGAGGTTAAGGTCGTTAATGGATTAAATATTGATATTATCGATTTAAAGGAACCAAAGAATGGTCCTATAGGGATGCTAGATTTTATAGATATAAAGAAAATTGTATTGGCACTTAGAGATAATAATTTTTGCGGAAAGATATCCACAACCTTCGAGCTTAATGATGGAAACCTGTCCAGAAACGATATAGCTAAAATCGAGAATTTTGGTTCAGTAGGACTCGATTACATTAAAGTTGGTGTATCTGCTGATGGGAATACCGGGGAAAATTTAAAGAAGTTTACAAAGAGCTTAAGTAAAATAAAAAATCGAGTTTTGGAGAATAAGTTAATTTTAGTACTCATGATTACAGATAAACATTCTTTTAAATTTGTAAAAAATATTTCTCCGAGCATGGTAGGAAAATTTTCTGGAATTATGATAGATACTCTTGATAAAGAGAATGGTTCTGTTTTCGATATTGTCAACTTTACAGAATTAAGCATAATAAAAAAGTTTGCTCTCGAGAATAACATTGATTTCGGAATAGCGGGTTCATTGGATGTTTCGCATACTTCGTTAATCAACCAACTTCAGCCAAATTGGGCTGGATACCGAGGTGGCGTATGTTTAAAAAAAAGATCAGGTCCTCTGTCCAGAGTGAGATTAGAAAATCTTATTGATTCCTTTTGCTAGGTTTTGAAAAGGCTAATACTTTATTAGATGCATTTGGCAATTGATCACGGAAGAAAAGGTAAACTTTTGTTTTGCTATTTTGAAAGTTCAGAGAAAAACTAGCATCCAGAATACCTAAAGATACCAATTTGTTTACTTTGGGCTGATTCAGTGCAATTTCGCTATCTATGAAAGAGCACCAACATGATTTTACGATAAGCACAGTATTAAGCTGTAGTTCTTCGGAAATTAGTAAAGCTATGCTGTCTGATGTAATGCTCCAGTTTTTATTAAGGGAACCAATTCTTTTTTTTAAAAAATCAAAATTTCCTATAATAGGAACCTTGTTCTCTTCTATAACCCCATTGATTTCATTTTTTGTATTGCAAAAATGTAGGTTTGTTCTATCTGTAGAGGAAATGAGAATACCCATCTGAGACATTGAATAGAGTGCCATATCATGAGCAATATCATCTTCTAAATTGTAGTTCTTTTGAACCGATCTTATATGGTTCGCAAACAATCCTCCCCCAGGAACAATGATAGCCCTACCTCTAAAGTGGTCTGTAATGAATTTTATCCATATCTTCATGAACCCGGAATTTAAGAGGCTACCTCCGAGCTTGAACAGTATCATAAATAGGTACTAATCGCTAAAGAAAATGCAGTTGCGCAACTATCTACATCATCGATTTTTGATCGGGGGATTTTTATACGATTGGAAAATAAATCAGAATAAATTTTTGTTTGACAATTTAGCTGATTTTGTATTTCCGTAGCTAAAAACTTTCCTGAACCAGTAATTATAATCGGCGTTTTAGAGCTCATATTATATTGGAAATTCTTACTTTTTTTAAATTTTCTATAATTTCTGAAACGAATATTTGCTTTATCTGCTGAGCGAGCGCATTTATTTCTTCAACAGTTACATCATGTGTGTCTAATCCAATGATTCTAGCTAATCTTTGTCGTGTCGCAAGCCTCGTCTTATCTTTTCCATCAAATGTTGGGTACAGATCATATTTTGGATTTAATTGTTTTGTCAACCTAAATAGGTCAGCGGTCGAAGCGAAATTTTCTCGTATGATATTTGTCATTTTTGATCTGAAAAGCAGCTGCCTTCTAATTGAACTTAGCGAGGTTCTGCAAACACCTAGGTATACTAGTTCGCCTTTTTGCAAACGTGAGAAATCAGTTGAGGAAGTCGGCGATAGAATTTTTCCAAA
This sequence comes from Burkholderiaceae bacterium, assembly GCA_038147455.1. Classification (GTDB taxonomy): domain Bacteria; phylum Pseudomonadota; class Gammaproteobacteria; order Burkholderiales; family Burkholderiaceae_A; genus UBA7377. The sequence goes on along the minus strand of JAYQTQ010000001.1, from coordinate 508,078 downwards.
CTGTATAGGAATAATGTCTGTTGTGGTGCTGCCAATATCGATTAAGAAACAGTTCCTCTCTATTTTCGATAAAGTATCGGCAGTTGCATGCCAATTAGAGGAAGCGATTTCTTTGTAGTTTTTAAAAGTTATATTAAAATCTCTTAGCCCGTTTGTAGAGTAGATTTTTAATTTCTCGCGACTAAAAGTGTTTTTGATAATAGAAAGAATCTTTTGCACACCTTCTCTTCGATCTTTAAAGCAGTCTGTCATTTCTGCAGTCATTGTAGATATTTATCTGAACATCTTCTTCTCTATGGACCATTTCTTTTCAATCTCCTTTAAAGTAGATACGAGAGCATTTTGCGATTCCCATATAGGTGTTTTAAACAAGTCAACTTTACTCAATTTTAGCGATGTATCATTTCTTATTAAACACGCTTTCAGGTGAGCTCCTCCGATATCCAATCCTATTGAACTAGTCATACTAAATCTTTTATTTCAAATGAATTTAAAATTTTCACAGCAGTATTATCTTTGTTGTATTTTGAAAGCCCTATATACGAACATGTAAGTCTCGGATTGATTTCGATAATACTTATTTGGGAATTCTCCTTTAAAATAAAGTCAATACCAATAAAGCCTCGTAAGTCGGTTATATTTGAAACGATTAAATGAAATGATTGGCAGAATACTTTCACGCAACTTTTTAAACATTTTGCTTTCTGTAGGCTTGACACCTTCGTAGAAGAGTTTTCCTAAATGATTTGAAGTTATATGTTGTTTGCTTATAGATAAGATTTCAAAACCTGAAAGTCTGCAATTAAGGGATACGCTATATGCCGTTCCCTCTACCCACTCTTCCAGGATGAAACATGAGGGTTTTTTATTGAGTGTACTAATAATGTTTTTTTTATTTTCAATTTTATATGTATCTGTAGTACCAGCCCCATCGATAGGTTTATAGACTGCCTCAGTATAATTCTTTTTTTTCAATGATTCGAAGGTAATTTCATCTGGTGTATTGATACCTAAAGATTTTAAATATTTTTTTGTTTCGAGTTTATTAGAAGCAAGTCGAATTGCTTGTAAATCAGATCCTATCCATAGTTTTTGTTTTGATGCAATGTGAAAACGTTCGAGCTCACTTTTGCTTTCTGGTGCGATAACCCAGACCAAATCAATTTTGGGAATAATATCCGAAAAAAAATCGAGAGCTGTTTCTCCAATTCTTTGTTTTCCAATAGTTATGTTTAGCTGTTTGACCTGTTTCAGACCGGAGTATACTGCTTCTACCATTTTTTTACCTTGCATTTTCATTGACCTGAAGTCCTTTTGAGAAAGAAGCTTAGGCGATTTTTTGATATTCTTTAAGTTTGCAGTAATGGACTCGAAAATTAATAAATTCAGCACTTTTATGTCTTGTAAAATTATTCCTGTTGTTGATCTTCGGAATGGCGTTGCCGTAAGAGCAGTCGCTGGAGATCGCGCAAATTATAAGCAACTAGATAATGCAGTATTTAAATCAAATGACTTGTGTCGAATTATAGAGGTTCTCTTAAAGTTGTCAAGATCGAATATTCTGTACGTTGCAAATCTTAATGGTATAGCTGGGGATGATTCATACGACTGGATTCTGTACGAGATTATTAGGAAATTTAGCAAGGTAGAGATTTGGGTTGATAATGGATTCCAGGATCTCGGAGAGTTGAGAAGTTTTCATAAGAGATTTTCTACCTGGTCTGAGAAAAAAGGTTATAGCCGATGCTCCGGGGAGAATTTAGTACCAGTTTTCGGCACAGAAACCATAACCGACAATTCATCATACAAAAAAATATTTTCAACGCTTGAAAAGGCTATCTTGTCTATTGATAAAAAAAACAATGTAATCTTGGGATTGGTTACAATAGATACAATATTAGGACTGCTACCAAAAAGAGTGATTTTAATGAACCTAGATAAAGTCGGTACAGATTCGGGGCCTGATTTAAATTGGCTACAAACTATGACTCAAAGAAATCTGAAAGTTGAATTTTTGGGGCGGGGGGATTGAGAGATCAAGACGATTATGAAATTGTTGCTAGATATAAAGCCGCAGGATGGTTGGTAGGTAGTGCGCTTTTTAGTTCTATGATGGATGTTGGTGATGAGTAATTCATCCTGGGCATGCCCTTTTTGTGCTTTGCACTGTGACGATCTTAATGCTCCAAAACTCAACAATAAGAAGGTTTTGAATACTAATGAATGTTTAAAGGCTTCAGAGGGCCTTTCCAGATTTAACTTTAAAAGCAAAGAAAAAAAGTTTGGTTACCTGTACGGAGAAAAAGAGATTATTGAAAATGTGATAATTGAAACATCCAAAGTACTTTCTTCCTCTCAGTCCCCTTTTTTTGGGGGGCTTGGCTTAGATATTTTGGGTTCAAGGTCTGTAATCAAATTAGCCAAGGAATGTAATGCCACAATAGATCATATGCACGGAGATTCCATTTCAGCTGTGTTGAAGAGTTTTCAAGCGAAAGGCACAATTTTTACAACATTATCTGAAATTAAATCAAGAGCAGATTTAATAATTTTCTTAAAGTCTGAGCCTAATGAGCGTTTGCCAAGATTTTCTGAATTAATAAACCTACGCAATAAAAAGTCGTGGACAATTAAAGCCAAATCGATCAGCAATGTTACCTCTTGTAACTTTAGTTTTTTAGAGGAGATGAGATCCATACTTTACTTATTAAGAAGTAGCGTTGCAAGCCCAGATTTAGATGGTGACCATGAGTTAGTTAACTTGGTGCGGAACTCTTCATATTGTGCATTCGTTTGGGACCCGCAGGAATTTGGTGAAATGTCAGAATATATCGCCAATACCCTGATGGAGATTGCCAAAGAGATCAACCAAAAAAAAAGAGCAGGTATTTTGACTCTCGGCAGTGATAATGGTGGTTTGAGTTTTCAAAATACCCTATCATGGATGACAGCAAAATCAATCAGGTCAAAATTTTCGACGAAATCCTTGCACTATCAGCCTGAATTATTTTCTTTAAAATGCTGTTTGGAACTTAAAACTATCGACAGTATTTTTTGGTTTTCATCTTTCTGCGATAATTTACCAGATGAAAATGTTTTAAATTATCCTTTTGTCGCAATAGGGCCAGAAAGTTGGGGAAGAAATATTCGAAATTTTTTAAAGAAAATAAAAACTCTATATTCATTCCAATAGCTACACCTGGAGTGAACACTAATGGGTATATCATACGATGTGATGGAGCAGCAATTATTCCTTTGAGAAAATTAGTTGATGACAACATACACACGGTAGAAAAACTCATATCTCAAATTATCGATAATATGTAAAGAAAATAAAGATATGAAGGAAATTAAATTTATTAATGCTAGAGTAATAGATCCTATCCAAAAGAAAAATAATGTTCTCGAAACAATTTTCATTAGCCCTGAAGGAAAGATAGAGAACATCCCATCAAGTGATGGTTATGATGTGATTGATTGTCGCAATTCAATTATGATGTCAGGTGGGATTGATCTTCATACGCACATTGGCGGTGGAAAAACCAACATTGCGAGAATGTTAATGCCAGAAGGTTTGTGTAAATCGAACGGATTCGAGTATGGAAATAAGGGAGAATCTGTTCCAGGAACCATTGATACTGGCTATAGATATGCCGAAATGGGTTACACTGCGGCTTTTGAACCTGCAATGATCTTTTCAAATGCTCGGCAGGCTCATCTAGAGATGGGTGATGTACCAATTCTTGATCACGGTGCGTATGTGATGCTAGGTAATGATGAAATTTTTTTGGAAATGCTAGCGAAAAAGAAAGGACATAGTCTAATTCGCGATTATGTTGGTTGGAGTATTAATGCAAGTAAGGCTATGGGAGTGAAGGTTGTCAACCCTGGAGGAATTTCTGCTTTCAAGTTTAATCAGCGATCTCTTGATTTGGATGAAAAACATAGTCACTGGGGATTGACACCTAGAAATATAGTTCATGAGCTAGCTTTATCTTTACAAGAGCTGGGTGTTCCTCACCCGTTACATATTCATGCAAGCAATTTAGGGGTTCCTGGTAATATTAAATCAACTATTGAAACAATTGACGCATTAGAGGGGATACGAGGTCACCTTACTCATGTTCAATTTCATTGTTACGGTTCTGAAGGGCCCAAAAAGTTTTCGTCTGCTTCACTGCAATTAGCGGAGAAACTTAAGAGTTCGAAAAATATTTCAATTGATGTCGGCCAAATTATTTTCGGGCAGACCGTTACGACTTCTGGGGATACTATGAAGCAACACAGTAATAGAAACAACGCAAATCCAAAAAAGTGGGTTATGGGTGATATTGAATGTACTGCTGGTTGTGGAGTGGTCCCCTTTAAATACAAGGAAAACAGCTTTGTTAACGCATTACAATGGGTAATAGGATTAGAGATATTTCTACTTGTCGATGACCCATGGCAGGTTGTTTTGACAACGGATCATCCGAACGGTGGTCCTTTTACATCTTATCCTCATTTGATAAAACTTTTGATGAATAAGGAGTTCAGAGATGAACAGTTACACCAATTACATCCAGATGTTATCGAGCATTGTATTTTGAAAGATATAAAGAAAGAGCTTTCATTATATGAAATTGCAATAATGACTCGTGCTGCTCCAGCAAAAATTCTTGGGTTAGTTGACAACGGTTCTCTAGCGAAAGGAATGCATGCTGATATAGTTGTTTATAAAGAGGATGCTGATCAAGAGTATATGTTTTCAACTCCAGAGTACGTGTTTAAAAACGGAAAATTGGTTGTACGAAACGGAAAATTAGTTGGTTGTCCAAAACCTGGATTACACTATTTAAATATAAGTTTTGATGGAGGTGTTGAAAATTATTTAAAGAAATATTTCGAGGAAAATTGTATTGGGCAATTTAGAAATGGATTCATTAGTGAAAGTGAGATTGACTTATTCCTAGACGGTGGAAAGAAAATTTTACGAAAGATTTGAGGATTTTAAAAAAAGAAAATGTTAGTAAATGGGGTAAAAATTTTTGATACTTTCGCTGAGGCATTTCCAATGCGTGCAACCAGATTAATTGTTACGGCTTATAATGCCGAATGGGCAATGCATGGAGCAATTTCAATGACAGGCTTTGCGACCTCCGTTATTGCATGTGGATGTGAGGCTGCGGTTGAAACTGTTCTAACAACTGATGAGACTCCAGATTGTAGACCTGGTGTATCTGTTCTGGTATTTTCCATGTCTAGCAAAGAATTGGCAAAGCAAGTCGAAAATAGAGTTGGACAATGTATTTTGACGTGTCCAACTAGTAGCGTTTTTAATGGGATGCCTGAAGGTGAAGAGTTTGCACTTGCAAAAAATCTCAGGTTTTTTGGAGATGGTTGGCAGATTTCAAAGGTAATAAGAAATAAACGGTATTGGCGAATCCCAACCATGGATGGAGAATTTGTAGGGGAAGAAACTGCCAGATATAAAACAGCAATCGGGGGCGGAAATATTTTGATATTAGCTGAAGATATACCATCAGCCTTGTATATTTCAGAAATTGGAGTTGGTGAACTCAATAATTTAGAAAATGTAATTGCGCCCTTTCCGGGTGGAGTTGTGCGATCAGGTTCAAAGGTAGGGAGTAAATATAAAGCGCTTGTGGCTTCAACAAATGATAAATATTGTCCTGCCCTGATTGGAATAACAGAAGATTCAATATTGACAGAATCGGTAGGATGTGTGCTAGAGATCGTTATTGATGGTTTGTCAGAGGAAGATATCAAGATTGCTATGTTTAAAGCTATGAAAAAAATGATTGGAGTTGGGTCGTGAAAAGGGCTTAATTGGAATATCTGCAGGAAACTACGGAGGTAAGTTGGGACCACATCATTTTCATCTCAGGGATATATTGATTAATTATGAACTCGAATAAAATTTTAGAAATATCATTAATTAAAACACCTGAATTTCGCTTAGATCTTTCAAGTATAAAGTGGGATCACTTCTTTGAAAATTTTATTAGTGAGAAAAGGTTTGATGCTTCCGTTTTAGATGGTTCGAGGAAAAAGCCTTTTGAGGAGTTTTTTTCTGTTAAACAGAATAATGAAAATAATTATGATTTCCCTCCCCATTTTTATTCTCAAGAGATTTTAGATAGGAGAAAAAGTTTTAAAAAAATAGTTTTCCAAGGGGACCTTCACGAAGTTGATTTTTTGGGGTTCAAAAGTAAAGATATACATATTTTGATAAATGGACATATAGGCAATTACGTAGGCTGCATGATGCAAACAGGAAGTATTACGATTAAAGGATCTGCAGGACATTTTGTTGGGTCAATGATGTCGGGAGGAACTCTTATCGTCGATGGAGATGTTGGTAATTATGCTGGCGCAAACTTAACCGGTGAGATGGAGGGTATGGTTGGAGGGTACCTTTCAGTAAAAGGAAATGCGGGAAATAATTTTTGTCGGCGAATGCGAAGAGGGTTTGCTTTTGTATTGGGAGACGTGGGAGATTTTTTTGCAAACGATATGATCGCAGGGAGCGCTATAGTCGGGGGAGAAGCTGGCAAAATGTGGGGGTATGGAATGCGACGAGGTACCATTATCTTCGCGAAAAACCAGGCAGTATCTCCTCACGTTTTTAAGGAGACTTATCACGATTTCTCTTCTTATTGGGGATTATTGAAACCTGTCATCGAATCGTTTAATGGCCCTTTTCCGAGTCTAGTAAATGTTCCTCCGAAGAGATTTGTTGGGGATTTGGCCTTTGGCGGGAAAGGAGAGTGTCTATTACCTCGAAACACGACATAAAGACTTAAAGGGGAGACGAATTTTTTTGCGAGACTTTTTTATTTCTTGATTGTAAGTATTCTTTAGATGGCAATAAAGCGCCCTTTTTCCTGGTATCTTAATGTGAGTATCTAAATCTGATATAGGTTGGAGTACAAATTTTCGATGAAGCATTTCAGGATGAGGTAAGGTTAAGTAGGGCAAACGAGAGATATTTTTTTCTCGTGCTTGAAAAGTAGTAGATCAAGATCGATTACCCTAGGTGCGTTTTTAAAAAGTCTGGTTCTTCCCATTTTTTTTTCTATATTTAATAATGTTTTTAATAAGGAATGGGCTCTTACTCTTGTCTTTATGGAGATGACGCAATTGAAGAAATCAGCCTGTTTTTTGTAGCCTAAAGGTTCTGATATGTATATGGGAGACGCCGCATATAGGTTAATATAATGTTTTGCTGATAATAAGTGCATAGCTTTAGAAAGCTGAAAAAGAGGATTTTTTAAATTGCTGCCACAACCAATTAGAATTTGAGATTTCATGAGTACCAATATTATATAAATAAGAGAGAATATCATGGTGAACAAAGAAAAAGTATTCAACGAGGAAGAAATCAATGCAGAGCTAAATGGGGTATTAGCCCATTGGTATTATGAGCGCGGATGGATACGTAGAAAATATAAAACAAGCGGGTGGAAGTCTACATTAATGGTTGTGAATACAATTGGCCATATAGCTGAGGCGGCTTGGCACCATCCTGATTTATCTATTTCTTACGCTTTTGTTATTGTAAAATTACAAAATCATGCCGCTAAGGGAATCACTGAAAAAGATTTTTTGTTAGCGCAAGAAATTGAAAAAATAATTCAATGGAAACCTGATGAAGAAGGAATTCTGGATGGAACGCCTGAGGATCCAAGATTTAAATATATTAAATACGACTGATATTCTTGTCATCGTAAATCCAGTCTTTTTCCATTAACCTAGGCCCAAAATTTTTAAGTAAAATATTTCTTATGAACCGTAAAAGTCCCTGTTGTTGAAAAATTTTCCCGTTAAGACGGGATTCGAATTGCATTCTTTGATAGCGTCGGATCCGCAGCTCTGCAAAATTTTGAAATACTTTTGAAATATGAAGTTTGTCGCTTCCGTACCTACGTAGTAGCTTATAAAGAGTGTAGCTATCCTCAAGAGCAAGTGCTGCCCCCTGCGCTAAATGAGGATACAATGGGTGGCCAGCATCTCCAATACACAGAGAATTGCGCGAATAAATCTTTTTGGCTCTTGTAATAATCTCGGTTTGATAAAGTGGCCATACTGACCATGATGTTATGTCTTTTAACAAATGAGTAAGGTTTTGGTTTTGAACAGAAAGTACGCTCGGATTAAATAACTCGTTTTCTAATTTTTTTTCATCCCCTAAAGGTTCCCTGTTTTTCTTCACTATTACCACATTGAGATCTGATTTGTTGTTTATAGGATAAGAAACAACGTGGAAATTCTTACCCATCCATAGGTTTATATTTTTTAAGATATCTTGCGGTAGATCTTTCCCTGAAAGGCATGTACGTAATATTTTTGTATCGGAAAAGCCTAACCTAATGTTTGAATCGTTGTTGGTAAGATTATTTGCGATACCATTACAAACGAGAACATATTCAAAAGCAAGATTTTTTCTAAGATCAGTTTTGCAGATTACCTTATCCTCATTTTTTATAGATATTATTTTAGAATTAAAACTTATTTTTATAAGAGATTCTTCGTCAGCTCGTTTTAAAAGAATTTTATGGAGAAGATTCCGAGAGCTAGTGAGGTAAGGGAATCCAAATTTATGTTCCATTTTTCCCTTTAATTGAATTGAGTTTAATTGTCCGGGTAAGTGTGCGTCACTAATAACAAGTTTTTCTGGAAAGAATGATCCAGCAATTAATTCGTCTAGAACATTTAGAGGGGCTAAAGAGTAAAGAGCATTTGGAGTAAGTTGGATTCCGACCCCATCAACTTCAGTGTCACTCCTTTTTTCAAATATGTGTGTTTTTATCCCGAGCTTTGCGATGTATAAGGACGTAGAGAGTCCCGCAATACCAGCACCAATCGCGCCAAACATTTCTCTTTTGGAATAATTACCCATTTAACGTTTCAACATTGTAAATTGTTCAATTCAAGGAACATTTCAAAGAGCGCGCCCGGCAGGATTCGAACCCACGACCCCCTGGTTCGTAGCCAGGTACTCTATCCAACTGAGCTACGGGCGCAAAAGATTGATGTATAACTTTTCCAAATTAAAATTATTTGTACTGTACCTCTTATCCAGCTTGGACTCCCTCATTTGCTGTGAGGGCGATTTTAATTAATTCAGCGACAGTTCTAGCCTCTACTTTAGTCATTATATTCGCCCGATGAGCTTCGACAGTCTTTATACTTATATTAAGATCATCAGCAATCTGTTTATTGAGTCGACCAGCGGTTATCCTTTCTAACACCTGATTCTCCCTAGGAGTCAATTTTGCCAATAATTCCTGAGCCTTTAGGTTAACTTCCCTTTTGTCGCTTACATCTCTCGCTTTTTGTAAAGAACTGTCAACAAGCTTGCAGATTTCTTCGTCGCTAAATGGTTTTTCAAGAAAATCAATAGCTCCTTTTTTCATACTTTTGACCGCAAGTGATACAGAACCGTGACCTGTTATAAATATTACTGGGATATCAATCCCTTCTTTTAAAAGCGCATCATGTAGTTCGCCCCCCGTGATTCCCGGCATTCTTACATCGAGAATCAAACAACCCACTATACCGTGACTTTGTTTTTTACTAAAATCCAGCAGTTCCTCCCCGTTGCTAAAGACTTTTACCGAGAAACCATTTCCCTCAAGTAGCCACCTAAGACTATCTCTAACAGCCTCATCGTCATCTACAATATAAACAAATTCCTTCATGCTTTCGTATTCCTATACTGTTGGTAGATTAAGTAGATAACTTTTTGGCATCCACAGTTCCCTCGCTATTTTCTGTATTTTCAATCGGTATCGTGAAGTAGAACACACAACCTCCGGAAGTTTTGTTTGTAAACCAGAGCTTACCATTATGAGACTCGATCACCGATCTGCAAATATTAAGCCCGATACCTGTGCCTTCGCTTTTCGTGGAAAAAAAAGACTCGAAAAGTTTGTCCTCAATTTCACTAGAAACTCCGGGACCGTCATCATGCACTGAAAATATTACCTCGGTTTTCGAAGACTCAACAACGAGGGTGAGGTTATTTTTTCCGATCCCTCATTGATTCTAACCCATTTTTTATTAGATTAAGTAAAACCTGTTCAATCAATATAGGGTCAACATTTATCAGTGGAAGCGATTTCTGGATTTTCTGTATAATCTGCATTCCCATGTTAGATGCATCAATCTCCGCTAACTCAATAGTTTCCTTTATGATTGTGCTGGGTTTTACCAGTCTACGACTAGGGTCACTTTTTCGCACAAAGTTGCGAATTCTTTTGATTACGCTACCCGCTCTACTGGCTTGTCTGGCTGTTTTAGTTAAAATTTCTAGTAACTCAGCTGCAACAAGCGGTTTTCCTTTTGCAGTGATGCTTCTGATTCTCGCCCCCGCACCTAAGGTGTAATTGCTTATTGCTGTGAGAGGTTGGTTTAATTCATGTGCAAGTGAGGACGCCATTTCACCCATTGTGACCAAACGCGAGGTTTGTTGTATTCTCGCATACTCTTCACGGTGTTTTATCTCGCTTAATTGACTAGAAGTTACATCTGACGCTACCAGTAATTCGACGACTCGTCCATCCACCCATTTTATTTGCTGTAACCTCGTATCAAACCACTTTTTCATTTCTGAAATATAAATAGTATTGCGACTTTTTTTATCTTCTTTCCATTTTTCAACCAGTAATGCATGTCCATTAATCGAGGAACTAGAAAACCATCTTTGATAAGTATCATTAGTAAACAATAAATCCCCTTTTGTACCGGGGGAAGCAACTGACACAGCTGTATCTAGCGATTGCAATACAGTGGTAAATCTCTCCTGTGCATTTGCAAGTTCATTTCTATACATAGTAGGTTCAGTAATATCTGTCACTGACGTCATCCATCCTGTCTGATTTCCAGAGGCATCTTTTAGCGGTGATGTGTACATTCTTGTAATGATCCTGCGTCCACTATTATGCATTACCGTAACCTGGTCACCTAGTTCATCCAGTTTGCCATCTAATAAATCTCGAGAGAAAGAGGTAAGTTTTTCAATCTCTTCCGGTGGCCAATATGGGTAAGGAGGGTATGTAGCGACTAATTCGCGTTCTGATAAACCTACAAGATCACAGAACGCAGGATTAACGTAGGTTATTTGACCTTCTAAATCAATCACTCTCATACCGGTTGCCATAGAATTTTCCATGGCACGTCGAAAGGATATTTCAACTGAAAGAGCGTCTTCGGACTCCTTGCGCCTTTTTGAATGACGGATTAGCATTACGTTACTTATGAGAGCTACTGCCATAAGGCTAAAAATTAAAATATTAAGAGCCCCACTAAAATTACTGTAAAGTGGTGTTTTCGAAGACCCAAATAGAACAACTGATTTTCCAATTTCATTTAATCGCACATAATGTGAAGCGTGCCCATCTTTTTCTTTCTTGCTCTCGGGGGTTTTTAATAATTCAAAGTTGACTCTTTCAGATACTTCGGAGGGTATATTAGATCGTAACATCAATGGAATGGAGTATGTCGCAATAAGCATTCCATTCGGATTTCCTTTTGTCATCACCGGTGCGTGTAAATCTAATTGCTGGTCCTGAGATTGTTTATCTGCAAAAAAAACATCTGAATAAACAGGTTTCCTTAATTCTATGGCTTTCTTGAACGCTAGCTCACTTTCCTTTTGAAAAAGTTTTTTTGAACTTGTTACAGGGGTGAGAAGGAATGAATCCATCGGGTTAAAAAACGATGAGGAGGAAGCTAATTCACTTCCTTGCAGGTTAACCCATGTGAGAAGTAATACTTCCGGGCTGGAAGCGAAAAAATTTTCAGAGTAACGTTTAAATTCAGCCTGAGAAATTTCACGCCTTCCTAAATCGCGTGCAATCGCATTTAACGCAAATTCATTTCTCCGTAACTTCAGTCTCAAACCCTGAGTACTGTTTTCAACGTCCTGGAGAATCAAGGATTTACTTTGTCGTAGATCTGACTGATAGATAATCCAAAACGTCAGCGACATGACTAGTCCTAAGCCAATTACGGAAAGAAGGGGTGCAAGAAAAAAAAACTGCTCCTCCTTTATTTATGTTTGGAAACCTGCTTTCAAATGTCATACGCTAAAGATTATGGAGTGCCATAGTATAATAAAAACATCATTGTTTCGGACAAGCCTGCCATTTCAATTTTGCTGTTCTGATGGCATTTAAAACCTGGTCAGGAGATGTTCCTCCAATATGGTTTCTGGATTTAACTGAGCCTTCGCAGTCTAAAATCTCAAAAACATCTTCCTCAATCTTTTTAGAAAATTTTCCAAAAGTCTTTAGGGGAATATCTCGTAGCAATATATTTTCTTTCTCTGCAAAAGTAACAATTCTAGATACTATCTCGTGGGCTTCCCTAAAAGTTGTTTGCTTTGCTACAAGATAATCAGCAAGATCAGTAGCCGTAGTGTAACTACGTTCAAGGGGTTTTTTAAGATTCGCTTTGTTTACTTTTATTGAACGGAGCATTGCTGAAAAAATATCCAAAGTATCTTTAAGTGTTTGAACCGAGTCGAAGATAGGTTCCTTATCCTCTTGATTATCTTTGTTATAAGCCAACGGTTGGCCTTTCATCAGCACTAAAATATTTATAAGATTCCCTATTGTCCTTCCTGTCTTGCCTCTTGCAAGTTCCGCAACATCTGGATTTTTCTTTTGTGGCATTATGGAAGACCCCGTACAAAATTCGTCAGGTATATCAATGTAGCCGAAGTTATCTGAAGCCCACATTATTATCTCTTCAGACAGGCGCGATATGTGAATCATCAATATGGCACTAAAATTCAAAAATTCCAAGATAAAGTCACGGTCACTAACTGCATCAAGAGAATTGTCAATTACTTTCTCAAAACCCAGTTTATCAGCAACAAATTCCCTATCAATTTTAAAGCTAGTTCCGGCCAAAGCAGCCGAGCCGAGAGGAAGGCAATTGACCCTCTTTCGGAGTTCTAAAAGTCGGTCATAATCTCTAGCAAACATGTCATGATATGCCATCATATGGTGCCCAAAAGTTATCGGTTGGGCTGTCTGAAGATGCGTCAATCCAGCCATTAAGGAGTTGCTGTGATACTCGGCTTGGCCGAGGATTGATTCCTCAAGGTTTTGAATTAATCCAGCGATAATATCTATTTCACTTCTTAGCCATAACCTCATATCTGTCGCAACTTGGTCATTCCGAGATCTGGCCGTATGAATCTTTTCTCCAGGTTCTCCAATAAGCTCAGTAAGTCTAGCTTCAATATTGAGATGAACATCTTCCAATTCAATTTTCCACTTGAACTTATTTTCCTTGATTTCCTGAGCTATATGATCTAAGCCGACTAATATTTTATTCAACTCTTCGTTAGACAAAATACCGACTGTTTCAAGCATCTCTGCATGAGCTTTTGATCCCTGTATATCAAAAAGGGCTAATTTTTTATCAAAGTGTATTGACGCGGTATATTGCTGTACCTTTTCGGAAATTGGTTCAGAAAATCTACCGGACCATACTTTAGTTTTTTTTTGTAATTGATCAGTCACTTCGTGTCATATTACCTATAATAATTAAATGTGGATTATAGCTTCTAGAAAAAGTCGTTTGGCAATGTGGCAAGCCGAACATGTACAAACATTGATGCAAAGAAATGCCCACACTTCGAACGTAAAAGTTTTGGGCCTGTCTACCAAAGGCGACGAAATCCTAGATCGTAGTTTATCAAAAATTGGGGGGAAAGGTCTATTCGTAAAGGAATTGGAGTTAGCATTGCTTGAGGGAAAGGCCCATTTGGCGGTTCATTCATTAAAAGACGTTCCCATGGAACTACCTGAAAATTTTCTTTTAGCTGCGATTCTTCGACGTGAAGATCCTCGAGATGCCTTTATAGGAAAACAGACTAAGAATCTAAGCTCATTGCCTTTAGGAGCAAAAGTTGGTACTTCAAGCCTGAGAAGGGAATTTCAATTAAAACTGTTTAGACCGGATTTGAAGATTATTCCTTTGAGGGGGAACTTGGATACAAGGCTCAAAAAGTTAGATGAAGGCGATTTTGATGGAATAGTACTTGCAGCTGCAGGGTTAAAAGATTAGGGTTAGAGAGTCGTATCTGCGAGTTAATTTCTAAGGATATTTCCCTACCTGCAGCAGGCCAAGGTGCGATGGCAATAGAAGTTTTAAAAAATTCTACACTAGATGAGAATGACATTCTAGGAAATTTGAATCATGGTAAAACATTCTCTGAAGTAATGTTGGAGAGGAGAGTCGCTGCTGAATTAGGTGCGAGTTGTCAGATTCCTTTGGCAGTATATTGTGAGTTTAATGAAAAGCTGCAGACATTTAATTTAAGAGCGAAAATCGCGATGCCGGACGGTAGCAAGCTGTGCTATTCAGAACACTCTGGTGGCAATCCTGATGACATTTTTGAAAGAGTTGTGGATAGTCTTTACAGCCAGGGGGCTCGAGATGTTATTAAAGCAGTTTTAGGGAGACAATGATTCTTATAAATACGAGACCGGTGTGGAATCTAGGTCGGAATATTTGGAATCAAGAGTTAAAAAAAAATTTAAATTCAGATATAACTTTACTCTCGGCGCCTAGTCAGGAAATTAGTCTCTACGGCGAAAGAAAAATCAGCACTTTGCTAATGAAACGTCAGATACAATTTTTGTTGTCATGCGGGGTAAAAAAAAAGATTATTCTTTTTACTAGTCCTACTAGTGTTGAAGCATTCTATAAACTTTTAAAAAAGTAGTTTTACCCATGACTTTTATGATGTTTTCGAAACAAAAAGAGCTGGTAGAAAAAACCCAATCTTTTTTTACATAAAACGTAATAAGATCACTTTCGGTGGTATTGGTGAAGGAACAGTAAGAAGATTTTACGAGCTCTTTATTGGTTCTTTAAACAAAAGAGAATGTTTGAGAAGGGACAATTTAAAAATGCTATATGTAGAGAGAGAAGCTACCGGACAAAGATGGGTAGAAGAATTCTCTGAGGATATCCGTTCCAGCTATATCGCAGTAATGGAGGGAAAAGAAAATTCTGTGGATTTAGTGCGAAGCATTAAGCGATATAGCTCTCGGGTTTTGAGTTTTCGGATTTATAAAAGAAAAAATTTAATCGATAGAGCAGTTGGTCTGGCATTAGCAAATAAAATTTCCTTGATAACAAAAGCATCCTCAAGCTTTACAGCCAGAAACCAACCTGTGGGAATTTTGGTATCTTCATCCTCTACAATCAATAAGGTTAGATACTTGATTGAGGGACTGCAAGAAAGCGAACGCTTAATCGTAATCAGTCACCATGATAAAATCCTTAGTCAAGTGAAAAAAATTCATGGTAGGATTTCGTGTATAAGAGTCAAGTCTTTAGATCCTGCTAATATTTCTGAGGAAATAAACAATTTACTATGAAAAAAGACGAAAAAACTGAGAAAGAGGATACTGCGATAACTAGTTCGAAGGAAAAGAATTCGACGGAGGGAGGCGGAGAGGAAAATAAATGACAACCTATCTCTCATTCGGGTAACAAAACTAATAATAGTGAATCTGCTCCAGAGAATGTTTCTAAAAAGAATGGTAATTTTGTTCGGATTTCTGGTAAAAAAATGTTATTTTTCTTTTGTTTAATAGTGGTAATCATAAGTGCTGGTTTTGGTTATGTTTACCGTGATCAAGTCAAAACAGTTCTACCAAATGTGCTTGTAGAGTTTTTCACCGGTATTCCCAAGTTAGCTAAAATTGATACTCACGAGTCAATCCAAAATGAGACGGAAATTGATGAAATGGAGAACCAAGATATAAATTCTGAAATTTCTGAACTGTCAATTGGAGAGCCCTCCTCAGATCAGATTGATTTCAGTGCTAGTGACCAACATGAAACAGGTTCATCACTTCGTTCAGCGGACGAAACACAACTTGTTTCGAAACACGAAAAATTAGAAGACGAGGAAATCTTACATTCGGAGAAAATAATTAATGAAAGGATTCATCTCGACGTACCTGAAGACCATGAGAAGAATTTAAAAGTAGGTAATTCTGATATTTTAGCAATCGTCAAAGAGTTACACAAAATCACCGTAGAGATGGAGGTAATAGATTTTACAAAGAATTTCCCAGTAGAAGATAATTCTGCTTTATATGTAGACCGTACAAACAACGAACCTTTGTCGGAAAAGCTTCTGGAGAGTTTGAAAGGCCTAATTCAGATTAGAAAAATAAAAGACCATGAGGGCTTGTCTTCAACTAAAGAGAGAGAGACGTTGTTAAAAAACCAATTTGTCATAAATTTGATCTCTGGCAAGACTATGCTGATTGCGGGTTTCCATGCTGAAGCGTTGGATGACATTAGAAGGGCAAGACAGATTCTGAATCTTATTCATGAATTGGATAAGGAAAATGTAACAATGATGATTGGCAGGTTAGACGAAATAATTTACCGAGTTAAAGAAATGGATTGATGAGTTCCTTAGTATCTATAATCTTAACAATGGCAATTGCAGTAGGCCTAGCTTTAACTTTAGGCTCGGGTGGTAGTGTCACTTTTTTCTGGCAAGGCTATCGTGCTGATTTAGCTTTGGCTACTTTTTTTATCTTGATGCTTTTCTTTTTATTCTTGGTTTTTACGATAATCAGATTATTTTCAATGCTTTACGGATTTCCAGGTCGTTTACTCTCGCTAAGAAATAGCAAGCTGATTAAGAAAAAGCAGGATTTGCTCCACGAGATTATCATAAGCGCTCTATTGCAAGATTCCTTTAAATTGAAAAGTGCTTTAAAAAGATACAGAAGAAATTTTTGGGAGAGAAAAAAAAATAGTATTGAGAAAAGAATAGTTTGTTTGGTGGCAATAAATTCTGGAGAAGAGATTTTTGATCTCGTAGAAACCAGGGGTTGGATTGATGAATTAAAAGTCGTTGAATCTGAACTAGATGTACGTTATAGAAGAGGCGAACTAGCTGAGGCTGAATTTGCTCTCAGGGAAGGTAAGCTGCAGGGATTGGCAAAGCTTTTGTTAGACTTTTTAGCAGATAATCCAAAGAGTGTTTTTGGGAGGACTTTATTGGTCAGGGTTCTACTGTCAGAGGGTAGGTGGGAGGAAGTCATACAGCAAGTAAGAACTCTTTCAAAATTTAAGAAAAATATTTCATTCGATCTAAAATCGACGCTGTATACCTCAATTGAGAACTTATTGTTAGAAGAAGGGTTGAGTTCGATAAAAATAAATCGAGCAGCAGGCCTTTTAAAAAAGGAGGAGTTTTCGGATCGCAGGGTAGTAGGATTATTCGCTCAATCATATTTTAACGTCGGAGAAAGGGAGCAAGCAACAAACCTATTGGAATCTTATTTGAATAAAAAGTGGGATGCGGAATTAGGTAGAGTCTATTGGAATTCTCAAAATAATACCAAACTGCAATTGCGTATGATTAGCAAATGGGAGAAGAGGTATGGTGAGTTCGATTCTTTCCACATCTGTTTCGGCAATATTTGTATAAGTGAAAAACTTTGGGGAAAAGCAAAGGATCACCTTTTCGAAGCTATAAGAATACAACCATCTGTTGACGCGTTCGCGTCGTTGGCAAGGGTGTACGAACTTACCGGTGAGCCAGAGGAAGCAAATAAATTTTGGAAAAAGGCAGCAAAATTATTTTCGGATCAACATAATCATGTCGAACTAAAAAAACCGACGCATTAAAGCAGCGGTATTATCAATAGTGCAACAATGTTAATTATCTTAATTAGGGGGTTTACTGCAGGACCCGCTGTATCTTTATAAGGGTCCCCTACAGTGTCACCGGTTACCGCTGCTTTGTGTGCTTCAGACCCTTTTCCTCCATGATTGCCGTCCTCAATATATTTCTTTGCATTGTCCCATGCTCCTCCACCAGTACACATTGATATTGCAACGAACAATCCGGTGATTATTGTACCCATCAAGAGACCTCCTAGCGCCTTTGGGCCAAGCAGCAATCCTACCGCGACAGGGACAACTACCGGCAATAAAGAAGGAATGATCATTTCTTTTATTGCAGCTTTAGTGAGAAGATCAACTGCTTTATGGTATTCAGGCTTGCCCGTTCCTTCCATTATTCCAGGTATCTCTTTAAATTGCCTTCTAACTTCTGTAACAACTGAGCCTGCACATCTTCCTACGGCTTCCATAGCCATGGCAGCAAAAAGAAAAGGTATTAAGCCACCAATGAACAACCCTACAATAACAAGATGGTCTGATAGATCAAAGGACAAGGATTTTCCTGCGGACTCCAAGCCATGCGTGTAATCAGCAAATAGTACAAGAGCAGCTAAGCCTGCGGAACCAATGGCGTATCCTTTCGTGACAGCCTTAGTTGTGTTGCCTACCGCGTCAAGAGGGTCAGTAACATTTCTGACACTTTCAGGCAGTTCTGCCATTTCGGCGATACCGCCAGCATTGTCAGTTATTGGACCATAAGCGTCAAGAGCCACTACAATTCCAGCCATTGATAACATTGCAGTAGCCGCAATGGCAATTCCATATAATCCAGCGAGGGAATACGATAATAATATTGCTAGAATCACGGAAATCACGGGCCAAGCTGTTGACTTCATAGATACAGCAATACCGGCGATTATGTTAGTAGCATGACCCGTTTCTGATGCCGCCGCCACGTGCTTGACAGGCCCATATTCGGTAGCTGTGTAGTATTCAGTTATGATTACCATAGCCCCCGTTAAAAATATCCCGACTACTGCTGATCCCCAAAGTGAACCCGTTGTTAAATTTGAGTCTATAGTGTGAATATTACCCATAAAGAAGTCGGTTACGAACCAAAAAGCAATTATGGAAAGAACAGCTGCAACAATGAGGCCTTTGTAGAGGGCATTCATTATTTTTCCTCTTCCCGAGTAACGTACGAAATAGCAGCCCACAATAGATGCTAATGAGGAAACGGCTCCCAATGCTAGAGGATAGACTGCTGCTGTTTCAGCGACTGACGGTAACGTTAGAGCACCCAATAACATTGTAGCTATAACAGTGACAGCATATGTCTCAAAAAGATCTGCAGCCATTCCTGCACAATCTCCTACGTTATCACCGACATTGTCTGCTATAACTGCTGGATTTCTAGGATCATCCTCAGGAATACCTTTTTCAACTTTTCCTACTAGGTCTGCTCCAACATCTGCGCCCTTAGTGAATATCCCCCCCCCGAGTCTCGCAAATATAGAAATTAATGAAGCACCAAAAGCAAAACCAATCAGCGGTTTTAACGCATCCTTGACATTACCAGACAGGTCAAAAAGTATTGCGTAAAAACCTGCAACTCCTAGTAAACCTAATCCCAATACAAACATCCCAGTGATTGCTCCACCTCTGAAGGCTACGGCTAATGCGGCATCTATCCCAGAGAATGCAGCCTCTGCTGTTCTGACATTTGCCCTTACGTTTATATGCATTCCAACAAATCCAGCGATTCCAGATAGCACAGCACCGATCAAAAATCCTATCGCTGTAATAACCCCAATACCTGGTAAAAAAACAAGAATTAGAAATATTCCCAGCCCAACAATGCTAATCGTCTTATACTGCCTACCTAAGTAGGCAGAAGCTCCGTCTTGTATAGCCGAAGAAATTTCTACCATTCTTTCATTTCCGACGGGCTTATTCAAAATCCATCTTATTGATGCTAAAGAGTAAAAAATTGTGATTACTCCGGCCAAAACCGAAAATAAAATTCCCGTCGACATTAGACTGCTCCTGAAATATTGTTGTTTGATGCTAAGAAATTTATGTCAAAATATCTACGATGTGGTCGAACAAAATTTAACATAATTGTGGATTATAACAGATAAGGAAGTAGCATGGCATTGAAGCTTGTTGGGCCAGGGAGAAGCGTACCGAGATTGTTTAACGTGATCATCGAGATCCCAGCCCACTCTGACCCTATAAAATATGAGGTTGATAAAGAAACAGGAGCCCTTTTCGTTGATAGGTTTATGTCTACAGCTATGCATTATCCTTGCAACTATGGTTATATTCCCCAAACTTTAAGTGATGATGGAGATCCTGTTGATGTTTTGCTGATAACTCCTTTTCCGGTTGCGATGGGAGCTGTTGTTAGATCTAGGGCGCTGGGTTTGTTAAAAATGGAGGACGAGGCTGGTAATGATTCAAAAATTCTAGCAGTTCCGGTTACTAAAGTTTTACCTACTTATAAGCATTTAAATGAGGTACGTGATATTAATCCGGATCTTCTCGCTCAAATTAAGCATTTCTTTTTGCATTACAAGGATCTTGAAGTAGGAAAAAAAGTCTTAGTTAAAGGCTGGTCAAACAAACAACAAGCTGAGAGTGAAATTAAAAGGTCATGTCAGAGGTATCTTGACCATTTTGACACTTAATTTCGTTAACTTATATATGCGCTTCTAGTTTTTAGTGAATCTAGATAATTCTCCATAAATACATTCTCCTCAACAAGACTTTCTTTGATTGCTTCTCGATACTTCTCGTTACATATCCAGTGAATGGATGTCGAAACAACTGGCTCGAATCCCCGAGCTAATTTATGTTCTCCTTGAGCCCCTCCTTCAAAATTCTTTACTTCGTACAGTATGGACCATTCGATTAAGCTGTAATAGGCCACTTCAAAGTGCAAGAACGGTATATCCTCAATAGCCCCCCAGTATCGTCCAAATAGAGTTTTCTCCCCGTTAATATTTTCCAAAATTGCTAACGATGCGGCAATAGGTCTTTCAGCAGAAGTATATGCAATTGAGATAACTAGATTATGCTGCAGTTTGTAATGAAGTAAATTAAAAAAAAATTCGTTGAGATATGGGGTGCTAAAGTGGTTGGCGTAAGTTTTTCTATAGCATCTGTAGAGAAATTCTAAGTGTTCTATTCTAATTTGATCGCCATTTAAGACTCTACACACAATCCTTTTTTCTGAAACCTTTTTTCGTTCACTTTTAATTTTTTTTCTTTTTTTTTGTTGCAAGGAGCCTAAAAAATCATCGAAGCATTCATAACTCATATTTTTCCAGTGAAACTGAACAGTTTTTCTGGTAAGCCATTCTTTTTTTTCGAATACACTGATTTCTTTTTCATGACAAAATAACATGTGGGCAGTAGGCAGGGAATTTTCCCGACACCATCTCTCTATTGCGGACCTGAAGATATCAATTTCTGTTGAGTCGCTGAGTCCCAAAAGTCTAGCACCGCTTATAGGGGTGAAAGGGCTTGCGAACAGAAGTTTAGGGTAATATCGTACTCCCGACCTGTGGAAGGCTTCAGCCCAAGCCCAATCGAAGACATATTCGCCATATGAATGGAATTTTAAAAAACAAGGGGCAACAGTCTTAATCTGTCCATTTTTTTGTAAAGTAAAAAAGTTAATAGCCCAGCCTGTTTCTTGTCCAATGCAATTACTTTCCTCTAAAATGCTAAGATACTCCCAGGACGTAAACAAATTTTTAAACGGATCGCCCTGCCAAATTTTTCGATATTCCTCTTCACCGATATTTTTAATGCTATTTTCTACTTGTAAGTTATATATAGACATTTTCTTTTTAAAGGGAAAGAAACAAAAATGCGTGTAGCATTAGCTCAAATCAATCCAGTAGTTGGGGATCTAAATTTTAATATAAAAAAAATTATTGATGCTACTAGGGAATGCGTGAAACGAGATGTTTCATTATTAGTTACCCCTGAGCTGAGTTTAACAGGCTATCCGCCGGAGGATTTGATGCTGCGCAAAGAGTTTTTGGATGAAGTTGAGCATAAATTAGAAACTTTGGCCGAAGCTGTGGGGAAAGAGGCTCCTAACTTAACTATTGTAATCGGTCATCCCTGTTTTAAAGAGCAGGAAAACCTTCTTTATAACTCAGCTAGTGTTTTCAAAGGGTGTAAATTTATAGGTCGATATTCGAAGCTAGAATTACCAAATTATGAGGTTTTCGATGAAAGACGATACTTTGCTTCGGATGGAGGCCCATTAGTCTTTGAATGTGACCAAATTTCTTTCGGAATTAATATTTGTGAGGATATTTGGTTTCCACGCGCTCCGAGTCTTACTAGAGCAGCAGGAGCAGATGTTTTGATTGTGTTAAATGCTTCTCCTTTTCAGACTAATAAAGACAACGAAAGAAAACAAAAAGTTAGGAAGCATGCATCTTCTCTAAACTTACCAGTCCTGTTTTGTAATGTTGTCGGGGGTCAGGATGAATTGGTCTTTGATGGGAGTAGTTTTGCGCTGGATCGAAATGGGGATATAAGTGCGAGTGCTCCAGAATTTGAGGAAAGTTTGCTAGTAGTTGATTTGGATGAATTTGGAAATCCTATAAAAAGCAATTCTTTCCCAAAGAAAACTCACAGCATAGAACAGATTTTTGATGCGCTTGTCCTTGGGACAAGAGATTATGGGCTAAAAATGATTATGACAAAGTCCTTGTAGGATTATCTGGTGGAATTGACTCTGCCGTAACCTTAGCAATAGCTGCGTATGCATTTGGAAGAGACTCAGTCAAGGTGGTCTTTATGAGAACTAAATATACATCTGCGGCAAGTATAATTGATGCTAGGGAATGCGCCAAA
This sequence comes from Burkholderiaceae bacterium, assembly GCA_038147455.1. Taxonomy (GTDB): domain Bacteria; phylum Pseudomonadota; class Gammaproteobacteria; order Burkholderiales; family Burkholderiaceae_A; genus UBA7377. The sequence goes on along the minus strand of JAYQTQ010000001.1, from coordinate 485,512 downwards.
AGTGTAGGAGTTAATTTTGTCGAAGAAGATATCGATATTTATGTTGATTTATTCAAGAAAAGACTCTCAAAGGAGGTTACTTCGAAGATTGTTGGAGTGGCAGAGGAAAATATTCAGTCTCGGATTAGAGGTTTAATACTGATGGCAATTTCTAACAATGAACGAAGACTGCTTTTGACGACAGGAAACAAGTCTGAACTCGCAGTTGGTTACTGCACATTATACGGAGATATGTCTGGTGGTTTTGCTGTTCTAAAAGATGTATATAAAACTCAGGTATATAAGTTGGCCAAATACGTAAACAGTATCGCCGACAGTTCAATTCCAGAGAGTATACTTAAAAAATGTCCGTCAGCTGAGTTGAGGCATGGTCAAAAGGATGAGGATACACTGCCCGATTATGAAACCTTGGATGGAATTTTATACCGGATTATTGACAAGAATGAAACTTTTGAGCAAATAGTAGGACATGGTTTTGAAAGAAAACTCGTAGAGGATGTATTTAAACTAATGAGGAAAGCAGAATTTAAAAGAAGACAGGCTCCGCCTGGAGTCAAAGTAAGTGAGCATGCCTTTGGTCGAGATTGGCGTTATCCTATTTCTAATAAATTTGTTTTTTAAAAAGGATTGTAACGATGAAGCTAATTATCGCTTTTGTAAGACCGTTTAAATTAGAAGAAATAAGAGAGGCATTGACCGAGCTTGGAACAGCTGGTTTGACGGTAACGGATGTTAAAGGTTTTGGGCGGCAAAAGGGTCACACTGAAATTTACAGGGGGGCTGAATATGTGGTGGATTTTGTGCCGAAAATAAAGTTAGAGGCGGCGGTTCCTGATGACAAATTAGATTTAGCTTTGGATGCAATATCTAAAGTTGCGAGAACTGGTAAAATAGGGGACGGTAAGATTTTTGTCACAGAGTTGACTGGGTCTACGAGGATTAGGACGGGAGAGAGTGGTGACAGCGTGCTTTGAGGAGAACAATTAAGGCTCCACTTCCACCCATTCTTCCAGGAGCCTGGCAGTAGGCTAAGACACCAGTGTATTGTTTTAACCATGACTTTACATGACTTTTCAATACGGGTTCTTTGCCAGCAGATCTAAGCCCTTTTCCGTGAATAACCCTGACACATCTCTTTTCAAATTGAATACAATGTTTGAGGAAATTGTAAGTTTCTTCTCTAGCTTCGTAAATCCTGAATCCATGCAAGTCAAGCTCAGCTTGTATTGTCCAGAATCCCTTTCGAAGTTTTTTAATAGTTTTCGTTGAGATACCATTTCTCCCAAAAAACAGAGAGTCATCTGTATCTAAAATTGTTTCCTCAGTAAAATCCGAGAACTGACTTTCTCGCAATGCGGTTAATTCGTCATCATTTCTTTTGTGAGGGATCGGTTTGGGCTTTATACTTTCTTGAACGATCCGATTACTTCCTTTTTTTAAAGGAACTGCATTTTTTACAGCTTCTAAAAATTCATCCTTCTCAGTTTTTTTTTGCATGGTCTAAAAAATTTTGCGCATCTAATGCAGCCATACAGCCACTCGCTGCACTGGTAATGGCTTGTCTATATGTGAAGTCTTGTACGTCGCCCGCAGCAAACACCCCTTGGCAACTTGTGCCGGTTGAGTTGTTGCCAAATCCTCCCTTAGTAATAATATATCCATCTTTCATATCTAGTTGTCCTTCAAAAATCCTCGTGTTGGGTTTATGTCCTATAGCAATGAATACCCCATCCATTTCGATTTTTTTTGAATTTCCGTCTATCTTATTTTTTACAACTATACCCTCCACCCCTTGATCATTTCCCAAAACTTCGATCAACTCGCTATTCCAAATAATATTTACATTCCCATTCCTCTCTCTTTCCATAAGACGATCAACTAAAATCGCTTCAGCCCTGAGTCTGTCGCGTCGATGGATTAGAGTTACATTTGATGCAATATTACTGAGATAGATCGCCTCTTCAACGGCAGTATTTCCACCGCCTATCACACAAACAGATTTTTCCTTGAAAAAAAAACCGTCACAAGTTGCACAAGCAGAAACTCCTTTCCCTAAAAACTCCTTTTCCGAGGTTAAACCTAAGTATTGTGCTGAAGCCCCGGTCGCTATTATTAAAGCATCGCAGGTGATTTTCACGCTGTCACCAAACAAAATAAACGGGTAACTATTTAATTTTACTGCTTGAATTTGATCGAAGATAACTTTCGTTTTAAATCTTTCTGCATGTTTTAAAAATCTATCCATTAGGTCAGGTCCAAGAACTCCATCTGGGTCCCCAGGCCAGTTTTCAACGTCAGTTGTAGTCATAAGTTGACCACCCTGTTCTATCCCTGTTATAAGAGTTGGTTTTAGGTTGGCCCTCGCTGCGTATACTGCTGCTGTGTACCCAGCTGGCCCTGAACCCAAAATAACAAGTTTGTGATGCTCCATAGTCATATAGTTTAATATATAGGAAGTAGGTTTAAGTAGATAAATTTAATGCAAAGAAAGTCGCAAAGAACGAAAATAAGGCGAAAATCGAGGAATCAAAACATTGATTCTTATGATCCCGAGAAGCTAAGCCAAGCCAACTCTCCGATCAATGATATGGTTTGGATCCTATGGCTGTCTCTTTTTGCTGTTTCCTTTATATCACTTGTTTCGTGGACGCCAGATGATGGTGGGTGGATGCAGTTGTCGAGCAAGAGTTCCCCAGAAAATCTTTTAGGCAGGGCAGGAGCAATATTTTCCGACATCTTAATTTTCATTTTTGGCATGTCATCTTACTGGATACCAGTACTTTTCGGATCTCTATCTATTTCTTCGCTAAAACATACCATTAAAATCAGAAGGAATTTGAAGCGTGAGGTTGCCTCTGAAGGAGATGAGTTTGGATCAGATCTAAATGAAGGTGATAAAACAACGGGGCTCTTTTTAAGATTTTTAGGCTATTTGTTTATCATTGTTGGAAGTTCGGTGTTGGAGGCTCAAAGATTAGAGTTTGTTTCGTTGGGTTTGATAAGCGGTGCTGGAGGAGCACTTGGCTCCGAATTGGGAGGAATTGGAGAGTATGCTTTTGGTTCTTTTGGTTTGACAGTTGTTAGTATTTTGATTTTTTTTGCTGGTCTATCACTTTTTTTTTCATTCAGTTGGTTTGATTTTTTTGAAAGTGTTGGAAAAGTTACCGAGAGGACTTTCTTTAGTTTAAGAATGTTGGCTGATACAGTTAGAGATAGTTACGTGGGATTGGTAGCTATGAGGAATCGTTTGTCGAGAAGGGAGGAGTTCGAAAAACGAACAAGTCGATCTAATCAAAAACGTATCGAGATACGTAACGAGGAACAAAAAGATTCTCACACCGTCTCTGAGCAGAAAAAGCTTTTTAATAGTGAGGACTTGGACGAACTAATTCCACCCCTCAGCTTACTATCAAAATCAGATGGTAATTTTTCAAGAGTGCCAGAAAAAACCTTGTCATACATTTCGCGACTGATAGAAAAAAAACTAGCGGACTTTGGCGTGGAAGTCAGGGTAGTGTCTGCACAACCAGGACCAGTTGTGACCCTTTATGAGATAGAACCGGCCGTTGGTGTCAAGGGTTCACAGATTGTAGCGCTAGCTAAAGATTTAGCTAGGTCTCTCTCGTTACTTTCCGTAAGGGTTGTCGAGACTATTCCGGGAAAAAATCTTATGGGTTTGGAGTTGCCTAATTCAAGAAGAGAAACTGTTCGACTCTCGGAAATACTCTGTTCCAGTAAATTCACTGAAAGTAGTTTCGAGTTGCCATTAGGAATTGGCAAGGATATCGGAGGAATTCCTGTTGTACTTGATTTAGTGCGGATGCCACATCTACTCATTGCGGGCACAACTGGGTCGGGAAAATCGGTAGGGATAAACAGTGTTTTATTGTCTCTGATTTACAATTCAACTCCTAGCGATGTTAAGTTTATTCTTATAGATCCTAAAATGCTGGAATTTTCGATGTATGAGGATATTCCTCATCTTTTAACTCCTGTTGTGACTGATGTTAATCAGGCAAGCATGACATTGGCATGGTGTGTTGGTGAAATGGAAAAAAGATATAAACTACTTAGCCACATCGGAGTTCGTAGCTTAGGAAGTTATAACAAAAAAGTAAGGGAAGCTAAGCGAATCGGCAAACCTATAATCAATCCTCTGTGGGAAGAGTCAACGGAAGATGATCAGTTGGCTGAAGATAATATACGCAATCCTGACAGGGAAAAATACCTTACAACCATTCCAAAGCTTGTAATTGTAATTGATGAGTTGGCAGACTTAATGATGGTAGTGGGTAAAAAAGTGGAGTCACTCATTGCACGATTGGCCCAAAAAGCAAGAGCGGCAGGAATTCATCTTGTTTTAGCTACCCAGCGCCCTTCAGTTGATGTGATAACTGGTTTGATTAAAGCATATATTCCAGCGCGTATTTCTTATCAGGTAAGTAGCAGAGTTGATTCAAGGACAATTTTAGATCAAATGGGCGCTGAGTCCTTGTTGGGCCAGGGGATATGTTGGTTTTGACTCCTGGTTCTGGTTTACCTTTTCGAGTACACGGAGCTTTTGTATCTGACGAAGAGGTTAGTTCGGTAGTTAATTATCTGAAAAACTTATCTGCGCCTAACTATGATAACAATGTCACAAACAAGACTTCTGATATGAATTATGAATTTTCTGGTGGAGCTTTTGATCAGGATAAAAGCTTAACAGAGGACGAGCCTCTTTATGAGGAAGCATTGAAAGTAATTTTAAAGCATCGCAGGGCATCAATTTCATTTGTTCAGAGGAATCTGAGAATAGGATACAACAGGGCAGCTCGCTTACTTGAAATTATGGAAAAAAAAGGTGTGGTTTCCGAAATGCAATCAAATGGTAGCCGACGAATTTTGATTAATGATCAAAAGGACAAATAGGTGTGAATATAATTTCCTCTTTGGTAAAGTTTATCTGTTTTTCTTGTGCTATTTTGTTGACTAGCGGAATCACAATATCTAAGGAAGCAAATGGTCCTCCAAGCAAAAAAAAAACAGGATCAGCCTTGCTTTTTGAAGCACTTACAAAAAACTGAATCGATGCGTGCAAACTTTAAGCACGAACAAATCTCTAATAGTGGGAATGCTGTGGTTTTCAAAGGCTCAATTGTTTTTAGGAGACCTGATCGACTTAAATGGCAAGTTAAAGAACCATATAACCAACTGCAATTAGTGCGCGGAAACCAATTCCTTGTTTATGATCCTGATCTAGAACAGGTAATAATTAAAGAACTTGATAGTACTTTTTCATCTACGCCAGCAGGCTTACTATTTGCTAGCGGCCCAGAGGCCAGGGATTTCTTGAGAGAAAGATATGAAATATACGAAGCTCCGAATAAGGATTCCTTAAATTGGGTCCTAGCACTTCCCAAATTTGGAGACAAGGAAGGAAGTTCTGCTCTGGAGGTTGGATTAACTGATAAGGCTGAGATTGAAAGATTAATAACCACGGATGTTTTCGGGAAAAGCAGTACAATTATATTTTCTAATGTGAGTACTAATTTTCTTGTAAAAGATTCTGAGTTCATTCCCGTAATTCCGGAAGGTGTAGAGTACATTGAAAATTAACGCGGACATATCATTCAATAGACCACTCTATGATGCACTTAGGCCACAATCATTTGATGAATTTGTTGACCAGAACCAATTTGTATCTGATGGTGGTTTTCTTGGGTTTCCCCTAAAGGGTAATCATCTTCCTTCGATAATTTTTTGGGGCCCGCCAGGGACAGGAAAAACTTCTTTTGCACGAATCCTAGCAAAAGATTACGGTTATGATTTAATTGAACTATCGGGTGTAAACTCAGGCGTCTCTGACATTCGGTCTTCACTCGAAGAGGCGAAAAGAAAAAGCAATGATGGACTGAAAACTGTAGTTTTCCTCGATGAGATTCATAGGTATTCTAAAGCGCAGCAGGATGTTTTGCTTCCACACATTGAATCCGGATTAATTACCCTTATCGGAGCAACCACCGAAAATCCAGGGTTCAATATAAATAAGGCTTTGCGATCAAGGGTACAAATTCTGATTTTTAAACCCCTAAGTTCTGAATCTCTATTTGCGATTTTGTGTAGGGCAGAGAAAGTTATGAATTTAGACTCTAAAATTCTTAACGATGGAGTAAAAAACCTGCTGATAAGGATGGCTGATGGCGATGGAAGAAAACTATTGATAATTTTGGAATCGATATTACAGAAACACGGAAATTCTAAAGATCCGATTACTAGTGAAGACGTTATGAAATCAACGATTTCATTAAAAAAATTTGATAGATTTGGAGATGAGTTTTATGCGCAGGTCTCAGCGTTGCACAAGTCCATAAGAGGTTCAGATCCTGATGCATCTATTTATTGGTTTTCAAGGATGGTCGATGGGGGTATTGACCTCTCCTACCTCGGAAGGAGGCTTCTTCGGATTTCTTGCGAAGATGTGGGTCTTGCGGACCCAAGAGCTTTAAGAATTGCATTAGATGCATGGGAAGCATATGAACGAGTCGGAAGTCCTGAGGGAGAGCTGTTTTTAGCAGAAGCGGTTGTTTATTTGGCTGTTGCACCGAAATCTAATTCTGTCTATCAGGCTTATAAAAAAGGAAGGAATCTCGTAAAAGAAGAACCCTCATATGAAGTGCCAATTCATTTGAGAAACGCAGTAACGAGTTTTGACAAAGCTCAATCTTATGGAAAAGATTATCATTATTCTCATGATCATGAGGAAGGATTCTCAGAGGGTCAGGAATATTTCCCAGAAGCATTGGCAAGTGATTCTCCAGTTTTTTACGAACCGAGTAATAGAGGATTAGAAATTAAGATCAAAGAAAAGTTATTTGTTTTAAAAGACAAGAGAAAAAACACGCAAAATAAAAAGGAACAAGGTTATGATTGACCAAAATCTTCTGCGAAAAGACCCAATGTATGTAGAGAAGATGGTTAAACGCAGAAATGTTACCATCGAAGTTAGTGAATTCTTAAATATGGACCAGGAGCGAAAAATGATCCAGGTTCAAACAGAAGAATTGCAGGCTCAGCGAAATAAGCTTGCCAAAGAAATTGGAATGCTTAAAGCAAAAGGATCATCAGCTGAAGACCTAATGCAAAAGGCTTCATCTATTCCAGAAAAAATAGATAAACTAGCTGAGAAATTAAATGTGTTACAGCGAGACATTCATAGTTGGTTATCACAGATTCCAAATCTTCCATCCGATGATGTTTTAGTTGGAAAGGATGAAACTGATAATAAAGTTATCCGGTCGATGGGCGCTCCTACGAAATTCAACTTTGAGCCATTAGATCATGTTGAGATAGGGGAAAGACATGGGTTAGATTTTGATACAGCTGGTAAAATTTCCGGCAGTAGATTCTCAATATGTTACGGAAAGATTGCTAGGTTGCATCGGGCGTTGGGCAACTTCATGTTAGATCTTCAAACCAGTCAAAATGGCTATAAAGAATACTCGGTTCCTGTAGTGGTTAACAGGGAGGCTATGTATGGGACAGGCCAGTTGCCAAAATTCGAAGAAGATCTTTTCAGTGTCTTCAAAGGTGGTGCTCAAGAGGGCAAGCAAACTGCTTTTTTAATTCCGACTGCCGAAGTTCCTCTCACAAATCTTGTTGCGAACACAATATTGGCAGAAGAAGAGTTGCCTCTAAAATTTGCGGCTCTGACTTGTTGTTTCAGATCCGAAGCTGGTTCTTACGGTAAAGATACTCGTGGATTAATGCGACAACATCAATTTGAAAAAGTCGAATTAGTGAATATCACTAAGCCCTCTGATTCAGAAGCTTCGCTGGAAGAAATGCTTTCTCATGCAGAGATGGTTTTGAAGAAACTAGAATTACCTTATAGAATTATTCAGCTTTGTACCGGGGATATGGGTTTTTCCGCACAAAAACCTACGACATTGAAGTGTGGATTCCTTCTCAAAATACATACCGTGAAATTTCCTCCTGTAGTAATTGTGGCGATTTTCAGGCAAGAAGAATGAATGCTCGTTATAAATCTGTAGAAAATGGGAAATCAAAAAATCTTTTTGTACATACACTAAATGGTTCAGGATTGGCAGTTGGCAGGTGTTTAATAGCTGTGTTAGAAAATTTTCAAAACTCGGATGGTTCAATAGATGTTCCTACGGTTCTTCAGGAATACATGGGGGGTTTAGAAAAATTAACTCCTTGATGTAAATTTGTATTTTTAATTGATGGTATTTTCTCTCTTCATTGGGCCAGGTACTTGACCATTAATCGTAGTTTGTGATTAACAAATCTTTGTGTTTACTGATCGAGAGCCTACCCTTTATAAATCAGATTGATTATTCCGCCTGTTGACACACAAATCTCATTACTTTGTGTTTGGCGGAACCCGGTTTTGGGATGTAACTTTTTTCCCAGTTGTCCTGGCTAACTATCCTGCCCCTTCCCATAGGTTCGTTATAGTAAGAAAAATACAGTTGTATTTTTTTTTCTTTCGCCGCAGACTGTTTTATATTTGATTACAGATGAAATATTGTTGTTCTTGTAGTTGATTAACGTCCAATATACTACCTCTTTTTCTCGTTTAACCAGTCTATCTTTATCAACGTAAAGCGTTTGAATGTTATCTTCAGTAACTTTTACCCAACTAGTAGCATTACTGGTAATACTAAATGCGAATACCGGCAGTAGCAGAAACTTAGTCATTTTGCCTTTTGGCAAGCGAATTTCATTGCATGGTATTTTTTCGTATTTGGCTCAAGAGACTTTATATTGTTTAAAGTTTTTTTTTCGACAAGTTCCCCCTGACCCATGGGTTGGCCGTAATACAAAATATTTAACTCAGTTACTTTTCGTTTTGCACAGTTAGCTTCGTTTGTGACGACTACCGAGTTTAAACCCATCGTAGTCATATTTTCTAAGCTTGAATAGAAGACAAGCCCCTTATCTTTCTTGATACTATTGACGTCTACATAGATTGCATCTCCTGCTTCAATCCAACTTGCGGATAATGCGTTTGAGGAAATACAAACAAGGAAAATTAGGTTAAGGTATCGCATGATTTTTCAAAGTTTATAAGATTATAGATAAGTATTAATTTCTCAGAATTTCTAGTTGAATGCAAGGGAAGAATATGTGCATTATTGCCGTAACTTGCGTCTATATATTCTCATGGATTCCGTAAAGTCGAGATGTTCGTAACGAATTCAATTATTGATTCTATATAAACTGATCTTTTTCGCTTATCATTAATGATTCTTTACACCGTTTGTTTCTTTGAATCTTGCCTTTAAAGCCTTTAAAGTATTAAAAAATGAAAAAGTTTTTTTTTGATCTTAATAGAAATATAGCTACAACAAGTAGATTAAAAACTGTGTGTTTTGAAGAAACTTATGGAAGACATATTTTAAGAAAAGTAATAGCAAATTTACATATTGAAAGAGCTCTTGATATTGGCTCTGGGGAGGGACATGACCTTACTGTGCTGCGCGAATATTTTCCTAAAGCATCATTATCAGCAATTGATCACAAAGATATCCACTTTGAAAAATTAACAAATTTTGAAATTGCAGCTTATCGGTTAAATATCGAAAAAGACAAGCTACCATTTGCTGATGGCGAATTGGATTTTGTTATTGCTAATCAAGTCCTTGAGCACATTAAAGAAATATTTTGGATTAATCACGAGGTTTTCAGAGTTTTGAAGCCGGGAGGATTCTTCTTTATTGGTGTACCAAATGGCCTTGCTTTTCATAACCGTATTTTGGGGAATTTTGGATTTCATCCAACTTGTAACAAGTCTATTTCTGCTCATGTTCGAATTTTTTCAAAGAGAGATATTTATCTTTTTTATCAATTTATTGGAAAGAACTTTTGTGAAATACAAGGGTTCTACGGATCACAATTCTACCCGTTTCCAAAAAGCTTTGCTCGAATTCTTTCAATATTACTCCCAAATCTTTCCACCTCAATTTTTCTTCTTGGTAAAGAAGGTGAGAGAGTATGATTCAGAGTTCATTAAGCATGTTGAAGAGACAAACTTAGACTCAAATTTTTATTTGGGTCCTGAACATGAAACAAATAGTTAGTTTTCTATTAATAGGTAGTCGATGTAACGGTTTCAGGATTTATTTTTTGTAAAAGTGATGAAGCTATTTCTTCTATTGATTTATTCGTTGTTGATAGAAATTGAATATTATATTTTTGCATTAAAATCTCTGCTGCCTTAACTTCGTATTTACAGTTCTCTACAGTCGCATATTTGCTGTTTGGGAAGCGTTCATATCGTATCTCTGACAATCGTGTCGGTTCAATTGTTAACCCAAATAGTTTGTCTTTTAAGCTGAGTAGATCTTCTGGTAGATTTTCTTTTTCCAGATCATCCGGAGTTATGGGGTAATTTGCGGCCTTTACACCGAATTGAACGGCGAGATATAAGCAGGTTGGAGTTTTTCCACTTCGAGATACACCTACCAGTATTATTTCTGCGTCATTTAAACTTTCCTTCGATTGCCCATCATCATGAATTAATGAAAAGTTTATAGACTGTATCCTTTCTCTGTATGACTGGGTATCTGCATTGTGGTGTAATCGGTTTATTAGATGATGAGATTTCAAATTGAGTGCTTCTTCAAGTTGAGTTATGAATGTTTCAAACATGTTGATAACAAAACAATTGGCTTTACATATTTCATCACTAATTTCTGGCTTTACTAGGGTTGTAAATACTATGGGTTGCACCCCTGTAATTTTGGAACGATTATCGATATCTTTGGCTACCTGTGCTGCTTTCTCAACTGAGTCAACAAATGGTTTTCTTATCAGTCGAAACGGTGTACTGAATTGGGCTAGTATGGATTGGCCAAACATTTCTGCTGTGAGCCCCGTTCCGTCAGAAATAATAAATACTTCTCGCGGTGTTTGCATATAATCTTTTATAATTAAGGTTAATTACGATGATAGTGTAAATTTGTAGTCGCTTGCACTGATTATTTGTGAGATCCATTAGATTTAAGTAAAGAGCTAAAGTGAGCAAAGAAGTATTAGATCCTAATTACGTAATTCCTTTTTCCAATTTAGGAATTAAAGATATTGATATGGTAGGTGGTAAAAATGCTTCACTGGGAGAGATGATTTCGAATTTGCATGCTAGCGGAATTCGGGTTCCTAATGGATTCGCTACTACCGCGAAAGCCTTTAATGAATTTTTGATTTACAACGATTTGGTCGGAAAAATTGACCAAAAGTTAAAAAATCTAGATGTGGAAAATATACCAAAGCTTACTTCTACCGGAGCAGAAATAAGGGACTGGATTAATAAAGCTAGTTTTCAGGAGAAATTCGAAAAAGAGATTCGAGATGCTTTTGATGTTTTAGATGAAAAACAAGGGTCATCCTTTGCTGTTAGGTCTTCGGCAACTGCGGAGGACTTACCACAAGCATCATTTGCTGGGCAACAGGAAACTTTTTTGAATGTCTCTGGAATAGAGAACATTTTGGATAGTATCCGTCTCGTCTTTGCTTCTCTCTACAATGACAGGGCTATCTCATATCGAGTACATCAGAATTTTTCCCATTCAGATGTTGCAATTTCTGCAGGCATACAAAAAATGGTACGGTCTGACAAGGCTGCTTCCGGAGTGATGTTCACCCTAGATACTGAATCTGGTTTTAGGGAGGTAGTTTTTATAACATCGAGTTATGGTCTCGGAGAAACTGTAGTTCAAGGTTCGGTTAATCCCGATGAATTTTATTTATTCAAAAATAGTTTATCCAACGGTAAGTATCCTATTTTGAAAAAAGCTTTGGGCTCGAAATTAATTCAAATGAGATTTGCAGGTTCAGGTAAAAACAATGGAGTGGAAACAATCGAAGTCCCAACAGAAATGAGAAATATGTTTTCCATAACCGATCAAGAGGCTATTGAGTTAGCCCAGTATGCTTTGATTATTGAAAGACATTATGGTCGTCCCATGGATATAGAATGGGGTAAAGATGGTGTAGATGGAAAGATATACATACTTCAGGCTAGACCAGAGACGGTTAAAAGTTCAGGCTCAGTTAAGAAACGACAACGTTACAAAATAAAAGTGGATGCTAATGATCGGAAGATTCTTTCAACTGGAAGAGCAATCGGTCAAAAAGTTGGCAGTGGTCCTGTAAAAATGTTGCACGATATCTCAGAGATAGACAAGCTAGAAAAGGGAGATGTGTTAGTTACAGATATGACAGATCCCAATTGGGAATCTGTCATGAAAAGGGCTTCGGCAATCGTTACAAATCGTGGAGGGAGAACTTGCCACGCAGCGATTATTGCTCGGGAACTCGGAGTGCCTGCTGTAGTTGGGTGTGGAGATGCAACAAAAGTTCTTCAAAATGGAACCGATGTAACTGTCTCTTGTGCAGAGGGTGATGAAGGATACGTTTATCAGGGCGCATTAGATACGGAAGTTACAGACATTGAGGTCGGAGCTTTGAAAAAATTACCACTAAAGATCATGATGAATCTTGGTAATCCTCAGTTGGCATTTGAATATTCTCAAATACCTAATGATGGTATTGGTCTTGCCCGACTAGAATTCATCATAAATAATAACGTTGGCATACACCCTCAGGCAATTTTAGACTACCCAAATGTTTCAGGGAATATTAAAACAGAAATCGAAAAGAAAGTTATTGGTTATGAATCCCCGAATAAGTTTTACACTGGCAAGCTGATCGAGGGAATATCCACAATAGCTGCTGCTTTTCATCCTAAGCCTGTTATTGTCCGTTTATCGGACTTCAAGTCAAATGAATATAAAAAACTGATAGGCGGGGTTGAATATGAGCCGGATGAGGAAAATCCCATGCTTGGGTTTAGAGGAGTTTCTAGATATTTATCCAGGCAATTTCATGATGCATTTTCTATGGAATGCGAAGCCTTAAGGTTTGTTCGAAACGATATGGGACTTGATAATGTCGAGGTAATGGTTCCTTTTGTAAGAACGCTTTCACAGGCTGAAAAAGTTATTTCTCTTTTAGATTCTCAAGGATTAAAAAGAGGGGAAAATGGTCTGCGTATTATTATGATGTGTGAAGTTCCATCTAATGCAATTTTGGCCTATGAATTCCTAGAATATTTTGATGGGTTCTCTATTGGTTCTAATGATTTAACGCAACTCAGTTTAGGGTTAGACAGAGACTCAGGTGATGAAATATTAGCGGCAGATTTTAAAGAAAGTGACCTCACCGTTAAAAAGCTCATTACTCAAGCTATCGAGGCATGCTTTTCGGAAAATAAATACGTAGGTATTTGTGGTCAGGGCCCATCAGATGATCCTGATTTTGCTCACTGGTTGATGGATAAAGGAATTTCTTCATTGTCTTTAAATCCTGATACGATAATTGATACCTGGAAGAGACTAGAGCAATAAAATTTATTAAGGTTTTTAGATGCAAAAGATTGTTAATGGATATTTGCAATTCAAAGAATCGGGATTTGAAGAGAGAAAAGATTTATTTGCGAAGCTATCAAACAGCCAGAGCCCAGAGGTTTTATTCATCACCTGTTCCGATTCTAGGATAGACCCTAACCTAATTACGCAAACAGAACCTGGAGATCTGTTTGTAATTAGAAACGCAGGAAATATCGTTCCTCCACACACTGTAGAATCTGATGGTATCGTTGCCTCGATAGAATTTGCAGTAGTTGCATTGGGTGTAAAACATATTGTTGTTTGTGGTCATTCTAATTGTGGGGCGATGAAAGGAGCTTTGAATACTTCAGGTTTAACTGCTCTTCCAAAAGTTAAGAGTTGGTTAAATTATTGCTCTGAAGCGGTTGCACTTGTTGAGTCCAGAGAAGGCGATTTAATGTCGGATGAATTGAATAGCGTGACTCAGGAAAACGTACTCCTTCAAATAAGACGCCTTGAGCAGTATCCTGAAATATCCAAACGTCTGACTACGGGTGATATCGAAATTCACGGCTGGGTTTATACGAGATTTTAATGACGGTACGATAAAAATTTTTTCAGTGTGCATAAAGGAATATTTTAATCAAGAAAAACACCAGCTTCAGAGGATTTGATTGATTCCAGTTTACGATTTATACTAGGTTGATGAGGTTTCTTTGGACATAAAAGATTATGAACTTTTAAACGTTATTGAAAGCAAATCTTGAGTTATTTTTAATTTTGGAGGGAATATTCATGAAGAAATTATCAAGCATTTTTGCAGTACTTTGTCTGTCATCATTCGGCACTTCTGTATTCGCCGGTGGTTCCGACTGCTGGGGCAACGGAGGAGCTGACGTATCTACCGACAAAATCAAGCAAGAGAAGTTAGACAAAGAAGCATAGTAAAACGGTTTGTGGGGAGGGTTACTTTTCCTTCCCTTCATTACCACTGAATTTCGATAAAATACCTCACTCAATATACTTTATCTAATATTTACCTTCTTGATAGGCTGCCCAGCCAGGAACAAGACCTGCGATTAGTGTTAGCGTTAACACAGTCGCAACCACCCATAAATACGATGTCAATTCCATGAAATGCGAGATTTGTATCCCGTAGTTTCCAACGATATAACCTTCGGCTCCAATAAGAGTTGCTGTCAATAAAATTGTTGCAAGTACAGTAGCTGTTACAGTTATAACCAAAGCTTCTGTCTCAATCAATGCAAAAATAAAAGGTGGCGATGCACCTATTATCCGTAACAATCTGATTTCTTCTTTTCTTTCTCGTATTGAGTTGAGTAAAACTGCGCTAACTCCAAAGCAAGCTGAAACAAACACTAGGCTTGCAACAAGCAACAAACTTTTTTCTAACAAACTCATCATCTGCCAAAGCTCCGATAAAGCTACGCCAGGTAGAATTGCAAGTAACGGTTCATCTGCAAAATTATTAATTGTTCTTTGAAAAGAAAAAGTAGCTAATTTTGATTTTAATCCGACAAAGATGGCTGTAATGGACTTTGGCTCTATCCCAGAATTTAAAAATTCTTTTGATATCGTATTTTTGAAAACTTGCACTCCGTTTTGCCATCCAACATGTATAACTTCCATTCCTTCCAATTGTATATGCACGGTTCTGTCCACAGGTGTACCTGTAGGTTTTAGTATCCCTACAATTTGAAATGGATATTCATCGTGTTTTTGCAAACTTTGTTTATGTATTCCATGGGAGAGAATGATTTTGTCTCCGATATTATATTTCAGTTGTTTTGCTATCTCAGAACCAATCACTACATCAAAAATTTGTTCAAAAGGTTTTCCGGCTGTAAATTCGAGCGTTTTTTTCTGTCCATACCGGAAATATTTAAAATAGTCAGAGTTTGTACCTAGAACAGGAAATCCTTTATGTGAGTCTCCCGAGCGACAAAGGAATAGCCCACTCCACCTTAGAATCCCTTGAAATTGTTTTAAATGAGTTCCAATTAATATTATTCGTGGGGCTTCCTATTCGAAACACAGAATATAAAAGTAAATTCAGGCTTCCGGATCTTGAGCCAATAACTAGATCTGTATCTGAAAGAGTACTTTCAAAACTTTTTTTTGTCTGTTGGCGAATATGTTCCACACCTAGTATGACAAAAATACTGATTGTCATAGCCATAAGTGTCAATAGCACCGAACCTTTTCTATCCTGTAAGCTTTTTAGTACAATTTTTAAAAACATTATTTCTCAATAACCAATTTATTAATATTAGAAAAGTCTTCTACCACATTGAAAAATTTTGCAAGTGCCGGATCATGACCTACGCATACCAAAGTAATATGATTTTCATTTACCACATC
Source organism: Burkholderiaceae bacterium (assembly GCA_038147455.1). Lineage (GTDB taxonomy): Bacteria > Pseudomonadota > Gammaproteobacteria > Burkholderiales > Burkholderiaceae_A > UBA7377. The sequence continues at coordinate 469,736 of JAYQTQ010000001.1, read as the reverse complement.
CATCAGTAAATTCATGAAGTTTTCGCGATTTTTAATATCTAGTGCAGAGGTAGGTTCGTCCGTAATTAGTAACTTTGGATTATTAATTAGAGCTCTTGCTATTGCTACTCTTTGCTGTTGTCCAACACTTAGGTTACGAGCTTCTAAGTGCCAGTCTTTTCTGTCAACATCCAATCTTGAGAGTAGATCAAGAGCTTTTTCTTTTTTTAATTATTATGGTTTTTCGAAAAGTGACTGGCTAATGTAATATTTTCCACAGCAGATAGGTAAGGAATTAAATTAAATTGTTGGAATACGTAACCAACGTTATTGGCTCTAAAAGAATCACGTTGTGCAGCGTTTAGTCGGTTAATTTGCGTTCCAAAGAGCTCTACCTTTCCGTTTTGTGGGCTAATCAGACCGCACAAGATATTCAAAAATGTTGTTTTGCCTGTACCGGATGCTCCCTGAATAAATATTTTCGACTCAGATGCAAGTTTCCACTCCGGTATCTTTAAAATTTGAGCATGATGTTTTTTGTAATAAAAAGAAATATCTGAAAGATTTATAGCCATTAGTTTTTTTAAAAAACAGAACAATTTATAGTTTGTGCAATACAATATATCATTAACAAATATAGATGTATTTTAAATTTGCATTTGAAAAATATGAACCCGCAGCGTTTAATCTTTTTAATTTCTGGTTTTGTAATTTTTCAGGTATTCTTCCTGCCTCAGTATTAGCTCAGGTTGATGGCCGTTTTATACAAAATAATGAGCATGAAATTCACCCAATAGAAACTCTTCCAGAGCAAAAAAAACTAAGAAAAAAAGAAAGTGGTGACAAAAATAGTAAGTCATTTAGAACGGTAGAATGGCTTGATCTTATGCCAAAAAAAGATTTAGATGCTTTGTTAAATCCGCCAGACTATATCTCTCAAATGGAAGAGGGTGCTTTTGAAGATGAAATTTTAACTGAGTTACGTAACATGCCTAAAGAGATTTCAGATCCTTATCAGCAAGCTTTGGTTTCAACAGAGGTTATTAAAGAAATGGATGGGCAACGTATTCGCATCCCGGGGTTTGTCGTTCCCCTTGAGTTTGGAGAAAACAAGAAGGTAACTCAATTTTTTTTGGTTCCGTATTTTGGGGCGTGTATTCATGTGCCTCCACCTCCGCCAAATCAGATTATTTTTGTAACGTCAAAAAAAGGTTTAGCCATAAAAGAACTATACGACCCTTTGTGGATTTCTGGGATCATAAGCACTTCGCGCATTGAAAATGATGTAGCACTTGCCGCTTACAAAATGGAGATGGAATTTTCTGAAATTTATGAAGAAGAAGGGTAGATCGAGATTGGCTATAACGGGAGTTGCTTAGGGTACTGGGTCTTGATTATTTACTGGTGGTCTGAGTATTTTCGGTTATTTGCAATCATTGCAAATACAGTGCATTTCTAATTGGGGTTTTGTAAGTTGAAAGTCAGCATTCTCTACTTTTTTTTGTATTTCACCAATAGTAGCTTTATCGATGTTGATTTCCACACACTTTGTGCATTGCCGGCAAATCAGAAATTGCGGAATTGCATGGGAATGGTCACATGATATATGAGCGCAGGCTATGTACTTATTTGCCAAATTTAACTTGTGAACAAGGTTTTCGTCCTCGAGAAAATCCAAAATTCTGTAAACAGACATTGTGGGAATTGATTCCTTTGACTCTTTATTAAACAAGTCAGTAAGCTCGTATGCTGATAGCGCTTTGCCCGATTTGAGCAGTTCTTTTAATATACCTCTGCGTTTCGGAGTTAAGCGAGCACCGCTTGCTTTGCAATGTTGTTCGGCATGCTCCAGGACGGTTTTTATCTCATTCATGTAATGTTCATCTTAGATTAATTGTATTTTTCTTTTTATCTAAAGTAATTTGTCCTTGTGCATTAGAGGTTACCCACTGGGCTTTTATTTTCTCCATACGAGAGAATTGGTTCGGGAGTAATACTGTAATTTCTTGTAGTTCCTCGGGCTCTGAGCACTTAAATTTGTAAACAGCCGATATTTCACTGTGAGTGTCATGATCGTGTTCAGAGTGAGAATGTTCATTACTATGATCATGACTTAACGTCACATCAATGTTTTTTTCTAAGCATGAACCACCCTTAAAAATCAAGACATTGTCAATTCTTCTCAGTTTGGTCTTCGCTCGTTCAATAGAATCCTTTTGGACTTTGGTCCTTGGCTCTCCTTCAAAACCAACTATATCCATTAAGGGGGAATTTATTTCAACTAGTAACGTTTGTTTTTCGAGCGCTAGTGTTAGGTGAGACAAACCATGAACGTGCGCATCTTGCGCAGATTGAACTACGGATGCAAAAAACAAGGAAAAATTGGCTAAGATACAACAAAACGTTTTCATTCTTGGAAAATACAGCACTATTGACTCACTCATTATTTTACCTTCCATTTGAAATATTGCACAAAGATATCGCACAAAGTATTGCGAATCTAAGTTATAAATGATATGTTATATCATAACTAATGTTATTGATTTTTTAGTGAGGTAATAATGAATTTTTTTCTCGGTTCAATTTTGCAGGTTTTTTTTCTTATTTTTGTTGTTCAAAATGTTTTAGCGCATGAAATAGAGCTAGAAGCCATTGTTGTGGACGACGATCCAATTCTTGATTCTGGTGTTAAACCTTACGACATTATTACGGAATATGATTTTGACGTAATAAAACAAGACAATATTAGTGATAGCTTAGAAAATGTATTGGGAGTTTCTTCAACGAAATTTGGACCAAATGCCAGCAGACCGATCATCAGGGGGCAAGATGGCGCCCGAGTCCGATTAAATGAAAACGGCACAATTGTTCAGGATTGGTCTGTGAGTAGTTTCGATCATGCGCTCCCTGTAAATCCAAACATTCTCAAGCAGATTGAAATCATCCGAGGACCTGCTGCTGTGATGTTTGGTGGAAATGCTATGGGAGGCACTGTAAATTTTGTGAATAACAGAATTCCAAAAAATCAATATGATCAACTTGGGGGAATAACGGAATTTTCATTAACGCCAGAGCATAACGCATCTTCGGGATTTTTTGAACTAAATGGAGGAGATGGAGATGGTATATCGTGGCATTTTGACGGCTCAATTTTGGATAAAGGATTGACGAAAACTCCAACATTCACGGATAACGGGGAAGAGCCTGTTCGAGGGAATAAAATCAGGAATTCGAAAATAGAAACCAAAGCATTTGGAGGCGGGTTTTCTATCCAGAGAAGCAGTCGCCTTATTGGTTTTTCGGTAGACAATTATCAAAGTGAATATGGTGTTCCCAAACTTATTAACCATAAGCTAGATGTTAACAAAACCACTTAAATGTTTTATATGATGAGGTATTGGATCTTGGGCTGATCCAGAGAGTAAAAGCCAGAGCAAAATATACCGACTATCAGCATGACGAGCTTGACTCAAATGTTTTAGAAACAAAATATAAAAGGGATAGTACAAACGCTAGGGTCGAGTTATTTACCGAAACCTCAGGAGGGATAAGCGGTATTTTAGGATTTGAATTAATCAACTCGAGAAATCCCGTTACAGCATTTGCTTATGAGGAAGAAGAGCATGAGGAAGAAGAGGAAGAAGGACACGAAGAGCACGCTAATCTCGGGCCTATTCCTACTACTAAAAATAAGTCTATGGGATTGTTCACGTATCAATACAAAAAGATCGATGATAGCCTCATGGAGTTTGGTTTCAGGATTGATGATGTAGAGGCTAAGGCAGATAGTATTCATGAAATTGAAGAATTTGGAAATGCCACTACTGCCGGAGAGGTCCATGCAGAGGACGGTCTGACTAAAAGTTTCACACCAAAGTCAGTTTCCTTAGGGCTGACACAGGATTTAGGAGAGGGTTTTAGAATACATAGCTCAGCGAGCTATGTCGAAAGAACGCCTTCGTTTTATGAATTATTTACAGGAGGAGTTCACCACACCACGAATCTTTACGAGCAGGGAAATGTCAACTTAAAAAAAGAAACCGGTAAACATTATGATTTGGGGTTATCTTATGAAGACAGTGGGTTTAAAGTACGAGCTAATATTTTCCAAAGTGATTATAAAAACTACATAACACTCGTTCGCTCAGGTACCGGTCTATTTTACAATGAACATCATGAGGAGCATCACGAAGAAGAAGAGGGAGAAGAGCACGAAGAAGAGGAATCTGAGATTGAGGAAATTGAAATATATAATTTTACTGGTGTGGACTCAGATTTTAAAGGAATTGAATTTTCAGCTTCCAAGAAATTCATGCTAGATGACCTTACCATTACGCCAACGTTCTCTTACGATCAAGTGATTGGCAAAAGAAAGGGTAGTTCAGATTATCTACCACGATTGACACCAAAAAGGATAAGTTTGTATGCCGACATCTCTGGTATTAATTGGTTTATAAGACCCGAGTTTCGGTATATTTACTCTGGAAATAAAGGGTTAGGCGAGATAACAGAGACAGAAGGATATAAGCTTTTTAATTTATATGCTCAATATCAGTTAGAAAATGACTGGAGCCTATTTTTAAAGGGGTACAATCTCACAAATGAGTTAGCATTTTCTGCGACAACGGTTGAGGCGGTTCGCTATTTTGCACCTCTTCCAGGACAATCGGTTCTTATCGGCGTAAAGAAGTTTTTTTAAGTAAGTCATAGTAAGAGGCGTACCTATGGAAAATATTCAGGCTACCGCAGATAAATCTGCTATCGCATTATCAGTCTTGTGTGCTTTACACTGCTTACTAATGCCCGCCGCAATAGTCCTATACCCAACTACGCTAGGGTTTTTGCCTGGAGATGAAAGTGTACATTTCGCACTTTTGTTCGTAGTTATTCCAATCAGTGCTTATGCTCTTATAAAAGGTGGCAAAGTTCACAAAAGCCGTAAAGTTTTTATCACTGGGATTAGTGGTTTACTAGTTCTGGTGGCAGCGGTTGTTTTAGGACATGATGTTTTAGGGGAAATTGGAGAAAAAATACTTACCGTTCTAGGTTCCATTATTGTAATCATTGCTCATGCTCAGAATCATTTCATTTGCCGAGAAAATGATCGTGAGTGTCATGATGAAGTAAAAGTGTAACTAGAATGGAGTTTACAGAAAATTGTCTCCAGGCGGGCGTATGGGCCCTCCATTTACCCCTCTCGGCGGACCGTCGAGAGGTTTTTTTTCGTGTAAATGAATGCTTTGCAAAATATCTAAGCCAAAATTATTAGCTTGGACAAAACATTTGATTTACATGCGTAGACCTAAATAAAAATAAAAGACTTTTTAAACTGAGTACTTACCACCTTCCCTGTTTCACCATGAGAATATTATCTTTTGGACAAATCGGTGGACCGATCTGTATCGACTTTAGGCTCAAGACAACTGAGTAATTACATTTTGGGCAAGTTGCCTTGGGATGTAGTCGTTTTGCTGATGAATGATCTGTAGCTGAGAAATGCATCGCTCCATGAGGATATTTCCCATGTGTTTTTTCTAATTTATTTCCTATTAATTGCAGCCTACGCTTTAATTCGGGTCCGGCCGATGCGTGTATCATTTTTCCTTCTAATCCTATGGATAAGGCTATTTTTTTAAACTCTGGACCATGTTTATGTTCGCAGTTATCTACAGCATGAACAAGCTCATGAGTCAAAGTATCTAGAATATCTATTGCTTTATCATATTTCGGTGTTATGAAAATCTCGTTGATTCCGTCAGCTGAACACGAGGTTCCCCAGCATTGACCAACTACTGCGCTTCGTCCCGAACCACGCGGGAAAGCACATGAAACACGCACAGCAGGCACGAAATAGCCTTTTTCGCTAAAAATTGGTTTAATCTCTGCGACAGCAAATAATAACCACGCTTCTCGGGTTAGGGGAGGGATCGTTTGTGACATCTTCTTTGTTCAACAAATTATGAAGTTAGTCTTGATAATACAAAGTATTTTTTCGTATTTCATTACATTCTTTAAATATTTGCGCTAATGTACTTTGTGATAATCAAATTAGGGTCGTAGAGAGATGCTTCGGAAAATCATATTGCTCAGACATGCTAAATCGAGTTGGAAAGATCCGTCGTTGAGAGATTTTGATAGACCTTTATCAAAGAGAGGAATGTTAGATACTAAATTAATGAAAGTGTATATTACTAGTCTGATAAAGGAAGTCGACGAAATTTATTCGAGTCCATCTATTAGAACAAGTCAAACAATCAATCAATTAGTCCCAGCATTTTCTCATGTTAACTATCTTGCAAGTCTTTATTTAGGGGATGTTAGTGTTGTTTTGAGTTTATTGGAAAGCATACAAACGCGAATCAAAACAGTTATGATTGTTGGCCACAACCCTTGTATTCATGAAATGATGGAGATCTTATGGAAAAAACCCGTAGAAAAATTTCCAACTTGTGCTGCAGCTGTTTTTTCTCTTCAAAATGGGTGGAGTAAAACAGACACACCGATTGGAAATCTAGAAAAATTTATCAAACCCAGTGATCTCAAATGAGCTAACTTTCCTGTCAATATGGCCTCATGCTTGATAGCTAGTAAGTGTACTAAATTATGATGGTTTATGACATTGTAGAAAAATAATTTTTACCATATTGCTCATTTTCTGTGCATAACTTTACAAGATTTTTAGTTTCGTCATATAAGTAATAGGTTGTAACTTACCATTTGTAATTATAAGTTTTAAAACAAAATTACCGCGAATATCGAGTTTTAGCGCCCGAGCCAAAATCTCCCTGTTTGACCAGGAATAAAATAAAACTAGTTCAGCTTCTATTGTAATGAAAACAAGGGATTAGATTGTTTTAGGAGTGTTCTGTATTTGATTGATTGCAGGGCCTAAGAAAATGCAAAAAATAAAAAGGCTCATTCGGTAAAAGTTATGTCCGTTAAGTTTAAAGGAAAAACCTGCGCTTTTACATTCTTAAGATAAATTCCCAATTCACGAAAAACCCAATGTGGAGGCCAAATTAGTAAGATCAACTAAATAAAACTATGTTATTCTTGCTGACAAATTTAGCAATAGATTAGAGGAGAAAATTTATGAGAAACTCCGATAGTGAGGAGGGTGAAATAGTTTGAGAAATCGTTAGTTTTACTAGTATTTCCAAATTTTGATTAAGAACTAAGAAAAAACTCTTTAATTTTTTATCAATGTCAATAAAAATATAAAAAAAAAGTGGTCAATAATTTTCCATTCCACCTTAGCGTAATGGTATTGCCAAACATTACAAGAATGTTACAAGTTATAAACAGAAGTTGTTGAAAAGTTGCATTGGTTTAGAAAAATGTCATGTGTGAACAAAATTGTGGATAACTTTACATTAAATATTGATAAACTTACGTTTTTTATGAAGACAGAATTTTTACTAAGCAATACAGCCAAGAGGCCCACGTTTTTGAATGAAAAAGTTTTTATGGTTTCTGGTTTTTGGGCCAAATAAATAATAAAAAACACACAACACAGGGTGCAAATTGTTGTAATTAGAAAATACCTTATTCATCAGCGATAGTTGGTGTTTTCTCTATTTAAGTGTAGATTTTAGATGATGTAGTATATCATCAAATTATTCATTGCTAATCTGTATACTTTCGACTCCATGGCAGAATCTGAAAAACCTTCCGCATTTAAATTCTTGCATACGATTACCAAGCCATTATTTTGTTACGGCGAAAACCGTTTTTTGGAAGAGTTAAATCCAAGGGGTGGTGAGACAATCTGTGAAATTGGATGTGGGAACTGTGATAATTTGATTAAAATATTCAAAAGAAATCAAAATGTGAATTTGATTGGTTTTGATTATCCTGAGGAAAGAACTAAATCTGCAAGCAAACTTGTAAAAGAGAAAGGTTTAGAAAAAAATATAAAGGTAGTATGTGGATTGGCTCATGAGTATGTTTTCGATGAACAAATAGATCGGTTTATTTTTTCTTATTCTTTATCGTCTATCCCACGACCCAAGGAAGTGCTCACTAATGTATTTCAACAATTACCTCCCGGTGGTACGGTTCACATAGTTGATTTTGGAAATTTTGAGTGGTGGCCAACTATTGTAAAAAGCCCATTGATTGGTTTTTTAAATTTGTTTCAGGTGTTCCCAGAGCCTGAAATTACATCAATTTTTGAATATAACAAAGAGTGTAATATTGATCTAGAAAAAAGTTTGGAGGCTATTCTTTTCTTGGTGTTCTACGTAGAGGTTTGTGATTATGAAATTGATTAAAAAGAATAAAAATTCAATGGCACTGAATAAAAGCAAATCTTATTTCAAATGTTTTTAGGTGGTGAAAGAAAAAGAAATCCTGATATTTGTCATGTAATAGAGCTTCTTAATCGCATATAATAAGATAATACTAATGAATAATTTTTGGCAATTAGCTTTGATGGTTGTAATGTTCGGTTTTTTTTTCCTGTTTTTGTTTAGTTAGTGGGAACATTTAGAACATTAATTTTTTTACATTAGCGTGCATTTTTAGCTCTCTGCAGAATCTTGTAGAATGAAATCAGAGCCTTTTTCTGCAATCATTACGGTCGGAGCATTTGTATTTCCTGATGTAATACGCGGCATTATTGAAGCATCAACCACTCGCAACTTTTTGACGTGATGTACCTGGAGTCTATCATTTACAACAGCCATATTATCTTGACCCATCTTACAAGTGCCAACCGGATGAAAAATGGTAGTACAAAACTCTATCGCTGCATCGAGTAAAGCACTCTCTGACGTAATTTTTGGCCCGGGTAATATCTCTTTTGGGTTAAAGCGTTGAAGACTTTTTGCCTCCATTATTTTTCTTGTAAATTCAAGGCTAGATACTGCTATGCACTCATCTTCATTCGAAGAGAGGTAATTAAGAGTTATTTTTGGATAATCATTAGGAAAAGGGCTTGTTATCTTTACGGAGCCTCTACTTGTAGGTTGTAAATTACAAACAGCCGGAGTTATTCCGTCAAATTTGTGAAGTGGCGAACCAAATTTGTCTAATGACAAAGGTTGAACATGCCACTCGAGATTAGAATTTGATCTAGAATTATGACTTTTTGCAAATGCCCCGAGTTGTGAAGGAGGCATGGTTAGTGGTCCAGTTTTAAAAAATAGATATTCTAGTCCCATAGAGAGCTTTCCGACGAGAGAATTGAATTTATGGTTGAGCGTTTCCGTATTCTCTACTGAATAAATACTTCGCAATTGCAGATGGTCATGTAGGTTTTCCCCGACGCCGGGTAAATCTACTTTTAATTCAATTCCCACTTCAGCAAGATTTTTGGGGTTCCCTATTCCTGATAGCTGTAATATTTGAGGGGAACCTATTGCCCCAGCCGCGAGAATCACTTCTTTTTTCGCATAAATTTTTGTTGTTTTTGTGGCATCATCAAATGAGGAGGTTGTGACCGACTGCGCTAGCAAGTAGGAATTTTTACGCTCTAAATTTACACGATGAACGAGAGTTTTTGTAAGAATCGTCAAGTTCTTTCTGCTCCTAATCGGTTGTAAATATGCTTTCGTTGCACTCCATCTCCTTCCTCGCTTTTGATTCATTTGGAAATATGCGCAACCTGTATTGTCTCCTCGATTGAATTCAGTAATCTTATTTATCCCGCACTCTTCGGCGGCGTCACGCCACGCATCAAGTATCTCCCAATTTACCCGCCTTTCCTCAACGCGTAATTCACCGCCGCTACCATGAAAATGGTCTGCTCCATGCTGATAATCCTCCGATTTCTTGAAGATGGGCAAAACATCATTCCAACCCCAACCTTTGTTTCCTAAAGATGCCCAATGATCATAGTCGTTTTTCTGACCCCGCATGTATATCATTGCATTGATAGATGAAGAGCCACCCAAAACTTTACCTCTTGCGTAATTCAAACTTCGTCCATTCAAGCCAGGATCGTTCTCTGTTTTATAACACCAATCTGTTTTTGGATTACCAACCGTAAAAAGATACCCTACTGGAATGTCAATCCAAAAATAATCATCCTTATCTCCGGCCTCTATCAACAAGACACTATTACTTCTATTTTTTGACAATCTGTTAGCAAGTACACATCCAGCTGTGCCTGCTCCAACGATTATGTAATCGTATTCCATCTGATTGAGTATCGAACTTTCATTTTGTGATTGACAAACTAATCTAGATAAACTGTTGCAACAAAAAAAAATAAGATTTGCTTTTTCATTGGGCGATATGCACATAGAAATTACATTCATAAATTATTGAAAACACCAGAATGGTAACCGATAGGTACCTTCTTTACACTACATCTTCACGGGTGTACCTTAACATGAAATTGATAAGGTAGTATGGCTTACTTTCAAAAATCTCACAAAAGGAAAGGGGATACAATTGGTTGATAAAGGGAAGGTATTATTATTTTCGTTTGTGTTTTTAGCGCCCAGCGTATGCTTTGCAGATTCGAAAAAGGGAACAGAATCTGAGGCAAAATTATTACTTGAAAGAGCTGTAAATCTAATGAGAATTGATGAAGTAGTGGCATTAACCATGATGACGATACCGAATGGAGGGTTTCATCAAAAAGATTTGTATCCCTTTTGTATAGATGATAGTGGGGTATTGATGGCACATCCTTACAATCTTGGAAGATCAATTAAGAGTATGATCACCGACGATGGAGTTAAGGTTGGGGAAATCATGTTAAAAAATGCAAAAGAAGGTGAGATAAACAAAATATCTTATGTTTTACCAATTTTTGCAGAAGGGAAAATTACCAATGAGAAGGCTAAAAAGACTACCTTTTTTACCCGGGTAGGAAAACACGTTTGTGCGAGCGGATTTTATCAATAAAGTAGGAAAAGAGGGACTAATATGAAAAACTCTATATTAATTTTTATTGTTGTGTGCTTATCGATAAATCAAAGCATTTTCGCTCAAGATGAAGGAATCGGAACAAAGGAGGAAGCTAGAGAAATTCTGGACAGAACTGTGAATTTGATGAAGTCTAACAAAACTGTTGCATTTGCTATGATTACAGCAGGTGGTCAAGGAGGTCTTGCAATAAAAGACTTATATCCCTTCTGTACCAGTTTTAGCGGTATCCAGGTAGCTCACCCGTATGGTGGCGCAGGCCTTGATATGAGAGAATTTACCTCTTCTGATGGGAAAAAACTTTACGATATTATGGTGAAGAACGCAAAGGAGGGTGTAATATCCAAAGTCTCATACAAGTTCGGAAAGCCAGAGGGTGGCGTCGCTAACGACGAAAGAGTATACCAAGGTGGCATTTTACACCCGTGTTGGTAATTATATTTGTGGGAGTGGTTACTATACGAATTAACAAAAACAAGATTTATTAAATAAAAACTCTCAAATAAGTTATCAAAACAAAATTAGACGTATATCCTATACTTCTTTATTATTTAAATACATAGGATATTTAGAAAAATTTTGGCTTCAAGTTTTAAAGAGTTATTTTCATACAAAAGCTTTTGTATATTTTGGTGTGTTAGATTTTTAGGAATCTCTGCTTATCAAATCTTGACAGTTGCCGTCGCATGGCAACTTTATGATATTACTTCCAGTGCACTCGACCTGGGTCTTTTTGGACTTTTCCAATTTTTACCAGCGTTGATTTTCGCGCTACCGGCTGGGCAAGCAGTCGACCGATACAATCGGGTTCATATCGTCACTCTTTGTCTCATAGTTCAAGCTGGAGTCGGGGCTTGTCTGTATCTCACTACAGCACAAGATTTTATTTCGAGAGATATTATTTTTCTGATGGCACTTTTTTTGGGACTGACGCGTTCTTTTCAAATGCCTGCTCAGCAATCTTTAACTCCGTCACTTGTTCCACGGAAAATTTTACAAAATGCTGTGGCTTTTAGTTCAACTGGAATGCACACTGCAATCATAGTAGGCCCCGCTATAGGGGGCTTTCTTTATTTTTTAGGTCCAGATGTTGTGTATCTAATATGTACGGCATTAATTCTTTCCTCGGTAATCTTGACATTTTTTATTAGGTACCAGCATAAAAAAGTTACAACAAAAATAAATGTTAAAGAATTATTTGCTGGTATTAATTTTATTTGGAGAAATAAAACGTTGCTTGGGGCAATCTCACTCGACCTTTTTGCTGTTTTACTTGGTGGTGCAACTGCACTGCTTCCTATCTATGCAAAAGATATACTGAATGTTGGTCCGGAAGGATTGGGAATACTGCGAGCGGCACCTGCATTAGGAGCACTAATTTGTGCCCTTTTTATTGCCCAATGGCCAATGAAGACAAAAGTTGGTAAAAAGCTGTTTTTTGCGGTGGGTGTGTTCGGAATCTCAATGCTAGTATTTGGAATTTCAACTAGTTTTATTCTTTCCGTGGTCGCATTAGTTCTTGCAGGCGCGGCAGACAGTTTTAGTGTTGTCATTAGAATGACCTTGATACAGCTTGAAACACCAGATACGATGCGAGGTAGGGTATCCTCCGTAAATGCAATATTTATAGGTGCTTCGAATGAACTAGGTGAGTTCGAATCGGGGGCGACCGCAGAGCTTTTTGGCCCTGTTGGTTCCATTGTACTAGGTTCTATCGGAACAATCCTTGTTGTTCTAGTTTGGGCAAAAATCTTTCCAACTCTTCTTAACAGAGAGAAACTATAGTTTAGTAGGTATAATATCGGCTTATATGAATTCATGATAAAAGAAAGCAAAATACCCTGTGTTAGATATAAAGCCCTTAATTTTCCTCGTCCTACTTCTGATTTCATCTTGTGCTGAATTTCGCAATCCCTCAACGCCAAATTTAATGCAACAATACGTTGCAGAAACACCTGGGCAGGTATTTATTAAATTTAACAGTCGGGGGGACTTTCTCGAGCTAGCCACATTCGCATCTGTAGAAGTAAAAATAGACCATCCCTCTGCGTTAAAAAATGCGGAACAATTAGCAATATCTGAAGGACGAAAAAATTTATTAATTTATTTCGAAGAGCAAATAAATAATCCGAATTTTATAGAGTTAATCGAGGGATCCCTAAATAATTCCGAGATATCCGAAAAGGAAATCAAGAGGCAGGCAGCTCTGAAGTTACAAGAAAATCTAATTCTAAATAAGATTGAAATTCTAAATTCACTTTATGTCAATTCCTCACAATTCGACAGAAAAGCGAACCTTTTGAAGGCAACTCTTTTGTCTGAAAATTCTATTAAAAAAATGTGGAATAAGATAAAACGAATTACAGAGTGATTGGATTCATATCCTTTGTGAATTATTCAATTGATATTTGAAAAAATGGATACAGAAAGTAAAATCTTTTAGAAAAGCATTCAAATAAAATGCCTCTTAAATTAAAGTTGACTAAAAATGTAGAGAATTTCGAGAATCTAATTTAGTGTATTTTTTGAGATTATTTCAAAAATTCCATGCAGATTAATACATATATTGTAATTTGAAAACTAGTTCAAGTTGATCGTGGTGAACTATCTTGGAAGTATCCACACTGGAAAAACAATTCTAAGGTCATAGCAGTCGATATTATTTTGCTTTATCACTTATCTGATTATGATGAAATAAATAATGACTTAATAATTAACTTACTTTTTAGTAATATAATGGAAAGATAATTTATTGTAAAAATGTGAGCGTATGATGTCCCCCAAATATTTTTCTATTAAAAACCTCACTCGATTTACTTTAAATAAAAGATGTAAAAATTGTATTAATTACAGATTTAAATATGCGACAAGTTTAGTTCTTTGTTTATCAGTTAGTATTCTAGGTTGCTCTCATGTTTCGAGAGACGAGGGATACTCGAGTTCAAAACAGTTCGACAAGGTCTCATCATCTTTTCATAATTCAAATGGTAGCCAAAATTCTAAGAGTTTCTTTGATTTTCTTTCGTTCCTCCAAAAATTTATATTGAGAACTGCGGATCCGTTTGAAAAAGAGGGTTTTCCGTGGCGAAAGCCAGATTTACATTTTAGTTCTGAACAACCTAGTGTCACGTGGATAGGGCATTCAACTTTACTTGTCCGATTTCATGGGAAGACAATATTAACAGACCCTATTTTTTCTACTAGGGCTTCTCCATTCAGTATAATCGGACCCAAAAGAGTTGTCCCTCCTGCACTTTCGTTAGATGAATTGCCTCCAATTGATTTTGTTGTCATATCTCATAGTCATTATGACCATCTAGATTTGAAGACTATAAAGAAGCTTGCCATAAAAAGTAAAAAAACAGTTTTTTTTGTGCCATTAGGTTTGAAGGATTTGTTAGAAGGTGTTGGTGCAAGGAAAGTCTTTGAACTGGATTGGTGGGATGAGATTCGTATGGACGATATAACAATTATCGCGACTCCAGCGCATCACTGGTCCGCTCGTTCCTTGCTTGACAGGAACAAGAGTTTGTGGGCTAGCTGGATGATTGTCTCACAAAACTTTAGGTTTTGGTTTGGGGGTGATACTGGTTACTCTAATGATTTTACTGAGATAAGAAAAAGAGTTGGCGAGCCGGACCTAGCTGCTATCCCGATTGGTGCTTACTCCCTCGATCATTTATGAAAAATTCTCATGTTAATCCAGGAGAAGCCGTTGATATCTTTTTAGATTTAGGGGCAAAGAAAGCAGTGGCTATTCACTGGGGGACTTTTAAGTTATCCACTGAACTATTAGATGAGCCTCCTAAAAAATTACAATCTGCATTAGAAGCGAAAAATATCAGCCAGGATCTTTTTAGAGTTTTAGATCATGGAGAAACACTGTTTACAGATTGAAAAATTAATAGTTTAAAATTATTTGTTAACCAAATCTATTTTTTGAACTAAGTGATAAATTTGAAATCCAAAAATAAAAACGTTTGGTTTCTAAAGATATATAAATAAGAAAAATTTTATATAAAAATTCTATTCTATAACCTCTATTAAAATATATTTTAAATGGATATCCTAAGCATTAAAGAAATATGGTGAGGACTCAATTATATCAGGCAAAAATAAAAAATCACCACATTAATTGTTCCAAAATTTTAATTAAGTTTTCTCCGCAAAAAGTTTTTTGCAGGTTTTTCCAATATCTTGTAAACAAAAAATGAGATCAGGATTGTAAAAATTATAAAAAAAAGAAAAAGCCAGGAATGTTTATACGGAATATCTATTTTCTGCTTTAAAAAAAATAAAACTATTAATAATTGAATTGGAAAATGACATAGATACATCGAATAGGTAAGGTTGCCCAGTCCTGATATAAAGGATCCAATGGGTTTTAGGATAGAGCCAAGTTTTAAAAATACAATGAGCAATAAAAGACAAAAGAAACCATCTTTAAATAAATTCGGATAGTCCAGTAAAATTAGAATAAATTGTTCGCTGTTTAACTCCAGTGCATATAAAAGAAAGGAAATTAGAAGCAGTATGAATAAATGAAACCTTTTGTTTGTTTCGATAACTCTGTTAAGAATTCCCCCCAAGTAAAAAAAGAAAGCGCACATAAAAAGAGCCTTTAGTTCAAGCATATACATTGCAGTTAAGAAGCCAAATAAGGCTAGAACATTGTTGGCGAATACTAAGTTTGAGGGTTGTAAAAAAGAAGATAAAATAAATTAATACTTCTGCAGATACTGACCAAACCGGACCATTGAAACTGTATCCTTTTTCAAAGCCCCAGTAGTTCATAAAGAATAAATTTAAAATGAGATGGTATACATCGTTATTTTGATAAATAAAATATTCTTGTTGATTTGAAAAAAAAGAAAATTGCAGAAAAAGAAGAGTAAGTAAGGTGACAAAATGCAGAGGATATAGTCGAGAGAATCGATCTATAAAAAAAACATATGTGGTAACTTTGTAGGTTTGAATTTCCTTGTAGTAATTATAAAAAAATATATATCCGCTTAGTAGCCAAAAAAGATAAACGGCTTTCGCTCCACTAAGGTAAAAAAAAGAAAGATAGTTATAAAAAGGTTGTTGTTGAGGTTCGAAACTGGGCGTATTAGGAAGCATTGCAAAATGTTGGTAATGCCAGATCAAAATCGCTAGTGCTGAGATAAATCGAAGCAATTCAAGCCCTAATAAAATCTCCTTTGAATTTTTATTGATTATCTGATGTTTGCTCATTCGAAAATTTATTCAGATTTATTTTTCGAGCTCATTCATGACGACACCTATGTTTTTAGTAGATCACTTGCAATTAGTCTTGAGGATTTTTGAGTTAGAATTTTTCTCGCTGATTCAGAATGAATATAGGTAGCTAATGCACCTGCTTTTGAATAACCATGAGCAATCATTCCTCCTGCAATTCCCGCAAGCACGTCACCCGTTCCTGCAGTTGCAAGAATACCATTGGCAAAGTTATTGACATATGTAGGATTCGGGCCCACTAATGTTCCTGGTCCTTTTAAGATCCATTGGCCTCCGTAAATTTTATTTAATAGAGTTAGTTGGACAAATCTATTGCTCTCTGTTTTGTATTTTCCCAAGAGCTCAATAGTCTCACCATGATGAGGTGTACCGATCCAATTATTTGTTCTTTTGGGAAGATTGTTCTGGGCAAGCCAACGTAATCCATACGCATCTAAAACTAAAGGTAATTTACTTTTCCAAACTAAGTGCAAATGCTCATCCGCTTTCTCGTTAAGACCTGGTCCAGCTACAACAACATTTACTTGTTTTAAGCAACTTTTCAAGTCTTCCAATTTGGAATCAATCCCAATTAATTCCATTGGTCTGGAATTGTGAGTTTGGGGTACAAATAAAAACTTTGCCCACACCAGTTTTTGCGGCTGCTAGCCCAGCTAAAAAACCTGCGCCCTGCATATTGCCCCAGCCACCCAGAATTAAAACGCTCCCATTGGACCCTTTATGACTAATGTTGGGAATTTTATCAACACTAAATAAATCTGGCTTTATTAATTCGGAAGTTTTCGTCCCATACTTATGATAATTCGTTATTCCTAAGTCACTGAAAACTAAAGTTCCGACGTGTTTTGATGCATGACCAGTATAACAGGCTTGTTTCGGTGACAATAGCATTATCGTTTCGTCTGCTTTGACAGCGCTTTGCCCGAGCACTTGCCCACTACATGGATCCAGACCAGAGGGGAGGTCGATGGAGATTACAAAAACTTTCTTTTTTGCACTGACCTCATTGATAAAGTTTATGGCACTTAATAATCGCCCCTTCGGATATCTTGATGCACCGAGACCTAAAATTCCGTCTATGAGGATATCGCAACCAGTTTTCAGTTCTTTAATATCAGGCAACCGTTTACGAATCTCTAAACCAATTGTTTTGGAAAATTCTAATGCGGCTAGAGCATCTCCCTTAGGTTGCCCGAGAACACTACAGGACACTTCATAATGATCCAACAAAGCAAAGCAAGCAGTCATGATTGCGTCGCCGCCGTTATTTCCAGGACCGGCAATAGCCCATATCTTTCGTGGGCTACGTTTTTTCGCTATTTTCCATGTTTCCAGTGCTGCTCTCGCCATTAGTCGAAAACCAGGTGCCTCATGTTTTATTACTTTCCTTTCGAGTAACTGGGCGCTTTGTTTATCAAAAAGTTTCATAATTAATTCGCAAATTTATTGTTATCGGACTCTAGGTGATTATATTCACATTCGTTTAAAATTTTGACAATAAAATAGTAGAAGTAAAGCCAATAACTCCACCAAATACCCCTCCCCATAAAACCAGCCATCCTAAATGCTTATCAATCATCTTTTTTAAAATTATCTTTACTTCATGTGGTCCAATTTCATCTAGACGATCGTCAATAAGTTTTTCCAGCTGCATTTTTACTACTTCATATCCTTCATTATTATTAAGACTACTTGTTTCAAATTGTTCAGATAATGCCATTAATAATTTTTCCTTGATTGGCTCTTTTAGAGGGTTCAAAGCCTCTTTCCCTCCAATCATTCCTAGTAATCCTCCAAGGCTAGATTCCTCGATTGCATCTGTAAGCTTAAGAAAGACTTTTTCAAAATTCAAATTTGTTTCTATTTTGGTTTTTAACGATTCATTATTTTGTTTTACAAATTTCTCAAAATTATCTCCAGCAAAAAACTCGTTTATTACTATATTTCGTATCCCTGCTTTGAACATAACAAAATTACGGGGTATTACGCCGGAACCATATATAAAGGGGACTTTGTCAAAAGCATGTATACGGCTAACCAGTTTGTAATTGAGCCTGATAGAGCAAAAAGCCCAGTGAAAAAAATTATTTCATTATAAATAGGAAATAATCCGATAAATGTGATCAGAACTGCAGTCAAATTTGTTAAAACACTTTTGTTCATTTTCTCCTCATCATAAAGATGTTGTGCAAAAACTATATTAAAGCTTCTACGTTTAAATTCTGTAGTTTAGAAAAATCTATCTACTAATTGTATAGGCATCAAGAACTTATGGGCATTGTATGTAAAAACAGAGCAGGAAAGGCACCATAAGAAATTGATAAATAATAATAATAATATTATTATTTGATTGTTTGCTGATAATCAACTGGTTGAAAGTAGTTACAATAAGGTATTGGATTTTTTTTAAAAAATGTGGGCTAAGTTTCGAAATTTTTCGCATTCAATCTTTTTTTTAGTCATTGGAATCTGTTTTACTTTACAGGTTGCCTTTTGGCAGAGCACAGATCTTGTTTGGATGACTTTGATTGTGAGTTTTTTGGCTATTCCCTTATTAGATTCGTTAGCAGGCCTACGGAAATTTCCATCTTTAGCGTCTTTTGGGACATTTGCTCATTGGGTACCAAGGCTTTATTTTTTGTTACATTTTTATTTATTGTATACAGTCCTTTCTTCATTTGAATTCACCAGCTTTGTGGGACTTTTATTAAATGGATTAGCTTTAGGAACAATTACCGGAGGTGTCGGCATAACAATTGCTCACGAGTTGATGCACCGAGCGAAAAAAGTTGATAGGTTTTTGTCGAAATTAATAATGGCATCTGTTTTGTATGGACATTTTTGCATTGAACATGTCAAAGGTCATCATGTTAGAGTAGCAACTCCTAACGACCCGGCAACGGCCAAACGTGGACAATCCCTTTACGCTTTTTTTCTCCAATCGATCAGTGGCACACTTTTGCACTCCTTTAGGTTACAAAAACTATTTTTGGCAGAGCACAATATTAAAATGGTTTCTTTTAAAAATGAATTATTTGTAACCCTGTTATGCTCTTTTTTCTTTATTTCAGTGTCGTGGTTCTTTTTTGGGTTTTATGGTTTGCTTCTTTTTGTTTTGCAAGCAATTTGGGCAGTTTTGTTGTTAGAAGCAACTAATTATATCGAACATTATGGGCTTCTTCGGTCCAAAAATAAATCAGGAAAATATGAATCAGTTTCCTATAAACATTCATGGAATTCTAATCATGTAATAAGCAATTGGATACTGTTTCATCTTCCGTGGCATTCGCATCATCATAAATCAATGAGCAAGGCCTTTCATGAATTAGAGCGAATTGATAATGCTCCCCAAATGCCATTTGGATATCCAGCAATGATTGTTATAGCCTTCTTTCCTTTTGTTTTTATACCGCTAATGGAACGACAGTTAAAGTTGTACCAGGAAAGAGAGGAGAAAGTGATAACGGGTTAGTTGTAACCATGCTATATCTTGTCCCGTTGTTCTAGTTAGTTATTAAACTTTGTTTCCTATGATCGTGTTAGGCATAAAACTTGCTTCATTTTTATTGGAACTAACTCTGTAAAGAGGAGGCAAGTTATGTATTCTTATAAGAAAATTATTTCTATTCTCAAAAAGACTGGTTAGATTATATCTTGTTGTTGTTTCTTAGCATTCTACTTGTTTTGATAGCACATTCTTTTTCAATCATAGTATTAGAGTTTAATGATTCTGTAAATCCAGAGGAGGAAGCGTCTGAAATAACATTGGTACAGGGTAAAAATTTTCACAATGGACTGCCGAGTGATGATAGGGAGGAATAAATCTTAAAATTTAGCACTCAATTGATTACTAAAAAATATTATTTCATTTTAAATTAAGCAAGAGTTCTGCAAAAACTTTGGGAAGAGTGGCGCTTTTATTTTCTTTAAAATTAAACCAAACACAAGTTACAAAACCATTTGCAATTAGCTTTGGTTTCTGGTCTTGATCTTCAATTTCTAAGTCATGAGATATGTCTATGCTAGTATTGCCTATCTTTGAGATGAAAGTTTTTATTTCAAGTGTTTGTGGATAAGTCAGTGGGGCAAGAAACTCACAAAAAGCATTCACGATAATAAAACTTTGATCATTTTCTCCTAACTTAATCCCTAGAGAGTTAAGCCAGTTTACTCGAGCTATTTCCATGTAGCGAAAGTACATAGTATTATTGACGTGGCCAAGAGCATCCATGTCTCCCCAGTTAACCGGGGTATTGGAGCTATGAAGAAATACTTTTTTCTGTGGCAGTAAAAATTTCATGATGTGTTCCTAATTTGTAGTACTTTAGCATTATGAGTAACTTATTTAAGACAAATTTATATTTAAAAACGTTTGGATTTTTCAAAATACCACTTATTTTTTATATCAATCCAAAGGTAATATTATTAAATAATGAGGAAATTAAAGTCTCTATTCCATTAAGCAGAAGAACGAGAAATCATTATGGATCGATGTATTTTGGCGCATTAGCCGTTGGCGCAGATATATCGGTCGGACTTTTTGCCATGTCTTTAGTTAAAAAAAGCGGCGCAGACATGCTTTTGCTATTTAAGGATTTTCAGATAGAATTTCACCAACGGGCTGAAGGCGAAACAATTTTTAGTTGCCGAGATCATGAAAAGATAAATAATCAAATTGCATTGGTCCTGAGAGATAGGAAGCGAGTAAATGAACAGGTTTGTGGACAGGCATTTGTTCCTTCCATAAGCAAAGATCCAGTTTGTTCCTTTAAGTTAACAGTCTCCTTGAAACAAAAAGTATAGATTCACTCAAATTAAACTACTCGCTGAAGCATACCTTTAGCTGTATAGAATAATATCTCTGCGACTTCATCTGGTGTTCGTGTTACAGCGAGCGCAGCTGCATCAATCTCTTTTAACGCATGTTGATTTTCATCACCGTGCATTACTACGATAGATTTGCCCAATGCGGCGGCGTAACCGGCGTCAAAAGCAGCATTCCATTGTTTGTATTTCTCACCAAATTTAACTACCACGACATCTGATTTTTCTATAGCCGTTCTTGTGCGTATTGCATTGAGCTTTGCGCCTTTGTGATCATGCCAGAATTTCGTATCTTCCTTACCCATAATGAGCACTCCACAATCATCTGAAAGAGCATGGTCAGTGACAGGTTGTAGGAAGCTAATATCCAATTCCTTTAATTTTGGAGATTCTTTAATTTCTTCGCGCCAATTAGTATGAATTTCTCCAGATAGATAAACTGTTAGTTGCATGAATTCTCCTTTTATTTTTAACTATGAAAAGTATACAAAAGCTGCGGCTTTCAATACAGGATTAATTTAATATTTATGTTTTATATGTTTGGCGAGCAAGGCCGACACCGGCCTCTGTATATATATTGAACGCAGTTACACCTAGCGAGTGTAACTCTTCGACTTCCTCATCGAATCTAGCGACTGCATATATTTGACAGTCCAGATTTAAATTTTTGATTTGTTTTGCGGCTTCAATGTTACTGTGATGTTTTGGCATAGCCAAGATAATAACCTCCAGAGTTTTTTCGTTAAGATTATTCCAGAAATCAAGATCATTAGCATCAGCCAGTACCACATTTTTATTATCGCTTTTATGGGATAAAACCTTTTTTTCATCATGTTCTATAGATAAAATTTCGTTCTGCATAAAACTATTTTGAAGCTCCTCGTATGCACCACTGCCAATCCTGCCCATACCGATTACTAATGCTTTTACATGCTTCATATGTAAATCTTTTATTTGATTCTCTTTCGTCTCTTTGTGTTCTATAGTACGCAGAAAATTATGAATACGCTCATAAATATTTTCGGAGTTTTTTTCCAAAGGTGTGGTTATTAGGAAGCTAAGGCTTACAGCAACTGCGGTTATAGTTAGCCAATCTACAGATAACAAGCCTTGAGCGTAACCTATAGAGACAACGATTAAAGAGAATTCGGAATAGGTAGTAAGTGTAATTGAAGTAAAAAGGGAAGTTCTGGATCTAAACTTTATGTAATTCGACGAAAAAAAGTATAACAGCCCTCTAGGTATTAAGAATAAACACAGTAAAGATCCTGCAAGGATATTTTGGAGAGATAAGTCACTGTTAATTCCAATCGTCAAGAAAAATCCGATAAGTAAAAATTCTTTTAAGGAAAAAAGTGCTTGTGACAGTTCTCCTGACTTAGGGTGATTGGCGACGAGGGCGCCGACGACTAGGGCCCCCAGCTCTCCCTTAACTCCGGTAAAGTTAAAGAAGGCATAACCTAGAACTAGGGCTAACAGTAATCCAAAAAGTACAAGTAGTTCATCATGTCCGATATGGTCGAGGATTTTGTAAATTACAAATTTTGCAGGAATGAGCAATAGAATCAAGAATGCTGTTTGCTCTGGAAATTTTGCTTCCGTAATCGCAAGAAGCACAGCAGCTATAACATCTTGAATAATTAAGATGCCAATAATGAGCTTCCCGTGAACAGAAATTAGGTCCCCCTTATTATCCAATACCTTGACCGCAAAAACTGTACTAGAAAGTGACAGGGCCACACTTAACAATATGATACTTTCGATGGGTAGGTTTTGGTCCTTTAAAAAAAGACTTCCTATTAGAAGCAGGCCTAGTGTGACAAATAAAGAATTCGCAACTATATTGAATATTGAAAGGCTTAGAATTTCTATCTTTAAAAGACTTTTTAAATCTAATTTTAGCCCAACAAAAAAGAGTAACAATGCGATTCCTAAGTCCGAAAGTAAATATACTTCTTTGGGAGGGTATAGTCCCAATGCATTGTAGGAAAAGCCAGCTATCAAAAAGCCTATAAGGGGGGGGAGACCAATCTTATAGCAGACTAGACCAGCTATGGCAGCAAGAGTGAAGAGGTATGCAATAGTTTCCAATTTTTCAATTTACAGTTTACGGCGAATCGTTTGTTTTTACCAGCTAAAACTAAATTGTGTCCTAAATTGAATATCAATGGGTGAAATGGTTAATATTGGTTTCTTGGTAAGAAATTGATAGAGTAGAGACCTAGATGAATTTACAAAAGATTAAGGAAACAGAGGAATGGAGTATAGAAAATTAGGGAAAACCGGTTTAAAAATTAGTGAGCTTTCATACGGGTCTTGGATTACATTTGGCAATCAATTAGATGAGAAGGGTGCCTCTGAAATCATGTCAGTAGCCTTCGATCAAGGGGTCAATTTTTTCGATAATGCCGAAGCTTATAAGCAGGGTCAATCCGAAATTATTATGGGTAATGTACTAAAAAAACTGCGTTGGTCCAGAGATTCATATATTATTTCGAGCAAAGTGTTTTGGGGTGGTGAGAAGCCCACTCAAAGAGGGCTTAGCCACAAGCATATAAAGGATGCTTGCGACAACGCGCTCTCACGCCTTCAGTTAGACTACCTCGATTTGTTCTTTTGCCATAGGCCTGACCCAGACACGCCTATTGAGGAAACCGTAAGGGCTATGCATACACTTATCTTACAAGGGAAGGTTTGTTACTGGGGAACGTCTGAGTGGTCAAAACAGCAAATTGAAGATGCATTTCGCATCTCAAGAGAGTTAGGTATGACTCCACCCTCAATGGAACAACCAGAATATAATATGTTCGCTAGAGAAAAGCTCGAAAGAGAATACTTGTCGCTGTTTGAAACAGAGAAATTAGGGACGACTATATGGAGTCCGTTGGCATCTGGCTTGCTTACCGGAAAGTACAATAATGGTATGCCTTCTGGAACACGGACCAGCTTACAAAATTATAAATTTGTTAGGGATAGATTTGAGTCTGAAGATTTCCAATATCGTTACGCAGTTGTAGAAAAACTTATGAATTTATCCAGACAATTAAATATTTCTTTGACAAAACTTGCGTTAAATTGGTGTTTAAAAAAAAAAATGTAAGCACTGTAATTTTAGGGGCTTCAGTAAGGAGCAGTTGATAGAAAATCTAGATTGTATTAATCACTCATCAAAGATTGATGATGATGCGATGAAAGAGATTAAAACTATTATTTCTTAGTAATCGATTTTCTAAAGACCAAAAACGTTTTCAATTATGAAAATCTGTTCAAATGAAATTGAATACTTAGTATTTTTGTAAATTGAATACTCCAGAGAAAATAAAATTGATTGATAATAAAAAAATAGAGGTATTTTTCTATTAGTAGTTTCTCATGCCAAGGCTTTCGTTTGGGGCTCATTGGCTTTAATACTTGTATTCGCTAGTTTTTTGACTAGTTTAACTAAGGATGTATCGTCTGACTCGTTTATAAATAAAGATAACCCTGCTTTAGTCTACAAAAATAAAATTAAGGATACCTTTGGTTTAACCGATCCTATGGTGATTGCGATTTATCATGAGGATACTATATACAACCCGAAAACGCTAAACCTAATTGATAGACTGACAAGATCAGTAGAAAAAATCTCTAATATTGATCCAGAAAGAGTTGTAAGTATTACGAATGCAAATAATATTTACGGCACTTTTGATGGAATGGTAGTTGAGCCGTTTCTAGATTTGGATACAAAGTTATCTGATGAAAATCTAGAGCGAATAAAAAATGCTGTGAAAAACTTTCCGTTATATATCGGCACTTTGGTTTCTGCTGATAGTACTGTATCTGTAATAGTTGCCGAAGTTATGGATACTCAAAAAGCTGGAGAAACCTATGACCAAATAATAAAGTTAACAACTTCTGAAGTGCTGCAGGAAAAAGAATCGATTCACGTTGCTGGAGAGGGTGCTGTTGCTGGATATTTAGGTTCCTATATTGACCGTGATGCGCAACGTTTGAATCCGATTGCTGCTCTTGTAATTTCTCTTATTCTTTTTATCGCATACAGAAATATTACTGCAACCTTGCTGCCTAACATTATCGTTTTAGCCACGGTATCTAGTGCTTTAGGAATAATGGCTGGTTTTGGAGTCCCATTTTTTGTTGTTACAAATGGACTGGTTGTAATTTTAATCGGTATAGCCGTAGCAGATTCTATCCATATTTTTTGTCAATATTTTGAAGAGAAAGAAAACTCTTGTGAAAAAAGTACATCCGAAATCATTGTTAATACAATGTTGGATATGTGGCGACCTATTACCTTGACATCAATCACAACAATAGCTGGATTTATGGGTTTGTATCTAGCCTCTGAGATGCCTCCTTTTAAATACCTAGGTCTTTTTTCGGCCCTTGGTGTTGCAATTGCATGGCTGTACAGTATGGTTTTTCTTCCAGCTGCTTTGTCTTTAATACCCATCAGAAAAGAAAATAAAACCTTGCATGTAAGAGCATCAAAAAAAACCGAAGATATTTCTGCAAAGATAATGTCGAATCTGGGGCAATTTACTCTAAAGAACTCAAAAAGATCATCTTCTTTTTGTTTTTAGCTTTTGTAGTTGGTATTTACGGGGTGATGAATGTAACAGTAAATGAGAATCGAATTGGGGTTTTTAATAAAAATGAACCAATATATAAAGCAGATAATTTAATTAATTGGAAATTGAATGGATCCAATAACTTAGATATTGTTATTGAGACTCCCGAACCTGAGGATTTGTTTAAGCCGGAGAATTTACTAGCAATAGAGAAATTACAGGATTATGTTGAATCATTACCTATGGTTGGAGGTTCAGTTTCCGTTGTTGATTATATTAAACAGATGTATAAAGCTCTCAATGAGGGAGATAATTCATACTATAAAATTCCCGACGATCAAGATTTGATTGCACAATTGTTTTTGTTGTATAGCCTCAGTGGAGACCCTACAGATTTTGAAGAAGAAATAGACTATGAATATCGGACGGCAAACATTCGGGTAAATATAAAAAGTGGAATGTATCTTGATCATGGAATCATCTTAGATCAACTGAACAAATACATAGAGGAAGAATTTAACAAAAATGACGAAAGAAAAGCAACACTTTCCGGAAGGGTTGAAGTGAATCATACATGGGTTTCAAAAATTGGAGAAAGTCATTTTAAGAGTGTTGCCTTCGCACTGTGCCTCGTTTTCTTGATGGCATCGTTAGTATTTAGTTCATTCAGCGCTGGTTTCCTTGCACTTTTGCCTGTAATGGTTTCGATCATGATAATATACGCCGTGATGGTATTTAATAATATTTGGCTTGGAATAGGTACAAGTATGTTTGCTAGTATAGCAATCGGATTGGGTGTTGACTTTGCAATTCATACAATGGATAGAGTCAAACAGCTCTCGCATAATAGAAAAAATATTGAAGATGTAATATTAGCGTTGTATCCAAATACCGGTCGAGCACTACTTTTTAATTTTTTGGCGATTGGTTTCGGATTTGGGACTCTCATGGTCTCCGAGGTAGTTCCTTTAGTGCGGTTTGGTGGGATTGTTCTTCTGGCAGTTGCTGTTAGTTTTTTCACTAGCATGACACTTTTGCCAGCTATATTGAATACTCTCAAGCCCAAGTTTCTTGGGATATGCCGAAACAATACAACGGAGTAAAAATGAATACGTCTACTAAAAGTTTTTGTCCCTTTTTGTTTTTGCCCTTTTTTGTAAAGTAGGTTTCCCAGAATCTCTTCCGAATGCTACTTCAATTATCAAAAAAGTTAATGATGCTGAAGACGGTATACAGGTAACGAGAAAAGTAACCATGAAAATGATTGATAGAAGGGGGAAAGAAAGAACTCCGAGAAACCATTAGTTATAGAAAATATTTTGGCAAAGATAGGAAGACTGTGATCTTTTATACCGACCCAGCCAATGTCAAAGATACGGCTTTTTTGACATACGATTATGAGGGTATTACAAAAGAAGATGACCAGTGGCTTTATCTTCCGGCGTTGAGAAAGATAAGGAGAATCTCTTCAAAAGATAGGGGAGATTATTTCTTAGGGACGGACTTTACATATGAAGATATAAAGAAAGAAGGAAAGATTTCCATTGATGAGTATGACTTCTCGATGGAAGGAAAGGATGTTGTTGATGGCAAAATGGTTGTGAAGATAACTGCTGTCTGTAAAACCGAAACAATTGCAGAAGAAGTCGGGCATAGTAAGGTGATCATGTGGATCGATCCTGAAATCAATATTGTAAGAAAAAGTCTATTTTTTGATATTAACGGCAACAGACTAAAGACAATCTATGTAAGTGATATTAGGAAAGTGGATGGAAAGTGGACCAGGCATTTATTACGAGCTGAAAACCACAAAACTGGTCATCAGAGTATTTTTCGATTTGATGAGGTTGACTACAAAAGCAATATTCCTGATCGAGTTTTTCTCAAAAGTAGTTTAAGGAGAGGATTGTAGAATGTATGAAAGAGTTTTGTGTAATTTTTTTTATTTTTCTTTCGGTAAACACTAATTCGGAAGTCAGGGCAGAGAGAGAAACGCGAACTTTTTAAAATCTATGGAACAGTTGAAAGTGAAATATCTTCCGCTTTAAATGGGTGGGGTCTTCAGAAATCTGAATTCGTTATTAACACAGAGGTTAATGCCAAATTAAATGAGAATTTAGATTTAACTGCTTTAATAAGAGTCAGGGACGACTTTCACGGTTTATATAATAGTAGTGATAATCCAAATTCATCTTACGCAAGAACCCATTTCCAAAGAACGATTGGTGGCTCTGCAAGTGGCGAATTACGAGAATTTTATACTGATTTTTTTATTGGGAATACAAGTTTACGCATAGGAAAACAACAAGTAGTTTGGGGTCAAACGGATGGATTAAAAGTATTGGATATTATCAACCCTCAAAGCTTTCAGAAATTTATTTTAGATGATTTTGAAAGTTCTCGAATACCTCTATGGACACTGAATGCGGATATTTCTTTAAACGATAATACGAGCCTCCAGTTTTTGTGGATTCCAGACTTCACGTACCATGATTTACCTAGTCCGAATTCTCTTTTTGAATTTAGAAGTCCATTGCTGACATTAACAACGTCGGAAAAGGCAAGAATAAAACATACTCGTAAAATAAAGCCAAAAAAAATTTTGGAAGACTCAGATTTGGGTGTTCGATTAGCTATTTTTCGTGACGGATGGGATATAACTTTTAACTACTTTTACCACTATGATGACTTTCCGCTTTTTGAACAAAGTGGAGACTATCAAAATTTAAATCTGTTGACTCGTTATAAGAGAAACCAGTTGTATGGAGGCTCGTTTACAAAAGCGTTTAAGAATATAGTACTTAGATCTGAATACGGTTATAGTACAAATAAATATTTTTTGAGTCGGGATGCAAATGGAATTGTTGGTTTTTCTGAGACGCCTGAATTTAAGGTTGCCGTAGCGATTGACTATAACGCAGATGATGAATTGTTTGTCAGTGGGCAACTTCTTCTGTCTGATGCAATTAAATCAGGTTTACAACTTTCTCGTGATGAACTTGAGACTTCCGCAACCCTTCTCGTTAGGAAAAGTTTGTTTAATAATTCATTAATTTTAGAAAATTTCTTAGTTCATTCACTTAATAATGAAGATGGCATTGTAAGACCAAAATTTATTTATGAATACAAAAGTAATATATCTATTTGGGGAGGTATTGATATCTTTTACGGAGATTCCTTAGGCTATTTTGGCCAATTTAAGGGGTTGGACCGCTTTAATTTTGGGCTAAAGATTGGAATTTGAACTAAACTTCATCTTTGGTATTACGGTGGTTTTTTTAAAAGCCTCTTGAATTATCCAATATCGAGGTGGTAAACTTTGAGTGAGGCGGATTTAATCCAAATTGCCATGCCTTGCATTTCGCTAAATTTGGCTAAACAGGAGGTCAAAATGACTAAGTCAAGCGATGGTATCCATCAATCAACAAAAGTAAGGTTTTCCCCAAAGTTTGAGCACTCAAAAGAAACTGTTCGAGAGAATCAGTTGGAGCAGCCCATAAGGGTCGAATCTCTCTCGTCGGACGAATTTTCAGTAATTTTGGAAAGGGGTAACAATTTACGTTTTGTAGTGTTTTTGAGTGACGACTACTACAAAAATCTCACTCTTTTGAGAATAGACAAGAAGGGGTTAGTTGAGTTTTCGATTAGTTTTCTCTTACAAAGGCTTACTGCTGATTCGATAAGACACGTGTTTGACGTATCTTTGATACGTAAGCACTTTCCTGAATTTGAGTCAGAAGTGAAAGTGTACTGCGAGAGCCAGTTGGATTTTAAGGCTTAACGAATTTTAACGTCATTCGGTCTGATTCACCTATTTTCGCGTAGACACTTTTTTCTTTATCGGACAACCCTCGTTGCACAGGAAGTAGTGTCCAAACTCCATTTTTGTGGTCTTTGGCATCAAGAGAATTATTATTGATATCAGACCCTGCATTAAATACAAAACCAGCTTTCTCAGCGGTTTTGATTACAAATTGTTCGGTCATATAGCCCGATTTAATTTGTTGAGAAAGAGGGGTTCCAGCTCTGGCACGATGTTCTACAACACCTAAAACTCCTCCAGTTTTCAAAGATTTATAAAAACTTCGAAACATTTCGTCAGTAGTGCCCGATTTTGCCCAGTTGTGAACGTTTCTAAAAGTGAGCACAAAATCAGCGGAACTATCCAAGTCGAAAACAGGGGTTTTGTGGTTAATCTCTTCTAGTTGGACGTTTGAGTATATTTTTGGACTGTCGCCGAGTTTTGTTTTGTAAAACCCATTTAACTTTTTTAAGTACGCATTATCAGTTAAGTCAGCATCATAAATGACGGCAGTAAATGTTCCGTTGGCCTTTAGCAGGGGAGCCAGAATCTCGCTGTACCAACCTCGTCCGGGGGTTATTTCCACAACATTAGAGTTGGGCTTCACGCCAAAGAAGGTGAGTGTCTCAACTGGACGCCTATATTTGTCCCTGAGCCGGTTTGCCTCACTACGATGACTACCCTGTAATGACCGCTCTAACATTTCTTTGTTCTGGACGTCGTTACTGTAGCTAGGATTACCGAAAAAAAATACCGAGCTGATAAGCAAGGCTAAGTTAATAACTGGATTTTTGATAAGCATTGTTATGTAAGGCATAATTAGTTAGTCATGTGACCAATAACTTGTAAAAAAGTTTTCTAAGATGGATGGTATAGCTGATTTTATTTTATTTATACACCTTATAATTGCGATTTTTATTACTGTGGGAATGGTGATATTTCCTATCGGCGGGCTACTGAGCTGGCGTTGGTGTAAAAATTTCAGCTTAAGGGTAACCCACCTTGGGTTAATTGTTGTTGTATTTATTGAAACCTTAATCGGAGTAAATTGTCCTTTAACTGTGGCGGAAAACTATTTCAGAGCACAGGCTACCCACCAATCTTTTATAGGGTCTTTGATGAGCAATACATTGTATTGGAATATGTCAGAAACTTTATTTTTTTATTTGTACGGTATCTGTGTTGTTTGGGTCCTGATTTTATGGATATTGTTTCCACCTTCTAGAAAATTTGTAAGGGGATGATATGAACATGCGCATGATCTTATTTTGGGCTGTACTTCAAATACCGATAACCGGATATTGTTCTGAGTGGATTTACGTTACGAGGGATACCATGGGGGACGAATTTTTTGTAGATAGAGCCAGTTTTGAGCAAGACGAATATAAAATTTTTTTTCGGGGATTGAGAAATTATTCCAGTCCTGAGAAACGTTTTGGAAGTTTTTCCAGTGTCGGAAAATTTGAAGCTGATTGTCAGGCCGGGGGGATACGGTTACATCAATTTGATTATTTTTCGGGACAAATGGGAGAAGGTGAAGTTATCAATTCTTTCCCGATTACCGATAGAGAATGGTTTAACCCTCGGCAAGGTACCGTCGGAAGTAAGCAGCTCGATTTAGTTTGTTTTGAAATAGGTAAAGTAAGTGAGTAGTCATTCATTTGATTTAAAATCGTAAAATAAAAAATGAGTTTAAATAAAATCAAGAAAAGAGAATTAATATTGTTGGGAGCTCATTCCTTAATTTTTGGGGGTGTTTTACAGAAATCTGTAAATGCGAATAACCAGCGCTGCATGGACGACGCTTTTACACCGGAGCAGGTCGAGGGTCCTTTTTTTCTGCCTGGAGCTCCTGAGACGAGAAAGTTATCAATGGCCGCTACAGACAGAAAAATCGAGATAAAAATTTCCGGCAAGATTTTAAACAAAGACTGTAGGCCCCTTGAGAATGCGTCAATAAATTTTTGGCATGCCTCACCTGAGGGATATTATGACTCAAAGGGATTTAGATATAGAGGGTTTCAAAAAGCAAGATCTGATGGCTCTTATGACCTAGTGACGGATATTCCTGGAAAATATGTGGGCAGAACCCCCCATATTCACGTAAAAATTAGAGCGGGCAAGAGTGAATTGACAACTCAGTTGTATTTTCCAAATCAACCTTCGAATGACTCTGACTATTTTTTCGATAAAAAACTACAAATGCAGAATACTTCTCAGGGGTTTATTTTTGATTTCATTGTGGGCTAACCGTTTTTTTTACTAGCGATAGTTAGGATGCAAGAAATTATCAATAAACTTAACAAAAACAGACCTGTAAGAAGCATCGCAACATCATGATAACCGAACGCAAAACAAAAGCTAATCCAACTAATGCAGGCGAAAAAGGATAGAACCGCTGTTTTGAGATTTTTAAATAATGATTCATATTATGGGGACTAGATATAAAGAGAAAAGTTTTACTTTTTCTCATTAAAATAAAACTGAAATTGCAATTTTATTGCTTTCTGTAATACGAATCCTTTGATCAGCCATATAATAAAAAGCATTAACGGCTAAAAGCTGAAGGCTAAAAAGGAAAAAGAGAGGAAAAGATGGCTCCCGAAATTAAAATTACTCCAACATCTGAAGAAGTCTATCAGGTTCAAGTGTCTGGAAAAACAGAAACAATGCATTCTGTGTCAATGACTGATCTAGATTACGAAAGATTCACTGGCGGAAGAAAACCAAAAGAACAATTAGTGCTTTTTGCATTTAAATTTTTGCTTAAGAGGGAGGAAAACACCTCAATTTTGAGAGAATTCTGCCATCTGTAAAATCAGCGAATACTTTCCAGAGTTCGAGAAGGAAGTTGTTGACTGGTCTAAGCTATAATTCTATCGATGAAAATTTTAGTCTTACTTCTTCTAATTACTTTCAGTGCAAAAGCCGAGAGCAGGGATTTTGTTTGTTATTTCGAGAAGAAAAGTGAAGTGATGAAAGATTTTTCTGCGGAGGAGCAAACTACAGAATCGAATAATAGTAACAAAGAGCTTATTCAAATTATTGGTGCTCCAGTTGCTGTGATGGTTGGTAAGTCTGAACTTATTTATAGAGTAAAAGTTTACAACAGAGAAAATAAGTTACCCTTTAAAATTATAGAAGCCAATGATCAGTCGATTATTGGCTGGAATGAGGAACAAAAGTTTTCAACTTTTTTTTCATTAGAAAAGCAAACAATGGTGTTTACCGAACTATTATCGGGTGATCATGTTGCAGCTTATTTTTATAGTTGTATGAGAGTTTCAAATTGAATCTAACTACCTTTTTCGAGAAAGCTTTTAATACGCTAATCAGAGCAAGCGTTGATAAGAAGTCGGATGCACGCAATGTTGTGGTAAGTATTTCTGATGGAGAATATCCTAGTTCCAGGGTCATGGTTTTAAGAGAGGTAAATGTTGAGGATAAATCATTTACCTTTTTTAGTGATAGCAATTCTGAAAAATGTAAGCTCATAGGCGTGAATCCAAGAGGAAGTTTGACCGTATGGGATAGAAAAAACAATCTTCAAATTAGAATCAGAGGTAAATTTGTTTTTGATCCGGATATTGTCCGATATTGGAATAGATTAGGAGATTTGGCGAAGAAGAGTTACGGAAATCAACCATTTCCCTCAATGCCTATACTGGAGCGGTGGGAATATGACAACAAGCCGGAGATATCAAGTTTTACAGTTTTAAAATTTCTTGCTAATAAATTTGATATATTATGCCTTGATAAAGAAAAACATTTTAGAGCAGTATATGAATCGAGAGATTCCTGGAAGGGATGCTGGGTAGTCCCGTGATAAAAATTATGGAGTACTGGTATGAAAATAAATGTAAAAGATCTAATTCCGAAGAGTGAGTTTTTTGAGTATTTTTTGTCTGAAGCGCATGGTTGTTCTATTGGGGTGAACAAGCATGACTCACATAAACTTTTTGAAGGGAAGAAAATTGTGTTGACGGGTGTGCCCGGTGCTTTTACCCCAACGTGTTCAGAAAAGCATTTGCCCGATTTTATTGAAAAGGAAAATGAGGTTCGCGCCCTTGGCATTAATGAGATATTTTTTATGGCGGTCAACGACCCTTTTGTTATGGCATATTGGGGAAAACATTATAATAAACCAGATTCAATTCGTATGATTGGTGATCCGGAGGGTAGTTTCACCAAAGAAATTGGTTTGGATATTGATTTATCTGTTGCTGGATTGGGGTTAAGATCCAAAAGATTTACTGCCGTTATAGAAGATAACAGAGTGACCTATATTGAGGCGGAGAATGCTCCACCGGACTATGAGAGATCTAGTGCAAGTAATTTAATAAAGTTTTTAAAAAAGTAGATAAGGCCGGGAATTTTGTGTAGTCGATTTTACCAATCTTCAAGTGCTATCAGCAACGATGGACTCGATATAGAGGAGTTATTTAAAAGAACTATTGTTGCTCAATGTGAAAAGGAAGGTGTCCGAGATATTTTTCCTGATCATAATGCGAATATCTTCATTAGCGCGAATAATATGTTCGTGGAGAAAAAAGCGCGTTGGGGATTTCCACCGGTTAGCGTTGGAAATCGTCCAATAACTAACATTAGGAATTTAGGCTCGTCGTGGTGGAAAGAGTACAATCGTGAATATTTAGCAAAGAAGGAGTATAGATGCGTTATTCCTTTTTTGAAATTTGCAGAACCCCCTAAAAAGCCAGCATGGTTTCGTATAAAAAATAGACCCGTAAGTTTTTTTGCTGGCGTATGGAGACCGTGGTATGGAGAACGTCTATTAAAAATTTCTGAAAAACGCAACCGAGTTAAAACTGCAAGAAACTGGGACCTTTTCGCATTTCTTACAACTTTTCCAAACGATATTGTGAAACCTTACCATCCTAAATCAATGCCCGTTATTTTGAGTACGCCTGAGGAAGTATCAAGTTGGTTTTCAGAAGGGTATAACAGCCTGAAAAAAGCTCAGAAGCCTCTAGAAAACAATTTATTGTCTTGCTTAAATTAATTGGAACAAATAAGGAAATCAATGTGATTTGATGGGAAGGTCGTTTTAATAACTACGAAAGGTCCCTCTTCGATTCCTTTTTAGTATGGCTTTTTTGTTTACAAATTTCGTGAAAGTTAATGGTTTGCAACTCTCACGAATTTTGTTTCTCTATACTCTCTTTTCTTATTTTTAGAAAAATTAGGAAAACCGAATCTAAAAGAAATTTCCCATTTGATGGGATAAGAAAAGCGGTGTTTGTGATTGAAAAGTTTTGTGAACCATACAATCACAAACCGCTTTTTGCTTTACCGATACTAAAATTTGTATCTAATAAAATTTTATTGCGTTTCTTTAATACAAGTATTAAGAATCCACTCCTACTTCGAAATACTCGAATTCCTTTTCGAGAACTTTCCCGGTTATTCCGTCGATTTCAATCTCTATTTCTTTTTGGTCTTTCCGTTATAAATATCAAATTCATAAACGGGTTTACCATCTTCAATAGCATACTCACGATCGACTATTTTCCCGGCAATATTGCCAGATGCAATTTTTTCTGCCTGGTTTCTTGATATTTTACTAAGCTTTTTAAATCTCTCATCGGTAATGTTGACTTCTTCTTCTGCATCCGTCAATTCAACCGTCTTTGGATTACATTCAACCTCCATCTCTTTGGAATTTTTAGGGTTCGATCTGTCTTTCATGAATACATCAAATTCATAAAAAAACTCTCCTTTATTATTCCCTTCGGCTTCAACCGACAGTAAATATCCAGGATATTTTGCTAACACTTTGGTTGCACATCCAGCAAACCCCGTAGTAGGTACTTCGGGTTCCTTAGCAACTGCAAAATGGTTAACTGAAAACATTGCCACTACTAGCATAATGATTTTAAATCTCATAGATCCTCCAGAAAAACGGACATACTGCGTGAGCAGTATGTCCTCGTAAAAACAACCAATTTATGAATGAAGTTTTTAAAATGAATAGTTAAGTCCAACAAAGATACCGCGTGGAGCTCCAGGTGCAACGAACCGATTCACGGTTGGCCCTTCATCATCATCTACGAAACTTCCATTTCTAGTGAACACAGACTCTGCCATTGCCCCATAAGTTTCATACTTTTCATCAAAAAGATTCGTTATTCGGGCAAAGATTGTTAGATTATTAGACTGCTCATAACGCATATTCACATTAACAAGCTGATATCCATCGACACTGGCATCCCTAGCTACTACGTCATCATCACCTCCGATTAAGCCGTCTTCATTACCTTGTGTAACCAGATCTGATGTAGCGATTAACGTAACACCGATTTTTAAAGCATCTTGAGGTGTCCAATCAACTCCGAGTCGAAATACATTTTCGGGAATTCCAGGTATACGCATTCCAGGCCTTGCTTGCACTGACCTTTCTCCAAATAGCAACCCATTTTCTTCGTAAGTAGCTTCAAGATAACTATAGGTACCTGTCAACCTCACGTTGTCGAATTCTTGAACGATTTGTAAATCGACTCCTTGATTTCTAGTCTTACCAAAATTGGTAAAAAACCCTTCTCCAGAATTTACATCTGTGGAGACGAATATAATATCGTCTTTGTTGTCGGTATTATAGACGCTCACAATACCAAAGCCTTGTCCGATTCGACCACGGGCTCCTATCTCGTAAGTTCTTGAGGTAACTTGCTCAAGATAAGGATCGGCTTGTAATCCTGTAGGAAGTAAACAAGGATTGTCTCTGTCAGCACAACCCAGTTCAATGACAGTTGGAACTCTGTTTCCCTGGGATGCATTGGCAAATACGTTCACTCCATTATCGAGCTTGGCAGATACGCCAATTGCAGGATTCAGTTTCGTATATTTGAAGGTTTCTTTTGGTTGCGCCTCAAGCTCTTCCGTTACCTCATTTGGGGTTGATAGTGTATTTGAAACTTTTGTATGGTTATACCTAAGAGACCCGGTTACATAAATTCTGTCAGCAACTTCTGCCGTATCAGATGCAAATAGGGAGTACGTTTTAGAATTACCGCTCACTTTCGCAGAATCCTCTGTCTCAGAATCATCGTCACAAATAACTTTACGGATAGCATTTACTTCACAATCCTCAGTTTCTGTTGCTTGGTACGATACTGTGCTTTGATCAAAAGTAAGACCTGCCGTGATTTGATGATTATCAAGAATTTTTGAGAGATTTAGGCCAAGTCCGCTACCATTTTGACGAGTTTTGGAATTGTTAAACTCACCTTCAAACTCCCATTCATTTTAGGCTGTTTCGAATTCCGCTTCGACTTCTCCTCCAAGACGTTTTTGACGGCCATATCGAGAATAGATAAGACCGTTTATCTGTGTCTCATCATCGATGAAATTCTGAAAATTCAAACTTACAAGACCAACTTCATTTTTCGTTTGGTCTGGGTGAGAGTAAACTGCTTCTCTTCTGGCTTCATATAAACCGCTTTCTTGAATTTCTCCGACATCATCTTCAACACCGTAGTTTGTACTGGGAAGAAGCCCATTGCCGAGAAGGTCGCTATCGCCAAAATAAGCCATTACGCCAACACTACCAAAGTCAGTATTTTTGTTGGCTTTTCCGAAGATATTCGAGACTTTTCCATCGGAATAATCTCGCCAACCAGATTCATCAAAATGACTTGCAGATAAAAAGTAATTCCCGCCATCTCCATCTGCAAATTCTCCGCCGATAGAAACATCAATTTTTTTCCTATTGAAACTTCCAAAAGAAATTCGAGCAACTTTCCCAGGATGCGATAGACCAGACTTTGTAGTAAGAGAAAGTGCCCCACCCAGTGTATTTAATCCATACATTGGATTAGAGCCTGGAATTAAAGACACATTATCAAGTGCAAATTCGGGAATCATATCCCAATTTACGACATCTCCAAAAGGTTCATTAATTCTTATCCCATCAATGTATACGGAAAGACCCTGAGCTGCACCGAGAATAGAAGATGCTCGAAAGCCTCGAAAAGTTACGTCTCCTTGATAAGGGCTACCTTGTACCTCATTTGTAAAGACACCAGGAACACTCTGATTTAAAACATCAGTAATTCCTAATGAAGTTTCGTTTCCTATGTTTTCCGAATCGAATGATCGAACTTCATAAGGAAGTTTTTCTTCCTCTATTTCAAGACCGGGTAAAAGGGAAGTCCCTACTACCTCTATTTCGGATAATTCTTCGATGGCTTTTGCCGGCATTGAAAGTGAAGCTAAAATTGCTCCATAAATAAAAATCGTTTTTTCATAATTTTCACTCTTTAAGTTAAACTAACTTTACGGTAGTAGACTTAATCCCACTTTAGTCTGGGAAGATTAACACTACCTATTGATTTTAATTGGTTAAGCTCTTAACTAAAAATTGGAGGTGGAGAATCAGCGATCTTAATATGTGATCGCATTGTGAGGTTCTCTTCCTTACGAAGAGAATATATTTTTACGAACGTTGGATAATGAAAATTTTTATGTAATATTGAAATATTAGGAATCGTAACTGATGTCTCTTCAGGTTGTTCGGACAGTACTTTTTTCAATTCACAAAACCCCTCATCTTCCACACATACGACATTCAGAGAAAGAGAAATCGTTTTGCTGGACATTTCCATGGACTGCTCAAAATCATTTGAACGTATTTCTAGCTTGTGTCAATCCAAAGAAAGCAGACACAATCATCGTGATAATTGTAGACCCAATAATAATTTTACTTTGTAATTTAGTAATTTTCACAAACAACTCCCTGACCAAACTGATTATACTAAACACATAGGAATAAACAAAATATAAAATACTGTAAATCAGAAGTCTTCTAGGGCTTATCTTTTACCAATTTCAAACAGTTCAATTTCAGTCTCTAAAAAAAGACCCGTAACTCCATCAATTTCATATTCAACTTCGATTCCCTGTTCTTTTTCGAACACATCGAATTCGTATACTGGTCTCCCATTTTGGAGAGATGTTTCGAATTCAATAATTTCTCCTTTTGTTTTCTCCTTTAAAAGTAATTGAGCCTTCTCAAGAGAAATTAAAGCATTTTCGGAAAATCTTTTGTCCGTGATTTCGACCTCTTCCTCATAATCCATGAGTTCTAATGTATTTGGGTTGCACTCAATTTCAATAATTTTCTTACTCCGGTCTAATTCAACATCGAACTCATAAAAAAGCTCTGGTTTCGGCCCTATTTTTTTTGTCCTTTCTGCTTCTACAGATAAAATTGCTCCTGGATATTTGTTTAGTACTTTCAAAACACAACCTGGGAAACCCTTTAATTTCAATCTCGTAAAAGTGTCTGCAACTTGCGCGTGGCAATATGTCGGCAATAAGTAGCCGAAAATAGTTAGAGAGAGGATAAATTTTGCCATAAATAAAGTATACCGGTTTTACTTTATATAAAAGTTGCTAAGACTCTTTTTTTTTGCTAAACCTGTAGTGATTAGTTCCGATTGCTTTTTTAGAGGAAGCTATGAATATTTCAAGTATTAATAATCGAATCGGACCAACTACAGTTTCGGCAACCAAGTCGAAGCAGCGGTCAACCCATGAGCAAGTAATCCACAAACATGCTCAGCATCTGTCAAAAGAAAAGCGTGACTCGATAATTGAGACTGTGAGAAATCTTCAGGCATCTGGTGAGTCTGTAGAAGAAATCCAGTATGTTGTCGATCATTTTTTTGAAGACAATGGGATCATTCCTCCTAGTCAGCTAGTGAATGTTCGATCAATACGAGATAAAGGCATAATCTCAAAAATTGATGCAAAAAATTTGAATAGAATTCTTGATCGAGTCTCTGAAATGAAGATGGAAGAAAAAAGCATCGACGAGATTAAAGAGGAAATAGAATCGCTTTTGAAGCGATTGGGTATTAAGATTACAAGCAATGCTTCAGTATTTATAGACATTCTTACGTAATACTTTTCAATTAGTTTTTAAAAACATACTTTTTTTTGTCTCGAGTGACTCCCATTCCTCAAAGAGAGTTTCCAAACTATTTTCCATTACCTGCAATTCTTGCTCAGCTTTTTTAGCCCTTATGGGATCTTCTTTATATACATTCTCTTCATTTAGCATTTTATGAATTTGATGAATTTTATTTTCTAAAATTGTTACCTCATCGGGCATTGAACGTAACCGATTTTCTTCATTATAGGTAAGTTTTCTTTGACCAGATTTTTTTCTTGAGGCCGCTGAGATTATTTTTATTTCTTTTTTTGTAATTTTTTTCTTTAAGATCTTCTCTTGCTTTCCAATCAGAATATCCACCGACACAAAAATCAATTGTATTGTTATCTAGATACAATGTGTGCGTCACGATATTATCTAGAAAATATCTATCGTGACTGACTACTAAGATAGTACCTTTAAAGGACTGAAGGTTTTCCTCAAGGAGTTCTAACGTCTCAATATCTAGATCATTTGTTGGTTCATCAAGAACCAATAAATTTGCAGGCCTAGAAAACAGTAATGCCAACATGAGCCTATTTTTTTCTCCCCCGGATAGTGAGCCAACTGACACTCTAAATTTGTCAGGAGTAAATAAAAAATCTTGCAAATAGGATGAAACATGCTTTTCACTCCCGTTAATGGTTACAAAGTCTCTCCCTTCAGAGATAGTTGATAGTAACGATTCCTCTTCTTTTAATATATCTCGCATTTGGTCGAAATACGCGATTGATAATTTGGTTCCTGTAACGATTTTTCCTGATATAGGTTTAAGATTTCCTAGAAGACCTTCAATGAGGGTGGTCTTTCCAATCCCGTTTTTTCCAATAATTCCTACCTTGTCACCTCTTTGAATGGTAACGGAGAAATTACTAATTAATGGTTTTTTGTTAGGCAGTTCTAATGTCAGATTTTTTGCCTCTATGACAGTTTTTCCTGACATCTCGGCTTCGTTTGTTGTTAAGGACGGTTTTGATTGTACAGAAATTTGATCTTTTTTTTGTAGTCTAAGTTTTTTAAGAGCACGAACACGTCCCTCATTGCGCGTTCTTCTTGCTTTAATACCCTGACGAATCCATGCCTCTTCTTTTGCAAGCTTTTTATTAAATTCACGGACTTTTATTTCCTCATCTTGCCACCGCTTGTTCCGCAACTTAAGAAAAGAATCATATCCTGATGGGTATACATATAATTCATTTCGATCTAGCTCGATAATTTTTGTTGCTACAGAGTCTAGGAAGAAATCTGTCATGAGTGACAAATAATAATGCAACCTCTAGTGAGCAGAGAAAAGTTTCTAGCCAAAGAATAGAAGGAATATCTAAGTGATTTGTCGGTTCATCGAGTATAAGAAGATCTGGTTCTGAAACAATTGCTTTTGCAAGCATTACTTTCTTTTTTTGCCCACCAGACAAAGTATCGAAATCATCAGTTGGGTTTATAGCTAACCGTGACAATGTTTTATTTACTTTTTGATAATGTATCCAACCATTTTTATTATCAATTTCTTTTTGAATAGAGTGTAATCTTTGGTTATTGATAGCCTTTTCATGAGAATAGCAAATTGATAGTCTTTCATATTCAACTAGTAAATGTCCAATTTCTCCTAGTCCAGCGGTCACAATTTCTTTGCTAGTTCGAGCTGTTTGTTCTGGCAAATCTTGCTCGAGGAAACCGATTCTCAAGTTATCTTTGTAAACAATTTCTCCAGAATCGGGCTCAATGTTTTGTTGAATAATATTCAGGAGAGAGGATTTTCCTGCTCCATTACGACCTACGAGACAAACACGTTCCTTATCAGAGATCATTAGATTTATATTTTTTAGAAGCGGTTTTTCACCATACTTTAATGAAATATTATTTAAGGAAAGAAGTTGCATGTAATGATCTCAATTTGCTAAGGATAGCCTTATCAGTTTTCCATTGCCTTCGTCCGTCAGTAAATATATATTTCCGTCTGGTCCTGTACGCACATCCCGGATTCTCCCAAATCTATTTTGAAAAATTTCTTCATATTCTAAAATACGGTTTTCTTTGAGCGCTACTCGGATAAGATGTCCGTTTTTTAGTCCTCCTATTAAAAGGTTGTTATCCCATTTTGTAAATGTATTTCCGCTTATGAACGTCAGTCCAGACGTTCCAATGGAGGGTATCCAGGTAAAGATTGGTTGTTCCATACCTTTTTTTTTAGTTCCTTCTCCTATTTTAGTTCCGATAATATAGTTCACGCCATAGGTTATAACTGGCCAACCATAATTTTTACCGGGTTGAATTAAATTTAATTCGTCACCTCCTTGTGGCCCATGTTCGTGAGCCCAAATTTCAGAAGTCACTGGATGTATTGCAATACCTTGAACATTTCTATGCCCAAAAGAAAAGATTTCTGAAAATTTTGTAAAATGTTGTTTCTGGGCTTCTAATGGATTGCTTCTTTGGAATCGTTTCATTGGTATTTATCCTCACTATGGATCCATGATGACTTGATAGAAGTTGTGCCTGTTCTTTTTTTCCTCTGTCACCTAGCGTAAGGAATAACTCGTTTTTTTTACTCAAAACGATTCTGCCTCCGAAATGATGATTCGAACGAGATTTAGGTTGCATCTTAAAAGAACTGTTATGTCCGAGAGCTTATTGTTTAGGAATTTTGCTCTTACTAACTCTGTCCCCCAGTCATCATTTCCTGATTTGCCATTATATGAAATATAAACGAAGTTATTTTTATTAAAATTTTGATCTATAGCGATATCGAAAAGACCGCCTTGACCTCTCGAGTAGACAGGAATAGAGTCTAGGGAAATATTCTTCTTAATTCTCATAGAGTTGTCCACAAGGATAAGATTTCCCTCT
This sequence comes from Burkholderiaceae bacterium, assembly GCA_038147455.1. Taxonomy (GTDB): domain Bacteria; phylum Pseudomonadota; class Gammaproteobacteria; order Burkholderiales; family Burkholderiaceae_A; genus UBA7377. The sequence continues at coordinate 427,621 of JAYQTQ010000001.1, read as the reverse complement.
CTTTCGGTTATTAAAAATGTTCCATCTGGCAAGAAAGCTAAACACCATGGATGCCTAAGTCCACTAAGCAATGTTTCAGCTTCTAGCGTGTACAGCTTTGTTTTAATTATTTGGTTTAGATTTTGTTGTACCTGCAAAAGATTGCCCACCATAAAAGACACGGTGACCAGACTAAAAAAATTTAAGGGGGGAACAAGAGCACTTATCTCCAAATGAACGATAAAATTTAATTTTGTCATTTTTTAAAACGTAAATCAAAATATGTGTATTGAAAAATAAATAATTATTGTTAATTTGTAGTTCGTAATTCCCTAGCGATAGAGCGATTTGATTGATTTTTTCAGGGGAAACGTTCGATAATTGAATTCCATGAATATTATTTCTTAAAAATATTGCTTTTATGAGTGCGAGTGAACGTTATATAAAATCTCTTTTTCTTTATATTTTCATTTTTATGTTTCAAGCACTTCGCCGTTAAATGCTAAATGTGTATGCAAATGCGTCAATAAAAAAGTAGAAATCGTCTGTAATAAGGGTTCAGATGTAAAGCCGATATGTATGCCATTTACATGCGATAATGGATTGGTTGAAGAGATCCCAAAAATTAGCCCTCCAGAGAGAGCCAATGCATTCAAGAAAGGTTGCGAAGGTTCTGAAAGGATAGATTTAAGTGGTGACAAAGTTCTATTAAGGCAGGAGTGTCAATAAAACAAAATGGTATGATAAGGCATGCATTAAGAAAAACAATTCATACCGAATGAAAAAATCAAAAAGTTTTGAAGATCTAAATATAAAAACAAATGATTCATCAGAAGAGATCATTCTTGACGAGTTTATTAAAAATATCAATAGCCACATAGATTTTCTTAGAATAAGCTTTCCCATATTTTTTGAAAATATTTTTGCAAAAAAGTTTGTCTCAGAAATCACAAAAAAAAATATAAACTCTAATCAACAAAAGACGACTATCTTGAATCTCAGATATTTATTTGAGGAAAGAAGTATTGATCAAGAGAGTCTCGATGATATTAGAGTCCAGAAATTTGAGGAGAAAAAAAAATGGTGTAGCGCATTACTGTTAAACCCAATATATCTTGACAGAAGGGAAAAAAATTATGGACAAGCAGAGTTAGAGTATTTATGCAGGAAAGAAAGGCAGATTCGAAAAATTTTTGACTTAATGGGACCAAAGCACACTAAAGTTCTTTTAAAAAATCAGTTAGAGATTCAAAAAGTTCTTGAGGAAGAAAAATATAGGAAACTTGCAAGTGCTGTGCATAACCGAAAGAAGTTGATTGAGTTAAGAAAGGATTACCTTAAAAAGAAAAATAAAACAAATATCCATCAGTTTTTATATTTTGATGATTTTTATTTATTTGTTTGCAATTATATTTATGCGATAGGATTTCTTTGCTCTAACGAGACTTTTTCATACCATTGGTTAGGAGGAGAACGAAACATTCAAACTGTTAACCAGAGAGACTTTTTAAGAAGAGCATTTTTAGTTTTCTCATTATATGAAAAAATAACTATACTTTCTGCCGAGTTCGGGGTTGAAATATTTGGTCAACTAAAAAACCCGATTTCTCCGAATGGAGCATCGATTAATGCGTACGAATCTGATTTTATCGATAAAAAGTTAGCTGATCAAATTCGGAGAGAAAAACTTTTTTTTGACCTTCGTCTTATAGTCGACGAAAAAGGAAGGGATAGTATTATAAAAAATAGGTTTACGAAATTTATGGATGGTGAGGAAGACTGTATTTTGGTTCCTCTAAAGACATTAAGACATTTATACGTCGCTTGTGGAATGAACAATAGTTATATTTTTGATCGGAGAGTACTTGGCACGGATTCAAGTGATAGTGTAATAGAGAATTTATTGAATAGGGTGCTTTTTTGGGTAGAAGGAAGGTTTGCAAAGTGCATGAAATTTTTTAGGGTTTATTATTTTACGCCATTGAAGTTTGGAAAGAATAAAGATTGATTATTCATTTTAAAATTTTTTATTAGGTTTTGTCCCTGATCAGAAGTCAACCATCTTATAAATTCGTAAGCCTTCTCTTTTCTTACATGCGGATGAAGATCAGCATTGATAGGGATCAACGAATATTGATTAAATAAGTCAGGATCGCCCTCTAGAAGAATTTCAAACTTGTTTTTATTTTTATACGATAACCATGTTGCTCTATCAGAGAATGTATATCCATTTTTGCAACAGCTGTATTTATTGTAGCACCCATGCCTGAGCCGGTTGACAGGTACCATTTGTCCTTTCGCGTTGGAATGAGTCCGGTCTTTTCCAAACTTGTCTCTCTTTGTAGTGAGTGCCGCTATTATCTCCTCTCGATAAAAACAATAATTTTTTTTATAAATTTTCCTGAATGCCTGTACTGGGGAATTGGCGATTTGGATTTTACCAGGGTCTTCTTTTGGTCCGATAATTACAAAATCGTTGAACATAAAAGGATATCTTCTTAACCCATAACCATTTTCTATGAATTTCTTTTCCATTTCAGGGGCATGTACCATTAATAGGTCCGCATCACCTCGTCTTCCTGTTTCCAATGCTTGTCCTGTACCCTGTACGATTGTGCGCACTTTTATATTAAATTTTTTTTCGAAAATAGGAATGATGTATGCAAGAAAGCCGGAATTTTCGGTAGATGTAGTAGTGGCTAAACTTATGTAGTCAGCTCGTCCTTCTGTAATAAAAAGTAAGGATACGATAATGGTAGTGTACAGTCTCTTAGTATTCATTTAATAATATTAGTTTTTCTCCAGTCAGTTTAGAGTTTGTTTATAAGAAGAATACGTGTTATTTACATCGATATCGTTAGGAAGGCAACTTTTGGGGATTGGCTTGAGACATATGATTACAAAATTGGTTAATTAGCTTTTGCTTGTTATGATACGTTAAAAATAAGACAGATGGAATTTAGTAATTTGTTGATTCTTCTATCCCATCACAATTTAGTAAAAAATAGATAAACAGATAAATAGGGGTTAGAAAAATAATGAAGTTAGCTGCTGCGTTCGACGATACAATTCACATACTGAGGTTAGAATGGAAATTTCTGACTTTTGGTTTTTTGATGTCTTTTTGGTCAGCCTTTGGGCAGACTTTTTTTATTTCACTTTTCAGTCCACAGCTTCGTAATGATTTAAATTTAAGCCACGGAGAGCTTGGCACTTACTACGCATTAGCTACTCTATTGAGTGCTTTTTTACTTTATTGGTGCGGTAAGTTAACTGATAAAGTGAATATAGGAAGTCTCAGTAAGGGCACTATCGCGATTGTTTGTTGTGCTGCAATTTCTTTTTCTGCAGTGAATAGTCCGTTGACATTGTTTCTAGCATTTTTAGCTTTACGCCTTTCGGGGCAAGGTATGATGTATATGGTGTATTCGACAGCTGTCACTCGGCGATACACCGTAATTAGAGGACGAGCACTTGCATTTTCTAGTCTGGGCCAAAATATGGCTGAGGCATTTTTTCCAATTTTAGTAGTCTTTTTATTAGGATTTTTTGACTGGAGAATTATCTGGATTAGTTTAGCTCTTGTCGCATTTTTTTCGTTTTGGCCAATGATTAACATTTTGATAAGAAAGCCTTCAAGGGAACAAGAAATATTAGAATTCAGCGACAAAACTGAGAATATCCTTTCTGAAATTAAATCATACCGTCGGTCTGACGTTATGAAAGACTGGGTTTTTTGGGCTGTAGTGATTTGGCTCACGATGATTCCAGCTTTCTGGATCACTGGGCTATTGTTTCATCAAATTTTTATTAGTGAATTGAAAAATATTCCCTTAACTTTATGGATGGCAAATTATTTCTGGTATGCACTAGCCGCAATTGTAGGTGCAATTATTTCAGGAATATTGGTGGACAAATATACGGCACACTCCATTGCAGTTGTTACACAGTTACCGATGCTTTTCGCGACGCTTTTACTCTGGTTTGGAAATAATTTTGTCACCCTCATCTTTTTCTTTATTTTTTTTGGTATTGGATCAGGTATGTTGCAGCCAATGATCAACTCATTATTAGCTGAAAGATACGGGACAAAATGGATTGGTGAGATTAAGAGCTTGGCTATGCCCCTGAATGTAATAGCATCAGCGGCATCACCGATTGTTATGGGTCTAATGATAGACGCTGGTTCTGGCTTAAGTGGGTTAATGGCCCTATTGATGTGTTCGAGTGCATACAGCACATTGGTCGCGTACTTCGTATTCAATATACGGGGTGTCAAAGACCCATTTATGAATTAAAAATTTCTCGAGTAATGATATTTTTTTTAAAACTTTTAAAATAAACGATAAGGTTAAGGAAATGATTTATTTTTTTATAATGATTGTCGGGATAATATTGTTTTTCTTTTCCAATCAATTTTCCTTATTATTATTTTTTTTGTTTGCAATGCCGTTTCATAACTTTTCTTTTAATGACATACCAGATCCTTACAACTACTCCGATAATAAATCATGGTTTTTAGTAGATTCTAAACATCCTGGAAGGAATGAAGTACTTTATGAGAATCTGAAAGGAAAGAGTACAGCAGTTTTTTTTTTATTCATCCAACAACTTACTTTAGTCGTGGCAATTGGAATCAACCTAAAGAAAATGAAAGATCAATAAAATTAATTCGTGAACGGATAATTCCTAATCAAGCAACTGTTTTTTTTCCTTGTTGTGACGTTTATTTGCCAAAATACAGACAGGCAAATATCTTATAGTTTCATTGCATCAAAAAAAAATTCAAAAAGAGCATTTGACATAGCTTACGATGATATCCGGAGTTCATTTGCATATTTTGATAAACACTACAGAAGGGGTAGACCTTTATAATTGCATCACACTCACAAGGCACTATGCATGCTAATAAATTACTTAAAGAACTTTCTGGCAATCAGGAGATAATGTCAGATTTTGTAATTGGTTATCTGGTTGGATATAAGATTACACATAAAAGCGTCTATCCGTTAACAATATGTCAGGATCAAATGGAGGTTGGCTGTATTGTTGGATGGAATACCATCATTCAAAGTGGATTTAAAATTTTTAATGATAAAGATTTAGTTTGCGTTAACCCTTTATCATGGAAGGAAGATGAGCGTTTTGTTTCCAGACAATACAATTTGGGAAGTATGGGTTTTTCAGGATGGTTTGGACAAACAATTTTAGGCAAGCCTGCTATATTCCCAATAGAGGAAAATCTGGTGGGTGCTAGGTGCAACGGCGGAAGCTTAGAGGTTGAAACTATTGATTCTAATAATTATCCTGTAAGGCTATTCGCATTACATGCGTACGACTATGGTTTATTTTTTTAAAACATTGAAAAAATGTTGATGTTAGAATAAACCATTTTTTGGGAGAGAATTTTGAGCAAAATGTAACTTCTCTTTATTTGTTTGTTAATTTGCAAATTAATATTATTGTCACTTTATATTTTCGTATTTAACAGAAAGTATTTTTATAAAAACTGAATTACAAAGGAATCGTATTTGATTGTGGTCTGTGGAATTGTCAGGAAAAATCCTGGCATAATTATTTGTCAGAGGAAAAAGAAACCATATGAAGGTTACTGGGAGTTTCCTGGTGGAAAATTAGAGAAAGGAGAGACGAAAAGACAGTGCTTGAATCGTGAGTTGGCTGAAGAACTGAATATTAGAGTTTCAGTAGATCGGCTATTTAGTGTGGTCTCATATAACTATGAGGGTATCAATATTCATCTTTTTTGTTATTTGTGTAGCTATTTGCGCGGTACTATCCGTCTTACAGAGCATCAGTCGTTTGCAGTTATCCGATATAGTGAGTTATTGCGATTCAAGCTTTTAGCCGGAAACGTAAAAATAGCGAAAAAATTGAAGTATTCGAACTTTATTAACTAGGAAAGGTTTTTTTATGAATTCTTTTATGGATGAGAAAGAGCAGGTAAGCGAGGCTTCCTCTAAATTCGTATCAGTATATGCTAACGTTTGTTTGACAATCATCAGTTTGTCTCTGGTTGTTATTTCGGCATGTTTTATAATTGCAGTATCTTCAGGAACAAGTTTCGATGGAAGATCCGTGATGAAATTTGCCATTTGTGATCCTGAAACAAAAAGGTGCGTAAAGGTGAATGCAGGAAGAAGATTAGAGACAACTAACTAATCAATATTAATGTGAATGTTTTTATTTAAATAAAGTTAGTTTGACATTATCTGCATTGGGTAGGCTTTTCAGATTTTATGCTTCTAATTCTTCAGCAACCGGTTTTACAATAGTGTCAGTTTTGCTATTTGAAAATAACATGTAGTCGACGATTGATGTTGTTAAGGCTAACGAGAGTAACCAAAAGATCAAATAAAGGATGAATTGTTTGGTGTTTTTCAAGAGATGTCGAAACATAGGTAAGTAAAAGAGGACTATTAGCAATAATCCTGCTAACGTTAAACTGACGTTTACTAGGTTTGCAGACATATTGATATTATAAATAGAGTTAATAAATAGTTCTAATTTTTTTTTTATTTTTGAGATATTTGTGCTGGTTTAAATTTTCAGCATTATTGTCAGATAGGTGAGTTGTCCATGGAAGATGTAAGTATTAGATTTCAGAGTTGTATCGGTGTTATTTTGATCCTTGTCGTTTCGTGGCTTTTTAGTGAGTCTAAACAAAATGTATTGATTTCTAGAGTTTTAAAGCAACTAACTATTGTTTTCATTTTTGCAATTTTGTTGGTTACCATTCCACAGGTGAAAGAAGTTTTTTTTTACTTGAATAAGATCGTTCAGCATTTACAAGTAGCAACCGAGTTTGGAACCTCATTCGTGTTTGGGTATTTGGGGGTGCTGATCTACCTTTTTTGGAAAATCAAGTGGGTACCAGTTTTATATTTGCTTTTAAAGCTTTGCCTATCATTTTGGTCGTGAGTGCTATTTCATCAATACTCATTTATTTAGGGATATTACAAAAAGTTATTCGGTTAATATCATTGTTACTAAGAAAGTTTGCGGGTCTCGAGGGTTCCGTGGCTGTTGCCGCCGCCGCAAATGTTTTTGTTGGAATGATAGAGGCTCCCCTATTAATTAAACCCTACCTAAAAACTATAACGCGTGGAGGACTTTTTACCCTCATGACCACTGGGCTAAGCACCATTGCAGGAACAGTGTATATTCTATATATTTCAATTCTCAGTCCAACCATTAAAGACGCTATCTTGCACTTGTCTATTGCTTCTTTTTTAAGTTGTTTAACTGGAATTTTAGTATCTTCAATTTTAGTACCTGTTCGCAAATTTGATCAGGGAGAATATTCTATTGTAAATATTCGGAGACAAGATTCTCTTATGATGGCAGTTTTGATGGCATTTCTACTGGAATAAACGTCCTAATGAATGTAATTGCAACACTTATTGTATTTTTAGCTCTCGTGTATATGGTTAATAGTCTGCTCAGCATTATTCCACTAGGAGAAAATGCTACACCTGACGTTTACAATTACTTTTAGGGTACTTTCTGGCGCCGATTATGTGGGCTTGCGGTATTCCTTGGGAAGAGGCGATCACAGCGGGTGGTCTGATGGGTACAAAAGTTGTATTTAATGAGTTAATGGCGTTTGTATCCTTAGCAGCTGTTGATGAAACATTGTTAAGCGAAAGATCAAGAACAATTTGCTTGTACGCTCTTTGTGGCTTTGCTAATTTTGGTAGCCTCGCGATATTAGTCGGTGGATTAACCACTATAGTGCCTGAGAGAAAAACTGAAATATTGGGGTTGAGTTTGAAATCATTAGTTGCCGGTTGTTTGGCAACTCTATTAACCGCAAGTGTGGTTGGAGTGATTATTTAAAATCTAACTTTGTTCAAGTAAAAATGAGTTTATAAGGGTTAAATTATGGAAATGTATGATTTATCTGTTCCAATATTCAAAAAAAAGCTATCTATTCTTTTTGCAATTTTACAAAGAACTAGCCAGCAGATTAGTAATCGCGGCCTGAATTCTGAAGACATACTTAACGCTCAATTAACTTCTGATATGTGGAACTTTACCCGGCAAGTTCAGATGACTACTGATTTTATAAAAAACGGCGTTGCTAGATTAGCCGGAACAAAATTTGAAACTTTTGAGGATAATGAAAAATCATTAGCCGAATTACAGTCAAGATTGATCAAAACTATTTCATGTTTAAATGAGATCAAACCTGAACAAATCAATGGTGCAGAGAACAGAATTATCGAGATAGAAATTCGTAAGACAAAGTTTGAGTTCACTGGTTCTGACTTTTTGCATAACTTTGTTACGCCCAATGTATATTTTCATTTATCGATAGCTTACGGAATCTTGAGAGCTAAAAACATCGATCTAGGTAAGATAGATTATCTGGGTCATTCTATTTTACAAAAACGAAAGCGACTCAGCCAGTAATATTGTGGATAAGAAAGTTTTAAAATAAGCCTTTTTTTAAACGATCTCACGTTGGTTATTATTTCTTTTAAAAATAAAATTCATGTGAAAGTTACTAATATTCACATTCAATGTAATTGTATTATTTTTTGATTAAGTTTCATCATTGGTAATAACAGTAAGTAGGATTTTTGTTGTTTTGAGCCGCATTATGAGAAAATATAGAAAATAACAAGTCGTCGTAATATCGGTCAATAAAATTGTTTATGAATTTTCAAAATTTAAAAACCTTTTGTTTCTCTATTGGCATTAGGTTTCTTGCTTCTTTGAGAAGATGGTAACTTTAAGCTTTGTTATTTTGGTTAGTACGGTTATATTTTAGGATTTCTGGTGTATAAAATGAGAGTTTTGAGTTTAAAAAATTTTGTGCTTGGTATGTTAATGGTGGCCATCACTCCTGCGAATGCAGAGTATCAGAGTTATGGGATTAGTGAACAAATAGATTATTTGTTAATACCTAAAACTCATATATGGAGGGATAATCCACGCATGTGGACAATAAAACAATATTTGGATAGTGGGAGTAAGTTTTCGCTAGTTTATGCTCTACAGGAAGCAGATTGTGATCGAAATAAGTTGCGCTATCGATCTCAGACCTGGGTTATTCGTAATGACTCAGAAGAAGATCAACTCCTAACAGATACATCAGTAAAAAAATGGCGTAATCTAAAAAAGTGAATTGTTTGAGGAGGTTTTGCACACATTCTTATGCACCTATGTTCAAGAAAAAGAAGACGAGTAATTAGGATTTTTTGCGAGAAAAGCCTAGCATTCTCCTCAAACCCTTGTGGAAAAGATTAACCCAGAAAAAGTAAATATTCATGTTCTCTCGTGCGACAAACCTATTATTGCAAAAAAGCAATACCCCATTTTTTGTCTTTTGAAACAATAGCATTTCAATTAAGTCTTAATTACGAATATAGAAGATAACACAAAGCTTATATTTTTTCTTCTTATTTTGTCGTGGTTACAATCCTGGTGTAAATCCTACTAGAAACTATGGACGGCCTATCAACTTCTATCTTTTTTTCCCATAGGGTTTTTGTTGGAAGCTCAAAATTTTTCCTTAAGCGGATTTCCGTATTTGTTCGTTGATTAATGCGCGATCATAATTTTCATTATGTTTCAGAATTAGTTTCATGGAGTCCTCAGTCCAGTCTTTCAATCCGTTCAATATTCCCAATAGTTCTTTGCTTAAATGAGTCGACGAGTATTCCACTTTAATTGGTCGAGAGCTTATAACTTTTCTCAGTATGAGGCCATCTCTTTCGAGGCTCCTCAGGTTTTCGGTAAGCACTTTTTGAGAAATACCATCAATGACTTTTTTTAATTCGTTAAATCGCTTTGGAGTTTCCTCTAGACATAGAAGTATCATAATCGTCCACTTACCGCTTATTCGAGCAAAAATTTCCCTTGAGGGACAAGCCTGTACAAAAATATTTGGTTTTAGTTTTTTCATGTTGTTGAGTTTTTTTAGTTACCTTAAGGTACCTAGTTTACAATATACACTGTTAATATATCATTTGAAATATTGCAATACAACTTAAAAGGGTGAGGTTCAATGAAGGTGGACATAACTATAAATGGTCAAGCTAAAAGGTTAGAGGTGGAAAAGGGTACGCCTCTTTTGTGGATAATCAGAGATGAGGTTGGGTTAACTGGTACGAAGTTTGGTTGTGGAGTTGCTTCGTGTGGCAACTGCACTGTTCATCTGGATGGAAAGGCAGTTAAGTCGTGTGCGGTAAATGTTGAGCAAGTGGCAAATAGAGAAATTACTACTATTGAAGGGTTAAACGGTCCCGTTGCCTCTGCGGTGAGACAAGCATGGGTAAAAAATAATGTTGTTCAATGCGGATTCTGTCAGTCGGGACAGATTATGTCTGCTACTGCTTTCTTAACTGAAAATAAATCTCCTTCTGAGTCTGATATCAATTCGGCAATGGCTGGTAACGCATGCAGGTGTATGTGTTACACAAGAATAAAGGATGCTATTGGCGAAGCAGCGAAGATGTTGGAGGCCTAAAATGACTAAAATGCTACTCAAAAATGATATTAAATCAAACTCAAGACGAGATTTTATCAAAGCTCAGTTCTCTTACTTCTGTGGGTTTGTTGATTGGTTTGAATGCTAAGGGAGCATTGGCAGTCATTTCCCAACATGATATGGAGGGACTTGAGGTAAACCCTCTAGTCAGGATTGAAAGAAATGGAACGGTAACCGTTATTTCAAAAGCTTTCGAAATGGGGCAAGGTGTAACTACAGGTTTTACAACCCTGGTTGCAGAGGAAATGAACGCAAACTATGAAACCATGAGGTACGAATTTGCTCCAGTCAATACCGAAAAGTACATCAATAAGGGATTGGGCGCACAAGGTACGGGTGGTTCTTTATCGATTCGGGGCGGTGGGTTTTTAGACTACCGTAAGGCGGGTGCCGCAGCTCGAGAAATCATAGTTAAGGCCGCAGCTGATAAATGGAGTGTATCCGAAGATTCTGTGAGGATTGATAACGGCATAGTTTCAGCTGGGTCAAATGAGGCCCATTTTGGTGAGCTTATTGATTTGGCAAGGAAATATCAGATTTCAAAGGAGCCAAAATTAAAAAACATTGACGAATTTCAATATATTGGCAATGAAAAATTAAATCGGAAAGACAACTTTGACAAAACGACCGGAAGGGCGGTTTACGCATTGGATGTACAGATACCAGGAATGGTTTACGTCTCAATCTTTAGAAGTCCAAAATTTGGAGGAAAGTTAAAGTCATTTTCCAGTTCTGAAGCCGAGAAGGTTAATGGTTTTATCAGTGCAAAGGCTCTCCCAAATGGTACTGGAGTCGCAGTTTTTGGCAAAAATACATGGGCTGTTCTTCAGGCAAAGAAGAAAATAGTTGCAAGTTGGGACGAAACTGACGCAGAAACTCGCAGCACTGATCAACTGGTTTCGGAACATAAAAAACTGCTTGAACAACCAACTTATGAAGTGAACAAGCAATATAGCACGTACGGAAGCTACTGAGGACATAAAGAAGACAGAGACATTTGTAGAGGCAGATTTTTTGCTTCCGTTTTTGGCACATGCGCCAATGGAGCCTGTAAATTGTGTTATTGAGCCAACCCGAAATGGGGGAATTCGTTTACATGATGGGTGCCAAATTCCGACGATTACTCAAGGGACTCTTGCAAATGTTCTCAAATTAAAGCCCGAGCAGATAGAAATAAAAACGTATTATGCAGGGGGTTCTTTTGGAAGGAGAATCACTCCTACATCGGATTATCACTTAGATGCTGCGCTCGCATTCGATTTGTTGGGGCGTGAAACGCCCGTGAAACTCATATTTACACGAGAGGATGACATCAAAGGAGGATGGTATCGTCCGATGCATTTGCAACGAGCTAAAATCGGATTGGACAAAACGGGAAATATAGTCGCATGGGACCATCGTTCTTCTTGCAAGTCAATTGCAAAGGGAACCTTTTTAGAGAAGATGCTCGTGAAAGACGGAGTTGATCACTGGTCGGTAGAAAATATAAGTGATACCCTCTATGGTATAGAAAATTTGGCTATAGGCCATAGTGACTTTTTGAGTCCAATCCCGGTTTTATGGTGGCGAGCGGTAGGACACACTCAAAACGTATTCACCATGGAAACCTTGATTGATATGGTGGCTGCTAAAGCAGGAAGAGATCCTATTGATTACAGACTTGATCTTTTGAAATCGGGAACAAAAAGGGAGCACGAACGATTCGCAAATGTGATTGAGGTTGTTAGGGATTTTTCTGGTTGGGAAAAGGGCCAACGAAGAGGATTTGCCGCTAGCTATACATTTGGAACTTTTTTAGCAGTTGTTGCGGATGTGAGTGTATCTGAAAAAGAAGTTCATATTGACAGGATGTTCGTCGCTGTAGATTGCGGAACTGCAATCAATCCTGACGTTATAAAAGCGCAGATCGAGGGGGGTATTGGATACGGTCTCAGTGCTGCCATTTACAGTGAGGTTAATTTTGAAAATGGCGTAGTTATGGAGAGTAATTTTCCGAACTACGAGACTATGAGAATTAATCAGATGCCTAAAATCGATGTAAAAATTGTATCCTCTGCCGAGGCTCCTGGTGGAATTGGTGAACCAGGAACGCCGATTGCAGCGCCTGCACTGATAAACGCCCTTTATGCAAAAACTGGGCAGAGAATAACAACTCTGCCAATCAGCAAGTCTGGTTTTATTTTTGTATAGATTTTAGTCGAGGGTTATCGATTTTCTAAAAAGCTTTGAGGTAGTGAACAATTTATCCAATCTTCTGAATTACTGGAAAGCCTCTGACGAAGAAGTGAACTGGGTTTTAGGTACTGTTTATAAGACGGAAGGCTCTGCTTACAGAAAAGCTGGTGCTCACATGCTAATCAATGAGTATGGAGACTATTATGGTTTGCTTGAGCGGGGGATGTCTTGAGTCAGACATTGTCTTAAACGCAAGAAAGGTTATGCAAACAAAACAGTCCAAAAGAGTAGTCTATGACAGTTTTGATGAAGACGGTATCGCGTATAAAATTGGAGTAGGATGCGGGGGTAAAGTCTTCATACTATTGCAAAATGTGACTCAATCCAATAGGGATGTATTGGAACAAATGTTTTCCTCGTTGAAGAGGCGGGTTGGTGGAGTATTCCGCCAAGATATTAGCTCAAATTTTATGTCGTTTGTTGAAAAGCCAACCCCAAAACCTAGTTCTAGTTATTTAGAAAAATCTGGTGAAACTGAATCTCTCGTATCTTTTGTTTCTGTAGACCCGCACATTATGATTTTTGGCGGAGGTTTGGATGCGGTGCCACTTGTTAACTTTGCAAAAATATTGGGGTGGTATGTTTCTGTCATCGATCCCCGTCCTGCTAATGCGAGGTTGGAAAGATTTCCTAGCGCTGATTTTTTAGGTAAAAGCATCGATGAAAATCTTCTTAAATATGCAAGAAAGTCAGGCGTCAGAGGAGCTGTAATAATGGGGCACAGTATTAAACTCGATTCAGAGAGTTTGCTTTTTGTGCAAAAGCTGGAGCTTGAGTATGTTGGTCTCCTAGGTCCAAAGAAGAGGTTTCAAGAAATTCGGAGGTTAATCAACTTAAGAAAAAGGATTTAAGGAATCCTGTGCTCGGACCAGCTGGTTTAAATATTGGAGGGTCTATGCCAGAGAGCATAGCGCTTTCTATTATTTCACAATGTCACGAAAAGTTTTACCGCTTACATGAAGAGGAGTGTTAGTAGTGATATACGGATTCGTTATGGCTGCAGGCGCTAGTCGAAGATTTGGTGATATCAAACAACTAGCGAAAATTGATGGGGTATCGATGGCGCGCCGCTCATACAATATACTTAACAAAGTATTAAAGGGAAGAACATATCTTGTAGTAGGGTCAAACGCCGAATTTATAGTAAGAGATGTTCAAGAAGTAAATACAATCTACAACAGACAATGGAGTAAGGGATTAGGATCCTCAATATCTTTTGTTGCAACTCAAATGGAAAATGAATCCAAATGTTCTGGTGTCTTAATCACCCTCGGAGATCAAGTCAAACTTAATGAGCAAGATTATCAAAAGTTGGTGGACGTTTATGACGAGGAAAAGATAGTAGTTAGTAGTTACAGCCGTAAAAAAGGACCACCTGCGATCTTCCCACGAAAATATTTTGAGCAACTCATTCATTTGAAAGGGGATATCGGTGCAAGAGAAGTAATCAGAAAAAATTGTAATTTTGTTATTTCTTGTAAGTTAGATAATGCTTCTTTTGATATTGACTTTAAAGATGATTTTAGGGATTTCCTAGGTCAAAACTCTTCTTAATATTATCCATTAATTTTTTTGGTTTGTTACAATAAAAACATGGGATTAAAATCTGCTAAGTCGTTTAATGTATTCTTTTACACATTTGTATCTTTCTTTTTTTCATGTCAAGTAATGGCTATTGAGGAACCAAAATTCAAAATATTGGTTGATGAAGGTGAGTTGGAAATTCGTAGCTATGATGAATATTTGGTTGCCGAGACTGCTGTTGAGGGTCTTTTGATACTGCAAGTAGAAAAGGTTTTCGTCGGGTTGCAGGATATATTTTTGGCGAAAATAAAAATTCAAGTGGTCAGAGTGAGAAAATCCAGATGACAGCGCCAGTTACTGTCAAGCCTGATAATGAGGGCTGGGTGCTTCATTTCGTGATGCCGAGTAATTACGATATGAGTCAATTGCCAGTGCCCAACAATAACAGCATCTTATTAAAAAAAATAGAAGCCCATCTTGCGGCGGTAATAAGTTTTAGTGGATTTACTACCGATGCGAAGATAAGAATAAAACGGAGGAGTTAAAGGTTTGGCTTGAAAAAAAGGATTTCAAAATCGCTGGGCCGCAACAGATAGCACGATACAACGATCCATTCACATTGCCCTGGCTGCGTAGGAACGAGATTATTTTCAAGGTAACAGCAAAAAATTAAATTACCAGGGCAGAATTTCCCCTTTATAGTTATAAAAATTTCCGCTACTGAGATTATTTGCAGTTAGGATCAGATCAGAAATATTGATCGCTGCAATTTCTGGTGAAATAGGGGCATGATTTCCGCCCATTTCCGTTCTCACCCATCCCGGGTGTATAACTATCGATGGAATATTTGGATAATCTTGAGAAAAAGACTTATTAAACATATTCAAAGATGCTTTTGAAATACGGTAGAAGTAGTAGCCTCCGCTCTGATTGTCAGCTATGGAGCCCATCTGGCTTGTCATATGGAATACACGCGGGCTTGCAGACTCGGACAATTTGGGTAATAGCAATTGTGTAATTTTCATCGGCCCTAACGTGTTGACTTCAATCGAATGTAAGAGGTCGTCAATTTGTAATTTTTCGAAGGGTACATTCCCACAATCTAAAATACCAGCGTTGTTAATAAGTATATCTACAGCCTTAAAGGAATTTAAATATCTGGTCAATTCATCTTCTTCTATCGCTTTCACATCAAGGCTGGTAAGGTTTAATGTTTTCGGGAAAGCAGATTTCAGTTTCTGTAAGTTATTGTTATCACTAGCTTTTCTATACGTACCAATAATTGAGTGCCCGCGCTTAAGTAACTCCTTAGTCAGGAAAAACCCGATTCCTCGGTTAACACCTGTTATAAAAATATATTTCATAAAAAGCTTGACATTTGTGCATTGCAACAATACTATTATTGCTATGCATCATTTTTTTAATAGGGAGACTTTCATGACAACATTACCAATGGTTGATTATTATTATAGCTTTTTAAAGAAGTCGAGTGGGACATGGACTGATTTTTCGGGGATGGCTTTCGAAAAGTTTGAGCAACTTAACGACCTTAATATTAAACACACGAAAAGCTCAATGGCTGACACAAGTGAAGCTATTGCTGCGATGTTGGATGTTAAGGATCCGAAGGAGTTTATGGAATTTGCGCAGAAATCAGCGGGTCCAATTCCTGCCAAAATTTCAGCTTATTTTAAAGAAGTTTACAAAATTAATTCTGACTTTTTAAAGTCAGGGTCTGAATATGTCGAGGCTGAAAGTGAAGAGATGAATAAGGTAATTAACGATCAGGTCGAGGAGATGAGTAAAAATGCTCCTGCAGGAACTGAGGGTGTAGTTGCTATGACAAAATCATCGTTAGCCGCGTCTTCTTCTACTTATGAGTCTATGACAAAGGCAGCTAAGCAAGTTTTTGATATTGTCGATAGCAATATTGAAGCTGCCTCGAAAGCTGGTGAATCAGTTGTTTCTCAGCCAGTAGGAAAAGCCAAAGGAAAAAAGGCGGCATAACCAGGTTGTGCTACCATTGAAAGGAAGACTTTGTCTTCCTTTTTTTTTTTACCGAGGATAATATGTATGATCAGAAAGATATTAAATAAAGTTGCGGGATTTTTCGCGTTAGGTTGGTTGGCTGCGACCCCATCATTAGCTGTGAATAAAGGGGATTTACCTGCCTTACCCTTAAGCGAACTGCATAAGATCGATAGCGTGGTAGGAGATGGTGAGACCGCAAAAAGGGGAGCCTCAGTAACGGTGCATTACAGTGGGTGGCTTTACGATCCTTCAAAACCTCAGGGTAAAGGAACAAAGTTTGATAGTTCTAAGGATCGCGGACAAACTTTTCAGTTTGGATTGGGAAGAGGTATGGTCATTCAAGGTTGGGACCAGGGAGTTGAGGGAATGAAAGTTGGTGGTAATCGCACTCTCATCATACCACCTGACCTCGGATATGGAAGTAGAGGTGCGGGAGGTGTAATCCCTCCTAATGCAACCCTTTATTTGATGTTGAGCTCATAAACGTAGAATAACTGATGCAAAAAAAAATTATTTTTTACGGTTTTCATTGGTTGTTTGAGTTTTGTGTACAGTTGCAGTCAATTCACAAGATCAGACCCAGATTTACTCTACTCCTGTATTGATTCTTTTCCGATAGAAATAAACAAATCAGACAAAGGCCCAGATAAAGACGTATCCAACAAACAATTGGAAGCTATTGAATTTTGCCTTAAACGGTCGTAACTTCGAGAGTTTTATCATTATCTGTACTTTAAATAGCCTTTAAAAAAGACAGGCATTTAGCTTTAGACTGGGCCAATATCTAGATGTAAATAATTTTTAAATTTTTACAAAATTAAAAAAAATCTTAAAAAACCATCTTGTATTTTTAGCGAAATATAGTGTCATTTAATATATTTTTAAAAGAATTTAAAGAATTTTAATTCTAAAAACAAAATTATTTTGCCTTTGGATAGTAGGGTTATTCCTAAATTCTATGGCGATGCATCAAATTAAGTCGCATACTATACATGTCTCCTTCACCAATTTTTTGGTGAATTTTGCCCGGGCAGGTAAAATAATCTTGCCCGGGTTTTTTTTTACGTAAATATGAAGATATTAATTTTTGGTGCTGGTGCAGTTGGTGGCTATTTTGGAGGAAAATTATTTATAAGTGGTTTTGATCTCACTTTTTTAGTTAGGGCCTCACGTAAAAAAGAATCTTTTACCCACGGGCTTAAAAATTTTTAGTCCACATGGTGATTTCTCCGCAGATGTTAAGTGCAAGACAGTTGCTGAAAGTGCCGAAATTTATGATTTAGTTTTACTGTGTTGTAAAGCTTACCAATTAGAGAATGCAATTAAGGATTTAAAAAGTTTTTTAAGAAAGCCAGCGTATATCTTACCAGTTCTCAATGGCTTATCACACATTGGAGAATTGCAAACTCATTTTGGCAAAGATAAAGTTTTTGGGGGCACCGCCCACATTGCCTCAACAGTTTCTGAAGAAGGTTACATCAAACAATTAAATCCCATTCAGGTCTTAACGGCTGGCTGCATTAGTGATAATCAAGGAGCCAATATTTTAAATGAATTTATTGATGCATGTAACATCGCAAATTTTAAAGCAATGATGGTTGAGGATATAATGCAGTCAATGTGGGATAAGTGGAGTTTTTTGGCAACGCTTGCTGGATCCACCGTACTCTTCCGTAATAGTGTAGGCGCTATTACGGATAATAGTTGGGGGGCAGAGCTTATGCTGAGGATGTATAAAGAGTGTCTCGACGTAGCTGATGCCTCTGGACATAAAGTCTCAAATAAAGCAGAAAAAAAAGCTTTAGGGATATTGATGGAGCCTGGCTCTGATTTTACTGCTTCGATGCTTAGAGACCTTCTTACCGGGGCACCAACTGAACATGAACATATTCTCGGGGAATTGGTTAAGACCGGAAAGCAGTTTGATATTGACATGCCTTTAATTTCAGCCGCTTATGTAAGCGCTGTTTCTGAAAATTCTGACTTTCGTTCAGGTCTTTTGGATGTAAGGTCATAACCCTAAAAACGAAAAATTTGATATTATAGGTAAGGGCACAGTTAATTTTCTGAACTTATGAATAAAAAATAGGGCATGAAAATCGCTTCATCGGCGTGACCGTCAAAAAATTTTGATGATCCCAGGATGTAGCTGCTCTAGCCCACCTGAACCAACAGTTCAGCAATAATACTGTGTTCCTCGAAAGAAAAGCCCTGTTAAAGGGCTTTTTCTTTTTAATCAAACGAAAACAAACTTTAATTTGTTAAGAGTGATTTCTCCGATGAGTTAATCTTTATTTTCCGGGGTTTTTTCTCCTCCGGAATAATATTTTTCAATTCAACAGTGAGTATACCGTCCGAAATATTTGCTTTTTCTACAACCACCGTCTCTGCAAGAACAAACTCGTGAATGAAATCTCTTCTCGCTAAGCCTCGATGCAGATATTCTTTTTCGGTATATTCCTCAGTTTTTTTATCAGAGGTTTTCCCTTCGATAATCAGTTTTTTATCCTCACTGGTTATATCTATTTCGTTTTGCTTAAATCCAGCAACCGCAATCTCAATGAGATAGGTGCTTTCCGATTCTTTGAATATATTATAGGGAGGATAGCTCGGATTTTTATGTTCAAAACCACCTGAACTTAGATTGTTAAACGTATCGAACAATCGCTCAAATCCCACCGTACTCAATAATAAATTTCTGTCTGTATTTAATCTCATAATGTTCTCCTTCTTAAGCGAGTAAAAAAAAATGGGCCGAATTCGCACCCATTAACTTATATGAGATCTTTTTTTAAAAAATCAAGTAACTAACTTACAAGTCTTTATTTTTGCTCCTTAAAATTTCTTTTAATTTAAGCTGCTTGTCCACATCATCTTCCAAAGAAATCCCTCTTACTGCTAGCCCCCTATCCCATGTTGACCTACCAACAAGCGTTCTACTTATTTGACACGATAATGACACGCTGACAAGCGCTAAAATTATGAATCGATAATCGCCACTCATTTCAAAAAGTATTACAACTGCAGCTATTGGTGCTCCAATGGCTGACCCGGTGCACGCAGCTGCTCCTAGGATTGCATAGAGATGTCCTCCATTTCCCACAATAAGATCAAATGCACTGCCCAGCATAGCTCCAAAAAAACATGCCGGTAAGAGAATGCCACCATGAAAACCAAAAGAGCGACAAAATGCAGTGGCGAAAACCTTTAAAAAAGCTAGTGCTATTAGCAGATAAAGAGTAAATTCACCTGCCAGGGCCATGTTAACAGCCGGCATCCCAGGACCAATGAGTTGAGGAAAAAATGGAGAAATTGCGAACAAAACTGTTGCAGCTATTAAAGGTCGAAAAAAAGGCGGAACATTCGTTTTTTTTACCCACCCAGGCCCTGCGCCCACCAGATAAACATATAGGCTTGACAAGAACCACTGAAAATTCCCACTAATATAGCCATTCCCAATGAGAACGGTTCAAGAGGAGGGGGATCTCCGATGACGGACAAGAATCTTCTATTGTCACCTAGGAGCATTACTGCAGAGAAATATCCACCCAAAGCCGCCATTATCACAGGTAAAGATTCAGTAGATCGAAACCTTCTTAGTAACATCTCGTGTGCAAAAATACTGGCGGCTATAGGAGCAGAGAATAATGCTGCAATCCCAGCAGCGCCACCTGCCGCTAATACTACCCCTCTCGTTAATACCTTAAAAAATCTTTCCAGTGAGGCTGCTATACATCCGCCATAATGAATAATAGGTCCAAACATACCCACGGATGAGCCGCTGGACACACTTACCATTGTTAAAAAAGATGTAATGAACCCAGCTTTTATGTCAGGCAATTCATCCTTTTTTATACAAACCATTAAATCCGCAGGACCATGTGATCTAGGTCCTTCCAATCTACTATAGATAAAGCCAGCTATAAGACTACCGCCTAACATAAATGCGCCTAACGTCATACTATAATTAACTTCCGAAAAAGAGACGAAGTCTGCAGTAATCTCTAGTTCCCAAACCTTTAGTGCATATGAGACTATTGCAAAAAAAGCGAACGTCGCAAGTCCAATTATATTGCCCAGAGCTAATGCTAAAAAAAGTCTCATTATCTGGGTTGCTACCTGTTTGAGGATCATGTCAATTTTATAGAACTGTTTTTCTGATCATAACTTAGTACAATAGAGTTTGGTAATTTTTTTGGAATGGTCATGAGTAGATTGTATGGAAAAGGTCAGAGAACTTTTCAGGAACGTTTCGGCACTCAAAAATTAGCGGATCGTATAGAAGATATTGCAGTGAGAGATGAGTTTGATGATGAATCTTCTGCGTTTATTGAGAGCAGGGATTTTTTCTTTTTAAGTACAATTGATGAAAATAATAGACCAACCGTATCCTACAAAGGTGGAGATATTGGTCTAGTTAAGATTCTCGATAAAAAAACCGCGATTTTTCCTAGTTACAATGGAAACGGAATGTTTCTTTCAATGGGTAATATTTTAAACAATGCAGAGATTGGCTTATTGTTCATGTGTTTTGAAAAACCGCATCGTATCCGAGTACAATGCAAGGCGGAACTTTTGGATGATGAGAAGTTTAAAAACTTTTTTCCCGGGTCTGAACTGGTTGTTAAATGTACCCTACATGAGCTGTGGCAGAATTGTCCTCGTTATATTCATAGGTATAAAAGAATCACGCAATCTCGATATACTCCTGATGCTGACGGTAATTCTCCTCTAGCGGAATGGAAAAGGATCGACTTATTAGAAGATGTTCTTCCCCAAAATGACAAGGACAAAGTTAGAGATGCCGGAAAAATTGGCATCAACGATTGGCTTGAAAAAGTAAAATCTGGAGCTAGTGATGCTTAAATAGGTTTTAATTTAAATCACTAGAAAAACCTTTAAGAATAACAATGCCAACGATTATTAAAAAAATACCAATTATTTCAGTAACTCCCAATTTTTCCCCGAAAAAAAACCAGCCTGCTACTGCTACTAGTGTAATTCCCAGGCCCGACCAGATTGCATAAATCATGGCAACAGGAAATACTTGTAATACTTTTGCCAACGCTATGAATGCAATTGAGTAGCCAATGATTACGATAAAAACTGGGTATATTTTTGTGAAACCATCTGATGCCTTTAAAGCTAGTGTCGCGAAAACTTCCGCAATTACAGCTATACTGAGCCAAAACCACGATTGCATATTTCTTATTTAGTGAAGATGTATTGTTTGAAACAATTAGTTTATCATGAATGTAAAAACAGCATTAGTCACTGGAGCCAACACAGGAATAGGGAAGGAAATCGCTCTATCATTCCCTAGCAAGGGAATAAAAGTTTTCATTGCGAGTAGATCCTATGATAGAACATTGCCTGTGATACAGGCTATAGAGAAGTTGTACGGAGCACACAAATGTGAGTGGCTCTCCCTTGATTTAGGGTCGATAAAGTCTATTGATAGATGTACGGATTCTTTTTTTGAACAAAATGTATCGTTAGATTACTTAGTAAATAATGCTGGTTTTGCGGGTTCGAGGGGATCGACAAAAGAGGGATTCGAGCTAGCTTTTGGTGTGAACTACTTTGGTCATTATGTATTAACACGCAGACTTGAATGTGCATTGATCCGTTCAAAGAATGCTAGGGTAGTGAATGTATCAAGTAAAGTTCACAGCATAGTAAAAAAATTAGATTTTGCTAGCTTGAGAAAACCTACTAAATCTTTATCCGGTATAAACGAGTACGCAGTTTCAAAATTAGCGAATATATTGTTTACGTCAGAATTACACCGTCGATACGCAAGTTTAGGAATCTCATCATTTGCAGTTCATCCAGGTCTTGTTGATACTGAAATTTGGAGAACACTTCCTTTTTTTCTTCGTCCTATACTTAAACTCAAGGGTATGTTAACCCCAGAGGAGGGAGCAAAAAATGTATTGCAATGTGCTTTTGTAGACGCTTCTACTCATTCGGGAAAGTATTTTTCAAAATGCACGCCTAGTTCACCGAGTACTCTCGCAACTGATCAAGAATTAGCAATTAAATTATGGGAGCAAAGTGAGTCCTGGATGAATAACTATTCTAAATAGTATCTAAGAATTGATAACAGCCATTTTAATTTGTGTCATGTCTTCCATTGTATAACCTATTCCCCCAATACCATGTCCAGACTGTTTTCTTCCTGCGAAAGGCATCCAATCCACTCTAAATGCAGTGTGATCATTAATCATAACGGCGGTGGCATCTAGATTTGAAAACGTTGAGATAGTCTCTGATAAATTATTTGAAAAGATTGAGGCTTGAAAAGCAACATCTAGAGAGTTTGCTCGTCTCACAGCCTCATGAATATCTGCACAATCATACACGCAAACAACTGGTCCGAAAATTTCAGCGGTGGACACCTTAGAATTTTCATCAGGATTGAGCAAAACTGTCGGAGAGTAAGTTGTCTCACTTAGCTTATGGCCCCCACAAATAACTTCACAGTTTTCAGCTATGGCCTCGTTCACCCATTGTTCCACACGTTGGACCTCTCCTGGGCGAATAAGAGGGCCACATTCAGTCTGTTCCTCTATGGCGTTTCCTACCTTTAATTTAGAAGCACCAGAAGCGATATCTTCGGCAACTTTTTTGCCTTTCCCCCCTAAGACAAAAATACGTTGAACGGAAACACATACTTGTCCGGAATGATAAAAACCACCTTTGATTAACTTAGGAATCATCTCTGTTGTATCTGCTGATTCACATACAATCACCGGGGCTGCTCCGCCATGCTCCAACGCGCAACGCGTGCCGGGTGCCAGCTTTGACTTTAAGTACCAGCCAACCTTTGCCGACCCAATGAAGCTGAAAAATGCGACCCTTTTATCTGTGACTAGTTTTTCTGCCACGTTATTCTCACAAGGAGCAAAACCAATCCAATTATTGGGAAGACCAGCTTCTATCAAAAGGCTGACAAACTTTTGGCAACTCAGCGGAGTATCGTTAGCCGGTTTTACGATACAAGGACATCCAACGGCTATTGCAGGCGCTACCTGATGGACGATAAGGTTCAATGGGTGATTAAATGCGGATACGGCTACGACAGGGCCTATCGGTTCCCTGATGGAGAAAGCAATTCGATTTTTTGCAGCTTCTGTTAGCCCCATTGGAATTTCCTTGCCAATTACATTACCCAGGTCATTGGCACATGTTTCAACTCCATCTATCGCTCGTGTCACTTCTACTCTTGCGTCAATTAGAGGTTTTCCTCCTTCCGCAGCAATTAACAGTGCAAGCTCCTCATGAATATTTTTCATCAAACCTGCTGCCCTACGCAGGATTAAAATTCGTTCATGTTTAGGGATTTGTTTGCTCTTTTCTCGTGAAATTTGATGTGCTTCCGCGAGAAAGGTTTCAATGCCGTCGGCAGTTACTAATTTAATATCGCCAACTTTTGAAAAATCAAAAGGGTTACAAACGTCTATTATGTTTTGCATCGTCAAATAATGGGCTTGTGATTATCTAAGTCAGTAATAAGGTATTTGACATTTTCAGAGTAGTCTACTGGAAGATCGATGAGGTGAACTCCGCCCTCCTTAAAGGAGTTTTGGAGGACTTCAAAGAAGTTATCCACTGACGATATCCTGTGCCCGTTGGCGCCGTAAGATTCTGCATATTTTATAAAGTCTGGGTTTTTGTATTCTAACCCCCAGTCTGCAAAACCCGCATGCGACTGTTTCCATCTAATCATGCCGTAGGAACTGTCATTTAAAACTATACAAACAAGATTTAGATTGTACCTAACTGCGGTCTCGAGTTCTTGACTGTTCATCATAAACCCTCCGTCTCCACAGATCGCCAAAACTTTCCTCTTATCGAAAAGCATTGCAGCCATCATTGCCGATGGTAGACCTGCTCCCATAGTTGCTAATGCATTATCTAGTAGTATTGTGTTAGGTTGGAATGCTTTGTAATTTCGAGCGAACCAAATTTTATAAACACCATTGTCCAAAGCAATGATATCGTGATAACCCATAATTTTTCTGATATCCGAAACTATCCTCTGAGGCTTCATTGGAAAATCATCGCAATCTGATTTTTCATAAATCTTTTCGTTCACATTAGCTTTAACCTTTTCAAAAGAGGAAAGGTCATATTTTTGCGGACGTTCGATAAGTTCACAAAGCCTATCAAGTGATAGCATAATGTGTCCGATGACTTCTATTTGCGGGAAATAAATTTGATCTACTTTTGCAGATTTGTAGTTAACATGAATGACTTCTGTTCCACCATGCTCCATAAAAAAAGGAGGTTTCTCAACAACATCATGACCTATATTTATTATCAGATCAGCGGCTTTAATGTAGTCATGTAGATAGTCTTTATCTGACAACGCAGCAGTCCCGAGAAAAAGGTCACTACTTTCATCAACTACACCTTTGCCCATCTGGGTACAGAAGAATGGAATCCTGGTGAAGGAAATAAAGTCCGAAATAGAACGCCTTATATTTCTGCGATTGGCTCCTGCCCCAACTAAAATCAAAGGTCGTTTTGCGGCTTTAATTTTTGCTGCAGCCAGTTGGAGAACTTCATCACAACCAATTGCATAAAATCTTTCGGTTGGATTTAGCACCTTCGCATCTGTTTCTTCGGCAGCAATATCTTCTGGAAGTTCGAGCAGAACCGCTCCAGGCCTTTCTTCTTCTGCTATACGAAAAGCCTCCCTCACAAGTGAAGGAACCAAATTCCCGCTGACAATTTGTTTTGACATTTTGCAAACAGGGTCAAACAGTTGCACCACGTCAACTATTTGAAACTGGCCCTGTTTGGACTTATTTATGGGCTTTTGCCCTGTGATCATAATAAGAGGGAACCCCCCAAGGTGAGCATAAGCGGCAGGAGTAGAAAAGTTTGTGGCGCCAGGGCCCAATGTAGCTAAACATACTCCAGCCTTTCCAGTGATTCGGCCATAAGTCGCTGCCATAAACCCTGCGCCCTGTTCGTGTCTCGTAAGAATGAGCTTTATCTTGCTGGATGTTCTTAGAGATTCCAATAAATCTAAGTTTTCCTCGCCAGGGATACCGAAAATATATTCCACACCCTCATTTTCAAGAGCTTTTACAAAAAGATCAGATGCTTTCAATTCCTAATCTCCATAATTAATTAATTTGTTGGTATGCAGATTCTAACGCTTTTTCGGTATCAGAATCGTTTTTAGGGTTAAAGCTTTCACCAGAGACCCTACTCCAATAAACTGATAGTCTTGGGTCCTCTACTTCCTCACCCCTCAACAATGAGCCTTTTTCTACCTTAGGATAAATTTGATCCTCTAATCGTATCTGACTAGATGACAATCTTCTCACTATGTGGCGTCTGGTTAAGTTCACGGGATGATCTATTCCGGTTGATTCTAACATTTCTCCAACAGCCTCAACCGTATTACCATGAAAACGACTAACTCTGGTTGCCCTGTTGTGAATGTCTATAACACGGTACCTCCGAGGATTCATGGTTGTAATCCCAGTAGGACATTCGCCAGAGGCACAGTCTCTTGCCTGGATACATCCCAAAGCAAACATGAAGGGTCTAGCCATATTAATCCAATCTGCGCCGAGGGAACAAAGCCTTACAATATCGTAAGCACTTACCACCTTACCTGAAGCACCTATTTTTACTTTGTCTCTTAAATCGGCACCTATTAATGCATTGTCAACAAAAACTACACCGTCGGCTAGAGGAGAGCCAATATGGTCAGAGAATTCTACCGGAGCGGCACCGGTTCCACCTTCAGCCCCATCTACTGTGATAAAATCTACGAATTTTTTAGTTTCCGTCATCGCTTTTACGATAGCAATAAATTCCCATGGATGACCTATACACATTTTAATGCCAACTGGTTTATCACCAGATAAATGTTTTAGTTTTTCCACAAATTCAAGTAATTGATTTGGTGTTTCAAATTCGGAATGGCCGCAAGGAGACATACAGTCCTTATATTCCTCTACACCTCGTGTTTCAGCTATTATTGGAGTAACCTTAGGTGCAAGGAGCATTCCGCCATGGCCCGGCTTTGCTCCCTGACTAAGTTTAATTTCAATCATTTTTACTTGAGGTTGAGTTGCCTTTCTCTGAGAATTTAACTGGGTCGAATTTTCCATCTAATGTTCTGCATCCATAGTAACCAGTTCCTATTTGCCATATAAGATCTCCACCTCCCGCTATGTGGAAAGGAGAAATTGATCCCTCACCTGTGTTATGAGCACAACCTGCTAATTTAGCTCCAACATTTAGTGCTTGTATTGCCGGAGGCGACAGTGCCCCGAAAGAAGTGCCTGAAATATTTAAGACCGACATGTCGTAAGTCTTTTCCCCATTTCCAACCTTTATTCTGAAGTTTTTATCTTCTATGTGGCAAGGGCGCATTGAGTGGTTAAGCCAGCTAAAGTCTTCCTCGTACATTTTATTAACAGAGCCAAAAGGTCGGGCAGCCATTTCACCTTTTGCTCTTTGATACACCATGGCTCTTTGATTTCTTGAGTATGGAAGTTCGTCAGTGTCATCTTCCCAAAAATATTGCCTGAGTTCAGGTCGGACACTTTCCAATAAATATCGAAACCGACCCAGAATTGGATAGTTAGCCAGAACTCCATGTTTTTTCTGTGAAAAATCTTTCCATCCTATGAAGGTTAGAAGGCCAAATATGTTCCCTGGGATAAAAAACCAAACGCTGTAAAGTAAACCAAACACGCTGATGCCAAAACAAAATCGTTGAGTAGGATAAAACAAAATAGCGCCCCAAAAAAAAATCGATAAAAACGTTACTATTTTTTCTTTGCTGCATGGTTGCTTTCAGCCCTCTCTGAATTTTTATAAAGTGCTTTATTAATGCTATCAGGTTTTCGTGTTCAAAAAGCACAAAAACAGTCAGAAACCGAAAAACCTACCTACAAGCTTTTTTAAATAACAACTCAGTCAAGGAGTTAGGGTCGACCAATTTCCAGTCCGTCGTTAAGTTTTGTTTTTTCAGCAAAGCTCCTGACATCATATTCTCTTCAAAATATTCAACAGAGGTTTCCCGAAATTTTTTCCGCGCACAGTCAAATTTTAACGAATTTTTTCTCGATAGGTAAGCTTGAGTTTTTTGAACTGATTCTTTTATATAATCCCGCAAACAATCCAAAGGAGGCTATTCTTCCACTTTTGGAAACATTGCCATAGTACTCAAAAAAATTAGACCCTTTGGCAACTTTAGTCCACTGACTTGCGTTCAAATTGCTCGTAGCAAAAACAAAGTAAAGAATGCAAATAAAGTGGTTTTACCATGAGACTAATCTCCTTATCCATGAACTTTTTGTTTTTTCTTTTCTCCTAATATTCGCTTTACTTTATCAAGCTGATTAGGGTTTTTAAAAAGCACTATATTATCTTTTTGTAACCTTATTAGGCTGCTTTTGGTTGATTTCTTTTGAAAGCATATTTTCTTCTACGTGGCCTTGATTACTAGATACACTAAAAACTTTTACTCACATTATTAGAAATCTGCTGCTTCCTCACTAATCCTCTCTCTTCTCAACCTCCCAGCTTGTAAAATTGATCTAAAAACTTTTTTAAAAGAATTTGCTATAAAATCTCTGGACTCAAAGGTGTACCCATTTTCAAATAAGGATCTCACCTGAGGATCGCTTGGAATAGGAGGCAAAAGAAGAAAAGGAAATTTAAATGTTCGAGAGTCAAAGGGATTAGATTTTAACTCGTCATTTATAACTTGAGAAGGGCAAATTAAAAGTTCGGGTAACATATTTGCCTTTGCTAATCTTTTTAAATTTTCCTCAATAAATATATTAGTTGCATCAATTTCAATTAGAGACACACTCGTAGGAATGATTATTAAATCAAACTCTTTTATAAACTCAGCACTCATTGATTTTGTCCAGGTAAGATCGCATACAAGGAAATCAAATCCTTGTGTGTTTTTGCGTATAACGTTTCGCATGCCTATGTACCATCTTTGGGCAGTAAAGTCGTTTATTAGGTGATGCTTTATTTCCACATTTTCAGGTTTTAAAGCTTTCAACCAACTGCTAGCCGAAGCATGGGGATCACAGTCTAAAAGCAGAGTCTTTTTTTTCAGAACTCTCCCGCAGTAAGCGGAAAAATTTGCTGATAGGGTACTTTTACCCACTCCCCCTTTTTGACTGACTACCAGAATTTTTAGAGGTATTGTTTCTGATTTTTGGAAATTATTCTCGTCCATTTTTCGACTATTAGAATCTCCGTGAAAACTAATATCAACTAACGTTAAAGTCTTTTCCCGACATTTTTTTTCGTTGATTAACCGTATTAAAATCTACGGTTTGATTGGTAATAACGTTAGGGTCAAGTATTTTTAGATCTTCGAAATCTTCATCTTTCAGTCCATCAACATTTAAAGACAACCCACCAACAACTCTAGAACCGCGGTGGATTTCAATAGATGAATAAGCACAATTTCCGATAATTTTTGAACCATCTTCAATAGTCAAATCGACAGCCTCAATATCGCCTAAAACATTCCCAAAAACTACCACTGTATGACTCTTAATTTTTCCATCAACCTTTGCATCACCAAAAACTACTACGATTGATTTTTTATTTGTAGAAATTATATTTCCTTTTATTTCTCCATTGATTCCGAGAAAACCGCTAAACGAGACATCTCCAACGAGAGAAGTCAATTTATTTATCTGGGTCACTTCGTGCGCTCTACTGCTGATCTGTTTTGAGAATCTTGAGGCTCTTCTTCTGTTTAAGAAATATCTAATCATGCTGCTAACCACCTGCCTTTGATCTTAAAAATGAAGGAATTTCTCTCTCCTTGTGACTCATATTTGATTTTACTGCGTAATAAGTTATCCAACTTTCGCTCAGTCATTTTGTAGGAAAGCACAGATGAAAAAGGTTTTTTATCCGCTTGCTCGATTGCCCGAATCAGCTTGGCACTTATACCAGTTTCCTTGGAGACATGATCTAGTTCCAAGTTACATTCAATCCTTTTTCGTAAAATATGCTCTTGACTCATGTTGACCTATACTCCCTGTGGAATTCTCATTATCAAGCATTTCAACTTGCTTTGTAGTACCATATTATCCGGAAAACTAAAAAAAAGCACCTTACGGTGAACTTGCTACCGATGTGACATTACTTCATTTGAGGAAGGTCTACTCAATTATGAAATCAAAACTGCCTCCTGCATTAGCCAACCATCTTGTTGGCCAAACAAACAAACCAATGACATTCGAAAATGTTGCTCAGATTTACAAAACAGCTTTTCCGGGATTCCAGAGTATGGAATCTAATCTCCGAAGAAGTGACGCCACATTTGGGAACAGATTATCTGGTATCAAATTTCCCGACATGGGAATTTTATTCGGAACGCACGATCCCTACCGTGTTTTTGTAGATCGTTCTGATGTGCCAAATCTTATTCTCCCGTTTCGAGGCATAGCCGAAATTATCGAAGATGATGGAAACAAGGCTCGTATGTCGGCCGGGGATAGCATTGGTTGTTACTTTGCCAACAAACAGCATGCAGCCAGTAAATCAGGGCCAATTGAAGCAATCGCTCTAGCGTTCAACCCCGATAAATTACTTGAGGTTTTAAGGAGTGTTGCTGGCAATCCGAACATCTCCCTACCCGAGCATTCTTTCGACATTAATTTTTCTCGTGGGAAGACAAGATTTATTTTAGAACGTTTTTTTTATTCGCTAAATGCAGTCGGAACTCTTGGCGCATATAACGAAGTAACTCAGGACATGATTATGCGGCACTGTGCATACATCATTCTTGAAAACCAGGGTTACAATCTGTCGACTAAAGTTTTAGCGCATAAGTCGAATGTAATAGACCATGTATGCGCCTACATGTATGAAAATCTCTCTGAGCCCCTTAACTTTAACTGGTCTGGAGGCAGTGGCTGGGATATCAGTAAGAAGTTTACAAATAGAATTTAAAAAGCGTTTTCAACTTTCCCCCTTGTGTTGGTTGAGAGAACAAAGGCTTTTGAGAGCTCATCAGTTGCTAACCAGTAAAAATGAAGAGAGGCCGGTATCAGCAATTGCGAAAGAATGTGGGTTCTCGCATTTCGGTAGGTTCTCTGTAGCTTTTAAAAAGAAATTTGGGGTAAGTGCTAGCGCACTTAAAAAGCATCCTGTTGGTTTTGATTTAGGTTAATTTATGACAAGGTCTGTTTCATTAGAAACCGCCTCTTCAGTAGCATTGATAGCTCGCCAGCTTGGTGCTGTTGTCTCTAATGAACAAATTGGAGAAGAATATACTTCGGGAGGCTGTAGAGATGAGACGGCGTTAACAGATTATTTTTCTCGTTACGACGTCTCTGTTTATTTTAAAAAGTTAAAAAAAACAGATTTAGAAAAAAAACAATTTTTATACCCATGTGTTCTGATCAATAAGGACGGCAGTTCGTCCGTTTTGATTGGTTTGCAAAGTGAACAAGGAACCGGGAAAAAATTATTCAAGGTTATGGATGTTTTCTCATCTACGTTCGGCGCTGGAAAGGAGAATATTGAAGGTGTGGTTGAAAGTGGGTCAGGAACTATTGCTTTAGTTGGAAAAAAGTCTGATCAACCATCCAAGGAAAGGTTGTTTGATTTTGATTGGTTTTTACCCGAGCTTGTTCGATTTAAATGGTTGTTTTTCGTAGCGTTTTTAATGTCTTTAATACTGCACGGAATCGCATTCGCACCAATAATATTCATTCAAATCGCACTTGATAAAGTTGTTGGGTATCAGGCTATGTCAACTCTCTATGTTCTAACTATAGGCGTTTTCTTTGCTCTCGTTTTTAGTGGAATAATGGGATATTTGAGAGACTACATCGTAAATGTTTTTGCTGCTTCTCTGGAGGCCCGTATGTCGGGTGACCTGTTTGATAAGATGCTGGCACTTCCCATTCATCAAATGGATGCAAATAGTGCCACAAAATTGGAGGAATCCGTCCAGTCACTAACTGGTCTGAAAATGTTCATTTCACGAAACGTTCTATCGGCAACATTTGAAGCCGCTGGGTTGCTAGTGTTTCTTCCAATTCTTTTTCTATACAGTACTTTGTTAGGGTTAATCGTACTTGGATTTGCAATTTTTTTGGGCATGTCTAGTTATATTTTTAAAAATATAGAAAAAAAACGCTCTGCTGAGTATTATCGAGAAGAACGAAACAAACTCACTGTACTTAGAGAAACTGTGGCAGGTATAGATAATGTAAAAGCTTTATCACAGGAGCCAATTCAAAGAAGGGCATGGAGAGAGGCAAGTTTTAAAAGTATTGAGTCGTCCAGAGCTAGAGATGACATAACAGCAGTTTCTACAAATTTCAATGCTACTATTCAGCAGTTTATGACTATTGCTGTTATTTTTGTTGGTATTCAATTAGTTTTTGCGGGTTCACTCTCAGCAGGCGCTATTATCGCAGTGAACATGGTTGCCGCTAGAGTAATTAGACCTGTTGGCATTCTCATTTCTTCGTTTGGTGAGATGGAAGGAGCGAAGGGTAGCATAAACAAGATTGCCGAGATATGGAATGCCTCACCTGAACGAAAAAGCATTGGCACGTCAGTTAATGTCCAGGGAAAGGTAGAGTGCAAGGATTTAGCTCTAACCCTAGGAGGTAAAGAGGTCTTAAAAAATGTAAGTTTTTCAGTACCGGCCAATTCTATCGTTGCTGTAGTTGGCCCAGCAGCATCTGGAAAAACAACTCTTCTTAAAGTTATTCAGGGGTTTATAAAACCTACAGTAGGTTCAGTCTTAATAGATGGACGTTCTCTGCTGAGTCTTGATCTGGAAAATTACCGTTCACAGGTTTCGATGGTAACTGCTAATCCTAGTTTTTTTACCGGAACAATTGAAGAAAATCTGAGAAGGGCACGAAGAAACATCAGCGAAAGGGAATTGAGGGAAGCAACTATGCTCTCTGGACTGGATTCAATAATTTCAAACATTGAGGGAGGTCTTGCATATCGTTTAGACAACGCGACTAATTCCTTACCCAGTTCATATAGAGGCATAATTGCATTGGCAAGAGCTCTTGTTTCAGACCCAAAAATACTATTGTTTGACGAGATTTTTGCAAATTTGGACAAATCTCTTCAAAGCGAATTATTGGATAAGATGCCGGCGATTGCGAAAAATAAAACACTTTTTTTTGTAACACATGATATGAGAGTTGCAAATACTATGTCCCGTGTTCTTGTAATGGAAGATGGTGAG
The DNA here is from genome assembly GCA_038147455.1 of Burkholderiaceae bacterium. Classification (GTDB taxonomy): domain Bacteria; phylum Pseudomonadota; class Gammaproteobacteria; order Burkholderiales; family Burkholderiaceae_A; genus UBA7377. The sequence goes on along the minus strand of JAYQTQ010000001.1, from coordinate 395,093 downwards.
TTAGTAGGTTTAGATGAACCTTCGAAATTGCTTGAATCTTGTGATTTATATAAAAAGCTGTGGGAACTTGATAATTATACAAAGGCTAAAGGCTAGGTAATGCCGACTACAAAAAATTTTCAACCTGGTGATTATATCTTCAAAGAAGGAGAAACTGGTGGATATGCCTATCTTTTGGAGGAGGGTTCTGTAGAAATAGTAAAGTTGACTCCAAAGGGTTTGTCAGTTTTGGTTACGCTCCAAAAAGGGACATTATTCGGAGAGATGGCAATCATTGAAGGAGGGTTAAGAAGTGCTGGGGCTAAAGCAACGACTCCTGTTTCCGTTAAAGAAATCGACAGCAGCGATTTTTTAGCCTATATTCAGGGCAAACCTCAAGTAGCACTCAATCTGTTAAAACGAATGTCATTCAATTTACGTGAAACAAACAAAAAGCTGACGGATGCAATGAGGGAAAATGAGGCAAATAGATCTGTAGTTGAAGTTGCTGACGGAGGGGAACAAGGAAAAGAACACAAAGGACTTTACTTCTGTTTCGATGGATCCTGATGCGATATATGAAGCACCAATTTCTAAGGCGAAAGTATTTTCTTCTTTTCTGTTGCTGGGAATTGTCTTTTTCGCACTTCTTTTTTCTATTTTAAGTCATGTGGATATTACTGTTTCGAGCAGAGGCAAGTTTGTTACCTCTGTTCCAAATGTTGAAGTGCAGGCTGCTAGAAGTAGTGTTGTTACAGAGATTGCAGTAAAAAGAGGAGATAGAGTCCGCAAGGAGGATATTCTTGTTACCTTAGATCCTTCTGAAGTTGGCTCCGATCAAAAAGTAATGTCTACAAAACTACGAGCAGCAAGACAGAGAATAAAACGATTAGTTTTAGAGGAAAAAGCATTAAAAGGATTAGATTTATCAAATAGCAAAATTCGGCAGTTAGATGGAGGTAATAAAGAGATACTTGCTAAACGGCTCAACGAATATGATTCTTTAAAAAATTTAATAGACGTAAATAAAAAACAGGTTGCCTTGAAAGAAGAGGTAATGAAAGCCCACGAAGAATTATTTAGAAAAGGAGCTGGTTCAAAGATAGGTTTTTTGCAAGCAAAGGACAACTTACTCGCAGTTACGAAGGTCTTATCCGAGTCAGAAAGTAAGCTTTCTCAAAAGGTTGCTGGAATTGTGGAACAACTCGAAAAGGAGAGAGAAATTGAAGTACAACTCTTCGAAGAGATGAAAAGTTTAAATAAACTTGAGAAAAAATCTTCCGTTAGAGCGCCAGTTGATGCCATAGTGCTCGATATTCCGGCGTCTTCTGTTGGAACAATCGTTCGGGAAGGAGAAGTAGTTATTAAACTGGTGCCGCGTGATGTTCCCTTAGTTTTAGAAGTTGACGTGGACCCGAAAGATATTAAGGATTTAAAGGTTGGTGTGCCAGTCTCCGTTAAATTGGATGCATTACCATTTCAGCAGTTTGGGGATATAAAGGGAACATTAGTTTATTTGTCTGAGGATACGTTTTCCGAGGACTTAAATGGAGAAAAAAGACCGGTTTATCGCGCAAGGGTTGACTTAGAAGCAAAATCGGTTCAACGTATGAGAAATAGGGCTGATTTGACGCCGGGAATGCTCGCAAAAGCTGATTTTAGAGTCGGTGAGCGAAGGTTAATAACGTACTTTACGAATCCAATCGTCAGAGGTCTTAATAGCGCACTAAGAGAACCAAATTAGTGTAACGGTCAACAACTTATTAGGAGGACTAATTATGTCTTTTGAAAATCAAGTTGAGGCAATTGGTGAAGTTGCAGGTCAAGCTTTTAATGAAGCTCTCGATGGGGGAGCTGACCCTGCTGCGGCTTTTGAGGCAGCTACAGAAGCCGCCCAGGGAGCTGCGGGTGATATGGGTGTCCCTATGGAGATGTTCGAGCCCGTTATGGCTGATGCAACTGAACAGTTTGAAACAGCAATGAATGACGGAATGGATCCTCAAGCTGCTTTTGACAGTATTGACGTTGGAGGCCCAGATATGGATCCAATTGGAGAAGCTGCTCATACGGCTTTTGAGGAAGCCATTGAAGGTGGATCTGATCCTGCTGCGGCCTTTGAGGCAGCCACAGAGGCTGCAAGAGGTGCTGCTGAGGAAATGGGGATACCTATGGAAGAGTTTGAGGCAGCAGCCGGAGAAATGCAGCAGGAATTCATGGATGCTTGTGAGGGGGGAATGGACCCAATGCAAGCGTTTGATAGCCTGGAGCCTCCCGGCATGGAAGGTGGAATGGGTCCTATGGGACCTGATGGGGACATGCCGCCTCCGGGAGATATGGCGCATGGAGACATGCCTCCAGGAGATATGGGTGGAATGTTTGATGATGCTCCACCACCGCCCCCACCAGAAGGAGACATGCCTCCTCCTCCACCAGGAATGGAGGGAATGGACTTTGATGGAGATGGACAACCGCCTCCTCCTCCTCCAGAGGGTGATATGCCTCCTCCTGGGATGGATCAGGCTTTTGATCATGCAATGTCTGAAACTGAGCATGAGCATCATCATGAGGCTCCTCAGGGACCACCCCCAGATGGTCCAGCTGGACCTCCAGATGGAGCTCCTCCAATGGATCCGGGTCCAGACATGCCTCCTCCGGATGATCCATCTACGATGGCGTAATAAATTTAGCTTTGTTCATTCGTCTACTCCTTTTTGGGGTAGACGACCCTTTTTGTGTTTTTCATGGTTTTTGATTTATCTGTCTCTGGTGACATTTTTCCCTAAGCTGAGTTATGCGGAGATTTCTTGGGTTAAATATTACCGAACCAAAGGTGCAGAGTTTTTTTACAACCCAGCATCGATTAAAAAAAGCACAGATCTCAAAGAAGTAAATGTTTTTGTTCTCTCAAATTATGTTTTTCAAACCAACAGCGGTGAAAAATCCGTTTTAGTTCGCCAAAGGCTTGACTGTAATAGAGGGCGTTACAAAATTTTGGCTTTCAAATCGTTTTCAAAAATAAATGCCAAAGGAAACATGATCATTTCAAATGGTGTTTCAAAAGGTTGGCTGTATATCGTGCCTAGAACTCCAGACTCAACACTTCAAAAAATAGTCTGCTCAGGTTAGCTTTATCTAGTTTTTTGTTTATATTGGAGAGAGCAATGACTGCGAGAAATAGCTTTGCTTCGTAACGCTAAGTGCTTGGTCTTTCTTCCCGCAACCCTTTTTCTCCAGTTTTTAAAACTGGTCGGGTGAAGATGTTTTCGCATCAAAGTTATAATTTGTTTTTCGCTTAGAGAAAATTGTTTTTTTATGGCATCTATTGGAGTACGGTCTTCCCATGCCATTTCAATTATTCGGTGCACGGTATCTTCAGTTAACTTTCTTTGATGCATTGCAAAATTTTTAAAAGAAAAAAATATACGATTTTTCGCATACAGGATAGCACTATCATGATTTTTGTTGCAGAATACAACATTATATTTACACAACTTCAGGAAGACAGTGATGGCAGATGATGTTGCGGAGTTAAATCCGTCTTTGATTATGGCGGCTAGTTTAATTTATATGTCCTCAATTGACGGTACGATTGCTCAGCAGGAGTGGGGACAGTTGAAAACCGTAGTTGGTGGTGATGACGATCTGTTGGAAGCGGGACTTGATTACGTTCGAGACACTCCGCTAGACAAGTTTCTTCAGGATGCTTCTCCTATGCTAAATGCCGAACAAAAAAAATGTGTGTTGCTAAACGTTTATGATTCTTTATTGTCTGACGGTTCCATTGAACCGGAGGAAACAAAGTTATTTGATAAGTTTTTAGACAAGTTTGGTGTTTCAAAGGATAGTTTGAGTAGTGATCTTGCCACATTGGCAGTGAAAAATAATACAAAGGTAGTTGGAATTTAGAAAAACCCCCAAGACTAAATATTTAATAAAACCACATGAACGACTCTATCAGAGAAATTAGGAGGTATTGCACGTGATTATTGCCCTTTCTGCCATATTTTTGTTATCTTACGCCGCAATAGCTCTAGAACATCCCCTTCATGTAAATAAATCAGCAACTGCGCTAATAGGCGCTGGGTTACTTTGGACGGTATATGTCCTATTTAGCGGTGGTGATATCCATACCATGGTTCACGATGAATTAGGCCATACGCTGATTGAAGTGGGGCAAATTGTTTTCTTTTTGATGGGCGCCATGACAATCGTTGAGTTGATAGATATTCATAATGGATTCGATATTATTACCAAAAGGATAAAAACCACAAAGTCATCGACTTTGCTTTTTCAGATAGGTTTGGCGACTTTTTTTCTTAGTGCGGTATTAGATAATCTCGCAACAACAATCGTTATGTGCTCATTAATATCCAAGCTTTTGGGCAAGAAGGAAGATCGTTTGTTGTTTGCCGGTTTGATTGTGATTTGTGCAAATGCTGGCGGAGCGTGGTCTCCGATCGGTGATGTAACTACGACCATGCTTTGGGTAGCGGATAAGATTTCCGCTTTAAATGTCATCTATGAAGTGTTCATACCGTCAATTGTTGCAGCGGCGATACCACTATATTTTGTTACCAATTCTTTGAAAGGTCAGGGTGTGGAACCTCCGAAGACGGATGTGGGTGTTGCTAGACATGCAGAGACAACTGAAAAAGAAAGAAATGTTATATTTTATTGCGGCATTGGTGCACTAATTGGTGTGCCAATTTTCAAAACCATAACGCATTTGCCACCATTTTTGGGGGTCATGTTTGGTTTAGGTTTTTTATGGCTCATAACAGACTTACTGCACAAAGGGTAAGAAAGAATCTGAGAAAGCGCAGTTTTCTCTTGCTCGAGAGCTTTATCTAAGATAGATATGAGTTCCATTATTTTCTTCATAGGTATTTTGCTAGCCGTAGCTACATTAGAGCATAGTAAAATTTTACCTGAGCTTGCGAAGTGGCTGGATGAAACTCTCGGAAATACAACTTTAGTGATTATGTTAATTGGGCTAATGAGCTCCCTGGTCGACAATGTTCCTATGGTGGCAGCTTCAATCAAAATGTTCCCCATGGATTTGCATCCGAAAGATAGTTACCTTTGGCAGTTTTTAGCTTTTTGTGCAGGAACAGGCGGGTCGATTTTGATCATCGGATCTGCAGCCGGATTAGCAGCGATGGGTATGCAAAAGATTAATTTCTTCTGGTACGTTAAGAAAATAAGCGTGTTAGCTTTGGTGGGATACATAGCTGGTGCACTAACATACGTTGCTTTATCTCCGCTATTTGGGCATTAATCTGACAGGATTTTATGTGTCAGAATTAGCATCGTTTTCTTTTTGTAACCGGTACTCACAAGTGGGCGAGTGGTTTTCAAGCATCCCATCGATAGTGACCGTATCAATGCCGCAAAAAGCGCATTTGTATTTGTACAACTCACCGTCAAGTTTCTCTTGCGGATAGTCAATGTAAAAACGGTGTTTATGAATGTTATAAAAGTTGGTCATGTTGAAAAAGTTTCTTTTGTTAATTTATAGTATAAGCATTTTGAAGTTTGGTTTGGGGGAGTAGCATATGGAAGGTTATGTTTTTTGGGCAGCTATGGTCGGGGTTATTGCCTCGATCTCACTATTATTTGGTTCTGCAATAGGTATTTATTTTAGAGTATCATCCACTGTCATTGGTCTGATGGCAGCATTTGGTGCTGGCGCACTTCTTTCTGCATTAGCTTTAGAGTTGGTAGCTCCAACAATCTATGAGTTAAGTTCTGCAAAAGATGCGAAACAAAGATTAGAGGCAGAGCATCACTTTTTTCTATTAATCGTGGGGGCTGTTGTTGGGGGCTTACTTTTTTGTTTTACTCGACCAACTTATAAATCAAAAAGGAGGCTACCTAAGAAAAACTGCCTACATAATTTCAAAGTCTGCAGTTGACAAGGAGAAATTTTTTAAAAAAGCAATGAAAGATGTTGCTGATGTTCCTCTTTTTTACAAATTAGATCCTGAGGATATGAGTATCATTATTGGTCATTTAAAGCCTCGTTTTCTTCATAAAGGCGATATTGTTTACACACGAGGAGATACTCCTGAATCAATGTACGTTATTCGTAGTGGATCCCTGAAGGTTGAAAGTCCTGATCATCCGGATTTGGTACTTGGCAAAGGTGAGATTGTTGGTGAGATGTCGCTCTTAAACAAGGTGAATCGAACAGCTGATTGTACAGCTAATGATGAGACGGAGCTTTTGGTGCTCTCAGCCGAGGACTTCCATATGCTGCGCGAAAAAATACCTGAGTTTGATGAAGAGTTAAGAGCTATGGCTAAAGAGAGATTCGAGGAAAATATCGATCACGTTGAGAAAGATGCCGATGCAAGAGCTAAGTGGGCTGAGCTTGCAATGGAAGCGGTTCACCATGGTGATACGGGTGATTTGCCAACAAGGGCAGATTTGCAGAAACAGTTTAACTCTCATGGTAATGCTGCATTCGCAATCTGGTTAGGTATTATGCTTGATGCAATCCCAGAGAGTTTTGTTTTAGGAATCGCTGTTTTAACGTTAATTTCGGCAAGTGTCGCGGCAGGTACTGACCCTAGTTTTCTAAATGTTCTCCCATACACTTTCATTGCCGGATTATTTTTATCGAATTTTCCTGAAGCGTTATCTAGTTCGGCACAAATGAAAAAGGAAGGTATGCAGATATGGAAAATACTCTCCTTATGGGGTTCATTGGTAGTGCTGACTGCTGTTGGGGCAGCTATTGGGGCATTCATTGGAGAAGGTGTTTCTCACTCAACACTTGTAATTGTGGAAGGACTAGCAGCAGGTGCGATGCTAACCATGATTTGCGCAGCAATGTTACCTGAAGCTGCACATTTGGCAGATAATAATCTAGTTGGTTTAGCTACTCTTGCAGGATTCTTGGCTTCAGTTTTGTTTAAGCTTCTAGAGTGAAAGACCTACAGAACATTTTTTTACAACTCAGATAAATAACGACTTTCGAGATGGTTTTTAAAATGATCTACGTTTAGGGTTGATCCGTGGGATGCATCTGTAGTTAATTTATCGGTAGATTTTATACTCGCGTTTTTCCAAATATTTTCATCGAGCCAATGAAATATCAAATTGAGATTTTCTTTGCCCACTATGTCATCAAAATCACTATGTTCTAATTGAATCATGGCCTTCCATTGGGCGGCATAAAGTGCTCCCAATGTATAACACGGAAAGTATCCAAATAAGCCTTCGGGCCAGTGAACATCTTGCATTGGCCCGTCGCAAAATTCACCTTTTGTCGATATACCTAAAAGCTCTTCCATTTTTTCATCCCATAATTGGGGAATGTCTTCTGCCTCTATATCTCCATTTATGAGCCCTTTTTCGATTTCGTACCTTAGAATTATATGAGCAGGGTAAGTGATCTCATCAGCATCAACCCGGATAAAACTGGGCTTAACTTTTAAGATAAGTCTTTTAAGGTTTTCTAGGTGCGTCGAGGGTTGATCTCCAAAATTTGACAATATTTTCGGATATATCCTTTCGATGAAACGTGGATGCCCCCCAATGTGTTTTTCAAAAAAAGAGATTGACTTTCATGAATGCTCATTGATCTAGCCTGTCCAACAGGTTGATCTAACAAACTACTTGGCAAATTTTGTTCGTATCTCGCATGGCCAGTTTCATGGATTGTTCCCATCAATGCTGGCAAAAATTCTGTATTTTTGTATCTTGTTGTGATTCTCACATCTTCAGGTGTGCCCCCACAAAAAGGATGGTTTCTTTCATCAAGTCTCCCAGCCTTGAAGTCAAACCAAGAACTTCCATAATTTCTAAACCTAGTTGCTTTTGTTTTTCAATCTCAAATGACCCTTCCGTCACGATCACAGGTTCATTAGCTTGCTTAGCTAAAACTTTGGCAAGCAAGTTTGGCAACCAAGATTTTATCTCGCCAAATAAGTCATCTACAAACATTTCGGTCAGATGTGGTTCGTACTTGTCCATTAGTGCTTCATAAGGAGAGACTTCGAATTTTTCCGCTAAAATTTTTGCTTCCTCACGCGAGTGTGTTACTACTTTTTTAAAGTTTTCGAGAAAACTTTTCCAATCATTATTGAATCTTTGTTTCCGCCAGCCATGTTCACATAGACTTGCAGCAAGGTGTTTTTCTTTTAGTAACTTTTTCGGGATTACCTCTGTTCTTTCAAATTTTCTTTTTATTTCAACTAAGTTAGCCCTTTCGGTTTCAGACAGGTCTTCATTTTCTGCATCGAAAATAATTTTTTTGTTATTGGGGTCACATTCTAGTTCATGGACTATTTGCGAAAGTTCAGCTATTGCCTCCGATCTAGCATTAAGACCTTTTTCTGACATATTAGTAGCCTGATCCCAAAAGGCTACCTCTTTTAAATGGTTTAATCGATTGATGCGTGTTTGCAGATCAGATAACTTTTTGTAGTTGTATTCCATTGAGTTCTCGGTTGATAATATAATCTCTTTTAGGGACAAATTTTTTTCATGAAAGTTTTATTTGTAGCAATATTATTTGTAATTCCGATTTATATTTGGTATAGGCTTGTAAAGCGTGTTGATAGGATACTATTTGATGGGAGATTGAATTCCTTTTTTTTATATCTTCTCCTGAGTGCTGGATGGGCAGGTATATCACTAGGATTATTCTTTTTACTCTCTGAAGCGCTGTGATTCTTTCTGGGTTAACAATTGCGTACCATTAACGAGAAGGTTCTGTTTTCAACCTCTGATCTCATAAATTTTTCGAGATGCCAGTATCTTTCAATGATAGATTTTGAGGCTCTGTCTAATCCGACATTGTTGTCTCAAAAAGTTGAATCATCTGATTATTTGCAAATGATTCAGGATAACGGGAAAAAGCACGAATTAGAATGTTGGGATGAGTTACGTAAAAAATACGAATCCGTATTAGAGTTAGGATATGAGTTGTCTACCCCGGAAAGAATAGAAGCTACGCAACAAGCAATAGAAAAGGGTGTTGATATAATCTTCCAAGGTGCATTGCAAGTTGAGCAATTTATTGCAAGACCAGATTTCATTGTCAGAGTGGATACGCCCTCTAAGTTGGGGTCTTACTCCTACGAGGTAAAGGATGCAAAGTTATCGAGATCTGCCAAGGCAGATGCAGTTTTGCAACTTATGCATTACTCTGAGGTAATATCATACACCCAAGGTTTTTTGCCACAGCAAGTTCATCTTATATTAGGAGATAAGTTAGAAAACAAATTTGATGTAAAGAATTATTTTTTTACTTCAGTAATTTAAAAAAAGATTTCTTAATTTTTTTGCAAAACCCCATGATCGTGCAGCTTTTCCTTTGCCTTTACCTTGCGCTCATTGTGAAATATGTCATTGGAGGAATCACTGTAATGACTCCTGGCTTGAGGCTGACAATTTAGTTCAAGTGGCAGGAATCAATAGAGACCAAATTATTAAATTTAATCAAGCGGGAATACAAACTATGGAGGCTCTTGCAAACTTGTCGAGAGAATCGAAGGTAAAGGACATAGGGCGAGCTACGTTTCTTAGACTTCAACAACAAGCTAAATTGCAAGTTCGAAGCCGAGCAGAAGGTAGTAAGCCATTATACGAATTGATCATGGCAGATGAGGCTGGCATCAGATCACAAAGTGAATATTTGCCTAATGATCATGGGTTAGGCAAACTTCCAAAACCCGAGGCAGGAGATCTTTTTTTTGATATAGAAGGTGATCCTTTACTTGATGAAAAACTAGAATATCTGTTTGGTATTTTTTATCTTGAAAACAAAGAGGAACAGTACCGCTCTTTTTGGGCGTTAAGTTTAGCAGAGGAAAAAAAAGCATTCATGGAACTAATGGAGTTCATAGAGGAACATTTGAAAAAGTTTCCAAAGGCTCGAATATACCATTATGCTTCCTATGAAAAAGATGCTTTGCGAAGATTGTCAAACAAGTATGGTGTTAGTCAGGCATACGTTGATAATTTGTTAAGGAATAAAAAACTTATTGATCTATATCAAATAGTCCGTGATTCTATAAGAATTTCCGAGCCGAGGTATAGTATTAAAAACCTGGAGAAATTTTATTTAGAGGATGTAGGCAAAAGGACGGACTCGGTTACCAATGGATCTGATAGCGTAATTTTTTTTGAAATGTGGAGAGAATCAGGAGAGGATCAGAGGTCACAATTTCTTCAGGATATCGAACGTTACAATTTACAAGACGTTCGTTCAACATATTTTTTACGTGGTTGGTTAACCCAGATTGCCAAAGCAAATGACATCTTGTTAGGTGTAGGCGAAGACGATAATAAAAATGAAGCTTCAGAGATTTCGGAGAAAGCAAAACGTTATGCGAAAGAGCTTGCAATCGTAACGCACAAATTAAACAGAGAAATCCAGCAATCTGGAACTGGAGATCCTTTAAGAAGCACCTTAATAGATTTACTTGATTTTTACAAGCGAGATGAGAAACCACAATGGTGGAGTTATTTTGATAGGAAAGAATTGCCAAGTGAAGACAGGATGGAGAGAGAAGATTGTATCGCTACTGTACAACTGAATGAAGAGCGCGATGAAAAAAAATCGGTTCGATATTATTGTAATTACATTAAGCAAAAAACAAGCATCAAAACAAATGACAAATGCTTAGATCTGTTTTCTGGCAAGACCTTAAACAACATTGTAGTAAATCATGAACTGCAAACCGTTAATTTCAAGGCCTCTCGAGGCTTAAGGTTTCCTTTGGATATAGGGTTAGCTGGTCCAGTATCAAGTACGGTACTGAGCGACAGTATTTTTCGATACGGTAACGACATTGAGCGTTATCCTGCAATATCCCAGCTTCTACATAGAGATCCGCCTCAGTTGAAAGGGTTAGAAAAAGGTACAAGTCTTTTGAAGTATAAGTCTTTAGGTCAGTTCAACAACTTAGTTTCCATGCTCGACCATAGTCTTGTTTTTGTTCAAGGGCCACCAGGAACCGGCAAAACATTTCTTACATCTCGAGTAGTAGTCGATTTAATATCTCAAGGATACAAGATAGGAGTAACCTCGAATAGTCATAAAGCAATTTTAAATATGTTGCTCAAGATAGTTAACCATGCTGAGGAGGAGAATGTTGTATTCAGGGGTGCTAAGAAATCGTCTAAAGATGATACTTCTCAGCATTTTTCCTCTACATTGGAAAAAAATTTATACATATCTGATGTATTTAAAGTGGATGAACTAATTGATGGGGATTTTGATCTTTTGGCGGGAACTGCGTGGTTTTTTGCAAATGAAAGGCTTAATCAAAAGATTGATTATTTGATTATTGAAGAGGCTGGCCAGATGTCCTTAGCAACAGCGATTGCAGCGGGGACCTGTGCCAAAAATTTAATTCTAGTTGGAGACCAAAACCAGCTTGAGCAACCAATACAAGGAATCCATCCAAATGACTCTGGGATGTCGGTCGTTAATTACTACTTAAAAAAAGATCAAAACTCAGAAGAAATTCACGAAGTTGTACCTGAGGACAAGGGTGTGTTCTTAAATAGAACGCATAGGTTGCATCCAAAAATTTGTGATTTTGTTTCGGAAGCATTTTATGACTCAAAACTATTACCTATTACACAGAATGGTCAGAGAGAATTAATTTGGGAAAAGAACTCTGAAAGTAATAAAAGACATGCTCGGTATTCGATTATTATTGACAGCCCATAAAGGGTGTTCAAAGGTAAGTAAAACTGAAGCAAATGAAGTAGAGCAAGTTTTTAATTCTTTGCTTCAGCATGCTTCACTAAAAGTTGGTGATAGTATCAGGAGAGTCGAGGCTAAGGATATTCTGGTTATTGCGCCTTACAATATGCAGGTAGAACTTCTCAAAACCTGTCTTCCAGAGGGAAGCAAAGTTGGTACTATTGACAAGTTTCAAGGTCAGGAAGCTGAGGTTGTGATTGTGTCGATGACTACTTCTGGACCGGAAGAAATTGGAAGAGACGCAAATTTTTTGTTTAGCAAAAATAGGTTGAATGTTGCACTAACTCGAGCAAAATGTCTGGCAATAGTGCTTTTCAGTGCGAGGCTTCTAACTTTTCCGTGCAGAACTCCGGAACAGATAAACCTTTTAAATACTTTCTGTTGGTTGCAGCAGCGTTATGCCACTAAAGATGAAACCTAGATAAACTATTTCAGTCCTAATTGTTTATGAGTTTGCAAGGAGAGTCGCCAAATGGGATTTTCTTTGCAAAAATCTACGGATGCTTCGGTATTTTCCTTAGCATTAGGTCCATCCATTGGCTGAATTAGAAAATATTCAAATGAGAGAGTCAGAAGTTTTGAAAAATTTAATCCAGGCTGTGGGTATATCACCTTAAGTTCATTTCCTGTCTTTTGAGAAATTTTCGTTCCGGCTTTGGGGCTTACACATATCCAATCGATTTCTGGTGGGCAGATAATCGTTCCATTTGTTTCTATTGCAATCTCGAAATTCAAGCTATGCAGTTCGGAGATCAGAGAAGAGTCTACCTGGAGCATGGGCTCGCCGCCGGTTAGAACAATAAACTTTTTAGTGGTTTCGTCAGGCCAAAATTTGTTTGCATGCCTTGCTAACTTAGAAGCCGTTTCAAATTTACCCCCATTTTCACCATCTGTACCTAGAAAATCCGTGTCACAAAAAGGTACATTGAGCACCGAAACGATCCTTTTCAAGACCCGACCAGAGGTTGCAACCTGCAAACCTACAAAATATGGCTGGCCTGCCAGCTTGAATGCCTTCGCCCTGAAGAGTGTAATAAATCTCTTTAATCGAGTACGTAGTCAACTCCAATTCCCATAGATTTTCTACTGACCGAGACTTTCTTTACTTGATATTCTGTTGCCTCAAATTGTTTTGCGAACCATGTTGCGATCGATTCCATCGTTCCGTCAGGAATCTTATCATTCAAATGGGTATGATCAATGGTTTTCGAGACTGTTTCCAAGTCTTTCTTAAGTTTTTCCACTGGCACCGGACTATCTGCATCCGTGAGTACATAAATACGTATCCAGTAACTGTGGCCATGGATTTGCTCCCGTTCAGCAACGGGGGATAAAACACGATGGCTGACTTCAATAGTAGTTTCTGCGTAAAGGAGCATAGCGTGAAAAATAAATTAGTATCTCATTAATTTAAGGTATTTATATACTTTAAGTAGCCTTCTCTTCTTAACTCGCAAGCAGGGACACTTATTACAACCATAGCCCCAATCATGTCTATTTTCCCTATCACCTTGATAGCAAGTAGCAGTATTTTCAATAATTAGATCGATAAAACTGTTCCCGCCCAGTTTCTCTGCTAATTTCCATGTATCACTTTTCGTTAAGTCCATTAATGGAGTAACGATTTCGAAAGAAGTTTCCATGCCTAATGACAGTGAGGTTTGCATTGAATTTATGGTTTCACTGCGACAATCAGGGTAGCCAGAATAATCAGTCTCGCACATACCTCCAACTATTGTTTGAATTCCTCTCTCGTAACAAAGCGCAGCGGTGTAAGTAAGAAAAAGTAAATTTCTTCCTGGAATAAATGTGTTTGGTAGTTTCCCAGGTTCACTTTCTATTTTTTTGGTTTAACAACGCTGAACCCGAGAGAGTTTGTTTAATCCTTCAAGAGGAACTACAAAATCTGGTCCCAACCTGCTACACCATTTGTTACTTAGCTTAACTATTTCTGAAAGAACTGTCTGTCTGCAATCTAACTCTACAACGTGACGCTGCCCGTACGAAAATCCAATGGTTTCTACTAAATCGTACTTATCTAACGCCCACGCTAAGCATGTCGCAGAATCCTGGCCTCCAGACAACAAGACCATTGCTACTTTTGTCCTGTCCATTGGACCATACACCTATTTTCTGAGATGACTACGCGTCTTTGTCTTTTTCCTTCTTTTCTTTTTTAGTTTTATCAGCATGCATTTCGGCATCTCCGCAATGTGCATGAATGCTGGTTGACCCGAGAGTGAACATTGACACAAGTAAAACATAAAAAATATTTTTCATTTTCTTACCTTTAAGAATAATCATTAAAGAAGTAAGATTATATCAGGCATTGTAAGTTCCTTTAGTAAAAGAGATGAAAAAACAAATAATCGCAATAGGCGGAGGAGGTTTTGGCAGAAATCCTAAAAACCTCGATATAGAAAGCTATATCATTGACAATGCCCGTGTTAGCAGACCAAAGACTTGTTTTATTCCTACGGCTACTGGAGAGGACAAATCTTACATTGTTAATTTTTACAAAGCATTCAGTAAACTGCATTGTAGTCCATCTCATTTGGAATTTTTTACAAGGACACCCGATTTACGTAACTTGATACTTGATCAAGACATAGTTTTTGTAGGAGGTGGCAACACAAAAAGTATGCTAGCTGTATGGAATGAGTGGGGTTTGCCAAATTTGTTAAGACAAGCCTATAAAAATGGTGCAGTGTTAGCGGGTGTTAGTGCGGGAGCAATTTGTTGGTTTAATAAAGGTGTGACAGATTCCTGGGCAAATTCGTTAAAAATTATGGACTGCCTTGGGTTTGTCGATGGTCACTGCTGCCCACATTACGATGAGGAGGAAGAACGAAGGCCTGCGGTTCATGAGTTTTTGAAAAATGGAAAACTAGAGCAATGCTACGCAATTGAAGGAGGGTGTGCTATTCATTGCGTTGACGGTGAAATTCAGAATGCGGTTTCGTTTGTTCCAAACAAAAAAGCTTATTTAATAACACCTCATAATGGGGATATTACAGAGAAGGAATTAAAAAACATTTGTATCCATCAAGCTTTTTGACTGCTATGTTAACTATGTAGTTAAAACATCCAGTTTTACGTTTAATTTATTTTCTTCTGTATGATCCAAATGTTCGTTTACTGACTTTTCAATTTAGCGCACCCCCAGCAACTCTTCCTGCTCGAAATACAACACTTTATTGTTGAGACTAAAAAGTATCTGCGGACTACATTGATAGCGAACCTTGAGACGAATTCTTTTGTGAATTTTCTTATCTGCGAGAGATTTCCTGGAAAATGGTGATAAGCCTGTTTTTATTTTGAACGTTTAGAATTTCTTTTTGTTAAATGTTGTTTTGCTTGCTAGTATTTCTAGCTGCGATTATTATAGGATATAGTATGTTCGCGTATATGTATGTATAGTTAAAAAAGTTTTGCTTACGGTAGTAAATACCATGGGTTAGGAGATTGTTATGATGCAATGCAAAAATAATAAGAATCAAAATAAGAATGTAATTAGACGGAAGAAAAATTCATTTCATAATTTTTTTGGGGACAGTTCAAATTCTCCTTCTGTTAATAAAATATACGCGACCTTATTTTCCGGTTTACTATTCGGGGCAGGTGCTCCTTCTGTTGTGGCATTAGAACTTGATACTGGGGAATGGTCCAGTTCAATTAATGCAAATATTACAGTTGGTACCAGTATAAGGGCCCAAGATCCTGATAATGAATTATATAGTCAGGCCGATGGTGTCCGTGCGGGACTTGGCACTGGCGGATTGGGTGCAACTAACACCGATAGTTCGAATGTTAATTACTCTAAAGGAGACGCATGGTCAACGCTTTTGCGAGCTACTATCGATTATTCGATTAGCAGGGATGAGTTTGGTTTGTTTACCCGAGTTAGAGCGTGGCATGATTTTACTCTTGAGGGTTCAGGGGTAAATCAAGGTAACGGCGGGAGTGGATATAGCCAAAATAATCCATTGTCCGATCATGGGTTTGCTCACCTAAGCAAGTTCTCTGGAGCTGCTCTTCTGGATGCTTACATTTATAATACGCTGGACATAGGTGGTTTGCCTTTGCAAGTAAGAGCAGGTAATCAGGTTATAAACTGGGGAGAAAGCCTTTTTGTCCAGGGTATTAACCAGATTAATCCTATCGACTTAACATCATTGAGGCGGCCGGGAACCGAAATACGAGATGCATTTCTACCAGTTAAGGCAATTTCTACTAACTTGGGACTCGGTGGGGGAAGCTCTCTCGAGGCTTTCTATCAGGTGGAATGGAATCCTGCGAACTTAGATAGCTGTGGTACTTATTGGGCGCCAGTAGAATTTCAAATTACAACTAAGAACGGTATGGCGTGTTCACAGTCCATTACAACATTGCCAGGTCTGAGCAACCCTGATGGATTGGCTGCTGGCTTGTCAATACCGATGGGCCCAGGCATCGACGGCCCAGATTCAGATCAGTATGGAGTTGCCTTTAGAACCCCAGTTGAAAGTTTGGATGGTGAATTAGGATTTTATTTTATGAAGTATAGCTCTAGGATTCCATATATTTCTGGAAGGTCAGGTTCGAACATCAGGGCTCTCGGCCCGACCGTAAACGCAGCACTTAATCCAAATAACTTTATAAACCCAATTCCTGCTCAGGTTGCTGGAGCGGCTCCGTTAGGTTTGCAGTTGACCCCAGGTACAGGGTTATGGGAGTATCCAGGGGCACTTGAACTATATGGACTGTCTTACACTACGAATTTGGCGGGTTGGTCTATCGGAGCAGAAGCTAGCTATATTCCTAATTTACCCGTGCAAATAAATGCTAACGACTTGCTAAATGGTTTGTTAGTTGGTATTGGTCCTTTAGCAGCTCAATCTGCGGCAGCAAGTGCCGCGGGAGCTGGTACAAAAGTGGAGGGTTATGATCGACTAAACAAATTCCAGTTACAACTTAATGGAATTAAAATTCTCCCCAGGGTTTTAGGGTCTGCGCAGACGGTGTTTATCGGAGAACTAGGCTATCAAAGGGTAAATATAGGAGATAGCTTTACGGGTAATAGATACGGAAGGCATTTCGTGTTTGGAACAGCACCTCATGCTACATACGGCGGAACTTCTCTCGGCAATACGCATCCAGAGGGAAATAAGAATGACGGGTTTGTGACGGAAGACTCTTGGGGGTATCGCCTAAGGGTGAGGGGAGAGTATCCAAGTGTGTTTGGCTCTTCATTCACGATGTATCCAACTTTGTCTGTTCGCCACGATGTTAAGGGCTATTCGGCTGATTTCCAATTCCTTGAAGACAGATTAGCAATAGGATTAAGTACACGGTTTAATCTAAATAAGAGACACAATTTTGAGTTCGGTTATGTCTATTATGCAGATAGTGCTGCTTATGACGCATTTCGTGATAGAGACTACTACACTTTAGTGCTTAGCACTTCCTTCTAGTGTCTCTGTTCTTTAAATCTCTCTCAAGGGTATTTTGCACGTTTTTTTTCGTTGCAGTTTATTCAGTGGTGTTTTGCGGCTGAACTTACTTACTCTGGGGCAATTAAAGGGGGAAATGAGAGTGGGTCAATCCCCCCTTGGAATGGTGGCTTAACCTCTCCGCCAGGCGGTTGGGATAAAAAAAATGGCTTTAAAAATCCCTTCGCCGGGGAAACGCCTTTGTTTGTCATCAATGGTTCAAACTATTCTGAGCACGTATCCAAATTAAGCCCTGGACAAATAGCGTTACTGAAAAGTAACCCTAGATATAGCATGCCTGTGTTTAAGACTCACCGCACTGCGGTTTTGCCTAAAACCGAAATTGAAGTTGTAAAGGCCGAGACTGGTAAAGCTCGAATTTCTAATCATAAAATCGTCGGAAGGACAAAATCCCATATGCCATTCCCGTCTCCTTCTTCCGGAGAAGAAGCGATTTACAATTACCTCTTAAGATATGTTGGAAATGGTTTTGAACGTGAGTATGCGTGGTTTCCGGTTCGGCCAGGAAAAAAGTATTACAAAGTTGGGTTTAAGGATCGAGTGGTTTATGCTAACTCTATGAAGCCAAATCAGGTAGATAAAGGGTTGAACTACGCTTTCTATGCGAACTTTACTGCTCCCTCAACACTGGTAGGAACTGTTTATCTTGTGCATGAATTTGTGGATACTATTCAAAATCCACGGGCGGCATGGATTTACAACGCTGGCGCAAGGCGTGTGAGAAGGGCACCTGATCTTGCTTATGATAATGTGGCAGATGGTACTGAAGGTATGAGGACAACTGATCAATATTTCGCATACAATGGTGCGACTGATAGGTATGATTGGAAATTAATTGGTCGCAAAGAAATGTTTGTTCCATACAATACTTATGACCTGACAAACAAGAATCTAAAATATACCGATATTTTAGATGAAGGTACAGTAAATCCAAAATATATGCGTTATGAATTGCACAGAGTATGGGTTGTTGAGGCAACCTTAAAAAGCAATAGTAAACATATTTATGGAAAAAGAGTGTTCTATATGGATGAAGATAGCTGGTCCATTTTAGGTGAAGACTGCTACGACACCCGCGGTAACCTTTGGAGAATTGGGGTGCATGGTTTTATACAAATTTATGATAAGTTGGTTCCGTGGCCAAATTTACTCGTTTGGCACGATTTAAGCAATGGTAATTACCTGGCTGCTCATTTGGACAATGAAGTTAAAAAACCGATAAGGTTTGGAATAAACGATAGATGGACAAACTTTCAACCTGACGCGTTACGCCGAAGGGGAACAAGATAATTGAAAAGATTGTTACTTGTAAATGAAATTGGCCGATTAATCGGCTTTTTTTTTGTTTTTGCCAATATTTGTTTTGCCGATGTCGTTAATAATAATAGATTGGATGTTAATAAAATCTTTTTTACAGAGATTGAAAAGGTGGACAATCATATATTTGCTATCGGAGAGGCTGGCATCATATTAAGTTCTCGTGACGGTGGTACACAGTGGACGCAGCACAAAATAGATTATAAAGGTTTATTTACCTCCTTCAATTTTGTTGATTCTGAAACTGGTCTTTTTGTCGGACATGATTCTACGATTTTTCTTACTACAGATAGAGGTAAATCGTTCCAAAAAATTTTAATCGAGACAGAGAATCCAATTTCCTTTATGAAAGTAAAATGGCTCTCAACGCTTGATGCACTAATTGTAGGGGATTTCGGATCAGTCTTGCGTTCATCTGACGGAGGAAGGTCATGGAAAAAAGATTTTGTCGTTGACAAAAATTTTGATAGACATCTATATGACATATTGATTTCGGAATACGGAATTTTTGTTGTTGGAGAGTCCGGAACAGTCTTATTTCAAGCAGATAATTCAAATCAATGGAAACAGGTTGATATTCCTTACTCCGGTTCTTTTTTCGGAGGTATTATTCAAGACGATAATATTTATTTTTTTGGAATGCGAGGAAATATACTGAGCACTAGTTTAGTTTCTTTTCCTGAATTCTATGTTGAGGGAAAGAGAAAATCGATAGTGTTTAATCAGTACATTACCCCCTCTAAATTGGGGATAATGTCTGCAAGTGTGGGCAAGGACGGAAGCTTGTTTTTTTATGAGTCAGGCGGTGTTGTTCATGAGTTTTCCGATGGGATTTTTTTTAGGAGAGAGGCTACGCTAGATACAGTAGTCAGTACTGTAGAATATGGTGACTCTAAGATCTTTGCTGGGCTAAAAGGTATAAAAATTTTAAAATAAAGTTACAATTTTGAATTTAGGAAGAAGAGGTTGTTTGTTTCTGTACTTGCACAATTTATTTTAAAAAATCGATTAATTCTTTTTTTTATTTTTTTGGGTTTTACTGTCTTTTGTGGAATTTCCCTGAAGAATATAAATACGAATCCTGGTTTTGAAAAAACGCTTCCAATTGAACATCCTTATATAAAAACGTTTTTTGATTATCGTGAAATTTTTGGAAATGCGAATCGAGTCATCATATCGTATAAGCCTGCTGTCGGAACGATTTATAATGCAGAATCGCTTGATGTTTTAAAAAACTTAACGGAAGATCTCTTTTATTTAAACGGTATCGAGAGAAGTTCATTAACGTCATTGTTTACTCCAAATGTACGATATATGGAAATCGTGGAGGATGGTTTTAAGGGTGGAAATGTAATCTCGGCCAATTTCTCTGGTACGGATAAAGAAATAGAGATAATTAGAAAAAACGTAATCAAATCCATTTGGAACGGACGATTAATTACTAAAGATGGTGCTCAGGCATTAGTTTTTGCTTCATTACAAAATAAGGATTTAAATGTAAAAAATATTTCTGATGGGCTTGAGAAAATACGAACAAAGTATGAGAAAAACGGAGATAAGGTTTATATTCTCGGGTTTACAAAAGCTGTTGGCGATATTATTGGAGCGGCAAAAAGTGTCCTTACATATTTTGGTCTAGCGTTTTTTCTCATTATGCTGTTTACTTTTTTTTACGTGAGGTCCGGAATAATCACTACCTACGTTTTGTTGAGTGCGGTAGTTCCAGTTATTTGGTTATTAGGCATAATGCCCATAGTTGAACTAGGATTAGATCCTTTGTCTATACTGGTACCATTCTTGATTTTTGCTATTGCGGTCTCTCATGCGGTACAGATGACGAATGCATGGAAATTGGAAATGGCGCATACTAACGAAAGTACACTTTCGGCAGCTAAGTCTTTTGAGAAATTGTTTGTTCCAGGAAGTATCGCCTTAATTGCAAATGCAATTGGATTCATGGTGATTGCTTTTGTTGATATTACCATTGTGAGAGAAATGGCATTTGTTGCGACCCTAGGTGTTTCTCTTATGATTATCTCGAACAAGATTTTATTGCCAATCCTCTTATCTTATTGTCCATCAAATATAAAATTTAGTCAGTCGTTAAATGCCTCTGCCCCACTAGAGGCTACTTGGATTAAATTAGTGATTATTTTTCAAAAGCCTTATCTCGTTTTCATTTTACTCTTAGCAGGATGCTTTTTAATAGCGGGCCTTTTTGTCACGAAAGACTTACAAATTGGAGAATTGCGCCATGGTGTTTCCGAACTAAAACCAGACTCTAGATACAATCTAGATACTGAAGAAATAGTAAGATCTTATGATTTTAATGTCGATAATTTCCGTGTTATAGCTGAAATTAAAGGGGAGGATTCTCCATGTTTAAGTCCTGACGTAATGAAAACTCTTTCTGAGTTTGAATTTTTTGTCTATCAGAATCCAAATGTTCTGGCTGTTGAAGGACTAGCCGGATTGGTGAAGAAGATTAACCAGGCATACTCCGAAAATTTTTTCAAATGGAGAACAGTTCCGTCAAGCTCTATTCAAATTGCGCAAGGTGTTGGCTATGCTACGAAAAGAGGAAGCGCTTATATGAATACTGAATGTTCTGCCTTACCTATATCGATTTTTTTAAAAGACAGAAAAGCGACCACGATAGATAGTTTGGTTAAAGACATAAATCAATTTTCTTCTACGCTAAAAAATGATCAAGTGAAATTTAGAATGGCATTAGGAATGGTTGGTGTTTCAGCATCCCGCAATGATGTGATAAAAAAATCTGAACCTTTGGTTAATACCGCTTTATTTTTCTCTGTCGGCTTTTTGTGTTTGGTGCTCTTTAGATCTATTAAGGTCTCCTTGGCTATAATTTTGCCATTAATACTCGTAACCGTCTGGTGCAACGCTTTAATGGTATTTTTAAACATAGGGGTTAAGATGAATACGTTACCTGTAATTGCGTTGGGGGTTGCGGTGGGAGTAGATTATGGAATATATCTGTTTGAAAGGATGTATCATTATGTGAAGTATGATGAGATGAGTATTGAGAAAAGTTATTCTGAAAGCCTTCGTCAAAGAGGGTCAGCGTCAATATTCACAGCCTTGGTTACTTCTGTTGCTGTTTTTTGTTGGTACTTTTCGGATTTAAAATTTCAGCAAGATATGGGACTACTCTTAGGATTTATGTTCATATTTAATTTAGTAGGAGCAATTTTTTTGGCTCCGGTTTTATTAAAATTTTTTGGAATGCCAGTAAAAACGAAATGACTTTAGAAAAGTTAAAAACAAGTTTACGTCTTCCAGTAATTGCTTCGCCTTTATTTATTTTGTCTAACCCGCGAACTGTTGTTGCGCAATGTTGCGCTGGTGTCGTTGGGTCTTTCCCGGCACTAAACGCTAGGGGAGAGGGGACATTAAAACAATGGCTCGAAGAGATTAAAGCAAAACTGGAAAAAGAGCGGGAAAACAACAGGTTTGTAGCACCATATGCAGTAAATCAAATTGTTCATGCATCGAATTCTAGGTTAGAAAAGGATTTGAGGATCTGTGTTGATGAAAAGGTTCCAATAACAATTACTAGTCTTAGATCTCCTAATGAGGTTGTTCATGCTGTAAAGAGTTATGGGGGGTTAGTATTTCATGATGTTATAAGCTTAAGGCATGCTGAAAAAGCTATTGAAGCCGGAGTTGATGGCTTAATATTAGTTGCGACTGGGGCAGGAGGACATGCAGGTACGCTAAATCCTTTTGCATTAGTGACTGAAGTAAGGAAAATGTATAGTGGCCCAGTGGTACTCGCAGGGCTCAATTACTAATGGGTCTCAAATTCTTGCTGCCCAGGTTATGGGAGCAGACTTCGTATATATGGGTACAAAATTTATATGCTCTGCAGAGTGCCCTGCTCCAGAGGATTATAAAGACATGATTATACGATCTTCGGCTAATGATATTATTTATACAAATTTTTTTACTGGTATTTACGGAAGTTACTTGAAAGAAGGTGCTGATAAGGCAGGGTACAATTCAAACAAATTATTTTCCTGGCCGCGTTTTAAACTAGGATTACAATTATTTTTGGGAAAGAAGTTAAAACAGGTAAACTTTTCTTCTTTTGAAAAACTTGGCAGTAAAGCCTGGAAAGATATCTGGAGTGCAGGACAGGGGGTGGGAGATATAGATCAAAAGCAAAGGACTGCCGAAATTGTTAGTCAATTGATCGAGGAATATAGTCGCGCAAAAGAAAAGATAACGAAAATGTTATGACCAAATTTGTTTTTATGGTTGTGTGTTTCATCTATGCTTGTATGGCAGGAATAGCCAGGAGCAATACAACCGGAACGTTTACATATTCAGGAGCGGAGAGCGGAGGTTCGTCAGATGGACTTGTACCTGAATATCATGAGTCCAGTAAGAAATATAAAGAACTAATCGATCGCAGCTACCAGAGTGGAAAAAATATCGGCATAGAGTTTGAACGCCCAATTTTTACAGTAAATAAAACCAACATTAATGAATATTCCCTTTATTTATCATTAGGTTTACAGGCTGTACTCAAAAAATATCCTAATTATGAAATACAAGTTTTTAATTCCTATCGCTCCTCTAATCATCCTAGAAAGATTAAACTGCAAATTGAAGGCGGTTTAGAAAATTCTCATCATCCTGATAAACTGCGCAAATATATCCCTTTAAATTTCCGAAGAATGGTGCTGAGGTAATGCTTAACCATTTGTCTCGTTATCAAGGAGAAAGTGAGGAAAAAAAAGTACACTCCTTTGTTGTAAATTCAAAAGGGGTATTTACTAGAGTTGGAGTATGGAGCAAAAGGTTGTCACCTAAAGCTCTTGATAAAGGCTCCAATGAAATGCAATATTACGTATTAGCTAGATATTTCGAACCAGCTTCGTTGGTTGGCGATATTTTGTTGGTTCATGAGCCGATACCATTATTAAAAAAAAAGAGAAAGGCGTGGATTTATAGTTCAGCTCAAAGGAGAGTTCGGCGTGCACCGGATGCCTCGCATGATGCTACCGGAAGAGGTTCTCAAGGATTAATTACCGCAGATCAAATTGATGGATTTAATGGGGATTTAGACCGTTTCGACTGGAAACTGCGCGGAAAAGAAACGCTGCTTGTTCCGTATAATGTCAACAAACTAGATAATAAAAATATTAAGTATTCAGATGTTCTCGGCAAAAACTGTATTAAAGCTGAATTCGTAAGATATGAGGTTCATCGGGTCTGGGTTGTTGAGGCAAGATTAAAGCAGTCGTCTAGACATATCTATTCTAAACGTGTTTTTTATGTAGATGAAGATAGTTGGATGGTTTTGATGGAAGATGCGTATTCTACACGAGGGGATTTGTGGAGAGTGGCGTTTCATGGACTTATTCAGCAAAAAGCAGAAAACTTTCCCTGGTATAGAGTACACGTATATCACGACTTGAATAATGAGATGTGTTTTGTTTCCGGTTTGGATAATGAAGTTGTCTCACCTCCTAAGTTCGGTTTTAAAGACAAAGTTAGAAACTATACCCCCGATGCGCTTAGAAGGACAAATCTGAGGTAGTTTATTATTTGTTCTTGTGGTAGTGAATAGGTCCTCCCAAAATGGTGCGAAACCGGTTCCAAATATTACCCCAGCATCTGCTAATTCTTCACTCTCGACTATTCCTTCCTCAACAAGAGAAATTGTTTTTTGTATTAATGGTTTAATCAGATTTTCTGCTAAGTTCTTTCGTTCCGTGTCAGTCAGTTTTAATTTTGTTTTTGATACTTTTCTTCCTTTTTCCCACTTATAAAATCCTTGATCAGTTTTCTTGCCAAAATGTCGTTTCCGAGTTAACTCTTCTAGACATATTGGTGTTGGTTCAGACTGCGTGATAGTCTCACCAACAGCAATACAAATGTCCAGTCCGACGGTATCAACAAGTTCTAATGGACCCATCGGCATTCCCCATGACTTCATCGCATAATCGATATCTTCCGGACTGATACCGTTATCAACCGTCCTCATTGCGCTTTGTAGGTAGGGCATTAAAACAGCGTTAACCAAAAATCCAGGACTACTTTTTACTGGAAGAGGTAGTTTTTTTATTCTGCTAGTAAAATTCATAGCAAAGTTTAAAAAATTTTGGTCACATTTATTAGACTTTATAATTTCTACGAGAGGCATTTTTAAAACAGGGTTAAAAAAGTGTACTCCGACTAGTCTGTTTGGGTCTTTTAACTTTTTTGAAATTTCTTCTATTTTTATACTTGAGGTATTGGAACATAGGAGGGCAGTGGATTTAGCTCTTCTTTCAATTTCGGAAAAAATATTACGTTTAACCTCTAAATTTTCAGTCGCTGCTTCAATGATTACATCGGCTTTTTCGACGCCTGAACCAATCAAATCTGGTATTAAATTATCTAATAATGATTTTTGCTTATATTTATTTTTAAATTTTCTATTAAAATCACGAGAAGCTTTTTTTATAACTCTAGCTATCTGTTCTACAGAAAGATCTTGAATCGAAACAGTGAAACCCTGAAGGACGCACCAAATCGCAATATCTCCCCCCATAGTCCCAGCTCCAATAATATGGATATGCTTGATGGGATATTGTTCAGTATTTTTAGCTTTTGAATTTATCTTGCCGAGATCTTTGAGTTCTTCTCTTAACAGAAACACCCTCAAGAGATTTTTAGCTGTTTTAGAGCCAAGGATTTTACTATGAATGCTCTCATCTTTAGTAGGATCGCCGTTTTGCTTAAGCCATAAATCAAGTATCCCGAATGGAGCAGGATAATGTGCCTCTATAGCTTTTTTCTTCTTTAAAGAACGCCTAATCAAGAAATAAGCAACTTTTTCAAAGGGCCTTGCATTAATCTGTTTATATGATTTAATTCCTTTTTCTTGGGTTGGTTTTTAATCAATCTTTACATGCGTTTTCAACTGTTCTTACAGGAGAAAGTACATCTGCCAGTCCGATTCGATAGGCTTTTCTTGCATTAACAAAACTCCCACTGAGCATCATATTCATTGCATTAATTGGCCCGATTTTCTGCGGCAACCTTTTTATTCCTCCCCATCCTGGGTAAATACCCAACTTTACCTCAGGGAGGGAAAAGTTTGTTGTTTCTTCGTCTATAGCAACTATATACCTACAGGATAAAGCTAATTCAAGAGCTCCTCCAAAACAAAAGCCACGCACCAAAGCAATTGTTGGAATTTTTTTACTAAGCTGCTCTAATCTTTCGAACATATACCAACCGTCGTAAACAATTTTTCTACTGGAAATTTCCCAGTTTTCTTTTTCTGCTGTTTCAACGAATTCATTAACATCTGCTCCAGCACAAAAACCTGTTTTCTTTTTTGAGTGAATAACCAATCCAGCTGGAATTTTTTCACTAAATTTTCCCGCAATTCCTTTTTCAAAAACACTGAGAATTTTTCCGAACTCTTCTCTTACTTCAGAAGACAACGTATTGGTTGATTTGTGAACCTTATTCAGTTCAAGCCAAAGAATCTCGTCCTCGTTTAAAACAGCACTCCAGTTTTTTAATTTAAGATTCTTTAATTCGTCTATCAACATAATTTAACATGAGCAGCTCCGCCCATCCCTCCGCCTATACATATTGAAACCATACCAGTCTTCAGTTTTTTATTTTTTAATAAGTGAATTATATTTAGCAGGATTCTAGGTCCGCTAGCAGCTACGGGATGTCCTATTGCAATCGCCCCACCAGCTACATTTAAACTCTCATTATCTATTTCTCCAAACGTATTATCAATAGAGAGTTGTTCTTTACAGTAATTTTGATCATTGAGTGCTTTTGACAACCAAGTACTTGCGCTGCAAAGGCTTCATTTATTTCCCACAAATCTATATCTGATTTTTTCATCTTCTGTTGTTGGAGGATCGGCATAAATGCATGAACTGGACCCAAACCCATCTCTTTCGGATCAATTCCTGCCCAATTAATCTGAGTTATTTCAGCCAATGGTTCAGTATTCATTGTTTTTAATCCTTCTTCAGAGGAGAGTATTAACATTGATGCGCCGTCAGTAATCTGTGAACTGTTCCCAGCTGTGATATTTCCGTCTGGCCTATCGAACACTGGCTTTAAAGACAGTAACTTTTCTAAACTGATGTCTTCGCGGATACCATCGTCTTTGGAATATCCATTTCCATTCGCATCAAAAATAGCATTGATTTGCTGAAAGTGAACAGTTTCTAAATACTGTGTCGCACGTTTGTGGCTTTGTACAGAATATTCATCGATCATTTCTCTTGATAAACCAAATTTTTTTACAAGATTTTCTGCGGTTTGTCCCATGCCAATCCCTTCAACAGGATCTGTGAGTCCTTTTAATATACCGATAATGGGTTTAAAAAATTGCGGACGAAACTCCAAAAGTTTTTTAATCTTCGCAGTAAGGTTTTTGCTCGAACTTAGTTGAGTAAACCATTTGGTAGCATTCTTTGAATAAATGAATGGAGCTTGAGACAAAGAATCTACCCCTCCGCAGAGGACCGTATTGCTCCTTCCTAATGAAATTGACTGTAATCCACTATCAATAGCTTGAAGGCCACTAGCGCAATTTCGGTGCACAGTCCAGGCTGGTGTAGAATTTGCGATTCCAGATCGTAAGCCAATAACCCTTGCAATATTCATTTCGCTTTCACTCGGCGTAGTACATCCAACGATTACCTCATCTATAACGGAGGTATCACAAGTTTGACGTAATAGTAAACTCCTTGCACACTGCACTCCCAATTCTGCTGCTGGAAAAGGCCCAGGACCCTACCTTCGATTGAGCTTTCAAAAAAGGTGTTCTATTACCATCGACTATATAAATCGGTTTTAGGGTTTTCATATTTTTATGCGTTCTTTCTCGTAGATTTTTGATTAGGCTTTTTTATTTTACTTAAACTACCGTCAAATTCATCGACATGTATAACAACGTTTTTCAATTCATCACGTTTTTTTACGAGAGCTAACTCTTCATCCGAGATAATACCGAGTTTAAAGGCCTCCTCCGCGATATCCCTAACATTTGCATTTGGGTTATTAACAAAACGTCCTTTTTTTTCAGCCTGTTTAATTTTTTTATCAATTGGCTCACAGGAAATGACAGCATCAAGAGCTTTTTCAATACAGAATACCGGTTCATATCTTGTCTTACTTTTCAGTACTTTTTCAGGTACAAAAACAGAAGATGTTAAGTTCTCTCGGAGATTTGTTTTTGCAGTGATAAGGCCAGCGATTGCAATAACGTCTGTATCTTTTGGCGGTTTTTTGTGAAAACCTAACGGAAAAGTCACCAATCTCAGTCCATAACGAATAAAAGGATTAGAAAGATTTGCAAATATATTTGCGAACGATTTTTCAATCTTGTAAAAACATGTCTCGCAAGCTGCTTTTGTTAATCTAATATCGTCAGCAGACTTTGCCCCATCATGATATTGTTTAAGGCAGGCTGATGCGATGAAAAGGTTTGATAAAATGTCGCCTAACCTTCCTGAGATTAATTCTTTCCTTTTTAAATTACCCGCCATTGAGAATAAACAAACGTCTGCTACTGTGCTGAGGATACGACTATATCGGTTAACTCCTTTATAAAGACTGAGACATTCATCGCCAACCATCGATTTGTTCTCAAAAGATACGTATCCTGACAAGCCTGAGAGAAGATTAAAGGACAGATTCTTAATTAAATTAATTGACTGTTTTTTAAATAACGAATCAAAAGTTTCTAGTCCTTTCTCTTGATCAGGATTTTCCGCTGCTTTGATGATTTCATAAAGATAAGGGTGGCATCGAACTGAACCCTGACCAAATATTATGAGGCTTTTGGTCAATATATTCGCCCCCTCAACGGTTATGCTGATCGGAGTTTGAATATGTGCCTCAGCGAGAAAGTTTGAAGGCCCATGGCAAATTCCTTTACCCCCAATAACATCCATACCCATAGTAACTATCTCGCGAGCTTTTTCTGTGGAGTGTACCTTTGCTATCGCAGAAATTACCGAAGGTTTTTCTCCAAGATCGATCGCCGAAGCTGCTAATTTTCTGGTTGAGTCAATTGCATAACATTCGATGGCAATTTTTCCTAATTTTTCTGCCACACCCTCAAAATTAGAAATTGAGGTGTTAAATTGCGTTCGAATTCTTGAGTACGCTCCCACTGTCTTTACTGCTAATTGCGCGATTCCCGCGTTCGAAGAGGGTAACGATATAGCTCTTCCCGCTGATAAACACTCCATCAGCATCCGCCAGCCATTACCCAAACCATTTTTTTTCACCGATAACGAAAGAAAGTGGAATAAATACATCTTTGCCCCTCGTTGGGCCATTTGGCCACTGTACTGTTAGAGGCATATGTCGGTCTCCAATGCTAACTCCCGGATGTTTTGCGGGAATTAAGGCACAGGTAATTCCGAGATCTGTTTTCGGTCCGAGTAAGTTATCAGGGTCGAAGGCTCGAAAAGCAAGGCCCAGAACGGTACAAATGGGGGCAAGTGTTATGTAACGTTTATCCCATGTAACTTTCAACCCGATACACTCTTCTCCTTTCCACTCTCCTTTACAAATAATCCCAATATCCGGTATCGATGATGCATCCGAGCCTGCCCAGGGACTTGTTAGAGCGAATGCTGGAATTTCTTTTCCGGAAGCCAGTCCAGGTAAATATTGTTTCCTTTGTTCATCAGTTCCATAATGTATTAATAACTCACCCGGGCCGAGAGAATTCGGCACCATTATCATTGCAGAGAGAACGGAACTACGCGACGAAATTTTTGCTAGTATCTCAGACTGGGCATACGCTGAAAATTCTAAACCGCCAAACTTTTCGGGAATAATCATTCCTAGGAAGCGATTCTTTCTGGCGAAATCCCATGCTAACTTTGGATATGCTTTTTCTTCATGGTTTGTTACCCACTCATTTGCCATGGAACAAAGAGTGTTTACTTCATTGTCGATAAAGTCTTGCTCTTTTTTATTCAAATTTGGTCGTGGAGTATTCAATAAAACGTCCCAATCAGGATTGCCGCTTAAAAGCTCTTTATCCCACCAAACTGTACCTGCATCCAGAGCTGTCCGTTCAGTATCAGACATGGTGGGTAGGGACATACGAATTTTATTTAATATAAAATTTGAGATAGCAGTGGTATTCATTTATTTGTTTCCAATTAAAAAAGAGTTCATTGGAGATCTGAGGCCTCCAAGCAAAAATGACATTAATCTTTTTTTGAGGAGCCTTTTGCTAACAGACTTGTCCTCTGAGACCTCAGCCGTAACAAAAAGTTTATTTAAACCACTTCCTGAGATTGCATACGAAGTAGCTCCAACCATAAAATGAAACCGCCAAACTATTTCATTTTTTGGAACATTTGGCAGTGCTTTAAATAAGGCGTCTCTAAACTTTTCTGTTACAGCGTTGTTTTTTCCGCTAGAAATAGAGGAAATTAAACAGTTAGGCTCAAGTGTTGACCTGCCCAAAAGTCGTAAGAACATCTCTCCACCATAATTCTTTTCATCTAGCATATCGAGCAGAGTTCCAAAAAAAGCTTCGAGAATTTGAGATGGTTTTAAGGGTTTGTTTTTTGATTTACTTTCCAAAGTCTTTAAAGCAATGAGCCTTTGTTGATTGAGCCATTCCAATTTTCGGTTTAAAAGTTCTTGCAAAAGGTTCTCTTTAGAGCCGAAATGATAATGTATCGACGCTAAATTCACATTAGCAGCGGCTGTAATTTCACGCACAGAAGCCTTGTCATAACCTTGCTCTGCGAAGATCTTTTCTGCACAATCCATGAGTTTTTCGTAAGTTTTTTTATCTTCTGAGTACATTTTTCATTCAAACGTTTGTTTAAATAATATAAGGTTTTCTGAAGAAACGCAATTTTTTGTAGATTAAAAATATCTCTAACCGTATATTGGAAGTATGAACAATTTCAGAGATCGGTTTTGGACAGATAATTACCCTGAAGGGGTTCCAGCAGATATTGACCCAGACAAATATCCAAATTTAATTGCTCTTACTGATGAAGCCTTCGACAATCATCCTCGGGCAACTGCTTATACATGCCTAGGTCGTTCCATAACATTTTTTGAAGCAAAACAGTATGCCGAGAAGGTTTCACAGTTCTTGATAGAGGAGGGGTTTGAGAAGGGTGACAGAGTCGCCGTCATGCTACCGAATATACTTCAAAACCCAGTTGTAATACTTGGGGTTTTAAGAGCAGGACTGGTTGTTGTCAACGTTAACCCGCTATACAGTTCCCGAGAACTATGTCATCAGTTATGTGATTCGGAAGCTAAGGCAATAATTATTCTTGGAAATTTTTGTGACAAGCTAGCAGACATTATTTCAAAAACACAAATTAATTATGTTATCCAAACTAATGTTGGCGACCTTTTGGGCTTAAAAGGTAAATTTATCAATTTTTATTTACGCTTTGTAAAGAAGGTTGTTCCGATGGTTTCATTTAGTGGAGTTAGTACTTTTCACTTTTCTTCTTTGATGAAAAAGCATTACCCAACGGATAAAAAAACAGTTCGATTAGATTCTTCTGAAATAGCTTTTTTGCAGTACACAGGTGGTACAACAGGAACATCTAAGGCTGCGGTCCTCACACACAGAAATATGATAGCTAATTGCCTTCAAGCTGAGGCATGGTTTCAGCCAGTTTTAAAAGAACTTTCGATAAGTAAAACTTCTACAACAGAGAATGTAGGTACTATGGTTTGTGCGTTACCGCTTTATCATATCTTTGCTTTAACCGCATGCCTATTTTTGGGACTTCGTGTTTCTCTTAGAAATTTACTAATTCCTAACCCTAGAGATTTCAAGGGTTTTGTGAAAACTTTGTCGAAAGAAAATTTTCATATTTTTCCTGGTGTGAATACACTATTCAATTACTTAATGAATGAAAAAAAGTTTTCTGATTTGGATTTTGCAGAATTAAAAGTGTCACTCGGCGGAGGTATGGCTGTTACCAGTTCCGTGGCTGAGCGATGGCAAGAAAAAACAGGCTGTAGTTTAATTGAGGGTTATGGTCTGTCTGAGACTGCACCATGTGTAAGCGTTGTTCCGGTGACATCGAGAGTTTACACTGGAAATGTTGGCCTTCTGTTCCATCTACCCTAGTTAAGATTTTGGGCGAGAATTCTCAGGATTTAGGGGTAGGTGAGATCGGAGAAATAGCTGTTTCGGGACCACAAGTCATGCGAGAGTATTGGAAAAACGAGGAAGAAACAAACAAGGTTTTTACTAAAGATGGATTTTTCAAGACTGGAGATTTAGGGGTTATGGACTCCAGTGGATACCTTAAAATTGTAGACCGAAAAAAAGATATGATTATTGTCAGCGGGTTTAATGTTTATCCTAATGAAATTGAGGATGTGGTTTCAAGTTTTGAGGGAATAGTTGAATGTGCGGTCGTGGGCATACCAGACAAAGACACAGGGGAGTCAGTCAAGCTATTTTATGTGGTTGATGGCAAGCACAATTTTAACGTTGATGAGTTAAAATCCTATTGTCGAGGCAATCTAGCAGCTTACAAGTGCCCTAAGCAATTTGAGGAACGGAAAACATTGCCAAAAAGCAATGTTGGTAAAATTTTGCGAAAAGAATTGCGTTAAGTAGATGAATCAAGAAAAATTGGTTTTAAAAGAATTTTTTGTAAGATCAATAACGCTTCTTTATCTAAGTATTAACCCTTAGTTAAAAATATCAAATTTGATGGAACTTTTTATGTTTTTCATTTCTAATTATTATCACATTATTGGATATTTTTATGAAAAGAAGCGCTCCATTCGAAGACCAGGATGATTATGAGCTAATGAGGAATTTGAATCAGCAGTATGAGTCTAATTTTTTGAGATTTCAAAAGCTTTGGTTCGGTCAAGATTCTGACCAACTGGCTGAACGAGAAAGAGATTATCAGGACAAACCAGGCTTATAAAATCGGAGATATTGAGGTAACCTAAAGGTTTTACTTAGTTTTCTCTGGTTTTATGAATAATGATAAGTTTGATGTGTCTCAATCTTGGGAAAGTACTAATCAGGACTGGTGGGATTGGTACGTCACTCTGGCGTACAACGACGAAAATTTAAAAAGAAGATTTTCATATCATTTGCCCAAAGTGCTGACAGAAGCGGCGGAGGACTCACTACCCACAAACGAAATTCATTCCGAATACTCTGTTTCAGATGCCGAGATTACCAAGTTTCGTGAGGATGGATTTATTAAATTAAAGAATGTCTTTTCGCCCTCTACGATTGGAATCCTTCGTCGTCAGCTGAACTCAGAAGTAATAAAACGTTTTAAGAACAAAGAAAAACAAAAGCAGAAGTTTTTGAGCCTTGATCTTATCTGGGGAAAAAATCAAGTTATCAAGGAATTTGTTGTAAACAAGCGGTTAGCTGGCATTGTTGGTCGATTGTTGGGAGTCAATGCTGTTAGGTTATACCACGACAATGTTCTTTCAAAAGAGCCAGGGTGTGGTAGAACCCCATGGCATTACGATACTCATCATTTCCCGATCGCAACGACTAATGTTGTTACTGCATGGATTCCTGCTCAAGCAATACCTATTGAGATGGGGCCGCTCATTTTTGCGAAACCGATCAATGCATATAAGTTTGTGGAGCATTTGAGGTTTAGCAAAGAAGACACAGAATATGATCAGGATGTTTGGAAAATCTTCCAGAACAGAAGAGAAATTGAAATTGATTGTCAACCCTATGAAATCGGTGAAGTTAGTTTCCACCATAATTTATCTTTTCACAGTGCTTCACCAAATCTGACTAGCGAAAGCCGCCTAGTTTTGGCAAACACATATTTTGAGGATGGCGCTAAGTTAGTAGATCAACCGACCATGGTTTCTGGGAATTGGCAACAATTTATTCCGGATACGAATCCTGGCCAGATAATTCGTACGAAACGTAATCCTATATGTTGGGAGGTTTAGTTGCTGTGACGAAAACATTTTTAAACAGTTGTGAGCATTGGAGTGAAAAATATGTCGAGGAAATGCATAATTTTTACAAATTAGCCAATCTTGATTATGCAAAACTTGCAAATGCTCTAAGTTGGGCTGATGTTTTTCGTAGGATCAGAGGAAAATTAGGTACTGAGTCACTGGAAATACTAGATGTAGCCTGTGGTTCTGGAATGTTTCCCACTGCATTACAACGCGTTCTCTCAGAAAAAGACAAACTAGCAACTATAAATTATTCATTGCTTGACCCGTCTAAATTCGCGATTGATGAAACAAAAAAGAAGCTGATTCCTCCCTTTCGCTTATCCAAAGAATTTAATATAAGGCTGCAAGACTTTAATTGTGTTGATGTGTTTCACATCTCATGGGCAATCCATGCACTTTATGCGGTGCCGAAAAATGAATTAAAAGTAAGTTTAGAAAAGTTTTATTCTTCATTCAAGGAAATTGGATTTATTGCGCATGCATGCAGTGATGCTCACTATATAAAGTTTTACAATCTTTACATTCGGGATTGTCATAACGGTGCCCTTCCAGCATTTTGTTCGGCAGAAGATATTATGAAAATATTTGATTTCTTGGGAATTAAATATGATGTCCAGTATATCGAGTACATCAATACTGCTGAGTATCATGACAACTTAACTGTTGAGGCTTACCTACAGCGATGTCTTTTTGATGATACAATAAGCTTAAGCGACATGAGAGAGTACAATTTAATTGGCAACTATTTAGATTCCTGCTCTTCCACAGGGAAATGGTTGTTTCCGCAAAGAGTCGCTTTAATCGAATTGAAAAAGTGTTTTGGTTGATGTGTTTAGAAATGAAGGTTGTAAGTATTGGAAACTAGCTGGTTACGGGAATTAAGAAGAGGCAAGAAACCAGATAGTGGAAAACTTGTGGAGCATCTTCAGAGAGTACATCGTGAAAATCCGGGTTTTACAGAAAAATATAGTGCAAACTGCGTTGATGCTGCCGGAATGAACACATATCAGTGGTTAGCTGAAGTGATTGAGAAGCAAGATCACAAGGAGATTCTCGATCTAGCCTGTGGGAGCGGTCCATTACTTTCTCATTGCCATGATAAGTTTGGCGGCGAACCTCTCACTGACTGGGGTTGATATGAGTCAGGCTGAACTTAATCTTGCAGAGAAACGCTTGCCTGATACTGCAACGCTTGTTCAGGCAAAAGCTCAAAATTTAGAATTTATTGGTGATGAAGAAATAGATGTTGTTCTCTGTCATTGGGCTTTGACTCTTATGGATCCTGTTGGACCTGTTTTGGAGGAGGTTTCACGAGTTTTGAAGCCGGGTGGAACTTTTGCTGCCATAGTTGATGGAGACAAATCTTTCTCTCAAGAATATGAAGATGTCAGCGCACTTATATATTCGTGGGTGGGGAAAGCTCATGAGAATTATGGGAAATATGATATGGGGGATGAAAGAATACGTCGTAAAGAAACTCTGAAAAAATTAGTAGGGCACTATTTTAAAAAAGACGAAGTCATAATTCAGCAAAAACTTTTCTCTGTTTTTGGAACACCGGCGAAGTCTGGCAAAAAATGTTGCAAATTTTTTCTATGCTTCATATGCCCTTCCTGAAAACATGAAGCCTTCTTTGTTGGATGATTTGCGGGATTATTTTAAATCTAATGAAAAGATTTTGAATCAAGAGTTTCGAATGCCAATAAACAGACTTGTTGTTCGGGGCTGATTACATGTCTTCAGTTTATAAATTAAGGGATTTTGAAAAAAAAAGAATTACTGTTGCGGATCTGAAAAGTGTGCAGGATGTTTTTGTTATTGAGGAAGTTAAAAATGTTTTGGAGTATCGACAAGTATCTACTTCATTTTTGATAAGACATGGGAAAAAAAGCTGTCGTTAGAAATTGGTTGTAGTCAGGGTTTAGTTTACGGTTTTACGCGTTATGATGATAATCATGAGAGGGCAAACAAGTTGATATCATTTCTCGGAGAAAAATTAAACTTTGACTTTTATGAGGTTAATAGTTAACTCAATGCTTTTGAATTTTGTTAAAAATTTTGTTTAGTGGGAGTTTATGTTGCTAAATTCGGATGAACTATGTCGATCTGTGATATTAATTCAAGAACAAACGGAACAGAAAAGCTTAAAAGTTATGCGTCAGGTTTTCTGGAGAAACAAGTGAGAATCTTCTACCTGTGAAAGATTTATATTTTGACGACCATCATAACAGCGTAGTTCTGGTCATCGACGATCCAAATGCGGTTATATCTTTTTAGGTTAATATTTAATCTTAAATTGAATTGATATTGATTACTTTTTATAGTTAACGATGCACTTTTCTACATTGTCCGGGCACATGCAAATTTTAGTGTACTAGACTGAGAGTCTTCAATGAATCGAGTACCATCATTTTTTGCCTCATTTATTACAATGTATTTTCCCATTTGGCCAGTGTATGACGTAATACTTATGTTGGCCCGTTCCATAGTGGCACAATTTGCTTTAAACGTACTTATTCTTGAGAGCGCACCATAAATTGCTTCTTTGAAATCTATTAATTCTGAGTAGTAAACAAATTCATCTTGTTTTTTTATATTAGCTACGTCTACATAAAATGATTTACCGTCTAATTCATCTACTTTTTGCCAGTCTACGGCAAAGGCATTAGAAAAAACAAAAACAGTAAAAATAAATGGGTGAAATTTCATTTTGCGCTTTCAATTGATTTGAGAAAGTACGATAGCACTAATTAAATAAAACGCCAACCCCCATACTTGTATCTTCTATTTAACATAGAGCTTTTGCACCCATTAGTTTCAATTTTTTGTTTGAAGAGTATAATTTGAGCAATATAGAATTTTCAAAAAGATTGAAGAGATGAGATTTTTGTAGCGAACTTTGAAAGATCAATTTTTAAGTTACCTAAGAGTTACTTTTTATTTATTGATAGCGGTAGTACGTTATTTGAGGTATAGTCAAATTGGCCTTATAATTTGTAAGTCATGGGCACCTGAAAAGAAGTTCTAAATTCTAAAAAAATCATATTCAATCATGCGTTACGTCTTTACTTTTTTATTGTTGCTATTTTTAACTTCCTGCGATTCTTCCATAAAAGAATTTAATGTTGGGTTTAGTGAAGGATATAAGGAGGGATTAAAAAGTAATGGTTGTAAGGAATTTAAAGATAAGCGCAAAAAGTGGAAAAATAAGTCTTTTAAAGATGGCTTTATTAAAGGATATGAGTCCGGGATGATAGATTGTATTAAAATCATGAAGGCTAACCAGGCAAATCAATAGCATTGGCATGATGAAGCTCTAAAAAAAAAGAAGAGCACATGGTTTTTCTTACTTTTAGAAGACTTTATAGATAGCAAAGTAAAATACAACGTCACAAGGCGAAAAGCTTAGCAGGAGATCTTTCAGGCACATAGAATTGCGGAAAGGCAAGTTCAATCAACTAAAAGAAAACAGCATCCCATTTTTTGGGATTCGAAATATTGTTCCTTGTGTCGTATTATTATGGAACCATTTGCTTTTCTAATTATCTTAGTTACCATGAGAAACACATTGTTGATAGTTTTCCTTTGTCATCTTTTGCTTTATCCGTTAGCAGGATATACAACGGAAATTCTAACTTGCTCTTTTCGTGACTCCCAAAATGTTTATAGAGAGTTTATGTTAAAGAGAACTGCTGATAAAAACCCAACGTTTAAGGATACCAATGTTGTAGATGGGCCACTTTGGAAGGTCATGAGTGAGGACGATAGTAAATTCATACTCTTTAGAGAAATGCTAAAACCCATGGAAAAAGAAAGGAAGTCCGTTTACACACTTTTTTTTATTGATAAAGAGTCCGGAGACTTTCGTTTTAGAAACTATCTTCATGCCGAATACGTGAAATACCATAAGAGGTATTTGTCGATTGAAATGATTCTATTATGCTTATAAGAAATTTTTTATTATCTATTATCTTTTTGTTCTCCTTCAGTGCGCATGCCAATAATTGGCAGGAGTTTGGAAAGGATTCTAATGGACATATTCATTATGTTGATATGGATAACATAGAAGAGGGTGATGGCGTTATCTATTATTGGAGCCTTATGGATTTTTTGGAAACAACAACTTTAGGTACTCGTTCGAATGTGAGTAAATACAAAGTTGATTGTGCTAAGGAAAAACAAACCTGGTTAAGTTATACATACTTTAGTGAATCGATGGGCAAAGGAAAAAAAATAACAAGCTTGGTTCCTGTGTGGAATCATTACGGCTCTACACTAAATGAAATTAGGAGCCTAACACCAGATTCAATCGAATATCGATTAATGCGGTTTGTCTGCGAAAAGAAGATGTAATATGAAAAGGATTGTTCTTTTTATTGCATTTTCATTTTTGCTTTCTTCCTGCGCATCAAATTATGGCAAAGAAAGTGACAAAAGAGAGAAGAGATTGACGGAAAAGGATGGAGTGACGGTTTCGGGTAAACCGCAACGAGAAATTTTTGTGAAAGGAAAGTGCATTAAAAGAAGAAAGTATATGTAACAAAGCAGGGAAAAATTGTTACAGTATTGCGTAGGTTCTAATTTTCTTTTCCTTTCTTACTTTTGATGCTAGAAACTATATGAAACTATTTACGTTGTTAAAAGACCTGTGGGCAAAAATTCGAGAAGTTGATTCCATTATTCGTCAGATCAATCGATAAGGAATATCTCTAAAGGAACTCTAGGTAAGACAAGAGTAGATACGGAAAATCTATTTCTTTTCCCTGAGCTTGCACATCAATTGTTACTTTTTGTTTATCGGAAAACGATTGATTTTGTTTTTTGGATTGTTGTTTTTTGAAAATCCCAAGAACAACAGGAAACAGTCTAGGTAGAATTCTATTGATAACAGCCCCGATTAAACGACCCTTGATTAGCGGAATAATAAAATGAAACATTTGGATCCCTTATTGTTTATGCTTTGGTATTTCAAAATGCGAATTAATTTTTATTAATTTTCTCATTGAGCTTACCTGAAAGATTTATGTATTTCTCTTCGGCGCTATCAAGATGCTCTTTTACTTTTGGCTCTTTTTCAACCATCTGCTCATCATTGACATAACACTCAAACCAGATTTCTCTTCCATCTTTACTCATGGCAATATTTTCAATAGATAAATGGTCTACGGGTTGATTATTACTTCTTCTCTTTACAATTACACTTACTGGTATGTTGTAAAAATCTTTTGAGTTTTGTTTTAGATCCGTAGTTGTGATTTTCTCGAAATCATTCCAACAATTTGCAATCTGACCAGTTGTAAGTGTTATGTCCATGAGTATCCTTTTTGTGTTTATACCTAGATAATAATAAAAATTGTCAATAGTAGGAAACGTTTTCTAATTTAGGTATTTTTAGGACCCTATATCGAAGGCAAAGTTTCTGCAAGAAATATCTCATCAAAGTTGGTAAGGAAAATCTTAGAGCGACTGATTTTAGTTTTTGAAGCAGACAGGAAAAGAGAGCCAGGAAAATAACGAAGAAGATAAAGGTGGTATGATTTAGAAAAACCAAAACACGAATTCGATGAATACGATGAAAGAGCATGGGGTTGGTTGCACGTTTTGCGAAATAGATTCATCTAGGATAACCAATCAAAACACATTAGCTTATGTAACTCCTGATAAGTATCCTGTTACAAAAGGACATAGATTAATCATTCCTAAAAGACATGTGAAAGATTATTTTGGACTCGATAAGTCAGAGAGTTCTGCAATACACGAGTTAATTCTTGAAGAAAAGGAAAGGCTCAGTGAGGATGTATCTATAGAGGGCTACAACATTGGAGTAAATTGTGGAGAGGTTGCCGGCCAAACGGTTTTTCATTGTCATGTTCATCTTATTCCTAGAAGAAAAGGAGATGTGAAAAATCCTAGGGGAGGGGTGAGGCATGTAATAAGTGGCAAAGGAGATTACAAGATGCAGGATCTTTTGAAATCGGAAAGCTTGTAAATACAAGAAATGAAGATACAAAAACTTGTAGGTCTTCTTATTGTTCTTTTCATAATTTTTGGAGCTGTATCAATCGTTGGTTTTCAGCTCTTCAATGATATCCACAGTATCTTATTTGTTTTAGGTGGGGCAACTGGATATAGTTTTTTAAAATCGAGTAGGAACGATTGGATAAAGAATCTTGGAAATGGTGCAGTGTATTTCGGTTGGCTCGGAACGCTTATTGGTTTGATAGCGATCGCAGGAAATAGGTTTGATGTATGGGGCGATATGGATAAGATGGGTCCTGCTTTAGCTGTAGCAATGCTAACTATTTTTTATGGGTATCTATTAAAGTTAATTACCATGGCATTTGAGAAATGATGGGACTTTTTCGGATTCTTTACTGTTTGGCATTTTGATTTTGATTTTCCATTATTTATAGATATAGAGTAGATATGGGAAAGCGTTTTTTGCTAAACTAACCCTCAGAAATTAACAATACTAATATGTCAACAAAACACCAATGAACAACTACACCATTTCCGTAACGGATCAGTCTAATTTAATTGCTACTGGTCTGGAACAATCCATCGCTCAAATTGCGGAATCCGTTGTGCTCCATATGGGAAATTATCTTTCTTGGAGAGGTACCCTTGATTTAGAAGTAAGAGTGTTACCGAACTCTGAATTGACATGGTCAGATGCTAACGGATTAGCTCCTGCCTTAGGTTCTCACTCTTGGAACGGAACCGGTTGGACAAGCAATACGCTGGCTGAGGCAATCACAGGAATAGATCCAGTAAGTGGCGATGCAGAAATCGGATGCTTTCTGTATTTGGGAAGCGATAACCTTCCAAGAAACTATGGAGATTTATTTTGGTTCGACCCGTTTCCAAATTCAAACCAACAGGTGAAAGTTCCTACTGGGGAAGTGGATTTTTACGGAGTACTTTTACATGAGATATTTCATTGTCTGGGTTTTTGGGGAAGTTCAGAAGAATGGATTAGTAGGGTAGAAACGAGAGATGGGTTTCATTATTTTGTAGGAGACAAAGTAGAAGAGATTCTTGGTGGGGATTTACTATTAGCTCCTCCTTACGGAGATGGAACACTACCTGATCATTATGGCAATGACAATAACGTTTCGAATACGATCTCTAGTGGTTTGCTATATCAATGGGGTAATTACGAGCTGAACAGATTGGATATTGGTCAAATAGATTTAGCTGTCTTAGAAGATATGGGATACACAATTAAAACATATGATGGACTCCCTGTTTTTGAAACCATTGATAATTTACAGATTGAAGATAATACGCAGGAGCTTCGGTATTTATCAACGTATCTTGACGAAACGATTACTGCTGCAAATGGGATGATAGAATTAATAATACGCTCGAATAAAGCAAATTTTGAGTTAGCAAAAATCGATAATAGTGAAGCATGGTCCATTAGTGGGATAGGTATTGGTACGGATACGTTAAGTGGTTTTAAGCGTTTAGAGTTTGATGATGGGATATTTGCCATGGATATTGGGCAAAGTGAAACAGCAGGTCAAGCGTATCGACTATATCAAGCTGCCTTTGCAAGGACACCTGATATGCCAGGAGTTGCATTTCATATGAATGATATGGAAACACATGGTCATGCCATTACACAAATCGCAGGCAATTTTATAGCATCGCCTGAATTTAAAAGTACGTATGGGGAAAACATCTCAGAAGAAACTTATATCAATCTTTTATATCAAAACGTTCTTGGACGATCTCCAGCAGACTTCGAGGTAGAGTATTACACAGATAGGTTTGCGTCGGGCACAACGGATTGGAATACAACCTTGGTGTTTTTGCAGAGTCTCCAGAAAATGTTGCTTTAGTTGCTCCGCAAATAGAAGATGGAATCTGGATGCCTTTTTAAGGTGTGAGTAATGCAGCAAAAAGTGATTTAGGCAGAAAAAGAAATAAAAGGAAAAGTGTAAGGAGCTCTTGAATAGCTTTAGATCTAATAGCTGGAAGAATGTCAAAGCTTTGCAAACTCAGATAGAAGATGGTGGATGAACTGGGTTTAGCGTATTGGGCAATTCAGTTAAAGATTTAAGTCCACATTTTTTGCTTATAAACATATAAGAAACTATACTTTTAATTTGTATCAGATCAATGTAAAAGAAAGTAGAATTCGCAAACTCGAAAAGACTGAGTTTGATGACTTTTTCGGGAAGAAACTAAGAAGTCATTGCCCACCCTTGCCCCTAGGGAGCATCGACGAAGAGCTTTAGAAAGACAAAGGGAGTTCTTTCCGAAAAAACGCGAATGCGTGGAAAAATTATTCCCTTGTGGTTCTGGGAAGTCTTTAACTGGTTAATTTAGTACGGCATTACAGCCGGGATCAAAGGCCGACTGGATGGCGGTATGCGACCGTGATATTGAAGATACAGATGCAGCTGTGATGAGTAATGCAATCTTGGCATAAAAGTAGACCATCCCCAAGGTGATTAGTGATTTTCTTTTTAAGAGAGATCAGAATGGCAGAAGATCGTGATTACAACTTTCAAAGGTGAGACAAAGAAAGCTGTAAAAAAGGTGCTAGGTAGAGACCCATCTTTTATATGAAAAAAATGTTCCTGTAAAGAAACACGGAAGGCAGTTCAAGGGAAATTCTGATGATACCAATCGATGGATGATGAGAGTATTTATGGGATATTAATCGAACAATATTGTATTTGATTGTCGGCAGTGATCACAAGATCAGGAGATCATGGATTTAATTAAAAACAATAAATTTATAAGATGGCAAGAAGGGTGTAGTTTTTTAAAGCAGCAAGTAAGAATGCAGTTTCTTTCGCGGATTCTGATGC
This sequence comes from Burkholderiaceae bacterium, assembly GCA_038147455.1. GTDB lineage: Bacteria > Pseudomonadota > Gammaproteobacteria > Burkholderiales > Burkholderiaceae_A > UBA7377. Next base: position 352,773 of record JAYQTQ010000001.1, on the reverse strand, counting down.
TGGGGCTTTCAGGAATAATCGGGCTAATCAATATATTAAGCTATTCGAATATTGAAGCGTTTCATGTGACAGAAAAGATCAGGTAAGAGAAAGCAGGAAAGCGATCGGTTTTGCAGATTCAAAACGTAGCTTAGTAGCTAAATGCGAGATGTTTAACCGAAATATCAATCGATACTGTGTTCGCTGATTATTTAGGCTGCTGGAAGAGCCTTGAAAAAGTAGAGGAAGAAATTCCGGGTACATCGTCGTGCCGGTGTGATCGACGAAAGGATACAAAAACTGTTGATAAAGCTTTTGATCAAACTAATCAGGTGTGGGGCAATGGGACTAAAAACGATGAACAATTGTTGAAGTTTAGAGATTGCAAATGAATAAAAAAAAGATAATCAATTGTAGATTTGAATATACCAGAGTCATTAAGTATTGATTTTGGAATTTATATCGAGTGTTGGGGTGATTTGGGACATTTGGCAATTAATAAGCATATGTTCCAGCAAGGTTTTAAAAATAAACTAAAGGAGGAAAGAATATACACAAACCGACATGTTCGCTAGAAAAACAACTATTCATACTACAAGAACAAGATAACACAGGGGAAGCTTTGTATAAATGTCGAGAAGATATAAAATCCACGATAATTGGTTTTGGGATCATTAAAAAGAAGTGTAAGTATCTTAAGGAGCACACGGAACTCCAAAGGGAAGGTAAAAAGGACAAAATTTAGAAAACAAAAAAATTAAAAGGTAATACCAGGTTGATCATTTGCTCGGTCATGCAAATATTCATCAAGATTATATCGATGGCCAGGTTTAAAGTAAGGGACTCTGGCGGTTTTCAATCGTAGGGCATCCAGGATGGTATTCCGGGAGTGGTCATGGGCAAAACGAAAAATTACCAGTATTGATTATATACAAAAACAACACCATAAGATCAGAAGTCGTTTTTAGAATCTTTTCCTGGAGTGAGTCATGGGATATAAAAGGCAAGCCAAGTAAGAATTATATAAACAATAAGAACAATTTCAAATCATGTTAGTTATATCGATAAAGGTGGTTGGATTTCTGAACGATTCAAACGAATACCCAACGGGAACGAATCAAATTCATTTAATGGTTGGGTTGGTTCCGTTATAATTAAATAACGGCGATGCCCCTTTAGTACCTACGAAATTTGACAAAAGAAAAAGTGTAACCAAATCCACAAAAAGAGTTCCCAATATAAATGGAACGGCTGGGTTCACTGACAATGGTTTCTTGTTGGGTAGATGGACTGGCGCGAAGACGGTCTGGCTCTATTAACGAAGGAGAGGCGGATAATTCAAAAGTTACGGGTTGGAGAAGTGGAATGAATGGTAGATGTCCCATTTATTTCTATTGCAGCATCACATGCGAGGAATTCTGTTCAAATAGATTTCATTTTGTTCACCCCAGCGATACAGTTTTGCTCTTTGGCAAAAGCTATGGGTTTACCATTTATTAGTGTTTTTGTTTATTCATTGTTAATTCTGGAAATGTGTATAAATTCTGCCACCTTCCATAGAGCTCTTTGATCTATTCCTTTGAGGCCCAGGAATGATCTAATGCATTATAGTAACAACTAACATTAAACCAAAGGAGGTTTAATTTCTTCTTCTATATACCATCTATTTGTTATAAAAAGTACTTATTTGAAATCAAATATTAACCTCTTCGTTTATCTACTAGTTTTTTCTTCCAAAACTCGTAAACAATCTTGTACTCTGTTAAAACCAAGAAAGAGTTTATCGTAGTGGCTGCCATAGCACGATTTATCAAATGTATTTCCGGTAAACATTGCCTGTGAAGTTCATCAAGATCTTAACCCTTTGTTTTTGGTTCTTCTTCTGTAAGCTTTTCGCCTGTAAACAGTTCCTTGGCAAAGAGGTAATGGAAGCAAATCCTGCTTTATTAAGCCCTCAAAGCTTAAATTTGGAAAGGGGTGGTAACATAACAATATTACTATCTCTAATCCTTAATCTATTGCTTAGTAGTTACTATATATTGTAGTTAATTTAAGAGGGTAATTCTTAATGATAAAGTTTATAGTTCTAAGTGCTTTTTCAGCTTAACGAAGCTCAGTATGGGTGATATGGTCATTAGGGACATGGTAATTCTATATAGAACTGTCTCTGGAATGAGCAGTTTATAAATTGTAATTCTGTGAGGAAATCATGCTTGCTATGTGGTGCTAGAAGGTAACATAATAAAAATAGTTGAACAAGGTCAGTAATTACTTTTAATACTAATGTGACGTATTATTGTCAAACTATGGCACACTGATCGACATTAATCAAAATTATCAAAGGAATGATATGGCTTCACTATGCTGCATTAACAGCAATAAAACAGCAAGGGTAATTGCCCTGCGAGGAAGTCCTGTATTTGCGTGGTTCACATTTGGATACAAAGGTGAGAATGCTCTAGACCCGATTCGAGGTCACGGAAATCTTATTGAATACGCTCCTCTAATCTTTTTTTAAAATATGTGGATTGATTATCTAGGCCAATACTCAATTAATAAACTTTTAATAAACCACAAACCTAGAAAAACAACTATTGGTGATAAATCTAGTCCACCAAAAGAAGGCAAGTATCTTCTTACAAAATTTAAACTTGGTTCACATAATCGATATAACCCATCCAGGATGGTATACACAAAACGATTACCAGTATTAATTATATTAAAATTAACAAGCCAAGTAAGAATTATATAAACTATAAGAACAATTTCAAATAAGTTTATAATTTGAATAATTAAATACAAAAGAGAGTTCATTATAAAATTTGTTTCATGTTTAGGTTAATTCATCGATCCGAATTGTAATTCTAATGTAATAGTAACTACCAACATTAAACCAATCCAATACCATCTGTTATTATAAAACTTATCAAATATTGTTTCTTTTTTTTCTTCTTTATCCTCTTCATTGCTCATAATTTAATCCTTCAAATCTAACCCTTTGTTTTTGGCTGTTTTTCCTCAGTTTTCTTAACAGTTCCTTCAACAATTCTGTATCTAAACTTGTTATCAAGGTATTAAAACACAATTTTTTCTTCATATTAGCAAATGATCTAGTTAAAACATATTTTCAAGGTGTTAACTTTTTACTTTTTCAACCTCATTCTGTTTATTTCTTTAAAAACTTTTTCAGAAATCGATAGATGATAAAAAAGGGAGTAGTGGATAGAATCAAAAAATTAAACTTTCTTCTTACAAAAAGAAAAAACAACACAAATAATACTAACGAGATTCCTAGAACTATTGCCATATTCTATTCCTTAAGATTAATACTTCTCTTCTTTGGTACATTGAAAGTACTCCACAAACGTGTACGTTTCATTGGACATCGTGCGAACGAGTTTCGAATCAACAGAAGCACTTGGATAAAAATTGATTTTCATATCGGTTAATAATTCTTTGGTTTGAAAACGTGCAAAGATTTGCTCGTCAGATTGACTTATCAGAGAAATCGTAAACTCCGATATATCTTTTGTAGCATTTAAATCCTCTAGAGATGCAAAGATCAGGGTATTTTCTTTTTTGTGAATTGTTAGTTTATAAATGTCATCAAATTTATAATATTTTTTTACTTTATTATTTGGCTCTATAAGAACCTTGGCAGTTTGCGTGCAGTAATACGTATCTGCATAAGCTTGCATACAGAAAAGCAAAACCTATGAAAAATCCTAAGCGGTTTTTTCCATACTCTTTGAATTTGGTAGAAAGCGAATTGACTCTAGAAATCATTTTTTCCTTTATGTAAGAAACCAGTAATTTATCGAACTTGCAACAATCACCACAAGAACTAGGCAGATGCTTATCCCTAATCCGCCTACTAACCAAAGCGCATCTTTTCGTATTTGAAAGTACATAAAGCATCCAAAAAGCAGAAACCCCACAAATATCCAAAAAAATATGTCTTCCATCTTTTGATTATCCTAGATTTCTAGAGTTCAATACATAGTTCTACACAATTTGGATTTCTTTGGATTTGTAAAACCAGGCAAAGAAAAATGCAGCGATCAACAGGGATGAAAACAGAGGCTACCAACAAGTGCTTTTTTTGATTATGATATGCAATTGGAGACCGACGCAATGATCTTTTGAGAACAACGATTTGCTATGGATATTGTAATCCGAGACGATGAAAGCAAAAGGGCCTACTGCATTGTGGGAGAATCTCTTTTTTATGCACACATTTTTAATGATGGCTCCATTGATACGAAGAGTTGGCAGCCTATCGGTCAGGAGCTAACACCATATCACAAGGATATGATAGAAAAATTGAAAAACTTACACAATACAACTCGATCGTTACATGCACCGATTGCTGATTTTCCATTTCTGTAATTGATGGCAGAGCCCCAAAAGGAACTAGAGCAGTTTGTATCGAACTTGTTAAAGTTCACAATTCGAGCATTTTTCCTATTGATGGTACTTGCTTTGATGTATCTTCTAGTGAAATAGTGTATTGCGTTAAAGTATAGAGTCTAAGAATTTATTGAGTTGAAGATATGTTTCGTTATTTGAAAGCGGTTCTTTGGTCTTTTTTTGGCTTGCGAGAAAAGCGTGCTTTTGAGGCAGATCAGAAAAAACTCAAACCGATTGTTTTGATTGCAGTTGGGATATTGGTTTGTATCGTGTTTATTGTTGTATTAATTGGAGTTGTACAAATTGTTGTTTCCAATCAGCAGCAAATTTTAGAATCTTCTGAGGGAAGATCTTAATGAAACATTTCCAAATTGTTTGTCTGAAGAAGGTTTTCGAAAATTACACGCACTTAAAAAATACCGATGGACTGCGTCCCTCTATGATTGAAGCTGGCTCGATTTTTTCTGCAAGAAAACTTTTGCCCTGATCATCACAAAACTCTTTTGCTCTTGTGATTGCGCCATCAGGCATAATTCCTTGTACATAAAAATTTCCTCCGCCAACATCTTGGACGGTAAGAACAGCGCAAGAACTTAACAAACTTGCAGCAATAGCGATACTTAATACTCGCGTAATCATGTTCATCCTTTCAAATACTTCTCGTTTTCATTTTTATAAAAAAATGACACGTTTGGTTGTCTATTGGTTGTCTAAAAAGATTTAGGTAGTTAAAAAAAAAGAGGATTTGCCTGAGAGCGTTTTAGGGATTGGCTCCCCGACCTGGGCTCGAACCAGGGACCTGCGGATTAACAGTCCGTCGCTCTACCGACTGAGCTATCGGGGATCCTTAAAAATAACCTTGCACCTCTTAATTCTTTGTCTAAAACCTGTTTTGAGTATTGTATACGAAATTTTAATCGAGCGGAAAACTTGTTACTTGATCTATTAAGAAACCAGATTATCAAGTATTTTCTGAATAAACAACTAACCTGAAATTATGAAAGAAAAGCGAAAAAATCAAAAACAATGATCGAAGAATTACCCTCGCTAACTGGGTGCATTAAATAAGTAAAAATAAGGAATAGCTGTTATTATTAAGCAACATAATTTTCTAAACTGTTGTTCGTGTAATTTGTGTATTGGTGACAAAATAAACAGTTGACTTTGCTGATTTACAATGGCGTATTTGCCGCTTACGGGTATAGTGGTAATGCATCGATACATAAATTCTCACGGATTAATTAATCAGCTGAAAAAATTGCAAAAACAAAAAACAAGGAGCAATGGTGATCCAACAAGGAGGGAATTGATAGCTACCATTCTCTGGTAATATGAAACCTTAAAGACACACAATGTTGATAGGTTGTCAGGGAGAAGTTTTGCAAAGTAGTTACGGAAATCAAAGTAATTTCAGACACATTTTTTTTATGGTTATCGCTATGATAGCGTTTGCAATTGAGGATGCAATTATCAAGCAGTTGGCCTTGAAACTCCCCATCTCACAGGTTCTTATTACTGTCGGTTTGTCAGGTTTGTTGGTTTTATACGGATTAAGCATTTTAAAAAAGGAGCGTATTGCACATAGACGTTTTATTGACCTAAAGTTTTTGTTAAGAATGTTATGTGAACTAATTTCTTCCGTTTTTTTTGTCATTACTATGGTTTATGTTTCACTTACTGTTTCCTCTGCTTTGTTACAAATCGTACCGATTATGATGACGATTGGCGGATTTCTTTTGTTCAAAGAAACAGTAAATTTAAAGCAGTGGGTTTTGATTTTTGTTGGTTTATTCGGTTCTTTGCTCGTAATTCAACCAGGTACCGATATATTCAACCCACTTTCGTTATTTGCTCTAGCTGGAGCATTTTTTTTAGCATTAAGAGATTTATTGACATTTTCAATGTCGGATAATTATCCCCCAGTCGCTATTGCGTTCTGGGGATTTGCTTCTTTGGCATTGGGGGGGACAGTAAGTGTACCTTTCTTCGGACCTTTTTGTGAATTCGCAGCAGTTGATATTTTATTTGTGCTGGCTTCTGGTTTTTTTGGCCCTGCGGCGTATTTAGCGTTGATTTATGCAACTAGAGGAGGAGAAATTGGAGTTGTTGCTCCTTTTCGTTACTTTAGGTTACCAATTGCTGTCCTGATTAGTATTCTAGTTTTTGACGAAAGCCCCGACAATTTTACACTTTGGGGATGTGCATTAATCGTGGTTTCTGGCTTTTTCATTTTGGCAATGTCAAGTAAACAAAAAAATAAATCAACTCGAAGGGATTAATTAAAAAGAAATTTCTAGTTTTATCGTTTAAATGCAGTGTAATAAAAATTAATTTGATAGCTTAATGGCAGTTTTTTTGCTAATCAATAAATGTTTTACAATGTTATTAATATGTCTATATTATATAAAAATAAAATAATAGTTCTAAAACTACTGCGGGAACTGGTATGAAAGTTATTTTGTTCATATTCATTACGGTCTTTTCAACAGAAATTTTTGCAAAAAATGTTTACAGTTGCGAGGGACAAGCTACAATGTGTGTTCGAAAAGTGGAGGGTCTTTGGAGGGCTGATATTTGTGATTCAGGTAATTACATATTCGTATTTAATTCTGACTACTCAGAACTACAATACGACAAGTTAATTGGCAGGAGAAATGGGGTAGAAAAAAAAGTTACCGAATTCTTAAAATGTAAAACAGTTACGAATGTGAGCAAAAAAAGAAACCAACAGCTCTTAGGATCTAGTAATGGTAGATTGACATGCATTGATTTTGATGGGAGTCAGTTAGGAATACCTGAGGTAATCGAAGAAGTTGTTCATATATCAAGCAACAAAGACAGATTTGCCATATACCCGATGCACAGTCATGCTTTTTTGATGAATGGCCCCTCTGCGGATACGGCGACTTTTGGAAAATGTACTAAATTAAAATGATGAGAGACAAAGTTTGCTAAAAGCGATAAGTTTCTGTTGCTAACATTTTTCACAGTCTGTTGAAAGCAGTTTATAAAAATGAGGATCTAAAATATGATTGAAGGAAAGACAGTAATTCGAACGTCAGAAGAGCAATCAAAATCAAGACAAGTATTAGGACATTTGGTTAATGGTACAATTGTGAATTTTAATGAACCAACATTGGATGTTTTTAACCCTGCACATGGCACCGTTATTAAGCATTTGGAGGTAGGTGGAAAGTCTGCCGTTGAAGCAGTTATTTCCGCCGCAGAAAAAGCATTGCCTGACTGGAGAAAAACCCAGCTATCAAACGAGCACGAGTAATGTTCAAATTCAAAGGAGTTACTTGAACAGAACTCTGGAAAATTATGTGAACTAATAGGTCAGGAGCATGGAAAAATAGTACATGATGCAAAAGGGGAGTTGCAACGAGGTATTGAAAATGTTGAATTTGCATGTGCTGCACCTGAGCTGTTAAAAGGAGAATATAGCAAAGAAATAGGTTCTTCTATTGATTGTTGGAGTGAATTTCCTCCGGTTGGAATTGTGGTTGGAATCACTCCATTCAATTTTCCAGCGATGATACCGTTGTGGATGTACCCATTAGCAATTGTTTGCGGCAATTGTTTCGTTTTAAAACCTTCAGAAAAAGACCCTACTTCGACCATGTTCATAGCAGAACTACTTTATGAGGCAGGATTACCAGAAGGAGTGCTAAACATTGTTAATGGGAACGATAAAACAGTGCAGTTACTTTTGGAAGATAAGAGGATAGGTGCGGTAAGCTTTGTTGGCTCAACGCGCGTTGCGAGATCAGTTTATACATCAGCGGTTAATCAAGGTAAAAGGTGTCAAGCCCTAGGAGGAGCTAAAAATCATGCTGTAGTGATGCCGGATTCGGATATAGATAGTGTGGTTAACCAACTCATAGGGGCAGCTTTTGGCTCCAGTGGGCAACGTTGTATGGCGATATCTGTAGCAGTTTTGGTTGGAGATTCATTAGCTGAGAAATTTATTGAGAAAATAAGATTGAATTCTAATGGATTGCGGGTTGGAGCTTTTAACAATGCAGAAAACGATTTTGGGCCGGTAGTGACACGTGAACACAAAAATAAAATCGAGGCATTGATAACTAGTGCTGAGGATGATGGTGCTGAAATTGTAGTTGACGGAAGGCTCTTCAAACCCTCTGATGATCTTCACGAGGGTTTTTTCCTGGGACCTACCGTGATTGATAAGACTAAAACTTGGATGGAATCATACAAAGAAGAAATTTTTGGGCCTGTTTTACAGATAGTCCGAGTTGAGACATTGTCTGAGGCTATTCGGTTAATTAATGAAAATGCTTATGGTAATGGATGTTGTGTTTTCACAGGAGACGGAAATACAGCAAGAATTTTTTCGGAAGAAGTCTGGGCAGGAATGATCGGAATTAACGTTCCATTACCTGTGCCTGCGGCTAATCAAAGCTTTGGGGGATGGAAAGACTCATTATTTGGAGATCTTCACATTTACGGCCCCGATGGGGTGAGATTTTATACGAGGAGAAAAACTATTACTCAAAGATGGCCCGGTAAAAAGTTATCGGAAGAAAAGCAGTTTTCTATGCCAGCTAATAATTGATATTACTTTTATTGCTAAGTATCCTAGATATATATCATTAATGATTTTTTTGAGGTTTCTTATGTATCAAGAGGTTTGTTTAACTATCGTAGCTTTTAACACAACCCTAATTATGCTCAAGGCGACAGGGCTATTGGATAACTTTTATGAATAGATTTAAACGTAGGTCGGATTAAATTTAATCTAAACGGTTGTGTTCATTAGAACATGGCACAATAAACCCGTCGAATTAATACTTTTTTACGTTTTCACTTGTATGCAAGATTTTTTGGGTTAAAATTACAAGTTTTTAACGCAGTTTTATTGCCACTTATCCTTTTGGTTGGAGCTTATTATGATGGTTTTGTACTCCGGATCTACTTGTTTGTTTAGTCACCGTTGCAGATTTGTTTTGTATGAGAAGGGGATGGATTTCGAGATACGTGATGTTGACCCTTATAAAAAACCTGATGAAATATCTTTGATGAATCCTTATGGTGATGTGCCAGTGCTGGTTGATCGTGAGCTAACTCTTTACGAATCTAATATTATAAATGAATTTATTGATGAGAGATTTCCTCATCCTCAACTAATGCCAACTGATCCCTCATTGAGAGCCAAGGCCCGGTTATTACTGTTCAACTTTGAAAGAGAGATTTTTTCTTACGTAGATAAACTCGAAAATGGGAAAAATGAAAATTTAAATCAAACCAGATTGGCAATGAAGGAAAAGCTCACCCAACTGACTCCGATAATTTCTAAATCTAAGTTTATGTTAGGTGATGAGTTTAGTATGATTGATGCTGCTCTCGCGCCCCTTTTATGGAGATTGGATCATTATCAAATTTCTTTGCCAGATTCTGCTGCGCCACTGATGAAATATGCTGAACGAGTTTTTAGTCGCCCTGCCTTTTCGGAAGGACTTACTGCTCATGAAAAAATTATGCGACGCTAGTCTACTATATATCTCATTGACAAATTTTTGCTACTTTAGATGGGGTCTGCACGTCAATCACTTTCAAGGTATTCAGGAAGAAAATTGTCATAATCAAGGCGAGCATTGAGATAAAAAAAGGCCATTGATGTGCTATGAAATTAAATATTCTTTTCCGATAGGCAAGAAAAAAAACCATAAATATTTTTCTATAGGTAATTAAGCGTTGCCCGAAAGTTCCTACAGCGCTCTTAGTTAAGAGAAAAGCATGGTTTTGTTGATTTTTGAGTTTTTCGATTATGAGCAAACCAAAGAACAACGGCAATTATCTGGAACAGCAAAAATGGGAAAAGTATTAACAATACGGACAATAAAATCAAAGTCGCCACCAGATCAATCGGCAGAATTCCATGAAAATAATTTAAGTACAACCAAAAAAAAAGAATTAGAGGTAATAAAACAAGAAAACTATATGAAAAAAATAAAAGTAGGAAATAAGACTAAGAAGAAGAATATGGTAACGAATAAAAATGCAACGGTCAGTTCCACTCACTAAAAGCTTTTTGCTTGAATGGTCTCTTTGTGAATAACATTAGAGATAGCGTTGGCAACATATTTTAAATTATTTTTATTTAACGCAGCGATACAAATCCTACCAGAGTCAAGTATATATATTCCGAACCTCTCCCGTAACTGCGCTGCGTGATTTATTCCTAAACCAGAATAACTAAACATACCATGTTGGTCTTTGATGAATGAAAAGCTAGTTAAATTTTCTTCCTCAAAAGCCGTTACAAGCTGCTTTCTCATTTCCGTAATTCTTGATCTCATTATTTGAACTTCTGACTGCCAAATTGCGTAGAGTTTTTCGTTTGAGAGTACTTGCTCCACAATTTTTTGACCATAAGTAGGAGGTGTTGAATAAAGACTACGGATGATATTTTTTAAATGACTTTGGATTTTTGCCGATTCTTCTTGAGAACAGGAAAAAATGCTTAAGGCGCCGACGCGCTCACCGTATAAAGAAAAGTTTTTCGAGAACGAATTTGCGACAAGAAAAGGTTTTTCAAATTCGACATAGGTTCGTAGAACGAATGTATCTTCTTTCAAATTTTCTTTAAAACCTAAATATGCAAGATCAAAGAAAGGAATTAGGTCAAACTTTCGGATGGTATCTAGAATTACTTCCCACTCTTCCTCCGAGGGGTCGACGCCTGTAGGATTGTGGCAATTTGCATGCAAAATAACAGTGGTGTACTTAGGTAAACTCTTAAGGAATGTTAGGAACTGCTCAAATAAAAAACAATTTGTATTCGGGTCATAGTAAGGATAAGTATTGACTTTAAATCCTGCCGATTCGAAGATGGTCCGATGATTTTCCCAACTCGGCTCACTTATGACAACCAATGGTACTTTTTTTGTCCTTTGTAAGAGTTCTGCGCCCAACCTTAGAGCGCCAGTTCCTCCGAGTGCTTGAGTTGTCATTATGTTTGCGTTGCTAGAATGTGTAGGCCCAAACAGCAGTTTTTTGTAGCTTCGCAAAATGAATCTAAACCACCCATTGGCAAATAAACGGATGGATCTTTTTTTTCGTAGAGTAGTTGTGTAGCCTTTTTTACACTTTCCAGAATAGGAATATTACCATCCTCATCCAGATAGATACCTACACCTAAATTATACTTAGTGGCTCGTTTATCGTTTTTAAACAGCTCCGTGAGGCCGATTATTGGATCTCTAGGAAGTTTGGTGATTTCCGTATATAAGCTCATGTGTTCTCAAAAAATAAGCTGAGAGTCAGTTTTGAGACCTCAGAACCTTGAAACTCAAATATTGTTGCGTACAATGACTATTTTTAGTAACGCATTTGCTAAATATTATACATAATTTTTAGCATAGTTAAGATGCGTTCTGTTTGTTTTTACATTTTCTTTTCTTCAATGCAGTCGAACAAAAAAGATACTTTCGAGAGTGATGAGACGCCTTTTACTTTAGTTTCCTCATTTGAGCCGCGTGGGGACCAGCCTCGAGCGATTGGCCGAATTGTAGAAAATTTAGAGGCGGGCGTGGCTTATCAGACTCTTTTGGGAGTTACGGGTTCTGGTAAAACATTTACCATGGCAAATGTTATTGCTAAGTTAGGAAAGCCATCATTAATTCTAGCTCCAAACAAAACCCTCGCCGCGCAACTTTACTCTGAGATGCGCGATTTTTTTCCGAGCAACGCTGTTGAGTATTTTGTTTCTTATTATGATTACTATCAGCCGGAGGCCTACGTTCCGCAGCGTGACTTGTTCATTGAGAAAGATTCTGCTATCAACGAACACATAGAGCAAATGAGGCTTTCTGCGACCAAATCATTACTGACTAGAAGAGATACTATTATAGTGGCTTCCGTTTCTTGTATTTACGGGATCGGAGACCCAGAAAATTATAATTCTATGATTCTTGCGTTGCGTATCAATGACAGAATGGCTAGGTCTGATGTCATAGCAAAATTGGTTAGCATGCAATACATCCGTAACGATTTAGAGTTTAGTAGGGGTAAATTTAGGGTGCGCGGTGACACGATTGATATATTTCCAGCGGAAAATTCTGAAACAGCAGTTAGAGTTGAATTATTTGACGGAGATGTCGAAGAAATTATTTTATTTGATCCTCTTACTGGCAAAGAAAAAGCCAAGGTTAGGCGAATAATAATTTATCCCTCTTCGCATTATGTAACGCCCCGTGAGACCATCAGAAATGCGATTGAAAACATTAAAATCGAACTAAAAGATAGAATTTCTTATTTTGTCTCCGCGGGAAAGCATGTTGAGGCTCAGAGGATTGAGCAACGGACTAGATTTGATCTTGAGATGCTAGAGGAGCTTGGATTTTGTAAGGGTATTGAGAATTACAGTAGGCATATTTCCAACTCACGACCGGGTGAGGCTCCCCCAACTTTGATGGATTATTTGCCGGACGATTCGTTAGTTTTTATCGATGAGAGTCACGTTACTGTTGGACAAGTAGGAGGTATGTACAAGGGCGACCGTTCAAGAAAGGAGACTCTGGTAAATTACGGGTTCAGGCTTCCCTCAGCTTTAGATAACAGGCCTTTAAGATTTGACGAGTTCGAGCCAAAGCTCAGGCAGGTTGTATTTGTCTCTGCAACTCCATCCAACTACGAGTTAGAAAAATCAAAGTCAGAAATAATTGAACAGGTTGTAAGGCCCACTGGACTTTTAGATCCGAAGGTCGAGATTAAACCAGCAAAAAACCAAATTGATGACTTGATTTCAGAGGTCAAAAACACGGTAGAAAATAAAGGCCGTGTGTTGGTGACAACATTAACAAAAGAATGGCGGAAGATTTGACAGACTACCTTATGGAACAGGGTAATCGGGTAAGATACCTGCATTCGGATATTGACACAGTCGAACGCGTTGAGATTATTAGAGATTTGCGGCTTGGTGTTTTTGATGTTTTGATTGGCATAAATCTCTTGAGAGAAGGTTTAGACATTCCAGAAGTATCCCTCGTTGCAATATTGGATGCGGACAAGGAAGGATTTTTAAGATCTTATAGAAGTCTAATTCAGACAATTGGCAGGGCAGCAAGGCATATTGACGGCAAAGCAATTCTTTACGCAGACAAAATTACTGACTCGATTAAAAACTCTGTATTTGAAACAGAAAGAAGAAGAGAGAAACAGCTTGCACACAACAAGGAAAACAATATCGTACCCAGCGGCGTAAAAAAAATTGTTAAAGAATTGATTGACGGGTTGCCTGTAAGTGATGATACGACCAAAGAATTAAAAAATTTGGACCCTGAATTCCTCAAACTGTCGAAAAAAGACCTTGCTAGAGAGATCAAGAAACTTGAAAAAGAAATGTTGAAAAATGCTAGAGAGTTGGAGTTTGAAAAGGCGGCTCTTAGCAGAGATAAGCTCGAAGAAGCAAAAGCAGTTTTGTTGGATTTATGAATTTTTTTGTATTGTATTTTAGAGATTACTATGAAAAAAAATATTGATTTGAAGATTTTATTTGTCTGTATGAGTAATACGGGAAGGTCGCCGTTAGCAGAGGTCGTATTAAAAAGTAAGTTACAGGAACAACAAATTCTAGAGGGAGTTTGCGTTGCTTCGGCTGGCCTGTGTCTGAATGAGTACGGGAGGGGTATCGATACCAGGTTGAAAAGGATAGCGCTATCGAAAGGTTACTTTTTAGACACCCATAGAAGCAGAGGAATAATATCTGAAGATTTTGAAAATTACGATTACATTTTGGCTATGGATTGGGACAATCTAGCAATGCTTCAAAGGGTCTGTCCGAAGAAATATGACCATAAATTGCATTTACTAATGAGATTTGCACAAAAATCTGTCAACGCTACTTTGGCTGATCCAGATGATCATGGGTTTAGAGGCTACGATGTCATTTTGTCGGGCATTGAAGATGCATGTAATGGACTTGTCGAGGTTATTTTAGATAAGGTTTCTAAGGTGGCATAAGGGTCACACAACACGGTAACTAGTCGTAATATAAACCCTATATAAAATAGGTATTGGAAACTACTTGTGATTAAAGTTGCTCCTAAAACATAGTATAATAGTCGGGTATTAGGGGGAGTTTTTAAATGAGACTTACTACAAAAGGAAGATTTGCTGTAACTGCGATGATTGATTTGGCGCTCAGGCAAGACAAAGGGCCAGTTTCGTTGTCGAGAATTAGCGAAAGGCAAAGTATCTCATTGTCATATTTAGAACAGTTGTTCGGTCGGTTGCGCAAACATGAACTGGTTAGTTCTTGCAGAGGACCTGGAGGTGGCTACAGGTTGGGCAGAAAGTCCTCAGATATAACGGTTGCAGACATAATTTATGCTGTTGACGAGCCTTTAGATGCGACGCAATGTGGTGGGAAGCAGAATTGTAAGGACGATGATGTGTGTATGACTCATGAGCTTTGGGCAGCGCTTAGTAGACATATGGTTGATTTTTTAGATTCGGTAAATTTACAGGACCTTGTGAGTGACCAGAGGCAAAAACAAGCGGGGGTTGGTGTCTCTTCAGAGTCTAAAACGATGGAAGTTTTATTTAAGGATTAGGTTATAACATGTCACAAACACCGATTTATTTTGATTATTCTTCTACGACACCGGTGGATCCAGTAGTTCTTGACTCTATGCTTCCCTTTTTAAGAGGTGAGTTCGGGAATCCTGCGTCAAGAAGCCATTTGTATGGCTGGAAAGCTGAAGAGGCAGTAGAGAATGCTAGGATCCAGGTCGCGTCATTAGTAGGGTGCGATTCAAGGGAATTAGTATGGACGTCTGGTGCTACCGAGTCCATAAATCTTGCCTTAAAAGGTGCCGCGCGATTTTACAGTAATAAGGGTAAGCACATAATTACGGTTAAAACTGAGCACAAAGCCACTTTAGATGCCTGTCGGGAGCTCGAAAGAGAAGGTTTTGAGGTTACTTACTTAGATGTTTTGAATTCTGGGTTGATTGACCTAGATTTGTTTGCTGAATCGATAAGAAAGGACACCATTCTTGCTTCAGTGATGTTTGTTAACAATGAGATAGGTGTCATCCAGGATATAAAGTCAATAAGCGAAATATGTGAGAGAAACGGAGTTCTTTTCCACGTTGACAGTGCTCAGGCTACAGGTAAAGTTGAAATAGATTTGCAAAAGCTTGGTGTTAACATGATGTCTTTTTCGGCGCACAAAACATATGGTCCGAAAGGAATTGGGGCTTTATATGTTCGGAGAAAGCCTCGTGTGAGAATTGAAGCTCAAATCCATGGGGGAGGGCATGAGCGTGGCATGCGTTCAGGAACACTACCTACACATCAAATAGTGGGAATGGGCAAGGCATTTAATATTGCTGAAAAGGTTATGGAAGAGGAGAATAGGCGAATCAGACAACTACGTGATGAACTTTGGGGTGGTTTGAGCAAGATTGAAGCAGTGTATTTAAATGGAGATTTACATTACAGGGTTCCGCACAATCTTAATGTGAGTTTCAATTTTGTCGAGGGAGAAAGTCTACTCATGGCTGTCAAAGACATAGCGGTGTCCTCGGGTTCGGCGTGTACTAGTGCAAGTTTAGAGCCGTCTTATGTGTTAAGGGCATTGGGACGAAGTGATGAGTTAGCTCATTCCTCTATAAGATTCTCTGTTGGAAGATTTACAACCAATCAGGATATTAATTTTGCGGTAAATTTATTGGACGAGCAGGTTGCTAAACTTCGAGAGATGTCCCCGCTATGGGAAATGCATCAGGAAGGAATAGATTTGAATTCAATACAATGGGCAGCTCATTGATACCAGAAAACTTGATTTAGGGAGTAAGAATATGGCTTACAGCGAAAAGGTTATAGATCATTACGAAAATCCGAGGAATGTAGGTTCTCTTGATAAAGAAGATCCGAATGTGGGTACGGGGATGGTGGGAGCCCCTGCTTGTGGAGACGTGATGAAGCTGCAAATAAAGGTTGACCAAAAAGGGCATTATCGAAGAAGCAAAATTCAAAACTTATGGATGCGGTTCTGCGATTGCCTCCTCGTCTCTTATAACTGAGTGGGTTAAAGGTAAGAGTGTGGAAGATGCCGCAAAGATAAGGAATACAGAAATTGCGAGTGAACTTTCATTGCCGCCGGTAAAAATCCATTGTTCCATATTGGCTGAAGACGCTATAAAGGCTGCCGTGGAAGATTACAAAAAGAAAAGCGATACGGAATTTAGGTAGTTAAGGTTTCTTGCATGTCTATCACCTTAACTGAAAGAGCAGCCAAGCACGTGAGGGGGTCCCTAGAGAAGAGGGGCAAAGGTATTGGCATTAGACTGGGAGTAAAAACCGCTGGTTGTTCTGGCCTCGCTTACAAACTTGAGTTTGTTGACGACGCTCCAGAGTCAGACCGCTCTTATGAAAATCATGGTGTTAAAGTTTTTGTAGATGCCAAAAGCCTCGTCTACCTTAAGGGTACAACGCTGGATTTTGTCAAAGAGGGGTTGAATGAAGGTTTTAAGTTTGTAAATCCCAATGTTACCGGGGAGTGTGGTTGCGGCGAATCCTTCCAGGTATGAATTTAGAGCAGGACTATTCGGGTGACTACTTTCAACTGTACTCAATTAAAAAAGAATTTCTTCTTGACTTGAGTGAATTGAAACTTAAACAAAAAATGTTACTTCAAAAAATGCATCCCGATTTGTTTGTTAATTCAACAGCCGTTGAGAAAAAGTTGCCTCGAATTTGCAACGTTGGTGAATAAGGCCTTCGATGTTCTTAGAGATCCCATAACACGCGGTGAACATTTGTGTAGCATCTTGGGGTTGCAGTTTGATATGGAAAAAATCAAACTCACAAGTATAGATCTGTTGGAAAAGCAGTTTGAAATTCGAAGTGAATTGGACGAAATTAAGAAAAATAATTCTATGAATAAGTCTTCTCTTATTGAAAGATTTAGTCAGGAACTCGAGAAAAATATAAATCAAATGCTAGTGAAAATTGATGAAAGTTTCAAAGGATTGGATTTAAAAGACAGTGCTTCTACAAACTCGTTAAAAGAGGAACTTGCTAACCTTGCATTTTTGACCAAGGCCCAGTTTGAGTTGGGAGAGGTAAAAAGGTCAGAAGTGTAATGGCGTTACTTCAGATTTCTGAGCCGGATAGCCGTGAACAAGCTGGTACTAAGGAACTTAAAGCAGTTATTGGAATAGATTTAGGAACCACCAACTCTCTTGTTGGATACGTAGATGGGCAAGGTGCTGCAGTAAAAATTTGTTTGGATGATGATGGTAACGCACTTGTTAAGTCTGCGGTAACATATCAACCTGGGGATATTCCTAGAGTGGGAAATCATAAACTTAAAGAGGATGGAAAAAGAGGCCTTTACTGTCAGATCTGTTAAGCGACTGATTGGTAAGTCAATAGCTGACATGGAAAATAGTGGTAGATTAGATGAGTTCGAAGTAAAGGAGTTATCTGGTAAGGAAATTCTCTGTGTTAAGACCCCATTGGGATTAAAGACTCCGGTAGAGATTTCTGGAGAAATACTCAAACACATGAAATTACTTGCTGAAAAAAATTTGCAAAAGCAGATTGAAGGAGCTGTAATTACTGTACCTGCATATTTCGACGATACTCAGAGGCAGGCAACAAAAGATGCCGCCGCATCAATGGCTGGTCTAAAGGTGTTGCGCTTAATTAATGAACCGACTGCCGCGGCACTTGCTTACGGCCTCGAGACAAAAGACCAAGGTTTGTTCATGGTGTATGATCTGGGCGGAGGAACATTTGATGTTTCGATTTTACATTTAGAAAAAGGAATATTCTCAGTAGTTGCTACCGGTGGTGATACCAATTTGGGAGGGGATGACTTTGACGAACTTATAGCAAATCATTTAGCTAAGAATTTGCCTACTAGTTTTGATGAGCTAAATGTAATTTCAAAGAACAATTTTTTGTCTGCGGCTCGAGAGCTGAAAGAAAAGTTAAGTTCTTTAAATGATAAAAAAAACGATGCTGTAGCCACGCTTACACTCAATAATGAAATATTTGAATTGAGATTAAGTATCGCGGAGTTGGAAAATTTGATTAGCAAACTTGTGCGCAAAACACTTAAAATTTGTGATCAGGCACTTTTAGATGCAGGACTAGATCACTCGGAATTAAAAGAGATAGTTTTAGTTGGGGGTTCCACTAGGCTGACGAAAGTTAGAGAATCTATCGTAAATCATTATGGCAAAAATCCAATGGTTGATTTAAACCCTGACCATGTGGTGTGCATTGGAGCGAGTTTACAAGCGGATTCTTTGATTGGGAATCGAACTAGTAGAGAAAATTGGTTGTTGCTCGATGTTACTCCACTCAGTTTAGGAATTGAAACTATGGGAGGGTTGGTGGAAAGGATTATTCCGAGAAATACTCCCATTCCGGTAGAGAAAATGAAAGAATTCACAACTTTTAAAGATGGTCAAGCAGGTATGTCAATTCACGTTGTTCAGGGGGAGCGAGAGTTAGTTAGGGACTGCAGAAGTTTAGCCAAGTTTGAAATTTCTAATATTCCCCCGATGGTGGCTGGAAAACCTAGGATAGTCGTCTCTTTCAGGCTTGATGCAGATGGACTTTTATCAGTTGGGGCCCAAGAAACATCTAATAGAAAACGATATTCCGTTGAGATAAACCCGAGTTTTGGATTAACCGAAGAAGATGTTGAAAGAATAATTAGCGAAAGTCTCGATCACTCTGAAGCTGATGTACAAGCAAGGGGTTGCGAGGAGAAAAAATTAGAACTGGCGAGAAACTTAGAGGCATTGACTGCTGCATTGTCAGCTGATTCTGGGTTGTTAGCAACTAGTGAGCTTGAGGTTATCGTCAAAGCTATGAATGAAGCTAAAAAAGCTTTAGAAGATGAGGGAAAGACTAAAAAAGAAATTGAAAAAGTGGCTACAGAATTGGATAAGTGTGTTGAGCCTTTTGCACAGAAAAGGATGAATGAGGCTATTGGTTCTGTATTAAAAGGGCAGAGTGTAGATGACTTATCATGAAGTTAAGGATTTTAGGATAGGATAATGCCAAAATTACTGGTGAGAAAGCATGAATTGATTTGCCCCCACGAAGTTGTATTAGATGTCAATGAGGGAGATAATCTTTGTGAGGTCTTGCTAAAAAATGAAATAAATATTGAACATGCGTGTGAGATGTCTAGGGCTTGTACTACTTGCCATGTAGTTTTGCGATCTGGTTTCAACAGCGTAGATGCTCCTGAGGAAGATGAGGAGGATTTGTTGGATAGGGCCTGGGGCCTGGAAGCAGAATCTAGGTTGTCGTGTCAAGTTATCATCGGGAAGGAGGATTTAGAAATTGAAATTCCAAAATATACAATCAATCACGCGAGAGAATAAAGGATGAAGAATTGCTTTTACATTTGCTTATTGATTGTGTTTGCTAAAATTAGCAATTGCGCAGGAATTACCTGTTAAAGAAATAGAAAGGGCAAAAAGGAAGCCTCTTTGGCTGTTAACGAAGGAATCTGCAAAGGCATTGGAGTCCTATGCAGCATTAATTGATGAATATCCTACGAACCTAGAGGTTGCAAATGATGTAGCCGTGATATTGGCTGGATTGGGTCGGTTAAATGAAGCAAGACAGGTGCTTGAAGTTGCGTTCCAAAAACATCCTAAAGTTGGTAAAGCATTTATAAATTTGCGAGAAATTTTAGCAAGGCAGGCCTCTGTTGAATACAGGAAAGCACTTGATAAACAGCCCCCGAATACTTCGCTTGTTTTACAGTCAGAAAATATTGACTTGACGAGGAAATATGAGATTGTAAAAGTCGATCGGGTTGATAAAGGAAAAAACAATGATGCGTTGAATGAAATTGGGACCGATATCCCTCTTGCAATTTTGGAAGATAGCGAAGATTTAATTAAAAAATTGGTTTTTGAATGGGCTGAAGCATGGTCAAAGAAGGAATTTGAAACTTATATAAATTTTTATAGTAAAAATTTTAAAAACAAGAGAGCTAAATCGTTTGATGATTGGAGTAAATATAGGGAACCTCGGGTAAAAAGAAGAGGTAAGATAAAGCTTTCAATTACAAAAATTAAAGTCGAGATCCTTTCTGATGGTATAGCAGAGGTGTCTTTTAATCAAAGATATCAATCTGGGTCTACAAGATTATTCACTCGCAAAAAAATGCGTCTAAGAAAAGAAGAACAAAATTGGAAGATAGTTTTTGAAGGGTAGAATTTAACCAACTATTATCAGGTCTAATGGTATGTCGTGCTTTTCTTCCACGATTTCAGAGGATCTTCCCATGTTCAAAACATAAGCCTATAGTAAATGCTTTAAATTGAGCTAGAGTTCTATCATAATATCCTCCCCATAGCCAAGTCTAAAATTCTTTTGATTAAACCCTAACGTCGGAACAAGTAAAATATTGGGAATTAGTATACGATTTTTTGGGTGAGGAACATCAATATTGAAAGTACCCTTTGATCATTGGTTGTCCAGGGAAACCACTCCCTAAAAATCATTGGTTTGTTTTTTTTAACAATTACAGGCAAACACGCCTGTATTAGTAGTATTGAGCGATAACCAATCTTTAACAACGTGACGCGGATCAAATTCTCCTCTAACAGGCCAGTAAAAACCTAGGGGACCTTTTTGTGATTCTAGGATTTGTTTTAAATCTATTGAAATTTTTTTCAGCTAATTCCCTTTCTGCAGGTGGCATTTGCAACGTTCTTTAAGAAGACGATTTCGTAGGAACTTTTCAATCATTTGTTATTATACAACTTATTATCTTAATTAAATTAGAAAATGATGATAAGAGTTTATTTACTATATTTAATAACTTTTGGCATGACTTTGTGGAATTTAACTGCCAAAGCTGTAGAGGTGGATTCTGCCCTAAATAAAGCTTCAAGTCCTTGCTTGTAGGTAATCTTAAAAATGTGAATGAAGCTGAAACACTTGCCAACAGTGTTTCCGTGGTTGAACCTAAGTCAAAACTCGCCCATTGGTTAAAAGCTCAGTCTCTTTTTATCCAGGCTGGAGTTGGTTTTGAGATAGATAAAAAAGATCGGAAATTTGTGAAAGAAGCAAAGGCTAGAACTCTGGCTATTCCTGAATCAAAAATACCGGGAAATATTTTAGCGTTAAGCGCAAGCGAGAATTTTTCTGAATATATTTTGCTAATGGAAACTGAGAGTTCGAGACTCTTTGTTTTTGAAAATGATAATGGAATTCCTAAATTATTAAAAAGTTTTTATTCATCCATCGGATTATTTGGGGATAGAAAGCAAAAAGAGGGGGACAAGAAAACGCCGATTGGTGTGTACCAGATTCTGAAAGAACTCGACAAACCCAGAGCTGATGGTTTTTTAGGGAATACTGCTCTAACATTAGACTATCCAAATGCGGATGATAAATTGGTTGGTCGGACTGGTTATGGAATTTGGATTCATGGAGTGCCTTCAAATGTTCATGTGCGGTCGCCAAGGTCCTCAGATGGTTGTCTCGCTTTGGCAAATTCAGATTTAGCAAAATTAAAGAAGTTTGTTGTAATGGGCAAAAGTCAAATTCTCATCGTGCCAAAAATTTGGTGGCTCGATTTGGAGGAATGGTTAATTCAAGATAAAATGATAAGAGATCTGTTCTCTGGTGTTTATGTAACTACAAAGGGTGAACTCTCTCAAGACATGAACAAAAAGCTTATTGCATATATGCGAGTTGATCCTTTTAGGCCAAGCGTTGCAGTAATACAAAAAAAATCCTCCTTATTTAGAGAATATTGGATTGAAACCGAAAATGGGTTTAAGTTTAATTTGCATGAAAGGTTAAAAGACTAATGGACAAAGAAACAGTTAAAAATATTAAAGTGATGTTGAATGATTTGATGTCTCGTAGCAAAGGTTTACGGAGGTATCTTTGACTTCGATAAGAAAAAAATACGATTAAAAGAAATTGAAAGTGAGTTCGAGGATCCCAATATTTGGGCGGATCAGATAAAAGCAAAAGACTTAAATCATGAGAGGAGAAGTCTTGAAAAGGTTGTGTCGAACTTAAGCTCAATTGAAACAGATCTAGATAATATTCAGGAACTGATCGAGTTAGCATCATCTGAAAACGACGATGTTGTTATGGGGAAATTGCTTTAGATCTGGAACAGATAGAAGAAAAGATATCTAAAATTGAGTTCAGAAAAATGTTTTCTAATGAATCCGATCCGTTGAATTGCTTTATAGATTTCCAAGCTGGAGCTGGTGGTACTGAGGCATGTGATTGGGCTATGATGCTTAGAAGGCAATATATTAGATATGCTGAAAGAAAAGGTTTTTCTGTTGAATTGTTAGAAGAGTCGCCGGGAGAAGTGGTCGGAATAAAATCATGCACCTTAAAAGTTAGAGGAGATTATGCTTATGGTTATTTTAGGACGGAATGCGGAGTTCACCGATTAGTAAGGAAATCTCCGTTTGATTCGACGGGTGGAAGACATACTTCATTTGCTTCATTATACATTTATCCTGAAGTGAATAAATCTATTGATGTTGAGATCGATCCTTCTGATGTTCGAGTCGATACATATCGTGCCTCTGGAGCTGGTGGTCAGCACGTAAATAAAACAGACTCTGCCGTGAGGTTAACACATTCGCCAAGTGGGATAGTAGTTCAGTGTCAAAATGATAGGTCACAACATAGGAATCGAGAAGAAGCATGGAAAATGTTGAAGTCAAGATTGTATGAAGAAGAGATGAGAAAACGTAATGCTGAGAAGGAGGCTCAGGAGAGTAACAAAACAGATGTTGGTTGGGGTCATCAGATCCGCAGCTACGTATTAGATCAGTCTAGAATTAAGGATTTGCGAACTAATGTGGAGACAGGAAATACTCAAAAAGTTCTTGATGGAGATCTGGATATTTTTATTGAGGAAAGTTTAAAAAGAGGACTTTGAATGAAAAGTAAAAATGATGGCATGGTTAGTATGGAAAATCAGTCTGAAGAAGATAATAGAATTGTAGCAGAGCGCAAAGAAAAATTAAAAAAGATAAAAGAAAGCTATGGCGAACCGTATCCAAACAAATACAAACCTTCTGCAAGAGCAAAAACAATTATTGATGAATACGATTCCATAGATCGAGATGATCTTGAAAAGAAAAGGGTATATGCGTTTCTCTAGCTGGAAGAGTGATTTTAAAAAGGAACCAGGGAAAAACAACATTTTGTGTCCTAAAGGATTCTACAGAGAAAATTCAGCTCTATTTGAATAGAGATGTACTGGGTCAAAGAGAAGTATATGTCTTCAAAAACTTATTGATTTAGGAGACCTAGTTTTTTGCTCTGGATCTCTTTTTAAAACAATGCGTGGTGAATTAACCTTAAATTGCGATGAGATTGAAATACTTGCAAAAGCCCTACAACCTTTTCCCGAGAAGTTCCGAGGTTTGCAGGATCCAGATCTTCGATATAGAAATAGACATATAGACCTATCTGTAAATGATGAGACAAAAAGAATTTTTTTTCAACGCTCATCCATTATAAATAGAGTTCGAGAATTTATGAATAAAGATGGGTTTCTTGAAGTAGAAACGCCCATGCTTCACCCGATTCCGGGTGGTGCCAACGCAAAGCCATTTATAACTAAACATAATGCATTAGACCAAGAAATGTATTTGAGAGTAGCTCCGGAATTGTATTTGAAAAGGTTGCTTGTTGGAGGTTTTGAAAAGGTATATGAGTTAAATAGAAGTTTTAGGAATGAGGGTATAAGCGTTCGTCACAATCCTGAGTTTACAATGTTAGAATTTTATGCTGCATACCAGAATTATGAATGGTGTATGAATTTCACAGAGGATCTGTTAAATGATGTGTTTACATATGTTGTCGGGAGAAAAGAGTTAGTCTGGGACGATCATAAGATTGACATAAATGTTCCGTTTGAAAGGCTGAGTTTTGAAGAGGCAATTCATAAATATATTCCCAGTCTGGGTGATTGCAGTCTTGAGTCGAAAGACGAAATTATTGCCATTTTAAAAAGTTATGGACTGACGGAAAATATAAACACGGAAACTATAAGTAAAGAGGTACTTACCGTTCATTTATTTGAAGGTTTAGTAGAAGAAAAGATTATACAGCCAACTTTTATTATGGATCATCCAATTGATATATCTCCATTGGCTCGTAAGTCTGAGAAAAATCCGTCTAGAGCTGAAAGGTTTGAGCTATATATCGGAGGGAAAGAAATTGCGAATGGGTTTTCAGAGCTAAACGATCCGCAGGAGCAGGCAATAAGAATGCTCGCCCAAGCAAGGCAAAAGGATTCAGGAGATGATGAGGCGATGTATTTTGATGAAGATTATATTAAAGCTCTAGAATTTGGAATGCCGCCTGCTGCCGGTTGTGGTATTGGAATCGATCGTTTGACCATGTTCATTACTAATAGCCACTCAATTCGAGAAGTTTTGCTTTTCCCAGCATTAAAAAGAAAATAACGGTCACCTAATAATCGTTTCTGAGATAATTTTCCAACTGTCTTCCGTAGTCGTCCAAACTAGTTCTTTTCTTGCGGTATCTGAAAAACTTTTGGAGCTGTATCTTTGTGTAAACCTGACGATGATACTGTCCAACTTTGCTTCTGACTCCACATTACTTATATCAATTTCTATAAATTGTTCTTTGCTAAATATTCTACGTTTATTATCTTCGAAATTTTTTTTATCTGGAAAGTTTTTGTGGTAAAAGCTCATGAATCCTCGGATATTTTTTGATGACCAGTAGTTTTTCCATTCCTCTACGTGAAGAAGAACTAAACTGATAGAGTATCGAGCTAAATTTTCGTTCTCCTGCGTGTTCTGTGCAATAACTGTGTGTGTATTGTTGCCATTACTATTACTCAAGTTATTTGCATCAATCAATTTTTTCATTCTGAATGCTTCATTTTTTTCACTCCCGCTTTTGACAAGGAGTTGACGAGCAGTTACACCGGCGGTTACAACGAGTAAAACAAATAGAAGGCAATAAGTGATAGCTCTATTATTTAGCAACCTTCTTTTCTTATTTTGGTTGATGTTTCTAGCATGCATTCCGTTTATGTGCTCCCCAAGATTAACTGGATATGAGACAGTATTTTCAACTTTTGATGATCTTGCAGCTTTTTCGTTTCGATTTTTCGACGAGTACCACATTGAATTCAGGCTCCTACCTACCAAAGATAATTTTTATCAACATTTAATTTAATATACATCGACAATTTTTTAATTATTTTAAATATACTTTAGTATTGTATACACTATACTTAAGTATTATAAAAGTCAACAATCCTGTTGCAAAATATAACTTTATTTCCAATTCCGCTGTAGTTAAGAGATTTAAAGGCCTGATTTACTCCAAAAAGGTGCACATGCTTATAGATGTTTGTTGGGCTATTTGGTGAGTCGTTGATTATTATTTTGAAATCTTCGAAAAATTTAGAAATACACAGGCGATATTCATTCAAATGGATGAAAAATTGATTCTGGTATTTTGCTAGTATTATGATCCGAACCTTCGTTTTGTCGATGAGTTTCTATATCCTCAAAGGGTTGAGAGTAATGGATTGCGTCTTTTTTTCTAAAAATATAAATATCAGTATTCGGGAGCATATGAGCATTGTTGAATTTTTTTAAAAAAAGAACCCTTGCACTTCTAATATGGCTTACGTGTAAATTTCTAGTTAGAGCGGAATATTCTGGTAATGAAATGATATCGTAAGAAGTTTGAAGAAAGTGATCGGCGAATTTTTTAACACCATAAACGGCGAGATCCTGTAGCAGAGTTGACTTCAAAATTATACACATTAGTATTGGGAATTTTTTTAGCAGGCATGTTAAATTTGGCAGGATTTATCGACCAGGCCCAAAGACTGTTTATCGATTCACTGAGCCTTTCTTTGTGCCACTCCATCTCAATCTCCGTCAGAATCTCAAGCCATCGACTTCCTCTTTTGTCATTAGATAATAGGGGTTTGAGATAAATCTGACCAACCGTTGGAAGAAATGTATTGAATTCAAAATTTTGGTTTCGAAATCTTATTAGAAAAAAATCCACTCCATTAATGAATATAGGCTCAGCGTTGTTACGTTCAAGTATTTTAAAAAGTGAGGATCTTTGTGCGTCATTTAAGAATTGGGCCCGGCTAGTTAATAAGGTACTCCCATTTACATTGACCCCAATTTTACATGGCCAAAAAATACCCCATGAGTCTGAAAGGGTAATATTTTGCTCTAATGCAAGAGATGTAAAAATTGCCCATGGAATATTATCTTCATCACCAAAGTGACGGTCATGACGCAAAGTTCTTTCAAGGCACCAAAGTTCTTTGTTTTCTATATTGAGGGTATTTATAACGTTTTTCTTCATTTTTCTCGAATATAAATAAAATTTCAATAAATATAAAATTAATCGTAAAAATAATTGGTAAAATTTAAGAATCTTTCCAATTTTCAAATCCTTGTTACTTGCTGTATAAATTAATACTGTTTTTTTTTTCATTTATTTTTTAGGTTTAGTATGTATGAGGTAATTATAGGCTTGCGTTTTATTAGAGCAAGCAAAAAAAATAAGTTTCTCAGTTTTATATCAATTTTGTCCACTTTGGGCATAGCACTAGGAGTCGCTACTCTAATAATAGTTTTGTCTGTGATGAATGGTTTTCAAAAGGAAGTGAGAGACAAAATGCTTAGTGTCTTATCGCATATTGAAGTCTTTTCTCAATCTGTGAATAGAGGTTTATCAGAGGACATCATGGAGGGATTGAAACAGAAGAAGAGCATAAAGGGAACTTCCATGTTTTCGTCGGCTACTGCTGTTGCTATAGTAGGAGAGAGAATGGAGGGAGTTTCGGTACGGGGAGTTGTGCCAGAAACGGAAAAAAATGTAAGTGACATACCGAAGCAGATTGTATTAGGGGATTTCATGAGACTCAGCAGTGAAAGATTTCCTATCATAGTAGGTATAGATTTTGCGAAAGAATTTAATTTAAATGTCGGAGATGACGTCATTATTATGAGCACAGAAATCCCACAATCCATAGTCGGAGTTCTACCTAGGATGAAAAAGTTCAATATTGTTGGAGTTTTTGAATCAGGCCATTATCAATATGATAGAAACTTATTGTTAGCTAATTATGATGACGTAACAAATTTTTTTCGACTATCATCACTAAATGGAGTTCGAGTGAGATTAAGCGATATGTTCAATGCTCCAGCAGTAAGTAAAAGAATTGTTGAAGAGTCTGGGGAGAAATTACTCGTAAGGAATTGGACTCAGGAAAATAAAAATTGGTTCGCAGCAGTTCAGGTGGAAAAAAAATGATGACTCTTATTCTTTTTTTAATAATTGGAGTTGCCGCTTTTAATTTGATTTCGATGTTGGTTATGACTGTCAACGAAAAAAATATACTGTTGCAATATTGAGAACTATGGGTGCTTCTAGGAATTCTATAGTCTCGATTTTTTTTGTATTAGCTGTTGGTTTAGGTACAATTGGAGTAGGAACTGGGGTTATTTTAGGAACGATAGGTGCTTCTAATATTGGGTTAATCGTAAATTTTTTAGAAATAATGTTCGGTTTGGAGGTATTGCCGAAGGGAATATATTTGATTGACACTATTCCATCTAAGTTATTGATGGAAGATATTCTCGCTGTAACATTGACTGCATTTTTTATGACGTTAGGCGCTGCTCTATATCCTTGCTATAAGGCTATGAATATGGAACCTGCAGAGGCTCTGAGATATGATTGATTCTCCTGTTCGACGAGAATCTGACGTCAATGAAACGGGTGACATAATGGTTTTTGTTGAAAAAGTTGAAAAGAAGGTGCAAGTAGGGAAACATTTGATATTTGCACTAAATGAGTGTTCTTTTTCTGTTAAGTCAGGTGAAACCTTAGCCATTTTGGGTTCTTCTGGTACAGGAAAGAGTACTTTAATTCATTTAATTGCAGGTTTAGAAAGACCTACCTCCGGTGAGATTCGAGTAAAAAAACTCTTAGTTAGCGAAATGTCTGATGGCGAGAGAGCCAAATTTCGAAAAGAAAATGTTGGGGTAATTTATCAGTTTCACCACTTATTGCCCGAGTTTAATGTGTTAGAAAATGTGATGATGCCACTTAGAATTAAAAGAATAACCCATACCATAGCGAAGAAAAGGCTTGCCAAATTTTAGAAAAAGTTGGATTAGAACACAAAATCAAAGATCAGCCAGCGACACTTTCTGGAGGGGAGAGACAACGAGTGGCAATTGCTAGAGCAATGATCTCGATGCCGAGTCTTATCCTTGCAGATGAGCCAACTGGAAATCTTGATAGGAATAATGCCCATAATGTTTTTCGATTGATTTTATCGTTAGTTAAAGATCATGGTTCATCATTGATCGTTGCCACTCATGACCTTGAATTAGCAGCACTATGTAACAATCGTAAGGTTCTGAACTAAGCGTTAGATGGAAAACTATTTTGACACACATTGCCATTTAGATTTCCTTTCGAATACCGAGTTAGCGGTAGAGGAGGCAAGAGCTTGTGGGGTGAATCGTATATTGGTCCCCTCAGTTCATCCTGAAAACTTTTTAAAGGTAATCGAGTTAGCAGATAGATATGAGGGCGTATATTACACATTGGGTATTCATCCATGTTTTGTTACTAAAACCTCTGCAGATGCTTTGAAGACATTAGAGGAAACTATATTAAGATGTCTTTCAGACAATAAGTTTATTGGGATTGGCGAGATTGGCTTAGACTTTCACATTGATGATTTTGACAAGGAAAAAATGGAATCATTTTTTCATGCACAACTAAGCTTAGCTGAAAAATATAGGCTACCTGTTATTTTACATATTAGAAAGGCCCAGGATGTTGTTTTGAAATATTTTCGGTCATTCAATTTGGTGGGCGGAGTTGCACATGCTTTCAATGGAAGTAAGCAACAAGCGAAGAATTATTTGAATTGCGGATTATTGCTGGGATTTGGTGGAACTATAACCTTTGAACGCTCGAGAAATATTCGTAGCTTACTCAAATTTGTTCCGGAACAATCCTTTGTTATTGAGACAGATTCTCCCGATATGAATCCATCCTGGTTAGTAAAAGGGGCAGAAAATTCTCCAAAAAATATAGTTAGGATTTTTGATTTTGTGTCGGAATTACGAAATCAGAATAAGGAGGATATATCGATTGATGTTTTACAAAATATGCAAAGACTGTTTCCAAAAATATTATGAAAGGAAGTTATGGATCAAGTCGTGCATACCAAATAAAGATAAGCTCCGGCGGTGAAGTTCACAATTTGTATGTTAACGAGTGGGGTTTTGCTAAAAACCCTAGAACTATTTTATGTCTACATGGGTTTACACAATGTAGCCTGGATTTTTCTGTTTTAGCTAGTTTTTTCTCAAAAAGTTATAGGGTTATTTGTCCAGATCTTGTTGGAAGGGGTCAGTCCTCATGGTTAGAAAACAAGTTTTTATATCATCTACCTTTTTATATTCAGGACATTCTCTTTTTATTCGCGGAATTAAATTTGAAAGATGTAAGAATAATTGGGACGTCTCTAGGGGGGGTGCTAGGAATGATTTTAGCGTCCAACCCTGAAAAATATGTAACAGCTCTGAATTCCATGGATATATCGAAGCAAATTTTGAGTTCATGGGATCCTGAAATACTTAAGGCAATAGTTCTTAATGATGTTGGAGCAGTAGTCAATTTTGGTGACCTTGTAAAACTTAACGAGGAAATAAATATTAGTTCTAACACATACCTCACTATTGAGGACGCAGAAAAAGAAATTAGATTAGCAATGGAAGGATCTTTGGGGCCACATTCTTATTCAGAATGGAAATTATTAGCTTCGTTTTATACACGCTACGATTATAAAAGAAAATGTTTTAAACCTCACTACGATCCAGCCATCTTAAATCCATATGATCTCCCAGAATTATTATATAATTTTACTAAATTTGGAGTAGGGTCCATTCCCGAATTAAACTTATATAGTTTTTACGATAATATCTCAATCCCTACATTATTGATGAGAGGAATGAATAGTCAGATCTTTGGTAAGAAACTTGCCGAAGATATGAGAAAACGTGGTCCCAGACCTAGGTTGGTAGAATTTGAAGGGGTTGGTCATGCACCTACTTTAATTCACTTGCACCAACTTAGAATACTAGAAAAGTTTTTAGAACAAAATTAAGACTGGGATTTGTGATTGTCTATTGCCAACCAACTTGATCAGCAATTTTTTGTGCTGTAAATTGTTTGGAGCCTATTGCTTCAATATTTAGTTCATCTTTTTTAAAGTCGCTAAGATTGTCTAAAATTTTGTTTTCTGTTTTTAGTCCTTTGACTGCAGGCCACTCATTATTACCATAAGCAAACATTTTTTGAGTGTCAGCTTCAGTCAAAAACGTTAAAAATAATTTAGCATTTTTTGGGTTAGGAGCATTTTTTAAAATACCAGCTCCGGTTACATTGATATGCGTTCCAGAACCCTTTTGATTTGGAAACAAAAAACCAATATTTTTCATGGTTTCGATATCTCTAGGTTTGGTTGACCGCATTAGTCTAATAAGATAATAACTATTTGTCAGGGCCACACCGCACTCACCGGATCCAACTGCCCGAATTTGATCAGTATCTCCACCTTGCGGTTTTCTGGCCTGGTTTAAGACTAAATTTTTAGATAAAGTTTTTGCCTCGATTTCGCCTAGATTGAGAATTAGGCTTGAGAGTAGAGACAGCATGTAGGGGTGGGTTATTGATCTACTACAAAATTCGTTTTTAAATAAAGGTCTTCCTAAATCGCTATATGTTGAAAAATCATTTTTGTTGAATTTACGTTTATCGTAGACGATGATTCTAGCCCGAATCGTTAAACCAATCCAGTTATCTTTTGATCGGAGTGATTTTGGGACTCTCTGTTCTATCAACTCGTTTTTATACTTTTGGAATAGTCCAGCTTGAGTAGCTCTCCATAATCTAGCTGCATCAGATAGAATTAACACGTCAGCAGGACTATTATCGCCTTCGTTTTTTAACCGCTCTAATAAAATCTGATCTTTCGCAGATATTTCTCTAACTATGACACCGGTTTGCTCTGTAAATCTTTTATAGATCTCTTTGTCGGTTGTATAGTGTCGGGATGTATAAATGTTAACTACATCCCTTGCGAAAATACTGGTATTTGAACCTAAAAATACGAGAAAACAAATGAGTGTTTTGAATCTCATTGAACAACCTCTTTTAATTTAATATGATTGTATAATTGAAGTGAGAATCACTTTCATCTAACTTAGTTGAATTATATTACACTTAAAATTTGTAAATATAAAAGGTGCTACTTTGAACAAAAAACCTTATTTATCATTGGAAGACGCTAAATATATAATTTCAGCCTGTTACGAGTTCTATTAATAAAAAAAATTACCCGTTAGTTGCTGTTGCGGTTTGCGATGATGGCGGCCATGTTATCGCTATGGAGAGGGCCCAGGACGTTCCTCCTGTATCTGCCAACATTGCAATAAATAAAGCCCGAACTGCTGCTTTAGGCAGGAGAGATTCACGTATTTATGAGGAGCAGATAAATAACGGTAGGCAAGCATTATTGAGTGCACCTGATGTTGCTGGACTTATGACAGGAGGTGTTCCTATTATTTTTGCAAATACGTGTGTAGGCGCTGTTGGGGTCTCAAACTTAAAGCCGGATCAAGATGAAGAGGTTGCAAAATCTGGGTTAGACTATTTCTTAGACAACTATTCCGCTTAAGACAGTTCCGCTATTTTCACTTTCCATTCCCTCGGTCCGCAGTTGTGGATTGAGTTTCCTTGTGAGTCGACTGCGACGGTAACAGGCATGTCCTCAACAAAGAATTCATAGATAGCTTCCATTCCTAAATCTTCAAAGGCAACAACCTTAGATTTTTTTATTGCTTTGCTAACTAAATAAGCAGCGCCACCGACGCCCATTAAATATGCAGACCTATTCTCTTTTATGGCCAAAATTGCATCCTGACCACGTTCGGCTTTACCAATCATGGCTAATAGTCCAGTTTCTTTTAAAATCATCGAAGTAAATTTGTCCATTCGTGTTGCTGTTGTGGGGCCAGCAGGACCTACAACCTCTGAGTGAACTGCATCAACTGGCCCAACATAATAAATTACCCGATTTTGAAGATTTACAGGTAGCTTCTCTTTCTTTTTTATCATGTCACAAAGTCGCTTGTGAGCTGCATCTCTACCAGTTAGCAAATGGCCGGTGAGCAAAAGCCTTTCGCCCATTTTCCATTTCGTCAAATCATTTTTAGTCAGATTATCCAAATTAACTTTGATAGCC
This sequence comes from Burkholderiaceae bacterium, assembly GCA_038147455.1. Taxonomy (GTDB): domain Bacteria; phylum Pseudomonadota; class Gammaproteobacteria; order Burkholderiales; family Burkholderiaceae_A; genus UBA7377. The sequence goes on along the minus strand of JAYQTQ010000001.1, from coordinate 320,033 downwards.
GACTTCTCATCTGGTTGCCAGTTTACGTCAGGATAATCAGCCAATACCGGAGGTGTTAATTTGGCTGGACCGCTTCCATCTAATTTGAAGTGAATATGTCGGGTAGCTGCACAATTTGGAATGAGGCCGACTGGCAGATTCGCAGCATGCGTTGGATACTGTAAAATCTTTACATCGAGAACTGTCGTTAATCCTCCTAGCCCTTGAGCGCCAATCCCTAGCTCGTTAGCTCGTTGGTAAATTTCAAGACGGAGTTCTTCAATTTTATTTTGCGGCCCGATTTTGATCAGCTGTTGAATATTAATACTATCCATTAATGATTTTTTTGCAAGAAGAAGAGCCTTTTCAGGTGTACCGCCAATTCCAATTCCTAAAATCCCTGGAGGACACCATCCTGCACCCATTGTGGGTATAGCATTTATAATAGTATCAGCAACAGAGTCACTTGGATTAAGCATAAATAGTTTCGATTTAGCCTCTGATCCTCCTCCTTTAGCTGCGCAAATAATATCTAGGTCTGCCCCTGAACAAAATTCGAAATGAATTACAGCGGGTGTGTTGTCTTTTGTATTTTTTCTGTGAGAGGCTGGATCCGCTAAAACAGAGGCTCGAAGTGGGTTATTCTTGTCAGTATAGGCTAACCTGAACTCCTTCGTTTAGCAAGTCAGTCATCGAATTATTGTTGAAATCAAATTTACATTCGTGACCAATTTTTACAAAGATTGTTGCTATTCCGGTGTCCTGACAAATTGGGCGCTTTCCCATAGCGCATAATTTGCTATTAGTAAGGATTTGCGCAAGAGCATCTTTTGCAGGCGGAGATTGTTCTTTTTTGTAGGCGGTAAAAACGGCGTCGATGAAGTCCTTGGGGTGGTAATAACTAATAAACTGGAAAGCGTCAGAGATACTTTCAACAATATCTTGTGCTTTTATCATATTTAATCACCGATAATTTTTGTTATCATTTTAGTACATTAATAGTCTAAAAGACTCGCTGAGGAGAATTTATGTCAGAAATTGAGTCAAGGTTAATCGAGAATAGGGTTTTTTTTCCTAATTCTGAGTTTGCAAAAAACGCCAAACTTTCGGACATGTCGGAATATTTGGCAATGTGTCAATTGTCAAATGAGAGTTACGAACAATTTTGGGCTCAATTAGCTCGTGAGTTTTTAATATGGCATAGTCCATTCACGTCAATTCTTAATGATCAAAATCCCCCTTTTTACAAGTGGTTTGAAGACGGAATGTTGAACGCGTCATACAACTGTATAGATCGGCACGTACGGTCAGGTAATGGCGACAATGTTGCTTTAATTTTCGAGAGTGATGATGGAAAAATAGAGAATGTCTCTTATGACACTCTTTTGGTAAAAGTATGCAAATTCGCAAATGCTTTGATTAAAAAGGGCTACAAAAAGGGAGACAGAGCAATAATCTATATGCCAATGTCAATAGAAGGAGTGGTATCAATGCAGGCTTGCGCTAGGCTAGGCATTACTCACTCCGTGGTGTTTGGAGGTTTCTCATCTAAAAGTTTGGAAGAACGGATTATAGACGTTGGCGCCAAATTAATTATTACCGCGGATGAACAGGTAAGAGGAGGTAAGAACATCCCATTAAAAAAGGCTGTTGATGAGGCTTTGACTGGGGAGGCGTCTAAAAATGTGAAAGACGTTATAGTCTACCGCAGAACTGGTGCAGAGATTGAAATGTCTTCACGTGATGTCTTTCTCGAAGAAATAGTCGAGTCTGAGGAAGACTACTGTGAACCTGTTTATGTAGAAGCAGAGCATCCACTATTTGTGCTGTACACATCTGGCTCCACTGGAAGACCAAAAGGAATTCAACATTCAACCGGAGGATATCTACTGCACTCAGTATTGACAATGTTCTATACATTTGACATCAAACCTGATGACATTTTTTGGTGTACTGCAGATATTGGTTGGATTACAGGTCATACGTATGTTGCTTATGGACCCTTAGCAACTGGAAACACTCAAGTTATATTTGAAGGTGTTCCAACGTTTCCAGATGCAGGTAGGTTTTGGCAGATGATTGAAAAGCATAGCGTAAGTATTTTTATACTGCCCCAACTGCAATAAGGGCACTTATAAAAGCTTCGAGCTTAGATAATAATGTCGCCCCGGAAAATTATAACTTAAAAAGCTTACGGCTTTTGGGTACTGTTGGGGAACCTATTAATCCTGAGGCATGGATTTGGTATTATAAAAACGTCGGTGGGTCTAGATGTCCTATTGTAGATACTTTTTGGCAGACTGAGACGGGTGGGCATGTGATTACTCCTATGCCAGGGGCTACGCCCTTGATACCTGGATCTTGCACGTTACCATTTCCGGGTATAGATGCAGCAGTGGTAGACGAAACCGGTCAGGAATTACCAAATGGAAAAGGTGGTATGCTCGTAATAAGAAAGCCATGGCCTTCAATGATTAGAACCATATGGGGCGATCCTGAAAGATTTAAAAAAACTTATTTCCCTAATGAGTTGGGAGGCAAGCTGTATCTGGCAGGCGATGGATCTATTCGAGACGAAAAGAATGGTTACTTTACAATTATGGGGAGAATTGACGATGTCTTGAATATTTCAGGCCATCGATTGGGTACTATGGAAATTGAATCCGCTCTGGTTGCTTACGAAGACGTCGCCGAGGCGGCTGTCGTTGGTAAACCAGATGAGGTAACTGGTGAGTCAATCGTTGCATTTGTAGTTCTAAAATCTAAAAGACCTGAAAATCGTTGAAGAAATTGCAGAGAAAGCAAAGATTCTTCAAAACTGGGTGGCTAAGCAAATAGGTCCGATAGCTAAGCCTAAAGAGATAAGATTTGGTGATAACTTGCCAAAGACTCGCTCTGGAAAGATTATGAGGCGATTATTGAGAGCCCTTGCGAAAGGAGAAAAAATTCAGCAAGATATTTCTACACTTGAAAATCCTGCTATCTTGGAACAACTTAGCGGAAAGTAAACACAGGAGAGGTGGATGAGTGGTTTAAGTCGCACTTTATAAGTAACAAGCCTCTTTGAGTTTTTGGTCATTTTTACCCTGAAAGCTCACAAACCGTTTCATCTCACAAATATGTTCAACACCTAAGCTTTGATTTCAGAAACCATCATATCCATTGCTGCATTCAAAAAGTGAAGTTTTTTCCCTCTAAATACTTTTGAGGAGTATGGGTTTTAGTGTTTCAAACTTTGGCGCTCTGATTCTCTCTGCAAAAATCCTAGTTGAGTGATTTTATTATCTTCCAAAATTTGATTGGGTGGGCTGGTGTGTATGGAGCAAAGTTTTCAAGCCCTCTTGAATAATCGCATAGAGCATATATCTTTTTCTGTCTCTCGTTACCCTTGGCGTCATAACAACAGGTGTTTTCTTTTTCAATATCATTATTCATCTTGCGTTTTCCTCCGATTGTATTTCTTTACCACGAGCGGTTTAGGTGCCAAGTGGATCTGTAGCACCGCCTCGCCGATGGAAATCATGGATTAAAGGGAAGATCAGTTCTTTTTCATTTTTTCCTTCATTTAAAGCTAGCCGTGCGCATAATTTCTACATGTTCCTGAAAGCTTTTGGTCGAGGCTACTCCTGCCTCTCTTAAAATAGAGCTCGTTGAGATAAACAACACGTTATGGGTTTCTGCGCTAAATTTCTTCTTAATAAGAACTGTGCCCATTATTTGAAGAAAATTTACCCAGTGAGCAGGATGAGACACCATCTGTAACAAATAATAGCTTTCTTTTCTTTAAAATTCTCCTGGCGGATAAAATACTTCGTAATCTCAATACTGTTAAATGGAGTCTCTTCTACCAATTTCCCATGTTTGACCTTGGTCTCTTGTTTTCTCTGAATATAAGTATTTCTGAGCACATATAAATCGAAATTCCATTTGTTTTAATCATCAAAAATGCCTCTCAAAGTTATCGATTGGCCTTTGCATTCAGCTGATTCAAGGTTTTCCTCTTCATAGGAAGAGTTTTTAGATTCAGTAATATACTGTTTTAATGCACAGTCAAATTTTTTAAGAGTTGCTATCTGTGTTTCTTGAAAAGAGACTTTATCAAGTCTTGTTTAATTTCATAATCAAAATATGTTTCCTGAGAGTAGAATCTAGATTTTCAAATTTTTGATGATCATGTCTTAATTTGGGAAGCTCATGTACCGCCTTTAATCATGATTCTATGTTTGCAGCATAGCGTACTCCATTTATTAACATGCTGAATTAATAGCATTGCTGAAGCTTGCAAAAGACTTTTTGATACAGAAGTCAATTTCATGAGCGTTGAATCTTACACGCTCAAAGTCAGTGCTAGAATTCAGCCTCAGAAATTCTGATTCCAAAAATGGATTTCATTTGTTCAACTAACCAATCACATGTTGCTCTTCCACAGCAAAAGCATGATGAATCGGTAATGCTGGTATCCCTGCTTCAACACCATTAAGTAAAAGCTGTCTTGCTATTTGTCCTTCTGCGGATTGTAATACAGTTCTCCTGTACTTTACTGGATTAAATTGCAAACTGGTATGTTTGAATACAAGACTATCTGTGTTGCATCTTGAGTTTATTAAATAGTTCTCGATTGATTCTATGTTCTTTACAAGCATTAAAAGCACTTTCTCTTCATTTTGCACCCAAAGAGATATTTACAAATTGCTTTTACTTATTCTCTTCCTTAGCTTCAGTCACTGATCTAAAATTTCTAAATATGGATCCTTGGAGGATTATTTCCTTGAGGCAATTGCCATCCTTAAATGATTTGCTTTGTAATCAACTTCAACTATTGGATTGCCATTTATTAAAGTATTAATTCGAATAGGGATCTTTTTGATTGGAAGTGTCTGGAAAAGGTGTATAAAGTCTTCCACCTTCCATAGGAGCTCTTTGTATCTAAGAGTAATAGGTCCTTTAGATGCCCATGTATGACCTTTCATAAAGTCATTAATGATCGTCAAATCTTTTACTTCATCAGAGAGCAAATAATTCTCTTTTATCATACTTATTGAATACATAAGGAGGTTTAATTTCTTGTTCAAGAGCAAAGTATGCCATCCCAGATTTGTATTGTAATTTTGGAGTAGGGAAGTATTTGAAATCTTTATTCCATTCGTCATCGATATAACCTTTACGTTTATCACTAGTTGGTTTTCTTCCAAAACTCGTAAACAGTCTTGTACTCTATTAAAACCAAGAAAGAGTTTATCGTAGTAACTACCTTTGCCATAAGAAGATTTAAAACCGTGAATTACTATCCATTTTCTGAGTAAACATTGCATCTGCTAGGTTCATCAAGATAAGCCTCATAGCATCTCGAAGCTTAGCTGTATCAGCACTGGATCTGCCCCCTTTAGCTTCTTTCTGTAAGTATGTCTAAAACGCCTTTAAACAGGCCACCTAGAGGCGCTCAGAGCCCTCATAGTAAGAGGTAATGGAAGATCTATAATCCTTCTTAAGATCAGGTAAATCAAGCCCTTCAACGAGCTTAAATAGCTTGGAATTAGGGGTGGTAGACATAACGGTATATTACTATCTCTAATCCTTATCATCTTACTAAGTAGTTACTATATATTAGAGTACTAAGTAATGCTTAAGAGGGTAATTCTTAATGATAATTATTTATAGTTCTTAGTACCAGCTAGCAGGATACCCAGCTTATAGCGAAGCTCACTCAGTATGGATGATATGGTCATTAGGACTTACGAATTTGTATAGACGATACAGTCTCTGAATGAGCAGTTTATAAATTGTAGAGATTCTTTTAAGAAACTAAATGCTAGCTAAGTGTGGTGCTAGACAGAGATACACATCCACCAATCAATAGATGGGTTATGTAAGCCACAACTACATGGTATTCTTTATCAGATCAAACCCCTAACTTGGTACCTTCTGAACTCAATATTTGGATTGATACTTATCGCACGTTTCAATCCTAAATCTTCTTTGAGTCCAATAATTAATCTTTAACTTCCTGTTTGTTATTAGCAATTTCATCTTAATGTATCCCATATATCTCTGAATTTGCCCTACAACTTTGTCACTTGCTCTCCTTTCTTGAGTTCAATTACTAGATAATGTGTTTCATCCTTACTAAGCGCAAAAATATCTATTTCACCTGTATCCGTTCTGAATTTTTTTCTTTTCCATCCGACAACTTCTTCACACCTCTTGTAATCTTTTCCAATATCGAGTGCTTCCCAATTGTCGACTATAAATTCTTCAAGATGTTTTTCCATCGCAAAATTTGTTTCCGGAGTTTTCATTGTTATCCGTACCCGGTAAAATTTGATCAGTGTCATCACATGTCAGAGTAACCTGAATACATGATGAAGGTGTCCGTCACTTTTTGGTAGGAAACCCGTCTTCAGACTTTGAGAAATTGTTCCTACGCCTAAATAGACGAATGGATCGGCGTTATTCCATCGCAAAGAAGTGAGATGTTAATTGCTCCCATTGAGTAATTTTTGGAACGTGGGTTGTTGTGAGTGAGTACCTGGTTTCCCATACCATGTTATTGTTTTTTCTAAGGCATTATATTTGTTTGGAAAATCATGACCTGTTGTACCTGCAACATTAATATTCACAAAACTTATAAGATCATCTGTTCCACTTGGGCGCACATGCCCTGAGGCCTCTTCAATTCAAGTTCCTACAGTGGGTACTGGAGAGCAAAAAATACAGTGTGTGTATCTCGTTTCTTGTATATTTTGACCCTTTTTAAATTCATAGTGTTTCCCTCATGAGGGATAGAGTTATTTCACTTTTAAAGCTTTTACATTGCGAGAATAAATCATCTGAAATTTTGCAGTAAACCTTCTGATAATAAAACGAATACTCTCTTTTCCTTTGTTATTTTCCCTATGCTTGCAGCAGCAAGTTCACCATGTGCAAATAAATTACGTAGTTCTCTTCATGCACATAATTTATATTATCATCCTTTCCAGAAAAAAAGTTTTGATATTTTTTTGCCACATTCTTGTCTTATATATCCGATTATTTTTTATTCTTATTATTTTGTTTTTTTAAATCGTCTTTTTCTACATTGAGTTTTTGTTTTTAAATCTTCTTTTCTACATCAGTTTGTTTTTTTAAATCTTCTTTTTCTACATCGAGTTTGTGTTTTTTATATAATCACGCAACTGTTCATTTTTACGAACCTTGCTCAAGCGCCTCTTTACTTTACTTTCATGTCATGTTTATGTTTGAGGGATTATTGTTGTCTTTCGGCGAATTGTATACTCTAATTTAAAAAATTTTGCGTATACTTCCCCCACTCTTTCGAACGCAGTATAAATCAGAAATAGTCTTATGTCTTCGCTATATCCAGATTCTGTGGATTCTGTTATAGCCTTCGATTTTACGCACTCAAATGATCTTTGCGAACGATATCTATTCGAAAATTCGTTAAGATAGCTTTGCGCTTTTTTATTCGCATCTGCAGACTTGATGATTCTGCTTTGATATTCTTCAAAAAAAAAAAAAAAAAGTCAGCGTGGGCAGTCGGATAATTTTTCTTATTTTGTTATCAACTTTGCTCATAATTATTTTTATTTGTTTGAGTATCTTTTTTCTTATAATCTCCTGAAATATACCATTTGAAACATTTTGTTAGTATATTCTCCGTGACCTTTCTATAGCGTTTTATTGCAAAGGTTGAGACTCCCATTGAATTTGATTGAGAAATGGTGGTGACCGTTTTCTCCCATATGGATTTTGAAGCTTGTTGCTTTAGCTTTTCTTTTCGTTTTGTGTACTTCCGCGCAAACACTTGTTGCAAATTCGACCACTCTTTAATTTTTTATCTGTATTGCCTATCCTTTAGTGGTTATATTTTTATAAACAAACTTTGCAAAGGTCCAGCAATATCGAAATTGATCCACTTGATACGTATCTTCTGCATGAATCCGTTGCCGTAGTAAGGGAAATTTCCGAATCGTATTTTACCTTTCTAAGTTTTTTTATTTCTCCGTGATAATCCTTAAACTTTCTTTATAAATATTTTTAAACACAGCATTTGCTCTTTTCGGTGTGTATTTATAGGGAATCTTTATGAAAAGATGGTCTTTGGAGTTCTTAATCCTGTCTCCTTCTTCTAGAACTAAAACTTGTGCAGACATATCCTATAAATAAGTGTGAGTTATTCTTTCCACCATAGCTCGAATGTTTGCATTCGATAGTTTCAAACCGATCATACAGCTTTTTTACTTTTGGTTTCTTAAATTTCGATTTAACTCTTCATAATCCAAATCATGAGCAAGATTTAAAAATAATACCAATATCGTATTTTTTCCTTAATAGACTTGCTCATAAGAAACGAATACCAAAATTTAAGGATAATGCAAAACATAATACATGATGTACTAAACCATACTTAATCTTTTTTTGCAATCATTAAATGAGCTCTGTAGATTTTTATCAATACTATTTTTTATAGTATATTAAATGGGACATACATATTAGTTAACCAATGTGTAACCAATCGATTTTTCTGACTATAGACAAATATAATATAGGTATAGACATTGAGAAAGAGGGAGATTTAGCAAATGGTTAGAGGGAATAGAAGATTTTTAGAATGAGAGAAGAAAGTAGAAATATGGAGGAGTATGTAGTTATGAAGTAAAGAGTTTGAAAATGAAAGATACCATTTATGGATTTGGTTAGTTGGTTCTTTATTATTAAATATAGGATTTTTGGCATAACCCCTTATCAGACTATCTTTTCTGTTAAGTTATAAAAAAGGTTAAGTCATACAAAGGAAGAGCAGGCGTTTACTAGAAGTCTATTTTATCTTCCGTTTAAGCCGTATAGAAACCAAAGAAATAACCAAAACAAACAGCACAATTGAACCCCCAGTAGGATAGAGAAAACGCAAGATTCCTACGACAATATCTTCTAAATCTACCTAAACTCTCTTTTCATTCTTTTATTTTTCAATTAATTGGGCAAATAATTATTTTCTATCCAGATTTTTCCTGATTTCATTGTATGTATACATTTGTATATTCATGTTCACTATTTTTTTGCATCCAGGCTTTACAGTTTTCTTTTTTCTATCTTTTCTTCAGCCTCTGTTACAGAAAATGAAATATTACATTTTTGTTTTCGATATGTCAGATTCAATTATCAAAGAAAGCTGATTGGTTTTGAATTAGGTTCTCATCCATACATCCCAGGAATTTTTAATTTCTTCTGGTATGCCTTTTGTATCATAAAAATTTGACTTCTGCAGAATAAGAAGTCACAACTTGAGTGTTGAAATCATTTTTAATTTCCAGGTCTGAATATATGCACCTCCCTGCACTGTAACAGCGGCAGCTGGTGAGTTTGGCAAACCTAAAATGCCTGTTACTGTTCAGCTGATAGCTGTGTTTTTAATGCATTGTTTTCGATCGATGATTTCGAAAACAACTGTGCTATTACTATTTTCTATACATTGATCAATTCCTTTGTAGTATCTTTAAAGTCCTCTTTTTTCAAAGGATTTTTTTATCTTAAGCTCCAAATGTAATGAATATAGGGTACAAGAATTAATACCGCAACAAAAAAAAATACATACTTTCTAAATTGTCTCCTATCTTCATCAGCTGATTGATTATTGTTTTGATTGTCCATAAAGTTCCTCTAATAAAAAAGTCTCACATTACTTGAGGACATTAAATTACAGTAATCGAATCTTTTTAATTCATCTAACTTAATTTAGCTCTAGTTCCCCCAGAATACAAATCCATGGAGTTATCGTTTTCTTTTTCATGTCCTGCTATATCAACGGTACCTTCTTTTGACATCACCAATTATTTAAGGGATTGTAATGACTGTTTTTCGTATGGAATGAAATACCTTATCAGAACCAAACCCAGCTTCACCTTTTAAACGATGAAAACGTTTTCCTAAAGCATTACTTTTTTACCATGAGTATCAGTATTTTGTTCTGTAATTAAATAGTCATCGTTGGAATCTTTACTAACTTTTTAATCAGTGGTTTTAGGCAAGGATGGATTGGTACAAATACGAACTTCAGCTCTTGTTTTTGCTTCACGTATAGAAAAGTTTGGAATACCGTCTTCCGTAGTTACATCATCTTTTTTAATTGGCAAAGCTCTTCTAATCTTGCACCTGTGTAAAATGCAAGCTGTATGAGAGCAAAGAATTGGATCACCCTTTGATTCTTCTATAAGTTTTTGATTTCAGGTACAGAAAACTCCTTACGAGTATTGCCATTCGGTTTGTCTTTAATGTAAGTTTGAAAATGGATTGGCTTTTTTCAAAATCCACTGCATTGATATCTTGAAGATAGATCCAGTACTGGCGTACAAATCCATAGTCTTTCTGTTTTGTTTTTGGTGCACGGGTATCTTCTCGTACCATCTTCATCACAAGATCTCGTTTTACTTGCTCTAGTGAGGGGAAAGATCATTGCAACACGCTTTTAAAACCGTTGTTGCCATTGTTTTTGTTTTTGTGCGACCTGCCAGTGATTCATAAACCCATCAAGGTGTAATAAAAAAGGAGTAGCTCGACCTAGGGCAATATCATAAAATGCTTTTTGATCCTTTTCCTCTAATTCGCTAGCATGGTAATCGATAGCAGCATCTTTATCTGACATAGGAGCATGGTCTTGTGTCTTATAATCATCATCCATTAAGCTAAGTTCTCCTGCTAGCTTTTGCTGAGCTTCAGCAGAACCTTTGAGTGCTTCAAAGCCAAGCTTCCACTGGCTTACTTGTTCCAACGCTGCAGCTTTGGCAATCTTCTTTATCAGAGGTCTTTAGGGAGCGTTTCAGTACTGTAAGCCATAGTGGGCTTGCAGGGCTTTAGGGAATACTAAGACGCACATAATAGACGTTGTGTATGAGCAAAAGATATGAGACCATAATAGGTACTTTGTACCATATTTTTGTACCATATGGAATTGTAAGATGGCTTACATACGGTACTTAAAGGGCAAAGATGGCGAGAATCCCGCTCTTCCGCCATAAGAACATATAAGAACAAAAATTTATAAAGGGGTTAAATTTTTAACCTTTATTTTGAATAAAGTACTTTATAGAGATCATACGTCACATATCCGGCTGACAAATCTGCTATAACTCCTTTGCCGATGAGTTGTATGTAATTCATGTAATCATATTTTTGGCTTGATGTTCTTATTAGCGGAGCATTTATCCAATAATCAATACCGCTTTTAGGCTTCCATGGCTTACCTTCATCCATAAGTTGCGTGGCTTTGTCATCCATGATCATTTTTCCCCCGTAGAAAATATATATAAATGTGAGCCATCATCCATAGTAAAAGTGCATCTTACATCGAGATCAAACCAGAGTTCTTTTTGAGCATTTCCAAAATCAGCACACGGAGCTGAAACTTTTCCAATATCACCGTTAGCAAGAGTTAAAGTTCCACTTGCGAGATTGGCAACAAAATTTCGTGAAAATTCTTAACTTCCCGATGTTTCGATATGTTAACGAGCCAAAGTATTCTAATTTAGGAGCATTTCTATTTTCGGGTCAGCGGCAGAAATGGTACCCGGAGCAGAAGATTATAGAACTTACAAAAACTGATGTTAAACCAATTCTGGATATCTTCATTTTTTACTCCTTCAATTTTTCAAAAAGTATAAGTCTATCTAAGGCATGGTTAATTATCGATGGTATAAGAATATAAAAACCACTATCACAGGGCAAGAGGTTACTCTAACGTAACTATTTTTTATTTTAACTGGAGAGAAAAATTGTTTTAGAGTGAATGCTTATCTGAGTAGAGATATCACGGACTAGATAATGTAGACCAGTTACAAACGAATAATAATTCCGCACGTGCAATTGTATCTGTTTGTGGAAGTCGAATCTGTTTAACGGTAGATTTGGAGACAATTTCCCCTTTACCCATTTGTTGGCTAAAATAAGTTGTGCTTAACCAACTCATTTGTTCCTCCCCACAATCAACCTTGCAACTACTAACAACTGAATAACCTTTTTGCTTAAAAAAGTGATTCAGAATAAGATAAATAGAATCAATGGGTAGTTAATGGAGTGCTCAGTTCGAATCCCGCTCTTCCGCCAGTAAGTACATTGAGGGCGAATTGTTACGATTGCTTAATAATTTCCGCAACTTTTTTTTGGGCTGCTCCAAAATGAGAAGTGCCCACATTTTTTTATTGTGTGATACGAATCTAAATTTAATTTAATTTGCGAGTCCAACCTTTCCTCAGATGTTGACCAGTCAGCTTCTCCGTAGACTAAGACTGTAGGATGAGTGACGGCCTCGTAAATATTTTTACAATTGATCCACGTTTGAAAGTTTGATAGTACGTTTATAAAATGATATGTATAGCCTCTTTTTTGATGGTTGAAGTTAGAAGATTTAGATAATCGCTAGGCAGTTTCGATTTATCGACGAATCCACCTGAAAGAATATTTTTTAAAATAAATTTATTTTCGAGCATAGAAAAAAAACTTCCTATTAATGGAAGTCCAACATGAAAAAGGATAAAATTTGCAAAAAAGTTTCCACGGCGGATGCCTTCTGCAAATTTAGTATCGTAATCGTAAGGATTAAAGCTAAGTAGTTTTTTTATCCTGCTAGGAATTTTAAGAGAAACTGTTATGGGCAAAATTCCACCGATAGATTCTCCAGCAATAGTCACGTCTGACAAATCCAAACCTAGTAATGAATTCTGTAATAGCAATAGTGAAGTATTCTTGATCATAATTTGCTTCCATGTTTATTGGAGAGTCTCCAAAGCCTGGCAAATCAAGAGTATAAATTGAGTAGTCGTCTATTAATTCTTGAACCAAAAGATCAGAGTATTCCAACCTATTTCTGAAAGTGTGTAGCAATAATAGCGGAGGTCCGTTTCCTGTAACCCTATATCGGATATAGGTTCCATCTTTCAAGTTAAAGTTTTCTATTTTGGACATGGCCCATTCATTTTTACCATTTATTCAAGTTTATGAACCAAAGTATGTGTAATAGAAAAAGGAATAGCAATTAGTTACCAAATAGTGACTTAAGAGAAGTAGTATTCCTTTGCTGGAAATATAAATAGTTTAGAAAGATATACTTGTACAAAAGTCGTGCAGATTAATTTTAATTGATAAGTAATTTGCTTAGTTTGAATTTCTAGAGACATATCTTACTTAGAAAGAAATCCACTAGTTAATTTATGTTTAAATACATTGGAAGCGGATGGCATTGTACAATTTTAAGGGTTATGAAAAATGTTTTTAATCTTTTGGATGATTAAAAAATAGAAAGAATGTTCAATTATGAGTAAATTTCAAGTTCCCCCAGATGAGGATTTGAGAATAGAAGCATTAAAATCTTATGAAGTGCTTGATACGGCACCAGAGGTTTGTTTCGATGATATTACAGAGTTAGCTGCAGAGATTTTAGGTTGCCCAGTCTCTTTTATTGAATTTATGGATGCAGATAGACAGTGGTTCAAGTCAAAGTATGGACTACCGGATGATGTGACTGAAACACCTAGGGACATAGCAATCTGTAATACTGTGATAAGTTCAGGTAACCTATTGTGCGTACCAGATCTTTCCCAGGATGATAGATTTCGTACCAATCCATTAGTTGAAGCTGAACCTAATATTCGTTTTTACGCTGGAGCGCCTTTGATCACCCCTAATGGGCAGGCGGTAGGAACCATTTGTTCGGTAGATTTCAAGAAAAGGGAAATATCTGTAAATCAGCAAGAGGCACTTAAAAAATTGTCAAAACAGGTGATGACCCAGCTTGAATTAAGAGGACATTAATCGAAGTTAAAAGACTCACTTATTGTCCGGGAAAAATTGACTAAAGAGTTAGAAGTTGAAAAAAATAATATTAAGCAGATCATGAAGAAGGTTTTGCCTGTAAACATTGCAATCGAATTACAGGAAAAAAAACGGGTAGAGCCGAAATATATAGATGAATGTAGTGTTTTGTTTACCGATTTTGTAGGATTTACTCAACTTACTGAAAAGTCATCGCCTAAAAATCTTGTAGAATTATTGCATCAAATATTTTGCAAATTCGATGAAATATGTAGGCAAAATAAAATAGAAAAAGATTAAAACTATAGGCGATTCTTATATGTGTGTCGCCGGAATTCTAGATGAAAAAAAGGATCATGCAAATCGTTTGTGTAAAGCTGCTAAAGAAATGCTGTCTTATTTAAATAAGACAAATATCCAACGTTCTAAATTGAAAATGCCTACCTGGGAAGCGAGATTCGGGATTCATTCTGGCCCTGTAATATGCGGTGTCGTGGGTGAGGACAAGTTTACTTTTGATATATGGGGCGATACTGTAAACACTGCTTCTTTAATGGAGCAAAATTCTGAGCCTGGAAAAATTAATGTTTCAGAAACGACTCATTTTCGTATTCAAAAATATGTTGATTCAGTGGAAAGAGGGGATATTCTTACAACAAAGAAAGGTTCTCTGAAAATGTATTTCTTAGAGTCTTAGAACTTATAATCTTATTATGAGAGGGTTATTTCTTTTTGTCGGTTTAAGTATATGGGGTAGTATTCATGCTGATCCTGTACGACTTGTTTGCACCAGTGATAAGGTTTTTAGTATATATAGGACGGGGGATACATATGAGTCCCACGAAGCCGTTAACAAATTAACAACTTTCGTATTAATCGATTCATCTAAATCAGAAATAAAAATATCTTGGCGTAATGACACTTATAACACTACTGGAGATATTGACATGAAAATAATTGATGTAAGGAACGCTGGAAAAGTTGTCTTAGGTTTGCGGACTGGTTCTGATGATGGCTATGAGTTGCATCAATTTGATTTAGAGAATTTACAAACAAGCTGGACTCTTATAGACACTACAGGAGATATGTATATGTTATCAAAATGTTTTGAGTCAAATTGAAAATTAAACTACGATTAATAAATCAGTGGAGCTGAAGGTGTGTTTGCTATCGAATTCACTTTTATTCCATCCCTGGCAATTCTTCTTTTTATAATTAGATCAGATAAGTTTTAGAGAGCCTGTAAAATTAATTGTTGAGGCTTTTATTTTAGGGTGTCT
The DNA here is from genome assembly GCA_038147455.1 of Burkholderiaceae bacterium. Classification (GTDB taxonomy): domain Bacteria; phylum Pseudomonadota; class Gammaproteobacteria; order Burkholderiales; family Burkholderiaceae_A; genus UBA7377. The sequence goes on along the minus strand of JAYQTQ010000001.1, from coordinate 304,974 downwards.
GATTTGTTTTCCTGCTGGCTTATTGAATAATCTATTAATCTGGTCAACAGATGACCCGCATTCACTTTCTTTTTTAGCTGGACTTACAGAGGAGTCATTAAAATTCTTAGCATTATCTGTTTTTATTAGGCCTAAGTCAGAATTTAATGAGCCAATGGATGCTGTCGTATACAGGACATTAATTTCTTTAGGTTTTGCAACTTTTGAAAATTATGAGTATGTTTATGTTTATTTTGACAATATCCCACCTTGCAGATTGCAATTGTAAGTGCTTTAACTGCTACTACCAATGCATGCATCCTGTGGGATTATTATGGGTTGTTTTCTTGGAATGCATGTGTTCGAAATTCAGGTCATGCAATTTTTTAAAGCAATCATATATCCAATACTTTTTCACGGTACTTATAATTATTTAGTTGGTGAAAAACCTTTACTTTTTTATTATTTTTTGTTTTTATAAGTTCATGAGTTTCCTTTGTACCGAAGAGATTAGGGAGTTACAGGAAAAAAATAAACAATCAGAGGGAGAACTAAATTAAACTAGCCGATTAAGGTCAAATGATTCCTAGTATAGGGTACTAGTGTATGTTTCTGGATTTAAACTATGAGTAACAGTGTGAAAAATCAAAAAAAGGATTCAGAATTTAATAGAATCAATGAGTAAAGTGCTCAGTTCGAACTTGCCTCTCCGCCAGGTCAAATTTCACTGATTTTTCATCTAGAAATTATTAGTTAACAATTTCAGATTCAATTCTTACCATATCTTTGTACCAGCCTAGGAACCTAAATAACCTAGGGCGTTATGGATAGGGCGATTATATTGGAATAGTATTGTTGTAGTGCTGTATAAATACATAAAATAGAGGAATGTCAGCTTCACAAATTATATTAAAGCTTTTTCCTTTTATTTTCCTCTCAGTTTTTTTGAATACTAAAGATGCTTTAGGAAGTTCTGAGAAAAACACTTTCGTTATTGACGATCAAACGAAAATTAGCTTTTCAATCCCAGAGGAAAGTCTCTACTATTCAAATTCTGGGGATGAATTGACCAATATCAATAGCTTGCAAGATATAGTTTTTATTCCGCAAGCCAACTTCATTGGGTTCAAGCCCTTTAAGTTTTACACAAAGAAAATACAGATTAAAAATATTACACAAATGACTAGAGAGATCACTGTCATTCCTGGGCGTCATCATTTAACTAGTCAATTTTTTCTGATATCAAACAAAAAAACTCAGGTCTTAAAAAATAGACCAGGAACTAATTCAAATGATTTGTCATCAACGAATCCTTCGAATACTAATTTTCAACCTTCGAGTACGACAAATTTTACCTTTAAAGCTGTAGCAGGAGAATCTGTTGATTTATATTACAATTTCCAAATGCCGAGTAAGGCTCACTTTATAGAGAGCAACTTACTTTTTTATCAAGCGGATAATTATCAAGAAAATAGAAGATTTGGTCTATGGTTAGAAGGAGTTATCTTAGGCTCACTTTTAGGTTTACTAGTGTTCACTATTTATTCGTATTATCAAATCAGAGATAAAACAACACTATATTTCGTTCTTTGGCTTCTGAGTTCCATTATTTTTGTAATTGGTCAATTTCATCATGATGGTTCTAGATTATTAGAGTTTATTTTTTCTTCTATCCAATATAATCCACTTTTTAACTCTGTTTCCTTTGCTACAACTATTGCTGTATTTAGCGGATATTTTGAAGCAATGATGTTTGTGATTTTTGCAAGGCAGTTTATTGGCTTGAAAGAAAATCATCAAGTCGCTTATATATTCACTAACATATACCTAGTTTGGTACGTTCTGCATTTTTTTGCCTTCAGAGCATTTAATTTTGAATTCGACTTGCGAGTAATATGGTACCCGTTAGTTTATTCATCTTTTTTTATTTTAGCTGTTCTATTTTATTGTTCAGTTCAAAGATATCAAAAGGGATAGTATTGGCTAAATTCTTCATAATCGGTTTTCTGCCATACCTCATAGCTAGAATTTTTCATTTATTAGGTGTTTTTGGATTTCAATCTCCCTTTGCTTATCTACCTGATAGCGGGTTACAGTCATTTTTAAACAACCATGTTGTGATTCAATCGGCCGGGTTATTTATAGTGGCGATTGTGATGTCTTTGGTTTTGGCTAAGCGTACGAAGTTTTTGCAAGATGAGTTAAATGAGAATATTCAAAAGCAGGCAGATGAAGCTGAGAAGCAGAAAGTGGTTTTGGAAGAGACAGTTCAGGAGCGAACCAGTGAGTTGAGAAAAAAGTACGATGATGGAGTGGATTTCTCATCAGCTTGCGAAGTATATTCCACCACAGATTCATGAGGCATTGTTTGCAGGAAAGGTTGACACAAAGATTACAACTCGAAGAAGAAAGTTAACGGTTTTCTTTAGTGATATAAAGAACTTCACTTCAACCTCAGAGAATATGCAGCCAGAGGATTTAACAAAATATTTGAATGAGTATTTTTCCGAGATGACAAAGATTGCTGTGAAACATGGGGCTACGATTGATAAGTATATTGGCGATTCCATGATGGTGTTTTTTGGGGATCCCGAGACAAGAGGGGAGAAAGAAGATGCCAGGACTTGTATAGAGATGGCATTGGAGATGCAAGAGAGAATGGTGGAGTTGAGAGAGAAGTGGGCTCAAGAAGGTTTTGCAGAGCCCTTTGAGATCAGGATGGGTGTGAATACTGGGTATTGTAATGTAGGCAATTTTGGTAGCGATCAGAGACTGACTTACACCATTATCGGTGGAGAGGTGAATGTAGCAGCGAGGCTGGAGAGTGTGGCGGAGGTTAATGGGTTGTATATGAGTTATGAGACGTATGCTCATGTACAGGATTTGGTGGAGGTAGAGCAAAAAGAAGCGATAAAGATGAAGGGAATCAATCGAGATATACGGATATATTCTGTGAAAGGAAGAAAGGAAGAAGGAAAAGAACAGACCAAAGTAACCAAAGTTACCAAACCCACAAAGAAAGAACTAACAGAAATCGAAAAACTAAAAGAAGAGTCTAAGATGCTAAAAGAGGAATCTAGAAAGCTTAGAGACGAGCTGTTATCTATCAAATTAGAACTTAAAAATATGAGAAATTAAATTTCAGTACTTTTCGTTTTTTGTAGACTAAGTTTTCTAACCTAGCAGTTTCGAATAAGATTTTCCGAAATTTATTTCTGTATATCTTTGTACCAAAATAGCTAAAATAATCTAACATCCAGCCCTAAAGGACTATGGGCCCCTTATTTCTGATGGTGCTGTTTCATACATAAAGTACCAATGTGAAGTTTTATTGTTAGTCGCCTTTTTCTACTTCAAAAGAAAAACAACTAGCAAACAATCCAAAAGACGCTGTCGCTCACGCATATAATCATGCAGAATACTTAAAGCAGCGGATTGAAATAATTGCAATGGTGGGCAGATTACGTAGAGGGTAAAAAAGAGATGAGGTTAATCGTAGGCGGTATAAGTTAAAGTTTTACAATGGAAAGTAATAAAAAAAACAAAGATAACCAACAGAAAACGCAGTTTAACTTCCTTACGAAAAAGACACCTATTGTCCCACTAGGGAGTGCTAAGGATAAGGGGGAGTCAGTCTCAAATTTTCTCAAGAAGACAGATGAGAGGTTATGAAGAATCTTATTCCTGTTTTTCTTTCCCTGTTATCAATTAATGTTTCAGCAAATTCAATTGTCAAAAGTCCTCAAGAGCAGTGTGTTGATGCTCATATGAGAGTTTGGGAACTCACACCGTGGAAGGAAGAGGGTAGTAAGAAAAAAAAATATATGGAAAAAAGTAGAAACTACAAAAAATATAAATTTCTTTATCAGAAGGAATATTATGAATTCTATGACAGGAAACTATTAAATACTAAAAAGAAATTGCGAGCTGAATACGAAGCTGATTCCTGGGTAAGGTGTATGAAAAAATGAGCAAAACAGCCTTAATCATAGGAGCAGGACCCGGTATTAGTGGAGCCTTCGCAACAGAATTAGCCGATGAAGGATATTCCGTGTGTTTAGCTTGTAGAAATACGGACAAGTTGAAAAGCCTTTCGGCAAAAATCTCAGCGAGTATTTTTAAGACGGATTGCTCGAAGGAAGACAGTATTCTCCATTTATTTGATTACTTTGACACGAATTTTGGCACTCCAGATTTGGTCTTATATAACTGTGGGAGTAGGGTCCGCGGAAAAGTTCATGAGATTGATAGGATTCAGGCTGCAGATTCATTTAAAGTTAATATTAATGGTGCTTTTACAGTGGCTCAGGAAGCTTCAAAGCGAATGATTCCTGCTAAACAGGGATCTATTTTTTTCACTGGGGCCACAGCAAGTATCAAAGGATTTCCGGGATCATCCATTTTTGCTATGGGAAAGTTCGCAATAAGAGGATTGGCACAGAGTCTATACAGAGAACTTAGTCCGTTGGGTATTCACGTAGCACATTTTGTTATTGATGGCGCCGTAGAGAAAGGAGTTCGACTTTATGATTCCGAAAAACTAACCTCTGAGGCTATAGCTAAGTCATATATGTCAGTGTTACAGCAACCCAGGCAAGCATGGACGCACGAGATTGAACTTAGAACATTTATGGAAAAGTTCTAAAAAAATATGATGCGGGGAAACATTTTTAGTTACTATTAAGTTCCTTTCATCCAAATAATCATTGTAGTAGGATTCAGTCATTCAAAATATTTTTGGAGCATTATGAACCATCTTCCTTATATTGTTAGTTTTTTTCTTCTTGTTTAAATCATTAGTACTGCAGTTTCAAAAGAAATAAAAAAGACTTCATTGACACATGTAATGACATATGTCCTTCAGTGGGATGAGAAAAAAGTAGGGTTGGTAGAAAAAATTGGTGAAGGTAGAGCAATTTGGCCGCTAACCGGTTATGTAATAATGACAGACGGTACAAAAGGTAAAATTGTTGGTCAGACTGCTGATTGGAATAATGGGGTAAGTGATAATGGCCGGTTAATGATAGATGTAAGAGCCTCAGTAAAGCTTGAAAATGGAGATTTTTTCATCTCGATATGAAGGAAGATTAAGTTTACTGAAGAAGGGCAAAAGAAATTCGGTACACAGGAACGTTTAATACCCGTGAAGGAGTTTTACTTGTTATCTGTTGGCCATATGTTTACGGAAAGTAAAAAATACTCGGACCTTACATCATGCTGGAATCGTTTTAAAGGGAGTGGATTTTGTGTGGCCCAGTACAACAGATGGTGACAAAAGAGGTGAGCTAAAGTACGAAATTTTCAGAGCAACTCCATAGAGACGGTGGCATTTATAGTTATAAAAAATCGAGTATTGAAATAACAAAAGTACCAGATTGTAAACCACAACGAGAAATTTTAATGGATGAAAAGTGCATTAAAAGAAAGGACTCTTATGAGCAAACTTGATAGCAAAAAATATAATAAGGAATTAAAAAATCTACAAATAGATATCAAGTTACAGGAATGGATTAAACAAGATCAGTTGAAAGTTGTTGTGCTTTTGAGGAAGAGATGCAGTTTTACTGGAAAAGGAGAGAGCTATTAAGAATATTTAATACCCGTGAAGGAACTCTCTTGGTATTTTCAGAATATGTTAAAGTGGTCGTGCACTAAAAAAAATAGAAAAAACTCAATGGTATTTTCAAAAAATATTGGTATGAAGAACAAGAGAGGCGTTTTGAGGGCCCAGTCAACAGATGGTGCCCGCCGCAGCTAAAGATGAAATTTTAAATCGTTTTGTTTGATCGCAGTTGGTATAATACCGTAGTTGATTTTTTGTTAGAGTCAAGCTGGTTTTGCACACCAATGTGAGTAAAACGTTGAGTTGGATTCCAATTAATCAAATTAAAGATTGTGATTCAGAATAGTAAATAAAATCAATGAGTTAAATAGTGAGTAACGGCAGTTCGAATTCCAAATAGAATCTCTCTCCGCCAAGAATGTACATAGTAATCTATCTTCATTTATAGATATCTAGGGGTCCCATACTTCTTTCTTAAATCACTTTTATCTGACAAAACAAATATTTTTTTATTGAAAAAAAGGGGTACGAAACTAAAAACAATTCGCATTAAACCGAAACATTAAAAAAAATTGATTTTACTAAAATAGTAAAATCAAACTTAGAATTTTAAAAGAGCAAAAATTAGCACAACCTAGCTGTTTACAAAACTTTATCTAAACCAGCAAGAGGATTCTCACCACTTTGGATTCGTCCCATAGCTCTCTTTTTACAAGTCTCCGTTTCAGCTACTGTTAACCCCATATTTATAATTGTTTCGGCATGTCTTGTAGCTTCCTCCGATTGCTCTTTTGATGGAGCGATAGCTGACAATACGATAGCCAAGGTGAGTTTATTCATTAGCTCTTCTTTTGACGGCTTTTGAATTTCTTCCTCGGGTGGTTCTAGTTCATTTGCGATATCATTTAACGCTTTTGCTTTATTATCTTAGTGGGCATCATTTTCTCCTCTTTGCTAAAATTTTTTGTTCCTAAAAAAATTTACTTCTCATTAACTTGATGGTAACCACAAATTTAATGTTTAAAATTCATTTCGTAAATGCTGCGACTAGTTAGTGGAAAGCGACTGTCTCTTGTTAATCATTGAATCCCAAAATGATTCATGATCTAGTCTCATCAATATTGATAATTTTTCTAATGCTTCATCGGGTGTTCGATGCAATAACCCAGAAGGTCCCCCGTGAAATACGGCTATATCCCATTGGTTAATAAACTGGGTTTTACAGTTTTGTTTTACAATTTGTGCATTAGGAGATCCGTTAAAGTATTCGTGATAATTTGCGTGGTCCTCAGGAAGCCATTCAGTTCCTTTTCCTGAGTAGGTTACCAATAATCGTTGTGGGACTTGGTCGATGTGAAAGCGCCTGCATCCACGGTCTGTTCCTAACGAAAAACCTATTGAACTACTGTTTTCCATTTCACAGAATAATGCACATATATCTGCCATATCCCTTAGCCAATAGGCATAAAAAAGGTTTTTCTGAATATCGTTACTAATTATGTTGTTCAGCATAGTTTCTATACTGGTCAGCGCTGAACTCTTGCTTATCTTCCCGAAAACATTAAATGGTTCTCTAATCAATTGTAGAAAAAACTTGTGGGCTTCCTCAGGTAACTCTCTCTCTACTATAGCTAGCTTAACAATATTATTGTCATAAGATTTAAGATCCGCAGAGCACTTTGTTTTAAAGTAAATATCAGTAATGTGGAAAATTCCTTTCCAGAAAATAAAAAAATACGTCATTATTTGAATTATGATATAATATATCATTTATAAACGGGAGTGTGAGTTGTCTGCAATTACAAACAAGTTACCAGTGACGGTTCTCTCTGGGTTTTTAGGCGCTGGAAAACCACGGTATTAAGTCATATTCTTAACAACAGAGAAAACAAAAAAGTTGCAGTAATTGTTAATGATATGAGTGAAATCAATATTGATTCGCAAGTAGTTAATAACAATGTTTCTCTTAGTCGAAGTGAAGAAAAGCTCGTAGAAATGAGCAATGGTTGTATTTGTTGCACTCTCAGGGAGGACCTGTTGATAGAGGTCACGAAACTAGCACAAGAAGGTCGTTTTGATTATTTAGTGATTGAATCTACAGGGATTTCGGAACCTTTACCTGTAGCCGAAACATTTACATTTGCGGACGAAAATGGTGTTTCTTTATCAGATGTAGCCAAACTAGATACAATGGTAACCGTTGTCGATGCAGTGAATTTTCTGAAAGATTTTGATGAGGCAAAGTTGTTACAAGAAACAAATGAATCGCTCGGAGAAGAAGATGAACGCAGTGTTGCAGATTTACTTGTTGAGCAGGTTGAGTTTGCTGATCTCATAGTTGTAAGTAAGACTGATCTCATTCAAGAGACTGATTTAAAGAGGCTAATTGCCGTAATAAAAACATTGAATACTCACGCAAAAATTATTTCAGCAAAGCACGGAAAAATAGCAATTGATGAGGTGTTAAATACAGGCTTATTTGATTTTGAGCGTGCGCAACAAGCTCCTGGTTGGCTTAAAGAAATGCGCGGGGAACATATTCCTGAGACGGAAGAATATGGAATTAGTAGTTTTGTGTATGAAGCACGTAGACCCTTTCACCCAGAGAAGTTTTATGCTTTTCTTCATGGAACGGAAAAATTTGGAAAGCTTATTCGTTCGAAAGGGTATTTCTGGTTAGCTACACGACCGCAGTTTGCTGGACAATGGAATCAGGCTGGCGGAATAGCAAGACACGGTTTTGCAGGAATGTTTTGGAAAGCTACTCCAAAGAAAGATTGGCCAGTAGATGAAGAGTATCTATCTTCTATCAAAGAAAGTTGGGTCGAACCATTCGGAGATATGCGTCAAGAATTGGTATTCATAGGGCAGGGGCTAAACAAAGAGGCGATGATTAAAACACTCGATGATTGTATTTTTAAGCGAAGAGGAAGTTTTACGAGGAAAAGATTACTGGGCAACATTACCCGACCCTTTGAACCATGGAGTGAAAATAGCGTTAGCAAATAAATGTAACAACTATTAGGTCTAGCTAACGCTTTTATACAAAAAGTGATTCAGAATTGTGAGTAACAGTGTGATAGAAAAAGTGATTCAAATCCTAAATAGAATCAATGTGCTCAGTTCGAATCCCGCTCTCTCCGCCAGGCAAACTTACTGATTTCTCGATAAAAAATTAATACGGTAGATAACTAAATATAACTGTAGATATTTTTTAATTCCCGAAATTGTGTATTAGTTCTAGAAAAGATTACCCTTTGAACCAATCAGCATTTTCTTTCTCTTGCTTATCAATATTGCCTTTACCAAAAAATGCCCAAAACGGTCTGGGAATTTCGAGTGCCTTACTCGTTTTCTCTCGAGAATCAATGCGTTCCAACCATAGTTTTAAATGGTGTAGTCCATCAATTGAAACGTTAGCCCAAAAATAAGCTCTCGCCCAGGGATAAGTAGCTATGTCAGCTATGGTATATTGCTCATCAACTAAGTAATTGCGACCCTCTAACCGTTTATTCAATACCTCCAAAAGACGGCGACTTTCATCTACATAACGTTTTATGGCTGAAGGATTATAATTACCGTTTCTAGCTGCTATTCGTTGAAAAAACATCGCTTGACCCATCATTGGACCAATTCCACCAACCTGAAACATTAACCACTGTAAAGTTTGACTCTTTTGTTCTAAGGTGGAAGGAAGAAACTTATTGTATTTTTCAGCTAAGTACCAGAGAATAGCGCCTGACTCAAAAACTACAAAATCATTATTTGAAACATCTACAATAGTAGGAATACGACCATTAGGATTTAGCTTTAAATAGTGCGGATTTCTTTGTTCATTTTTTGAGAAATCAACATGTGTAACTTTATAATTTACACCCAATTCTTCCAACAATATAACTGGCTTCCAACCGTTCATTGTTGGAGCAGTGTAAAGATGTATATCGATTGCTTTTTCTTCATTACTAAAATGTTTTTTCATACCCTCAACCAGTTAACGATTACTGACTAGATAATGCAGACCAGTTACAAACGAATAATAACTCCGCACGTGCAAGTGTGTCTGTTTGTGGAAGTCGAATTTGTTTAACGGTAGATGTGGATGTAATTTCCCCTTTACCCATTTGTTGGCTAAAATAAGTTGTGCTTAACCAACTCATTTGTTCCTCTCCACAATCAACCTTAAATTTACTAACAACTGAATAACTTTTTTGCTTAGGTTCTAGAAAGTCAATCAAGTTCGAGTAATAAACACGGCTTTCTTTTTTTCTATACTATCAAGATCAATGTATATTGAATTCCCATCATAGCCATTGGTAATTTTTTCCCATTTAACTGCAAATCCACTAATGGAATAGGTAAGTAGGATTATGACAATAACTTTTTTCATTCAATTAAAAAACCAAAAATAAATCTACTGGTAAAAATTAACAAATAGAACCCCAAAATGCTAACACCTAATACAGTGACTTACCAAAGAAAGTATTTTATTTGAAAATACAGAAAATACTCGTAGAGGATAAAGTTACAAATATCAAAAAAATATGTTTTTCATTTAGTGACTGTTAACTATTTTATTAAACCCGGTAATTTGTTCATAATTGGCGCATCGATAGACAAGGGTTTAAAATAGTACTACAAATCAATTTTCTTTTTTCTATAACCAACCCCCTAAGGTTTGGACATGATTAAAGGTTTTAGAAAATTCACGGTTACCTGCAATGGCGTAGCCCTATCTGTGCACCGCGGCGGTCAAGGGAAACCTCTACTTCTGCTCCACGGTTTTCCGCAAAATCACATGTGTTGGGAGAGAGTCGCTCCCCGATTGGCAACGAGTCGCGATGTTATCATACCCGATTTACGAGGCTATGGTGAGAGTGAAGCTCCACCCAATGAATCTGGGAATATTACCTATTCGAAACGTACAATGGCAAAAGATATTGCGGATTTGCTCAACGCACTTGCTATACAACGTGCAGATGTTTTGGGTCATGATAGAGGCGCGCGCGTTGCCTATCGTTTTGCGCTAGATCATCCGGGACGGATTAATAAATTGGGAATTATTGAAATTGTTCCGACAGCAGATTTTTGGGCCAGTTGGACGGCTGATTTGGCTATTACCGCTTATCATTGGACGTTTCTGGCTCAACCCTTTCCATTGCCGGAGAGGATGATCGGGGCTGATCCAGTTGCCTATCTTGATTGGACATTGGCGCAATAAAGTGATTCAGAATAGTAAATAGAATCAATGAGTTAAGTGCTCAGTTCGAATCCCGCTCTCTCCGCCAGGTTAAATAAGCAAATTTTCCAATTTAAATCAATAGCTTACGGACGTATCAAATTTGTTTCTGTTCGATATCCTTGTTCCAAAAAATCCCGAATTAGTTAATTGCAAGAAAATGCAGTAGTGTAACTTTTCTAAGTTGCGACGGAAAAACAACCCTCATGCGTTTAACAGATGTCTTTAACAAAATTAATGATAATTAAGAACGTAATAAGGAGTTAGATATGTCAAATCAATTAAAATTTTCAGTTGTATTGTTGTTTGCACTTACTATAGGAACCACGATAACTGCAAAAACATCTGAGGGGATAAAAATGATTGGTATGCTGGACTTTGAAGATTTAGACATCAATGATGATGGGAAAGTATCAAAAGATGAAATCAGGAAGCAAAGACAGATGGTCGTTAAGTCTATAGATTTGAATGGTGATAAAAAGTTGAGTGCAGAAGAATTAATGCAGCAACACATCAGGCGCTCTGAATTTTCTGTAAAACGAATGATCAGAAAATTAGATTCAAATGGCGATGGCAGTGTAAGTTTTGTAGAACTAAAAAAAAGCCAGCTTGCTAAAAACTTGAGTAAAATGTTCGATCGAGTGGATGAGGATGCTGATGGATACATAAGTAAAGATGAAGTTCAACGAATAAAAAAAAATCTTGCGATGGAGCGATTTCTATTAACAAGATAGCTGCTTGATTCACACATTTGTTTATTACTCTAATCAAGAGTTGTTTAAGGCGCTTCAATGTTTAATAACTGGAAAAAAAAACAGGATGATAATGTTTTGTTAGTCGCTTTTGCAAAAGGGGATCGTAGTGCAGCTCAGCAACTTACGGAACGACTTATGCCGAAAATATATTCGCATGCTTATTATCGATTAGGGAACATTGCGGATGCTGAAGATGTGACGCAAGAGGCTTTTTTGAAACTATGGAAAATTGCGCCAAACTGGAAATATGACAAAGCGCAAGTTTCTACGTGGCTCTATCGCGTGGTTTATAATTTGTGTAAAGATCGCTACCGACGAGCAACTCTCGAAAATTTAAGTAGTGCTCAAGAAGTAACTGATGTGAACTCAGTCGCCAACTGATAACATTGATGCGCAATATCGTCAAAAGGCTCTTTATGATGCAATGTCAATATTGCCAGAAAATCAGCGTCTTGCTATTCAGCTGCGACATATTGATGAACTTTCCAATCCTGAAATCGCTGAAATTATGGAGTTAAGTATTGAAGCAGTTGAAAGCCTTACTGCACGAGGTAAGCGTAAGTTAATAGAAATTTTGCAAACTCAAAAATCAAAATTAGGATATAGCGATGGCTAAAAACAAGCAAAACTCAAATGTATGGTATACGGTTCATGGAAAAGGGGACCTTTCTAATTTTTTTGATGCAGCGAAAACCTCCGCTCCAAAGGTTTCTCCAGCTTTTAAGGCACGTATTCTAAAAGACGCGCACAAAACACGGGGTGGAGGTGATGCAATACAAGACTTACCAAGATTAGATGCCACTCTTGTATGTTTAAAAGAGTTGTCAGGATTTCCTTCAGTTGTAGGATTTGCGGCATCACTTGCAGTAGGAGTTTATATTGGTTTTTATTCTCCTGATTGGACCCAACCTTTAGCAAGTTTTTTTCAGATCAATATCTTTCATGAGGTAGACTTCACTGGATTATTTTTTGGGATGAACGAAATTTTTTAGGATACTTAAAATGACAGAATCAACAAATCCAAAATCGAGAAATCGTTGGAAAATGCTATTCGTAATATCACTTGGTTTGAACCTTTTGATAATCGGTGCTTTAGGTGGTGTTTTGATACGAAAAGGTAATGCCCCAATGGTACATCACCTCGCTTCTGGTCGCCTATACATGCAAGCACTGGAGTTCAGAGACAAAAAGGCACTTCGAAATGAAATATTAGGAGACAAAGATGGTAGAGAATTGGTTAAAGCGCAAAATTATGCTAGTTTTCGTTCTGCTGTTGACATCCTAAAAAAACACCCCTTTGACCGGAGTGCATTCGAAAATCTTCTAGATGAACAGGCAGAATTTACGCGGTCGAGACGGGGTTCGGCACGAGGATCTCTGATTGCTTACATCGAAAGAATGACAAAAGAGGAGCGAGAGAATTATGCCCTACGTTTAGAAGACTTGGTAGAAAGTAAAGGAAAGTAAATCGTTACTAGCAAATAGCAAATGATTCAGAGTAACAGTGATGAGTTTCAACACTGCCTGAGTTTCCTACTTAAACTCAGTACATTAAATAGAGTCTTTCCTTTAGCGCCCAGCTTTTATTATTGAAACTTATTCTTACTAAAAAAGATGAATCCTGAGTTTATAGTAGGTTATTAACTGTGATATTTTTATTCATTTTTAAGGGAAAGCTCAAAAGGCTAAGTCCTAAATTGTTGTCACCAAAATGACTAATTATGGAGAACATCATGGTCAAGAATCATTCAGTTGTTCCAAACATTTTGGTCTCTTTTCAAAACACCTAACGATGTCTTTAAGTACAAACATTTAAAAAAAATTTAAAAGAAATAAGGACTTGATTTTCAGTTATCAGTTGTTCTTTTGGAATTATTTTTTTATTTATTGCGAGATAGAAGTAACAAGGAATTTGTTTGAAAAAATTTTTAAAATCAATGGTTCGCTAATTTTGGACTCATATTGTTTTCATTTAAATTTAAATGAGAAAAAAGGAGTACCGATATGGACACCTATCATTTTCAGTTATTAGTGGTTCTTTTGGAATTATTTTTTATTTATTGGCACTATAGATCCAGCAAGAGACACGTTAGAAAATTTTTTTTTTCAAATTTTAAAAAAAGTCTCCAGATTTAAGTATGTGTTTGGTTTTTTAATCCAGAGTATTAATAAAGGAGAGTCTCTAACGAACTTTGTCTCGGAAGGTATCCATGGCTAGAGGTCATATGGATAAACTTGATATAAAATGTTTTTAAAGAGAATATAGTTGAGTATAAAAGTAAACGATACCTTAAATCGTTCTCAAAGATTATGAAAGATGCCAAAAGTATTTAAAAATAGATTATGACCTGAAGAGGTATTTAAAAATATCTAATTCGTAGATTAGACTTTGGCAAGAAGATCATTTTGAAGAAATTCTTATTTGCAATTTTTACTCTCTTTAATTGATAAAAATGAGCTGTTGATAAGTAATAACAATGAAACGACTTTCCAAAATTTAGATTTATTAGTTGGTGATAATATAAAAGCTTATTTAAAACAAATTATGGAAACAATCTTTGTTTTTGATTAAGTAGCTCTAGCCATGAAGTGACTAATCCATCGAATTCTTTTTCAGTTAGGGACTGAAGTCCAGTCTCTAACTGACTAACTTGTTTGCCAACCTTCGAGTTAATAATAGAATCATGACTTAGTCTTGTACTTAACGACCCTATAGATAATTGTCTGTCGAAGTAGTTGTCTCCTAATCGTAAATAGTATCCAGAAATATCTCCTCTCTCTAAAAATCCGTGAAAATTCCGCATTCTTAAACTTCTTACTTGATTTGCAATAATTTTTTTGGACCTCCCAGAATTCGAAAATTCTAACCAATCTGAGGAATTTTGTTCTCTAAGAACTTCACTTGCATCTGAGAGGATAAAAAGGCCACACTTATAATCTTTTTTCCTAAAGCCTTTTCCAATCGATAAAAAAGCTTCTAGACCCGTATTGTCATAAATGCCTCCATCGAGAATATGTATTTGTTCAAACTTTTCCTGAATATTGTCCTCATCTGGATCAACTTCGTCCATCGAATAATTCCAGTCAAATTCACTAGTTTTTTAGGACATATGGACCAATATAAAATGGGAAAAGCACTTGACATTGCAAGAGCGTCAGCGATACAAATATTACTCGCATCAAATCTACCATATCTGTATCCGATAAAATCTTTCCCTAAAAAATAAAATCTCGTTCCTGTTTCAGCACAAGTTGTATTGATTATCAATTTGGAAAAAGAAGTTCTCCCATTTTTTTGTCCAATCCCCCAAACTTTTTAATGCAGCTGGATAGTCTATTTTGACGATTCATCCAACTGTTTATTGTTTGGTTCAAAAGTAATATCCTTTTATTTTTTTAACAAATCCCCGATAGGATCGTTTCCTTTATCGAAGGAATTGTTTCGCTAAAAAAAGACTGATCTTTTGGCCAAGATAAGCCATTTTTGAAAAAATAACCCTGAAAAGGCTCCCCAGCCGATACCTTGATATTGAATCAATTCTTTTAAACATGTTCATTCCGTGCAGGTATTTAATACCCCAAATGAAATTCCATAGCTGGACCCCACCGCCAGATAGACATAAGTATATTTCTCGTTCTTTATTTTTGAAGTTAGGGAAAAGTCTTTTAAAATTTATCATTGCACTTAATAAATATCTTTGAAGCCCATGGTTTTAATTAGAATGTAAAAAGATGAACGGTCGATTTATTTTTACATTTTTTTCATCAAAAACATTGTCTTGCTTTCGATTTTCTGCAGTTTGACTGCGAAAATGTTTTAATCATTTGAGAGGATTCATCTGAAAGTTAAGGAAGAATCGTTATCTAGCATGGGTAAAACTGTGAGTAATAGTGTGAGTAACGGCAAAAAAGTGATTCAGAATCCTAATTAGAATCAATGGTTTAAGTGCTCAGTTCGAATCCCGCTCTCTCCGCCAGGAATTTACAGGGTTATCTACCCTAGTTTATCATCAGCTACGGGATATTTAGGATCTTCTAATACGTTGACTTCTATCATACCTTTGGCATTTTCTAGTACTTCTAAACAATCTGGACTTAGATGTTTTAAATGAAGTTTTTTTCCTGAGGATTCGTATCGAATTGCTAAAGCGTCTATAGCACTAATTGCAGAATGATCGGAAACCCTTGAGTATTTAAAATCAATAACAACGTCGTTTGGATCATCGTGAGGTGTAAATAATGTTTGAAAGTTAGCAATAGACGCGAAAAATAAAGTGCCTTCTAGTTCATAAATTTTCCAACCTTTTTCATCAAATTTTGTTTGAACTTTGATATTTTTAGCATGCTCCCATGCAAAAATTAATGCGGACACTATTACTCCAAGGAAGACTGCAAGTGCTAAATCAGCTATGACAGTTACCGCTCCTACAAGAAGACCAACAAAAATATCCTGCTTTGGTACTTTGCCAAATAAACGAAGTGTGCCCCACTCGAATGTCTTTTCCGCAACCACGAACATTACGCCAATAAGGGCCGCAAGGGGAATCATCTCTATCCATTTGGATGCGAACATAATAAAGCAAATTAAAAAAATTGCGGTTGCTATCCCAGATAATCGCTTTATAGCTCCATTATTTATATTGATCATACTTTGGCCAATCATCGCACATCCACCCATCCCTCCGAAAAATCCGGTGAAAATATTTGCAATGCCTTGTGCCATTGACTCTCGGTTTGGTTTCCCGCGGGTATCTGTCATATCGTCTATAAGATTAAGCGTTAACAATGTTTCTATCAAACCAATGCTTGCAAGAATTAATGCGTAGGGAAAGATTATTACTATAGTATCGATATTCAAAGGGACTTGCGGTATATGAAAGGCAGGAAGACCACCAGAAATGGATCCTAAATCACCAACGGTTTTGGTTTCAATGCCAAGAAAGAAAACAAAAAATGAGACAAATGCAATTCCAGCTAAAGTTGAAGGAATTGCTTTAGTTAGCTTAGGAAGAACATAAATGATTAAAATAGTCATCGCAATTAATGCAAGCATTATTTGCAATTGTTGACCTGACATCCATGTTACTGAGCCATCAGGGGATGTATTTTTAAAATGATTAAATTGAGCAAGAAATATTACAACTGCTAATCCGTTAACAAAACCTAGCATTACCGGATGAGGAACCATACGAATAAACTTACCCAGTTTTGCTACTGCAAACAAAATTTGTAAAACTCCCATCATGACTACTGTGGCAAATAAATACTCGATACCATGCTGAACAACTAAAGCAACCATTACAACAGCGAGTGCGCCTGTTGCGCCAGATATCATGCCCGGCCTTCCGCCAAAAACTGATGTGATTAGTGAGACCATAAAAGCTGCGTAGAGTCCCGTTAGTGGTGACACTTGGGCAATTAGAGCAAACGCAATAGCCTCAGTAACCATCGCAAGGGCAACTGTTAATCCACTTAATATGTTAATTTTAACTTCTTTGAAATTTATGTTAACCGACCGCAAAGTAGCTCCTTATTTTTGGAAAGAAATTTGTAATGGTAGAAAACTTATTGTTAACCGAGGGAAGGGTTTTGGAACCGAAGTTTGAGACTCTATCATTTTTTATCTTAAAAGCAGAAATTTATAATATAAAAATTCTTTGAGTGACTGAGAGTGAGGTAGATTGCATGAGTAATTAGTTTCATGAAGTTGGTTAGTAACACATATTCGTCAAAGGGTTTCAGCTCAGAAGAATATTTAGATGTTTATGGCATTGTAACCTGAAATGTTTCTTGTAGTTTGATGGCAAAGTAGAACAGGGCGTTGCCAATTGAATGAAATTCAGAGTAACAAGTTGAGTAAGCCAATGACGTCTTGAGTTTTTAAAGACGGAACCCTTGCGTTGGATATTGATCCAGGTGATACAGCTGGTCAAGCATATAGACTGTATCAGGCAGCGTTTGCAAGAACACCTGATATGCCGGGAGTTGCGTATCATATGAATGATATGGAAAGTAATGGATTATCAGTTGTTCAGATTGCTCGTAACTTTATTGCATCTCCTGAATTTAAATCGAAGTATGGAGAAAATCCAACAGAAGAAGAATATATAAATCTTCTATATCAAAATGTTTTGGGAAGAACCCCTGGATCCTGTTTGAGAGGTAGGTTATTATAAGGAGCAATTTGATACAGGAGCTTATGGATTGGGCAGCTGCACTGATTGTTTTTGCAGAGTCCCCAGAAAATGTTTCTTGTTGCACCTCAGATAGAAGATGGGATTTGGATGCCGTTTTAGGTGTGAGTAACAGTGTGGGTAACTATCAAAAGATTGGTGCAAAAGCTGAAGGTGCTTGATTTAGAGACAGAGAAACTTATAACATCCTTTTGCTGGTAGCTTTATGTTTTAAAATATACCAGTCAGGGAAATCAAGTTCCTTTACTCTAAAAGCAATTGCCAAGTCCCTTATCGTGAATGAATGCTGTTTTATCAAAATCAATTTCTTGATGGTTCGCAATAATCAACTTTTCTGGAATTTTATAAAAATTTACAATTTTTCCACATTCGCATAATAATTATACGCTGCATATAGCGCCATCTGATCGATAAACCAGGCTGGG
Organism: Burkholderiaceae bacterium; assembly: GCA_038147455.1. Classification (GTDB taxonomy): domain Bacteria; phylum Pseudomonadota; class Gammaproteobacteria; order Burkholderiales; family Burkholderiaceae_A; genus UBA7377. The sequence continues at coordinate 286,822 of JAYQTQ010000001.1, read as the reverse complement.
TCTCCTGTTGATTCCAACCTAAACATATAATTATTAACAAAATCGAAGAAACGCTAAACCATTTTCGTTTGGTTTACAATAAAACAGATGGAAGCTAAAACCTTTGGTTAATTACTGAGTCATGCTGCATCTGAGCAGGATACCAATATCCGAATCTTTTAAGTTCCTCAAAAATTTTCTCAACATCTCTCGAGCAACTAAATCAATATCTGCCAATAGAATAGGGCACTTAATAGCTCTAAGTAAATGGTACATTCAGGCAAAAACGTCTTACGGTAAAAACCGGTGGTTTTCATCTGCTGAGGAGTGTAAATCTCAAAAGCTCAACGAGAATCTGTTTGAGACGTGTTTTGTTGAGTACAGAAATAATTTCAGTGCTCACTAGCAAAGAGAAGGATAGTGAATTACTCTGTTCCGTTAAATTTCCAGATACTGTTATATAGATTTTCAAAAAAAGCTTAAAATACTTTCTTTTAGCAGCAACAAAGAAAATAGGAGACTTATCGTGTGTGTAATTTTCAACATCACAACATAGCGTCAATATCTCCAAGGCTATTAAAATTTTGGTTGTGCATTTTTTCATCAGTTAAATTTGCCCTTGCTCTTTTAGAAGGGTATTCCGGAAAACTGGTGTCTTTTAGTCAAAGGATGTTAAATGCTTTCATAATCCGATAAATGATACAATATTTCTCAGGGAAGCTTTTGCCCACGTCTTCCAAAGTTTTTTTGGTTCTTCTTTGAGCTACTATGTTTTAAAAGCCGTTTAGCTTCGGTCGTTTTATAACCCTATCTGCTGATTTAGCAAAAAGGGCGGTTCTAACATGATGAGTGATATTAATGTTACTACCAGAGAATTTTAGAGATTTAGAAAACATTTGAAAACGTCTTAAATTTAGTAGTCAAAAAAGGTGGATAAACCCTATTCCCCTGGATGGCAAAGTAACATCTTTATCATCTATTTCCACTGAGAGCTTTTTCTGTAATATTTTCTAGCATCAGAAAAACATTTCTCTAGCTAGATAGAAATTTTCCTAACGTCAGAACAAAAACTTCTACAGGAAGAATGCGGGTTTCAAAACTGAAGTCAGGAACTCCCATATTTTTCTGTCTGTTTTAGGTTTGCTTAATGTGAGGTAAAAATCACCCTCTCTGGAAATCAAGGAGTCTATGTGCTTTATGTTCGGCGCTCCTTTTTTTAAGAATAGCAGCTTTGAAAAATATTTCTTGACCAGAACACTGATTACATCAACATAACACGTAGCTTTGGCTAAACCGGTCAGACGGTAACATTATCTGTTCCTCTTTTTAAAATTTTTGTTGTATAACTTAAGAGCCCTCCATATATTTAAATATTTGTTAACATGCCTATGTTAAGCGCCTCTGTAAATAATTTTTCTAAGTTTTTATTTCTTGTAAACAAAAATTGTCCTCCAAAAACTGGCATTGCTTCAACGATTTACAGTCTTTTGATCTTTAGTTTCAGCCAGTGAACACTCCCTTATTTTATAATGGTTCTAATATGTTAAAGATATCTTTGTTTGTTAATAATTGCGGCCCACTTATTGTTAATTTAATAACCGCAAAAGACGACGACTTTATCCATACACCTTTTTATGACTGAATGATTACTATAGTTCTTTTTTATTATAAGTTGAAAAAAACATCGTTTGACCCATCATTGGTACTAATTCCACCAATCTTGGAATATTTAACTACTCGTTAAGTTTAATTTTGTTTTAAGAGTAGATGGAAGAAAACTTATTATATTTATCACTAAATTTTCAGAGAATTTTTTGCACCTGACTCAAAATCACAAAATTATCATTTAAAACATCTGCAAATTGAAAGCATCTCCCTTAAAACTATGAGGTGCTAGCTTTTGTGGTGCTAGATAGAGACACACACCCAGCAATCAATAAAATAATACTAATTATATGATAGCAGCTAAAAGTTAAAACACTTTAGCGCTATAAAAGTAAACGTTCTCGTTTGTGTAACTCATGAAGTTCCAGGAAACTTAACGACTATCAAATAGCACCAACTAAAAATTTCCTTTTAATCCTTCCAAAGTAGAAGGACCTTTTCCCTTCACAGTCAGCTATTACGGTGTTTTCTCCTTGCAAGACGGATTATTGGTCCTTCAAAACTAAAAGTCAGGATAACGGCTACTAGCTACAAGTTGCATTTTTTGTCCTTTAGGCGCTCTTATATTTACTTTGCTGCCACCAAAGAAAGCTCGGGGACCTTCTGGAATAGATTGCATCATGAAAGGACTTGTTCGATACTGGCAAATAATTGACAAGATGAATGGTTGCTTGAATGATTTCTTTTTGGTCCTAATGACTCTTTTGATTTTATTAAAAATAAACCAAGAACCTGAAGAAAAACTAAAATGGCAACAATTACAGTCAAAGCTTTTTAAACTTTGCAAAATTTATTCGTAGATACATTATGTCGTTACACTTATTCTTCTGAGGAATCTCTTTTTTTCTTCGAATATTTTCCTAAGAGTAAGCGAGTAAAGGTAATTGTACATTGCAATTCACCCACATTAAATTCAAAGAGCGGTTCAATTTCTTTTTGTCCAGATGTAAGATATCCGGAAATATTATGCGAGCAATTTCGACAGTGTTACTTTCTTAAGGGTTTTGAGAAAAAATAAAGGGATTAAGTATTAGCTTTTTGCCTTCTTTGTTTTGTTAAAAGCACGGTCACTAAATAATTCACTAGCTTTTGAAGCAGCTTGTATTATTATCGACAATATCAAAAACCTGCTTTGCAGCCTTTGTCATTGATTCATATGTAGAAGATGAAGCAGCTAATGATGATTTCGTCATGGCGACAACCCCTTCAGTGCCAGCAGGAGCGTTTTTTTTAAAAAAACTCATCTCTTCAACCTGATTAGTAATAATCTTGTTGATTTCTTCACTTTCACTTTCAACATATTCAGAACTTGATTTTAAAAAATTGGAGTTTATTTTGTAGAGTGTCTTAAAGTAATCTGTTACCTTTGCGGAAACTGGCCCGACAGAATTTTGCGCAAACTCTATAAACTCCTTAGGATCCTTAACCTCAAGCATTGTTGTTACAGCGTTATTAGTTCCATCAAGAGCATTTTTCTTGAACTTGATGTTGTGGTCGTTTACCTGTCCAAACTTATCAAAAGCTACATTCGAAAAATCTGACATAGTTTTGGTAGATTTTTTTAAGAATGTGGAATAATACTCAATAGCCGGAAATGATGTCATTTTTACCTCCAATTGCGTTGTTTGCCGCACTGCAATATATTATATTGGTGCAACGCACAAAATATCAAGAGTTTTTAAAAATTAGTTTTATGAATTAATGCAGAAGAAGAAGTTTGAAATGCTAACAATGGAAATCTTCCCAGTTATAGAATTATTAATCTAGTACAAGCGTTGGGCAGTATCGCTTTAATTACTATTGCTGTTGCATATTTTGAGAATAGTCTCAAATTAGAGCCGTGTTATTTATGTATGATACAGCGCGGAATTATTATTGTAATCGGAATGATATGTGTTCTCGCTGCAATACATAACCCAAGGCAATTTGGGCAAAGGGTCTATGCTTCTTCTATCGATGGCCATGGTCATTACAGGCATTTATTTTTCTGGTAAGCAACTTTGGCTGCAAAGTTTACCCGAAAGTCAGGTGCCCTCTTGTGGCATCCCCGTCGAACAACTATTTGATAACTTTTCGATAACCGAAGCCGTCACCATGTTACTTAGTGGTGATGGCAATTGCGCCGAGGTTCAATGGCAGCTAATGGGTTTTAGTATGCCAGGCTGGGTTATGGTTTGCTTTGTCGGTTTTGGCGTAATTGGAGCAGTTCAAATTTTACGTAAATCATAAAATTGCTTGAGTTTTTGGCTTCGCTAGAATTGTTTTCGTCGGCTGATGGTTTTCATCATACTGATTGAATAAGGGGATAATTAGAAATTACACAAAAACTCCTCTGCGTGGAATGTCCCGACTTCCCCTTGTTCTACATCGGTGTCGCTAGCGTTGGTTTCTAACCAACCGATATTGTCATAGCCTGCACGATCTTTGAATTTTTTTTTAAAAAATGTTTGAAAATTAAGTTTCCCATCTTTTATGTCTTCATAATCTTCATCCTCTAGCTCCACAGTTATCTCTGCAGATTGTTTGACGGTTCTCGTTACAAACAGTCTTACTACTTTTATTCTACCTTGGCCTATAGTCGACATCACTATTCCTTTCACAGAAGTTTTTGTTGTTTGGATTGTTTTAAATACTCGTACTACCGAAAACAAATATTTGTTACCGGTCAGACTATAATTTGACAGTCTTTACAAGCGAATACAACCTCTAAGATGAAAGTCTTCACTTTTCAGGAACGTATTTAAACTGAGGATATTTCAGCGTAGTCTTTTCAAAAACAAAGAGTAAATGATGGTCCGTTTAGCCCGTAATTTTTGCTGCGGATAATCTTTGCGGTCAACATGGTTTAAGGTTTAAACAAATATTCTTTGATAGAAAAAATCAAATTCACCATCTAAGAATAACAAAAAAAGAAAATAAATTTTACTCTCAGTTGCTTTTTTAGTCAGGAAGTTTAATTTTTTTATTGGAATTAATTTCTTACAATTTTGGCAAATTTAAAGCGAGATTCAAGTGAATTAAAGAGGGGGAAACGTTCAGAATTGCTCAAGAGGAAAGTTTGTCATCTTGAAAGTTTGTTATCTTTAATCTTAACGTGTAACAATAAACAACTTGATGAGTACAAAGGTAGTTCAGAAGTTTGTTGTATAAAGGAGAAAAATTTAAAGGGATTGGAGAGATTATGTTGTATCTAAGTGAATTAAAAGAAAAAATTAATGAAATAAATGTATCTGGGGAGGATTTTAAAATAGTGACCCGGAACAGAGTTGGGAAAGAGGGAAGGATTACTTTCGGTAAAGATCCGGTGACAGGTAAAGAGGACATCAAATATGTTGAAAGAGATGGTGTAGAGATTAGTTATGACAGAGAAAAGGCAATTTTGTATATCGATAGCTAACAGAAAAACCAGCTAGCTGAAGATTACAAAAGAAGTGGCGCAATCGCTACTCTTAGTGTTATGAGACGGAAAATTTGCCCCGAGCACATACTAGGTTGATAGTTAGTGTTTTTATTTCGTGATTTGATTTTAAAGGGCTGCTCAATAATTTTACAGATGGCAGACAGGTGGACTCAAAACGTAGTTTTTTTTGGGTTAAAAAATAATTTATTAGAGGATTCATTAATTGTACTGACCATTATTAGAAAACAATCAAGAGCAGGGTCAAGGAATTTGACCCCTAATTATTAAGCTAAACTCAGCCTTTGTTTTCGACTTATCTGTAATATTTTTGAAAAATAGGTATATACTTATCACTTGTTAATTTACAGTAAAATTCGTATTTCTTCTTTGCATTAATCAACTACCTAACAGAGTATGATCATCACACTTGTCACCTTTGCTTTCTTTTTTGGGTTATTACTTAGCCGTGTTGGCCTTCCTCAATGGTTGGATTTCTCACCGCTGGATTTGCATATAATTTGGCTGGATTTGATATTCCAGAGGGCCTTGAAACAATTGCAGATCTAGGGGTAACCCTCTTACTATTTTCAATTGGATTAAAGCTTAAAATTAGAGATTTAGCTACTGCGGAAGTTTGGGGACGTCTGTTGCCCACATTGTGGTTTCAACATTTTTGTTTTCTATTGTGATATTTACTGGCACGCTTCTGTTTGAGGTGCCATTTTTTGACTTGTCAATCCCAGCTATTATTGTATTAGCATTCGGTCTTTCTTTTTCGAGCACTGTCTATGCTGTAAAAGTTCTAGAAGACAAAGGTGACATGGGGGCATTCTATGGAAAGATTGCTATCGGTATTTTAGTCATGCAAGATATCTTTGCTGTTATATTTTTAGCAGTCAGCGAAGGAAAGTATCCCAGTTTTTATGCATTACTGGTTTTACTATTATTTTTGCCTCCCGTGAAGAAGCTAATTTATAAGCTTATTGATCATGCTGGCTATGGTGAATTACTAGTTGTCAGCGGGCTTTTTTTTGCTTTGGTCGCAGGTTATGAATTTTTCTATTCAGTTGATCTTAAAGGAGATCTAGGTGCTCTTATTCTTGGAATTGTAATTTCAAATCATCCGAAGTCTAAAGCGCTAGCAAAATCTTTGTTTAGCTTTAAGGAATTAATGCTGGTCGGTTTTTTCTTATCTGTTGGAATGCAGGGGTTGCCAACTATTCCAATAATTTTAACTGCAATAGGCTTAGTATTAATACTTCCTGCAAAAACGTGGTTGTATTTTTTTATTACATCGCGTTTTGGTCTGAGGTCGAGAACAAGTTTGCTTAATGCAATAACACTAGGAAATTTTTCTGAATTCGGATTAATTGTTGCTGCACTCGGTGTTTCACAAGGATTCCTATCCGTTGAATGGTTATTAGTTATTGCAATTGCAGTGAGTATTAGTTTTGCTGCTGCGCCATTTAGTAAAAATGCAGAAGTGATATATCAAAAGTATAAAAAGGCATTATATTCTTTTCAAAAAGATACCCTTCATCCGAAAGACAAGGTGTTAGATACAGGGGAAGCTACAGTCTTGATTATTGGGATGGGAAGAGTAGGAACCGGAGCTTATAAAGTTCTGGAGCAAGCCAGACCGGGGAAAGTTCTTGGAATAGAGTTGAATGATGACCGTGCTTTAGATTTAAGGAATCAAGGTTTTAACGTGGAGGTAGCAGATGCTACGGATACAGACTTTTGGAATATGGTGCACCAGGCGAAATCGATAGAAGAGATGATTATACTTGCTATGCCAAATCATATGAGCAATGTATATGCTGCGGAAAGGATTCAGGCGAGCGAGGTAAATTGCAAAGTAGTTGCAATAGCGAAGCATGAAACTGAAGTTGATGAGTTATTAAAAATGGGTGTTCCTTCCTTCAATTTATACCGAGAGGCTGGAGAGGGGTTAGCCAGCGAGGCTCTAAATCAATTGAGCTTGAAAAATCAGTAACTATCTGTTTTTTTTTCGTGGTATCAAGTAAGTACTACTAGCTAAGATGGGAGCAAGAGATTACGGTTATAAATGATAGGAAACCTCTGATGTTCGTATTTTGGGTAGACTTGAAAAAAAATGATTTCTATATTAAAAAATCTTATTTCTGTTGCTAGGTTTATCCCAGTCAATTTCTGGCAAAACTGGTACGATGCGTGTTGGATTGATCGTCTCGTGACTCTCGTAATAGTGGTTACGTGCATGCTTCATGTTGACGGTTTTTACAATTCCAGGCCACTGGTATAGATCACGGGTATATCCCCATAAGTTTGGATAATCTACTATACGCTTAATTGAGCATTTGAAATGACTGTGGTAGATGCTATCAAAACGATAAAGCGTCGGAAACAACCTCCAATCAGACTCATTAGGCATATTCCCGTGCAAAAAGCGCGTGTTTCCTAGACGGTCCTCTAACCAATTTAGCGTTTCAAATAAAGGATAAACTGCTTCCTCATATGCTTCCACGAGTAGTAGAAAAGCCTGATTTGTAGACACCATTATTTACGGTGTGATAAACACGATGATTGATTTTATCAATTTCATCACGAAGATGTTCCGGACAGTAATCTCCTTCATCAGCTCCAATTTCATCAAAAGCAGAGTTCAACATACGGATGATCTCCGAGGACTCATTTGAAACGATTGTATTTTGATCTTTATCCCAAAGAATCGGCACGGTAACGCGACCAGTATAATTTTTGTCTGCCATGGTATATAGTTGATGCGCAAATTCCAGGTCAAATAGATGATCACCTACTATTCCTTCCTCATCTTTGTTAAACGTCCAGCCTTGCTCAGCCATGTACCAATGTACAAACGAAACATCAATTGCATTCTCCAAACCTTTAAGTTTTCGGTAAATCAAAACGCGATGTACCCATGGGCAAGCGTAGCTCGCATAAAGGTGGTAGCGTCCAGTCTCCGCTTTAAAGCCATCTTTGCCAGTTGGACCAGCGGAACCGTCCTTTGTAATCCAGTTACGAAACTGTGCGATACTACGCTCGAATTTACCACCAGTTGATTTGGTGTCATACCACTGATCAAGCCATTTTCCTTCAATGAGAAGCCCCATTTTTGTCCTTTATTTTAAATGTTTCCATGTTATGAGTTCGATGTCTGTATGAATCAATATCGTATCAATATTTTATATTCAATTACTGAACTACCCGAACTTTTGCAGATCTCAACACTCTACTAAGCTAATGTAACGACTTTTTGTATTGACGTTAGTTCGTAAAGGGGTTTGCGATTTATAGGTTTACCTCAGAGGATTTACTTTTGATACGTATCGAGAGAAATGCTTAGGTTTGTTGTGGAATTCCCTTCTTTTAATGGTTCTCTTATGAAAACACAAATTATGGTTATTTTACTTTGCATGACGCTTCCAGCGCTTTATGTCTTTTTTATCTCCTGGCGTAGTCTACATGGGTTTTACTTTACTAAAATCTATAATTGATGATGACCTTTGCAAAAATATTGCTTTATGGTGTTCTCGCTACTGTTTCAGCAAAATTGGAATTACCATTTTTTATGAAATTTTCCCTCCAGAAAATTACAATTCTACAGATCACGTTCATGCAATATCCGCGGCAATTGTTGGGGTTATCTGCGCATCAATTTTTTTAGTATTAATGGTTAGGTCCGTAACATCAGATAAAAATAAATAATCTTCGATTAAAAACCCTAGTCTGTTGACTCTAGGGGTTTTGGAAGAAATAAAAGTCTCTATTGGTAAAATTAAAAAAATTGAAACAATTGTAATCATACATGTTGATAAAAGAATGACATTTCATTATTGATTAAAAAAATTTACCTCGTTGGATCAAACGTGCCTCATCTCGATAAACAGTGAATATTATCCCGTATAATTTAAGTTATTAAAAATCAGACTACGAAGACAGGAGACGATTTAATTATGGAAAAATCAATTTTCGAAAAAATTCTTTCTAAGGAAATCCCTTCGGAAATAATATACGAGACAGAACGTGTTTTTGCTATAAATGATATTAACCCTGTTGCTCCTGTTCATATTCTTGTTATTCCGAAGATGAAAATAGCTACGATAAATGATTTAGAGATAAGGATATGGATCTGATCGGTGAAATTGTACTCACAGCGAAAAAACTAGCGTTTGAACGAGGAATTCAAGATAGTGGATACAGACTTATTTGGAACACTAACGGTCACGGTCAACAAACTGTCTACCATATTCATTTACATTTAATTGGTGGGAAACAACTTTCCTGGAATTTTTAAGTGTAATTAATTATGTATTCAGATAGTATTTTGTAAGTATCCTTATAAAACAGTTACCTATGAGTTCCCAGATAAAAGAAAGAAAGAAAGGTCTATTTTTTTGGCTGACATTTTGTTTGTTTTTCATTCTTTATTTGCTGTTCTATGGTAGTTTGGCTTATGAATTTGGCTTTCTGTACATCTGGGGTGTAGGGTTAGTAGCGTCATTCTGCCTAGCATGGTTCTTGTCAATTATCGCATTTGTTTTAAAGAATGGGCGTTCTAAAAGGGGTTAAGATTACCTGGGAATAATAAATTTGTTGTGAGTCTAATTCCTAACTCCTGATAATCCGAATCGACGACATAAAAAAATATGTAGACCGTAAAAATCGATTGAAGCATTTATACGTAATTTATAAATTTAGAAACATGTCAAAAAAAATCGGAAACTTTTTTCATATTTATGAATCCGATTTAGTATTTTAGGAGAGTTTCATTTCATATCACAGTTACAGTACATCGTTCACTACCACTAATTCCTAACGTCGACTTTGAGGTATCGGTCTTTCATACTGAACAGGGAAATAAGTATCAATTTAATTCCTCGGGGGAGTATGCTCAAACGATTGAACTTGTTTCTGGTCAGACCTACACGTTTTCGCTGGCCAGTTCGGCGCTAAATCATCCATTTAAGTTCTCTGAAACTTCAGATGGTGTCCATGCCGGGGGGGTTTCATATAACAATGGAGTAACCTACACCCAGGGAACAGATACATTTAGCTTTGTTCCAGAAAGTGGTGCTTCGGATCTTTACTACTATTGTTCCTTTCACTCTGGGATGGGGGGGAAGATTCGGATTCTCGATTACAACAATACAAGCGCGAATGAATCTTTTATGGCGGAAAATTCTGAATATACTTTTGAAACCTCTGGTAATTATGAATTATATAGTTTGAGGAATGAGGGTAGTGCCTGGTATCTGACTTCATCGTCCTATGGAACAGATACGTTAAACGGGTTTAAAAGAATTGAATTTAACAATGGTACTCTCGCGCTCGATATTGATGCTGGTGAGACTGCAGGTCAGGCATACAGACTTTATCAAGCAGCTTTTGCACGTACTCCGGATATGCCGGGTGTAGCCTATCATATGAATGATATGGAAAGTAATGGTTTGTCAATACAACAAATCGCATCCAATTTTATGGCATCCCCTGAATTTAAAACCCAATACGGAGAAAATTTAAGTGATGACGCTTATATCAATGCTTTATATCAAAATGTATTAGGTAGAGGGGCTAGTGATGATGAAGTCGCGTATTATCAGGACCATTTTGATAGAGGAATTTGGGATAGGCCACAAGTTATGATTAACTTTGCAGAGTCGCCAGAAAACCTGGCGTTAGTTGGACCGGATATAACTAGCGGAATCTGGATGCCCTTTTGATTGTATCAAGCACGTTTAATTACAAGTATTCTCCGAAAGACTATTTTGTTAGCACTATCTGTCACCGTACTGCTAGCAGTAAAATTAATGTTAGATTAAACTATTAACTGATACCATGTATTGAATTGGTTTAGAAAAGATAGTGTTGTGGTAATTAGAAGAAAAATAATAATTAAGATGAAACACCTTTTTATCTTGCCTTCACTTGCTGTTGTAATAAGTTGCGCCCCACCACTGGAAGACGAGTGTTATAGTACTTTCATGGATCAATGGGACGCTGCTGTTATATCTGAAAAAGATGGTGAAAAGTTTAGATTTATTTCTACCGAAAATTCAGATGGTGTATTAGATCAGCAGTATTATCCAGATACTAAGGACGGGAAAACTTTATTTGAGTCTCATGTCTGGTCCAAATGTACTGGGAGATAAAGTACACGACTATTCTAAAAATATTACATCACTGAAGAATCCAAGAGAGCGGAACAGGAATAAAATCTATAAAACAGATAAATTATAACTGTATTATAGCTACATAGTGCCTGTTATATTATTGTAGGGTTTCTCTTTGCTGGTATTACTTTACCTTTTGTTACGATATCCAGTCCTAATTTTTATATATGCAAGTAAATTTAGGCTGCTAATCCGTACGTAAAAGTTTAGACTATGATTACGAATCACACAGAAAAACTTAAGAAGTATATTAATGAAAACGAAGAAATTTCTACCTTGATTTGGTTGAAATTATGGGGGCACATACTTCATTTCTAATATTGTTATTAATTCTATCAGTACTAAATATTATTCTTGCTCCATTGCCTATTAATTCATTTATTCTTGGTATTCCTCTAATTTTTTTCTCCATTTGTTACCTGTTCGGATTCAAAGAAGTTGTATTTTTAAAAAAACTTTTTAAAAAATCTGTTAAGTGCATAGCATGGAGAAAACACATAGATAAAGTTTCTCACTATATTGAAAAAATTTTTGTAATATCAAAACCTCGTTTTTATTATTTGTCTCAATTGCATAGAAGGTTTATCTCTGGTTTTATTTTATCTATTATTTCTCTATTAATCTTCTTGCCGATACCATTCATTAATACTTCCGGGTCTGTGACCATGATTTTGGTTTTGCTGGGAATTATACAAAAAGACGGTCTTTTTTTAGCAATCGGATATTTGTTATTTGCGATACACATAATGTTTTCTGCGTTCGTTATCTATCAAGTAGTGGGTTAGAGAACATGGTATTTTATTTTCCACGGCATTATCTACCTAAGGCGAATAGGGAGAATATTTTAGGTAATGAAATACTTAATTTTGGTATTATCAATACATGAAAAATTACCTGTTTTCGTTTTTGATTTCATTTACTTTAGTGTTATCAGGTGTTCTATATGCACAAGGTAGTCAGGAAGAAAACAAAAACAATCTTTTTGTTATTGATGATCAGACTACAATATCTTTTTTATTCCTGAAGATAGATATCTTTATTCAAAGTCTGTTAATGAAAATACAAATCTTCTTGACCTTAAGGATATAAAGTTTAACCCTTTGAAGATTTTGGGCTTCGAAGCTTATCAATTTTATATTAAAAAAGTTCGAATAAAGAATAAATCTATAGAGAGCAAGCGGATAAGTGTGATTTCCGGAGAGCCTCATATTAGAAGTGAATTTTTCTTAATTTCAGGAGATTCTTTTAAATCTTTCGTCAATCATTCTGGGGGAAGAAATGTAAACAGTTTAGCTTCCATTAATCCTGGAAAGGTAAAACTTAGCAAAGTTCAAAACTAAGAAATTTTACTTTCGATATAGAGCCTGGTCAAGTACTAGATCTGTACTATAAATATCTAATGCCGAATAAGACAAATTTTTTTCGGGATAGCCTAAAATTCTATCATACCGAGAAATATCAGGAATCTAGAAGATTTGGATTATGGTTAGAAGGAATTATTTTTGGCTCTCTGATGGCCTTAGCGATATTTACTTTTTATTCGTATTCCCAGATAAGAGACACGACAACTCTGTATTTCGGGCTTTGGTTAGTAACAGCGATGGGCGCAGTCATAGGGCAGAGTACTCACGATGGAACAAGACTGTTTGAGTTTATTGTTTCCCCCTTTGACGGAAATCCATTTTTTGATACTGCCTTTCCTTCCACGATAGCTGCGATTACTGGGTACTCCCAGGCTATGATGTTTGTTATTTTTGCACGACAATTTATTGATTTAAAAGAACATTACCCAATTGCATTTCAATTTACTAATCTTTATTTGGTTTGGTATGCTGCACATTTTTTTATTTTTAGATTATTTAATATTGAATGGGATCTTCGATTGATTTGGTATCCATTAATTATCTCTACCTTAGTTATTTTGCTCCTAATTTACTACTATGCTTTTAGGAGATATCAAGTCTGGTATGCTATTAGCAAAAATTTTATTATTGGGATGTTGCCGTACTTAGTATTTAGAATATTTGGCCTACTAGGTATCCTGGGAATTCAGCAACCGTTTGCATACCTACCCGATAGTGGTATTGAATTCTTTTTAAATCAGAGTACAGTTACGCAGGCAGTGGGTTTATTCATTGCAAGCGATTATTATGTCCTTGGTTTTGGCTAAGAGAACGAAGTTTTTGCAAGATGAGTTAAACGAGAATATTCAAAAGCAGGCGGATGAATCTGAGAGGCAGAAAGTGGTATTGGAAGAGACTGTTCTAGAGAGAACCAGTGAGTTGAGAGAAAAAACACGATGATGGAGTGGATTTCTAATCAGCTTGCGAAGTATATTCCACCACAGATTCATGAGGCATTGTTTGCAGGAAAGGTTGACACAAAGATTACAACCCGAAGAAGAAAGCTAACGGTTTTTTTAGTGATATTAAGAACTTCACTTCAACCTCAGAGAACATGCAGCCAGAGGATTTAACAAAATATCTGAATGAATATTTTTCAGAGATGACAAAGATTGCCGTGAAATATGGAGCTACGATTGATAAGTATATTGGAGATTCCATGATGGTATTTTTTGGAGATCCAGAGACTAAGAGGGGAGAAAGAAGATGCCAGGACTTGTATAGAGATGGCATTGGAGATGCAAGAGAGAATGGTGGAGTTACGAGAGAAGTGGGCTCAAGAAGGTTTTGCAGAGCCATTTGAGATTAGGATGGGTGTGAATACGGGGTATTGTAATGTAGGCAATTTTGGTAGTGATCAGAGGCTGACATATACCATTATCGGCGGAGAAGTGAATGTAGCAGCAAGGTTAGAAAGTGTAGCAGAGTTAATGGGTTGTATATGAGTTATGAGACGTATGCTCATGTAAAGGATATGGTAGATGTTGAGCAAAAAGAAGCGATAAAGATGAAGGGAATTAATCGAGATATACGGATATATTCTGTGAAAGGAGAAAGGAAGAAGGAAAAGAACAGACTAAAGTCATCAAAGTTATAAAACCCACAAAGAAAGAACTAACAGAAATAGAAAAACTAAAAGAGGAACTATCACTTATTAAATTAGAAATAAAAAAACTTAAGAGTTAGATCGTTCTTATTCTGAATTTTTCTCTGCAAAGGTGTAGCCTGAAATATTAAATTTGAGTTTAACTTGAGAGTCTGTATTTGGTTTACCTGCATTAATTTTTGCAAATATACTTAAATATTTGTTCCGGCTGGTTACTAATAAAAACTTCAAGTTTTTCAAAATTATTGGTAAGCCTGTATGTAAAATGCTCAGATGTTCTTGAGATAAGACTATCTAGATTTCGAATAGATAATGCCCTTTTGAATACGATTGAATTCGCTAAAAATTGAACATCAAAAATTTTTCTATCATCCTTCATTTTTATTAATTTCTTTTTTTATCTACAAACAGTACTTGCTCAGCTAAATCCGGTTTTTCCGGTTGACATACGATTTTCAACTGAGCGGCGTGTATGAAAGGCGATGAAAAACAAAGAAAGAAGATAAATTGTATAACGGTCATGATTTCAAAAACATACAATTCTACAGGATTGTTAGTAAATGATTATTTAGCAAATAAATTGTCGTGTCCATGAGATTTTATCTTTCAGGAAAATAAAAATTTGATTTTCTGACTGCATTTTAGCTATCTTGGTTACTTTAGGGTTACTATAGAAAAATGTTAGTCTCAGTAGTCTGTCAAATTAGTGATTCTAATGAGTGAATTCTTTTATATGTGAGGGTAATTATGGCAGGTAAGTTTAATACTGTGGTTGTTGGAGGAGGGTGTTTAGGAATTGCGACTGCGATATCTCTGGCAGCACGTTTGCGCAAACAAGGTAAGGACCCATCATCTGTTTGTTTGATAGACAAGTTTGTTCTTGCTGGAGGATTAACTGCTCGACACTCGGGAATCGTTAGATCAGCGAATGCTGATGCAGGTGCAGCAAAACTTGCCAAGGCAGCTTCTGAAATGTGGCTGAATATTGAAAATATATGGGATGTTGAGTTAGAGCCAGAAAGATGTGGCGCGATATGGATTGCAAAAAAAGATGCGCAAGGGACGAACGAAAAATGGGATATTTTAGAGAAAAATCTTGTAAAAGATAAAATCAGATTTTCGAAGATTCCTATCGATGAAGCCAGAGACTTGACGCCCGATTTTGTGCAACTAAATGAAGATGAAGTGTTTTATTACGAACCAGATGCTTTGCAGTATGATCCAGCCGATGTTCGAAGAGCCTTATATGAAGGTGTTAGAAGATCAAATATTACTTTAATGGAAAAAACCGAAGTAATAGGGTTTAGGAAAAATACGAATGGCTTAATTTCGAATGTTATTACAAATAAAGAGGTTTTGAGCTGTGATCATGTAATCAATGCTGCGGGTGCCTGGGCCCCATCTATATTTGCAAAACTCAGCATTTCCGTTCCTGTTAGCGTTGAACCCGTTTATGTTGTAAATTGGTTGACCAGTCTTGCTGACAAAAAAGTAGATATGCCGATAATTGCTGATTACGTTAACCGTGCATATTTTCGTAGTTGGCGAGATGGAGAGATTCATATGCATCAACCGAGAAAACGGGCAATTCAACAAACCAGCTCGGCCTTTGCTGAAAATCCATTAGGGTTGTTAGGGGCAGATTTTTTAAACGATCCTTCCAACCAGGCGCTTGGGTATTCCCAAACACGAATTTACGAGGATATTTCAAAGAAAAGATTTTCTAATGTTCAGCAGACAGTTTTCTCGTCAGGATTTCGTTCTTATTTCGATATTACGCCAGACCTAAAATTTATTTTAGGTCCTGATACTAAGGTTAAGAATCTTTTCCATTGCTTAGGGTCGGGGCAGGCATTTAAATTTGCACCTGCTTTTGGTGAGATGATGGCTGAGTTTGTTTTAGAACCTGGAAGGTTAAGCGAATTAGGGAAAAATTTTTCTATCTCACGATTTGAGGGAGGTTTTATGGAACAATTTTGGAATAGAGTAACTGGGCAAAATTATACGCTTGAGACTGAAAATGCTAGTTTGTAAATTACTGAACGATAGCTAAAAGGCACTGTATTTTCGCTTAACTAGTCGTCGTCAGTAAAACAGTTTCCATATTTGGCTGCTATTTCGTTACTCGATTGAATCGCCATTGTGACATCTTCTTTTTCACGGTCAATTACGATTGATTCCACATGGTCCGTTCTCACAATACTAGCAAAGACTTTATCACCATCTTCTTTTTTGATAGGTATCATTTGAATGAGACCATCATATTTGTCGTCATTCATTTGTATAATTCTGTAAATAAGCAGATCAACTTTTTTCTTAATCACAATAGTTTGCTCAACTACGCTTTTGTCAGAATCTTTGGTTTGATTATTGAAAGCATCGCTACTTTTTTGAACAACATTAATTGTTCTACAGATTAATTTGAAATCTTCTGAATAAACAGGCATTGACACAAATAATGTAATTAGCAGTAGCTGTATTTTTAAAATCATAGTACACATGCTTGCCTATGAGAGGAGCACTCAAATTTTAATTTAATTCTTTTCAATTGCATCCTCTAGCACTTTTCTAAATCCGTCAAAGTCTTCTATCTGAGGAGCATGCCCAATATCCTTAAGTTCAATTACCTCAATTTCGCTGTTATAGCTTTTGACTTTATTTCCTAACTTGTCATAGCGTCCCAGTTCATAAGTTATATTAGGTTTCATCCAAGCGCGCCCTGGCCCAGTACGATCTCTAGTACCTAAAACCAGAGTTACTGGAATTTGAAAGTAAGGAAACTCTTCAATTACGGAGCCAGTGAAGATCATATCGTATACACGAGCACTAATTATTGCTAATTCTTTCCAATCCGGACCATTGATCAAACCTATTAAAGGATTTGCGAATTTAGCGTATTTTGTATTCCACTTGCCATCATAATAGTACTTCTTTTGATATGAAATAATGTCTGCCGACGTTAGCTTTGATTCTTTTTGGTAAAAAAAATCAACGTCTTTATATTCAGAGTAAAGTAGATAGTTTTCCAATCCTATTGGATTTACTAGGATGAGATGCCTAGTAAGTTCAGGGTATAGTAGGGCAAATCGTGAGCCGAGCATTCCTCCCATAGAATGTCCAATGACATGGGTAGATTCAATATTTAAAAACTCTAATAAGCGCTTAGTGTTGTGTGCCAACACTTCAAAAGTGTACTGATAATCGACTGGCTTAGAAGATTTTCCAAAACCAATTTGATCTGGTATAAGAATACCAAAGCCTTTTTCATGGAGAAATTTTGCTGTTTCTTCCCAATAAGCTCCATTAAAATTTTTTCCATGTAGTAGCGTAATGAAACCCATTTGTGGTTTTTTAGGTCTGAAGTACATGTAAGCCATCTTCATATCTTTTCCTTGGGAAGAAAAGCTGTATGTGTAAACTTCAAACGGATATTTGTAATTACTTAGAAACTTATCATATGATTGGATGCCGGTATTTTCACCTCTTTCCGAAAGAGCATCTTTTGAGAAGGTCAGCAGTACGGTCGTCAGAAGCAAGATTGCTAAATATATTCCCTTATCTTTGCTCATAATTTTTTTCTAAATACAAGAGGGCTATGTGTCCAAATCAAGACGTCGAATCTGCAACGAAACAAAGTTTTCCTAATAGAAAATAATCGTTTTGTATAGTAATCGCAAATTCTTAGGCTGGAACCTAGATTAATCCGGTTAACCACACTCTAATTATCTGATTCCCCCGTCGGATTCGAGTCTTCAGAATCATTATTCTGACTATTGTACTCCTCAAGAGCTACCTGATATTCCTCTTCTGTCAAATCATGCCAACCTATGCACTCACCTGTTGGACTTCTTCCGCAGCCACAACTCATGACATTTCCTCCCTCGTATCGTTTGTTTTTGATTCTGATATTGTACCTGGAGAGACTATGAAATAAAAAGAAACTCCTAAAAGAAAAATTTGAACACTTTTAAATAATTTTGCATTCACGAGCCAGTCTTGATGGGCAATAAAAATTGCAGCAATCATGAAGCAAAAAATTACCAATGCAGAAATTCGTGTCAGTAGTCTTTTAGATACTCCCTTAATGAAGATGGATACAAGTATCCCAAGTCCTGCCCCCACTTCAATTAAAGGGACGATTGTTGCCATGCCCGCAGTGAATCCCATAGACAACAGTCCTTCAGCTGGTAATGGAAATTTTTGGGAACCATACAAAATGAATGCTATTCCGAGTAAAGATTTCAATACTACTGGCCCAAGAAATTCAAAATTATCAAAAAATTTATTTAATAACAAATCTAATCTATTCATATTTGTATTCTTCTTATAAAGATATATGGAGGTTACTTGTTTACAACGATTTTTACAAGTACTATTAATTTAAGAAGTACTAATCTAAAACAAACTACATGAACCAAAACTTTTGTCCTATACATGGAGTCACACAGCTTTTAGGAGGTAAGTGGAAAATGCCTCTAATGTTTGTAATTCAAGGTGGTCCTATGCGCTTCGGACAATTAAAAAGGGCTCTTAGTCCCATTACGGAGCAAATGCTTACAAAACAATTAAGAGAGTTAGAAAAACATAACCTTATTGAACGAAAAGACTACAAAACAGTTCCGCCAAAAGTTGAGTACTACCTGACTGATTTTGGGAGATCTTTCACGCCAATTATCAGTCAATTTCAAGAACTAGGCAAAAAACATAAAAAGAAGATTGTCGCTGTTACCGCAATCGGGTGAATGTCTAAACTGTAAGAGTATCTATGCATATATTTTTTAGTCTAAATAAAGTTAAGATGATTGTCCTGACACTACCTTTTGTATTTTGTAGCAGTGGGTTCAGTGAAACTATTGAATATGTTTGCAGTTATAAAAAGACCATACAAACAAATCCTTACGACAATAAAGTTCACGTAGAAAAAAACCCCAAACTGGCAAATTATAAGCAAAATATAATCGTAGATTTAAAAACAGAAAGAGTAACTAGAATATATTCTTTTGATAGGTGGGATGGTGAGAAAAATATTAGGGAAAACAAAGAGATTACTTCTCCCATCTCAAAAGCAAGCAGAGAATTGGGGATCCCAAATAAGTTAATTTACTGGCATGAGGAAACACTTGGAAAAAACGGTATTTATGATGGTCAAGTTAGTATTTTTGCGCTCGCAACCTGGACACGAACAACCCTAACTCGTTCTTATATAAGTGTAATTAGCGCATATGACACTCACTACGATTGTAAAATCAAGGAAGCTAAATGACAAACCTTTTAATCTTTTTGGCGAGTTTTGTAGAGATAAATCAGAAAAATATAGTTTTCCCTAATCAGTTTTTCTATCGTAAAATGGAATATCGCGAAGGTAGTAGCTCGCTTCTATGAATTAAAAAGAAGTCTATAAAACGAATACTTAAGTTTCCATTATTTTCCTGGAGGTTCTAATGTTTGATGGATTATTGTTTGGCTTTATCGATAACGGAGTGCTTGCAATTTGTGCATTGCTTGGTATCGATCTTGATAAAAAGTTTGCAGGAAAAGGGATCAACGGGGCTCTGTACGGTGCATTATTTGGAAACGCATTGTCAGACGGAATAGGGGCAATTTTAGACTTTGGATGGTTGATTACTTTTAATATTGTTGTTGGATGTTTAGTAGTAATTCCCCTTGTATATGTCTATACTCGGTTTTTTAGGAAATAAAAATCGTAATTGTAGAGTTAAGGGGTTATTTTTTTTGTTGCATGGTCTCCTTAAAATAAAATATTAAAATAAGTTATTGTGAAATTTCTTTCTTTGATTAGCATAATAGTTGTGTTGAGTTCTTGTGCCTCACCTTATAAAAAGCTAGAGAAATGTAAAGAATATTGTCTTCCATCTAAAGTTGGGTGCTCGCCAGCATGTTATTTAGCACCGGGATTATATAGAAATAAAGTACGTTTTTAAAAAAATGTCCAAACAAATTTTTACTATTTAAAATTGTCATAAAACGGTACTGGAAATTGATTTTATTTTTCGTTAGATGAGTCGATAAATCCCTAGGTTGGTTTATCTGATTTCCGCAACAGTTTTGGTTCAAGTTTTTATGATAGTACAGAAATTTAAATTCTAAGGTTATGTATAACCTAATTGCAGGAGGAAAAAGAAATGTTGAAGGTTTTTGGAAGAGTAAAATCTAGAGCTTTTAGAGTAGTTTGGCTTTTAGAGGAGTTAGGAGTTCCTTACGACTTAACAGAGATAGCTCCAAGGTCCGAAGAAGCAAAAAAACTATATAAAAATGGGAAAATCCCTTTTGTTTTGGATGATGATGTTCTCATAAGTGACTCTGTAGCTATCCTTACCTATTTATCTGATAAACATAAAGCGTTTACGGAGGAGGCTGGTAGTATCGAAAGGGCTAAGCAAGATTCAATAACATTTAGAATTCTTGATGAGTTTGAGGCGCTTTTATGGGTTGCCGCAAAACATACTTATGTTTTTTCAGATGAAAAAAAAGTTCCAGACATAATCAATGTACTTAAGTGGGAGTTTGTCAATAATCAAGAAAAGTTCATAACTGAGTTTCCTTTAAGGAAAAATGTCTGTGGTGCAAAATTTTTAATCTCAGATATTTTATTAGGTCATTGTTTGGTTTGGGCTGAAAGTATGAATTTTTCAATATGTGAAGAATTGATAGAGTATTCAAATAGAATAAAAGAGCGTCCTGCTTACCAAAAGGCTTTTGCATTGCGATAGTTTTGGGAGAAATGATACGCTACATTCTTTGAGGTTAATGTGGGAGCAAAATGTTGATCATCTGTTTGTCCCTATAAATATATATTCCCTCACTTTGTTTTTAATTCTATTTTTTGCAAAACCTTGGTTAGAAAAACTATATCTGTAGTTAACAGAAACCATATCTGCATGTCTTTTATATTTCTTTAATTTTTTGTAAGAAAAATAATTTATCTGGCTTAGCATTCGAGGAATACGATATTACTATGTCACTCTCTGCATATTTTTTGATAAGTAAATTGAAGGCATCAGTTGCTGTACTAAGTTTTGTAAATTGACTCGGATAACTTTTAAACTTTTTAGTTTTGGTGTCTTCCTGAAATTGGATGCCTTTCCAGTTTCGTGATAACCCTTCTACAAAATGATACCTCCTTACATATTCGTTATCAGATAATGGGGAGAAGTATGGAGGATCGATATATACTAAGTCAGGTATATATGAGATTTCTGCACAATTTTTCATGAATACTTTATTATTTTTCTTGTTATCAAATATGGCTCTATTGATAATGTCGATATTTTGTATAAAATGCTCGTTTATGGAAAGTCGCAAATCTTTTCTTCCGTCATCATGATTTAGACCAGTGTATGCAAATATTCCTCTATGTCTTTTCTTTATACATGCTCTAATTAAAGCTGTTTGTGCAATAAACTTCTGTACTGAATCATCTAATAATTGAATATTATTATTAATATTGTCTATCATTTCAGAATTACTTTTGTCGAAATATAATCCCTCAAATTTTTTTGTAATAAAATTCGATGTTTGATTTTTTCTAATCAATGCTTCTGCAAAAGATTGTTCTAACCGAATTGTGCTATTTTCAATTAAGCACTTTGCAGCTAAATAATTCATATTCATATAGTCATTCGATATGGTTTCTTTTCCCATACATTTTAAGAGATAGGAAATAGCGCTTGTTCCCGACATCAGATCGAGGGCTGATTCAAAATTTAAACTAACGAAGATATCGTAAAGATAAGGGACCAGTTTTTCTTTTGAACCCATATACCTTGTTGGTGGGAAAAGATTGAATTGGTGAAAAACAGCCTTTTTAGATATTGGCATATATGATCAAATCACGGCTTTTTCTTTTGTCACTTTTGATATTAATTAGCCTTTTTGATTCCACCGTAATAATTTTATGCTTTTTGTACAGACTTTTTACAAAATGAGTATCAGAATTCGTTAAAATTAATCTTAGTTTATTTCTTGCTAGGTTTGTAAAAATTTCAGCAAGTTCGATGTGATCTTCAGCCGAAAATTGTTCTCGTGTATATCTCTTAAAGTCTGCATATCCCTCAGCAGGAACATATGGGGGGTCAAAAAAAATAAAATCATCTTTAGAAAACTTCATTTTTGCAATTTGCCTGAAATCCATCAATTTTATTTTACGTGAGCTTAGGAGTTTACTAGCAACAAGAATCTTTTCTTTTGAACTATGTTGGGATTCTTATATCTCCCGTAGGGAACATTAAAATGTCCTTTTTTGTTGACTCTGTATAAACCGTTGAAGCAAGTTTTATTTAAATAGATAGTCCTTGCTGCACCGTGAATTTTGTCTAATTCAGAGAAGCTTTTTTTTCGAATATCATAAAAATATGACTCTTCATTTTTCATAGTTTCTAATTTTTGAATGATCTCTCTTGGATGATTCGCGATGCATTTGTAGAGATTTATTAGCTCTGGGTTATTATCAGATAAAAGATAGTTTTTAGGCCCGAGAAAAAAAAATAAAGCCCCGCCTCCTAAGAAAGGTTCGTAGTATTTCCTTATGTTATTTGGGCATAATTTTGCTAGCTCATGTAGTAATTGAGCTTTACCTCCTGCCCATTTGAGAAAAGGTTTTACTGACGTGCCATTGAGCATTTGAATGAATATAGATGTTTAATGTTATTATCGATAGTACCAAAGGCAGAAAACTTATATAAGTCATAAAATTTTATACTAGTTTGATTGAACATTTTAATTTTTCTGGAATTGGCATTTCCTCCAGCTTGTATCTTTTATGAATTCGAACTTTTAATATGATTAACTTTTTTTTAATTGCTTTCAGTCAGTTACCTGATCCAGTATTTCGACGTGTTATTTTTAAGGCTGTTTTGCTATCGGTTTTCGTTTTTATATTTCTTGCTATAATCGTCTGGTTTGTTCTCTCTGAGACTAATTTTTTCACTTTTGGTTGTTTGAAACATTTGCTGATATGTTTGGGGGAATCACCGCTATTGTTATTGCATGGCTTTTATTTCCAACGCTCGCAAGCTTTTTTATAACGGTATTCCTTGAAGACATCGTTGAAGCCGTTGAAAGTCGTTATTATCCTAATACTTTTTTAGAAAAAATAAATAATCCATCGGCGACTTTTATAATCTCCTTACGATTTACGGCAATTGCACTCTTTCTAAATATTTTGGCAATTCCGTTTTATTTTTTTACCATTTGGTTTCCCCCGCTAAGCATTTTTGTTTTTTATTGTTTAAACGGTTACCTTTTGGGTCGAGAGTATTTTGAGCTTGTTGCTTTGCGACATATAAAACTGAAAGATATCTCATCGATACGACAATCTAATAGTTGGCAATTATTTCTGTTTGGCTCAGTAACAACTTTTCTTTTTACTATTCCAATCATAAACTTGATTACACCTATTTTAGGTGTGGCAGGGATGACTCATTTTTTTAGAAAACTTCCAATAATTAAATCAATCCAGTAGATTATATTTACCACAGTTTAATTCGGATGGCTTCGTGAGGTTCGTAAAGATATCGAAACTGACCGATAACTATTACCTTAACGTGGTTATGGTCAATTCAGGATGCTTTAATACAGCAATTTGTCTAAACAAAATTAAAAATTAATAGGTATTTCTTGCTTATCTTCCTTGTTAGGAGGAGCAAACTTCGTTAAATCAATATCTCTAACTGCAGCTTTGTACTCATCGATGTTTGGTGTTCTTCCTAAAATTGAAGACAAAACAACAACAGGAGTTGATGCTAGTAACGATTCCCCTTTTTTTTCATCGGAATCTTCCACTACTCTTCCTTTAAATAGTCGTGTAGAAGTTGCCATAACCGTATCTCCCCGAGATGCTTTTTCCTGATTTCCCATACACAAGTTACACCCTGGTCGTTCAAGATACATAATATTTTCATAATCCGTTCGAGCAATACTTTTTGGGTTTTCATCGTCAAACTCAAATCCAGCATATTTTTGCAATACTGTCCAGTCACCCTCTTTTTTTAATTCATCAATGATATTGTAGGTCGGTGGAGCGATAACTAGTGGTGCTTTAAATTTTACTGTACCCGATTCTTTTTCGATATTTTTTAACATTTGGGCGATTATTTTTATGTCCCCCTTGTGAACCATACACGAACCCACAAAACCTAGGTCTACCTTTTTCTTTGCATTGTAATGAGAGATGGGACGAATAGTATCGTGAGTGTATCGTTTAGAAATATCTTCGTTATCCACGTCTGGATCAGCAATCATGGGTTCATCGATTTGATCTAGGTCAACGATAAGTTCTGCAAAATATTTTGCGTTTGTGTCGGGAACCAAGGCTGGCTTCTCTCCAGTTTTAATCTCGGAGATTCTTCTTTCTGCAATAGAGATCAGACCTTTCAGCATTTCATTTGTGTTATCCATTCCTTTTTCAATCATTACTTGAATTCTATTTTTTGCAATCTCTAAGGACTTGATTAGGGTGGAGTCATCGGAAATACAAATGGAAGCTTTTGCTTTCATTTCAGCAGTCCAGTCAGTAAATGTAAATGCCTGGTCAGCGAGTAAAGTTCCTATGTGTACCTCAATAACTCTTCCTTGAAAAATATTTTCTCCAAATTTTTTGAGCATTTGCGCTTGTGTTGAGTGGACTACATCTCGGAAATCCATGTGCTCCTTCATGGTTCCCTTGAAAGTTACTTTCACAGATTCTGGGATGACCATAGTAGCTTCTCCTGTAGCCAGCGCTAGAGCAACTGTGCCAGAATCTGCCCCAAATGCGACTCCTTTGGACATCCGAGTATGCGAATCACCCCCAATAATTATTGAATAGTCATCAACGGTAAGGTCGTTTAGAACTTTATGGATTACGTCAGTCATTGGATGATATTTTTCGTTTGGATCCCGTGCTGTAATTAAACCGAATTTATTCATAAACTCCATAAGCTTAGGAGTGTTCGCTTTAGCTTTTGCGTCCCAAACAGATGCAGTGTGACAACCAGATTGGTAAGCTCCATCAACTGTTGGTGACAATACAGTTGCAGCCATAGATTCAAGTTCCTGCGAAGTCATTAAACCAGTAGTATCCTGGGAACCAACAATATTTACTTTCACCCGAATATCAGACCCAGCATGTAACGGCTTTGTGGATACTATTCCGAGTCCATTTTTATTAAAAATTTTCTCCACAGCTGTAAGCCCTTGATCGCTGTTTGAAATTTCTTTTGAAGGAGCAAAGGCAGAGTGTACTTCTCTACCTAAGGTCTCTGATGCAAAACTCTGGAGTTTTTTTCCAAAAACAATTGCATAAGAACTTCCAGCTTTCATAAATTCTATTTTCTGTGGAGTAAAGGATGATGAGATATCAACTAGTTCTTTTTGTCCTTCCTTATCAAATAATTTTTTCAATCTAGTATTAATGACGAATGTTTTACCGGTTTCCACGGAAAATACTTGTTCCTGTATAGGGTTACCATCTTTGTCAGAAATTAAATTACCATTTTTATCCTTTTTATTTACCCAGTTTTTTAAGTCAATGCCGATACCGCCAGTAACTCCAACCGTGGTTAAAAATATTGGGGAAATGCCGTTTGTTCCTGCCACAATCGGGGCAAAATTAACAAACGGTATGTATGGACTGGCTTGCTTACCGGTCCAAAGGGCAACATTATTTACTCCAGACATTCTTGAAGAGCCGACACCCATGGTGCCTTTTTCGGCTACTACCATAATGCGCTTATCTGGATGTTCTGATTGAAGTTTTTGAATTTCAGCTTGCGCTTCTTCAGAGATCATGCATTTTCCGTGGAGTTCTCTGTCTGAACGAGAATGCGCCTGATTTCAGGGGAGAGGAGATCTGTAGAAATATCTCCTTCGGCAGCTACAAAGCTTACAACTTTTATTTCTTCATCAATGTCTGGTAATTTTGTGAAAAATTCTGCATTGGAATAACTTTCAAGAATATCCCTAGCGATTTCGTTTCCTTTGCGATAGGCATTTGCTAATCGCTCCATATCAGCTTCGTACAAAAAAACTTGGGTCTTTAAAACCTCTGCTGCTTCAAGCGCTGTCTCTCCAGAATGTTCCAATGCAATATCTAAAAGTACTTTTACAGAAGGTCCTCCCTTCATATGGGATAACAGCTCTAAAGCAAATTTCGAGCTAATTTCTTTTAGTTCGTATTTATTTAATGCTATATCTTTTAAAAAACCAGCTTTTGCACTAGCGGCACCTGTCGTACCAGGTAATGTATTGTAAATAAAATAGTGCAAGGAGTCTTTTCGGTAAACATTGTTGTCGTCTTTAATCTGTTGGATGATTTCTTCCATTAAGGAAAGATTATCTATTGGTTTCGCATGTAGCCCTTGCTTTTTACGAGCTGATATTTCTTCTAAGTAATCTGTATAGTATGTCATTGTGATCTCAAAAAAATTGTTTTCAGTGTTGCCCTTCAAAAAAGTTGTTTATACTGATATTTCACAAATCAAAATCAATAAATTAAACGCACTTATATGGGCAAAAGTTGAGTAACAAATTAACTAATTCGTTTGTATAAACAAAGCGTATTAAGCCTGATATTTTACCATAGGAGAATTTATAAATCGGGGTGCTCTTTGGGCAAAAGTCTTTCTTCCTGTTATTTTGCAAATTGGTATTTTCTGATAATAATCATAGGTTTATACGATTTGAAACAAAGAATTCATTTTTGTGTCAAGAGTATGTCAGGAACTTAAAGTCAAACAGTCTCTCATAAATGAAATGTATGCAAATACCGGTTTGTTTCTGTTCAGTTATACAATTTTGCATTTTTAAGGGGTTTTTCTTCGGAGTTGTAAGTGGTTACACAAAGACGGTATATACGAAATTTTGCTTCAATGAGTGGTTATAGAATAACCGACGCACTTACTTTAATAAGCATAAAGTGCTTATCAGTTATCTGTTGTTTGTTATCTATGTATTTGTTTCTAATCGGCCCAGCTTACAGTGCCAATTGGGTAGAAGTTGAGGTGGGGGAAGATTCTGGGGACACCTATCTTTGGCCATATTTTTACTCCGCCTCAAGATTTGTAGATGGGGAGAGTATAAAAAAAAGTAGCGATGGTATCACGTATGTGGAACTTGTTAATGCTGAGAAGGCTATTTCTCCTAATGTAACTTCTCTCGTTGTGTCGAAAAAAAGCAAATGCGATGGAGAAAAAGTCATTTGGCAAAATTTTTACATATATAAGTCGGCAATGGGGTTGGGTAAACCAATTATGAGATTAAATCGAATGAGGCCCAGCAGTTAAAAAAGGGAGGGGCAGGCGCTTTAACGGATGCTTTTGCTTGTGAGTTGGCGAAATTGAAATAATTTTATTAAGGTTAATCAGTTAACGGGATCAAAAAGAAAGGTAACACACTTATGAAAAAGTTTTTTTTGATATTTTGCATTATGTTGAATCAAAGTTTTGCTGACACACGAGACGACGATTTTTATGAACCTAATCTTTCTAACAAATATCAAGGAAGATTGCTGTCCACTACAGAATTTTATCCTATCGAAACGATGAAAAAGCTGTGCAAACCTTTCACTGGAATTGATACAGCTCAAATCAGATGTAGGAAACAGACTAAAGAAAACACAGTTATCTGTGATTACAAGTGTAGTCTCCACTGGATGGTTAATTAATATTTAATTGCCGTACTATTAGTTTGTGCAGATAGTTTTCTTATTTCTGTCAACGGTCTCCTTTTTTAATCAAATTATAGATGCCTCCAAAGAGGGTTTTTAAGTCGTCTGTTTTCTTTTGAGTTGGAGGAATAGTAAAAGCTAGGATGCTACGAACGAAGAGTGAGTTTTTAGGGATGTAAATAAGTCTAAAACGCTTATTAGACATATATTTCATGAAAGTTGTAGTATGTCATTCATAGTCTTCAAAAGATCATGACATCTTTGTTTATCTAGAGCATCTGGGTGGTGAATACGAAATTGATTGAGATCGTTATCAAAATATTTTCCAGAAATAGTAGTCGATTCATAATGTATCGCAAGTTTTACCAAAATATCTGCTCCAATGCTAATACTTTTTCCTTCAATGTTAAATGCCTCTTTTACCATCTTCGTTCCCAGTAAGGAACCTGGATTTACTGATACAAATATAGTTTCATTCGGATCAACTATTTTGCTCATAGTAGTAGACCACATAATTAGGGCAAGCTTACTTTGTGAGTAGGCTTCCATATCGGTGAGGGCAATTGCCTTACCACTAAGCGCATGAAAATTTACCGATGCCTGCGCTGCCGAAGCTACATTAATAACTCTTCCTGAACCCTTGAGCAAAGGCAGTAATTTTTTTGTTAGTAGATAGGGGGCCAACGTGTTTACAACAAACCGTACATCCAGTCCATCACTTGTCACGACATCAGTAGTTTTTAGGACTGCAGCGTTATTTATCAGCACATTGATACTACTATGATTTTTCGCAACTTCCTTTGCAAGGTATAAGACTGCATCTTTAGAACTTAGGTCTGCAAGGTAGGTTTCAATTTTACCTGTCGTTGCTAATTCTTTTTTTAGTTTATTTAGTTTTTCCTCATTTCTTCCGTGAGCTAAAATTGTATGACCTTGTTGCAACAGTTTCTTTGCTGTTTCGAGTCCAATTCCATCTGTAGCCCCAGTAATTAAGATCGTTTTTGACATATTGAGCTAACTAGCCCCTGTTTTATTGTTTGCACATTAAGATAAATACTATACAGTATCCTAGGATAGAGAAAAATGGATAAACTAAAAGAACATAAAGTTATAGTTTTAAGTGGGGCAACAGGTTATGTTGGCTTTCAAGTTTTAGTCGAATTGATCAAAAGGGGCTACAAAGTTTTTTGTGTTGGTCGTAATTTAGAAGATAAAATCTTTTTGAAACAAACAGGTGTGAAATTGCTTGAGATGGATTTGGCATCTGGTAATCTAAAGTTAGGTGAATTAGAAAAAAAGATACCAAATGCATTTGCAGTTATTAGTTGTCTAGGAAGTCGTAAAGGGGGGATTAAGGATTCGTGGAACATAGAATACACTGCAAACAAAAACCTTTTAAATTTTGCTCAAACAATTAATTGCAATAAATTTATCTTATTGTCAGCAATATGCGTTCAGAAACCAAGGCTGTGTTTCCAGAAGGCAAAACTAGCTTTTGAAAAAGAACTAAAGGCCTCTAATCTTGTGTATAGTATTGTAAGACCGACCGCGTATTTTAAATCTTTGGCTGGCCAAATAAAAAACGTAAAAGACGGCAAGTCTTTTGTGGTATTTGATTCGGGTTTGAATACTGCTTGTAAACCTATATCTAGGGAGGACTTGGCAGTTTTTATTTGTAATTGTCTAACTACACAGGAAATGCAGTGCAAAGTTTTGCCAATTGGAGGTCCTGGTCCTGCGATTACCCCATTGGGTCAAGCGAGAATACTTTTTGAAAAGGCGGAGCTTCCTATAAAATTAGAAAAATTCCAAGTTTTCTTTTTCTGCTTTTTTCGTATTTTCTGACACCATTATGTATTTTTCGAATAAACTTGCCGATTATCGAGAGTTTTTGCGGATAGCTCACTATTATGCAACGGAGTCTATGTTGGTCTGGAATTCAGAGGAGAATAAATACTCTGACAGAGATACACCAGAATTTGGACAAGATCTGCTTGATAATTTTTATGAGTATACGTTAAGAAATACGGATAAGAATAATTACGGGGTAGATGTAAAATTGTTTTGATAAAGTGCAGACTATTTCATACATTTTTACATTAACAAAATAGTTATGAAAATGGGAAATATCTAGTAGTATTAGATTGAATTTATTGATGAGTTCACTATTGATTGTGTTCATATCTGGCTGTTCAAAATCAGCAGAAGAGATGTGCGTTGAAGCCCAAATGAACTTTTATGATCAGGCGAAACCAAATTCAAAACAGCGTAAGTATTTTGACACCGCGTTTAAAAGTAGAGATGCATATTATGCTTGGGCATGGCGCGAATGCGTAAAAAAATAAGACGCACTCTCGGTTAAATAAAAAAACTTACATTAGTTTACAGTGATTAATATAATTAAGCTCGTAAATGATCAATCCGACAAAAAAATTGTCTTAAAAAGTGTTGTTAGTCTTTTTGTTATAACTTGCTTAATTGCTTTGCTGGGTTTTTGTATTAAAAATCTTTTAAGTGAAGAAAATCTTCTATTTACAACATCAGAGTATCTAGAAGAAACTCCAATCACTATTACCAGTAAAACAGACCCTTCGGGGAAGCTAGTAATACTGACTCATGGTTTTGCGGGTTCCACAGAATTCATGAGGGCACTAGCAGTTGCACTAGCTAGAGACGGACATATCGTAATACGTTTTGATTTTCTAGGACATGGTAAACACAAAATTCCCTTTTCAGGAGATGTAAAGAGTAAAAATGGACCCACTAGACAATTTGTCAGTCAACTAAATCAAGTTATCAATGGGTATAAGGAGCGTTATAACTCCTCAAAGGTGGTTCTGATTGGTCATTCGATGGCCAGCGACATTATAATCCGAGCTACGCAAGGAAGAGACGACATAGAATCGGTTATCGCTATCTCCTCCTATACCGATGAAATTCCTAAAAACGACTTTCCAAATTTATTGGTTATAAATGGAGAATGGGAAAAGGGGCTAACAAACAAAACATTAGAATTATTCAATAAGATCGGGATCGATAACCCTAAAATCGATAAACTTTATGGAGAAATCGTAGGCAATAATGCTAGAAAAACTATTGTAATTTCTGGGGCAGACCATGTTGGAATTTTATATGCAAAAAAAACTCAACTTGAAATTTTGAATTGGATTTCGAGCTCAAAAGAAAAATTTGAAAGAAAAACAAATAGAATTGGTGTATGGGCTTTGGGAGCGTTTGGAAGCTTATTCTTAATTGGGTTATTTTTATCCACATTTTTAGAAAAAAATAGTAAGGAAAATTTTACAATATCTATTGTTCGATACATAGTTTTTAGTTTTGCAACCATCATTTTCTTACCTTTGTTTTTTACAAAATTCAGTGGTGAATTTTTGCGTTTTCCAGTTCATAACCATATTTTCAATACCTTTTTATTTATAACCATCTTGTGGGTCTTAATTTCCCCTGTATTTATGAAGGAAAAGTGGTTGCATGCACTAAGTTTGAAGTTGTTCGGATGTCTCACAGTTTATTATCTGTTTGGCCTTGGCTTTATACTTAATTATTATGTGAGCACTTACTACGTTTCAGTTGGCCGCATTGAAATCTTTTTGATTCTGTTGATCGTGACTATTCCTGTGTGCCTAATTATTCAGGTTTTATACGAAACTTCGATCCGGGCAGTGCTACTAGCAAATTTATTTAAAGTAACTATTATTTGTTCGCTTGTATTTTCTATTTATTTAAATCCTTCAGACTTATTTCTACTTGCGTATGCAGTCTTATTATTCGTAGCCTTCTTCCTTGTTTTTGGTTTCTTTTCAAACATCATAAATATGAAAGTTAGAAGCTTTATTTCCATAGGGATGGTAAACGGAGTAATGTTGTCGCTGACGTTTAGCAGTGCAATTCCTTTATATCTACCTTGAAAAATATTAATTGGATACCTTTTCTTAAAAAAGAATTTTCCGTGGCGTTATTCATTTATACTTTATCGGTTCTGTGATAAATACGAAAACAAATTTGTTTCAAGAATATGAAATTAATAAATAAAATTTGGAAAATCAAAAATATAGAATTTATTTTGTTTATGCTTTTCTCTATGGCTTGTTTTACTGTCCGCGATGCCATAAGTAAGCAGCTAAGTGAGATAATGCCTATTTCTCAAATTTTAATAATTATTGGATTAGTTGGAACAATACTTTTTTTTATTATTGCTCTTTTTTCTAAGCAACTTTTATTTTACCCTGAGTTAAAAAGCTTGCCATTTGTCATACGTTTTTTCTGCGAACTCTTTTCCTCTGTACTGTTTGTGATAAGTATTGTTTTTGGTTCTCTTGCAATTTCCTCTGCAATTATGCAAACAATTCCAATATTTGTTGCATTAGGCGCCATTATTTTTTTTGAACAAAAAGTACCCCTCAAAAGTTGGTTGATGATATTGTCTGGATTAGCCGGAGTAGTTCTAATCATTAAACCTGGAACAGAGCATTTCGATAAATTTGCAATCCTTGCATTACTGAGTGTACTTTTTCTGGCTGGAAAAGATTTAACTACGCACCATATTAGAGAAGCTGTATCTCCAATCACGCTATGCTTTTGGGGATTTTTGCTTTGATGATCGGGGGTATTCTGTGCGTGCCTATTTTGGTGATTTTCAAGCCGTTTCTTTAAATCAAACTCCTTTGATAGTATTACTTGGACTCTTTACCCCGTTGGCGTACTTTACCCTCATTTTAGCAACCAGAGGAGGGGACATTGCCATCATTTCTCCCTTTAGATATTCGAGACTTCTTTTTGCATTGGCAGTTGGGGTAATTTTTTTTCATGAAGAGGTTGACGTACTAAGTATGGTCGGTTGTGTCATGATTGTAATTTCAGGAATTGCTCTAATCGTTTCTAGTTCTACTGCACAAAAAATAAAATATTTGTATTATTTTTACTTAGTAGTGAGATAAAAAAAGCAAGATAAAAAAAAAGCTACTGTAAAGTAGCCTTTTCTTTTAAGTTACAAAAATTTATTACGAAATCAATTTAACGGATGAATAACCACTCTATTTGCCTTCATTTCAGGTATTATCAAGTACTTTCCATCCTTTGTAATATCTATGTCCGCAGAGCCTTGCATTCCCTCCTTTAAAAGTTCAGGTTGATTTCCAGGATTTGCAACATTTAGTTTAAATACTTTTCCATTCTTCCAATCGGAAAGGTACAAGTTATCACCGTATGAAACTAATCCATCAGCTCCTCCGTATCCTTCACCAATTTTTTCAACTTTGGAGTTTTTTAGGTTAACTCTGAAAAGAAAACCATTCTCAAAATCATTGAAGGTTAAAAAGCCTTTTTGAAATGTAGAAAGACCATTAGGACTTCTAATCGTAGCATCATTAGATTCATCTACTAGTACAGAAACTTTTTTATCCGTATTAATTTTAAAAATTGCACCGCCACCTTTGCCATTCAGTAAGTCTCCGCTATCAGAGACATAGATAGTATTATTTCCACTAACAATGTCATTTAAAAACTGTGGTTTTCGTGGGAAGTCATCAGCTGAAAGCCAAACTTCCACGTCGCCATTCATGCTGACTTTTTTTACTTCGAGATTGTCAGTAACGTATATGATTCCAGACTCAACAATGAGCCCTTTGGGATCATTTAATCCGGAATCAGCAATAATCTTTTTGGTTCCATCAACTGTTATTAAAACTATTTTACCATCTCCGTCTTTGCCAAATTCTCCTATTTCAGAGATGACAATCCCACCGTCTTTCATAACTGCGGCAGATTCAGGCATTGTTATACCGTCTACTGAATCGACAACTACAACTTGCTTATCGGTTTCTGTAGAGCAACCAATAACAAAAATACTGAAAAATATTGCGAGAAATCCTATTCGATTCATTTTTTTATTTTACTCCTTAAGGTTGTTAATTTTAGTACTAATGAATCTAAGTATAATGCAGATAAACTCTGTCTGATAGCCTTAAAAGAAAATATAAAAGAGAATTCGTAACATTCTTGTAAGAATTTTAAAAAAATTTTCTCTTGAAATACGTTACATTTTGGTAACCATGACCGGCAAAAAACGTTTTCTTATCGAAGTGTGGTGTAAGATGTCTGTAATGTAGCTGTCTCCTCTGAGAACGAACAAATTTCTTAAGGTGTTTTTTTTATAATTAGTACATTAAAAATTAATAGGAAGAAATTAAAGTAATCTATGTGAGATACTGTTTCTATTCTATTTCTCATTTGCCTATCAGACAGAATTATGAAAGATATCGGATTTAATTTTGCAACCACATATACAAATTTGCCACAAGAGTTTTACACGGAACTTAAGGTAAGTCCTAGCTCGGCACCGCAGGCGGTCGTTATCAATAATGTACTCGGAGATTCTATTGGTTTGAATTTATCTGTCCTTAATGATGAAGAGCTCGCTAATCTGTTTTCAGGCAACCAGTTATCTGCTGGAGTAAAAACTTTTTCACAGGCCTATGCTGGTCATCAGTTTGGGCATTTCACAATGTTAGGAGATGGTCGGGCTCATCTTTTAGGAGAACACATTACACCCCAGAATATTAGGCTTGATCTTCAATTTAAGGGATCTGGTCGCACTCCGTATTCTCGCGGTGGTGACGGGAAAGCAGCGCTAGGACCTATGCTAAGGGAATACTTGATTTCAGAGGCAATGCATTACCTAGGTATACCAACTACGCGAAGTCTTGCGGTAATCAAAACGGGAGACTCTGTAGTTCGGGAAAGTGTTTTGCCAGGAGCAATTTTAACTCGTGTGGCAAGTTCTCATATACGCGTCGGAACGTTTGAATTCGCTATCCAGCAGCAAAACCCAGATGCGATTCAAGTTCTCTTAGATTATACGCTTGACCGTCATTTTTCTGAGGTAAAAAGTCAAAACAAATCCTTAAGTTTGATTCAAGCTGTGATGGAGAAACAAGCAGATCTTATTGTCCACTGGATGCGTGTTGGCTTTATTCATGGAGTTATGAATACTGATAATATGTCGCTGGCAGGAGAGACAATTGATTATGGACCCTGTGCCTTTATGGATGCGTACGATCCCAAAACCGTTTTCAGTTCTATTGATCATTTAGGTCGGTATAGTTATATGAATCAGCCAAAGATTGCACAATGGAATCTTGCACGTTTTGCTGAAACACTACTAACACTTATCGATAAAGATATAAATAAATCGGTTGAACTAGCAGAGGAATTAATTAATAAATTTCCGGAAGTTTATCAAGAGAAATGGTTAAATATGATGCGCTCCAAACTAGGGTTATTTCAAGCACATGAGAGTGATGTACAACTCATTTCTGACTTACTTGATTGGATGGTTGATAACAATGCAGATTATACAAACACCTTTCGATCGCTGAGTCAGTTAGAAAAACCTAAAAGCGAATTGTATAAGGGGGAAAAGTTTCAAAATTGGTATCGTCGTTGGGAGAATCGATTACAAATAAACTCAGAGTCAATTGAATCTAGTATTGATTTAATGAAATCTAGAAATCCTGCCGTAATTCCGCGAAACCATAAAGTTGAGGAAGCATTAGAGGCTGCAAATATCGGAAATTTGAAACCTTTTGAAGATCTTGTCTCAATTCTCAAAGAACCCTACACGGATCGGGCTGCTCTCAAAGCCTATAAAGAACCATTGAAATCAGGGGTGGCAGATTACAAGACGTTTTGTGGCACGTGAGCATTTACATTGGAGTTAAATCAGTCAGAAATCAAAGAATTAGCTTCACTTCTTGTCCATTACGCTAAATAACGGGTTAAATACGCCAATTTAATTGACTTAAGCTTAGAATTGAGGGATACTCCTCACTTACTATAAAGCTGATACTCGAATCTAATTTGGTTCATTGTGTCCTCTTTGCCAAACCAAATTAGAAAGTAATAATGAAAAATTTTCTCGATATCGGTATACCTTCCGAGCTGAGCGCTGTTTTAGACCGTCTTAATATAGTTAATCCCACTGAAATTCAAGAATTGTCGATACCCTCCGCATTACGAGGAGATGATATATTGGCATCGGCGCAAACTGGAACAGGAAAAACACTTTCGTTTGCATTACCGATTGTGATGTCGCTCAAGGCCAACGCAAACAAAAGGGCTCTGATTTTAAGTCCAACAAGAGAGCTCGCGACTCAAATCATGAAATCGATTCTTTCTCTAGTTGATGAGCGCGACAAATCAAAAGCTGTTTTGCTGATTGGCGGAGAGCCCAAAACAAGACAGGAAAAGGCTTTAAGAAAGCAGCCTCAGATAATTGTAGCCACCCCTGGAAGGGTGATAGATCACATTCAGTCGGGCAGCTTAATGCTGAATAATACTACAAGACTTGTATTAGATGAAACGGACAAAATGCTTGAAATGGGATTTGTGGAACAATTAAATGAGATACAAAAATATTTGCCGAAAAACAAACAAACATTATTGTTTTCAGCGACCATATCAAAAAATGTTGAAGCTGTAGCAAATCGCTATTTAAGTAATCCAAAAAGAATCAATGCCCATGTAGCACAGGTGAATCATACTCAAATAAATCAGGAGAAAATTTTCGTTGAAGATAAAGATCGCTTCAAACATCTGTTAGCTGAATTATCTTTGCGTGAAGGTTCAGTTATCATATTTGTCAGGACAAAGAGTTTTACGGAGAAACTGGCGAAAATGCTGAAACAAGAGGGGTACCGCTCTGCAGCTATTCATGGGGATTTGCGTCAATCGAGAAGAGCTAGGGTTTTAACCAATTTTAGGGAAGAAAAAGTGCGCATTTTAGTCGCGACTGATGTTGCATCTAGAGGGATTGACATACCGCACATAGAGCACGTAGTGAATTATCATCTTCCGCAAAGCCCAGAGGATTATGTACATAGAATTGGCAGGACTGGAAGGGCGGGAGCATCAGGAAATGCTCTGTCTTTAGTCTCTCGCAGTGAAAAAAAGATGTGGGCTAGCATCAATGACCTGTATTTAACTGAAAAGGGTAGCGTTGAAAGTGCCCTGCCTAATCGATTCAAAAAAGAAAAATCGGGTAAGAAATTTAACCAGAAAAAACGGTTTAATTCAAAATCAAATAAGAAAAAGCCTGTTTTGTTTACGCGAAAACCTAAGTCAGGAAGTAGTAAAAAGAATGTTAAGAGAAAGGCAAAATTACACCTAGTTGTTAATAACAAGGGTAGCAATGAAAATAAGGCTGTTCAAAGTACTATTTAATTACCTTAGATTTCTCTTATTCAAGACACGTCAGGCTACTGAAGGTCCAATTTAGCTCTGATGAAACAAAAATGAATTGTTAGATAATTCCAGTTTATTCTTGTAGTTCTAAAACTATGCCGGTCACTTGTTAAATGCTGGTTTTTTTTTGTGGTTGAGTATTGACTATCTTTAAAGAATTGCGATACTATACCCCCATGGGTATATTTAAAATCGCTTTGTTGGGTAGTTTAGTATGGACAAGCGCAGTGTTTGGCAGGCCGGTGTCTTATACTGATTCATTCACGTTTATGACGTATTCTAATTACATGAAGGAATCTTTGTACGTCCATTATTCTCCATCATATAAGCAGTCTATTGGAGTTGAAGTTTTGGAAGATAAAGGCTTTGATACTTCTTATGGGTTACTTAGATACACACAGTTGCTAATGCGTAAGAATACTAAAAACTCTCAGGCTAACTTTTACTTTATTTCTAGTTTGGGGTTAAATGAGACGTCAAATTATAGTTATGGAGTGCAGGGAGATTGGGAAACTAGAGAGTATTTTCTGGGGTTCAAGCACAGCCAGAATAGTTTTTTTGATTCCGAATTTTATGATCAGTATTTCATGGCTGGCATGGTGCCGTATGTAGGAAAGTATGGCGATCTCCATACATGGGTGATGCTGAAGGCAAGAAGAAACAGTGATTCGAATGAGACTCATACTTATCCAATCCTCAAATTTTTCAAAGGCGATACATTACTTGAAATAGGATTCGATAATAGAGAGCGACTCGATTTACATTTTATTCAACGTTTTTAATTAGGAGAGTTACATGAAGAAAATATTATTTGTATTTTTACTATCTATAACATCAATTGGTTTTGCTCATAACTGTCATGATCATGGTTCAGATAATCAGCCCATGAAATCTGTTTCCGGTGAGGGGTTTGAAATTGATAGTCAGAAGTATACGAAATTCACGAAAGATCTTGCGAACGGTGAACAGGTTGCAGTAGTGAATGTAAATGGTATGGTTTGTGATTTCTGTGCACGTGGAATTGAGAAAACGTTTATGAAAAGCGCAAATGTCAAAAAAGTGGACGTAGATTTGGAAGTAGGTAAGGTCCTTATTGCGTATTCCAGTGACACAAAAATCAGTTTTGAAGATATTAAGGAAAAGATTACTGCAAATGGTCAAACAGCAGTGGATATGAAAGTACTTAAGTTATAATGAAGGATAGTTTAGTCAGTATCTTTTCGTTATTTACATCGTCATCCACACTTTTCTGTTGTGCTCTGCCAGCAATATTTGTCATGTTGGGTGCCGGAGCAAGCTTTGCAAGCTTCATAAGTGTTTTTCCATTTCTAATTACGTTGTCGGTTTATAAAATTGAGTTGACCTTATTTGCTTTTCTTATGATGGGAATTGCTGGATATTCGAACTATAGGGCGTCTTTTGCTCCGTGTCCGGTTGACCCGGAGCAAGGTAGAAAGTGTATGGTGCTTAGAAAACGGTCTAGACTTATTTTTTATATCTCTAGTGGTATACTGATCTTCGCGACATTTTTTACATACGTAATCCCGGAGTTTATTTAAGAGATGAGTCACCCTGATCACAGCGATAATTTAACAGCGTTAAGGAGAATTGAAGGACAAGTTCGTGGTATTCATCAGATGATTGAAAACAAAAGATACTGTATGGATATAGTGAATCAAATTAAAGCCATTAAATCCTCTTTAACTCGAGTGGAAACCAAGGTTCTTGAAAAGCATTTGCGTAGTTGTGTTACTCAGGCTTTAAATAAAAAAGAAATGGAAGAAAAAATTTCTGAACTGGTAAAAGTCTTCAAACAAATTAAGTGACTTTACAGCAAAAAAACTAGAACCAAGTTGTTCACTCTCTCTTTAATAATGTTGTAACACTAGTCAGGTAAAATTTTAACTGGGTGATGAAATTTTTACTATTACTAAAAAATACTGGATGAGTTATTAATTATGAATGTGTCTAAACAATTCAACTTTTTATGGATAGTTATTTTTTCGTTATTTCAAAATACATACGCAGCGGGAGATTTGACTAGGCAGAACCCTATAGAAATCAAAATAGATATGAGAAGTAGTGGTGAATCTCATTTTTTTAGTCCAAGTTTAATCCGTCTCGAAACAAGTAAACTTTATAAGATTGTTCTAAAAAATAGTTCTGATGTTAAACATTATTTTAGCTCTCCAAAATTTTCGAAAGCTGTGTTTACACGAAAGGTGCAGGTTTTAAAAAATGGAGAGAGAATCGCTGAAATTAAAGGAAATATATCGGACATTGAGGTTTTCCCGAAGAGTATAGTTGAATGGTGGTTAGTTCCAATCAAAACGGGCGAATTTGATGATTTACATTGTTATGTGAAAGATAAAAAAGCTGGAAAAACACATTCAGAAATGGGCATGGTCGGGACAATAATTGTCTACTAAGGAGATCTAGTATTAGTGGTCTTGAATTATGCTACTTTCGAAATCTAACTCTCAACCAAACGTATATTCGTATTTAGTCCAACATATTGTTTCTGTGTTTTGCATAGACTTACTCTTCAGTGATCCTATCTCCAAATTTTTTTGCAAAGATGTAACCGGAGATCGCGCTAGCAGATGTGATAACCACGCCCCAAATAATATCTACAATTGTTACGATAACTGGCCAGTTAGTCACCGTTGCTAAATTGGTCATATCATAGGTAGCATATGCTAAGAGTCCAAATAGACAGCCATCTCTGAGAACAGTTTTGAAATTCCCTGTTTGCAGAGATGGCCTAATTGAAAAATACACAATGCCAAAAATATACAACAAATAAAAAGTTATTGCGGCAAGCCAGTTGGGTTCATCTCGTAAGAGTGAGCCGAGTTGCCCAAAATAAAAATCGGTAGCAATTGATCCCAGCCAAATCGCATCCATAGCTGAAAATGCGAGCAATGCGCCAAAATATGCTTTTATGTAAATCATTGATTTTCGTCTCGTCAACAATTGAAAAGTACTGTAAGAAGGAAACCAGAATCGAATCTGGCTGTTAATGTATATCTAGTACAATAAGGAACTATGGTTAAAATTGCAATCATTGGTTCAGGACTAGCCGGTATATCAACTGCTCTTTTGTTGAAAGATCAAGCAGACATTACCCTTTTTGAAAAAGCCAGAGGAGTAAGCGGGCGCATGTCAACTAGGATGGCTGATCCTTACTTGTTCGATCATGGGGCTCAATATTTTACAGTCCGAACAGATGCTTTTCGTTCTTTTGTTCATCCTCTTTTGGAGGCAGGTGTTGTAGCACGATGGAACGCAAACTATGTTGAATTGGATAGAAATAAGATTATTAAATATATAGATTGGGCAAACGAAGAACCTCGTTACGTTGGTGTTCCAAGAATGAATAGCATCAACAAATATTTAGCACGAAATTTGAAAATTAAAGTAAACACCAGGATAAAGAAACTAGAGAAAGGTGCAAGTTGGTCTCTTTTAGATGACGAGGGGAATAAGTACTCTGAATTCGATTGGGTAATTGTAGCCATACCTCCTCTTCAAGTTGCTGAACTTTTGCCTGATTCATTCAAGTATTATGAGGATATTAAAAACATAGAAATGTACCCAAGTTTTTCTTTAATGTTAGGTTTTGAGAAAGAAGTTAAGATTAAGTTTGATGCTGCAAAAATTATAAATAGTGATATCAGTTGGATCTCGATCGATAGCAGAAAACCATTCAGGAATAATTACTTTGCATTAATAGCCCAGTCCTCTGCTGAATATGCAGTACAAAATATTAGAGGAGACAAAACACACGTGATGGAGTATTTAATTCAAGAAACCAGTGATGTTCTTAGCCAAGATCTAAAAAGTGCTGTACATAAGAATATTCATGGTTGGTTATATGCAAATGCAGTTGATAAGGGAAAAAATGTTGAGTTTTTTGATATAGATGAGAAACTTGCTGTATGCGGTGATTGGTGCTGTGGAGGACGTGTTGAAGGTGCATTTTTATCAGCGTACAACTTAGCAAAGGTATTTAAAGAACAATATTTTTGATCTTAAGTTAAATATCTTATAAGTTATAGGTCTTATAAAAAAGAAGGTTTTTTTAATGAAATTAATTGCTGAAGCAAGTCAAATTATTAAGCCAGTATCTGTAACCGATGGAGCTGGGGTAAAAATCAAACGAAGCATCGGGTTGAATCCAGATTACTTCGATCCGTTTCTCATGTTGGATGAGTTTGGCTCAGAAAACAAAGATGACTATATTGCTGGATTTCCTCCGCATCCTCACAGAGGAATCGAGACTGTAACGTATATGTTAGCAGGAGATTTTGAGCATAAAGACAGTCTAGGCTCTACCGGTCGGATGGGTGCTGGAGATGTTCAATGGATGAAAACTGGTAGTGGAATTA
Organism: Burkholderiaceae bacterium; assembly: GCA_038147455.1. Taxonomy (GTDB): domain Bacteria; phylum Pseudomonadota; class Gammaproteobacteria; order Burkholderiales; family Burkholderiaceae_A; genus UBA7377. The sequence goes on along the minus strand of JAYQTQ010000001.1, from coordinate 245,284 downwards.
TCCACTCTGAAATGCCTCTTATGAAAGAAGGAAAACTTCATGGCTTTCAGCTTTGGATTAATATGCCTTCTTATCTTAAAATGACTAAGCCAGACTATTTATTTCTCGATGCAAAGGAGATAAACCATTACACTGACTCTGAAAAATCTGTGAAAGTAATAGCTGGGAGATTCGAGGGTATTAATGGAGCGATCAGCAATCATAATGTGGAGCCGGTATATTTTGATGTTTCATTAACAAAGGGTAATAAATTTACGTTCTCGCTGTGTCCAGGAAAAAATAGTTTTGTCTATTTGTATGATGGTGAAATCAAGGTGGGTCATAAGGGCAATGGAAGAGTAAAGGGGTCAACCCTAATTACCTTATCTGAGGGAGAAGTCTTACGCATTGAGGCATTTGAAGACGCGAAATTTTTGCTTATTTCCGGAAGGCCAATTAACGAGGAAATAGCTCGGGGAGGACCATTTGTTATGAATACACGAGAAGAAATCTTAGAGGCAATAGAAGATTATCGCAACGGTACCTTTATAAAGTAGATTGAGCGCCAATACTACGGATTTAAAATTTACTAAACTTAGTAACCCAAAGCTACATTTTCTTCGTCAGTAAATATACGCGATCGAGTTAAAAATCGAAATCCTGTCGGCCCTTCAATTGAAAACATGCCACCGCGACCTTTCACAACATCGATGATTAATTGGGTATGCTTCCAATATTCAAATTGTTGTTTTCCCATGAAAAACTGACAATCTGCAATTTCTCCTAATAATACATCGCTGTCTCCAGTCATGAATTCACCTTTTGGATAACACATAGGTGAGCTGCCATCACAACAACCGCCACTTTGGTGGAACATGAGTTGACCATGTTCCACCTTTAACTTCTCAATAAGATCAACTGCTTGATCTGTGGCAATAACTCTGCGAGTATCCATTTTTAGAAGAAACCGAGAGCATTTGGGCTGTAGCTTACGAGCAAGTTTTTTGTTTGCTGGTAATGATCTAGCATCATTTTATGAGTTTCCCTTCCAATGCCAGATTGTTTGTACCCGCCAAATGCAGCATGAGCAGGATATAGGTGATAGCAATTAACCCAAACTCTACCAGCTTCGATTTTGCGCCCCATTTCATAAGCGGTATTCATGTCTCTACTCCAAACTCCTGCGCCTAATCCGTAAAGAGTATCGTTAGCCATTCCTAATACTTCCTCTTTATCCTTGAATTTAGCAACTGAGACAACAGGACCAAAAATTTCTTCCTGGAAGATTCTCATCTTATTATGTCCTTCGAAAATGGTAGGTTTGATATAGTAACCTCCGGCTAAATCACCGTCGAGTTGCATTTTATCTCCCCCAATCGGACATTTAGCTCCTTCATTTTTGCCGACATCTAAGTAAGACATAATCTTTTCAAATTGTTCAGCCGATGCTTGAGCTCCAACCATGGTACCGCTGTCTAATGGATCACCTTGAGTTATTTTCTTAACTCGATCAACAGCTCTCTCCATGAATTGGTCATATATTGATTCTTGAATAAGCGCTCGTGATGGACATGTACATACCTCACCTTGGTTTAAGGCAAACATTGCAAATCCTTCCAGACACTTATCAAAGAACTCATCGTCTGCATTCATAACATCTTCAAAGAAGATGTTCGGGGACTTGCCACCGAGTTCCAAAGTAACAGGAATGATATTATTTGACGCATATTGCATAATCAATCGGCCCGTTGTTGTTTCTCCCGTAAAGGCAATTTTATTAATTCGTGAGCTACTGGCTAGAGGTTTTCCAGCCTCGGGACCAAAACCATGCACAATATTCAAAACACCCTCAGGCACAAGATCTGCAATTAAATTCACGAACACAGAAATGGACACAGGTGTCTGTTCGGCCGGCTTGATAACAACACAGTTTCCAGCAGCAAGAGCTGGTGCAAGCTTCCATGCAGCCATTAACAATGGAAAATTCCATGGAATGATTTGACCAACAACACCTAGAGGTTCATGAAAGTGATAAGCAATTGTTGACCCATCAATTTCAGAAAGCGAACCTTCCTGAGCCCTCAAACAAGCAGCAAAATATCGAAAATGCTCGACGGCTAATGGCATATCGGCAGCATTTGTTTCTCGAATTGGTTTTCCGTTATCCCATGTCTCTACTAGAGCCATCATTTCAAGATTGCTCTCTAATCTGTCAGCAATTTTCTCTAGCATTCTCGCTCTTTCTGCGACAGAGGTTGAACCCCATTTGGTTTTAGCAGCATGTGCTGCATCGAGAGCGAGCTCGATGTCAGCAGCCTGTGATTGGGCTATTTTGCACAATACACCGCCTGTTACGGGTGTTGGATTGTCAAAATATTTACCGTCAACCGGCTTAACCCATTTTCCGCCAATAAAATTGTCATAAGTTTCTTGAATTAGTCCAGCCGACTTTAGGCCAGCAAAGTTTAGTGCTTCAGCAACATCATTCATAAAGCCTCTCCCTGTTTTTGTATTAATTTATGCCCAGTGATAAATGTAGCATGATTTTTATGTTGAATCTTTCTATTAGCAATCAAAATGAACCCGTAAGGTGAAAAATGATCGTTTGAAAGCACACTAATATTATTCCTGCCCCACAGGTTTTGTTGGAATTTTTGCATTGCAACAGAAACAGAAAACGTCCTCTTGCAATTAAATGATACAAAATTATCAACGAGCAAAAGATTTATTAAAGTTATTAAATTGAAGTTTTTAAAGAAGCCAATTTAGATTAAAGAAATTTGCATTAGAATTTGGTGCACAAATAGATTTTGAGTACTTAAGAAATGGCTCATTGTTATTTCTCAGCTGTTGTGAGTAAACTGAGAAATTTGCAAAAATGCTGGAACATTTTTACATTTAAATAATCTATTATAATTTGGGGACCTTGTGAACTCTTTATCAAACGCTTTGGTTGCCGCGAACGTTGGAATAATTATTTTTTTTTCTAGTATTGTTACGCCCATTGTTTTCAAGAAGCTTGAACCGAAGCAAGCAAGCTCTTACTTAAGAGCTTTTTTCCCGCGATTGTATATTACGTTATTTGCTACCACATTCATCGCCGCTCTAGCAACCATCGATGAAACTGCTCAATCAATACTTAGTATAGTTGCGATTCTTTTTGTTGTATCGTTCTGGCCTTTAACGCCAGCTATTAATAGTGCCACTGATACAGGCAAAATTATTAAATTTAAAGTTTTACACTCTGTAAGTGTTTTTATTTTAATAGGTCAACTAGTTGCTTTTCTTTTTCTTCTTTTTAATTGGTAGGAAATTAATGAATAAAGATAAAATTATTGAGCACTACCACGCGACTGATGTTATCGTGATTGATGATTTTATAGGGTGGCTTCGCTCGGACCACGCTGGTGAAACTGGAGCTGTTTGGATTTACAAGGGTGCCAGCCTTGCTTTTTGGTCAGAAAATATTCGTAAAATGGCCATTGAGCACGGTGAGACAGAGAAGCAGCATTTAGTTGTTATGAATCATTTACTTCCTAGCGAAGAAAAGTCCAGGTTAATTTTTTTATGGAAGTTAATGGGTTTTAGTTTGGGTTTTATTTCTTCTATATTTGGGTTTAGAACGTTTTGTTTCACGATTAATGTCGTGGAAACATTTGTTGAGAAACACTACGGTGAACAAGTTAAGTATTTAGAGGAAAAGGGGGAGGAGTTTGGTCTCTTAGCTGTTTTAAGGTTGTGTTGTGAAGAAGAAGTTGCTCATAAGAAAGATGCTGCAAATAAGTTTTCTAACATGAAAGGTAATGGAATTATGCTCTTTTGGGGATGGATTGTTGAGAGATTTTCGAATATTGCTGTATTAGTGGCGAAAAAAATTTAGTTTTTTTAGAATTAAGACTTTAATGATAATCAGCCTAGTGGAAAGGTTATCTTACAAAAGACAACTGGTATAAAATTGAGCCGGCGAGTTATTTTTGATGGTTTTTGTGTAGAGTTAAAAGCTGTATTGGGAACGATGGAAAATAATTTCGTTACTATAAGAAAAACTGTGTAAGAGTCATAAGTTTACTCTTTTGCTTTAAATGTACTGGGTGCATCAGGTTAATTTATAGGAAATAATTATGAAACTTTTCCTCTCGCTTATTTGTTTTATGTTTTTAATTGGTTGTAGTTATGAAAATAATCAATTAAAAATATTACAGCCGAAGTCTGATCGTCCTGATTTTTTGAATTTAATGAGTTTCAAATCCGGCAAAAAGTTTTATATGTCCCTGCAACAACTGGTACCGTTAAGTGGGGATACCTACCTAATGGCACCGATGCCCCAGTTGCTTCTATGGAAGCTGGCTCATATCTCGTTGTAGACGCCTTATCACACGAGGGGATATTGGAAGACCAAGGAAGAGACCCATTGACATATTTCTCTGGTTTTGGTGTTCAAAAAGAAGATATTTTGAATGATGCTGTAAATATTGCTCTCTCAAAAATTGATCATGACTTTCACAAAGACGGCCCACATGTTGTGATTGGTCCCATAGAAATAAAAAACGCGGAGCCTGGTGACATTTTAAAAATAGATATAATTGATATCGTACCCCGAGTACCCTACGGTGTGATTTCTAATCGGCATGGGAAAGGCGCACTACCAGGAGAGTTTCCTCTAGGGCCAAAGCCCGATCCAACCGTTAAAGATGATTTTAAAAATGTTTCAATCTTTTCACAAACATTTATAAAAGATAACCAAATTGGAGCCTATATTGATGATTCATCTGGCAAACGAATTAGCTTTGAAGCTAAGCCATTTATGGGAATCATAGGTGTTGCAAAAGATACGAGTTCATCTGTGCATTCAGTTCCTCCTGGTAAACACGGGGGAAATTTAGACATTAATGAACTGAGTGCGGGGTCTACTCTCTATATCCCGGTTCAGGTACCTGGGGCTATGTTTTACACTGGAGACCCTCATTTGGCCCAGGGTGACGGGGAAGTTGCATTAACTGCTCTTGAGCAATCCCTAAGGGCACTTTTTAGAATTAATGTAATAAAAAAAGACTCAAATTCTGTTCTCGCTAGAATGAGGATTGACTCCCCTTTTGCGGAAAATGAGAAATATTGGATTCCAATTGGTTTGAACGAAGATTTGGACATTGCTATGAAGAATTCCGTACGGCAGGGAATAAATTTTTTATCCCTGAAGTATGGAATTCAGAAGCAGACTGCTTTGGCTTACATGTCAGCAGCTACTACCTTTGAAGTCTCGCAGGTGGTTGATAAGACAAAAGGAATTCACGGTCTTATAAGAAAGAAAGATTTTATTTTTCCAAATGATTAAAATTGGGACATTGTTAAAAATATTTTTTTCCTACTGTTTTTAGAAGGTATTAATTTTTACTTTTAACTTGGTTTATTACCCAGTTCAATATTCGCATTAATTCGTTTAGTTTCGCTGGATATCGCCCGAATTCGATCAAACAAAAAATTTTGCCGCTGGCGTTTTTCATGTTTGGTTAGCGCAGAATTTATGATGGAATCCATATCAATTGTTCCATCATGACCGCCGGTATCTATCTCTTCATCCAGCAAATCTATCTTAGGAACTCTATATTCCTTATTGAAAGCACGCCTTATTTTGTCAAAATCTATCGCCGCAAATCTACTCGTCAGCGAATTATCTATGGCAGGGCCACTGCCTTTTTTCGTAATCCGCTAAAACTAGATTTTTGCTCTGAGCCACTTTTGACAGAACCAGAATTAAAAACTTGATTAGTAGCCATCGTTAAAGTATATGCTTTTTGGCGAAAACATCAAGTTTTACTAATATGTCTTTAAACCTATCTACAAAATAATGCGTGCATGAGAACCAATATAGCTTTAACCCTAGGATCAGTAATCTTGTAAATAATTTTCTTACCCATTCTCTTAGAGGTGACAATATTTTGTTCTGAGAGAACCTTTAAATGTTGTGATACTGCAGACTGTGCTGTTCCTGTAATTTCTGAAAGTTGATTAACAGTAAAATCGTCTTCTATAATGGAACAAAGTATAAGCAATCGGGTTTCGTTAGCAATGGCTTTGAGGATTCCACTTGCTTCCGTTGCTTGTTTTTTCATCTCCTCAAAGTCTTGGTTCATTTTAGTTACTCAAATTAGATTTTTTGAATATATACTATTAAAACTTTTATGTTCTAGTTTTGTAATGATACAACATATCCGAAAAGATTGTTTGATGTGCAGGAGTTTATGATCAGAGAAGAGTATCGAAGTAAATTAACAGCAATATTGACGGAGCTCAAAGAAATCAAATTCGCGAACAGCCGGGGGATTTTTAAAATAGATACGGAGCTTATTAAGAATGTAACATCCTTACTAGATTATAAGTATAATTCAGAGGGTGTTTTCCAGCGGAAACATCTTTTGAAACATCCAGAGCACGGAATCAGAACTTTTGTTTATGAAATTGATTTGCTAAATTTTTTACTGAGGCTATTCAAAAGAAATTAAATGAATGACTCATATTATTTTGAATGCGGTTACCAAAGTGAATTCAATTTTTTCATCTTTTAAATCTTATATTTAATCCTCTAAACAACCAACATGAAGCCTGTAATTGTTTTTCATAATCCACGGTGTAGTAAATCTCGGCAAGTTTTAGCTTTATTGGATAGTAGAGATGTTCAATATGAAATCTTCCTATATTTAGATAATGAAATCTCATATCCAGAATTCGTGCGGACTCTCGCTCTTTTGAATATGAAGCCTCGGGATATATTGCGGACAAAGGAAAAAGAATATTTGGAAAATAATTTAAACAACATGGATTTGACGGATGACGATATTATCAAAATTGTACTCAAAAACAGAAAATTAATTGAACGACCAATTGTTATAAAAGGCGAGAAAGCTGTAATTGCGAGACCGCCTGAGAAAGTTTTTCAGGTGCTATAGGTGCAATCAATTTCAGTCAACTATAGAACGAAATCGATGCAACTTGTTCGGCTAGTTTTGCTAGTTTGGGGTTTTTTTCGTATTGAAAATTGGGTATTCAAACAATATAGATCAATTGTGCAGGTCGGCTCCACTGTTGATTGATGCATTAGAGACAAAAACTAATGGTTTAACAGAACTAGGGTCTGCATGTTATGGTTCTGGGGAGAGTTTAAAAATACGAGTTAGTGTTGCAATATCGCCTGGCCATGAAGATCTCGTAAACGAAAAGTTGCATCTAAGAAACCGTATTAAAATCTTTTGTGAGACTGAAGAGCTATACAAACTAGCGAGGAGGATACCCATAGTGTGGACATATTACACGATGGAAGGCACCTTTTATAGCGAGTTTCCTCTTGATATGGATATGTGTAAAACATCCCCAGATCAAAAATAAAGCATTATTTTGTATTACTTTGGGATACAAAAATTGGCTTATGCCAGCATATTGAAAAGTAAAAATCAATTTGAGTGTAAAAGAGATTCTAAATAGGTTGATTAGGGTCAAAAATAGCTAATTTTGTCCTACATACCTTTAAAACAATAAATTTACTTTTTTCTTAAAAAAATTTGCTATACCCGACTAATATAGTACACTATGTGTATCTGGCTTACTTTTACATGAGTAATGGCCCAAAAAGCCGTTTAGCCACTAACCATTGTCATCAAAAGTGACATATTTGGAGATAATTATGATAACAAATCATGGTTTAGGTAATGTTTTCAATTTCGCTGTATTTTCAAAAATTATTCAGTTTACACAGACTCAACGCTGGCAAATTGGGTTAAGTTTGTTGAAGCGTTTTATCAACAAACTTTTTTTATTTATTTGTTTAGAGTCTGTATTAGCCGCTTCAATCCTTTTGGAACGGGTTATATTGCCGTTTTAAATTAATAGACTTTATTTAGCGAGATATGGTACAAGCCGTTTCGAGGCCGCATGAAGGAGATCGCCATACATCAGATCTCCTTAGCTATAAACTCAGCATTGCGTATTTTTGAAATTTGCCATAAGTAAAGCCACTTGAGAGTTAGGAAAAAAAAATGTGAGCTGTAAAGGGGTTTTCCCCGTGCTTTTTCGGGCTTCTCCTAACGGGAAAAGAGATTGGTATTTTTACTGTAATGATTGTTTAGAAAATGAAAAAAAGCAAAATAGCAAGTATTACTACGGAGGCACCTGGAAAAGTAAAAAAATTTAGGTGAATTTGACTAAAGTCGTGGGTATACAGGGCTTTTGAAAGATAATAGGACCTTTAGTATAGTTGGAAGGTAAATCTTTTGGTAATATAAGAACTTGGGTGTGGATTGGTAAGGCTTCCAGGTCGTCGTTGGACTTTTGTTGTGGTCGGAAGATTTGGAGAATAATGGATGCGCGCTTAGGTTTTTCATTTACGTGTAAAACTATTTAAAAAAAAGAAAGGTGGGTATTTTGAGACAACTTCTTATAATTTTTTCTTTACTTCTATTAGTTAGCTGTGGTGATAAGGCGACGACTTCTTCTAACGATTCTAGTTTCATCTAGTTCATCTAGTTCAGTAGTTCAACTGGATATGACAAAATAGAATGGCAAAATATGGATTCAGATCAAGATGGTTCCGTTAGTCCTGATGAAATGAAGCAGCATTATAAGGATGAGGGAGTCTACAAATAATCAAAAGGTTTTCAGAAAGATTTTTGTTAAATCTTCAGATCAAAATAGTCAGTACGGCGGTAGCCTCGTTAAGGCTACCGTTTTACTTTCAAATAGAAAATCGTTTTTTTCGGGTGAGTCAAGATAAATAGGTGGACGACCGGTTTGCAAAAAAAAGGTCAGATTTTCTTGTACATTCATGCAAAATATCTTTAGAAGTATGACTGAAAAAGCTGCTGCCTTATAAAAACACTAATGATGAAATGTTCGGTATGTTTTTAAAAAAAACTGCCACGAGAACATTGCAAGTCCTATTGGTCTTGGTTTTTGGAACAATCCTCGAGTGATTTGAAGTCAGCAAATGCAGAGGCAGAGTTGCTTTTTAAAAAATTCAGTATTACTTTTGCCACGCATGACACTGACGACAGTAGCGAGGAGACAGAGATTGATCGGACCATTCCTTTCGATCTTATACCTAGAATTTTATCAAAAACAGAGTGGGGTCTTCTCGAGCGGGGACTATTGCAACGTACATTGGCATTAAATTATTTTTTAGCTGATGTTTATGGAAAAGGTAAAATTTTTTCGAATGGAGATATACCTGCTGAACTGATTTTTAAAAATAGTCAATTTCGTTTTCAAATGCATGGTATTACATTACCAGATAATATTTATGCACATGTTAGCGGAACAGATTTAGTTAGAACAAAAGACGATAACTTTTATGTTTTAGAAGATAATTTAAGAGTTCCATCAGGTGTTTCTTATATGATTGAGAATAGAAAAGTAATGATGCGACTTTTCCCTGAGGTATTTGAAACAAATAAGGTATCTCCTATAGAACATTACCCAGATTTACTGTTAAAACATTTAAAGTCAATGGCAAGGACTTTTTCAGATGATCCGTGCGTAGTTCTTCTAACGCCCGGTATTTTTAATAGTGCATATTTCGAACACGCATATCTTGCACAGCAAATGGGAATTGAACTTGTAGAGGGAAGAGATTTGTTTGTTGAGAATGAAAGAGTGTTCATGAAAACAACTGCCGGATCTATTAGGGTAGATGTTATATATAGAAGGATTGATGATGCCTTCATCGACCCCTTATTTTTTCGTCCAGATTCAGTATTGGGTATTCCTGGATTGTTAGCGGTAATTAGATCTGGTGGAGTTATTCTGTGTAATGCTATCGGGACTGGAATCGCAGATGATAAGTCTGTTTATCCTTACGTACCTGAGATGATCAAGTTTTATCTTGGAGAGGAGCCGCTTTTACATAATGTGAAAACATATCTTTGCAGAAACAAACGACATAAGAGTTACGTATTGAAAAATTTAAACAAACTAGTTGTTAAGGAAGTCCACGGTGCTGGAGGAGTTGGCATGCTAGTTGGGCCTCTTGCGACAAAAAATGAGATCGCCAGATACAAAGGAAGAATAGAAGCAAGTCCAGAGAAATTTATTGCTCAGCCCATGCTTGCTTTGTCCACAAGTCCGACATATGTCAACCAAGAAATCGTACCAAGACACGTCGACTTAAGGCCATTCGTTCTTCATGGACCAAACCCAGTTGTCGTTCCCGGGGGTTTGACTAGAGTTGCTCTCAAAGAGGGCTCTGTCGTTGTGAACTCCTCCCAGGGTGGAGGAACTAAAGACACATGGGTTATTTGGTAGGATGTTAAGCAGAACTGCAGATAACCTATATTGGATGGCAAGACACATGGAGAGAGCCGAGAATACGGCGCGCTTGCTTAATGCACAACATCATTCCTCAATGTTGCCAAATGCGGAGGATTCTGCACATAGGCAATGGAAATCGATTCTTGATTTGTTTGAGTTGGGCCAGTTCGCGATTGATGAAAAAAAATTGTTGCCGAAAAGTGTATTAAGATTTATGGTTGAGGACCATAAAAATGAGTCTAGTATTGTTTCTTGCCTGAGAAAAGCTCGTGATAATGCGAGGAGTGTAAGAGGAGGCATTCCCACAGAATTATGGGAAATGATCAATTCGGCAGGTCTTGAATGTGATACTCTTTTCTCCCACTCTTCTTGGATAAAAGATCCTGAGAAGGCTCTAGATTGGGTAAAACAAAAATCGCACATATTTCGTGGAGTTTTGGAAGCAACGATGCCCAGAAATGAATTTCTTTATTTTACAAAAATCGGTATGTTTTTGGAACGGGCGGACAATACAGCGAGAATCCTAGACTTGAGTTTTTCGTTAAATGAGATGGAAAACAAATGGGAAAGTGTACGAGATGAGCCACTTTGGGAAAAGAAAGGCTTTCCTCCAGATGATTCGATAGATAGATTGGGGAAAGATTATTATTTTTGGTTATCCGTTTTACGGTCTTTATCTGCATTTGAAATATATAGGCAAGTATATAGAGATGAGATCACGCCACAGAAAATAGCAGAATTATTAGTTACAAGAAAAGATATGCCTAGGTCTTTGTTGGTTTGTGTACAAAATATACAGAAAAATATTAATAGGGTTTGCATTGCTGATAGTTCTTTGAGCGTTAAATTAGTGGGTAAGTTAGTTGCAGACATAATGTATGAAACGGTGGACAGTGATTTTGTAGAGGATATTCGTTTATTCTTGGATAATTTTTTAAAGAGAATTAATTATCTCGGCACTATTGTGAGCCAAGAGTTTTTAGTGCCAATAAGTCCATTGGTTAATTACGATCAAAGAACAATCGGGGATAGTGATGAATAAAAGGGTGAACAGAATAAAAGTTCATCATGAAACCAGATACGAATATGAGACTGATTTAAGTTATGCTATTCAGCGAATTTACCTAACACCTAGGCAGTTGAAAGGAGTTCAAGTTATATCATGGGAAATAAAGTCTAACTTTGATTGTTTCAGTCAGATCGATTCGTTGGGAAATGAATTGCATTTACTTGTCATGAGCAAACCATCTAAGATCCTCAGCATAGAGATTACAGGGCTTGTCGATGTGTATAAAGGTAGAACTAGAGTTGAAGAGCGTCTGTCATCACGAGACAAAAAAAAAGAAATGTTTCATTATCTTTTTAAAAAATTTACTGATTTGACTATGCCAAATAAAGAAATACAGGAATTAGCACTTGGAACATTTAAAACAAAGGATCAGGTGGATTCCTTATTGCTTATCGCTGAGGCTATAGAAGAAAGAATTGAATATACAAAAGGAGCTACTGGGGTAAAGACAACAGCTATCGAAGCATGGGAGCAAAAAGCCGGTGTTTGTCAGGACCACGCCCATGTAATGCTGTCCGCTGCTAGGGTGATAGGACTTCCTGCACGGTATGTTAGTGGTTATTTACAGGGTGAAAGCGATGCTAGTCAAGCAACGCATGCCTGGGTTGAAGTTTGGTTAGGGAAGTGGATTGGTATAGATGTTACTAATAAAAAGTTAGTTGATGAAAAATTCCTCAGTTTAGCAATTGGTGCCGATTACCTTTCAATCGCTCCGATTAGGGGCGTTAGACAAGGAGGTGGAAACGAGCATATGTATGTCAAAGTATCTGTTTCGGAATAGGTGACGAGGGAATAAAACATGACTTATTGTGTTGCCGCAAAATTATCTACAGGTTTAGTTCTTTTAAGTGATTCTCGAACTAATGCAGGTGTTGACGATATTTCAATAACAAAAAAGATGAGTATTTATAAAAAAAAGAATGATAGGACGATATTTATTCTTTGTGCTGGGAATTTAGCGATTACTCAGAGTGTTAAGTCGCTGTTAATTGACAGCAAAGGGAAACGATTTTGGGAAGCGACTTCGTTATACAACGTTGCTGAAGTTGTAGGTAATTGTATAAGGGAGGTAAGGAAAAGGGATGGAAAGCATCTCGCTCAAGAGGGTCTTGATTTTAATTGCTCTTTCATAGTAGGAGGTCATATTTTGGGTGAGGAGCCCAGACTATTCAAAATATACTCCGCAGGGAATTTTATTGAGTCTGACGAGGACTCATTGTATTTTCAGATTGGTGAATCGAAATACGGCAAACCAATTCTTGATAGGGTTCTGACGAATGACATGAGTCTCGAGGCTGCTGCTAAGTGCATGCTACTGTCTATGGATTCAACTATTAGGTCTAATATTTCAGTGGGTCTTCCACTCGATATGTGTTTATATGAGAAAAAGTCTCCGAACGATTTTAAGCATAAACATTTAAATAAAAAAGATAAGTGTTATGAGAAGTTAAAAAGTATTTGGAGTACCCATTTAAAAGAGGGGTTTAATAAATTAGAGAACATTGAGTGGGACGATAGTCCTTCCGTTGATGTAAAATATCCTATAGGCTATGATAAACAGATTTAGCCGATCAATTTTATGACGATAGAAGGGATAAAAACTTTAACTATAGTTAAATTAATATGAAGACAATATTTTTGGATTTTGATGGAGTGTTGCATGTAATACAAGCAAACTTTGAAGAGCGATTTTCAAAGCTGTATCTCTTAGAGGACCTAGCTAAAGATTTTTCGTTTGAAGTTGTCATCTCCTCCACGTGGAGGCTGTTTTATGATGTTTCATCTTTAAAAGAAAATTTACAGACACTAGGTGAGAGAGTTGTTGGGGTTACAGGCGATATAGTTACTGGTCCATATGCGAGATACTTAGAGATCAAGGCTTATGCGGAAGAGAATAATATTTTAGATTGGAGAGCTATCGATGATGCATCCCAGGAGTTTCCTGAAGATGAAAAAAGGCTCATAGAATGTCAGTCAGATATGGGTATTGGTAAAAAACAAATAGAAGTATTGAAAAGTTGGTTAGTTTCAGCTTAATTTCTTATCTCTATGTTTTTTAAAAAGTATTTTAACTCCTCTTTTTCTGGCTCTTAACCTGTTCTGCAAACTTGATAAATTTGTTATCCTTAGCTATTTCCACGTTTGTTACATTTGATAGTAATCTCACTACGATGTTTTCTTCGTTGAAAGTATCTGGGTTTGGAAGTTTGCAGCTCAAAATTTTATTTAGTAAGATTTGAAGGCTTTCCTGTACTGTATTTCCCTTCTGCTCTTTAATGCTATCTGACAAGCATACTCTCTGATAATATTGAACCAATTGAAACATCATTAGTGACAACAAACTTAGCCACCTTGTTGCCATTATTTGAGACTGTTTCTTTGTGTTTTGCCAGACAGTCATAATTATCTATAAACAAGCCTAACGTTTCCGATGCAAACTCGTAAGAATTAAAAATCTCCAATAATTCATTACACTGGTTCTTTGTTTCGGCCGAGTCCTCTTTGCCTTTTTTTTCTAATAATTGAATTTCCGCTAGTAATGAATTTGGATCTAAAGGTTCGATTTGTAGATTAAGCAACCCATGATCGATGAACATTTTTTCAAAGTTTTCGCTTCCTTCTTTTGGATATTCTAAGTGAGCAACTGTTTTTATCACTATGTTTATATAACATGAAGCATTATGGTTTTTTGATAAAAAATTTTTCATTTATGAAATCTAGTCAAACTGTAGATAAATATTTAGCTCGTTATCATCATCCTGTCTTATTTCGTGGATATGAAACTTCAACTTCCCCTGAGAACGTGCAATCGCATCTCTGACAACTTGTGTATCTTCACTAGAAGTAAGGTCGTAATCATAGTGAACAACAATTTTAGCTTCATCTGGAATTTCTGCTGTCTCAAAAGCTTTTTTTATATCAGCAACCGTAGCAACATTTTTAAATTCAATTTTCATTTTCTTTCCTAATCATGAATGAGTTCAAAAAAATCATTAATACAGTCCTGGCTATTCTGTATATCTGGATGAGCAAAAGGAACAAAAGTAAAAATAAAAGCCAAATAATTAAACTCAATAGCTACCCCAGTTGTATAAAATACAAATAAATTGATAGTATAGCTTACAAGCAAAAAAATTATTGTTTTTCGTTAGGAAAATAGGCAATAATTGACATGGTTTTGGGGGTGTAGGGGTTTTTTCATAATGTTAAAGAAATATAAAATTGCAACAATACTTGTCGTATTTGCTACCAGCGTGTTATCAGCCGAGGAGATGTATGATTTTTATTCTTGTCCTTCAATCGAGTCGGGGAAAGTTTGTTCCATGAAATGCGAGAAAATTGGAAATATTTCATTTGATGTGAGGAGGAATCCTAAAGACGGTAACGTAAACGTAACGTTGTTTACAGAAAATGAAGTTGCTCCAGAAACTTTGAAAAATTGTGAGGTTCAAAATACTAACAATTGGTTTTGTGAAACCATTGAGGTTTTTCAGGAGCAGACTCATTCCATGGCACAGGGTGTGTATTTTAGCAAGAAGATATTTCGAATGTTGGATGGGGAAGATGATGTATCCGTTTATTGTGCCCGAGAGTGAGCACTTGGTTTGCAATAACCGGTAAATATATCAGTATGTTGTTTTACACTGTCTATATACTTGTAAACTACTGATTTATCGTCTAGTTTTAATAATCTGAATTGGGTCAAAGTGCGGGACTCACAAAGTACACGTGACTTCTCTCTGTCACGTAGACAGGATAATATAGCTCCTGGAAGTATCGCTTTATCGTTTGTGAACAGTATTGTTAAATTACTTTTTACTCTTTTTTTGTCTGTCATGTTTGTTTCGGAAACATTAGTCTTTTCCATATTTCCGTCACATGATATTCTTGTGGTAGAAGATAGCGCCATTATGCTGTAGCTAATTAATGCTACAAGGAGGATAAGATTAATTGTTGATTTTATGATTTTCATATATGGCTACCCACAGTAGTCGTCCGGTAACTCAAATTCTTGAACTTTTTGCTTTTGGCTTTTTTATTCTCATATATAAAAGTACATTAGCAGCTAGTTCTTACCCATTACTATTGTGCCCAGATTCTAGCTCGGCTATCCTTTGCGCTGAAGCATGCAAGCCTTTTGGGCAAATTAGTTATTTTATTGATAGAGGGGAGCTAGAGATTAGTAAACGTGAGAAAGATAATATAGAAAAGTCTCATTTTAAGGATTGTAAAGTACAATCACAAAACGAATGGTTGTGTAACAAAGTCAGATATGATGAAAACAGGAGGATTTTTAACGGTTACGAAGTTGTGCAAATGGATAATGGGGGCTTATCCAAACAATCATTTGTGTTTGAGAAGTCACAAGATATATGGAAGGAAGTTTTTCAGTGTTCGAAAGTGAGTTTTCTTGGTAAAAAAAACTAAAATGTCAATTAAAGAGTTTAGATCTTTAGTTCTATCATTGGACGAGAAAATCCCTGAAGAAGAGGAAGCAAATTGGCAGATAGAACTAGAATACGGGCGTGAGACATTTATTCCCCACGGGCGAAGAAGTTCAGTTTTTAGAAAATAATAAGACTGGTGAAAAATGTGTGATTATCCAGATAACAAGAGATATTTAAGACTTATAACAACAAGTGTTGTTTGTAGTTTTATAATTTTGACTGGTTGTAATTTTTTTGAGGCAAAACAACAGGTTTTTGAGTGTAAAAAAACTCATATTGATGGACAGTCGCTAAATCAAAAAGGTCAAGTTATCAATTATTTTCACTTCAACGATGACAGGCTTGATATTAGTCTCGGACCAGTAGGCGTTGGGTTGTCAGGATATAGATGTGAGAAGACCGAGTTTATTTACAAGTGTATCGATTTGAAAAAAGATAACTTTGATGATCAGGTTACATTAGATAGATTTACGTTAGCTGCTCAGCAAATAATTAGAAGTTCTGAAAAGGCAGCAGTTATTGATTATGAATGCTTAAAGCTTGATCGTTTAGTAGAGTAAAAAAATGTTACGAAAAATTCTGTTTTATATAATCTGGATTGCTCTAATAGTCTCTATCCTCATTTTAGTTGGGGCCGGGTTCGGAGGTTTGGGGTTTTTTTATGAGATTGTGTCATAGATTATGAGCCTTACCTTTAAAATCATTATCGGCATGATTGTTGGGTTGGTCCTTGGAGTTTTTTGTCAGGTTTTCCAGCTAACAAATTACTCATTTTTAAACGATTTCGTTTTTGATGGTTTTATAGATGGGTTAGGGCAGATTTTTATTGTATCTCTAAAAATGATGGTTGTTCCTTTGGTTTTTCTTTCACTGACTTGCGGTGCTGCAAGTCTAGGAGCCTCTGGTTCTATTGGTAGGTTAGGTGGTAAAACAATTTTGCTATATTTATTTACCACTGCTATCGCAGTTTCAGTTGCTCTTGGCTTTGCTTTGCTCATTAATCCGGGAGAAGGGGGGGTTACTTCTGCAAATGAGTCGCCAGCCTATGAGCCCAAGTCAGCGCCGGATGTAAAAGACACACTAATTAATATTTTCCCAGATAACCCGGTCGCTGCAATGGCTGAAGGTTCAATGCTACAAATTATTGTTTTTGCCTTATTGCTTGGGTTTGCCATTAGCAAATCTGGCGAGCCAGGGAAAAAGATATTAGGATTATTTGAGTCAGCAAATACCGTGATGTTAAAACTTATTATGGTTATTGTAAACTTTGCTCCGTACGGAGTATTTTGTTTGATGATGAAACTTGGATTAAGCATTAGTCCATACGAGATACTAAAACTTGCAAAATATTTTTTTACTGTTGTTGTGGTGTTGATTTTCACGGTCTTGTCGTATATTCTCTTTTGATTTTTTCCTTCACAAAATTGAACCCATTTATTTTCTTGCGAAAAATGAGAGAGGCTCTACTTGTTGCTTTTTCCACTTCTTCGAGCGGAGCTACAATGCCAATTACAATGTCGACAGTTCAAAATAAACTTGGGGTAAATAGCAGAATAGCTTCATTCTCAGTTCCTTTGGGTGCAACTATAAATATGGATGGAACAGCTATTATGCAGGGGGTTGCAACTGTTTTCATTGCTCAGTTTTATGGGATAGTTCTAACTCCAGATCAATTTCTTATGGTAATTTTGACGGCAACACTGGCTTCAATCGGCACTGCGGCGGTACCAGGTGTTGGGCTGATTATGTTAACAATGGTCTTAGGTCAGGTGGGGCTTCCTGTTGAGGGAATTGGTCTTATTATTGGGGTAGACAGATTGTTAGATATGCTTAGAACTGCGGTTAATGTAACAGGAGACGGGACAGTTGCTCTGATCGTTGCTTCCTCTGAAAAAGATTTAGATCACGGTAAATTTCATGACTTACCTTGTGAAAATAATAAATGAATAAAGCTTATTTGAGAAAAATTGGCTTTTTTTCTGGCTTGGCTCTCTTTTGCATGATTTTTTTTATCGATGAGATACCAGGGTTGAGCAGATCGGGGCAAATAACACTTTGTGTTTTTTTATTAATGGGTATTTGGTGGGCAACTGAAGCATTGCCCCTTCCGATTACTTCACTTCTTCCTCTCGTTTTATTTCCTTTGTTCGGTGTTGCAGAAATTGGGGTTATTAGCAAAGAATTTATGAACAAAGTTCAATTTCTTTTTGCAGGGGATTTATGATTGCCATTGCAATGCAAAAGTGGAACTTACATCGACGTGTCGCTCTAACGATACTACAGAATTCAAGCCTTAGTGGAAAAAAATAGTAGCATCATTCATGGGAATCAGTGCGTTGTTGAGCATGTGGGTGATGAATACATCTACCACAATTATGCTTCTTCCAATCGCTGTATCTGTATGTTCTGTAGTTTGCGACACAGTGAAAGGTATCAGCGAGAAGGAACGAATAAATCTTCAAGTTTGTGTATTGTTAGGAATAGCGTATTCCTCGTCAATAGGTGGAATTGCTACGCCTATTGGGACAGGACCAAATGGTTTTTGATTCAGTTTTTAGCTAAAGAAAATATCGACATAGGATTTATTGATTGGTTTTTTATTGGGCTACCAATATCACTTGTGCTTGTTGCCCATATTATGGGTTATTCTTACATGCTTGTTGTTTCCTTTAAGCTTTGAGGCAAGTGAGCTGGCAAAAAAACCTATTCAAAACATGTTAAAAAATCTAGGTCCGATATCCTATGAGGAGAAAATTGTAGGGATTATTTTTTTTGTTACAGCTTTGTGCTGGATATTCAGGAAAATGATTAATCAAATTCCTACTTTTGCTGGTCTGGAGGATGCAGTTATCGCCATGATTGGTGGCTTATCATTGTTTTTTTCGTAGTAAAGACGGGAAAGTTTCACTGTTGGAATGGGAGGATTTAGAAAAAAATTTCCATGGGGTTTGATATTTCTTTTTGGGAGGCATGGCTCTCGCGTATGCAGTGACAACTACAGGGTTAGCTGAATGGTTAGCTAACTTAATTCCTTTGGGGTTAGGTTTGTTTGTTTTGTTAGCTTTGTTGATAACGCTTATTGTTTTTTTAACTGAGTTAACAAGTAATATCGCAACAACCATGACGTTCATACCAATAATTTATGCCGTTAGTATAAAGTTAGGGTTGAATCCTTTGATTTTAATGGTTCCTCTTACAATTTCGGCGAGTTGTGCTTTTATGCTACCAGTAGCAACTCCTCCTAATTCAATAGTTTTTGCATCGAACTTAGTGCCAATTGAATCAATGGTGAAGGCTGGTTTTTTTCTAAACCTATCTGCGGTTGCTGTCTTAATTGTCTTTGGTTATTTTTATATACCGTTTGTATTTCAATAAAAATTATTCAACTAAAAAAACTTAATTTGATTATTGGTTCTGTTTGTATCTTTAATTGAACTCTTCAATGACATCCAACGGCTTAGTTTTAAACTAGCAAGAAGTCAAAGTATCGAAATGAGCATTGTTACTAGATAGTAATTCTGAAACCCAATAATTCCTGGTTCTGCATCTAAAATTCTTCCTGTTAAGGAGTGAAAGAATATATCAGGAGTAAAACCAACCAGTGAAATAATACCAACACAAAAACCAAAGCGATGTGAAGGAATATGTGAATGCGTTACTAGTGAAAAATATACTGCTCGCAAAGATACTATTGAGATGAAAACAATTATCAAAGTTCCGGTTACAAGTAATGAATGATAAAAAGTTTGTGGGTGGATACTGAATAAAATTGATTGTCCTAAGATAGTCACAATAAATAAACGGATTATTAATGTAATTGACGTAATTTTATCAGCTATAAATCCAGCAACTAAAGCTGAGATAATTCTTAAATAACTTAGTAATGTTACAAATCCTGATGCTTCGATTGGAGTAAAATTTCCAATTTCCACTAAATATAAACTGATGTTATCAATAGACCTAAATCCACAATAAGCGCAAACAACTATTATTGAAATGAGAAAAACAGGGTAAAAGTTGATGTTTATCGAGGAGCCAATTGGCGATCTACTAGTTTGTTGTTTTGTTTTATCTCGTAAGAAAAAGAGAATTAGAAATGATAAAACAATGGTTGTAATTGCATAGAATAGGATGACTAATTGAATACTGGTACGAGAGAAACTGTCGGAGTTTTGTGAAAAGAGATAGATCAATAAAAAAGCAATCGACGAAAAGATACTAGCAACCAGTGCACGACCAGCCTCCAAATAACCAAAAGCTCTTCCTTGTTGATCTATTCCACCCCAGTCACTGGTATATTTGATCAGATGCCCCCAAAAAAACAAAATCGTTGTTATTCCCCAGAATGCATAAAGATATGGAAGCACTGTTGGTTTGGGTATTGTTGCAAAATAGATTCCTCCGATTCCGGTTAACAGAAGAGAGTAAAAGATTAATTTCCTTGGAGGATATTTGTCTGCAAGGTAGCCGCCAGGAAATAGCTCAAAAGTGCAAGTATTCCATAAAAGGCAAATGCATCTCCAAGACTAGTATTTGAGATCTGAAAAACTTCTAAAACACCTGATTTAAAAAATCGTGTTATATGAAACGGCAATGAAAATATTAACTCACCGGCCAGGATGAGGAGAATTAAACCTGAGTACCTCTGATTCATAGTAGATTCCGTGTTGGAAGAGTTAAGTTAGTTTCTATATTGAGCAGCTGTAATAAATTCCGAAAAAGACTCACACCAAATCACAACGGAGTTGTAATTTTCTAAATTGAGATCCTTAGGTAATTCAAGTAGAAACCCGTTAAATGAATTAATAGCGCCTATTTTTAATCCTTTTCTTTTTTCTTTGAGAAAATCTTCTTCATCACTTACAAAGGTTTTGGTTAAATACAACTTATAATCAGGACCGGGTGATAAATTACCTTGAAAAAGAATCTTCTCCTTTGAAATTGAAATCTGCCCATCACCCCAGTGTAAGAAGTCACTACCCTTAAGATCTTTTACAAAAAAAGCTTTATAAATAGCATCATCTTTGACTATATCCGATAATTCTTGAGAGGGTTTTTCTTCTGCAGTTATTAGAGGCAATATATAAATACCTAGTAAAAATCCGGCAAAACCCATGGCTAAATGCGAGAGTATAAAATAAAAATACTTTGCGTTCAATTTTTTTTTACGAGTTATCATTTACGAATTTTCGTTTAATGTTTTATGATGTAGGATTCAACTATTTCGGCAATAGCTAATGAAGCCGTCAAACCAGGAGATTCAATGCCAAATAAGTTTATCAGACCTGTGATGTCGTTTGCTACAGTATTTTGGATAATAAAATCAGCAGGTTTCTCAGTGATTGGATTGAGCTTTGGCCGTATTCCCGAATAGGCAGGTTGCAATTGGTCAATTTTAAGGGATGGCCACCATTTAACAGTGTTTTCGTAAAATTTAAATTTTTTAGTTTCGCTTATTGAATAATCAAAGGGTTGATCTGAATCCAAAGTATTTTTATCCAGTGATATTGGTTCAACATCGGGACCTAATAAAGCCTGATTTCCCTAAATCGAGAGTTAGGTGTGTCCCGAGTCCTCCTTTTTCAGGAAGAGGGTAAATTAGGGTATTGAATGGACAATTGCCACTAACCGCAAAATAGTCTCCCTTTGTAAAATAAGTCGGAGGTATTTTTTTTCAGGCATCCCTTCAATTTGGGAAGCGATATGTTCAGCTAAAAGTCCTGCCGAATTAATAAGCCAGTGAGAGGATATAACGATACGCTCACTATCTAACCCTCCGCAAGAAACTTGAATTTTCCAACCTTTGCCCGTCACCCTGTGATTGCTTTGCGCTGATAAACTTACTTAGCTTTTGCAATATCTCCGCCATGATCTTGTATCTCTCCAGTTAAGGACTGCATGAATCCATGGACGTCTAGGATGCCAGAAACGGGGCTATGTATAGCTAAATCCGCTCGCACATCAGGAATGCAACTTTCTAGATATTGTTTTTCGACTATCTTAAGTTCCTCAACACCATTTTCAATTCCTTTGAAAAATAACTTTTCTAATTGGGAAGAATTAGTATGGTTTGCAACAATAAGTTTACCGATTTTTTTTGTGGCTAATTTTATGTTTTACAAGGTATTCATAAAGCAGAATTCTGCCACGTACACAGGTTTTTGCCTTTAATGAATTTTTATCGTAGTAAATTCCAGCATGAATAACGCCGCTATTTCGGGAACTGGTTTCTTGTCCAAAATTCTCATTAGATTCCAGCACTATAACCTTTTTCCCAACCTTGGCTAAAGCTCTAGCAGTGGCAAGGCCTACAACTCCTGCGCCAATAACAGCTGCATCAAAATCAATACTCATTGGTAACAAATCTTCTGGTTCTAAAGATAGATAGATTGAACGAGTCCGTATTAAAGGTTACCTTAATTATTCCGATTAATTATTGTCAAGTTTTATTTTAGATAAAATACGTGCGTAAAATTAAAATGGTAATTTAAAGGGAAGTTAGCAAGATGTCTGCTTGTATTCAGCTTCAAATATAACATTAAACCAAACTGGAAGCACGATATCGTTTTCGAATGCTACTGTTGGGTTAAGCAATGTATCGTTAATTTCAAATTCGAGCTCTAATTGGACACAGACAGCAAATCATTCTCTTTATAATGTTGTTTACGTTGAAAGACGGAATAATAAAAGGCTTAAATTTTGGTCCCTCAGAGCCATTAATCATAGTTATTGAAAAAGCAACAGATTCTTCTAATAATCTTTTAAAAATTCATGAATTTGAGTTATCCTTCGACCGTTTAAGTGCGAAACAAATCGATGCAACGGTCTCAACTACCCCTGTTGGATTAGCGCCCTAGAGCAGTATTACGATACGGATTTAAATAAAAATGCGGTTGTATCGAACTATGGAGTAACTCCTAAAAATTTTCAATTAGAGGAGTTGTCCTCTGGTTTTGTTTTTGATTTTTCTTATTTAGAAATGTTTCGCAGACTGGTTTAACACATTTGATGACACCTCTTAAGGTTAGTGCTGGAACCTCTTGGGTGCTTAACTCTGCTAGTGAAAGTGTTTTCTATTCTTTGGCGTATAGCATCACAGGAAGCTCTGCAAGCGAGTCGACTTTAGAGCTGAAGGTGTTGACAGACAGGCCATCCGCCTCAATTACAGGTGGATTTTCAGCATTGATGGATTTAGTGTAAACAGCTTTGCATTAGACTCTGCTGGCACTCAATTTACTTTATACAATTCTGCCTCAGCGACATCTGCCGATTTTTCCGTCTTTGAATACAACATCGGTCATGACTTAAACTCTGATGGTGTTATTGGACATGCAATTTCGGAGGCTAATGGACTGCAATTTCTGCAAGCACCTACAGCCCAAGTTATCAAGAAAATAATAAATCTGCCGGGAAGCAGCTTTTTATTTGGCTCGGCATTTAGCTCAAACCACACCATTTTCAAACTTCTGGGGAAATCATATCTTATAACGGAAATTTCTATCAGCATGATTTTCTTGTATTAGGAAATGATGGGGCAGGAGTTTTCGGTTACTCACATTTTTCAACCGAAGACCAAAAGACCGGTTCGTTACCAATAAAGCCAGATGTCATTCTCATGAATGGTGTCAATCCATGGCAACCAGCATCTTTCGTTTCTCCAAGTACAACTCTTCAAAGCGCGGGAACATTGCCCTCAGCGCACGGTGTTTTGGCAATTAGTGCTGCTGCTGGTGCAGGTGGAATCACTTTCGCCACAAACTTTCATAATGACGTTTATGTGTTTCAGGCTACCACTGCCACAAATACAAGTACTACTCTGAGTATTTTTGAAAATCCATATTACTTTGAGTTTGAACCCTCTGCTTCGCAAGTAAGCTCAGTGGCAACCGCAGCACCAATCTTCCAACTTAGTCAGTCACTGTCAATATCGGGAGATATTTTGGCTGTTTTGGAAAAAAACATTGGAGAAAATGTAAATAATGATTCGGTAGTTGGTGCCATCAGTGCTACACAGGTGTTAGCAAGTACTGCCTACACGACGAATATCACAACTTCTTCAGGACAAGTAAGTCTTTCGACTAATTCCCCCGCTCTTTTTTCAGGTCAAGGTGGGGTTTCTGATATGGAATCAGTCTTCTGGTGTGACCAATAGTGTCGGTGATACGGCTAATGACAATGAGTATTTCATTATTGCTGAATCTGATTTATCAACTTGGTCAGCTTCAGGAACGCTAGTTTTAACAGGTGCTTACAGAGAAACACCCGAGATAACAGGACAACATACACAGGTCTCCGCTGAAACTCAGAGTTTGACTCAAAATGCAGAAGACGCAATTAGTTTCTCAATCGTTTATGACACCCAAACAAATAACTCCTTTGGCTCTGTTTATTCTGTTTATACATTTTCACTACATACAGCTCTTGATTCTGTTGCAGTTTGGAACAGTGCTGTTTCGAATTTTGCAGTTCGTGACCTTGAATCGTTTGAAACAACGTTGGGTTACGATATTACAGGAGATGGAATTGTCGGTAACAGTGGACTGACGGTTCAATCCATTATCGTTTCGAAAACAGTTTAGCTACTGCCAACTCCGCGCAAAGCACTAACCTTCTGAAAGCTTGAATCAGGAGAATTTGCGATTGGAAATGAGACTCCTCAAGTTGGTCAAACAACCACTGGCAAGTTACTTATAAATTCTTCCTCTACATCTTGGAGTCCAACTTCAGGCGCAAGTGCTGTAGGAGTTTATGGAAATGTTCTCGATAGTAATTCTGCTACTGAATCTTATGTAGTGGTTCAAAAGTCAGGTACTGATACCAGTCCACAATTTGGTTTATGGAGCTTTTTCTTCAGATACTTCGTTACTATCTCTTCAAACAAATCAATCTACTGCCACAAACATAGACTTAATAGATTTAGTTAGTTATGAAATGCAGTTGGGTTTCGATATAACTGGTGATACTAAGGTTGGCGATCAAATTTCCGAAGTGCTGTTAAATTCTTCGACTATGCAGATTGATACCAACAATGATGGAGTCCTTGACAGCACAAAAGTAATACCGGCGGTGATTAAAAGCTCTCTTGGTTTCATTGGTGTGGATAGTGACACAACCAATATAGCTGTTGGAAATTCTCATCCATTCATTATTTTAAAAGATAATACTGGAAGTGCATGGAGCACCTCTTTGAATTATGAGGTATCTGGGGTTTATCAGAGCGAAGTTGTAAATAACCAATCGACGATAGGAATAATCGAAAAAGGTGGCAGTACCTTAAACCCTTTTTATCAAAAATGGAGTTTTACCCATCAGTCTGGATTTTATACAGCTCAGGTCAGTGCATCAACTGCCACTCGACTAACAACATCAGAATTAATTGCTGAGGAACAAACATACAATGTTGATCTAGATGGAAATGGAACGATTGGTGATGATATTGATCGATATCTTTTCCTTGATGCAAATAATCCTGCTCTTGTTCAAACACAAATTGGAAATTATGCGATAAGTTTCGATGAGGTTTTGGGAGTAAATGATTTGGGTTTGCCTATTCTCATGGCAACCTCAGGCAATCCATGGACTCCTACCCGAGGCAATTCTATAACAGGTGTTTTCGCTGAAAGAAGCGGTTCAGCACAAACTGTTTCAATAATCGAAAACGCAGGTTCGAGCTTTTCTCCTGCGTATAAAAAATGGGAATTCAATCTTTCTGATGGCTCTTTTTTCGCGACAGCTCAAACGACTTTTGCTGTGAGTATCTCTTCAGCTCAGTTAGGAGCGCTAGAGACTAGAAAAAACATTGATTTGTTGGCAGATGGTGTTATCGGCGATCCAATTAAATCCGTTATTGTCTCAGGAGGAATAACTTCTCTCGATTCTGACAATGATGGTTTTGCAGATGGGACAGTCACTTCTCCTAGTGTAATTTTAACAAAAAGTAATGCCTATGCGCTTGATTTATCTGGCTCAGGGAATGTTGGAGAAACTTCAACAAGTCTTTTCCTAGAAGCATCAAATGGAGCAAATTGGAATCCGTCTACAAACTATACGATTGTAGGAGGATATGTTTCCTACGATGTAAACACTTCAAGTGAACAAACAACATCTGCTTTCGTGTACGAGAAATCTGGAAGTGGTTCTAGTGCGATATATAAAGAATGGCATTTTATTCAGGGAAGTGCATCTGGAGTAGCAACTGCAACTAGTGGGATAGCTCAGACCATCTCATTAACAGATATTTTGGCCAAAGAACTTGAACGTGGATTTGATCTAACAAATGATGATGTTATTGGCGATCGAATTGTAGATTTGACGAAGCAACTTCCGGTGGTACAAAGAGGCGCACCGTCTCTTGTGGAATTAGCCTCAGGAGCTTACGCTGTTGACTTTGATGGAAATTCAACAGTTGGTCAACTCAAATCTGTCATTAATTTAAAGACCAGTAGTGGGCAAAACTGGAGTCCTAGTCAGGGTAGTGAAGTTATAGGAATTTTTTCTTCGGAAGAACTTGAAAGTTCGGGTCAAATAAAATACTATGCAACAATCTTTGAGCAGACTGGAACTGGTTCAACATCCAGTTTTAAGAAGT
Organism: Burkholderiaceae bacterium; assembly: GCA_038147455.1. GTDB lineage: Bacteria > Pseudomonadota > Gammaproteobacteria > Burkholderiales > Burkholderiaceae_A > UBA7377. The sequence continues at coordinate 218,907 of JAYQTQ010000001.1, read as the reverse complement.
GGATTTTTTCGAAGCCAAGTGGTCAAGCTGATTTTCAGGCTTCAGCTGCGACCTCTACTGTCGTAACCTTAACTGACATTCTGATTGATGAAAGCAGGGTAGGATTTGATTTAAATTCAGATGGTACAGTTGGTGATGCATTAGCTGATATCACATGGCAAGTGCCCCCTGTGGATGCGGGGGTCACTTTAAACGTTCCTCAAGTCGTTCAGTTAACTTCAGGTGCTTACGGACTGGATATAGAAGGGGATCTTTCAACTGGTTCAACAACACCTGTGGTGGTTTTGAGCAATAGCACGGGTTCTAATTGGCATCCTACTAGCGGTTCGACAATTACTGGTGTGTATTTGAGTATCGGTGGTACAACAGCATCTCCAACGAATCTGAGTACCATAATTGAAAAATCAGGCTCAAATAATTTTCCAACCTTTAAAACATGGACTTTCACCGATAGTGGTGATGGTAGTAAAGCAGTAGCAACAGTAACGGTTGGTCAGTCCATTACAGAAAGTGCTTTGCTACAAAAAGAGTTGGAAGTAGGTTATGACCTAAACGGAGATGAAACTGTTGGCGATGGTATCTTTTCGATAGCACTGCTGAGTAAAGATTATTTAGGAACCGATCAACAGGTATTAAATAGTCCTGGTGTTGTGCGTCTATCATCAGGAGAGTTTGGACTTGTTTTTGGGGGAAATGATTATTCTACTGAAAATGGCAGGTCGTTTCTTTTGAAAGAAATAGAGTCCAATGGAAACGCATGGACTCCTTCTTCTAATCCATCATCTGATGGTCGCGACTATTCAATCTCAGGCGTTGAGATTTTGGATAACGGTGATCTGAAAATTTATGAAGTTAAAGAAAGTGTTGAAGGGGACCCTGATGTTAAAGTCACTACCTTCACTCCCTCGGAATCTAGTCCTGAGAGTTACTTCGTAAAAAATAATCAATCTGATAGTGTTGCAATTTCTGATTCTGAATTTTTTAATCGCGAATTGGAAATTGGCTATAATTTGGACTCGAATCAAGTGCTTGGTCCAGGTGCCGAAGAGATCACTATTTCCCCACAGGCTTTCACGGATAAGTTCGGTGTTAATCAAAAAAGCCCTTCGTTGGCAAAATTAGCGGATGGTTCCGTCGCTGTAGACTTTACTGGCAATATTCAACTTGGGAGACTCCAAAATTAATTTTGAATCAAGGGACTCAACCGTTCAGATATAGTTCGGATGAGCAGGTACAAGGTCTTTACACAAGTACCGAAATAAATGATTCAACTAATCGAGTAACGTTTAATGTAAATGTTTTACAACAGGATTCAAATACGAATTCGGACTCATTCTTTTTGAGAACATTTAATGTAGAAGATGACTCAGTTAGCTAATTTTGACAATACTAAATCACTACAGCCAGTTACTTTGACTGAGGTCCTTTCTAAGGAAGAGATGGTTCGTTACGATTTGAACGGTAATGGCCAGGTCGGTTTCCAAAATAGGGAGCTATTAATGCCAGCGTTTTCGACGTCTCCAGGACCAGATGATTTTCGATTAGTGCGGACAGAGACTAACGCAATTGGTTTAGACTCCGCCTTCACTATAACTCCCGAAAATGATCAGTATTTCTATAGTTTGTATGATTCAAATGGAAGTTTATGGGAATTAGATAACGAACTGTTACTGGTGTGTTTCTCGAGGACAGGATCGAAAATACAGAAGGTGACGATACAAATGTGCAACTTAGAACACAGAGTAATGCAGATACAATTTTAGGCGTGGCTACAAATCCCGCTGGCGGAAGCGTTACCAGCAGTTCTAACCTTAACCTTTGGGAGTTCGTAATTTCGGGTGATGCGACACCTAATGCACTAGGTTTATATGAGTTTCATATGATTTCTGCAAACGCGGCTCGATATAGTTTTGATGAGTTATCAATTGTTGAAGCCGACAAAGGTTTTGATTTGACAGGGGACCGGCAAGTGTTAGGAGATACTGCTGTCGAACTATTTAGAGAGCAAATGGCAGCATCAGATAGTGCGAGGGAAATGGTGAGTGGAGAGCTTACTGGGTTACCTGATGTTCCTAATGTTGCAGAAACTAGATCAGAGCTACTCATGCCGGGAGTTAGTTTGCAAACTGAGAATATTTCTTATGGGAATTTAACCTCAGGTTTAAAAAAGGTACTGTTAATTCTTTTGTAAGCAATGGCAATATTTCCTTAGATTTTAGCGATATGTCGGCAGAAACCATTTCAACTCAACCCCAAACAAATGTCTTAATCGATGCGCAAGTCGAATTATCTTATTATTCAGTTGATGAGCCATTATCAGAAGAAAGCGACTTAGTTCATTTCGTTAGCCCTTAGGTAATAAAGAACGTGCGGCTGACTCTTTTCAAGCTATCTGCAGACTTTACTGATGTTTTAAATAGTCAAGGAAGTAGAGACGAATCAGGTACTTCAGTTGTTGCCCCTAAATTAAAATTATTTGATTTTTCAGGAAATGACCCCGCAGAGATTGATTCTGATGAAATCATTCTTCAACTTGCTGAGAGTGAGGGGTGTGTTTTACTTGCACCTAATCAAACAAACTCTGAGAGTACATTTGTGAATATAAATAACGAGCTGACGGCATCAGCATGTGAAATCTTGCTTCTCGGAGAATTTACTGTCCGTGGAGGAGAGGGAAAGCAAACCTTTGTTGGAGATGACAGTAAACAGGACTTAAGTTTAGGTTCTGGCGATGACATAGTTTTTGCCGGAGGTGGAGATGACATTTTGATTGCTTCCGATGGAAATAATTATTTTGATGGCGGAGCAGGCAATGATGAAATAGATGCCGGATCTGGTATGGATGTTTTCTTAGGAGGTGCTGGTGACGATATTATTGACGGAGGTGATGGGTTCGATATAGCAGAGTATGTTGGGTCTTATTACGATTTTACAATTGAAAAACAATTGGATTCCTTTAGTGTTACTGACAGATTATCCCTGGAAGGAACAGACACTCTTACCAATGTGGAAAGACTTGAATTTGCTGATGGAACACTTGCGTTTGATACAAATGGAAATGCTGGCCAGGCTTACAGATTATATCAGGCGGCATTTGAACGAACTCCCGATCCAGTAGGAGTCGGATATCATGTTAATGACATTGAATCTAATGGATTAATTTTATACCAGATTGCTGGTAATTTCTTAGCCTCTCCCGAATTTGAGAGTACATACGGATCAGATTTAAATGATTCTGATTTTGTAGATGCGTTGTACGACAACGTATTGGGAAGATCTCCAGACGAATTTGAACGTGAATATTATCTTGATAGATTTAATAGATCAGAAGGGGACCCCTTGTGGATGGATAGAGCTGCTTCTTTGATCGGATTTTCTGAAAGTCCTGAAAATATGAATATCGTGAATGATGATATTTTAAATGGTATATGGATGACAAACGATTATATGTAAAAAAAACTGAGAAACTTATCTTTTTGAAAGTAAATTAGCAAGATTACATAAACCACAATATTACTTATAATGATAAAAATCTTGACTAAGGACTATAGTGCTACCAGAAATTGATCTAGTTAAAATAGATGGAAAAGTCGAGAACCTAGCTGACTACAACGGAAAAACTCTTTTAATAGTAAACGTTGCTAGTAATTGTGGGTTTACTCCTCAGTATAAAGACTTGCAACAATTGTACTTAGATTTTAAAATAAGGGCCTTGAAGTTCTAGCCTTTCCTTGTAATCAGTTTGGTTCTCAGGAACCAGGGAGTTTGAAAGAAATACAAAATTTTTGTACTGAACGTTATGCAGTGACATTTCCTATTTTTTCAAAAATTGATGTAAACGGAGATAACGAACATAAGATTTATACGTACTTGAAAAAACGAGCACCCGGGGTTCTTGGTACAACGAAAATAAAATGGAATTTCACAAAATTCTTAATCAATCAGAAGAATACTTTAGTAAAGCGCTATGCTCCACAAACACCAGTCATAGAAATTAGGAAGGATCTTGTCGAAATTATCTCGGGCGAAAATTAGTTTTTCATATCAAGTTGTACAATAATTTTAGTTAGTCTGTTGTTAAGCTCCTGTAGCTCAATCAAATATAATTATGGGTTAATTGATAATCACTTAAGTATTATCAAGAATGCTCAGCCCATTGATGAGATTTTGGAAGAAAAACAACAAATCCTGAGTTAAAAGCAAAACTGCGCTTAGTAAACAAAATTAAAGATTTTGCCTATACTGAATTGCATTTCAGAAAAACAAAAAGCTATTCCACTTATTCGGATATTTTGCGCAGCGCTGTTCTTTGGAATGTTGTGGCGACAAAAGAAAATTCGTTCGATTTAAAAGAGTGGTGTTACATTTTTGTCGGTTGCTTCAATTACAGAGGATTTTATAAAAAAAAAGAAGCTGAAAAATATGCTAAAGAATTAATGGAATCTGAAGATTTAGAGGTTGCAATATTACCTGTTTCCGCTTATTCCACTTTAGGTTGGTCGGATTTTTTCGGTGGTGATCCGGTTTTAAATACTTTTATTAATAACGATGAAATTGAGTTGGTTAGATTATTAATGCATGAAATGGCTCACCAACAGGTTTTTGTAAAAAACGATACACTTTTTAATGAGTCATTTGCCTCATTTGTGGAGGATGCTGGTTCTCTGCAATGGATAAAAAGAAATGGACATAGCAAGGACCTTATCCTTTATGAAGAGAAGAAAAGGAAGAGGGATGAAATTGAAGAACTTTTGAGGTCGTCTAGAGAAAATTTAGAGATTTTGTATGGCCAGAATCTAAAAAAAATGAAACTACATTGCGTAAAGAAAAAATATTTCTAAAATTGAGAACGAGGCTTTTAGGATTAAAAGATGAGAGAGATGGCTCAAATGACTATAAAAATTGGGTTTTGCAGATTAACCCGCCATGGTTGGCTGCTTTTTCTCTTTATGATAGGTATAAACCTTTTTCAAAAACGTCTTTGTTAATAGTAATGCGGATTGGGTTACTTTTTATAAAGAAGTAAGAAAGCTAAAGAAAATCAAAAAAAGTGAAAGGGTAGAAATTATTGAAAATTTTTAAAGCTACAGTAAAAGTTTCCGGATTCGTGACGATTAATACTTTGAGGAGGTGATCGTGACGAACGTTTTTCAAAAGATGTTTTTTGGTCCAACTATTGCAGGAATAATTTTTCTTTTAATAGGATCTTATTTAATTAATAATGTGTCTGCTCAAGAGGGTATTCCTATTACATGCGTACCAAACAATGGTGTTAAATTTGAAGGTGTTGACTCCGATAAGCTTATAGTTTCGCAAAATAGTATTCCCCTTGCTGTTGTTTACGTATCCGGCTACATGCCGAGACCACCCTATACTTTTAAATTTTTCGGACCAGAGTTGTGTGATAGAGGAGCAAATTCAATTTTGATGATTAAGGGTGGATTTTACCGGGCTACATTTATAAAGTACTTCGAACCTCCGACACTAGGTGATGAAACTGCTTTGGCTGGGCAAAACTAGATTATTCACCGACCAGCATCAGACTCTATTTTCTTTTATTTCTTCCTAATAGGGAAAGTCTCGAATTTTTCCATTCTGTGAGCCAGGGATAGATGTTAGGTTGGTCATTGGAATCGTAAAGTGTTTCGAGAATCTCATTAGTTTCTAAGGGACCCTTCTGTTTTGACAATATTCGCGCTTTGACCATAGCCCCGGCATATATCTCACCCTTTTTTTTAAATTGTTGTTGAATATAAAAATTCTTAGCATCCCATCCGTGAAGCTTTGTTTCCAAAAGTACAGAATCAAATAAATCAAGCGATTTTCCAAAGCTTATTTTTTCATCAGCAACTACTGGGAACCAATTGTTTCGTTTCATGACTGAAAACATCCCACTACGATTTAGCAAATCAAGCCGTCCAATATCCATCCATGCAAAGTAGCGTGCATTATTCATATGAAAGTTGAGATCTAAATCGCTCGGCAAGACTCGGAATGGAGTTATACAAGTATCCATAAACTCGATTTTTTTCCTGAATCTTTTCGCAATTAATGTGTAGACTAAACGTCCCCAAAGATTTAAATTCATAGCAGAGTATTGTACCCTCTATTTAATAAAAATTTTTAATGGGGATGAAATAAGTGAAACTAACTGCTGATATTTGTGACGAAAATGAGGATGAAATAGACAATGACTCTGTTCAAGTTTTATCGATACCTTTGAATATGTATGGGCGCAGAAAGCATATTTCTGGTCAGGTGGTTACCGTAAAGGCATTTGAGGACAACTCTTTCGTTAGAAAAACTCTTGAAGAGGACGGGGAAAATCGGATCTTAGTTGTGGATGGCGGGGGTAGTCGAAGATGCGCTTTGATGGGAGGAAATTTGGCAGTTTTGGCCAAAGAAAACCGGTGGCAAGGAGCAATTATTTTTGGGTGCGTTCGTGATTCTGTTGAGCTAATGGATACGGATATAGGAATATGGGCTGTTGGCACTTCACCTGTCAAGAGTAAGAAAGCTAACGTGGGCTCGGTAAACAAAAACATTAAAATCGACAATTGTTCGATAAAGCCTGGTGTTTTTTGTGTCGCTGATTCAGATGGAGTAATTTTTTCTAAAGAAAATGTTATAGATTAGCTTTTATTTTTAAAAAAACAAGAGCTTGATTACAACATTTTGTATTATTTAATTTTCGTTAAAAAATATCAGTCTGAGGAGATGTTTTAGATAAATGGCAAGAGCAAAACGGTATGATGAATCTTCGATTTCAGTTCTAAGGGGCTTGGAGCCTGTAAACAAAGGCCTGGCATGTATACAAGAACCGAGAATCCGCTGCACATCTTACAGGAGGTTATTGATAATAGCGCGGACGAGGCAATAGGAGGATATGCTACGGAGATTTCCATAGAATGCCATGATGACAAGAGTTTTTCTGTTAGTGATAACGGTAGAGGAATTCCTGTTGGGATGCATCCAGAGGAGAAAATTTCCACTATAGAGCTTGTATTTACTCGTCTGCACGCCGGAGGGAAATTTAACAAAGATAATAATAGTAGTTATAATTTTTCAGGCGGTCTTCATGGTGTTGGGGTTTCGGTAACGAATGCTTTATCGAATAAGTTGGAAGCAAACGTTTCTCGTGAGGGTTACCAATGGAAAATTGTTTTTGAGAATGGTAGTGTTGCTGAATCTTTAACAAAAATTAAAAGAACAAAAGAGGTTGGAACAAAAATTAGAGTTTGGCCAAACGCTAAATATTTTGATGAATTAAATATATCTTTAGCACAATTAGAAAAGTCACTCCTCACAAAAGCAATATTGCTTCCGGGCGTCGTGATTAATTTATTCGATGAAAAACGAAAACTAAAATCCTCATGGTGCTTTAACAATGGACCTGAAGAATACTTTTCATCAATTATAAGTAAGGATCATCTGGTTGTGCCTGTTTGGCGGTGCGAGAAATATGTAGAAACAAAATCAAGCTTTCATATTGGGGAGGGATTTGAAACACTTTTGGCATTCACAGAGACAGGGCAAAATATTCAAGAGGCTTTTGTGAATTTAATCCCTACAACGGGTTCTGGTACTCATGTTTCAGGCTTCAAAGAAGGGATTTTTGCTGCTGTGAAAGGATTTATAGACAAACAAGGTATGATGATTAAGGGAGTCAAGCTCTCATCGGATGATGTTTTTCAGAGGGCAAGCTTTTTTCTGTCCTGTAAAGTTTTTGATCCACAATTTCAAGGCCAAACTAAGGAAAGATTGTCAAATCGAGAAACGCAAAAATTATTGTCATCATTTAGTAAAGACTCATTTGAAATTTGGTTGCATAACAACGTTAATCATGGACGGAAAATTGCAGAATTAGTTTTAATCAACGCACAAAACAGACAAAAAATCAAAAGTTAAATGAAAAAAGGAAAGTTTCAAGTATCGCAATTCTTCCTGGAAAGCTAACTGATTGCGAATCGAAAAGTTTGGATGAAAATGAACTGTTTTTAGTAGAAGGTGATTCAGCGGGAGGGTCTGCAAAAATGGGGCGTAACAAAAGCTTCCAGGCAATTCTTCCATTGAGGGGAAAAATTCTCAACAGTTGGGAATTAGATACAGTTAAATTGCTTTCAAATCGAGAGATCTCCAATATTTCCATCGCTTTAGGGATTTCGCCCCACCAAAAAAATGAAGATTATGATGAACATGATCTTAGGTATGGAAAAATCTGTATTTTAGCTGATGCTGATGTGGATGGATCCCACATACAAGTACTTTTAATTACTCTCTTTCTAAAACACTTTCCTGGACTTGTAAAAAATGGCCGTCTTTTATTGCTCAACCACCTTTGTATCGGATTGACATAAAGGGAAAATATAGAAAAGAATTTGGAGAAAAGGTCTATGTACGTGATGAAAATGAATTGCAGAGAAGATTTAAAAAATTTGACCAAAAACGAGTTCCAAAAGATGCACTTAGTTTTTCTCGATTTAAAGGTTTGGGAGAAATGAGTGCTCAGCAATTGTGGGAAACAACCTTGGACCCGATAAATAGACAGCTATTAAGAGTAACTATCGATAATGATCGAAAAAGATCAACAGAGAAAAAAATTAATTTGCTTATGTCTAAGACAGAATCTCTCGCTAGAAAAAAATGGATGCAAGAAAAAAGTAACAATGCTTCAATAGATGTCTAAATAAATATGCCGAAGAAAGAAAAAAATAACTTAACTCTTAACTTAAGTGTAGCGAGTGTTGCAAAATTTCATGATGTTTCCCTTTCAAATTTTGCAGAGAAGGCTTACCTGGATTACGCTTTATCAGTAGTGCATGGTAGAGCAATACCTAAATTATCGGATGGTTTAAAGCCCGTCCAACGTCGACTGCTTTACTCTATGGTGGAAATGTCCCTCATTTCTGACGCCAAACCTGTTAAGTCTGCAAGGGTTGTAGGAGACGTACTTGGAAAATTTCATCCTCATGGAGACCAATCTGCTTATGAAGCAATGGTGAGAATGTCGCAAGATTTTGTAATGCGCTATCCCCTGATAGATGGACAAGGAAATTTTGGTTCTAGAGACGGAGATGGCGCAGCGGCGATGAGATATACAGAGGCAAGGCTTACAGCTTTTGCTAACGTATTGTTGGATGAAATTGGATTTGACACTGTTTCGTTCCTACCAAATTATGATGGTTCATATCAAGAACCTCAAGAATTACCAGCAAGACTCCCCCTCTGTTTGATTAACGGTGCTTCAGGGATTGCGGTAGGCTTATCAACGGAAATCCCTTCTCATAATGTAGGCGAAATTGCAGATGGACTAGTAGCGATATTAGATAATCGAAAAATTTCTAATAATGAAATTCTAAATATTATTCCAGGACCTGATTTTCCAGGTGGGGGACAAGTAATTAATTCTAGGTCGGAGCTTGAAGAAATTTATCTCACTGGGAAAGGAACATTCATAACACAGGGTAGATGGTTTGTTGAAGAACTAGCTAGGAGTCAGTGGCGGCTTGTATTTACAGAGTTACCTCACGGAGTTTCAGTGCAGAAGGTTTTGGAAGAAATTGACGAACTGACAAATCCAAAAATAAAAGTGAATAAAAATCATTAACAAGCGAACAAAATAAACAAAAAACAATGATGATGAGCTATCTTTTATCTGTTAGGGATGAATCCGATAAAAATGCGAATGTCAGGTTAGTTTTCGAGCCAAAAAATTCAAAAATAAGTAAAGAAGAGTTTATTAAACTTTTGTTGAGTAAAACTTCCTTGCAGTCATCTTGTTCTGTCAATTTGGTATTACTTGATTTAGAAAATAAACCAAAGCAGCTTTCTTTAAGAGAGATTCTGTTTCAATGGTTAGATTTCAGAGTCAAAATTGTAAAAGCAAAATTCTCTTTTAAACTAAGCATAGTTCAAAATCGCCTACATATTTTGCATGGTCGCATTAAGATTTTAGAGGCGATAGCAGAAGTAATTAAAATCATTCAAGAGTCTGACAATCCAAAAACAAAACTTATGAAACGATTTGCATTAGATCAGGAGCAAGTACAAGATATCCTTGAGATGAGGCTGCGGCAATTAGCTAAAATTGAGTTACTAAATATTAAGGCTGAGATTGCTAAAAAAAAGGAAGAAGAGACTATATATTTAAAGATTTTAAAAAGCAAAAAAGTCTTGAAGAACAGACAAAAAAAGAGATTTTGTCATTAAAAAAAATATATGGTGATGATAGACGGACTTTGCTAAAAGAATCTGCAAAAGTAACGTTTGAAGCAGAAGTTTCTGAGGAAAATATTACAGTAATAATTTCTTACAATGGCTGGATTACTATTAAAAATGGTCATGATGTTAAGATTTCAAAAATCCAGTTTAAAACCGGGGATCGATACAATCTCTTATTCGAATGTATCAACTTAGATTATCTAATCTCTTTCTCCACAAGTGGCAGGGTTTATTGTCGAGCTTTGCTTGAGCTTTCTGAAATGAAGATTCCAGAGCTACCATTTAGTTCTCTTAGTGGAACCAGCTCCAAATGAGTCGTTTCATACGTTTTTTGTTGGCAAGCAAAACGACAGATTTATCGTTCTTACACAGTACGGAAAGGGACTAACCACCAAAATGGACAAAGTTTTGTCAAAAACTAGAGTTGGAAAAGCTTTTAAAAACTCGACGATGGTGATAAACCATTGACAATCATACCTATTCCAAAGGAGGAATCCGCCTTAGCGCTACTTACAAATTTAGGTTACCTACTAGTAATAGGCACTAGTAGCGTTAAAGAATTGTTCGCTGGAGGAAGAGGTGTTAAATTAATTGGCTTAAGACCAGGAGATCAAATTAGATCGGCTTGCCTTGTTGGAGAGACTGGTCTAGAGTTTAGAGCATTAACAAAACAAGGACAGAGTAAGTTCTTTAAGTTGAGTCGTAATAAACTGCTTGATTTTATTGGCAAAAGGTCACAAAAAGGAAGAAAAGTAAATTCAAGATTGACAATAGAAAGTATGAAATAGGTTCTTGTTTTTCTTTCTAACGCCCCAAATTATAAAAATAAGTTGTTAAAAAGGTTAACTATGTCAAAAGAAAACTTAGAATTTCAGACCGAAGTGAGTCAACTTTTGAATCTCATGATTCACTCACTTTACAGTAACAGAGAAATTTTCCTCAGGGAGTTAATATCAAACGCATCGGATGCGTGCGATAAATTGAGAGTTGAAGCCCTCGCAGATGATTCACTTTATGAGGGAAATTCGGATTTCAATATTGAGATCACATTCAGTGAAAAAGAGCGGACACTTACGATAAGTGACTCGGGTGTGGGCATGTCAAAGGAAGAGGTTGTTGCAAATCTGGGCACCATTGCGAAATCAGGCACGAAAGAGTTTTTTAGCAAATTATCGGGAGATAGTGCAAAAGACTCTGCCTTGATTGGGCAATTTGGTGTTGGTTTTTACTCAGCCTTCATAGTCGCGGAGAAAGTGGTAGTTCACACCAGAAGGGCGGGGTTATCTCCGGATGAGGCTGTTTTATGGGAGTCTGATGGTCAAACTGGTTTCAGTGTTCAAGCCGCAAAAAAGGAAAGAAGAGGGACAGAAGTTACTTTGCATTTAAGAAGCGCAGCGGATATTGACGGTGAAAAGTCTCATGACGATTTACTTTCTCATTGGAAGTTGAGTGAAATAATTTCAAAATATTCAGACCACATTGCAATACCTATAAAAATGAAAAAGCAGGAATGGGACGAAAAGAAATCTGCATACAAGGAACTAGAAACTTGGGAACAGGTTAATAAGGCGTCGGCTCTGTGGACAAGGCAGAAAAAGGATATCACCGAGGCGCAATACCATGAATTTTTCAAATCATTATCAAATACGTCCGATGACCCGCTAGCCTATAGTCATAACCGTGTAGAGGGAAGATCTGAATACACCCAATTGCTTTTTATTCCTAAAAAAGCTCCTTTTGATTTGTATGATAGGCAACAAAAACATGGGCTGAAGTTGTATGTTAAACGCGTGTTCATTATGGATGATGCGGAGCAGCTGTTGCCAAATTACTTGAGGTTTGTCAAAGGAGTTGTAGATTCGAGCGACCTGCCATTAAATATTTCACGGGAAATTTTACAGGAAAGTCGTGATATAAAATCAATTCGCGACGGCTGTACGAAAAGGGTTTTGAATATGATAACTGACCTTTCAGAAAAGTCTCCCGATAAATTCTTAGACTTTTGGAAGGAATTTGGACAGTGTTTGAAGGAAGGCTTTGGCGAAGATTTCTCAAACAAGGAAAAGTTAGCCAAACTTGCTCGTTTTAAAAGTTCAACTCACAATGGCGAAAACGATTTCGTTTCGCTTAACGATTACATTTCTCGGATGAAACAAGGTCAGGAAAAGATTTATGTGATCACTGGAGAATCTACTCAGGCTGTTTTGTCTAGCCCACACCTTGAGATATTTAAGAAGAAAGATATCGAGGTATTGTTGTTGACAGATAGAGTTGATGAGTGGGTATTAAATTTTCTTAACGAATATGAAGGGAAAGCGATTCAGTCAATTACTAAGGGGGCTCTAGATTTGGATAAAATTGAATCCAATGAAACGAAAGACTCAGAGCCTGAAAATGTGGATAATTGTGATAAATTCAAAGTGGTTATCGAAAAGGCAGCTAAGGTACTCGGGAGTTCGGTGAAGGAAGTTCGATTAAGTAATAGATTGACAGACTCTGCATGTTGTTTAATATCCGACGAGCATGATGTCAGCGGACATCTAGAACGGCTCTTAAAATCTGCTGGGCAAAATATTCCTGGACGCAAGCCCATTTTGGAGATTAATCCAAAGCATCCATTAGTAGAACAATTGTTTAACGAAAGTGAGCAGGGAGGGGGAAATATAGTGGGAGCAGACGGTTCGAATGTTTCTGACGGAATAACTGATAAATTTAGCGATTTAATATTTGTACTGTTTGACCAGGCATTGCTTGCTGAGGGAGGGCAGCTTCAAGATCCCTCACTTTTTGTGAAAAGACTTAATGGTTTTCTCTTAGATGGATTACGGAAAAAGTCTGTCTGAAAGTGTTAAACTTAAGGACATCAGCTGTCGACTATCGTTTTCGGGGACTATAAAATGGGCAACTTCTCGTATTACATTTTGAAACACTTCACTTTTGGTTTTTTGGGGCTTTGGGTCCTTTTCGGCATGGGCTCTGCAATCGCCGCTGGGGATATTGAAGCGGGTGCAAACAAGGTATCCATGTGCGTAGGTTGTCACGGTATTCCGAATTACAAAACGGCATTTCCAAAAACATACAGAGTCCCGCGAATCGCAGGACAAAAAGTCCGATTATTTGGTTTCGGCCTTGAAGGCTTACAGAGAGGGTCAAAGAAACCACCCAAGCATGAAAGCCGTGGCTGGTTCAATGACGGATCAGGATATTGCTGATATCGCCGCATATTATTCTAGTTTGAATTAAGGTAGGGGTAAGTAATGGAAAAAGGTAGTTTGTTAAAGCTTGTATTTTGTATTTTTTTATCTAGTTCCGCTATTGGCAATGCGCTCACTATTAAAGAAGCTGAAGAAAAGGCTAATCAGGTTTGTGCTGCGTGTCATGGCAAGGATGGGGTTAACGGTGTGCTTCCCTCTTACCCTATAATTGCAGGCCAGTATTCAGATTATTTGAATCAGGCACTAATTGATTACAAATCGGGAGCTAGAAAGAATGCGGTAATGGGAGGCATAGCCGCAACGCTCACCAAGGAAGAGATGGTCGGGTTAGCTCGTTATTTTTCTTCACTGCCTACTCCACTAAACGACAAAAATAGAAAAGATTAAGAGTTAACCTCCTATATAACTCATTTCAATTTTTCGTTCGTTGATGTTTGTCTTGTCGATCAAACGTTGTTCTGAATAGCGGTCCGTTCTATTCTCTCCCATATCTGTTTAATTAAATTTTCGACATGTGACCTTTGAGTTTCTATTGATTCCTTGTCAGATTGTGAAAAATTTTTCTCGCGAATATGTTTTTTCAGATCGTAGCCACTGGAAGAAAATAAGCAGGTATAAAATAAGCCGTCGGAGCTTAAACGTGCCCTAGAGCAATTCTTACAAAATGGTTTGCTCACCGAAGAGATGGTTCCAAATGTTCCGCCTCCACTGTAGCTCCAAACTTCTGCTACTTCGCTCGCTGTTTTTCTTCCAACTTTTGTGACACCAAATTTTCTATTTAATAACTTTACAATTTCCCCGCTTGGCAAAACATGTTTTGAATCCCATTGATTTGAATTTCCAACATCCATAAATTCGATAAACCTTAGTTGGATATTTCTTGTTCTAAAATAGTCTGCCATTGGTATTATCTGAGTATGATTAACTCCTTTTTTAACCACCATGTTAACTTTTACAGAGAGCCCCTCATTGATCGCAGCATCAATACCTGAAAGCACAATTTTTGGGGAGTATTTTCCGCCTATCATTTGTTGAAAAATATTTTCGTCAAGTGCATCCAGGCTTATCGTTACTCGATCCAACCCGGATTTTTTAAACTAGAAGTGAACTGCTGTAATAAAAACCCATTCGTTGTTAGAGTAACCTCAACGTTTTCACCTTGCAAAGTTTTTAATTTTTTAAATCATAAATTAATTCTGGTATGTTTTTTCTCAGCAAAGGTTCTCCACCGGTGAGTCTTAACTTTTCAACTCCTAGATTAACAAAAGCATTTGACAGAAGTTTTATTTCCTCAAATGAAAGCAGCTCTTTTTTAGGAAGAAAGAGATAGTCTTTTCCAAAAATTTCTTTTGGCATACAGTAACTACACCGAAAGTTGCATTGATCAGTCAACGAGATACGCAAATCCGTTAAATTTCGATCAAAATTGTCACGAAGGGTCCGACTATCCTTTTGTACCATCTAGTTACATATGAAACTTTGTTATTTTAAGGACATTCATTTTTTAGTTTCCACCATTGTTAGTGGTTCAGAGTCATCACGTTGTTTATTGGATTCATTCCTTTTGATCTTTCTGCCGAGTTTTTCCTCTTTTTGTTCACCAGTAACCTATGTCATCTATCTTAGTTTCTACTAGGTGAAGTCCCACTGTCTCTAGTGTCTTCTTGAGTTTTTTTTCTGCATTATAAAGACTTGCTGCACTGTTGTCAGGCGATTTTATTTGGTCATTTGACTCAAGTTCCTCTGAGAAATTTTTTCATTAAAATTTTTCTCATTATTCAATATGTTTGGTGTAATTGTAGGCTCAGGAATTTTTGCATGATTATCAGGCTCGTTCTTTGGGAGCTACATTTTTTTTTCTTTTTGCAGGTTCTCTTTATTTTCGGACTTTTTAGCATTTTCTTTGGTTTTTTCATTTTGGACAGAATTATTTTCTTCCTTAAGACCATTCTCACGTTTTCGCGTTTTTTTCTGTTCTATGTTCCCTGTAGTTTTTTGACCTTTATTTGTTCTCAAACTACCTTGTCGAGCTTTGGATGAAGTTTCCTCGCTTCTTTGGTTTTTCTTTGTTTGAAGTTTGATCCTTTTTCAGTTAATCTCGATTATCTTTGCTTACGGGTCTATCTGAATGCCTTCTCCCCTCTTTCTTAAGTTTAGAATTTGTATCTCTTCTATCAGTTCTTTTATATTTACCTTTATCTTTTTTGTAGCTTCTTTTTTTTGTATTTTTTTGGATGGAGTAAATACATTAATAAAGCTTTTTATTACCCGTCTAATAACCCCCAACCCCTTAACCTTTTTTTTTACTGGAGGGAGCAGGAGTTGTTGGAATAAAGTTGTCTATGACTGCTTTCTTTTGGTTTGGTTGCACGTTTTCCGAAAGTCGTTGATCCTTGTCATGATCAATAAAGTTTTCAGATAACTGGTAACTTAGACTGTTTTCCTCTTGACGAATATCATCGTATTTAATTCTTTGGATTTTATAATTCGGCGTTTCGAGATACTTATTCGGAATAAGTACTATTGAAACTTTCAAAGACGCTTCAAGGGTGTTGATATCAGCTCTTTTTTCGTTAAGCAGAAAAGTTGCAACATCTATGGGGACTTGAGCGTGAAGAGAGGATGTCCCATCTTTCATTGCCTCATCCTGGAGTATTCTAAGTATATGCAGCCCACTGGAGTTTATGTCTCTTATGACGCCGATACCATTACATCTCTTACATGTGACATGAGATCCTTCGTTCAGGGCTGGACGCAGTCTCTGTCTAGAAAGTTCCATTAGACCGAACTTTGAAATTTTTCCCATTTGAACACGGGCTCTATCAATACTTAAGGAATTTCTAAGTTTGGCTTCAACATCCCTTTGATTTTTCTGAAGTTCCATGTCAATAAAGTCAATTACGATCAGTCCGCCGATATCCCTTAACCTTAATTGTCTACCGATTTCTTCCGCAGCTTCTAAATTAGTTTTAACAGCAGTCTCCTCAATGTCTGAACCCTTGGTAGCTTTTGCAGAATTCACATCTACCGCCACAAGAGCTTCAGAATGATCTATAACAATTGAGCCCCCTAAGGGAAGCTGCACAATTCTTGAGTAAGCAGTTTCAATCTGATGTTCAATTTGGTATCTTGAAAACAAAGGTACTTCATCTTTATACTTTTTTACCCTATCCTCCATATCGGGCATAACATGTTGCATAAACTGGTGAGCCTGTTCGAAAATTTCTTCTGTGTCGACTAAAATTTCCCCAATGTTGGGATTGAAATAGTCTCTAATTGCTCTTATTACAAGGCTTGATTCTTGGTATATTAGATAAGCTCCAGATTGCATTTGTTTTGCGTTGCTTATTGCTTCCCATAACTGCAGAAGGTAATTCATGTCCCATGTGAGCTCCTCAATGGTGCGTCCTATTCCTGCGGTTCTGACAATCAAACTCATTCCAACAGGAATATCGAGTTTTTCAAGGATTGTTTTAATTTCTGTTCTTTCTTCCCCTTCGATTCTCCTGCTAATTCCTCCGCCTTTTGGGTTGTTAGGCATTAAAACTAAATATCTTCCTGCCAACGATAAATAGGTTGTTAATGCAGCTCCTTTATTTCCTCTTTCTTCCTTATCAACTTGAACAAGTATTTCAGTGCCTTCGTTAGGCAATTGCCGCGTTTTTGAATCTGTAACCGAATCACCCTGATCGGAATGAACTCGGGGAATTTCTTTAAATGGAAGGAACCCATGCCTATCCTCCCCATAGTTGACGAAACAGGCCTCTAAGCTAGGTTCTATTCTTGTGATGATTCCTTTATAGATATTTCCTTTGCGTTGTTGTTTCCCAGCAACCTCAATATCGAAATCTAAAAGTTTTTGTCCATCGACCGTAGCTACCCTCAGTTCCTCTGAGTGGGTAGCGTTGAATAACATACGTTTCATAAAAAGTTCTCCAAAGGCGCAGCCTGTGCTGGAGCTTGAGGAGAGTATAAAGGGGATTGTAGATTCTTGTTTTATCCCGACAATATTGACAAAGCAAGTGCGCCACCTCACCTTTGCCAAATTTGATTCTATCAATTCGAAGCAACCCGATACGCGTGAAAATTGAGCGGAATACTTGTTCAAATAAGTAGGGCCTACCAATTAAGTAGTTAATCACCATAGATGCAAAACGTCTCTCTAACAAGCTTGTTAGCTAGTAATCTTAAATTTGTTAATTAAGCAAAACTATCAAATCGAATAGTCAATCGATTTTTCGTATCTTTTACCAAGTCCTTGTTAAACTTGAGTAACCACAGTATAGCTTAAATCGAGTAAATATGCTTTTAAATGTTGATTCCGACTCAAGTGGTCAAAGATTGGACAATTTTTTAGTAAAGATGGTTAAAAATATTCCAAAATCCCGTATTTATCGGATGGTAAGGACGGGTGAGGTTCGTATTAATAGTAGAAGGGTTAGGGTATTTACAAAGGTATACCAGGGTGACTTAGTAAGGGTGCCGCCCTTGTCTGGTATGACAATTGGAAGTTCACTGGTAGAACCTGCACAAGATAATCACATAGAACGACTTGTCCACAAAAAATATCTATAATTTTCGAAGATGAATGTATGGTAATTTTGGACAAGCCCTCTGGAATTTCTGTTCATGGCGTAAAGGAAAAAAGATTAGGCTTATTAGAATTGATGCAAACATCTCGAAGAGATGCATGTTTGAAACTTTGCCACAGACTAGACAAAGATACGTCTGGACTACTAATAGTCAGCAAAAAAAGAAGGTTTTTGCTTCACATACAAAAACAACTTAAAAACGGGGAGATAAATAAAAAATATTTGGCTATTTGTTTGTTAGATTCCAATTCTATGGAAATTCCTGCAGAAGTTTGCAAACCTTTGCTTAGAACATATGATCGTGATGGTAATAGAATAGTAACGATTTCAAAAAAGGAAAATATGCGCTGACAAAATTACGCGAAGTAAAGCGAGTCTTACATCAAGATTTTGGCTTGATTGCATTAATTGAGTGTATTCCAACGACCGGTAGGACACACCAAATTAGGGTGCATCTCTCTTCGCTGGGGTTACCTATTTTGGGAGACAAGAAATACTGTGAGCAAGTTTTGGACAAGATGTATGCTGAACGAATGTATTTACATGCCTGGAAATTGAGCTTTCGGAAATCTGGAATGGATAGAAAACTACACTATGAATCTCCAGTGCCGGCAGCATTTAAAAGAATTTTAAAAAGAATATAAAATAATAATTTTGGAGAAAGATGTATGAATAATTTGTCCGATGACGATAAAAGAAATAATTTAGAGAAAAAGCATCGTAGCCAGAAAGAAATTCATCATGAGAACGGTAAGGATAATCTTTTCGCGACAATTCTTCACGATTATGTCCGAGAGAGGTCGGCAAATCGTCGTTGGTCTATGATACGGTGGGTTCTAATTTCGTCGCTGTTTTTTTTAACATTTTTATCTCTTTTTTTAGGTGGAGACCAAAAATATCCGATCAGTGCTGAAGTTTCGGAACACACCGCTGTTCTAAGCTTGACCGGCATCGTGGAGAACGATGGCGATATAAATGCGCTTGCGGTCAACAAAATATTAAAAACAGCTTTTGAAAATGCTAATTCCGTAGGTTTAATTTTAAGAATCAATTCTCCAGGCGGAAGTCCAGTCCAGTCAGCGTTAATTTATGATGAAATTAGACGACTTAAGAAGGAGCATCCTGAGAAAAAGGTAATTGCTGTTGTAGAAGATGTAGCTGCCTCAGGAGGCTACTTTATTGCGTCTGCAGCAGATAAGATTTTTGTCAATAAATCTAGTATTGTTGGGTCTATAGGGGTAGTCTTTAATGGATTCGGTTTCGTAGAGTTACTAAAAAAAATCGGCGTAGAGAGGAGACTTTTGGTATCTGGCGAGAAAAAAAGTATGCTAGATCCATTTTTACCAAAAGAGGAAACAGAAGAATTCATAATTCGGGGAATGATGGAGGACCTACACCGTCACTTTATCGACGCAGTAAAAGTTGGGCGTGGTTCTCTTTTGATCGATGACCCAGAAATATTTTCCGGAAGAGTTTTTACCGGAGAAGAGAGTATTGCCCTTGGTTTAAGTGACGGCTTTGGTTCAGTAAGCTCTGTAGCTGATGAGGTTTTTGGTCAACCATTTTTAATCGATTATCACGGAGAAGAGAATCTTTTGGACAAACTGACCGAAAATTTTATTATTAGATTGGTTGTCACTTTGAAGAATTTATTTCTTATGCAAACGGTTGAACATCCCATTTTTTAAGAAAACTACATAACTTAATTAATGGAAGTCCCATTAACGCACTCGGATCTTCTGTTTCCACACGCTTTATAAAACAAATTCCTAAACTTTCGAGTTTTGTTGAACCTGCGCAATTTAAGGGTTTCTCTTTGTTGACATAATTTCTAACAAGTTTTTCGGAAATGAAGTTTGAGTCACGATAAAACACTTGGCTTACTACCGTACCACTTTGTACCTCTTTCCCTCCATTTCTTACCAGTGCCAGACCGGTGAAAAATGTTGTTTGTTTTCCAACCTGCCAGGAAATTTGTTCGAATGCATCGTCCAAGTTATTACTTTTTTTAAGAATTTTGCCGTCACAAAATGCTACCTGGTCACTACCAATAACAACTGCGTCTCTATTTGATTCTGAAATTTTAAGTGCTTTTTCCAACGAGAGCCTTTCAGATAGATTTTTTGGATCTTCTGAGCTAAGTGGAGTTTCATCAATTTCCGGAGGTAATATTTCGAACGAATTTCTACATATTCGATGTAAAAGCGTTTTACGTGTTTTACTGCTCGAAGCGAGGATCAGTCTCATTAAATCATAAAAAAAAAAGTGTTAAACTAAATATTAGATTAAATAAGAAGAAAAAGGCTGGTTTGATTATTGTTTTTAACGCTGAAACTTCAGTTGGGGATCTTTTCCACAGTGCTAAGGCTTTAGATTGCTCCCTCCGTCTTTCTCCCAGTCAGTTCAGGAGATTTGGAGATGAGCAAGCGGCTATTTGCGGTCAATCTGATTGGTTAGTGAGTTACGATGATTCTATACTTAACTTTACAGGTAGCGGAAACATTAGGATTCAATGCCGACAGTGTAACGAAAAATTCGTTACAGAGTTCTCCTGTAGATAGCAGATTTAAAATTTTGAGTTCAGAAAAAGAGGTGAGAAAACACTATGATTTCTTTAACTCAAATATCGAGATAATTTCAGCTGAAAAGGATAGTTCGTTTCTTGAGTTATTGGAAGAGGAATTGATTCTTGGGAATTATTATGCTTATCGGACAATCACTTTTGTCGTTTTGTTGAGCACAAGGGGAAAAAGTTTTTGAATAAAAAAAATAAGGAAAAGACTGGTACGTATCGACCTTTCGAAGTATTGGGTGAACTAATGAATAAGTAAATAATGTGTGGTACAATTCTATTTTTTTTCGAGGAGCCTTATCATGGCTGTTCAGCAGAACAAAAAATCTCCTTCTAAACGTGGTATGCATAGGTCTCATGGGGCTTTAAAAAAACCGTCGGTGGCAATAGAACCGACTACAGGAGAAGTTCATTTAAGGCATCATATAAGTCCGTCTGGATTTTACAAGGGGAATCAGGTAGTCGAAAAGAAGGTACCTGACGAACAGGAAGAAGTTGAAGAAACGTAAATCTACTCAGATATATTTCTTCTAGCTTGGAGTTTAATTGATGTACAAATTAGCAGTGGATGCAATGGGGGGCGATTATGGCCCGAGTGTAACTGTACCTGCGTGTGTCGATTTTTTGGTTAGTACGCCGGACGCATCTATACTTCTGGTCGGAAACCGTACTATGATTCAGAAGGAATTTGACATTTATAAGCAACGGCGAAAAATCGGAAGCAGTTTGGTTGACGAAGTGTGCAACCGTAGAGGTGGGAGATTAACAATTAGGCATACTGAGCTGGAAATAAAAATGGATCAGGCGCCTGCAAATGCATTAAAACATGGAAAAGATTCTTCCCTCTGGATTTGCTTAGATGAAGTAAAAAATGGTGATTCGGATGGTGCAGTTAGTGCTGGAAACACAGGAGCGCTGATGGCGCTTTCAAGGCACATTGTAAAGACTATTTCTGGCATATCTCGACCAGCCATTGCATCTTCACTTCCAAATGTTAGTGGGGCAGGAACAACTGTACTAGACCTAGGGGCTAATATTTCTTGCGATGCTGATCAATTGTTGCAATTTGCGATTATGGGTACGGCCTTTTCGTCAGCAGTGGAAAATATAACGAGTCCATCTGTCGGGTTACTTAATGTTGGAACTGAGACAAGCAAAGGCGACGGTGTGTTGCGGCAGGCTGGAAAGTTGTTAAAAGAAAGTCCAATAAATTTTATCGGAAACGTCGAAGGCAATGATATATTTTACGGAAAAGTTGACGTAGTTGTATGTGATGGTTTGACGGGTAATGTCGCATTGAAGTCTTCGGAAGGGCTTGCCCAATTAATAAGACATCACCTTAAAGCAGAATTCAGTAGAAGTCTTTATGGCAAGATCGCCTCAATAGTTAGTTTGCCTATCTTTAAACGTATTTCAAATATTCTTGATCACAGAACATATAACGGGGCGGCGCTCGTTGGTCTAGATGGAGTCGTTTTTAAAAGTCATGGTTCAGCTGATGAATTCGCATTTACGTACGCTATAAAACGAGCTGCACACGCAATTGAAAATGATTTAAATGGTAAAATTAGGACAGCCATTATTGGAGAGCAGTCTTGCAGGAAAAAAAATCTTTCTCTCGTGTCCTAGGGACGGGGGGTTATCTTCCAGGGAAACCTGTCACTAATCAGGAACTGGTTAATAGGCTTAGGAAACTCGATGTTGAAACTTCGGATGAATGGATAAAAGAGAGATCTGGGATAACTAGTAGATATTTTTGTGGGGAAATGTCCACAAGGGATTTGGGTTATATAGCTGCCAAGCAAGCAATTGAAGCTGCGAGTATCGACGTAACTTCTATAGATTTAATAATCGTTGCTACAACCACTCCGGATTTGATTTTCCCATCTGTCGCGTGTCATATTGAAAAAGATTTAGGGCTTGAGAGATGCACGTCCTTTGACATTCAAGCGGTCTGTAGCGGATTTGTTTATGCTCTTACCGTGGCTGACTTATTTTTGAAAACTGGAATGAAAAATAATGCGTTAGTTATAGGGGCGGAACGCTTGAGTACGATTTTGAATTGGAGAGATCGAAGTACATGCGTACTTTTCGGTGATGGAGCAGGTGCTGTAGTACTTGGGCAGAGTAGTGTGCCCGGCATCATTGCTAGTGATATATCTTCCTCTGGGAAGTTTTGCGATATTCTTCGAGCAACCGGTACCCCAAAAAATGGGGTGCTCGAGGGAACTGGGTATGCTGAAATGCAGGGACAAGAAGTTTTCAGAAAGGCAGTAGAGTCCCTGTCCGAAAGTGGGATGAAGCTATTGGACACATGTGCTGTGGACGTGGAATCAATTGATTGGTTCATTCCGCATCAGGCGAATATCCGTATTATAAACAAGGTTGCCGAGAAGCTTAATGTACCCGATTCAAAAGTTATAAAGTGTGTTCATAAACATGCGAATACTTCAGCAGCATCTATTCCGCTAGCCTTAAATGAGGGTATTTCTAACGGAAAGATACAATTTGGCGATAGATTGTTACTTCAGGGAGTTGGGGGAGGTTTGACGTGGGGTTCAATACTAATGGATCTATGAAAGGCCAAATCGCATTTATCTTTCCTGGTCAGGGTTCGCAGTCGATAGGTATGATGAATAGCTTTCGAAAGTTACCAGTTGTAAACGAGGTTATTGAAGAGAGTAGCGACACATTGAAAGAAAACCTTTTTGAATTGATCGACAACGGTCCCGAAGAAAAGTTGAATTTGACGATAAACACGCAACCAGTACTTCTTGCTTGCTCTTTAGCCATATGGAAATTATTTTTATCGAAGTGTCCGAGTTGTATACCCGGTTATTTTGCAGGTCACAGTCTTGGGGAGTACTCAGCCCTTACTGCTGCTAATGCATTTACCTTGACTGAAGCAGTTGGATTAGTTCGATACAGAGCGGATATCATGCAATCGATAACTTCTCCGGGTGATTGTGGGATGGCCGCAGTAATAGGATTAAACTTAGAGTTGATACAAACTATCTGTAAGGAAGTTAACGACAAGGTTTTGTTGAGTGAGGCAAAGCAGGATTTTCCAAAAATTGTCGAGGTTGCCAATATCAATTCCGATAAGCAGATAGTTTTGTCGGGGGCTAAAGAAGCTCTAGAGGCGACGATTGAGAAGCTCAACAAATTAGGGGAAATGTGCGCATTGTTGAACTTCCAGTTTCAGCTCCATTTCACTCTTCGATCTTGATGCCAATTGAGAGCTTATTAGCGAAAAACTTGAATTACTTAACATCCAAAAAACCTCAGATACCTACTTTAGGAAACTATCATGCAGAGGTTTATGGGTCTGTTGAAGAAATTAGAAGTATATTGCCTAAACAAGCTCATTCTGTTGTGCAATGGAAGGCGTCAATAGATAAAATGTTGCAACTGGGAGTAACCGTTTTTGTAGAATGCGGGCCTGGTAAAGTATTGAGTGGCCTTATTAGGCAAATAGATAGGAAGGTAAAAGTTTTGAGTTTGCGAGATTATGATTCATTTTGTGAAAGCGTGGAGTACTTAGGAAAAGTAACAGAAATGGAGACAAAGTGAGCGAGGAGGTGGTATTAGTTACAGGAGGCTCCAGGGGAATTGGAAAATCCATCGTTGAGAAATATGCAAAGGCTGGTGGGTATGCCGTTTACGGCACAGCTACAAGCATCTCTGGAAAAAAGAAAATTGATCAAGTTTTGCAGAAGTATAGCGGCATAGGCGCTGGCTTAGTTTTTAATATGCTAGATGAGGTGATAGATGATTTTGTTGCAAATTTCCTCTCAGAGTATGGAACACCCTCAATATTGATAAATAACGCGGGTGTTACCGACGATGCATTATTTCTCAGAATGCGTGAATCCCAATGGGATAATGTCATAGACACTAATTTGAAAGGAACTTTTAGAATCACTAAGGCTTTTATTCGACACATGATTAAGGCGAGAAAAGGGAAAATCATCTTTTTGAGCTCGGTCGTGGCTGCCTCAGGTAATGCTGGGCAGGTTAATTACTGCGCCTCGAAAGCTGGAATTGAGGCCATGTGTAAATCGATTGCGAGAGAGGTTGCGTACCGAGGCATCACCGTCAATTGTGTTGCTCCTGGATTCATTAGTACAGAGATGACAGATAACCTTCCTAGTGAATTAAAAGAAAAATTAGCTGAGTCTATCCCTATGAATAGATTTGGTTCCCCTCAGGATGTGGCTGAAGCAGTTTTCTTTCTGTCGTCTGAAAAAGCCGCTTATATTACAGGAACTGTTCTGAATGTGAATGGTGGAATGCTAATGTCCTGATACAATATAACTATTAAATTTTTTTAAGGAGCATCATGGAAGAGATTGAAAAGCGCGTTAAAAACATTGTGTCTGAGCAGCTGGGTATAAAGCTGGAAGATATAAAAAATGAATCTAAATTCGTGGACGATTTGGGGGCGGATTCCCTGGACACTGTTGAATTAGTGATGGCGTTGGAAGATGCATTTGAGTGTGAAATTCCAGACGAAGAGGCTGAAAAAATTACTACTGTTAAAGAAGCGATAGAGTACATTGAAACTAACAGTAAGTAAGTTGTGCTTTATTCTGTTTATCTTTTACGTGGTTGATTAGTATGAGGCGAGTTGTTGTGACGGGGGTTGGTGTTGTATCTCCTATTGGAAACAATGTAAAAAGTGCCTGGCGGGCTGCGGTTTCGGGTCAATCAGGCATAAGACGGATAACAAAATTTGACGCGGAAAGTTATCCTGTACAAATCGCCGGAGAGGTTACAGACTTTGATTTAGGTAGTCTTTTTTCTCCCAAAGAAAGTCGGAATATGGATACTTTTATTCACTTTGGCCTTGCTGCTGGGTCCGAGGCTTTTATGGATTCTGGGTTTGAAATTTGTGAAAAAACTCAGTTCAGAGTAGGGACAATGATTGGGTCTGGTATCGGCGGTTTGCCACTCATAGAAAAAACACATGAGACGCTTTCTAAAAAGGGAGCTAGGAGAATTTCCCCGTTTTTTGTTCCGGGTTCGATTATAAATATGATTTCTGGGCATTTGAGTATTAAGTATGGATTGAAAGGACCAAATCTTGCGACCGTAACAGCATGCACATCCGGTCTGCACGCTATAGGTCTTGCTTATCGTCTTATTCAGACTGGAGATGCTGATGCTATGTTAGCAGGTGGCTCTGAATCCACTGTTTCTCCTCTTGGAATTGGCGGATTTGCTGCGGCTAGGGCTCTTTCAACCCGGGAATGCGAACCTGAGAATGCCTCTAGACCCTTCGATAAGCTTAGAGATGGTTTTGTTTTAGGCGAGGGAGCAGGAGTTTTGTTTTTAGAATCTTATGAGAGCGCTGTTAAAAGAAATGCGAGAGTCTACGCGGAGATCGTTGGGTTTGGAATGAGTGGTGATGCATTTCACATGACTGCGCCAGATAGCGATGGTGCTACGAGATGTATGAGAGCTGCCTTGACTGATGCAAAAATTAATGCTTCGGATGTTGGTTATATAAACGCACATGGGACTTCAACTCCAGTTGGAGACAAGAATGAGACAGTTGCTATAAATCGCACGTTTACGTCGAGTATAGGTGATTTATTGGTAAGTTCGACGAAATCAATGACTGGTCATTTATTAGGCGGTGCAGGAGGTTTGGAGTCGGTGTTTACGGTCTTGAGTGTATTTAATGATGTTGTCCCACCAACCATCAATTTAGATTTTCCGGACGAGGAATGCAATCTGGATTATTGTGCTAATGAGGCTAGAGATAAAAAAATCAATTTCGCTCTTAAAAACAATTTTGGCTTTGGAGGAACTAACGGGTCATTAATTTTTAAAAAAATCGGTGTTGATTTGTGACAGCTTCCGATTCCGACAAAGAGTTGGTCGAAAGGGCTAAACAAGGCGACTTACGTGCTTTTGATATGCTAGTACTCAAATATCAGAGGCGAGTTTTCAGGTTGGTTTCAAGATTGATTAAAAATACATCTGAGGTTGAAGATGTCGCACAAGAAACATTTATAAAAGCATTTAGAGCAATACAACAGTTTAGAGGTGACAGTGCTTTTTATACATGGTTGTACAGAATTGCAGTAAATACTGCTAAAAATCATCTTTTTTCCAAGGGGAAAAGGCCAATTACTCTGAGTGAATTGGCTAAAAATGAGGATTCGGAATCATATGATGTAATTGACGCTGTCTCTAATGAAAGCCCTGAGGGCAATTTGGCTGGCTTGCAAATAGCTGAGGCCGTAAATAATGCTGTTAGCAAACTCCCTGAAGAACTGAGTACAGCCGTTATTTTGCGGGAGATGGACGGTTTAAGCTATGAAGAGATAGCGGAAGTAATGAATTGCCCTATTGGAACAGTAAGGTCTAGAATTTTTAGGGCTAGAGAAGCAATTGCTCAGGAACTTCGACCCCTTTTAAACACTCAGGGTAATAAGAGGTGGTAAAAATTAATATGATAATAATTTGAAAGATATAGGGATGATTAAGGAAAATGACAAGGAAAAGCTATCGCGATTGTTCGATGGCGATTTAGGCGGAGATATCCCAGGTGATATAAATAGAGAAAATTGGAAAATTTACTCTGTAATTGGAGACTCCTTGCGAGATGGTCACCATCATTTATCTAGAGATATTTCAGCTGAGGTGAGAAGCAGCATAGAAGATATTGCTGCAAATGAGTCAAACAAGAAAAGGATTTTGGACAGCTTTATTTGGCAGGCTCTCTTTTTGGTTATTTGCGAAGTTTTTGCCAGTTTCCTAAAACGGGAGGCTATCAGTTTGCCAGTGTTGCTATAGTATTCGCGTTAGGGTTTTCTTCTAACAATATAATGAACAGTTTCAAAGGTGAAAACGTAGAAAATTTTTATGTGGAAAGTGGCGTGAAGTCTGTCGCAATTCTCAATTCATCTGATCAAATTGAGTCGGACTGCGATATTTCTGAGATTTTCATTGATGAGTTAATTATGCACCATGAGAGGCTTTCTGGCTCCTCTGACCTTTGTTAGGTTGTGCAGATTTTGTCGTTCTCTTCATCATAAATTAGAAAAGGTATTGCAAATTTTAAGTTTACCTAAAACCTTTAGTATTACCTCAATTGTTTTTTTATGTTCAGGAACAGGCAGCGTTTTGGCTGAGGATAAAATGTTACTGCCAAAATCTGAAGCTTTTCGATTAATAGAAAAGATACAAGCTGCTGGGTTAAACAAGACTTTCACGGGGACAGCATTGTTTGAAACCTCGGGAGCTGCTAGAAGAATGAGTAACATTTCACAGGGTAAAGTTGGTGGTGAGACTAAGCGAAAAGTTGTCTCGATGTCAAAGAGGCATGTAGTTGAGGTTTATTTCAACAACACACTAGAGCAGTATTTTCCAGCTAAAAAAGTGGTTATGATTAGCAAGGTTAGTAGGGCGGGCTTCCCAAACATTTTCTCAGGGGACCCATCTCATATCATCAACTATTATGATTTCTTTCGTAAAACTGAGTTGGACTCTGAAATCGTAAAAAAACAAACGCAGGCCTATGAGTTAGTTCCGAAAGACCGGTTGAGATGGAAATTGCGGATATGGATTGATGTTGATTCGGCATTGCCTACTTCCGTAGAATATATTGATAGTGATGGGTCGGTCATTAAAAGGGAGGCGTTTACAAGTTTAAATATTGGTACGTCAGATATCGATATGGATAGTACAATAGCAAGCGGAAAAACATGGCGAAAATTCTTCGTCTCGCGTTATAAAAATGAGAAAGAGAGTGTATTTTATGAAGAGCCGGTGGAAGGATTTAAGCTTGTGAATTGCTTTGATTCTAAATTTCATCGGTCCAGCAAGTTGTCTTCGGACCCAGATTACAATCAAAATCATTGCTTGTTCTCCGACGGAGTTGCTCATGTGTCACTAGTTGCATTTTACGAGCGCGAATCCAATGTATATTTCAGGGTTGGAAATTGGACAAAAGGTTGCTCGTCATTTAAAAGCGGAATTGTTTCAAATAGATCAGTAATCAGTTTTGGATGTGTTCCAAAGGAGACTGTTCAGGTTTTTTTTAATAACTCTGTCGCCCGGTAGATAAATAGATTTAGGAGTTTGTTATGAAGGTTTTCAGTGTTGGTTTTAACAAATCGATTCTAATCTTTTTAATGATTTTATTTTGCGGATTCTGTTTTTCTGATGAAAGTACTGCTCGCGGGTTACCTGATTTTACTGGACTCGTTAAGGATTCTAGTCCAGCAGTCGTAAACATTCGAACAACGAGTGCCAGCGATGGCGGTAATTTTGGTCCCAGGTATTCCTGGTGTGCCTCAGTTGGATGAAAACGATCCGATGTATGAATTTTTCAAAAGATTTTTTCCGCCAGGGGATAATCAACAAAGAAGACCTCCAGGTAGACAGGGACCTCCTGGTGGCCCGCAACCCAGGGGGTGGGAAGCGGGTTCATTATATCTCCTGATGGTTTTGTGCTATCGAATCATCACGTAGTTGCTGGTGCGGATAAGGTGATAGTGACCATGGCTGATAGAAGAGAATTTTATGCTGATATTATTGGCTCTGATCAAAGAACTGATGTTGCTTTACTGAAAATTGAAGGCAAGAAGTTACCTTTTTTAAAACTAGGGAATCCTGAAGATTTGGAGGTTGGTGAATGGGTGCTTGCCATAGGTTCGCCTTTTGGTTTAGCCAATACTGTTACCGCTGGCATAGTGAGTGCGCTAGGCAGAGATACTGGCGACTACTTACCTTTTATACAAACCGATGTCGCGGTAAATCCAGGAAATTCTGGTGGTCCGCTGATAAATTTAAATGGAGAAGTGATTGGTATTAATTCGCAAATATATAGTCGTACCGGAGGGTTTATGGGTATCTCGTTTGCCATTCCAATCGATGAGGCTGAATTAATAGCTGCGCAGCTAAAAAAGTCTGGCAGGGTTGTTAGGGGAAGAATAGGTGTTATGATTGGCGAAGTTAGTAAAGACGTTGCAGATGCTTTGGGCTTTTCAGCCTCCGGCGGCGCGTTGGTTAGAAGTGTTGACCCCGAAGGACCATCTGCAAAAGCTGGCATAAAGCCCGGAGATATTGTAATTGATTTCGACGGGAAACAGATTGATAGAGTTTCAGACTTACCTCGAACCGTGGGTAGTACTAAGCCGGGGACTAAGGCAACTGTGAGAATCTGGAGGTCGGGAAAAGAAAAGAACCTCACAGTAACAGTTGAGGAACTTTTATCGGCAACTGCGGTGGCTTCCAATAATAGAACCCTCCCCTAGAATAAACCTCAAGCCACAGCTTTTAGTTGGCTTGGCTTGAGTGTTGCTGAGTTGCCGCAAGAAATAGCTCGAAAACTTAGTATTGACGGAGGAGTTGTGATATCTTCCTCAGAAGGAGTTTCTAGAGGAGCAGGTTTACTTACTGGAGATGTAATAACCTCGGTTAATAATAAAAATGTTGTTTCGGTATCTCAATTTCGAACTGCGGTCAGTAATTCAAAAAAAGGAAAAGTGTTGGTTTTTTTGGTTAGACGGGGCGCTGAGGCAATGTTTGTACCGGTAAAGCCATGAATACCATTTGGAAAAAATAAGAAATTTTTCAATAATAGCTCATATTGATCACGGCAAAAGTACGTTAGCTGACAGGCTGATTCAGTACTGTGGGGGCCTCGATGATCGAGATATGAATGAACAGGTGTTGGATTCTATGTCTCTTGAAAGGGAAAGAGGAATCACGATAAAGGCTCAGACCGCTACCCTGTCGTTTAAATCAAAAAATGGGAATTCCTATACATTAAATCTTATCGATACCCCTGGTCACGTGGACTTTTCTTATGAAGTGAGTAGGTCATTAGCGGCTTGTGAAGGGGCTTTACTTGTTGTTGATGCGTCTCAGGGTGTTGAAGCACAGACTGTCGCAAACTGTTATACTGCTTTGGAACTGGGGCTAGAAGTTTTTCCAGTATTGAACAAGATTGATCTTCCTTCAGCTAACAAGGACCAAGTGTTAGAGGAAATTGAGGAAGCTATAGGAATAGATAGTAATGAAGCGGTGTCTGTTAGTGCGAAGACAGGATTGGGTATAGAAGAACTTCTTGAGGCGATAGTTGATAAAATTCCTCCTCCTTCTGGGAAAAAAGACGGTCCTTTGCAGGCACAGATAGTAGACTCCTGGTTTGATAGCTATGTAGGGGTTGTAATGTTGGTTCGGCTATTTAGTGGAACTCTTTGTGAAAAATCACGGATAATTTTAATGGGTAGTGGAAAACAACACGTTGTTGATAAGCTAGGGATATTTACGCCAAAAGTAGTCGCAAAGAAGAATTTACAAGCAGGAGATGTTGGTTTTGTTATTGCTGGTATAAAGGAAATTTCTGGTGCACGGGTAGGAGACACTATAACGTCCGTTGAAAAACCTGCAAAAGAACCGTTGGAAGGATTTAAGGCGGTTAAACCTCAGGTTTATGCAGGTTTGTATCCAGTAATTAGTAAAGACTACGAATCTCTTAGAGTTGCCTTAGAAAAACTTGGCTTGAACGACAGCTCCCTTAAGTTTGAACCTGAAGTATCACAGGCTTTAGGATTCGGATTTAGGTGTGGTTTTTTAGGTCTTTTACACATGGAAATTGTACAAGAACGTTTAGAACGAGAATATAGTATTGAGCTGATTACAACAGCACCAACTGTTATTTATAAGGTTATCGATCAAAATGGGAATGAAATTCAAATTGATAATCCATCCGACATGCCTGATCAAGGAAGAATCTCTGAGATACGAGAACCAATCGTAAATTTAAACATTTTGGTTCCGCAAGATTACCTCGGGGCGGTAATAACACTATGTACCTCAAGAAGGGGTACACAAAAAAATTTGACCTATCTTGGTAGACAAGTAAATATAGAATATGAGGTTCCCTATGAATGAGGTAGTTGTTGATTTTTTTGATAAATTGAAATCAATATCGCGTGGCTATGCTTCGATGGAATACGAGTTAGTTAGGTATGATCCGTCTGATGTAGTCAAACTGGATGTACTGATTAACGGGGAAAAAGTGGACACATTATCAGCAATTGTTCATAGAGCTAATTCCGTTTATCGGGGAAGACAGCTTGCATCAAAACTCAAAGACCTTATTCCAAGGCAAATGTTTGATGTTGCTATTCAAGCTGCCATTGGTTCTAGTATCGTTGCGAGGGAAAACATTAAAGCTTTACGGAAAAATGTTCTTGCTAAATGTTATGGCGGTGATGTCACGCGTAAAAGAAAGTTGTTAGAGAAACAAAAACAAGGAAAAAAAAGAATGAAACAGGTAGGCTCAGTCGAAGTTCCGCAAGAAGCATTTTTAGCAATTTTAAAGTCTGAAGGAAAATAAAAATGAATTTCGAAGTTGTATTATTTATTCTTTTGGTTGTGGCGGGGTTCTTCTGGATTTGCGATAGACTTTATTTTCGTAAGTTTAGAGAGGTAGGCGAGGACAGACCTGCCTTTCTTGAGTATACTGCTGGATTTTTCCCTATCATTTTGATAGTTTTTGTTATTCGATCATTTCTATTTGAACCTTTTAATATTCCATCGGGGTCCATGATTCCGACGCTTAGAATTGGGGATTTAATCTTGGTTAATAAGTTTGAATATGGAGTTAAGTTACCAATTATTGATTACAAGTTAGTATCAATCAATAAGCCTGCACGTGGAGATGTAGCTGTTTTTCGATGGCCTAGGGATGTATCTTTAGATTATATTAAGCGAGTTGTGGGTCTGCCGGGCGATACTATTCAATACAAAGAAAAACAGCTGAAAGTAAATGGTGTACTTGTTACAAAATCACGAACAGTGGATTATCTTGATCCTTCTACATTTAAGGTTTCACAACAATTTGAAGAAAATTTTCAAGATACCAGATACACAGTACTCAACGATATAGGGGTTGTTGACTTTTATTTTGATGAAAAAATTTTTAAAAACCACTGTAATAGAATTGTTAACGGGATTTCCTGCATTGTTCCTGAAAAACATTATTTCGTACTAGGTGACAATAGAGACAACAGTAGTGACAGTAGGTACTGGGGATTTGTGCCCGAGGGTAATCTTGTGGGAAAGGCTGTTTTGATATGGTTTAATATTTACGACATTTTAGACGGTCATTTTAGCCGCCTGGGTTCAATAAATTAGAGTGTTGACACTTTCTATGAGTGATAGAGATCTGTTGGATCTGGAAAGAAAGATTAACTATACATTTAATACACGTTCACTTTTAAGAAAAGCTCTCACACATAGAAGCTTTTCTAAAAATCATAACGAAAAACTGGAGTTTTTGGGTGATAGTATCCTCAATTTCTCGATTAGTAGTTTTATTTTTTCAGAAGAGAAGGACCTCGATGAGGGTCAGTTGTCAAGAATTAGGTCCAACTTAGTAAATCAGAATTCTTTGATAAAGGTTGCCCGTTTTATTGCTCTTGACAAATATCTTTATGTTGGGATTGCAACCTTAAAGCCAAAAACGGGTATATAAAGACTCTATCGTAGCAGATTCCCTTGAAGCTATTTTCGGTGCTGTTTTCCTAGATGGAGGAGGAAGTAGGGCTAAAGAGGTTATTGTAGATTTATATAAAACGGTGTTATTGAAAGATATAAGCTTGCAGCAAATAGACTTACGTGATCCGAAAGGAGAATTGCAAGAGTTGATGCAGGGACGCGGACTAGCACTTCCAGTGTATTCGGTACTTGAGGTAACTGGTCCAGAACATGCGCCGGTCTATAAGGTTGAGTCTAGTGTAAGCATTTGTGATGATCCTGCAATGGAAGTTAAAGAAAATTGTTTGCAAAGGGGATGGTAGTTCAATTAAATGTGCAGAGCAATCTGCTGCGAAATTTATTTTGGAGAAATTACGTTCGTCTAGATTTTAAGAAAAGTTCTTGATTTCAAAATGGCGAGAAAAAATATTAATTTTTCGACAGGGTATGTTGGGCTAGCGGGTCGTCCAAATGTTGGAAAGTCCAGCTTAATGAATCAGGCTATTGGAACACAGGTTAGTATTGTTACTAAAAGAAAGCAAACAACAAGAAACCCAGTTTTAGGTATTTTTTCTTCTACAGATTGCCAAATTGCATTTTTAGATAACCCAGGAATTGATTTTAAAAATTCACTCCTCTTGAATAAGCGGTTAAAGAAAATTGCATTTTCTAATGTAGCCCACACCAATATAAATATTGTCATACTCGAGGCAACTAAATTGTTAGTGGATGACCGTAAAATTTTAGAAAATATGCCAGACGATATTCCGCTGATCATTGTGCTTAATAAAGTTGATAAGATTCGAACGTCTTACCAAAAGGAGGCAATGTATAAAATGGTTACGGAGCTTGAAAGATTCAAACCTCTTGAGATTATTCCAATTTCAGTTAAAAGAAAATATCAAATTGATCTCTTGATAGAGAAAATCAAACAAAATTTGCCTGTTGGAGAAGCCCTGTTTAAAAGAACGTTAATTACAGACCGAGATCTTAAGTTTAGGGCATCTGAAATAATAAGAAAAATATCATAAATTGTGTTGGTGATGAACTTCACTACCATTTTGCGGTTGAAGTTACAAATATAAAGGAAGATCTAGAGAAATCTTCTTTAACGAAGAAAGAAGCTACTATTTATACAAGCAAATCCAGTCATAAGCCTATCCTAATTGGAGAGAGGGGGAGAAAATTAAAAATTATAAGGTTACGATCAATTAAAGAACTAAAACAAATTTTTCAGGGCGATGTCCATTTGTCTCTCTGGGTAAAACTCGTGAGCTGTTGGAATAAAAACTCTGCACTGTTAGATAATATGGGTATTTCATAGTTTGATTTTGCACTCAGCATTTGTATTGCACACCTATCCCTGGCGAGAGTCAAGCTTGATAGTTGACTTCTTAACTGAGAGTGAGGGTAGGGTGTCCACCGTTGCAAAAGGTGCTCGAAGGAATACGTCAAGTTTAAGAGGCCTTTTAGTGCCTTTCAATAGGCTTTTAATTAGATATAGTAAAAAAGGGGATCTGAGATCACTAATGTCTACAGAATGGGACGAAAGAGGAAAAAAGCAGTTATCTGGAAAACAACTATTTTTGGGATTTTATATTAATGAGCTTATATTAAAATTTGTGCAAAGAAATCAGTCCTGCAAATTATTATTCTCTGACTATGAATTGACATTAAGAAACCTAGCATCATTTCCTGAAATGCAAGAGATACATCTTCGTAGATTTGAGTTTGCTATTTTAAAGGAAATTGGAGTAATGCCAGATTTTTCCGAGCACGTCGTTTCAGAAAATTGCTATTTATATCTTAGTCCTGAACAGGGAATTTTTCACCAAGAAGATATAGACAATCTCAGTTTAAATGTTGGGAATGATTTTTTTCTTATAGAGCCCAATTTGTTGAAAGTTTTGACAACATTGAATTTGGATACTTATGTATGGAATGAATTGTTCCAAAATAAAAAAACTTGGTTGGACGTAAAAAGTTTGCTGAGATTTTTATTGAATGGTCAGCTAAATTCAGCAGAGTTGAAGTCTAGGCGTATAATGAAAGAAATTTATCAATTTTCGAAGGGAGAAAAAAAATAAAGTGTTAGAGCTAGGTGTAAATATCGATCATGTAGCAACTCTTCGAGAGGCTCGAAAAACATTTGAACCAGATCCTGTTTGGGCTGCCGTTGAAGCCCATTTAGGCGGCGCAGATGGTATTACGGTGCATTTACGGGAGGACAGAAGACATATTCAAGATGCTGATGTGGAAAGACTGAGAACTCATACACAAATAAAACTGAATTTAGAAATGGCTCCCACAGAGGAATTATTAGAATTTTCCTTAAATATAACACCTGAGATGGTAATGTTTGTGCCTGAGGGGAGGAATGAAATCACCACTGAAGGAGGACTGAATGTACTAAGACATGAGAAACATCTAGAACAAATGATTCAGAAATTGTTGCAAAGAGGTATCATGGTGAGTGTTTTTATAGATGCAGATAAGGAACAAATTAAAGCCGCCCAAAATATTGGAGTTCAAGTTTGTGAGATCCATACTGGCCCTTACGCGCATGTTTTCCATAGTCAGGGAAGGGATAAATCATCCTCAGAAGTGCAAACGGAGTTAGGTAAAATTAAGGATGCAGGTGAAGAAATTCAAAAGTCTGGCATGAGGTTTAATGCTGGTCATGCATTAAATTACTTTAATGTTCGCCATGTTGCTGAAATTCAAGGATTGAGTGAATTGCACATAGGTCATGCAATTATTTCAAGATCAATGTTTGTTGGGATGAGAGAGGCTGTTAGAGATATGAAGATGTTATTGAGGGAAGCAAAATAATGATTTTAGGAATCGGTATTGATCTTGTTGACATTTTCCGAATAAATAAGATTTTAGAGAAATATCCTTGTCAATTCGCTAAACGAGTTCTCGGAAAGAGAGAATTAGGTACCTATGAAAAAATTTTGTTTTCAGGTTTGAGGTCGAAAGAGAAGGCTAATAGATTTATAGCGAAAAGATTCGCTGCAAAAGAGGCCGTTTCAAAGGCTTTTGGCACAGGTTTAAGAGGTCAAGTATCTTTCAAGGCAATTGAAGTTCTAAATGATAATTTAGGGAAACCATATGTAGTTCTCTCTTCTTTAAAAGATAAAACCATGTTGCCAAATTTTAAAAAAATTCATATCTCGTTGACTGATGAGAATAATTTTGCTCAAGCGATTGCAATTTTAGAAGGGTAGTGTCTTGAAACTTGGTCCTTTGATAGTTGATATAAATGGATATGAATTAACAGGGGACGACAAGGAAGTTTTGAATCATCCACTCGTGGGTGGCGTTATATTGTTTTCAAAAAAAACTTTGTATCAAAAGATCAGATTGCTTTGTTGATTAGGGATATTCACAATACTACACAAGGTAAAGAACTATTAATTACTGTTGATCAGGAGGGTGGCAGAGTACAACGTTTTAGAGAAGGTTTTTCCTCTCTAGAAGCTCCTGGAATAATTGGTAATATTATTAACAAGCATGGATTTACGAAAACAACCTTATTAGAGGCAACAAAAAAGGCTCATTTCCAAGGAGCAACAATAGCAAAAGAGTTAGCATCTGTGGGCGTTGATCTCAGTTTTGTTCCATGCTTAGATATTGATTGGGGAAAAAGTGAGTAATAGGCAACCGTGCTATATCATCTGATCCTAAGCTCGTTGCTATTCTATGTTTGAGTATAATCAATGGATTGAAAAGTTTTGGCCTTAAAAACTGCGTAAAGCATTTTCCTGGCCATGGTTGGGCAAAAGAGGATTCTCACGATCTTTGCGCTATGGACAATCGAGAGTTTCAAGAAATCTATAAAAATGATATTTTTCCTTATGAATATCTTATTTGTGAACTGAATGTTGTTTCCTCTGTTATGGCGTCTCACGTTATCTACGAAAAGTGTGATGATAATCCAGCCAGCTTATCTAAATTCTGGCTTACAGACATCTTAAGGTCAAAACTTAATTTTGGGGGAGTAGTATTCTGTGATGATTTATCAATGCAAGGCGCAAAAATTAAGTCTGGATTATTAGATTTGGTAGATGTTGCTTTTGTATCGGGCTGTGATTCTCTTATTGTTTGTAACGATAGAGACGGAGTTTTCAATATATTAAATAGCTATCCTATCTCATCAGTGCCAGTTGGTGTAAGGAGTATTTCAACTTTAAAAAGAGGTTTATAAAGAGTACAAATGTATGGTAGGTTCAGGATAATGATTGTGTGGATTGCGAAAGACTAGTAAGTGTAAGAAAAGAAAATTCTATAAAATTTCCAACCTATTACAATAGACCAGTACTTTCTGATGGCTATGAAAAACAAAACTTTTAATAGTAGGTCTTGCACCAGGATTACATGGTGCCAATGCAACTGGGTTGCCCTTTGATGGAGATTTTGCAGGTAGATTTTTAAAGCAAAATCTCGAGGAAAATGGTTTTAAATTACAAAGAGAAGACAAAGTCAGGAGCTATCAACTATTGCATTACGAATGCAGTAAAGTGTTTTCCACCATTAAATCGTCCGCTACAATCTGAAATAAATAATTGTTTAAAATATTTGACGAAAGAAATTTCTGTTATCCAGCCTAACTTTTTATATTATGTCTGGGAGCAGTTGCACATAATGCCGTAATGAGAGCTTGTAAAGAAGATATTTTTATAAAGTTTCAACATGGAAATTCATTTAGGGTTGGTCAAAGAATTATTTTTGATAGCTATCACCCGAGTAAAAGAAATATTTCAACAAAACGACTTACACCAGAAATGTTTAGGATTATTTTAAAAAAATAATCAAAGAAATTGAGAAAGTTATACCGTCGGAATAAAATATTGCATGAGTCAAAAATTTTCTGATGTGATTAAAATTCTTCCAAAAACACCTGGTGTATATAAGTTTTTTGGAGATGACAAAGAGATCTTGTATGTTGGCAAGGCGAAAAATTTAAAAGAGAGTGTCTAGCTATTTCTCTAAAGGAAGTCACAGTCCACGCACTTCACATATGCTTTCAAAGCTTGCAAGTATAGAATTTTCTGAGGTTAGATCAGAGTCGGAAGCATTGCTTCTCGAGAATAATTTGATAAAAACACTTATGCCCTGCTATAACATCTTATTTCGAGATGATAAATCATACCCTTTACTCAAAATTAGCAACCATAAATTCCCACGTATTTCTTTTTTAGAGGCAATACGGAAACTTCAGACAAATTTTTGGCCCGTACCCAAATGCCTGGGCAGTCAAGGAGAGTATACAGATACTCCAGAAAGTTTTTAAGCTTAGGGACTGCAGGGATTCTATCTTTTCTAATAGATCCAGACCATGTATACAACACCAAATAAATCGGTGTAGTGCGCCTTGTGTTGGGTTAATATCTGAAACCGATTATGCTGAAGATGTGACAAGATCAATTTCATTCCTAAATGGGAATTTTTCTGAGATTTTTGATGAGTTAAAAATTCTCATGGAGAAAGCTTCAAAATCCCTAAAGTTTGAGAAGGCTAAAGAGTACCGAGATCAAATCACCGCTTTATCAAAAATTATTCAAAGAAATAATATGGAGTCATCCAATGATAAAGACTGTGATATTTTCATTGTTGCAAGCAACGGTGTCTTTGTAGCGATAAATACTGCTACTGTAAAAGGAGGGCGATATTTGGGTGATAAAATTACTTTTGCTCATAATTCAGAGAGAATGGGGCTAAATTCCCAAGAGGTTTTAACTGAAGCATTAACTTATTTTCTAATTCAGTACTACGAAAAAAAAGCGTTTCCGTCAGTTATTGTTGTCAATGATAAGTCGGCTATTGACAATTTTAATAAATGGTTAGATCTTCTCTCCAAGAGGTGTAAGGATTGAAAAGAAACCCAAACTCATATTCTCTCCAAGATCAGCACAAGGTAATTTGGCGGAGCTGGCTAAACAAAACTTGAATCAAGCGTTAGTAAGAAGAGCACTGGAAGCTAATAGTCTTAAGGATAGACTGCAGTACCTTATAAGTTTTCTTGGTCTTAATTTAAACGATGAGCAGGCATCAAGGTTTAGAATAGAATGTTTCGATGTAAGCCATCTCTCTGGTGAAGCAACATACTGTTCTTGCATAGTATTTCAAAACTGCACTTTGCAAACATCTAAGTACAGAAAATACA
This sequence comes from Burkholderiaceae bacterium, assembly GCA_038147455.1. Classification (GTDB taxonomy): domain Bacteria; phylum Pseudomonadota; class Gammaproteobacteria; order Burkholderiales; family Burkholderiaceae_A; genus UBA7377. The sequence goes on along the minus strand of JAYQTQ010000001.1, from coordinate 179,631 downwards.
AGATCAAGACTGCCAAAGCTAACGATGACTACGGATCATTAAAAGAAGCTCTAAATAGGCGATTTAAGGAAGCTCAAGATATCCCTAATTTACTAATAATCGATGGGGGAAAAGGGCAGCTAGCAATAGCGGAGGAAGTTTTGGATGATAGCGGAATTTTGGGTGTTATAACTTTAGGGATTGCAAAGGGGGAAGGTAGAAAAGTTGGTTTGGAGACAGTTTTTTTTGACAGAAGAAACAAGGGTTTAGGTCAGCCAGATCAAAACGCACTTATGTTTCTCGCCTACCTTAGGGATGAAGCCCACCGATATGCGATTTTGGGGATGAGAAATCATAAAATAAAAACATCCAAAAGATCCATTCTTGATGAAATTGAAGGAATAGGAGCTGTGAGGAAAAAAAGATTGTTGGCAAGATTTGGTGGTTTGAGGGAGATTGAAAAGGCGTCAGTTGACGAACTGGGTAGCGTTAATGGAGTTTCCAAGGAGCTTGCTGGTAAGATTTACGCATATATTCATCAATAATCTTAGATTGCTTATGTTTACTTTACCAACCGTGATAACATTTACTCGAATTTTTGCAATTCCCGTATTGTTGTTGATCATTTACGGTCCTTTTGAAATGATAGAAACGACAAAAAATATATTGGCAACAATTGTTTTTGTAATTGCAAGTCTGACAGATTGGTTAGATGGCTGGTTAGCAAGGAGGTTGAATCAGATTTCCTCCTTTGGAGCCTTCCTGGATCCAGTAGCAGACAAACTGATGGTTTGTACAGTATTGATTATTCTGGTGGATCTTGAACGGGTAGATGCTGTCATAGGAATTATAATCGTGGGACGAGAAATCGCGGTATCAGCTCTTAGAGAATGGATGCTTAAACTAGGCTCAAAAAGGGGCTTACGAGTTGATATGCTAGGCAAATTAAAGACATTTTCACAAATGGTTGCTCTGCCGTGCCTACTTTACAATTCCACCATTGTGATACCAGAAATTGACAGCGGAATAATTGGCACATGGTTAGTAGGTTTTGCAGTCGTTCTTACGGTTATATCATTTTTCAACTATATAATGATAGCTGTAAATGATAAAAACATTAAAGACGAATTTTAACTATCTTTTTTTTTTACATGTACAATTAGAAGAGCGCGGGAGTAGCTCAGTTGGTAGAGCGATACCTTGCCAAGGTATAGGTCGCGAGTTCGAATCTCGTCTCCCGCTCCAATCTGATCGCGTGTGTTTCGTACAGGTACGGTGGCGGGATGGCAGAGTGGTGATGCAGCGGCCTGCAAAGCCGTGAACGCCGGTTCAATTCCGGCTCCCGCCTTTTGTATTAAGTTTGGTCTACTCCTGACGATTAAAAAAAGGGGATAGTTACTCTCGATTTTTGTGACGGGTTTTGTTTGGGAAGTTTGTTTTGAGAATTTTAATTACAAATCAAAAGGGTGGTGTCGGTAAGAGTACAATCTCTGCTAACCTGGCACATTATTTTGCATCAACCTTGAATAAACGGACGACGTTAGTAGATTTTGATACACAGGCCTCGTCCAGCAAATGGGTTCGCTCGATTAAACCGCAGAGAATTACAGTCTTCAAGGGAACCCTTCCCTTGTCAGAGGGGGCCAACAGAATATTAATAGAATCGAGAAAGATCGTCCAGGGAGTTTACGGGCGATCTGAAATTGTTATCGCTGATTTAACCTGGTTTGACGTCTTCGATTCAGAGATGTTGCTAGATTTTGATATTGTCATTTTGCCTACGGCCATCTCAGAGGTTGAATTAATTGCTACCATGGAGTTTGCCGCTCGCCATGAGTGGGTTTTCCAGTCATATCAAAGTCCATCTCTTGTTATCGTTCCCAGCAGGGTTCGAGGGGACCAGGCGGTGAAATTCAGACATAATACGGAGCGGTTTCCTTTCGGGTTCCTTTTAACTCCACCAATTATTGACTCAGTGGAGGCAAAAAAAAACTTTGGTATTAAATTTTTATTAGATATAAAGAATCACAAACTTTCGAATTCTTTTAGAGTTTTTTGTGAATCTATTGAACAGGTTGCTAGGATTCATTTTGATAGGATTAAAAATAACGATATGCCGTCTCGACCTTCACGAGCTAAACTTGCGTCATCGCTTAGCTATAGCATCAAGAAGAGTGATGCGATTAGGTCTTTGGATAAGCAAAAAATCTCTGTAACAAAATTGGAGGAACAAGCTAAGCAGAATTTATTGCCGATATCAACGGGCAGTAGAATAACTGACCGAGAATCGCAAAATATTCAGGGGGTATCTGAACCACGTTTAGGAACATTTCAGGAATCAAATTTTTTTGATGACAATAATCTTGCACAGGATGAAAATTATGCTGAGGGTACATATGGAAAACAAAAGCTAGTGAGGAAAGAGCCACAACCAATTTTGTCGGTTTCAAGAAAGGTGTTGGGCAAGCCTCCAAGGTTTCTTCGTAAGGAGAATTCTACGAAGTAATCAGGTCAATTTTTTTGCTAATACATCGATAGCCATCGCACTTACACTTGCTCTTACTGTGGCGGCTGACAGTTTATCATTTTCTGTTTTACCGAGGGCCTTCAGCGTTTTTAACAAAGATTTTCGGGTATCATGAATGTCCTCGTCCAGTAACGATAATTTTTCTAAGACTTCTCTTCTTAAGTCTAACTTCTCCTCCATCTGTCTGCTGAGTTCAGCAACTTCTTTCCAAGTAGGCATATCAGAGGAGGCTGAAAAGCTAGTTGTTTTATTTAATGTTTCAAATAACTGTTCTAGGGCGTCACCAACTGCTAAAGGTTTAATATCATCGCTTGAAGGCTCCGTGACTGAGTTACCTTTTTGACTGTCTTCTAAATTATCAGTTGCATTTTCCATGGAAAGGTTGTTAGACTCGATATCCGTAGGGCCAGCATCATCACTCAAACTAGAATTTTGATCGTGGGTCCAACCTTCGTTTGGGGAATAAATTTTACCCCTTTTTTGGAAGTTCAAGCGAATCGCTCATTTTTGTAAAATTATGAACCACGTTAAAAAGAATACTCCCGAGTATATCAAAAATATTGGTTGGCATAAATCTCTCTTTTTTTGTAATAGTTTTTGTTATTAAGACTGAAGCATCAGGTGGAATCAGTTGGTTCTTAAATTTTTCATGGTTATCAACTTTAAATGTACTCATAGATATCGCTTTAGGTGACATGATCTCTAGCACGTCATTTATCTGCATTTGGTTTATTTTTACGTTTTTGTTGAGTTTCATTTTTTTTCTTACTTTACATTTTAACAATGTTCAACTGTCCTTAAAAGATTTGAGTTCCAAAGGAAAAATGGCTATAGACATAGATGATCTAAAAATATTGACAAACCTGTTGATTTTGAATGCACAGGAAGATAGTCCATCAAAAAGATTTTCCGATTCTTTGTCTGAGGTTGAAAAGGAGGCTGAGAGAAAAAATAATAAAATCGTTAGGAGGAGTCAAAATTCTCAGGAAGTGGATGATCTTATGGCAACAATCCCACCAGATGTCGCAGAAAAATTTAAAGATTTAAAGGATACACTGGAAATGATAGACAAAAAAAAACCTTATGATGCTAAGTCCTAACTTGAAAACTGCGTGAGTCAATTTTGCGGGTTTTTTTCTTTTAGTTCTGGGTACCGAACATTTTCAAGGAGATCTATGTTCTCTTTTGGGGGAACTTTGGTGAATAAAGAAACGAGAATTGTTACTACAAACCCAGCGGGAACCCCAAAAATTCCCGCTGATATTGGGTCAATGCCAAACCATTTTTCAGTGATAGGTACATCCTTTGGTATATTAAAAATCAGCTCACGAAGCCAAGGTTGATTAATAGCCATATAATAAAAAGATACGAATATTCCTGAAAGCATTCCTAACGATACTCCTGCATTTGTAGTCCGTTTCCAAAATATTCCAAGAATAAGTGCAGGGAAGAATCCCGAAGCAGCAAAGGAAAAAGCAGCGGCTACCAAAAAGAGAATGTCTGCTGGGTTTTGTTGCGCAACGAGAGCTGCCAGAACTGCAATTATTAGTAATACTGTTTTAGAAATTTTCACTCTTTTGTTTACCGAAGCACTGGGGTCAATCATTTTATAGTAAAGGTCATGAGAAAGCCCGTTTGCCATGGCTAGTAATAGGCCATCAGATGTTGAAAGAGCTGCCGCTAAACCACCCGCAGCAACCATGCCAGAAATTACAAAGGGTAAGCCACCAATTTCCGGAGTAGCTAGCACGACAATATCCTTATGAATTGAAATTTCAGCCAACTGTATAATGCCATCTCTGTTTATATCAGTAATAGAAAGTAAACTGGCATCAACAGCCATCCATTTCTCAACCCAGGCGGGCAAGCTTGCGAAAGAGGTTCCGACTACATCGTTATATATTACAAATTTGACTAAGACAGCCAGTGCGGGTGCCGTCAAATAAAGTAATAGGATGAATAACAAGGACCATGTCACTGAGGTTCTCGCCTCACTGACTGAAGGAGTAGTGTAGTATCTCATCAAAATGTGTGGAAGCGAGGCAGTTCCTAGCGTCAAACAAAATACAAGTGCAAGAAAGTTCAATTTTTCCAGATTAATATCCTCTTGAGTCTCTCCAATGAAAGGCTCTGCGTGTGGTCGAGGTGATGATGTCGACCCTTTGGCAACTACTGACAGCTCATCTCGCTCGTTATCATTTAGTTTTGTTCCGTTCTCAGCTTTATCCTCTGAAAGCTTTTGTTTTGCTTCAATTACAATTTTCATAACTTCAGCTTCGGCAGGATCAGTATTTATCCTATCCTCAAGGTCAGAAACTTTTTGCAATTGCTGTCCAAAGGATAATTGAGGAATTGGGTTTCCGGTTTGCGTTACAGACAGCCATACAACAGGTATTAAATAAGCAATTATCAAAACGATATATTGAGAGACTTGTGTCCAAGTGACAGCTCTCATCCCACCCAGAAAAGAGCACACCAGAATACCAGCAAGCCCCAAAAATACACCAACTTCGAATTCCACCCCAGTCAGTCTTGTTGTGATAACGCCAACTCCTTTTATCTGTCCAACTACGTAAGTAAATGAGCACAGAATTGCAATGAAGATTCCGATAAGGCGGGGCATGGAACCACCATATCGAGTTCCCAAAAAATCAGGAATCGTGTACTGACCAAATCTCCTTAGGAAGGGTGCTAGAAGGAGCGCCACAAAAACATAGCCTCCTGTCCATCCCATAATGAATGCCAAACCTTTATACCCCCCAACATACAAACCGCCGGCCATCCCTATGAACGAAGCAGCAGACATCCAATCTGCGCCTGTTGCCATTCCGTTAAATAGTGCAGGGACCCTTCTTCCGCAACGTAATAATTATCAGGTTCGTTCGTCTTACTTAAAAAACCAATTCCTGCGTATAAAAAAATTGTTGCGAATAGAAATGCGTAACCAATAAATTCTTGCGACAAACCTATTTGCTCTAAGATCGCTAGAACTACGCAAAAACTAATAAAACCAAGCGTATACAAGGTGTATACTTTTTTCAGTCTGCTTGCGAAAGCACTTTGCTCAAGATTAGGGTTAAAAAGTTTTACCATTAGTCTTTTTCTCGTGTACCAATATCAGATAGATAATTTTTATCCAATTGATTAACGACCAATGCGTATATCCACACAATAGCCAAATAAATTAGTAACGACCCCTGAGATGCCATCCAAAATGAAAAGGGCCACCCGAAGAAATCAAACGTCAGCTCATTTGCAAAGAAAGATATTCCAAATGTGGGAATGAACCATACAACAAGCAATATTGAGGTAATTCTCCTCAAATTATTCCAATAGTGTTGCTTAGAATGCTCGTTTTTTTCATAACTTTAATATTCTAGGTTAAGCTCAATTTTGAGTTGGCGCGCTAATTGTGGCTCAAATCCCACTAGTTTCTGGACAATTTCTAGCGCCTTTTCACGTTTGTTTAGTTTGGCATATATATGGGAGAGCTTGTAGTAAGCATGCGGTCCAAAAGGTTGTAATTCAATCGTTTGTTGCAAGTCAAGTATTGCTTTATCTAATAAGTCAGTCGCAAGAAACGATTGTGCTCGTCCATAATATGCAACGTCACATTTCCCATTTAATTCGATAGCCTTTGAAAAATAGTGAATAGCATCGACGTGACATTTCTCTTTTTGTTTGAGGAATGCTAAATTAAAGATAGCCTGAAAATATTTTGGGGATTTTTTTATTGCTTTACGGAAGTAATTTTCTGCATCTTGAAAATTTTTATTTTTAAAACATATGTAACCAGCTGCAGTTAGGTTTTTCGCGTTTGAGTTGAGAGAACTAATTTTACGCCAGCACCTCTCTGCGCCACCGAATTTGCCAACTATCTCAAATAAGTCAGCTGTTATTTTAAGTAAACTAGAAAACATGAGTTTATTGTATATTAAAACTAGAGGGTCCACCGATTATTACCTTTAGAACCAGCAAAACAATCCAAAGCGAAAGACAAAAAATAAACGTAAAATAAGGCAATTGTTTCTGGGGGATGGATTTTATTGTAATATAAGAAACCAGTTGTTCCGGTAAGCGAGTTATTAGCGAAAACAGTCGGTATATTAAGTTGTTATGATGTTTTCCGAAAGCCAATAGATATAATACAGCTCTGCCGATATATGTTAACAAAATAAACTCTAAAATAGCTTTTGTGAGAACAGTTAATCCAAGCATAAAACTAGTCAGTGTGGTGGAATCGGTATACACAACAGACTTAAAATCTGTCGCCTATTTAAGGCTTGGGGGTTCAAGTCCCCCCACTGACACCAACCTTTTTGGGGATATGAGCGTAAAAGTGAATAAATCCATATACTTACACTCTAATTTCAGTCGCATGGTATTTCAACACTAATCACTACAAGTAACTCCAACGCATCTCTATGTTACTGTATTCACTCAGTTTTTTCAAATTCTTATTTTTCTAAAAAATTAGCTTCGGGTACCGGAAGTAACAGGTCAAGTCTAATTATGGGACTTGAACCGATGCAAAATCTGTTACATCTGTTACCAAACCATTTGGCTTCGATTAACTCTTCAGATACTGTTTTTTTGGTTTTTGGTAAACTCATCTAAATGTATTTTGCATGGAGAGTGCCGTTTTTAGTTTTAGCAGTACTTGCCATTTGGTCCATCTCCCTACGTTAGTCAAACATACTTGCCGATAGGTAAGTTCTTTTTACCATGACCAAACCCTAGTAATAAAGGGAACGCAAGGGAAAAAGATTTGGGCACCAAATGCCACTTTTTTAGTTTTGCCCTTTATTGCCTTTAAAAGGAAAAAATGGTTCTAGTTAATTTAAAAAAGGATTTAAGTTTTTTGGATGAAGTATCAGGCAAAAATATATCAACAAAAAAGCAATTGATAAAATTCTCAACCAGGATGGCGTCGGGTTGTTTCTTGGTATGGGTCTAGGAAAGACTAGTTGCACTTTGACTGCGATTAATCACTTAATAAACATTGAGGAGACTATTCAAAAGGTGTTAGTGATTGCTCCCTTGCGAGTTGCTAAGACAACATGGACAGATGAATGGAGGAAATGGGATCATTTGCATAAATTGGTTTTATGTAAAGTTTTAGGTTCGGCCCCACAACGAAAGAAAAAATTAGCTAATAAAAATGCAGATATCTACATCATCAATAGAGAAAATGTCCCATGGCTTGTCGAGTATCTCGGTAAGGATTGGTTTTTTGACATGGTTGTCATCGATGAATTAACTAGTTTTAAGAACAGAACTACAAAACGGTGGAAGGCGATTCGCAAAGTTCGGTCTAGCCTTAAAAAGGTAGTAGGGCTGACCGGTACGCCAATAGCCAATGGCTTGCTTGATCTCTGGGCACAAGTTTGGTTATTAGATCAGGGAGAATCCCTCGGAAAAAGTTTTTCAAAATATAGGGAGGCATATTTTGACCCGGATCAACGAAATAAAGAAATCATTTACTCCTGGAAGCCCAGACCGGGTTCACTGAGAGTTATACAACAAAAAGTCCAAAATGTTTGTATTTCCATGAAAAGTGAAGACTGGTTGGATTTGCCAGATATTCTTTACAATCGAATAAATGTTGAACTAGACGATGCATCGTGGTCTGTATATGACCAGTTTGAAAGGGAACGGTTGGTTCCATTTCTAAACGCAGATATCGAGGCAGGTTCTGCAGCAGCGGTTACAACTAAGTTATTACAAATGACTGGCGGTGCTTGTTACGACGACCAAGGCGGTTTTCAAATTATCAATTCCCATAAGCTTGATGCCCTTGAAGACATTGTTGAAGTTATGTATGGCAATCCCATATTGGTTTACTACCATTTTCAACATGAGCTTGCGCGTTTACAAGAAAGATTTCCGCAAGCAGTGAGATTAAAAGATGAAAAAGACATTGAGCGCTGGAACGAATCCGAAATTCCAATATTGCTAGCTCATCCGGCGAGTGCAGGGCATGGGTTAAATCTGCAATTTGGGGGCTCGACAATTGTTTGGTATACGCTTACCTATTCATTAGAGTACTATCAACAGGCAAATGCTCGATTACATCGTCATGGGCAAAAAAATAAAGTAATGGTTCATCATTTAACTGTCAGAGATTCCATTGATGATGCTGTGATAGATGCCCTAAACAACAAGGACCACAATCAGGAGGCCTTACTGGCTGCACTGAAATATCGAGTACAAAAAATATCTGACAGGACCAAAAGTCTAGATTTAACGCCTTAAATCAAGAATAGAAGTAAGTCAAGTTGCGTTGTTAGATTACTGCAGAAAAATCGATTTCCTGTTTACTTACTAGGATTCAACGGGACCGTTTGCATCTTTCCAATCGGAAAACCCGCCAACATTTAAAACTTTTGTGTATCCCATTTCCACGAGTGTGTGTCCCGTTAGAGCAGCCATTCCTCCTGCAGCACAAACAAGAATGATTTCAGCATCCTTTTCTAAGGCCTTGTTATGAAACGGTGTCTCAGGGTCAGCTGCAAACTCAATAAAACCCCTAGGAATTTTTAAAGCACCTTCTATGGTGCCTGTTTCGGCAATATCTGTTCCGTCTCGAACATCGATAAAGACCGAATTGCCTTGCGCATGTTTTTGAATAGCCTCGTTTACATCTATCTTTGGAACAACCTGGTTTGCAGCCTCTAGCGAAGATTTTGCTGTTTTCATAACTAACCCTTTACAAAAATTATCTACTCTTTCGATATCTTATCCATTCATTTTTGATTACGCACCTTTTATATTTTAAAAAATTTAAAAAATACTTGCAAATGACAATCATTCTCATTACTATCGCCCATAGAGAGTGAGAACTATTCTCAATAAGGTAAATGAATTTATGAATGCAACAGGAGTAAAGCACAAAAGCTGCAAAAATGAAAAACGTTAGTAGTTGCCATGTTTAGTGTCGTAAGTATCCCAACGTATACATTCGCAGCGGAGACAGGCGGCTACCTCCTGGACAATATAGAAATTATTGGACAAAAAGACCGTGCGAACGTGTTACCAGGTTCTGGTTATGTTGTCGATGAGGACCAACTCAAAATAGAGGCAATCGATGATATCAATCAAGCATTAAAAACAGTTCCTGGTTTATATATCCGAGAAGAAGATGGGGCCGGTTTAAGGCCTAATATTGGGATTCGTGGAGCTACTTCTGAGAGGTCTGAAAAAATTACGTTGATGGAAGATGGTGTTTTGATTGCACCTGCCCCATACACAGCTCCTGCAGCATATTATTTCCCTACGATATTAAGAATGCAGTCAATTGAGGTCTTAAAAGGGGCTTCCATGCTCAAATATGGGCCACAAACAACAGGAGGGGTTTTGAATATGATTTCTACACCTATACCAACCTCCTTGTCTGGAAGAGTCTCCACCTTTTTTGGAGAAAACAATCAAATGAATAGTCACATTTATTTCGGTGACGGAAGTGGTCCGTTCAAGTTTTTATTTGAAGGTGTTAGCAGACAAAGTGATGGTTTCAAGAGAATAGACCGAAGCAATAGAGATTCTGGTTATTCAATTTCTGATTATGTAGTAAAGCTGGGATTCGATACTGGATTAGCTGGAAAATTCCTTTTTAAAGCCTCGCGAACCGAACAAACATCCAACGAGACCTATTTAGGTTTAACCGATGCGGATTTTAACGCTAATCCAAATAGACGGTATGGATTATCAACGATTGACCAAATGACAAATAAACATGAGGGGTACAATTTAACGTACTCGCGTGAGATTGATGATAGTAAGAATTTTACCGTTACAGCGTATAAAAATTATTACCAGCGAGATTGGTTTAAGCTTTCAGGAGGTGGCAAATATATTGACGCGGTAAATGGCGGAGACGCTTCGCAACAGGGAATCCTGGACGGTATTACTGACGTTGCTGGATTGACGTATAAGCATAATAATCGCGCTTATGATTCTGAGGGTGTACAGGCGAATCTAAATATAATGATTGACAATCATGACATCGATATTGGGGTTCGCAAGCACGAGGACAACATGAATCGGTTTCAACCGCAAGACAAGTATGATCAGGTCAGTGGAGCCTATGTGTATCAGAGCACTGTGACGCCGAGTGGTAGTAATAACCGATTTGAGCAAGCTGATGCAACAACAATGTTCATTTCTGATGCCTGGCAAGTGAACGATGCATTGTTGGTAAATGCGGTGTTGAGGTATGAAGACTATGAAACAAGCAGAAAGCAATACGGAACGGATAGATCAGCTGGCCCCGCAAGCATTAAGAACCATGAGACAGATATACTGCTTCCGGGGTTATCTGTCACTTATGATATCAATGATAACTTGCAAACTCTAGCTGGATATCACAAAGGGTTCACACCGCTTGGTGGTGGTGCCGATTCGGATGAAAAGGTTGAGGAAAGCGCTAATTTCGAGGCGGGATTGAGATACGGAAGCGGAAATCTCTTTGTTGAAGGAATTTATTTCTACAGTGATTTTTCTGACAAATCAGAGTTATGTTCTGTTGGTAGCCCTTGTAGCAATGGTGCTACTGCAGGGTTCATTTGTGACAGGAGAAGCGGAAATATCAGGACTTGAATTTCAGGTAGTTAATATGTTCGAAGGCGATACTTACAAAGTACCTTTTGCTTTTGCTTATACTTACACGAAAGCTGAGATTACTGGAAATAACAACGCTTCAGGGTTTCAGGATGGAGATAAGTTACCGCATGTTCCTGAGACTACATTTAGCTTAAGAACAGGTATTGAGCATGCCTCTGGTTGGGATAACTATGCAGTTATGAAGCACATCGGCTCCATGGGAGATGTTACTGGGTTCAACAGAACAGGGGCGCATTTAGTGAGACAGATTCACTATTTATTCTCGATTTAATTTCTCGATATCAAATTGCCGACAATACGAGCGTGTATCTGAAAGTTGAAAACGCTTTTGACGATCAAAAGATTGTATCTCGCTCACCTGACGGTGCTCGTCCAAATAAGCCGAGAACAGTATCAACAGGAGTCGTTATGAACTTTTAATCGAAAAGAAAATTTTGAGTGTACAACGTTCAGCCAATTCTCCATCAACCAAAATACATTCAAAGTTTTTTGCCTATACCTGTCAAGCATATATGGAACCCTCACTCTCCCAGCTTGGCAGGTACAGGTTTTTTTATCCGATAACTCGAAAAATGCTGGCAAGTTTGCTTAAAAATTTGATTTTTTGCAGAAATTAATACGTAGATTTGCTAATTCTCTGTTTGTACACAGGATTGGATTTTAAATAATTAGAAAATTGCCCAGAAATGGGGATATCTTTCAATTGTTGAACAAAAACACTCTGATTTAGGCAATATTGTCAATGGCAATGTAGGAAAAATTTAGAAATATTCTAGAAAAAAAGAAGCTTTTTTCCATTGCATTTCAGGAGAAAAAAGGGGTGACTAAGAACACAGGAAAAAAGTATTCCTTAACTTTAAAAACAATCCTCAATGGTTATTGGCATCTATATCGCATGCAAAAAAACATATTGGACTTTCTTTTTTTGTTCCCTAAGCTATTTTTTAGAGTTGACATTTCGACTGGCTGTTCGTAAATCCCGGTCACAAGCAGTGCTGGAAACTACCCCAAAATTTGCGAAAAATTGCTGTAGGTGAAAAGGTTTCTTCGGACATGAGATAGTGGCAAGAACCGATTTGTGTAAGGAGAGAAAATTTCATAATCTTTTTTTTGTTGCCCGTAGGAATTCTTGACTATGAAAAACATTTCTTTAGACGCATTTTTTTTGTTGTCAGCGCAAACACAGTGCTGTGGCCGTTCTAGAGGATTTTCGTTTTAAGGAATGGAACAATTGAGTAAGCGCGAATGAACCTTTTTTTTTTAACTAAGGAAGTTTTACTAAAAATTTCCTAGAGTTTATTGCAAGCCTTGTCAACCATGGAATGAAAAAAAAAGTGTAAAAATAAACCACACACGAGAACTAAGATTGATACACTAAAAATAAGTCAAAGTGAATGTTTATTTATCGAATTTCGTTGTGTATTGAATCTTAGTCTTTATCTTCTAAATAGAAAATGTCATCACAAGAGTTTTACGGAAGTACTCTTAAGTATGATTCTATGGAAACAAGGAAGGTGAAAAACAAAATTGGTCAATTATTGACCAATCAACCTGAGAGCAAGTAGTCAAAAGAAGCAGTAAATTTTTGTTGAAAGTTGTACACAGTTTCTGTTGAAAGATTTCAGAAACGCTTTCGGTCGCATTCAAACACGGTGTGGAAAGTTTTGTGGATAACATTCCCATTTGTTGCGCTGCATCCTAGCATTTACGCTAAATTGGTCTTTTTGTTATCCTCTAATGGCATCCTTCTGACACACCTTCAGTTGCGGATGGAGTAGAAAAACGAAAAATCCAATGTCGTATCTCCAGGAGATGGGTTGTTTTAATTCCGAAATCATAAATTGAGCGTGAACCTTTTATGGGAATCACAAAATAGTTGCAAGGTTTAAAGAATGCTCTTTTTATAAATTATGCTCTTCAAATATTAGAGGGTAACAATACTTGATATAATTTGGGCATTCCATTCAACTAAATCCTGTTCCGTACTTATCTAAATAAGGATGTAATTGTGATACCAAAATATTTATCTTTTTTTAAACTGTTATTTTTTGTTTGCTTATATACATTCAGTTCTGTTGCTCTTACTCACCCGGGAGATCATCAGATGTATTTGCAACCAAATGCGGGTAGGATTTTAAATGAGCAAAGTACGCCGAATCAACCGACACCTGAGCGAGAGACTTTGCAGATTGAGTCACCAGCGGCTCCGACTGTTCAATCCGGTGAAAAGGTTCAGGTACGAGCCCTTCAAATCAGTGGAAACACACTTTTTTCTACTCAGCAGATTATGGAGGCTGCAAAATTTAAATCTGGTATGTATGATTTTGGAGCCCTTCAGCAAGTGGCATCCAGGATAGATCAGTTATACCGGAAAAATGGCTATCCATTTTCCAGAGCAGTTTTGCCTCCGCAAACTGTAAAAGATGGCTCTGTAAAAATCGAAGTGCTTGAAGGAAGATATGGGGATGTCTCGGCTCGGGGCTCTGGAGAATATGAGTCTCAAGTAAATGACTGGTTATCATCGCTAAAAAGTGGAGAGTTTATTGAGGAGTCCTTACTTGAGAGAACGACACTGCTTTTAAGAGATCTTCCAGGGGTAGTTATCCGTCCTGTTGTTAAACCCGGTGCTGATGTTGGAAGAGGGGATTTGTCCGTGGATTTTGATATAGATTCCTCTCCCAGTTATAGGCTTGGGTTTGATAACTTTGGAAATCGATATACGGGGTACAATAGAATCCGCTTTGATTATGCAAATCCCAATAATTTTGCTTTGGGTGATTTAATTCAGTTCGGAATTGTGCAATCCGAAGATGATCTTTCCTTATTTAATCTCGGTTACTCCAGGCCGATCGGCTTTGAAGGCTATGGGATTTCGTTGAATATAGGGTATGCGGATTATGGAGTTGGAAGGGAGCTAGCAGCAGCTGGTCTTAGTGGGGAGTCCAAAACGATAGCTCTACAAGTTTACAATCAGTTAGTACGCACAAATGTTCGAAACGTAAAACTTTTTGCTGGTCTAGAGTTTAAAGAATTATCCGATAGCGTATTTAATGCAAACTCAGAAAAAGAAAATGTTTCTATCCCCATCGGCTTATCGTTTGATATCCGAGATGGGAAATTTGGGAAAAATGCGGTTACTTATGGCTCGGCAAGATTGAAAATTGGCTCAATTAACTTTAATCAAACGGCAGCTTTAAGCGATATTTATGGAATTGAGGGAAATTTCTCTAAGATCATGCTTGATGTAACGCGTATACAATCATTAAGCTCTGCACTGCGGCTAAATACGAGACTATCATTGCAGGAAACCAATACAAATTTGGATTCCTCAGAGGACTTTTTACTCGGCGGACCCTACGGTGTGCGAGCTTATCCATTGGGTGAGGCACCAGGGGATAGAGGATATTTAGTGCAAGTGCAATTGGAAGGACAAACGAGATTCGGTAAGCCGTACGTATTTTATGATTTTGGAAGTGTGAAAGTTACTGCAGATCGCTCGGCAGGGCAGGCTGCTGTAAATGAGCACAGATCAGGAGGTGGTGTTGGCTTTATGGGTGCAAGTGGCCATGTGAACTTTAACCTTCTGCTTGCATACAGAAGTGGGCATGCACCAGATTCAGATATTCGATCCTCGACTCCTATTTTCTGGTTTTTGGTGGATTATGCGTTTTAAAACTTTCCAATTTTTGGATGGAAAAGGGGCTCAGTGAGCCCTTTTTTTTATGGTTGTAGCATCCATGCAAAAATGTTTCACGTGAAACTTTAGTATGATAAAAAAAGTGTAAATAATATACATAAGTAGTAATACTTTGGTATTATAAATAATTCTTTTTTTACAAGAGTTTTTGCGTTTGAAAAACCATTTTTATGGAAAAACAGTTCTCTTACTGGGCACAATTTTTGGGATATTTTGCCTTTATTGGAATCCAATTGTTGCTGCAGATACAGCTTTGGTTATACCCAATGGGCCCCATGGTGAAGTAATTCAGGCAGGCTCCGTTCAGATCGAGCGACCAAATTCCAACACTACGAGAATTTATCAGTCGAGCCCGAAGGCAGTGATTGAATGGGAGGGTTTTAGTGTTTCTTCCGATGGAGCTGTTGAGTTTTACTTTGAAAATCCATCGCATTCATCCTTAAATCGTGTGGTGGGAAGTGATGTATCGCAGATTCAAGGGAAAATTCAGTCTAATGGGAATCCAATTTTAGTAAATCCCAATGGAATTGTCTTTTCGAAAACTGCACAAGTACATACGGCAAGCTTTATTGCATCTACTCTCGATGTAGCAACAAAGGATTATTTACAAGATCAATTACGGTTTTTAGGAGAAAAAGGTAGTGCGATAATCAATTCTGGCGAAATAAAAACGCTGGAAAATGGCCACATTGCCCTGATTGCTACAACTGTAATCAATGAGGGAACACTGGTTGCAAATTCTGGAACGGTTGCCATGGTAGCAGCTGATGAAGTAGTGATGGATTTAGGAGGTGTTGTTCCGGTTCAGATCAAAAAAGGGGCAGTTGATGCACTGATTCAACAAAAAGGGGCAATCACTGCAGCAAATGGTCAGGTGATTATGGCAGCCCGAGCTGCATCGGATCTTATGGCATCAGCAATCAATCACGGAGATATTGTCTCTGCAACATCTCTTACAAAAAATGAAGATGGTACGTTTGTACTGGGAGGTCCCAGCCCAGCAGAGCCATCGGGTATAGAAATTGATGGAACAGTGATCGTTAGTTCCGATTATGCACAGGGTGGAAAAGTTCAAGCATTTGCAGATCGAATTGAGGTGCGAGATAAGGCTCATATTGCAGCAAATGGGAAAACTGGAGGAGGGGAAATTCTCATCGGAGGTGATGTCCGGGGAAGTGGAAGCGATCCGCCTGCAGTTATGGTCTCAATGGATAAAGGTGCAAAAATTGAGGCAAATGGTATTGCAACAGGTGATGGTGGCAAAGTTATTCTCTGGAGTGATGTCGCAAACCCGCAATCAAAAACGATTGTAGAAGGAAAAATTGAAGCCAATGCTGGTTTAAAAAACGGGGCAGGCGGTTTCGTGGAGACATCTGGTCGAATAACCGATGTATTTGATGCAAAGATCTCTGCAAAAAGTACGAATGGAATAGCTGGCGAGTGGTTGATTGACCCTATTGATTTGACGATCGATGCAACTGGCAACACCACAATTCAAAATACCTTAAATGCAGGAACAAGTGTAACGATTGATACCACAGGAAATGTATGTCCGTCATTTGGAACTTGTGGAGGAGGAACGAGCGGGCACATTAATTACGATAGCCCTGCAATGAACTTGTCATTAAGTCCACCCAATGATGTAACTTTTTCTTTAATTGCCGGAGGTAATATTGGTATTGAAGGCACCCTTGATGCTTCGGGAGGAGCAAATGCTGTGAATGTTGTGCTGACTCCAGGAGCAGGTTCGCAAATTAATGTAAACAGTGCGCCCTTAACGTTGATTACAAATGCTGGAAATATTTCTCTGAACGGAACTACGAGTTTAGGAGAAGAGTTGATTGTGAACCATACAGGAAATGTGACATTTTCGAATGTGATTGCTGGTGGAAAAAGTCTGACTAAGCAGGGATCCGGAACACTAACTTTGAGTGCGGATAACACATATTCTGGAGGCACAACTGTTTCTGCAGGAACAATAATGCTGTCACTCCTTTAACATGCACATACGTATTCTGGAGTAATGAGTGCAGGTGGTACACTGGGAAGATACCACTGTTTCTGCAGGAACCTTACAAATTGGTGCAGGTGGTACTTCGGGTAGTGTTACGGGCAATATTGTCAATAATGCGAATGTCACTTTTAACCGTTCTGATGCACTAAACTATGCTGGAGTAATTAGTGGGACAGGTTCACTAACAATGGATGGGGGAACTTTTCGATTAACAAACGATAATACCTACACAGGTGCTACCATCTTAAACAGTGGTATATTGAATATCGGTACAAGTGGAGGAAGCACTGGTTCTATTGCATCTCAATCGATTTTATTTAATGGCGGTAACTCCTTTTATATTCTAAGAAATGGAGATCTTACCTATTCGGGAATTATGAGTGGGAGCGGGTCCGGCCAGTTTCGGGATTATGGTCAATCTGGAACCCTTACTCTCAGTGGAAATAGTACACGTACATCAGGTACTCATTTTCGTGGTAGTCGAACTATAAAACTTACTCACGGAAATGCGCTCGGAAATAGTGCATTTGTCTTTCTCTTGGATGGCAACTCTTTAGTTTTATCAGGAGGCATTACTACTTCTTTTGGCAACGTCAATATGTATGGAACTGGAGCAACTGGGATAAACGGGGCTTTGTTTAGTGAGGCAGGAGACAACGTTCTTGGTGGGGGTGTTTCAGTGCGAGCTGCAAATGTTACAGTCGGGGTAGATTCAGGAAGCACGCTTACCATTAACGGAGGAATTTCGGAAACAGTGGTAGGGGGTTTAACGAAATTGGATGCCGGCACACTTACTCTGGCAGGAAGTTCCACAATTACTGGAGACACAACTGTTTCTGCAGGAACCTTACAAATTGGTTCAGGTGGTACTTCGGGTAGTGTTACGGGTGATATTGTCAATAATGCGAATGTCACTTTTAACCGTTCTGATGCACATACGTATTCTGGAGTAATGAGTGGAACAGGTACCGTTACGAAATTAGCTTCGAACACTCTTACTTTTGATGGAGATAATACGTACACGGGAGATACCACTGTTTCTGCAGGAACCTTACAAATTGGTGCAGGTGGTACCTCGGGAAGTGTTGCTGGAAATATTATCAGCAATTCCAATGTAACGTTTTCACGATCTGATACTCACATCTACGCAGGTGTGATTAGTGGAACAGGTTCACTAACAAACGATGGGGGGTTTTTTCGATTAACAAACGATAATACCTACACGGGTTCTACCATCTTAACGAGTGGTCAAATACAAATTGGCGCACCTGGAGGAAGCACTGGTTCTATTGCATCTCAATCGATTTTATTTAATGGCGGTAACTTTTCGATTCGAAGAGATGGAGATATTACTTATTCGGGAATTATGAGTGGAAGCGGGTCATTTCAGGCATATGGTTCAGGAACGCTTACTCTCACTGGAAACAGCACACGGTCAGGAAATAATTTTTTTGGCGGTACTCGAACTATAAAACTTACTCACGGAAATGCTCTCGGAACTGGACAGGTCACGATCAAAGATGGAGGCTCGTTAGTTTTATCAGGAGGCATTACTGCTTCTTCTGGTCAACTGAATTTAGAAGGAACTGGAGCAACTGGAATAAACGGGGCTTTGTTTAGTGAGGCAGGAGACAATGTCTATGGGGGCTCCGTTCGATTGGTTACAACTGCAAATGTTGAGATCGGGGTAGACTCAGGAAGCACGCTTACCATTAACGGAGGAATTTCTGAATCAGGAGGTGCCAGGAGTTTAACGAAATCGGATGATGGCACACTTACTCTGGCAGGAAGTTCCACATTTAGTGGAGGAACAACTGTATCTCAGGGAACATTAAAACTTACAAACGGCAGTGCTTTGGGTACAGGTGCAAACACAGTAGATGCGGGAGCCTCATTAGTTCTTTCTGGAGGAATCACAGCATCTGCTGGCCAGTTAACGATCAGTGGTGATGGAGTAGGGGCAATAGACGGTGCGCTATTTAGTGAGGCAGGAAACAATACCTATAATGGTGCGATCGTCTTAGCAGCTGATGCAGATTTTGGGGCAGACAGTGGCTCCACGATAACCTTTGGAAATACCATTAACGATAATGGCGGAGGCTTTCGATTTATCGGAGCAGGTTCAGGAGATTTTGTATTTAATGGAATTGTTGGAGGGTCAAATCTCTTTCAGTTAGATATTCAAAGAGGAAACAATGTAACCTTTAATAACTCGGTTACGACGACAGATTTACTACAAGTCGGAGCAGGCGCTCCCGTTACTGGGTCAATTGCAGTGAATGCAGATCTTACAGCAGGCCCTGCTGGAATTACCTTTAATGCAACTGGAGGTAGTTCCCAGGCATCAGGAACGTCTTTAATTTCTCCTGCTGGTCTTCTTGCTTTACAAGGCGGAAATCATAGTCTCACATCTCCAACTAATAACGTATCTGCAGTTGCCTCAATTGCAGGCGATGTTGATTTTGTAAATTCAGGTGCTCTTCAGGTAGGAATTCCTGGCACAGTTGGAATGCAAAACACAGGAACAATCCATGTCAGCACAGTTAATGGAAACATTGATATTGTGGATAATATTAGCTCTACAGATTCGGGCAGCAGCGCAATTACATTTAATGCAGGCTCTGGCAGTGCAGCTGGCACATCTGGCGGCGGAGATATCATTCTCTCCAACTCATCTATGATTTCTCCTGGCACTGGAGGAAGGGCAACACTTTATACCGGAAGTGTTGCAGGAAGCACTGTACTTGCTAGTGCCATTGGTTCAGGGTCTGGAAGGTTTCGTTATGGAAGTGATGAAGCAACAACGAATTACACAACTGCTCTAGGTTCTGGAAATTACTTGATTTATCGAGAGCAACCCTCTGTTTCTTATACAGTAAATAATGTATCAAAAACCTATGATGGTGTGACTTTCACAACTGGATCTGCTTCGGGGGCAAGTACAGGTTTAGTAAATGGAGATCTGTCCTTTTTATCCTCTACTCCATTTTTTACAGGCTCTGCAATTGGTGCAACGTATCCTGGCAGCTATGTAATATCGGTTCCTTCAACAACCTTTTCCGATTTAGGTTACAGCGCTGGTGGCATTACAAATGGCACACTCACTATCGGTCAAAAAGTTCTTTCCGTATCTCCTCAATTTTTTACAAAAACCTATGATACGAATACTTCTATTGCTGCAGCTTCATGGAGCGCAAATATCACTGGTTTGTTAACAGGCGATGATGTCACAATTACAGGTGCTCCTGTATTTTCCAGTGCGAATGCAGGATCCAATACGATTCTTCAAGGAACTGTTGGTATCACGGAACAGACTCTTCTGGATATAGTCTTGTTTGGTCAAATGGAACAGGACAAATCAATCAGGCTGCACTCACAGTTACTGCTGTTAATGATGCAAAACTCATCGGGCAAACGGATATAACAGGATATGCAGGAGTGATGTACTCAGGGTTCTTGGGTGCAGATGGGCCTTCTGTTTTCAGTGCTCCAATTACTGTTACACGAACAAATAGTTCGATAAATGCGCCTGGTTCTTACACGGGTGTTTTAAGGCCTTCAACAGCAATTACCACTGCAACAAACTACACAATCACGGGTGTAAATGGAGACTATGATATTTTGCCTGCAGGTGAGCTTCTCGTTCGTTATGCAAATCAGACCGTAACTTATGGAGCAACTACAACTCCGTCTTTATTGAGCGCACAATACCGAGATGGTTCTTCCAACCTATTAATCAATCTTGCACCACCTGTAGTTTCTGGTAATCAGTACACCTTCACAGATCCGTTTGGAGGAGTTGCGCAGTTTGAAGTAGGTGCAAATGGCGCTACAACATCTTCTTCCGGAAATGTCTCGGTTGGAGCGTATAACTTGGCAGCAACAACGGTTACACAAACCAGTCCAAACTTCAGTAATAATTTAACCGTTGTAGGAGGATTAACGGTAACACCTGCACCAATTACAACATCATCTATAACGTTTTCCGACAAAGTATATGACGGAACCACTCTGGCAACGGCAACTTCTGGGGCTAGCTTTACCGGTGTACTAACAGGGGATCAAGTACAGATCGCAGGCAGTTTTACCTTTGCAGATAAAAATGTAGGCACGAACAAATCCGTTACAGCTTCAGGAATGACAATTTCTGGTGCAGATAGCGCAAATTATTATCTTTCTGCTATCACAGGAGCAGGAACTGCATCCATTACTCCAGTCCAAATTGATGTTTCAGGTTTACTCGCAGAAGATAAAATCTTTGATGGAACAACTGCGGCTTCCATTAGTGATACTTCTCTTATAACCAATTCTTTTTTTCCAGCAGATAACGTAAGTATTAGTTCCATTGATGCGACATTTTCTGATCCTGCTATTGGAGATAAGAAAACAGTTACCGTATCCAGTATTAATTTAGGTGGTTCAGATGCAGGAAATTATGTGTTCAACACACCGGTGCAACTTTTCGCAGATATCGATGCACTTTTCATTAGATTGCAAGGTTCTGACCAATATCAATAAAACCTACGATTCAACAAATCAACTTCCCAATGGCGAAGTAGGGTATCGATTACTTAGTGTTTTGCCTGAAGGAGTGAACTTGATTGGCAAGCCGGAATATGACTCACGAGAAGGAGGGCTGAGACAAATTACACAAGGAAGTCTTCAGGTAACAGGAATTAGTAGTGAGGGTATTCGTTAAGCTGGGAAAATGGAGATGGAATTATCTACGGAGTACCTTTGCAGGTAACAATCCATGATGCGTCCAAAACATTTGGCGCACAAGATCCTACAAATTATCGAGGATTTAGTATTTCTGGATTTGTTGGGACAGATACCATGGATGACTTAATAGGGGCCCCTTCAGTTGTGCGTATAAATAAGGAAGTTGAAGCCCCTGGAGTATATGCAGATGTACTAACCTTAGGGGGTGTTCGATCAAGCAATTATATATTCCAATACGACTTAGGAGACTTTGCCATTGGACCCGATATTCAGGATTTAGAGATCGCAGGAAGAACATTTTCAGAAACGCAAGCTATTTCAAGTTCTCTGTCAAATTTACGACCACAAAATATTGATTTAATTGCAGATTCTTCAGTTTCTTATACAGAGATATCTTCAGCTTCAGGAGTATCTTTTGAAAATATTCGTGATCAAAGTGGACTTTCTTTTGAAACACAACCATCCTCAAATATTGAAGATTCAGGCAGCACTACGGAGAAAGCAGATTCAAAAACGATTCCAGGATTTTTGCATCGATTCCTGATCAATTGTTGAAGGTTTTTGTGGTGGACGGTGGAATTAAATTACCTGAGTATTCGGGACTTTAATCATTTTTATTTTGCAAGCGTTAGTCGTCTGAACAGAAAGCTATTTGAATTAATTTGCCTATACGAGTTTATGTGTTTTCACTTCATCAAAGTTCAAATAACCTTGTCATAACAACATAATCACCCACTCCAAATATTTTTTGGAATTTAAACTTAGTCAAGATTAAAAATAAAAAAATTTCCGTAATTGTTTTTCGAATTTTTGCCTAAAATGAATGTTTTCTCAGAAAACACTAATAAAAACCTTACAATTTTTCATTTTTTACCAAAAAAATGTGGATATCTTTCAAACATGCCTTTGGTTCTTATTGCATAGGGTGACAAAACTCGCAAAAAACCTCAGATGCAATAGACATACGCATCATATCTTTTAGTTTTGTTGCATACAGTTTACATTCATTTGATTCTTTGCAAGTTTTACGTGATCATCACAAACTTATCTTTCTTTGTTGTAAAAACGAGGCAAATAATCCGCCAATTGTACTCATTGTAAAAATAGTATTTTTATACTTTTATGTTTGCGCGTAACAAAAAACGTAAACCTAAATGGCTAACTCCATGATTTTTTATAAAAAAATATTAGAAATAATGCATATTAAGATTTATCTCAAGTTTCCACTATTCTGTCACTACCTTAGTGGTTTTAGTTTTGTTAACTTACTTTGTATTTACAGTAGTTGATTGACAAGATTGAATCTTCATTTTGAATACGAAGTTTTTTGAGTAGGCTGAACCATAGTACCATGGCCAGTTTCAAGGAACTTACATCTTTATTTATTTTAAAATCGGAATAAGCAAGAATGTTTTTTTGTCAAAAAAACTTTGGTTAATATTTTTGTGTCTGTATGTCAAGACTATAAACAGAAATTTAATTAGAAAAATTTTATATTAGATATATCAAAAAGAATTAAAATAACATATGAATTTGAAAAAGGACCGGTCTCCCAAAGAAGATTTTGAAAAAGCATTAATTGTCCTTGAGCGCGTCAAAAATATTATGATGAAAGAGTACAGGGAAAGACGAGCTGCGGTTGAAAGAATTTTGCGTGAAAAGATGCAAAAATGAATCAGGTTTCGGGTGACCAACTTTCTTAAGTTAACAGCTTATTATTTTTTCCATTTACCATTCCCTTTGCCCAAAATTTTTCCAACGATTTGTCCAGAAACCATGGAGTTAAGCTGGTTTTATACGTTATGTGGAAAAATTTGTGAATAAGTCGCAGGAATTATGTGTTGAAGCTTTTGTTGCATAGCACCAGTTTTTTGAGATAGTTGTAGATTAGTTCAATTGAATATAAATTTTAAAAATAAAACGCTTTTTACCTTTGTTTTTTGATTAGATGCAATTTTTAATTAACAAGGCAGTTTTTTTCGAGTTCTTAGCTCTCGGACAATAAGGTTAATGCTTAAGGATATGTAAGGTTATGGTCAAATTTAGTAGATCAGGAGTTGAGAAGTTTTTATCTTGTAAACGATGTTTCGTTTTGTACTATAAACACAAGATTTACCCACCTTCTCTGCCATTTACGCTAAATAGTGCGGTAGATAACCTTTGTAAAAATGAATTTGATTATTACAGACAGCGTGAGGAACCACATCCACTTTTTTTAGAACATGGTATTGATGCTGTTCCTTTTAAACATCCAAAACTTGATGAGTGGCGGGAGAACTTCAAAGGAATTCGTTATCGTGATGAAGAACATGGTTTTAATTTTGGAGGGGCTGTAGATGATGTATGGGTGAAGCCTAACGGAGAACTGATAGTCTCAGATGTGAAAGCAACTTCAAAAAAAGTGTTTGACTGGGAAGACACCTGGAGTAACAAACGAATGGCCCAAAGCCTATAAACGGCAGCTTGAAATGTATCAGTGGCTTTTTCGAAAAAACGGATTCAATGTAGCCAATGAAGCATACCTTGTGTATTTTAATGGGCTAAAAAATGAACCAATGTTCGAACAAACGCTTAAGTTTGAATTGCATTTAGTCAAATTAGAATGTGATGATAGTTGGGTTGAGGAATCAGTGGTTGCTGCGGCGAATTTATTAAAATCGGATGAATACCCTGAAGCTTCCTCACAGTGTGAAAATTGTAATTACTTGAGAGCTCGATGGAAGGTCTCTCCAAAAACAAGCTAACAAAAACGGTTTTGTCGGCTACACGTTTTTGCAAACGATTAGAATAAAAGAATTGAGAAGACATGCTTAGTAGGCTTGAGAACATATTAGTAGAACTTGATGTCTTCGCGAAGAAGCATACACAATTAAATCTATGAATGGGAAAACATATGAGTGAAAGCTTATTTGATAAATATGGAGGGGTAGAGACCTTAACGCCATTGGTGAAGGAGTTTTATAAAAGAATCATGGCGACCCCAAATTTAGCCCGTTATTTTATTAACACGGATATGGAAGTGCTAATTCGACACCAAGTCCAATTCATTGCTGTTGTTATGGGAAAACCTGCAGCTTTTTATGAAGGTATGGACATGGAAGCAGCACATGCAAACTCTAATATATCTGATCGTTCATTTGAGGACGTTATTGATGTTTTAGAAGAGACGTTGAAGGATTTTGAAGTTGAAGAACTGGATATTATCGAAATCATTGACAAGGCAAAGTCTTTAAAAAAGCAGATAGTTTCCTAAAATTAAAATATTTTTTTAAAAAATTGGATTGTTGAGGACTTATCCCCACGTTTACGCACAGTTATAAACAATATAGTGGGGATAATCTGTAAAGGAAAAAATTCATAAAAAATTTATGTAGATTAATCGATGGAAAAGTGTAACGTATTGATAGAAATTAATACGAGAGGCTAACGGTTGGTTGAAAAAAATCTAAAGAGCAACGAGCGTCCGAATGTGCTTAGGTCTGTTAAGGCGATTATGGAAGCTGAGCGGATTGAAAGACGAAAAACTGTTTCGCGAATGATTAAGAAACAAGACTGTAGCAAGCCCTCTGATACAAATTACAGAAAGTCATAATTTCAAAGCTATTGTGTAAACTCCTTTGAGGTGAGGCGCAGGAGCAGCGAGGAAGTGTCAAGGTTGCCATGGCCTTTGTTACTAAGCTCTTTATAAAATTCTTTGACATGCTTTGTGATTTCTAGGTCTGAATTTTGTTTTATCCCCTGCTCTAAAACGATTGTTAGATCTTTGATCATATGGTCAACCGCAAATCCAAAATCATATTTTCCTTCCAGCATTGTGGAACCTCTATTTTCCATTTGCCAACTCTGTGCAGCGCCTTTTGAAATGACAGATAAAACCGTTTTCATATCAAGGCCAGAATCTAGACCAAATTTGAGCCCTTCAGCTAGACCTTGAATCAACCCTGAGATACAAATTTGGTTTACCATCTTAGCAAGTTGACCGGATCCCACATCACCCATTCGTTCTGCTGTTTTTGAGTATGGACCGACGACATCTTTGAAGGATTCCGTTTGTTCTTTCGGACCTCCGAACATAATAGACAAGACCCCATTTTTCGCTCCAGATGTTCCACCAGATACTGGCGCATCAAAAAAAGAAATACTTCTTTCAACAGCAAAGCGATTAACCTCTTGCGCAACATCAAATGAAGTAGTTGAGTGATCGATAAAAACAGTATTCTTTTGCATAGTCTGAAAACATCCAGTTGGACTAAAGGTGATTTCTCGC
This sequence comes from Burkholderiaceae bacterium, assembly GCA_038147455.1. Lineage (GTDB taxonomy): Bacteria > Pseudomonadota > Gammaproteobacteria > Burkholderiales > Burkholderiaceae_A > UBA7377. The sequence continues at coordinate 153,803 of JAYQTQ010000001.1, read as the reverse complement.
AAGTCATCATCATCGCCAACGCAACTAATTATGATTTCACAAGCTTCTCCCATTAGGTCTAATGAATTTACTTTGCTAACAGAATAGCTGTCGAATGCCTTTATCCAATTATCTGTTTTTTCTTTGCTTCTATTAAAGACATATACTACGTGACCAGCCCTTGCTAGGTGTCCAGCCATAGCAGAACCCATCTTACCTAATCCAATGAAACCAACCTTTCGCGGTTTAGGGGTCCTACCATTCTTATGAATTATGTAGTCTTCGTTGTTTGTTCAGCCATGGGATTCCTTTTGGATAAATTACAAATACAGTATTCGTCTCATTTAATGCAAAATGCAGGGGCTTAGTGGGAATACAGGGCATTCGAAATGAATAACTACGTTTTGAGTGTACTGATGCATTATCCAAATCTATCGTTTCTATTTCGAAATATTTATTTGGCGGCAAATCAATAAAAACTATTTTTTTGCGAGCAGGAATTTCATATCTTTGCCCGTCATAAAATAGGAAAAGTATTTGTTTTTTCGTGCCAAAGCTTTTAACGGCATGTACCTGTCCACATAACGTAACGAATAGTCCCGAAATGGCAAACAATAGTGAACGCCTTTTATTCATGACTGAAATTTTATTCAATTTCTTGCAGATTGATAAATTGTAATTGCTCGGCTAACCCAATCAATGCAGTTGACCTTCCTCCGGAACGGCAGTATGCAATGACCGGCTTAGGTAGCTCGCATAAATGCTTTGCCATTTGTGATGCATCCTGTTCTGTTTGAAAGTTACTCTCAACAGGATGAAATGCAAATTCTATTCCCAATTTTTTGCTAGCTTGCCTTATTGACTCAGCATATGGTTGGTCAGACTCGCTTTCCCTATCTGGTCTATTGCAAATAATACTTTTTACGCCTAAGCTCGATAGCTCCAACACGTCTTCTGGGGATATCTGATCAGACACTCCTATGGTATCGCTTAACCAATAAAGTTGCATAGATCGTCTTTCATACGGAATAATAGTCATGAGTATACATAAATAGCGAATATTTTGCATGTTGATTAATGGCTTAAATAATTAGAACTTTTTGAAAGAGGTGTGTTTGGAAAAATTTTCCGTTTTATAAAAATGAAGTTGCGAATACTTCAAACTCCATGGATTTAAAAGTGGTCCTCACCGCATTGGCTAGCTGCATTGCCGATATCGCTAAGGTAATTCACCAAGGAGCCATAGGTGGGCATTTGGGAAACATGGACACGCAAAATATACAAGGAGAAGTTCAAAAAAAACTTGATGTAAGGTCTAATGAAATTTTTATCGAGTCTTTATCAAAAATTGATTCAATCATTGCTTTGGTCTCAGAAGAAAATGAATTTCCAATACTTGTAGACGAAAATCGTGAGGAAGGATATGTTATTTTTGACCCGTTGGATGGTTCTTCAAACATAGATGTGAATGGAATAGTTGGGTCAATTTTTTCAGTATATAAAACAAACAGAAGCTCAGAAAATGAATTCGATTTGTTAAGCCCGGGCTTCGAACAGATTGCTGCTGGTTACAGTACATACGGCCCCTCTACTATGCTTGTCATGACAGTTGGCAATGGAGTTAATGCGTTTACGTTAGATGAAAATTCAAATGAGTTTTTACTTACTCATCCAAACTTGCGAATCACTCGGGACTCGTCTGAATATGCTATCAATTCGAGTAATCACAGATTTTGGGAACCACCCGTGCAAAAGTATATTAAGGAGTGTAATGAAGGCGCGGAAGGACAAAGGGAAAAGAACTTTAATATGCGATGGTGTGGAAGCATGGTAGCCGATATTCATAGAATTTTAATGCGAGGGGGCATTTTTATGTACCCAAAAGATAATAAATTACCTCAGAAGGCTGGCAGGTTACGATTAATGTATGAGGCTAATCCTATGGCACTGCTCATCGAAAGGGCAGGTGGGAAAGCCTCGACAGGAAGAGAAAGAATATTAGAAATTCTTCCCGAGAATTATCATCAAAGGACTCCGGTTATTATGGGTGCTGCAGCTGAGGTTGAGAGAATAATCGGATACTATGAAAAATTTGACTCTGGAGAATTAGAGTTTGACTCGCCTCTGTTTAGAGAGCGTTCACTTTTCGTGGACCGTAAGTAATGTCAAAGAAGCATCCGATAGTTGCAATTACAGGCTCCTCTGGCGCTGGCACATCAACTGTATTGCACAGTTTTAGGCACATATTTAGAAGGGAAAAAATTAGGGTTCAAATAATACATGGTGATTCTTTTCATAGATTTACTAGGGACGAGATGAATCAGGCCATGCGGGCTGCTGAAAAAAGAGGTAACAAAAACTTTAGTCATTTCGGACCTGCGGCTAACCTTCTAGACGAACTTGAAAGTCTTTTCCAAAGCTATGCTAAAACAGGTACTGGTAAATTTAGGCGCTATTTACACAACTCTGATGAAGCTGCCTTTTATAAGCAAGCAGAGGGTACATTTACTCCGTGGGAAGAGATAACGGATGATACAGACCTTTTGTTTTATGAAGGTTTACATGGTGGATATGCTCATAGTGATATCGATATAGCAAAACATGTTGACTTGCTTGTAGGCGTAGTACCAATTATCAACCTGGAGTGGATTCAAAAGCTTCATAGAGATAAGATTACAGGGGTTACTCTCAGGATGCTATTGTCGATACTATTTTGAGGAGAATGCCGGACTACGTCAATCATATAATTCCTCAATTTTCGAGGACTCACGTAAATTTTCAACGAGTGCCTTTGGTTGATACATCAAACCCATTTGTTGCTAGAGATATTCCTTCCGCTGATGAGTCCATAGTTATTATCCGCTTTTCTGATCCAAAGGGCATCGATTTTCCTTATCTCCTTTCGATGTTATCTGGTTCATCGATGACACGACCTAACGTACTTGCTGTTCCAGGTGGTAAGATGGGTCTGGCTATGCAGCTAATTTTTACACCGATGGTTTTGAGAATGATGGATAGCAAGAAGAGCTAAATTTGCAGTATCATTTAAGTAATTTTATTTAAAACTTCCTGGGAAATCTTATGGCACTAATTGCATTACGACAGCTGCTGGACCATGCTGCAGAAAATGATTACGGTGTGCCGGCATTCAATGTTAATAATTTGGAGCAAATTCAGGCTATTATGCAGGCCGCAAGTGATTGCTCTAGTCCAGTAATATTGCAAGCAAGTGCTGGCGCAAGAAAATACGCCGGAGAGCCGTTTTTGAGAAAACTTATTGAAGCTGCTATTGAGCAATTCCCTGATATTCCGGTTTGTATGCATCAGGACCACGGAGTGTCTCCAGATGTTTGTATGAAGTCAATACGTAGTGGTTTCAGTAGTGTGATGATGGATGGCTCTTTACAAGAAGATGGGAAGACACCTGCGTCCTATGATTACAATGTAGAAATGACCAGAAAAGTTGTCGAATTAGCACATCCTGTAGGCGTCTCGGTTGAGGGTGAACTAGGTTGCCTAGGTTCGCTCGAAACCGGAGAGGCTGGTGAGGAGGATGGAGTTGGAGCAGAAGGTATTTTGAATGAAAAGCAGTTGCTAACTGATCCGGAGGAAGCTGCTAATTTTGTTAAAGCCACTAATGTGGATGCTCTTGCAATTGCTATTGGAACCAGTCATGGAGCGTATAAGTTTTCTAGACCACCCACGGGTGATATTCTTGCAATTGATAGGATACGTCAGATTAATCAACGAATTCCAAATACGCACTTAGTTATGCATGGTTCATCTAGTGTTCCGCAAGAATTATTAAAACTTATTAGAGAATTTGGTGGCAACATTAAAGAGACATATGGTGTGCCCGTTGAGGAAATTGTGGAAGGGATAAAAAACGGAGTTAGAAAAATAAATATTGATACAGACATAAGGCTTGCAATGACCGGAGCAATACGGAAGTTCTTGTTTGAAAAATCTGCCGAATTTGATCCGAGAGGATATTTGAAAGTTGCCAGGGAAGCTGCCTACAATATATGTAAAGCAAGATTAGAAGCTTTTGGTACAGCTGGGCAGGCACCGAAAATCAAAGTTATTTCTTTGGATTTAATGTCAGAAAAATACTTAAAGGGTCAATTAAAATCTGTTGTGAACTAAAATTTTTATTCTAGTCCCAGCACCATAAGGGTCAAGCGAGGTCTTTGTGAAAAAGAATAGAAAGAGTATTTTGATTGACAGTACGACAGTGTTAACCCTTTTAGGGTTCGGCTTTTTCCTGCAGGTGGGTTTTGCCATTGGGAATGAGAAATCCTGGCAGCAGAGTTGGTTTGAGAATGGAAAGACTGTTAAAGAAACTTTTGCGGCGTTGGGAGTTGGCGAACCAATACTGGATCAAAGGGTTGAAATACAGGCACCAGACACGGCGGAGAATGGCGCTTATGTCGGGGTAGGTGTCGAAAGTTCTATTCCTAATATAGATGCTGTTGCATTCCTTGTTGAAAAAAACCCAGGAGTGCTTGCAGGTTATTTCGAGATAAAGAAATCAGAAAAGCTGAAGTTGGGAACGAAAATTAAGATGGCGGAAACTTCCGACTTAGTTGCTGTAGTCAAGGCAGGTGATAAATATTTTATGAATACTAGGAATATCAAAGTAGTCTTAGGTGGATGTGGTAGCTGAGATATGACTAAGCCAACAAAAATTCGAGCTAAGGCTGTTGATGGCATTGTAGATTTTCGGATGCTCATGCGTCACGAAATGGAATCAGGTTTTAGAAAAGACGAAAAGACCGGAGAAACAGTACCAGCCTGGTTCATCAAAGAGTTTCGTGTTTTCATAAACAACGAATCCGTTCTTGTGGGGTATATAGGCCCGCTTGTATCAAAAAACCCGTATTTTAGATGTAACTTTTCAGGAAAAGCTGGTGATACTGTTAAAGTCTCATGGGTTGATAGTCGGGGTGTAAAAGGGTTGATGAAGATTTGGTAAAGGCTTGACAGTGCAATATTCTGCATAACGATTTTTGCATCAAAATTTCTTGACAGGTAGATGGTTAACCGCATTCCAAATGCGATGGCTGATTGTAAATTTTTGATTTGAGGGGACTGTGATGATTGTATCAATTAATCGTGTTTTAGATCGTTTTATACTGGGCTGGTATATTTTACAGGCAGTTCTTCTCTTGAGTATAAGTTCCGTTAGCTTAGCTGGTCCCTTTGATGGAGGAAACAAAAAAAACGGAAATGTTTTACATGGTGAAAATTGTCGCAGCTGTCACGATTCCATGTTTCCTAATGGGAAAGGTGACGATATCTACGATGAAGATTTGAGGAAAATTAAATCTTCGAAAGCTTTATATTCGATGGTTGAGTTCTGTGCAACTAATAATGGGTTAGCCTGGTTTGAAGAGGAGATCATTGACGTTTCGAAATATCTTAATCAAACTTTTTATAAATTTGAGAATTGATTTTTTCTAAACATGGGTATTTTAATTTAGTTACATTGTTCTTCCCGTTCGTTTATCGGATTTTGACAATCGCTTAGGATCTGAGTCGTATTATGCTAACGTAAGGGTTTCTCTGGGCGTAGCGAACTAATATGAGCAAAAAACCAACTATACTTTCAATCGCAGGTTTCGATAGTAGTTGCGGTGCTGGGGTTGTCGCGGATGTTAATACAGCAAGAGTTCTTGGAGCTCATGGTGTTGCTGTGATAACCTGCGTAACTGCTCAAAACACAACTGGGATTAAAGACGTATTTCCGTTACCAGAAAAGTTTGTTATAAAACAGATAGAGTCTCTATTCGAAGACTTTGACGTTTCTGCAGTGAAGGTTGGAGTATTGTATTCGGAATCTGCGGCATCAGTTGTTGTTAATTTGGAGAAGTTCAAACCCAAATTTGTAGTGCTTGATCCGATAATTTCATCATCTAGCGGCACTCCGTTGGCATGTGAAGAAACCGTGAACTTTTTGTGTGAAAAAGTATTTCCCATGTGTTCATTAGTGACACCAAATTTTTTAGAACTGTGTAAGCTGTTGAGGCTTTTTAGGCAGGGATAAATTTGCAAATGATTTAGAAAATAGCAAATCAAGAAAACACGTTGAAGATATATATATGGCTGTTTCAGCGTTTTTTCTTAACCTAAACTTCCCGCCCTTTCTTGTCAAAGGTGGACATCTTCCATCATCAGCCATGAGTAAATCTATAAATGAGGAACTAATGCATTTCGATGCATTGTTATTTGACGGGTCTTTGGATATATTTGAGCAAAGTAGAATAAATACCAACAACTCTCATGGGACTGGGTGTACCTTGTCTACAGCTATTAGTGTTGAACTTTGTAGAAATAAAACCCTACGAGATGCAGTTAAAAAAGCGCAGGAATTCGTGTTTCAGAGTATTCTTTTAGCTAGAGAGGTTAAGTTTGGTAACGGCAGCGGCCCTATTGATCAGTTTGTACCGGATTATCTTTTTAAGTATCACCTAAAGGGGAAGTTATGAAAGAGCAGGAAAACCATTCTAGAGAAAGAGAAAGTCATGGCTATAGAGAAAATGTTCTCATCAAGTGAGCGAGTTTATGAGTGTGGTAGCCGAGATGATATTAAAGTTCCTTTTAGGAAAGTAATTCAAGAGAATACAAAAGGAGAAGAAGGGGAGCATGAGAATCCCTCCAATTTTTGTTTATGACACAAGCGGCCCGTTTGGCGACAAAAAGTTAGGAACACATTTTAGAAATAGAGTTGATGTACATAAAGGTATTCAGTCAACAAGAGGAAAATGGATTAAGGAAAGGGAAGATACAAGGGAGCTCAACACACCTTCAGCGAATTTGGCAGAAAAAAACTTGAAGGAGGGGATGGCAATTCAATATTCTCAAAGAAACCTTTGCAGAGAAAAGCAGTTGTCGGGAAAAATGTGACGCAATTGCATTACGCAAGGTTGGGAATAGTAACGCCTGAAATGGAATATGTGGCAATTAGAGAAAATTTAAAACGAAACGAACTATTTGAAAGTAACCAAAAAGTTTATTCTGTATTGAAGAGAAAATATGAAAAGTTTGCTAAATTTCATAACGGAGAGAGTTATGGAGCCGAAATTCCTCTTGAGGTTACCCCAGAATTTGTTCGCAGTGAATTAGCTAAAGGCAGAGCAATAATTCCATCGAATATCAATCATCCTGAATCAGAGCCTATGATAATTGGTAGGAATTTTTTAGTTAAGGTAAATGCAAATATTGGCAACAGTGCCGTTAGTAGCAGTATAAATGAAGAGTTGATAAAATGATTTGGGCTGTAAGTTGTGGAGCAGATACAATAATGGATCTTTCTACGGGAAAGAGAATCCATGAAACGCGAGAGTGGATTATCAGGAATAGCCCAGTCCCTGTTGGGACCGTTCCCATTTATCAGGCACTAGAAAAAGTTGACGGCAAGGCAGAAAAACTGAGTTGGGAGTTGTTTAAAGATACCTTAATTGAACAAGCTGAACAGGGCGTAGATTATTTTACGATTCATGCTGGGGTAAGATTATCTTTCATTCCGAAAACGGCAGAAAGAATGACAGGCATTGTGAGTAGAGGTGGAAGCATAATGGCCATGTGGTGTTTAGCTCATCACAAAGAAAATTTTCTTTATGAGCACTTTGAAGATATTTGTGAGATTATGAAATCCTATGATGTTTCCTTTAGTTTGGGCGATGGTTTGCGACCTGGTAGCATTTGGGATGCAAATGACGATGCCCAATTTTCAGAACTTAAGACTCTTGGAGAGCTTACCAAAGTAGCTTGGAATCATGATGTGCAAGTTATGGTTGAGGGTCCAGGCCACGTTCCTATGCAGATGATAAAAGAGAACATGGACTTGCAGATCGATCACTGTAATGAAGCACCCTTTCTATACATTGGGCCCGCTTACAACAGATATCGCTCCTGGTTATGATCACATAACATCAGCCATTGGTGCTGCTCAAATTGGCTGGTATGGCACGGCGATGTTATGCTACGTGACTCCCAAAGAGCATCTTGGTTTACCAAACAGGGAGGATGTAAAAACTGGCATTGTGACCTATAAAATCGCTGCGCATGCTGCAGACCTTGCTAAAGGACATCCATACGCTCAGTTGAGAGATAACGCATTGTCGAAAGCAAGATTTGATTTTCGTTGGAGGGACCAGTTCGCATTAAGTCTTGATCCATCGACTGCGCAGGCTTTCCATGACGAAACTTTACCAAAAGACAGTATGAAAAAGGCTCATTTTTGTTCCATGTGTGGTCCAAATTTTTGTAGTATGAAGATCACACAAGAGGTAAGAGAATTTGCAAAGACGAAAGACGTAAATCTAGATAGAGCCCTAGAGTTAGGGATGAGAGAGAAAGCTATTGAGTTCAAGCAAGCAGGTTTGAAAATCTATTGAGATTGGCATGAAGAGAATTGGGATTGTGGGTGGAGGCCTTCTGGGTAGGTTGGCAGCATTTATCCTAACCGAATCTGGGTATGCGGTAGAAGTTTATGAAAAGACGCCTGAAAATCCAGATTTATCTATTTTGAGGGCAGCCGCTTTCACTTCTGCGGGACTACTTAGTCCAATTTCTGAAAAAGATTCTGGTGGGAATGTTATTTTTGAACTTGGAACAAGGTCCTTAAACTTATGGAGTTGTCTTGATAGGAAAATAAAGAAAATTATTGATGAGGGTTTAGGCGTTCTTTTAAAAGGGAATCTTTTTGTCTCTTCCCCTGCAGAGGTAGATAATGCTGTTCGTTTTTTTAACAAAATAGGATTCAAAGGATTGCCGTTATCTAGGGGTGAAAAAAATACAATGGAGCCAAACCTATCTGAGAAACTTACTTGTTGGATTGTTCCAGATGAAGGTCAGATACAACCTTTACGGGCTTTAAATGCATTAGTTATCGCAACTAAAAAGCTTTCAAAAAAATCAGTTTGGCACTTTAACACACCGGTAGAAGAATTTGGTCCGGGATGGATAAAAACAGAAAAAACGTTTACTAATTATGACTTCGTCTTCGATGTGCGAGGTGTTGGAGCAACTGATGTTGGAATTAGGGGGGTGAGAGGAGAAGTGTTATTACTAGACCCACCGTCCAATTTTTGCCTTAGTCATCCGGTTCGTTTTTTACATCCACGATTCAAAATCTATATCGTCCCGCATGAAAATCGGCGAATATTGGTAGGGTCCACTGAGATTGAATCGCAGGACGTATCTCCCATATCATTGCAGAGCGCTTTGGATTTGTTAACTGTTGCCCAGTATGTCTTTCCAGAGTTAAGTGAAGCCAGAATATTGTCAACGGACGTAAATTTGAGACCTGCCTCTTTTAATAACCAACCTTTTTTTCAGATCAAGGAAAATTTAGTGCACGTTAATGGTTTGTTTAGGCATGGCTGGCTTGTTGCTCCTGCTTTATTACTAGAAGTATTTTCAAGCCTAAATATTCCACTCTCCGAATCTGCTTTTTCCTAATGAAAAAAATAAATATAAAATTTGGCGATAAAATGTTCAGTGTAGATGAGAAAACTACTCTCGATGATTTCTTAAAACATCAAAAAATAGACACCAGAAATTTAGCTACCTCGGTAAATGCAGATTTAATTTTAAAAGACAAAAGAAAAGATAAAGTACTTAAAGAAAAGGATCAGATTAATATTTTTGGTCCAATTACGGGCGGATAAAAGTTTAAAGGGTTAATTGGTGGTGGATTATTTTGAAATAGGTGAGTTAAAGTTGCCTAGTCGATTGTTTCTCGGTTCATCCGGATATAGTTCGCCAGATGAATTAAAAAGAGCATTGAAGCAATCAGGTGCTGCTCTAGTAACTATGGGGGTAAAGCGAATAGTAGGAAATTCGTCGAATCATGGTCGTTTATGGTTTGACGAAATATTGAGCTCTGGTGTTACCATATTACCGAATACAGCTGGATGTAAAACTGCAAGGGAAGCTGTTAAAGTAGCTGAGATAGCTTGCGAATTGTTTGAAACAAATCGAATTAAGTTGGAAGTTGTTGGAGATGATTACAGTCTCCAACCTGATCCATTTGAGTTAGTGGCTGCCACTAAAACTCTTATTAAAAAAGGGATCAATGTCTTCCCATTCTGTACTGAAGACATTGTTGTGGCAGAGGCATTAGTTGGCGAGGGATGCAAAGTGCTGATGCCATGGGGATCTCCAATTGGGTCTGGTCAAGGTTTATTAAATATTGAGTCATTGAAACGCTTACGGGAAAAATTTCCAAAAATAACTATGGTTATTGATGCAGGTATTGGAAAGCCGTCTCATGCATGTCAAGCAATGGAGATTGGGTATGACGCGGTTTTACTAAATTCTGCTGTTTCGCAATCAAGTGATCCGGTAAAAATGGCAACAGCGTTTTCTCATGCGGTAAACGCTGGTCGGAAAGGATTCGAAGCTGGTTTAATTCTGCCTCAATCTATGGCAACAGCTACAACTGACATAAGCACCAATATATTTGAATAGATTATTCTTGGTACTAATGAAAATTATTGCGCAAACAAAACGAGGGAAATTCTACGTTGAGGAAAAAGAAAGAAGTTGAAGAAAGATTTACTCTTATTGCTGACTGGCAGTTTTTCCGTGGAATAATTCAAGCTGAGGAGGAACTCAATTTTAATGACTTAAAAAAAGGTTTTTTGTGGTCTCAAAAAAAAGGATTTATTGAAGAAGACTCTTCTATTATTAGTACGATGATTGCCAGAGGAAAAAAAAATGGCTTGAGTCAAGAAGAATCTGTTTTAAGGTCCGACTATTTTCCAACCTCGTCATCTTTTAGGAAAGGTATTTTAGAGGCTAGAAAAGATACTTCGAAGTTTTATAATTGTGATAAAGCTTTTCGACCTTTGAATTGTTCTGGACGGATAGTTTATCCTATTGTCGATAACCTCGAACATCTAAAAAAGCTTTTCGATACTGGAGCTTCGTTAATTCAATTTAGAGTAAAAGACAAATCACAAACTGATATTTTTGCTCTTAGTTAAGAAAGCTGTTGAACTTTCTAAAAAATACTCTTTCGCAAAACTGATAATCAATGATTATTGGGAAGCTGCGATAGAAAGCGGGGCATTCGGAGTTCATCTGGGACAGGAGGATATTAAAAATGCGGATCTATCAAGCTTCGATCAAGTGGATTGAGACTTGGCATATCTACTCATAGTTTCTGGGAGGTGAGGCTGTGCATTACAGTTCTCTCCCAGTTATATTGCTTGCGGACCCATTTTTCAAACTCGTGTAAAGAAAATGCCTTGGTTGCCACAGGGCATAAGAAATCTGAGTTATTGGGTCAGAGTATTGCCAAAACCTCTTGTGGCTATTGGAGGGATTAACCTTAACAATTTAGAGTCTGTAAAACAAACAGGTGTGGAAATTATTTCGCTGATAAATGGAATTAGTTGCGCTGTCTCCCCGCAGCAAGCTTATCTTAACCTTTAAAGAACGATGGGAAGAATAGTGGCTTGTATTAAGATTGTAATGGTTGAACCTGAAATCCCAGGAAATACTGGAAACATTATCAGATTATGTGCAAATACCGGTACCGAATTACATTTGATTGGCCCTTTGGGGTTTTTTTTAGACAACCGTGAAATGATTCGGGCGGGATTGGATTACAAGGAATTCTGTTCATTACGAAAATACGTAGATTGGAATGAATTTTGGAAAAAGAAAGTCCTAATATTAGACCAATGCTATGCATTTACTACTAAGACTAAAAGATCAGCCTTCGAGATAAAAAACTTGAAAAGGAGGCTTGGTTATTTTTGGTTCTGAGAGTAAGGGGTTGTCAGGAAACAAAAAAAAATGTTTTACGAAAAACATTTGTTAAGAATTCCCATGGTGAAGGAAAGCAGGAGTTTAAATTTAAGTAACTCTGTAGCCATCGTTTTATACAAATTTTTGCAAGTTAACCAATTTGTTAATGGTGATAATAAATTGAGTTAAAAACTATACGTTTTGGTGTAGTTTTTGCTGAAAGATGGATGTAGGTTTACCATAATGTGAGATATTGGATTAAGCTCAGATTCGTCCTCAATTAGGCAATTTTTTTCCGATCAAGTCAGTTTTTTTAATTATTGGGTAAGAAACTGCCGGTTGTATAATCTAAGTTTAAGGTCTTACTCGTTTTACTTAAAAACCCAATAAATTACCTTGTAAATTCAAGGGCCTGAACATTTTGTCGATATAAAAATTATGAAAAACTGGATACGTTTAACTATTGAAATTCTTCTGGGCGCCGCGGTGGTCGGGTCTGGCACTTTCATTTACCTTCAGATGAGTGAGATTAACGAACTTGAGGCACAATTGGCAAAACTTTCTAACAGTTCTGTTAAACGACCTCCTTCCGATTCAGGGTTAAGCCCTGTCCGTTTAGAGCAATTGATCGCTAAAGAAAAGGAGTTAGAAGCGGTTAAATCTGCTTTATCAAATGGATTAGCTCTATCAGATGTTGAAAATGCAGCAAAAAATGCAAAGAATGAAAGCCCTGAGCGGTATTTAGCTATTGGAGCATTGAGACTACTGGTTAAAGGTAAAGAAGATCCTGAAACTGCTAAAGCATTTGAAAAAGCTTTAGAAATGAATCAGTGGACAGAGAGGCTAAAATCGGTTTGTGCTGCACAGGCTGGAATGGTTGCTTCTGGATTGCAAGTAGATGTTCTTCGAGACTGTGATCGAATACAGCAAATTGAAAATAGTATAAAATCAAAGAATAATAGTGGGGTTGAAAGTGGTGAAAAAAATGAAAACGGGACGAATGAGAACGCCACGGAAGACTCTGAAGGGTTGAGACCAACTGGGGTTTAAGGTGTACCTGTTTAAGCATCAAATTTATCGGTTAATTTTTAATTTTGCATTCTACCTTGTCATGACGGGGTATTTTGCTCTTGCTTTGCAATATCCAGATGTTTTTTTAGCTCCTGATTTTGCGGGTTTCATGGGTATGATTGTTCTCGGCTTTGCCTTAATTTACCTTCGATCAAAAGTATTGAGCTTATTTCCCCAGCCAAGAAAGGAAAGAAAGCCTTTAAAAGTTAATGCTGATGAATTAAGAAAAAAAATGATTGCTGATCGTGCTAAAAGAGTCAAAGCACCCGCAATTGTAGTTGGACCTCCACCGGGTATTGGTGGTCCGCAGCCTGACGGTAAGGTTATGGAGTTTGACGAGACTGGAAGGGCTCTACCGTCTGCGAGTAGTGGTCCTGTTAAGAGGCCAGATGGAGCTATTGTTCATCCCGATGGTCGAATCGAATACCCGGATGGGAGTATTCGCTATCCCGACGGTAAATTAATCAAGGCTGATGGAACTATTATTTATCCGGATGGCCGCATAGATGCGCCTAAAAAGTGGTTGAAGAAATTCCTCAAGAAACTGAGAAACCGCTGCCTGATGGAGAAGTAGTTTTAGAGGATGGACAGTCTTTGGCTGATATGAAAGCTAAGCTTAAACCGAAGAAACCCAAAATTGATGTTAGTATGCTGGACAATTCAAGTTCGTATGATGATAAAGTTGTGTTAATGCGACTGCTAGTATCTGAAGATTCAAGCAAGGTAGCTCAAGTGTTTAAAAAAATGATCAAATCTTGATGCAATAACGAACAACCACTAAATGTACAGTAATCTCACAGCTATAATTTTAGCAGGTGGTCATGGAAGTAGAATGGGAGGGTTAGATAAAGGGTTGGTTCCATTCAATAATAACCCATTAATTAGCTATGCAATCAATGCTGTGATTCAACACGTTAGCGAGATTATAATCAGTGCTAACCGCAGTATCTCGCAATATCAGCAATTTGGTTACAAAGTCATTAAGGATGAGATGACCGGGGGATTGGGTCCTCTTGCCGGTATATATACGGGTTTGTTAAATTGTAAAACGGAATACTTAATTAGTATTCCGTGTGATACGCCCTTCTTGCCAGGTAATTTGACTTCTAACCTGATTAATTCTGTAGATGAAAAGAATTGCAACGGAGCCATTCCATACACTAAATTGAACAATGAGAAGAAGTTATTTCATCCAACAGTGATGTTATTACGTACAGAATTAAAAAACAGTTTAGCCAGTTATTTAAACAATGGAGGAAGAAAAATCAAACATTGGACTGATGCAGAGAACTTTTGTGAAGTTTTTTTGATAATGAGAAACAGTTTGAAAACTTAAATACATTAGATGATTTAAAAAATGAAAAGAACTAATTTACATACGTTTTTCAAGATTTGGATCCCAGTTTATACAGATATTCTGATTGTTTACCAACTTAGAGGTTATGACGAGGTTAGTCATTGAAAGATCAAGAAATTACTTATGAAGTTGAGGTTATCGATGAGAAAAACCGGAAAAAGCAATTATATATTCCGGCTGAAAGACCAATTACTTTGTACCTCAACAATAAAGAGCTACTGACAGTGATGACTTTAGGTATGAATACAAAGTCCTTGATAATTGGTTATCTCAGGAATCAACAATTAGTAAGCTCATTAGATGATATAGAGTCTATTCAAATAGATTGGGATGTAAGTGCTGCTGCCATTAAACTAAAAGGCTCAGCTTCTAATGTTGATAGGCTAACGGAAAAAGTAACTATTACTAGTGGGTGGGACAAGGTACAATGTTTGGCAATTTGACGGAAGATATAGGAAAGTTTAAGTTAGATTCTAGTCTCAAAATCAAACAGTCAGTACTGTTGACGATTATTGATGAGGTAAGACGTTTCAGCTCAATTTATAAGCAGGCTGGATCCGTACATGGGTGCGCTTTGTTTAAGGGTCCAAAAATGCTTTTCTACTGTGAAGATGTTGGACGACATAACGCTGTTGATGCTGTAGCAGGTAAAATGTGGGAGAACCAGCTAGATGGAAGAGATCTTGTATTCTATACGACCGGTAGACTAACATCAGAAATGGTTATTAAAGGGGCGCAAATGCATATTCCTGTTTTGCTATCTCGCTCAGGAGTCACTCAGATGGGTGTAGAAATGGCGAGAAACGTTGATATGACATTATTAGGAAGATGTTCTGGAAAACATTTTTATATTTTCAATGGGCCCCAAAGACTTATTTTTGATTGTATTAGTTAAAAAGTAAAACTTGGTTCAGTTGAATCGAATGTTACAACATGATCAACCTCAAGTCTTATCCCAATCGGTTGGTGAAGTGGATGGTCATGATGGCTAGGAACAAATGACAAAACCTCCTCCTCAGTTGAAAGCTTTAGAGTGTAAAGAAAGTCAGCTCCTCGAAATATTTTCCTCACAACCGTGGCAGACATATCACTCTCATCATCGTGGATGATATCATCTGGTCTAATTAAAACTTTGACTTGTTTTTCAAAAAATTTCCGGGTGGAGATAAAATTATTTTTCAATGTAAACTTTCCCAAAGCTGTAGTTACGATGTCTCCATTTTGACAGCCATTAATTAGCGCTCCCTGCCCAATGAATTTTGCAATATCTATATTTTTTGGTTCATGGTAGATGAGGTATGGTGAATCCCACTGTTGTAATTGTCCATCTTTTAAAATTCCAACTTTATCACCAAGGCTAAATGCCTCCAATTGATCATGAGTGACAAACAAGGCTGTGGTGTTTGTTGTTTTTAGCATCTCTCTGACATCTTTAACAAGTACTTGTCTTAAAGCAGGATCTAAATTAGAAAACGGTTCATCAAACAAAATAAGTTTTGGGGATGGTGCTAACGCACGTGCTAATGCAACGCGTTGTTTTTGACCGCCGGATAAATTCTGTATACTACTTTCTGCAAAATGTGTCATACCGGTAAGTGATAGCATTTCTTCTACTCGATTTACATTTTCGTTGGTAACATAGCGTAATTTACCTTTCGTCAACGCAAACATTATGTTTTCCTTAACGTTTAGATGCGGAAAAAGGGCAAAATCTTGAAAGACCATTCCCACATTCCGTTGCTCTGAGGGTATATAGTCGAATTTTTTTTGGGAATTAAAGACATCGCAGCCCCCTATACAAATTCTCCCCCTAGTTGGATCTAAAAATCCTGCAATAGCTCTTAAAATTGTTGTCTTTCCACCTCCAGGATGGACCAAGTATGATCCCAATTTCTCCCGTTTTTAGGGTCAAATCAAAGTTATCCAGGACAGGATTAACAGATGAATCCTTTTTATCAAGGTAGCCGAAGATATTTTCTCAAGTTTAAGCGTGTTTCTCATGTATAAACTATAATCAAGCTATATTTTTTCTATGAAATTCAGGGAATAGAGTTGAATGCTACCAGACGCAAACATTCTTTTGCAACCACTAGCTTTGTGCTATTAGGACTTTTAATATCAGCTCCTACTATTGGAATATTTACAATTGCATTGTCTTCAGTTGAAGATATTTTGTTAAGTCTTCAAACAGACCTTGCAGTTTCGCAGTTATTGATATACCTAAAAAACACTCTGATTCTCTGTGTTGGCACAGCACTTTTGTCTGTATCCTACAGTATTCCCGTTGCATGGTGTTTAGCTTTTTATAGTTTTAGAGGTAAGCGGCTAATAGAGATTCTTGTTATTTTGCCAATGGCAATGCCAGCTTATATACTTGCATACGCTTACACGGATGCTCTTGATTACTCCGGTTGGGTCGCTAACTTAATAAGCGAATATCTGGTATATCTCGGATTTTTCAATGATGTTAGAGATACAAAACAAATTTGGCCGGAGATAAGATCCATCTACTTTGCCTCTTTTTTATTAGCAATGTCATTTTCTCCGTATTTAGTGCTAATTACCAGAAGGGCATTTCAAGGAAACTATCTGTCACTTATAGATGCCGCAAAAACCATGGGCGCAACCTCTAAAACTATTTTTTTTAGCATCATACTTCCGCTTACTAGGCCTGCTATATTAGCAGCTTCATTGTTGGTAGCTATGGAGTGTTTATCTGACTTTGGAACAGTTTACTATTTTTCTATTCAGACATTATCGACCGGTCTTTATAAGGCCTGGCTTGGCTACGGTGACATGACGATGACCTCGTTGCTTGCAATATTCATATTCCTGATTGCTATATCTCTTGCCTTAATGGATAGATTTTTAAAACCTGAATACTATCGGATAACCTTAAATAGAAGCAAATCTGATGACGTTTACGTTGTGGGTATAAAAAGTTTCTTATTATTTATTTTCTTATCAATGAGCGGTCTGTTTGGATTTCTTGTGCCATTTATTTTTCTTTTGAAGAGATCATTAGAGGAATTTACTTTCACTTCCTTTGTGTTGTCTGATTTCTATTCGTTGATTGAATCGTTAGCGACAACAATATTTTTAGCCACAACCGCAACAATGATTATTTTAATAACTAGTCTTATTACTGTTTATGTAATAAGAAACAGCAACAATAAGATCGTAGATAGTTTCGCGCAGATTCTCACCTCGAATTATGCTGTTGCCGGGTTAGTATCAGCACTAGCATTATTAACTCTTTCAGGCTACCTAACAAAAATATTGCCAGGATACGCTTTAATGGGAGAAAGAGTTGCATTTTTTTTATCGATGGTCTTGCTTCTTGTGGCTTATTTAAGTAGGTACTTTGCAGTAGGACATAGTTCTTTAGATGCGAGTTTTAAGTCTATAACGAAAAATATTGATTACTCCTCTAGCACTCTAGGGCTAAATCCAGCTAATACCTTTATTAGGCTCCATCTTCCTTTATTGAAACCTTCAATCATAATTGCGGGAACACTAATCTTTCTTGATATCGTAAAAGAGTTGCCTGCTACATTAGTACTACGTCCTTTAGACATCGAAACATTGGCAATTAGTGCCTATTCTTTCGCAGCAGATGAAGAATTAGGACTCGCAGCCATACCGTCACTTACGATGGTTGCTATCGTTGTTCCTATAGTGTTGTTTTTGCGAAAGCAATTGTACTCAAATGGATGACAAACTAGTTATGAATATTTTTTCAGCAACCCATCCTGACATGAGAATTGTTTGATTTGATGAGCTTTTTCGTAGTTGATAGGACCCGTCACTACTCATTTTCCAATTGATTGCATTTTCTGCGAAGTGAATCTGCAATCCTTCATCAAATATTCTTTTTTTTAGTTTCTCGTTCAATATCGGAAATGCTATTTCTACTCTTCTAAAAAAATTCCTATCCATCCAGTCAGCACTAGATAAGAATAAGTCATCTTTTCCATTATTTCTGAAAAAGAAAATTCTACTATGTTCTAAAAAGCGGCCAACTGTAGATTTAACAATGATATTGTCCGAAAGACCGGAAACACCAGGTCTAAGCATACAAACTCCTCTAACTAAAAGTTCAATTGATACACCACATTTACTAGCTTCATAAAGAGCATCAATCACTTGTGTTTCGACTAACGAATTCATTCTTGCTACAATTTTTCCTTGTCCACCCGCCTTAGTTATCATTATTTCGTTTTTTATAGCACGTATTACATTCTTGTGAAGCCTAAATGGTGACTGCCATATATGGCGTAGAGACTTTACTTTTCCTAAACCTGTTAGCCTTTGAAAAATTTCATGAATTTCAGCGGAAATAGATTTGTTGCTTGTTAATAAGCTAAAGTCAGTATAAAGTTTGGCGGTCTTAGGGTGGTAATTTCCTGTTCCTAAATGACAGTATCTGATTAACTTTTTGCCTTCCTGTCTAACGATAAGACACATCTTTGCGTGGGTCTTATTTCCTACAACTCCAAAAACTACATGCGCGCCTATTTCCTCCAATTTTGAAGCCCAATTAATATTTGTTTCCTCATCAAAACGTGCCATTAACTCAAGAATCACTGTTACTTCCTTACCTTTATTTACAGCATTTATTAATGAACGCATCAAGCCTGATGTACTGCCAGTTCTATAAATTGTTTGGAATATTGCAACAACATTTTTATCTTCTGCGGCATTATTTATAAACTCAGCCACCACATCAAAACACTCATAGGGATGATGTAAGAGGACATCTTCTCGTTTAAGATAATCAAATAATAATTCTCTCCCTTGAGATATTCTGGATATTTTGGTGAAAAAAATTTGAATTTTAGGTTTGGTTTAGCAACGGAGTCTGATAACGTCATGAGCCTACCTAAATTAACTGGGCCATTAACAAGGTAACAATCTTCTTTCCCCAGTTTGAATTCTGTTAATAGGTAGTTCATGCAAAAACTGGATATCGCCTTGTGTGTCTCAATGCGCACTGCGTCACCGTAATTTCTTTGGGAAAGCTCTCCTTTTAGAGCCTGTCGAAGATCTGTAACTTCTTCGTCATCAACGTATAAATCACTGTTACGAGTAATTCTAAATTGGAAGATTCCTATGATCTCCATACCGGGAAAAATAGAGGTAGCATGAGCTTCAATCAAAGAAGATAGATTAATGAATGTTATCTCAGTGACCTTATTCTTTCTCGGGATTTCAATTATTCTTGACAATAATCTAGGTGCTTGAACAATTCCAACGCGACCTTTCCTACCGTAGGAGTCTTTGCCTCGCATTTCAATAATAAAATTTAAACTTTTATTTAAGACCTTTGGGAAAGGATGCAAAGGGTCTAGGCCCAACGGTGTTAAAATTGGCAATACGTTATTTTTGAAATATGCCGAAGCCCATCTTTTTCTGCTGGTTGTTCAATTCGTGATAGTTTAGAAGATTTATTCCCTCCTTTTTTAATTCCGGTACCACAGATTGATTCAATATGTCGTACTGTAGTTGGACGAGCGATTGGGTGCGCTTACCTAAAATTGTTAAGGTTTCTTCGATAGTCAAACCATCCGGTAATTTCGAGTCAACAGGCTCTTCGTGTGATCTTGCTTTGAGACCTGCAACACGAATTTCAAAAAGCTCATCTAAATTATTTGCAACTATACAAAGGTATTTGAGCCTCTCCAAGATTGGTATAGACCGGTCTTGTGCTAAAGAAAGTACTCGCTCATTAAATGAAATTAGTGATAACTCTCTGTTGATATATATCCCAGAAGATTTCTGGGGGAGAAGCGGCTCAGTTTTTAACAATCTAGGGGATTGAAGAACTCTAGACTTAGATTTTGATTCGATAAATTGTCCCTTTTTCGACACGTCTTAGTTAGAAATTAAAAGACTACATTATCTACTTTGATGACTTAATTTACAAAAATTGTTGTAAACTTTCATTGTAAATTAGGAAAACCATTATGTATGTTGTTAAAGAAAACCGTGCAAACCCCATTGAAAGTGAAAAATTAATTGCTGCAGTTGATTTGGGTTCAAACAGCTTCCACCTTATGGTTGCAAGGGTTGTTTTACGAGATAGTGATTTTATATTAAAAAAAATCGACTCTGTTAAAGAACAGGTAAAACTTGCCGACGGATTAGACTGTTATAAGGAGCTGACTGAACCTTACCTGCTTAAAGCAATTCGGTGTTTAACGCGTTTTTCAGAAAGGCTAAGGTCTTTCTCTCCAGAAAGCGTTAGAGTTGTGGGGACAAATACCTTCAGGGTTGCTAAAAATATTGGTGTGTTTTTGCCAAAATTTGAAAAAGCTTTAGGATTTCCGATCAATGTTATCAGTGGTGTAGAAGAGGCAAGGCTTATTTATAAAGGAGTCTGTAATTCTCTTGGATTCAAATGGTGAGAAAAAACTGGTCATTGATATTGGTGGTGGATCAACTGAATTTATCGTTGGTGTCGGGCCCGATCCAGAATTATTGGAAAGTGTTTATGTTGGAACATCACGGATTAGGTTCGATTTTTTTTCAACTAACTCACTAACCATTGAAAATTTTAATAATGCTGTTTTGTGGGCTCGTAAAGAGATACAAGTTATTACAAAAAATTTCCGAAAAGTTGGTTGGGACATAGCATATGGGTGCAGTGGTACGATAAAGTCTGTTAATGAAGTTTGTAAGGCCAATGGTTTAGGTGAATCGAAGTTAAGTTTAGAATCACTTGATGAAATAATACATCTGGCCTGCAAATTAGGAAATTTGAAGGATCATTGCTTACCTGGGCTAAAAGTAGATAGAGCGTCATCCTTTCCAGCAGGAGTCGCAATACTAAAGGCAATTTTTCATGAGTTAAAAATAACTAACATGGAGTTTTCCACGGCTGCATTAAGGACCGGCGTACTTTATGAAGTTGCTGGACGAGGTTCGCAGCCTGACCAAAGAGATCGAACAGTTAAACATCTGATGGAACAATATGAGGTTGATAGGTTGCATGCTAGTAGGGTTAGCCACTTAGCAATAAATCTTCTTAGACAATTATTCGATCTTTCAACTGCTGACAACAAAGAATTGAAAAAAATTCTTCATTGGGCATCTCTTCTTTTAGAGATTGGCCAAACTTTGTCTCATAATGCTTATCATCGACACTCTTCTTATATCATTGCGAATTCCGACATGCCTGGGTTTACAAAACGTGAGCAAACTGTGATGGCGTCGCTTATTTTAGGCCATACAGGAAAATTACCTAAGATTTCGCACATATTAAATCATGAAAAATTTAAAGCACTTTTAATATGTTTGAGGCTTGCTGCGATATTTTCTAGAAGTAGAGTAGATTTAAATCTCCCTGAGATGTTCTTACGTTATGAAATCGACAACGAGGCTTATGTTCTCGAAATGCACAAGGACTGGATAGATCTTCATCCTTTGACAGCATTCACTTTAAAACAGGAAATGCGAGAGTGGAGAAAAGTGGGAATAAATTTTTCTTTGAGTTGCTATTTTCAAGAATCTCAATCAGTCAACTCTGAAATTC
The DNA here is from genome assembly GCA_038147455.1 of Burkholderiaceae bacterium. GTDB lineage: Bacteria > Pseudomonadota > Gammaproteobacteria > Burkholderiales > Burkholderiaceae_A > UBA7377. Next base: position 132,099 of record JAYQTQ010000001.1, on the reverse strand, counting down.
GGAACGTCGAAGAAAAAATCTGTAGTATTAGGAAACTGACAGACCATGAATAAAACATAAAAAATGCAAACTTGATTAGCATTCAAGTTTTAATAATGCTAACTAATATACCCGCAAATTTTATCAGTCGGTGGTAAACTATGGAGACAGGCGCGTAGCTCAGTTGGTTAGAGCATCACCTTGACATGGTGGGGGTCGTTGGTTCGAATCCAATCGCGCCTACCAACCATTAAAAAGTTATGTTTGAAATTTTACTACCGGATAATTCTAAACTTAGTTTTGAAGCCCCAACAACTCCCTTTGAGGTTGCCAGGTCTATTAGTCCAGGCCTTGCAAAATCCGCGATTTGTGCACGACTGAATAATGATGAAGTTGTTGACCTCGATGCTCCAATTGATAGTAATTGTTCCTTGCAGATAATTACCGAAAAAGATCCCGAAGGGTTAGAAGTAATTCGCCACTCAACTGCTCATTTGTTAGCCTACGCGGCAAAATCACTGTTTCCTGATATGCAAGTTACGATTGGCCCCGTTATAGAAGACGGTTTTTATTACGATTTCGCATATTCTCAGGCCGTTCACTCCAGAAGATTTAGTTAAAATAGAAAACAAAATGATTTCGCTTGCGAAGAAAAACGAAAAAGTAGTTCGTGAGGTGTGGGCCAGGGACAAGGCTATAGAATTTTTCAAATCGCAAGGTGAATTTTATAAAGCTATGATCATAGAGGATATACCAGAGACTGAAGATATTACTCTATACAGAGAAGGGCCTTTTGTGGACTTATGCAGGGGCCCTCACGTATCTTCAACAGGAAAATTGAAAGCATTTAAACTTTTAAAGGTTTCTGGGGCGTATTGGCGAGGCGATAGTAAAAATGAGATGTTACAGAGAGTTTACGGGACAGCGTGGGCAAGCAAAAGCGAATTACAAGACTATCTTTTTAGACTTGAAGAAGCTGAAAAAGAGACCACAGAAGGATAGGCAAGTCATTAGACTTATTTCACTATCGGGATTTTGCTCCTGGGATGGTCTTTTGGCACCCAAACGGTGTGGCTTTGTGGAACATCGTTGAGCAGTATATGCGGGATATATATAAAATAAGCGGATTTCAAGAAGTTAGATGTCCAATGATGCTAGATAAAAGCCTCTGGGAAAAGTCAGGCCATTGGGAACATTATAAAGAACATATGTTTCTTACGGCATCAGAAAATCGAGAATACGCAATCAAGCCTATGAATTGTCCAGGCCACGTTCAGGTGTTTAATGGAAAATTACGAAGCTACAAGGACTTGCCCTTGAGGCTTGGAGAATTTGGCTCATGTCATCGAAATGAACCATCTGGAGCTCTTCATGGTTTGTTTCGTCTTCGAAATTTTACTCAAGACGATGGTCATATATTTTGTACGGAAAATCAGATTCAGGAGGAAGTCTTTCGATTTACCAGCCAGTTAAAGCAGGTTTACTCAAAATTCGGCTTTGAAAAAATAATTTATAAATTATCAACCCGTCCAAAAAAAAGGGTAGGGTCTGACGAAATATGGGATAAATCGGAGGAGGCGCTAAAAAATGCACTTGATCAATCGAAGGTTGATTGGGAAATTATTCCCGGTGAAGGTGCGTTTTACGGTCCAAAGATTGAGTACTCTCTCAAAGACAGCATTGGTAGAGTTTGGCAATGTGGGACTATTCAAATTGATTTTAATATGCCAAAGCAATTGGGGGCAGAATATGTCTCAGAGGATAACAAGAGGGAAACTCCGGTAATGCTACACAGGGCTATTTTAGGTTCATTGGAAAGGTTTATAGGTATATTAATAGAGAATTATGGTGGGGCTTTTCCGTTATGGTTAGCGCCCAATCAGGTTGGGATAGCTACGATTTCGCGTGATCAAAATGAATATGCGTCAAAAGTTAAAAAGGAATTAGTTTCGAGAGGTATTAGGGTAGTAGAAGACTTGCGTAACGAGAAAATAACCTATAAAATCAGAGAGTTTAGTCTTATGAAATTTCCCATCATAGTTGTAGTGGGGAAGAATGAAGTAGAACAAAGCTTAGTTTCCGTGCGGAAGCGGGGGGAGTAAGGAGTCTGTCTCTAAGTCGCTAGGTGAGTTTTTAGAATACATAACACGAGAATTGGAGCAAGATGCACAATGATAATGATTGGAATGGGAAGTAGCTTAAAATAAGTACGGAAAAAGAATATAAAATTAATGGAGACATAGTATCAACAACAGTTAGGTTACTGGGGTTGAACAATGAGGCGTTAGGTGTTGTGTCGCTGAGAGAAGCTTTAAAACTGGCAGATGAGGCAGAAGTCGATTTGGTTGAAATTGCTCCGCAAGCTAATCCGGCGGTTTGCCGGTTAATGGATTTTGGAAAATTTCGATACCAGAGGCAAAAAAAAGCTCACGACGCAAAACTCAAGCAGCGGACAATACAACTTAAAGAAGTTAAGTTTAGACCTGGAACCGAAGAAAATGATTACCAGGTCAAAGTTAGAAATATAGTTCGGTTTTTAAATGAGGGTGATAAGGCGAAAGTCACAATGAGGTTTAAGGGAAGAGAGATTGCTCATCAAGAGTTTGGAATGCAAATGTTGGAAAGAATTAGGGCTGATTTGGAAAATGATGCTGTTGTTGAGCAGGTACCAAAACTTGAAGGTAGGCAGTTAGTAATGGTTTTGGCCCCAAAAAAAAAGTAGCCAATTAAATAATAGGGTATAGTTATGCCAAAAATGAAAACAAAAAAATCAGCGGCAAAGCGGTTTAAAGTCACAGGTAAGGGTGTCATAAAAAGGGCTAGGGCAACAAAACGTCATATCTTGACAAAAAAGAACAACAAAAATAAGAGGCAATTGCGTGGAATGGTAGAAATGGCCCCGGGTGATGCCCGCAGTGCCCAGGCGATGATGCCATATGCGTCATGATTATTAGGAGGTTTTGAATGCCTAGAGTTAAAAGAGGAGTTACTGCCCGAGCAAGACATAAAAAGATACTTGCGCAAGCAAAAGGGTTTAGGGGTCGGAGGAAGAGCGTTTATCGGGTCGCTAAACAGGCTGTGATCCGGGCCGGTCAGTTTTCGTATAGGGATAGGCGTGTCAAAAAAAGGACTTTCAGGGCACTCTGGATTGTTCGAATTAACGCAGGTTGTCGGAATAATGGCATAACGTACAGTAGGTTTATCTCTGGTTTAAAAAACTCGGGTGTAGAACTGGATAGGAAAATATTGTCTGAAATCGCTGTGTCTGATAAATCAGCATTTGCGCAACTTGTAGAAACAGCAAAAGCCAGCACACAATCTTGAAACCTGATTTGCAGCTAATTGTTTCACAGGCTGAGGCGGATTTTAAATCCGCAAACTCATTACATGATCTCGATAATGCCAAGTCACTTTTTCTAGGCAAGAATGGCAAACTTGCTCTACTTTTTCAGCGGTTAAAGGGCCTCAAGTCAGCCGAAAAAAAAATATTTGGGCATGAGTTAAATTTAGCTAAACAGTCAATTGAGCATGCTCTGTTCAAGACCCGAAAACAAATTTTAGATAGTAATATCCGCAAAAAGCTTGAATCCCAAAGTATTGATATCAGCTTACCCGGCAGAGGCGTAAATAAGGGTTCAATCCATCCTCTGACTCAGTCGTTACGAAGAATACAAGGGATTTTTTATGGAATGGGGTTTGAAATAGCTGAGGGTCCCGAAATAGAAACTGATTGGTTTAATTTTACTGCGTTGAATAACCCAAAGGATCATCCTGCTCGTTCCATGCAAGATACTTTCTATGTAGAACATAAAGATGAGTTTGGTCAAAATCTTTTATTGAGAACTCATACAAGCCCAGTTCAAGTTAGGTATTCAATTGAACATAAGCCTCCAATACGGGTAATAAGTCCGGGTAAAACTTACAGAGTAGATAGTGACGCTACACATTCTCCGATGTTTCATCAGATAGAAGGACTTTGGCTTGACCCAAATATTAATTTTTCAAACTTGAAAGGTGTATACGTAAACTTTTAAAAGAATTTTTTGAATCTTCGAAGTTAACGGTTCGATTCAGGCCCTCCTATTTTCCATTTACCGAACCCTCGGCCGAGATAGATCTAAAATTTTCAGAAGGTCCATTGGAAGGCAAATGGCTTGAGGTTGCTGGTGCGGGGATGGTACACCCAAACGTGATTAAAAATTTTGGGCTCAATTCAAAAAAGATACGGGGTTTCGCATTTGGGATGGGTCTAGAACGGCTTACGATGTTGAAATACGGAGTTAAAGATTTAAGGTTATTTTTCGATAACGACTTGAGATTTCTTAAGCAGTTTAAATGTTAATTTCAGAAAAATTCTTCATGAATGGATAGAGACGAAACTTTCGGCTGATGAGTTAGCTGAAATCCTAACCATGGGTGGCATTGAAGTAGAGGAGGTTATCTCGGAAGACAAATGGCTGAAGAATGTTCTTGTTGGTAAAGTTCTTGATGTTAAAGCTCACCCAAATGCAGATAAACTAAAAATATGTAAGGTATTGGTTGATGAGGAGTTACAAATTATTTGTGGTGCTCCAAACGTTGCGGAAGGCTTATATGTAGTTTGCGCAAAGGTGGGCGCTTGTTTTGCCGAAGGATCTCAAAATTAAGTCGTCTAAAATTCGTGGTGTTATCAGTAACGGTATGCTTTGTTCAGAAAAAGAATTAGGATTCTCAGATAATGGTGAGGGAATAATCGTTTTGGAAAGTAATGTAGCTGATAAACCAGGGATCCAAATCAGTGAGGTGTTAAATAAGAACGATAAAATTTTTAACATTAAGCCAACTCCTAACAGAGCAGATTGCTTTTCAGTTCGAGGAATCGCTCGGGATTTAAGCGCGATGAGTCAATCTATTAACTTCAAATATCCGGCAAATTTAAAACTAGAAAATATGGCTGAGAAAAAGATCGACGGGGATAGTCACAGTATTGCTGGAGTTTGCTCTGATGTTTGCCATGCGTTTGCTAGTATTATTATTTCAGGAGTTAATAATCAGGGGCCTAGTCCCGGCTGGCTTGTAAATAACCTTAACAAATTCGGACAGAAAAGCATTTCACCTCTTGTTGACATTTCAAATTATTTTATGTTTTTGCTAGGTAGACCAAGTCATATTTTCGATTTGGACAAAATATGCAAAAAGGAACAAATCCTTGAGATAAGGGAAGGACATGCCACCGAAAAGCTCGTGTTGCTAAATGGCGACGAGATAGAAAACTTAGCAAACACTATCGTAATTGCTGATTCAACTGGGCCTCTTGCTTTGGCGGGTGTAATGGGCGGAAGTTCTACTATGGTCACCGCTGATACCACCAATATTTTGGTTGAATCTGCAGTATGGCTGCCAGCTTTAATCAGAGGCAAGGCTAGAAGATTTTCTTTGAATAGTGAAGCTGCGAGCCGATTTGAAAAGGGGGTAGACCCAGAAACTTTAGAAGCCGACTTTGAAGTTATTTGCAATTTAATCCTTGAGGTAGCGGGGGGCACTCCAGGTAAAATGAATTTCGAAACTTTTTTTGACCCGAATGAGAAGAGAGTTACCTTCAGCACAAAAAGGTGTAATGAAACGCTAGGTATTAATGTAACTAATCAAGAATTTGACCGTATATTCGAGGAATTAAATTTTAAAGTGTTAAATAATGTCTCTTCGAATAGTGGTACCTTTGATATTATTGTGCCTTTTTATCGATTTGATATAGAAATAGAAGAGGATCTTGTAGAAGAGGTTGCTAGGATATATGGCTATAATAATATCCCAGCAACGATTCCGACTGGTGTTATAGAACCTGGTTTATCAGATACTTCAATGATAAATACTGACAGCATAAGGGATTACCTAACCGCTGTTTCTTTTTTGAAATTATTGGATTTGGATTCATAGAAAAAAAATTGGCTGAGCGATTTCTTTTTCAACATGATAAAAAAGTTAAAACGGTCAATGTTTTGAATCCAATATCTGTCCATAACTCCACAATGAGAACAAGTCAGATTCCAGGAATGTTGCAGATTTTAGCGGAGAATCATCGGAATCAGCAGGAAAAAGTTAGTTTATTTGAAATAGGAAATATATTTATTAGTCAATCGTCAGAAATGCCAAAACAAAATCAGGCTATTTTCGAACAAAAAATGCTTTCTATTGTTGCTTGTGGCCCACGTTACCAACAGCAATGGGGTTTAAGCAATGATTTATTAGATTTTTACGATGTCAAAATGATCATTGAAGAGGTATCCCCTACCGCTATCAATATAAAAAAAATAGAACAGGAAAACGATGTTCTTCATCCAGGACGCTCAGGAATGATTGTGCCGAAATTAACATCGAAAAAAACAAAAACTCTTGGACTGAATTTTTTTAATGATCAAGCTGTTGGATATATTGGAGAACTTCACCCTCAATTATGTGCTGATTTGTCACTCCCTAGTTCAACCATTGTTTGTGAGGTTAGCTTGGAGTTCTTAAATCAAGAAAGAACTAGTAATATCACTGAAATCATACGGTTTCCTGCGGTCCGGAGAGATTTAGCATTTTTAATCGATAAAACTTGTCCGATTTCCACTGTTTTGAAAGCGATCACATCCAATCTTCAACAAACAAAAGGTTGTAGTATAGTAAAAAAACTTACTCCGTTTGATGTTTATGTTGGGGAGGACTTGCCAGATGGAAAAAAAAGCATTACTTTTAGTGTGGTAATGCAGAATCCGAACAAAACGCTTAGAAGAATCAGAGCTAGAGGTTGCTTGCTCAGGTATAGTGAAATTGGCGGAGGCCGTTGAGGGTGTTAGTATCAGAAGTTAGTTAATAAAACTAGTCGCGTCTTTTTTTTGATGAATAAAATATGGTGAGTTAGAAATGAGTATCGAACAATCTGAAGAGGATGAATTTCTATCTACAGACAAGGCCATTACAAAAGCTGATCTCGCAGAGTGCTTATTCAAAAAAGTTGGGTTAAACAAGCGAGAAGCAAAGGAGTTTGTGGACCTTTTCTTTGAAGAGCTCAGGAGTGCGCTGATATCTGAAGAGTCAATCAAGCTTACTGGTTTTGGCAATTTCGATGTACGTAAAAAAGTCTGAGAGACCCGGTAGGAATCCAAAAACTGGACAGCAAATTCCGGTAACCGCGAGAAAAGTTGTCACGTTCCATGCCAGTCAAAAATTAAAAGAAAGGATGCAATAATTATTTCAACTGATTCTTACTCATATTCCAGCATCCAAGACCGGGAAGAATTGGCACCTGTCAAATGGTTTGTGCTCTTTAGTTATTAATGGAACTACCTAACAAAAAATACTTTTCGATTGGGGAGGTAGCTTCACTGTGCAATGTGAAACCTCATGTCCTTAGATATTGGGAAACAGAATTTCCTCAGCTCTCACCGGGCAAACGGAGAGGTAATCGTAGGTACTATCAAGCGAATGATGTTTTGCTGGTAAGCAAAATAAAATTCTTATTATATGAAAAAGGCTTTACAATATATGGAGCTAAGTTGAGTTTAAAGGAAAAGCCTCTAACAAAAGATGTTGAGGCTTCGAATCCGAAAATTACAAAAGAATTAACTGGTAAAATCAATGTTGCTGGGATTTCAGCTGGTGATTATGAGAGTCTGAAGAAGGAAATTAGATTAGTTATTGACGTTCTTGATGGAAAAATTGAAACGTAATTGGTGTAAACTTGTGCAAAGTCGGGGCGTAGCGCAGCCTGGTAGCGCACTTGCATGGGGTGCAAGGGGTCGGATGTTCGAATCATCTCGCCCCGACCACTAATTCATTAACAGTTTTTAAAAGTATCGATGCCATATATTTCTTTTTTTCTTTTTGGTATTTTGTGGCTTATATTCTCAGGGGTTTATGAGCCGCTAACATTATCATTTGGAGTTATGTCAGTTTTGATAGTGACAGCGATAAATGCTTTACTTAAAATGTCCGCTGACTCACAAAGGCAGTTTTTCGTATAAAAATTTTTTATTTTTTACGTGCCCTGGATACTAAAAGAAATACTTGTTTCTGGAATAAAAACCTCTGGTGCTATTTTGGGATTTAGAAAATTTAAATCTAATGCGAAAAAAATTAAGACATCTCAGAGGACTTCTTTAGGAACCGTAATTTATGGGAACTCTATAACATTAACCCCTGGAACATTGACTATTGAAGTTGATCAAGATTATTTAATAGTGCATGCTCTTTGTGACAGTTCTTTAAATGAGCTAGAGGTTGGCGAGATGGACAAAAGAGTTTCTGATCTGGAGAAATAACTTGCTAGGTTTCTCGCTGATTTTACTTATGATGTGTATCTTTATCGCATTATTCTTTCTCCTTTTTACAAAAGATATCGCAAAAAAAGTTCAGGTTTCAGGGGTAATAGTTAACTTATTATTGCTACTAATACTAACGTTTGGCTTTTTTATGGGAAGACCTGAATTTATAGATATTGTTTTAGTTTTCTTGTTATTAAACTTAGTCGGCCTAATTGGTTTTTTGCGGATATTAAGGTACGGTAAGATTAACGTATCATCTAAAGAGTTGATGGATAAGAGTATAGTAAATGATTAGTTTCTTCGCCTATTTGTTAATATCGTTTGGATTATTTTTCGTGGCTATTGGTGTATCGGGTTTGATAAGATTTAATGATATTTTTCAGCGTATGCATGCTTTAAGTGTGATGGAAACGCTAGGATTCTTCTGTTTTTTTTTAGGCCTGATGATTTTGGCTGGAGTATCGTTATTAGCTCTTAAACTTTCCTTTATATTTATACTAATCATGATTGTTGCACCTACATCGACTCACGTATTAGCTATGTACGCGAGATTACATGAGAAAAAGACAAACGGAGAAAAATTATCGAATCGTTTATAAACAGTGCTCTTTTGATATCTTTGGCAATTGTTACTATCTCTCTCGTGCGGGCTCGATTTCTGATTGAGGTAATTGTATTGTCTTCGGTTTACAGTGCGCTTTTAACGGCGATTTTTGTAAGTTTGGATGCATTGGACGTTGCTATGACTGAAGCGGCTGTCGGGGTTGGAGTAACAACAACCTTATTTTTAGCAACGTTAAAGTTAGTAGGGAATAATGCAGATAGTTTTAAAAAAGTTTCCTATATTTCACTATTAACGTCCTTAGGAGTAGCTTTTCTTCTGGTGATTGGGATAGCCGGCTTGCCTCCCTTCGGTGAAGCTGACACTCCAATACACCAGCATCTCTCTAGTTACTTTTTAGAAAATACTTTAAATGAAACGGGGGTTATAAATACAGTAACTGCTATTTTGGCCAGTTATCGGGGCTTTGATACTATGGGGAGGTAGTTGTTATTTTTACAGCTGGTGTTGGTGTTCTCTGTTTATTAAAGAAGGACGAGTGTGACAAATAATCGTGAAATCATTATAAAGGTTGTTTCCCAGAAACTAATCCCACTAATTCTTTTGTTTGCGCTCTACGTTCAATTCCATGGTGATTTTGGTCCAGGGGGAGGGTTTCAGGCTGGCGCAATTTTCTCTGCGGGTTTTATTTTATATTCACTGATTTTTGGATTCGACAAGTTAATATCCACAGTTTCGCCTAGATTGCTTGAATTAATATCTGTAACAGGCGTTTTGTTGTATATAGGAGTTGGATTTTTGTGCATGGCGCTGGGAGGAGAATTTTTGAATTACTCTGTTTTAGGAGACACTCAGGTCGCAGGACAGCATTTAGGTATTTTGCTCGTTGAGTTGGGTGTATTTCTCACAGTTTTTAGTGTCTTATTATTAATATTCTACTGTTTTGTTTCTCGTTAGCATGCATTATTTTGGTCTCATAAATTATGTAGCGGCTATTTTGCTGATAACTGCGGGCTTATATATTGTTCTCTCAAGTCCTAATCTCGTAAAAAAACTCGTAGGTTTGAGTATTTTTCAAACATCTGCTTATCTAATTTTTGTCGCCCCTGGGAAAATTTTCGGAGGAACAGTACCTGTTCTTGACCCAAACCTTGTCACATACTCAAGTCCACTTCCTCACGTTTTAATTTTGACGGCTATTGTTGTGGGGGTCGCTACACTCGCCCTTGGGTTAGCCCTTGCTGTAAGAATAAACGAATCGTTTGGAACTATTGAAGAAGATAAGATCTCAGATGTTGATGAATAAAAAGGAAGCTTAGTGAATACTGACTTTCTTCCAATTATCCCAGTCGTGCTTCCACTTGCCTTAGCGCCTTTTTGTCTATTAATTAAGAACAGTATGTTTTGTTGGTCGTTAACTGTTGTTGTAATGCTTGTGTCTTGTTCTGCCTCATTTTTTACTTTAGGGCAACTTAGTACGCAAAATGAATTGACTTATCCGTTCGGAGGATGGGAAGCTCCTGTTGGAATTGAATATTCTATCGATCATCTAAATGGAGTTTTACTTTTTTTTATTAGCAGTATTGGGTTATTGTTAACTCTCTTATACTCAGGTTCGTTAAGATGGGATTTGAAAAGCTCTCGACACTATTTTTTTTATACAGCGTTTTTGCTAACTTTTGCTGGTCTTGCTGGAGTTATAGCAACAGCGGATGCATTTAATGCATTTGTATTTATTGAAATCTCTTCTCTGGGCACGTATATTCTTGTCGCCCTAGGAAAAGATAAGGGAGCGCTATTAGCCTCCTACAAATATCTAATCTTGGGAACTATAGGAGCCACTTTTTTTGTCTTAGGTGTGGGAATTTTATTTGTTTTAACTGGATCTTTAAATTTTTTTGATATTTCAAATAGGTTAGAAAGTTTAGAACAACCTGCCGCTCACTTTACAGCAATGAGCTTCATAATTATAGGATTGCTTATAAAATCTGCTGTTTTCCCTTTGCACGCATGGTTGCCAGCATCTTACAAATATGCGCCAGCTTTGGTAACATGTTTTTTTTCAGCAATTTCAACAAAAGTTTCCTTATATTTACTAATAAGAATGTTATTTGATGTTGGAAACGTAAACTCTTTAATCGGAAGACCAATAATCGAAGACATTTTTTTCTTCCTAGCATTAATTAGTATTTTTTTTGGTTCATTTGCAGCATATTTTGAAACAGATATTAAAAAATTGTTTGCTTATTCTAGCATTTCACAAGTTGGAATTATTTTTATTGGCATTTCCGTTGCGACAGTCGATGGACTTACAGCCTCGTTAGCCCATTTTATAAACCATGGTCTTACAAAAGGGTTTATCTTCGCTATTGTGTGTTTTCTGGGAAGTGCTCTTGGAGGAACTGCCTTTAAAAGATTTTCTGGTATAGGAAGAGTTTATCCTGTTTTATCAGGCCTCCTGGTTTTTGGTTGCTTTAGCTTAATAGGTGTACCTGGAACACCAGGTTTTATTTCAAAGTTTACTTTAATATCCAGTCTCATAGGTAGCGGCAATTTTATTTTAGCATTTTCTGTCCTTCTTCTATCTATCTTAACTGTAGCGTATTGTTGGAGAATAGTTGAGTTAATTTATTTTGGGGAACCAGATGTAAACAGTGCAATGCGAAGGGATAATGAAATACAAATTATACCGCTATATATTTTATTATTTGTGCTTGCAGCTTGTATGATTTATGTTAGTTTTGACACTACTTTTACGATTGGCTATGCAAAAATTGCTGCGGAACAATTACTCTTTTGATAAATTAGGAAACTAGTGGAACCAAATAATTTTTTTCTTTTAGCAGAGAATTCCATAGCATTTCAAACATTTTTAATTGTAATTTCTGCTCCCTTTTTTCTGTGCTCTTTGTATTTCTCTCTTTCATCGTTTTATTTTTGGGAAAGAATTTTTCTCAATATTTTCATCACTTGTAGTAGTCTTCTTTAATTTCTCATTGGTATCATCCTTTTTAAAAGGAAATTCTTTTAATATTGAATTGATAGAAGTATTTCCGAACGTTGGATTGTCATTTCATATAGAGCCAATTGGTTTAGTTTTCATCGATTGCATCATTATTATGGTTTGTTAATTCGATATATTCAATCGGTTATCTAAGAGGTAATAGCGAGCAGAACCAAACTAGATTTTATGCTTATGTATCCTTATCTATTTTTGCTGTAATGGGTATCGCATTTGCTTCTAATCTGTTTACTTTTTCTTATTTTACGAGTTACTGACCTTTTTAACCTATCCTTTGGTTACTCATAATGGCTCCAGTAATGCCAAACAAGGTGGGAAAATTTATTTAGGGATTTTGTTGTTTACTTCAATCTGCTTTCTGTTATTAGCTATTTGTATTACTTATTCTTTTGCAGATACTTTAGACTTTACTAAAGGCGGCATTTTGCCAACTGATCTTTCAAATACAGAAATCACGATTTTGCTTTTAATTTTCTGTTTTGGTGTTGGAAAAGCGGCATTATTTCCATTTCATAGTTGGTTGCCTGCAGCAATGGTTGCGCCCACACCTGTCTCAGCTCTCCTTCATGCTGTTGCTGTCGTAAAAGCCGGTGTATTCGGAATTATAAAAATTATTGTTTATATATTTGGAATTGATTACCTTCAAGGAATTAGTGCGGTTTCAATTTTAACCGTACTTGCTGGGTTCACCATAATTTTTGCATCTTATAAAGCAATGAAATCGACAAATTTAAAGCAAAGATTAGCTTTTTCAACTGTAAGCCAGCTTTCATACATAACAATGGCTGCTTCATTAGCGACCCCTTTAGCTGTCGCTGCTGCTATTTTCCATCTGCTCAGTCATGCCTTTGGAAAAATAACATTATTTTTGCAGCGGGGTCCATTTATACCTCTCTTCATAAAACAGAAATAAAGGAGATGAGAGGAATTTTTTATCAGATGCCGATCACTATGATTTGTTTTGCCTTGGGGGCATTTTCTATGATTGGATTGCCTCCAACAGTAGGTTTGTTGTCGAAATGGTTTATTATCACTGGGGCAGTTGATGCTCAAGATTTTTTCGTATTGAGTATTTTAATACTAAGTACGATTTTAAATGCCAGTTATTTTTTACCGATAATTTATGATGCTTTTTTACGAAAGCCATTAGGTTATGAAATGTATGGAGAAAAGAAAGAAAGTAAGGAATTTTATCACTATAGATATTTGGGAAATTCTGAATCTCCTGTTTTTATATTGCTTGCAATTTGTTGCACAGCAACAGGAATTCTTTTGATTAGTTTTTTGGCAGAGCATATAAGCTATTTTTTAAATTACTTAGGAGTTTAAATGTGAGTCAGCACTGGATACTTAAAAAAGAAAATATTAAGAAACTTTGGGTTTGTTCAATCGTATTATTAGTTTTCCTAGTCTTAGTTCAACTCATTTTTCCAATTAAAGGTCACTTTGAGGTGGAGAGTTGGATAGGTTTTGGTGCCTGGTTTGGCTTCATAGCATGTATTTTAATGATTCTTTTTTCGAAAATTTTAGGTTTGGTTGTAAAAAAACCAGAGGACTATTATGAAAAAAATAAGGAAAATTCTAAATGTTAATTCATTCTGGCTTTTTTATTATAGTCCTTGGTTTTTTAGGTTTTTCTCACCTAAATCTTTTCATCGTTATATATCTTTACCAATCAGCTTTTTGCTTTTATTTCAGCTTTGTTTGTTAGTAATCAAACTGGTTTATCGGTAAATCTTTTTGGCTACGATTTGATGTTGCTGCGAATTGATGGTTTATCAAGAGTTTTCTCAATTGTCTTCCTTTTAATGACTTTTTGCGGCTTGATTTTTTCTATTAATCAAAAGAGTAAAAAAGAAATTTCATGGGCTTTAATTTATGCTGGCTCAGGGGTAAGTGCAGTTTTAGCTGGTGACTTATTGTCTTTTTTTGTTTTTGCGAAGTTATGGCAATTGCCTCTACTTTTTTGATTCTTGAATCACGAACTGAACTTTCACGATCTGCAGGCTTTCGTTACGCATTCGTACATTTTTTCGCAGGTATCCTTATTTTGGTTGGGATAGCTGGTGTTATCAATGAAACAGGTAATATTGCATTCGATCAATTAGAGTTTGAAAATGTCTACGCGAAATTTATATTTGTTGGTTTCTTAATTAATGCAGGTTGTTATCCTTTTTCGTCGTGGATTCCAGATTCTTATCCAGAAGCATCCTATTCTGGTTCCGTTTTCCTTTCAGCATTCACAACGAAGACTGCAGTTTATTCTATTCTTAGGGGCTTCCCAGGTACCGAGTTACTGATTTACTTAGGACTGATTATGATATTTTATGGGATTATTTATGCCTTGTTAGAAAATGATATGAGGAAGAATTTTATCTTACAGTATTGTCAATCAGGTAGGGTTCATGTTGGTTGGAGCCGGTATTGGAACCGAGATGGCAATTAATGGTGCTAGCTCACATGCTTTTGCACATATTCTTTACAAAGCTCTTCTTTTGATGTCTGCTGGCTCGGTTCTATATATGACAGGGAGAAGGAATTGTACTGAGTTAGGGGGGCTTTTTCAGAGTATGCCTATTACGATGATTTGTGGTGTGATAGGAGCATTCGCGATATCTGCTTTTCCGTTTACTTCTGGTTTTGTTACAAAATCTATGATTTCCTATGCTGCGGCTGATGAACATTTGTTTTATGTATGGTTAGGCTTAGTGGCTGCATCAGCTGGTGTTTTTCTTCATGCTGGAATTAAATTTCCATGGTTTGTTTTTTTTCAAAAGGATTCTGGCTTACGCCCACCGGATCCCCCCGGTAATATGAGACTAGCAATGTATATTTTGTCTGCATTGTGCATTTTATTGGGATTGTTTCCAGGTGCAATATATTCAATCTTGCCCTACGAGGTAGATTACGAACCATACACAGTCGCACATGTCTTGTTCCAATTACAGTTACTTTTATTTGCCGGTTTTGCTTTCTACGTAATGTTGCCGTTGCTGAAACGAACTCAAACTATAAGTCTTGACTCTGATTGGATTGCTAGGAAAGCGCTACGAAAAATTTTTCTTATTGTAGAAAGAACTGTTGACCAACACAACGCCAGACAAAAGAATCTGTAACTGTATTACTCAATCGTCGTTTTGCGAAAAAGATTTTGGATGCAAAGAAAATAGTGAAGATAACTATGGGGATGCCAACCAATATAATGGTTTTGAGTCATGCAAATAATTTTCTTCACGTTCTTGCTTATTATAGTAATTACTTAATTTAAAAAGGTTTGGTCAGCGATAGAATCACCCTTGGATTTCTTTTTGCATCTTGACTAGGTTTTTCGTTTCTTGCTCTCGCGATCGTGAGATCTAGCATTAAACCAGATTTTTCTGAGAGTCTTGCGCCAATACCATGTGAGCCAATATAACTACTTTTCTCAGGTGTCCCACTAATTGGCTCTTTAAGGATTTTCGCCTCCGCATAGTCAATAAATCCAAACAATTCAAAATTACTCAGGTCTAGTCCTAAAAAATTCTTTCTTTTAAGCTTCCTTGATAGCTCAACACTTAAACCAAATCCCTTTTCGCCGGCAATAGCTCCTCCGTCATATCCTCTGCCAATAGCAGGACCACCAAAGGTGATTTGCTCACCAGCCAATAACTTATCATTTGTCCATTGCGCTTGAGCGGATAATTTGAGACTCCCATTGATCTTTTTTACAGGCAATGAATGGTTTCCTGAGAATTTATATTTTAAAAATGTTTGTTTGAAATTTGCTATTGAAGGACCTGGCAAACTTTGTACTCTCTCCTCTAGACCCAAACAAATCCAAGCCCTGTGCAACAGTAAAATTTAATTGAGTGTTTCCTCCAAACCAAACATCATTGGTAACCGAGAATACAAAATCAGCAACAGTTAGTTTGTCTTTCGTTGTACTTGAGTCTAATAAAAAAGTTTTACTGCGAGCAACATTCAATCCACCTTCGAAGTAGTAATGATTCATCTCTTGATCTTTTGATTGGATAACGTAATCGGGGCGCTACAGAATATGATTGGCTAAGAATTCCGAGTGATTTAATGCTACCCTGTGGTTTTGCATTAGCGAAAACACCAGCCAGAGAAAAAATGAGCCCATCATCCCCTAATGAGGTTGAATACGTTCCATTAAATGCTTTTAAAATGGGATTAAAAAGTTGGTCGTCATCATTTTTTAGTGCAGATGAAAAGCCTACACTTACAGAACTTGGGTAATTAGGATTATTGAATGTGGCATTAATATTTGTGCTGTATTGACCCATGGTTTTTGATGCACCGTTATTGAGAGTTAGCATATAACTCGTAGGAGGAGGGGGATTGATTGTAACCAATAATTCGGATGATCCAATATCAGAGCCTTGCCTAAGAACACCATTTCCTGAAATGCCTGGTAGATCATTTAACAACAGTAAAGCCCGTTCTAAGCTCTTCAAATCAACAGGTTTTTATTTTCAAGTTTTTTTTACAATGGATAATATTTTTTCTCGTGAGTATTTATTTCCCCCCTCGACAAAAACATTATTTATATAACCCTCAATTACCTTAACTTTAAAAATTCCATTTTCTACTTCTTGAGGAGGAATAATTACTCTTACTAGAAAAAAATCATCGTCCTTATATTTCTTTTCTAATCGTTCCGTTGCATTTCGCAATTCATCCAAACTGATTTTCTTTCCAATCAGAGGAGCAAAAATTTCATCAATTTCGTTTTTGAATAATATTCTGCTCCCTCAAGATCGATAGCCTTAACTTCAAATGTGATATCGTCAACAGCTTTTGGAACGGGTGATTTTTCAGGGGATTCTATTCGTAAGTCAAACTTAGGCGTTGTAGGCAGAGGTAATCTAGGAGGTCTTAAACGCGAGGTATCTGCATCTCCTGGTAACGGAACCTGACTGTAGACAACATTACCAAAAAAAAAATTTGCCGCTACATATAAAAGAAATAGGTTTATTTGCCTCATTTACTGTCCATAATTACTTTAGTTGTAATTAATCCTTTTTGTATTCTATCAGTATGAAATTTGGCTAACGGTTCATTTGAAAATCTTTTGTTAAGCTCTATCATTTTATTTCCAACAGGATGGCCCTGGAATTCCTTATCATTACTATCTTCTGGCTTTATCTCGATATCAGTTTCTTGCAATTCTTTGTAAATGTCTCGATATTCTCTCGCATACTCGCTATTGAAAAATTCTTCGGAAACTGGGTTATACAAAGGAACTGGTACAGTTTTTCCTTTTAGAACTATATCCCCAATTGGAAGAAAAAAGAGGTTTGTTGCACACTTACTTACAATTTCTTCCGTTGCAGCAATCCTTGTTCCAAAATATTTATTGACACCTTCTGTTCTGGCCGCAGTATTTACCGTGTCTCCAAGGGCTGTAAAATCCATTCGTGATTGCGATCCAAAGTTTCCTACGGTAGCTGGTCCAGTATGTATCCCAATTCGGGTAACACCGATCGGGATTCCCTTCGCATTTTCTTCTTTGCGAAACTTTT
Organism: Burkholderiaceae bacterium; assembly: GCA_038147455.1. Classification (GTDB taxonomy): domain Bacteria; phylum Pseudomonadota; class Gammaproteobacteria; order Burkholderiales; family Burkholderiaceae_A; genus UBA7377. The sequence goes on along the minus strand of JAYQTQ010000001.1, from coordinate 114,726 downwards.
CACAATAAACGTCGAGTTCTAATGCGCACTTAACTGCTCTTTCTATATGATCTTTTTGTGGGATGGGAGCATTAAATACCACCATAATTGCATCGCCAATAAATTTATCAACCGTCCCACCATACTTAAATATGATTTCACATGCTCCGTCAAGGTAAGCGTTCAGAACGTCTGACAAAACTTTAGACTCTAGCTTTTCAGATAACGTAGTAAAGCCTGCAACATCCGTAAAGATAAAAGTTGTATCTTGCTTAACTCCTGTCACATTTAAATATTCAGGATTTTCGACAAGTTTCTCTACTACTGCTGGTTCCACATACCGTGAAAATGCCCCTTGCACAAATTGCCTTTGTTGACGTTCTGCTTTTCCAATTAATAAATCCATCATCCATAGGGCAAAAGCTAATGTGATTGTGGGAGCAATTACTGGAATCATTGGTAGCCCTTCTGAAAACCCTAAAAAGGCAACTAACCATAAAGTTAATGCGGCAAAAAAACCGCTAATAACGCTAAATAGAATTCCTTTTTTTGCAAGACCAATTAACATTCCGATAATACCTAAGACAACACAAATAGCGAAAGTTAATTCTTTAGTTACCTTGTGCGGTTTACGATCTTCAATTAGTTGGGACATTGCATGAGCCATAACGGTGACTCCAGGCATCCTTCCTTCCCATTCATCATCTATAATTGCCATCGGGGTTCGATGTCTATCTTCTAGCGACAATTTAGCGCCAACAAGCACAATCTTATCTTTAAACCATTCTGCTGGAAGCACGGCAACGGCGTGGGCAGGATACTCAGGAAATGCCGGCGTTTCCAAATCTTTTTGGGTCTCCAGGCTATCGGAAGGTTTGTTTTAGTCTCTCTTTTCTTTTTCAAATAGATTTGAAGTATCAACGCCATAAATTTCTGCACCTTTTCTAGGAAAGCTTAAAGGCATCCCAGCATTTGTCTCACCGGGAAAAATCCACCGAACGGTACCATCGAATGGGTCGGTTGCCATATTTGCAGCTGCTCGAAATTTTTCTGGCACAAAGTCATTTAAATATTCTAGTTGGTCCTCTGTTACAACTCCTGGGGAATTTGTATAACTAAAAAATAAGGGAACGGTCGCATTTCTCAGAGTTTCCTTTAGATATGTATCTTTTTCGATTTCAGTGGGTGAATCCAAAAGTACGTCGATACCAATTGCCTTTGCTCCCTTCGCTTGCAGTAACATAATCAAGTTGGCAAGAAACTCCCTATCAACTGGAGAGCGATATTGAAAAAGTGCAACTGTTTCTTCTGTAATTGTAGCAAGCACAATTTCTTTCGATTGTTCTTCAGGAGGCTGAAGCGCAGATATTCTTATGTCACTTGCAGCATTTTCAATCCCCTTTAAAAACGTCAAATTTAAGGTTGCAAATGCTCCTACTAGCGTTGCAATAATTACAACCCCAAAGGCTGACAAATATTGTTTTGTATTTGTTTTCATTAATTCACTGGAATGGGTTCTGTTGAAAGTGTTTGATTAGAAGCTATTGTTCGCAAAAGAGCATTAGCTTGTTGTACGCAACCTTTTTCAAGTAGCCAGGCTGTTAAGATAAACGGATCTTTCACGCTTTTAGGTATTACCGAGAAACTAATTACAAATTCTTGTTGGTCAATATTTACAAGAACAGTTGTAACTCCGTCAAATTTACTAAGATCTGGCATCGTCATTCTACTTTGACCTTTTTCCCAAAGTAAATCCGCTCTCCAGGAGCGATCAATTGGATACATTACAAAAGGCTGCTCATTTGTAGCATCGGGTCTCCAAAATTCAGGTTTAGCCCCTTCGTCCAGGCAACGCGGTCCACCTCTTGTAATGTCAATGGCAGCAGGGTCAGGTGTATCAACATCTGCGGTACCAGATCGCACAACCCCCACGGAACTCGTACGAGCATCGCGTGTTGCGATTAATGCAGCTAGTGCTTTTTTCGGGTCAGTACCTTTGCCACCATCTTTCACAGGAACATCATCAAATGGGCCGCGTAATTTAATACTTTTTCCATCAGGTCCAATCAACGTCACGCGTTCCCCTTCTTTTAAAACAATTTTCTTAGTAGCAGAAACACTCTGACCTACTTTGAGACCCCCACCACGTGCTTGAAGAACAATTAATTCAGCACTGACTATTCCAAAATGCAAGAATAACGTTAAAGGTAATACATAAAAAAGCAGATTTTTTTCATTCTCATATTTTAATTTGTATTTTTCGCAAGTTTTTCACCTCTAGGAATCGGTAACCATGAATCTGCGATTCCGTCACCAACCACAACAAAAGCAGCCCAGAAAAAGGGATGCGATGTTTCTTTCTTACTTATTAATGCAGTCTGAGCTTTTCTCATAGCTAAAGACGCACCCAATTCTAACTCTGTGCCTAGCTCTTCAAACATTTTAGACATTAGACTTGCTGTCGCTTTCGAAGGAACTTGCCAATGACTAACAACCAAACTTTTGGCTCCAGCATAGAAAAAAGCTTCTGCTAGACCAGAAAGGGCATCGCCTCCAAATTTCCCTCCACTGCCAGCAGTATTGCATGCTGACAATACAACTAAATCAGCGTTTAATTTTAATGAGGCAATCTCACTTGCTTCTAGCAAACCATCGTTATTTCTTGAGTCTGCTTTTTTTGGAGGAGTAAGTACTAATCCAGGCTCAGCCTGACATTTTAATTCTCCGGGTAATAGCCCATGAGTTGCAAAATACAATACTCTGTAATCATCTAATTGAACATTTCGAAGATTCTTTTCATTAGCATCTTTTCTTGTAAAAATTTGAATCTCAGATTTTTCTGTTTTCCCTAAACTGTTTTTCACATTATTTACTTCACTTTCTGTATCGGGCAACGGCGCAAGAGAGCGGATTAAATCAGATGAAGCTGGACCAGCCTGTCTGCAACTTGTAGCAAGCGCTGACAAACCTTCTTCGGTATCTTTTTTTTGGACTTTTTCTCCAGTCAGCAATGGATTCGCAAGTGCAAAAAGTTTCTTCGTTGGCTTGGAATTCTTTGCTACAGTTCGCTGAGAATAAAATGTTTTCAATGATGGTGAATAGGAAAATGCCATTCGGCTGACCATCCAAGAAACTTTTTCATACCCTTCATCTTTCGGATCTTTCTCTATTAGAAGGGAAAAAGGTAGGCTTGCAAGGGGGCCTGATGGAATGATGATTAAATGGTTCAAATCAAGTAACTTGTCTTTTACAGAGATAAATAGACGGTTGTATAAAGAATACGCAAGAGAGGAGTCAAATTCATTAATCGTTCCTGCTTTTAATTCAAGAGCACTTCGTAAGGCCTGAACAGATTCATTTAAAGACTCTTCGCCTTCTTTTATTTCCCCAATAAAGATACCATCTCGTCTGATCAGCTGAATAAAAGACTTATTTTCTCCTACTATAAAAGAGACAGCACCCTCGGTTGCCCCAATTCGGTTTCGAAAATCGAGCGTATTTAGGGGTTTTGGCGCAGTTAAAGTAGCGTAATTGGGAAATTTTGTATTGATTTCTTTATTTAATTTTTGAAGTTGTAAAAACGCTGTTTTTTTTCGCAGTGTCAATTGATCCTCTATTAACTTACTGCGCTGGTCATCTGGCAAAGAAGACTCATAGGATAACTCTACGTTTGCCGCATCACGCTCTCTTTCTGCATTTTGAATATCTGAAAGTAGTTTTGCTAAATCTGGGTCGTCTATAGCAAGTCTTGCTGAGGCTTTCGCAATGGTATCTTCTACAACTGATGGTCTTAGAAGTTGAAATGCATCAAATGCCTCATTAAAAAGACCCTGTTTTTCCTTATCATCTTTGATTGTCTTTGCATGTTGCACAATTGAGGCGGCGAATGGAAGGATATCTTCTTTCTTAATGTTTACCTTTGTTCCAACAGGAAAACTTTTTATCTTTTTAAAAATTTGACGGTATGTGATGATTGATGATGTGTGCATAGCCTCGCTTGCATACGCTTTTGCAAGAGCAAACCGAATTGGAAGAAGATGTGGACCATCTCCGGTAGAGATTCCACGCTCAGCGAGAGCAGTATTCAGAAATTTTTCAGCAGCAGAAAGCCGTCCCTGTGCTGAGGCTATTTTTCCTAGAGTTAATAAAATATCTGCTTTCCACCAGCGCGGCAGCCCATCCGTATCATTTAATATCTGCAGTGCTTCGGACGCAGCAGCCTGCGCTAGTTCATTTTGTTCTAATCGAAGTGCCATATTTGCCTGTAAATTTAAAGCAAGGGCAAGCTCTCCTTTTTCTGCTGCTCTGGGGTCAGCATCTGAGCTTTCTCCAAAAAGACTCGAAAAATCAACACTCGGGCCTGCAGCAATTTTACGCCAGGAGCCAACAGCTCCTGAGGCAAACTGCAGAGCTTTATCATATCGTTTAGAATTTGCCTCATGGTAGCCTTGATAAGAGGCAAACCGAGCTCTATCAGAGTCATTAGGCGAGACCTGAATAATCGGGTCAGCTCTTCTAAACAGTGCTAGTGCTTCTTCGTCGCGACCTTGATTGCTTACATTTAGAGCAAGGTCCATCAAAGTTTCCGCAATCGAAATATCTCTTTCATTCAATAATTTAGTTTGTAAATCTAATGCTTTTCTAAATAATGATTCCGAGTCTTGATAGCGACCTTGCGTATTTGCTGTTCTTGCATCTGCTAAAATTTTATCGAAATTTTTCAAATCCTTCGATGAGGCTAGAGGAACGGGTCCTCCAAAAATCTCTTGCAAACTTTCTGTGTAAGCAGATTTTGTAGGCTCTTCTTTTCTTTTTGGATAAACTGCAGAAATAAGCGTTGGTAGGAGTGACGGCGCTCCTTCTGCAATATAAAGCTTATCTTTTCGAGGCAACAACACAACTAAATGAGGCCAGCCACCGTTGCTCAGCTTGCAAGGGTAGGCAAGTGCATTTTCCCACTTAATTTTGGCAAGATTTGTGGTTTTGTCTTCACAGCGCATTCTTTTTCGAATTCAGATTGTATACACGACTATTTGAATAGGTGTCCATAAGTTTTGCTTTAAAATCTTCACCCTCTTCAATAGCGGTTTAGTTTTTCTGCAGAAACTGACGCAACCAGCTGATCATTACAATAGATCATTTTATCTACTGGTAATCCTGGCGGAGGAAGCATGTCAACTCTAGGACGGGCAACACATTTTTCATCGATCAAGTTATCGTAGAGTTCTTGTTGCTGAATTTTTGGTTTATCTTGAGCAAAACTTTGAGAAAAAATTGCGCTATAACAGATAGTTAAGAATAGTAACTTAAGATAATTTCTTATGATCGTAAACATAACCGTTACCAATTAGAGCTATTTCCAACACTAGGAATTTTAGGAGCTCCAGCAAGACCAGCAGGAGGTCTAGGTGGCACAGGTACCTGAACATTTACAACTCCACCAGGCACAACAGAAACTGTTTTCACCGAAACCGCCTGTGGTTGAGAAGCAGGCTTTGGAGGGCTTGGCGCAGCAACTGCAGCTAAAGTTTTATCTCCAGCATCTGCACTATCAACTGGGGTTGGTGCTTTTTGGGTAGGTACAGGTGATGGAGGAGGTGGCTCTACCGGTGGTGGTGGGGGTGGAGCTGCATCTGCTGTGACAGGAGCTGGCGCTGGTGCGGGTGCTGGAGCCCTGGCGCATCAGCAGGAGGAGCACCGGCAGGTGGAGGGGAGCATCTCCAGCAGCAACCGCATCTCCGGCAGGAGCAGTGTCGCCAGCAGGAGGCCCATCTCCTGGAGGAGGTCCATCTGCGGCAACCTCTGGAGCGGGTTCGCCCGCATCAGCACTTTCTGGCGCAGGTTCTTCGCCCGGGCCAACATCATCTCCTGGAGCCTCTGCACTTTCTGGTGCAGGTTCATCTCCGGGTGGAGGGCCATCATCTCCCGCAGGACCATCAGCTAATTCTCCTGGAGCAGGTTCATCCCCTGGCGGCGGCCCATCTCCTGGAGGAGGTCCATCGGGCCCATCTGCCAACGGTGGACCATCTCCCGGTGGAGGTACATCGCCTGGAGGAGGGCCCCCATCGATAACATCTCCAGGTGGAGGCGCACCCAAGTCACCGCCTGGTCCGGGGCCAATATCACCCGGTGGTGGTCCTCCAATATCTCCCGGAGGGGGTGCTCCTACATCTCCAAATTCGGTAAAATCTCCAAAACTAGCAGCTTCAGCCCCAAACTCTCCAATATCGCCAAGATCTAGTCCTGGTGGAGGTGCAAAATCTCCTGGTAAAGCTAAGTCTCCTGGAATTGGTGGTGCAAAATCAGTAGGCGCAGGCGCTAAAAACTCTCCTGGGCCTGGACCTCCAGCTACATCACCGAAGTCTCCTGGTCCAGGTCCAAAATCTCCTGGGGGAGGTCCACCAAAGTCACCCGGAGGAGGGGCTAGATCTAATCCAGGGTCTCCTGCTACATCAATTGCTTCAGGGCCCCACCTAGGTCTCCAGGTGGAGGGCCGCCGGCTACATCACCGTCTCCTGGTCCAGGTCCAAAATCTCCTGGAGGAGGTCCACCAAAGTCACCCGGAGGGGGACCAAAATCTCCAGGCAGAGGGCCAAAGTCTCCGGGAGGAGGCATGTTGCTAACTTGTCGCACAACATCATAGGCTTCCTCAATCGCATTATCTAATACCTGAACCACACTTCCGCCTTCTCCTGCCAGAAATGCTAAGTCATCTAAAATTTGCACATCAACTTTTTCTGCAACTTGTGCAACTTCAAAAAAATCTAGCTGATATTCACCGGTAAGTTCTGCTGCTTCCATAAAAACCTGTCTGTCAACTTCGCCGGCAAATTCCGCAATCTGGTCGAATGCTATACCGGTTTCACTGCGAAATTTGCTGCATCGACAAAAACCTGTTGGAATCTGGCAAATGATTCAAAAGCTCCGGTTTCTTCATCGCCGGCTAGACCAACATTGGCAATTGCTTCAAAGAAATTCGTTGTGCTGTATTCGGGAAGAAACTCAAAAACGGGTCTTGTACAAATGTGGCATCAAAGTTCGGGTCCATATACGGGTCATAATTCGGATCCAATGTGCCATCGAAATTGGGGTCCATGTATGGGTCATAGTACGGATCATTGTGCATCGGGTCCAATGCAGGGTCGTAGAAGAACAAGTTCGGATCAAACGTAGGATCGGACAGATCGTACTCTAGATATTCATCTCCTAATGCTTGTTGGAGGTTCGGGTCCATATAGGGGTCATAAAATGGGTCTGAGTGGATCTGAGTAATGGGATCTAATTTGGGTCCATAATTTGGGTGTAATTTGGGTCATAATATGGGTCCGTAATTCGGATCCAGCATAGGATCATAGTTTGCATCCAAGGTTGGGTCGTAGTTCGGATCTAAGTATGGATCATTGTAAATAGGCTCTTGAGTGGGCTCTGCGACAGTTTCTGTACTGGCACTTGGAAGAAGTCTCTGTAGTTGTTTGAAGTACTCGTACTGCCAGAATTATCTGCCGTGTTTGTTGTTAATGCAGCAATAGTGGGGGTAATAGTTGCTCCAGGATCAGAGCGCTCTTCATTTCCCAGATCATCCGTGAAAGTTACTTCAAAAACGATTTGCTGTCCGACATCAGCCGTTGTTAATCTATACGTACTTCCTGTGGCAATGGAGGTACTAGGATTACTAGCACGATACCATGTAACAGTTGGTGAGTTATTATTTGCTCCATCTGAATCACTGACAGTGTAATTTGCTGTTAACAGCTCACCCTCTCTTAAAGTCCCAGTAATGCTTAAAGTTCCAAAATTTGCAGAATTGTTACTCGGACTTGAACCAGAACCTGAGCCAGATGATGCAACAACTGCCTCTACCGCGGTAAACGGTACGGATCGCTCTTCATTTCCAGCGCCATCCGTAAAAACAACCTCAAAAGCAATATTCTTACCCACGTCAGAGGCTTGCAAAACATAGGTGCTCCCCGTGTGAATCTCTGTTTGGGTCCCATCCCCATTATCGTGATACCACGTAACAACTTCTGAACCAGCAGTATATCCGTCACTATCTGTGATTGTGTACACAGCAGTAAGGGTTTGACCCTCTGTTAAGGTTCCACCAATCTCTACTGTCCCAAATGTTGCAGTCGAGTTATTCGCATTTGATCCTGGAGAAAGTACATACTCTCCGTTTGTAGCGGTAACAGGAATCGTTATTCCTGCATCAATAGCACCAGTAAGCGTCAGAGTACCCCCACCAATATTGTCAATAGAACCCGAAGCTGAAGCATCAGCCACTCGGAAAGGATGTGATTTTTGTATATCACTAGATTTATTGTATATATATCGGCCTCCGGTATTATGGAATGTAAAAGCAGAATTACTTAAATTTAACTTACCGGTTGTCCCTCCAGTCCCAATAACTAGATCGCCTCCATAAATTGTAGCACCGCCGCCAGAATCCTATCTTGCGTTCAGAATAAGTTTTCCATCTCCTCTTTTGGACAAAATTCCACCCGTTTGCGAAGTAATAGGGCTTTGCCATCGTATAAGTTTGTCCGGCAGGCACCGAAATTTTAAGAGAGGTACTGGTAGAGTCAAAGGTCATAATTCCCGAGTAATCCGGTGTCGCAGAAGTTACTTTTAATACTGCACCAGCACCAATTTCCAATGTTGTTCCTGTTGTTGGCAGGGCCGAAGAGCCTAGTAGTACATTTCCATCTGCAATTCGAAGACCTCCAGTAAATGTATTGTTTCCTTCCAAATTAAGTTGCCCAGACCCTGTTTTTGCAATTCGCCCATCACCTGTAATGTCGCCAGTAAGAATTAAGTGACGATGTATTATTGAATGTAATGGAACCATTTGAGGCAACACTCGTTGGGCCGGTGTGTGAACTGATATTACTGAAAGTAACGTCTTGTGAAGAGATATTTTTATCGCCCCGCACTCGTAATTATTTGAAGTGATTGTGCCCGAGGTTCCAGGGTTTAACTCCAGTGCACCATTATCAAGAGTTACTGCTCCAGAATGGTCCTGAACGTATTTCCAGTCCCATCTCCTATTTGTAAAACTGCATTTGTTACGCTTGTACCTCCGCTATAGCTTGCAGTTTCCCCAAAATTAAATCGGTCTGGCTGCCATTTGACCTTGAATATTTACAGCCCCAGCACCGGATATTGCACCTGCGTCATAGAAGAGAACCAAGAAATTTGCATTTGAGCCACTTGCAATCTGTAAATTTCCACTAAAACTTGTTGCAAGTGAATATCACCTATGGCAACATCACCTGATGAACATGCACCCATTTGCTGCAGTGGTTTCCGATAAAGGTAAATTTCGCCTTTTTGATTAATGAGATCTGATCCTAATAAGAATACCAGATAAGCCATTTGACACCATTGTTCTGATTATTCATGGTCGAGCCACTGAATCTAGTGCAAAAGCCTATTTTGCATGGATGCCCAAAGGTTCCTCCAAAGTAAACTTGCAAACTCAATATTACCGTTAGTTCCCAAGGCCTCCCAAATTGTAAACTCCAATCCACCGTTATAGATTTCTGTGCCTCCAGTGTAGGAATTCGCCGCTTTTAAATAGAGTTTTCAGACTCCACCTTTAACAAACTTTGTTGTCTACATTGCCACTTGCATTCAGTAATCGGAGCTGATATGAAAATATCCCCATTGTGGCCAATCTTTACACTGGCATCGTTATCATTGACTTGTTTTAAGGTTATGGCAACTCCCATTATTCTCAGCGGTTATCCCAAGTGTTCGTATTTTGAAGGGCCTTAAGCCTCCACCAGGCCCTCCCCTTGCCACGTTCAAATGAATTGGAAACAATTTCCCATTCAAATCTACAAAGCTCCATCGGGTTGAACGGAGACAGCACCTGCTCCAAGTCCACTTCATGTCCTACCTTAATACCACCTGAGACTACTGTAGTTGCTCCAATTGTATTGGAACCAGAAAGAGTAAGTGTGCCAGAGCCCTGTTTTGTAAAGCTTGGAGTATTAACTACTCCAGTATAGGTAGTGCTATCAGCCCCAATCGAAACCGTACAAGCAGCTCCGCATCTAAGTCCTCCAGCACCAGTTAACGTGGTTCCAGCATTTGCGACAATGGTGCCGTTAGCTCGATTAAAAGAACCTGTGAGAGTGATAACCGATGTGGCATTTAAGGTCAGGGTAGTTGGCATGTATCGCTATAACTTTCTGCCAACGTAATATTATCCGCAGAATACTCACGTTATTCGTACTCAAAGCATTAATGAGAGTTTCCGTATTGATATCTCCACTATCCCCACCACCACCTGTTTGGTAGGTATTATTACTCACAGTTGTGTTGTTGTCGGTTGATCCTATAGTTATAGTCGTTGGATCTAGCAACCAAATACCATAGCTTCCATTTTTGCTTGTGTACTTACCTGAATATTTTGCGTATAAAGAGCATTTCCTGAGGTTTCTACCTTTCCTCCATCTCCCGAATGCTTCCCCTTCTGCTTTAATTACCCCGTGGGCATGAGTTACGGAAGAGGGGTCCGGAACATCCGACCAAATCACAACTTCTCCTCCATCGCCTGCAGAAATAGCACTTGCATCAATCAGGGAATCTGAGGAAACCGTTACAGTTTTCGCCGCCTCATGATCTCCTACCTTTGCTCCTTGCCAACCACCACCTACGTATACATTTCCTCCACCAGCACTTCCAGTTGCATCAATTTTTGCGTTTGCAATCTTTACGTCTTTTCCGAAGATTTCCACAGAACCTGCTGTTTCTTCGATGTTTTTTCCAGAAACATCTACAGTTCCTTCAATCGATGTTGTACCATCACCGCCTGATGTAAATACAATCTTTCCATTTTTCTTTTCAACGGATACTGCTTCTACAACTCCAGTAGAATTGACTACACTTTCCACAATATTATTTGCTGCTTTTGCAGTTAATAAAAACTTGTCCACCATGTGCGGAAATTCTTCCAGAGTTTGTAACACTTTTTTGCGACTCATCAGAAATTGCCGAATCTACTTGAAAGCTCAATAACTGATCCCCGACCAAATCAATGGTAATTGCCTCTCCTGCTGCCAAAGTAACAGTTCCTAGTCGCGCTCCAATTACACCTTCATTTACAACCTTATCTGCTGACAAAACAGCATATCCACCATCAGCAATATCAATTACACCTAAATTCTGAATATCTCCATTTAACGCATTGTTTTTACGCAAAGAATAGTTTCCATTCATAAACTGATCATTGGAGATTTGGTGCGTAGTTGCCATAAAGCCGTGAGCATTGATGGAACCATTTTCTCCGATCAATGTGCCATTTGGATTTAGCAGCCAAACCTGACCGTTTGCCTTTAAACTTCCATGAATCTCTGATTTTTGACTACCTAAAACACGATTTAGCGTAATGCTACTTGTATCCGGTTGTTGAAAATTGACCGAGTTATCCTTTGGGATTGTGAATTTCTCCCAATTGATTACAGCCTTATTTGTTGTTTGTTGAATTACGGTATTGGTTTGATTGACTGCATTGATAGTTGCCTGACCAGCAACAACATTGGGATTTACTAAACCTTGTGCAAACAAGGATTGGGTAAATAAAGCACTTATAGCTAATGCAATTGCGTTATATTTTAGACAAATTCGTCCATTTGAAGGCAGAACTAGTTGCCGGCACACCAATTTTGCCTTTTCATGAGTGGCAAGATAGGTTTGCCGTTTCTCGCAATATTTGGTTTTAAAATTTTATTCAAGTCTATCCCCTGAGTGTTCTTATAAGTCCCGTTACTACTTCTCTCATAACCACCCCTTTGCCATCAGGTAGACAAAATTCATATTAGTTATATCTAATACTATTATCCTAAAATCAAGGTTTGTCATCAAATTTTCCAAACTTTATATCACTAGCAGTACCATTAAACTCAATTTCCATTCCTTCTTTAGCAACAAATGCATTCGAAAATGTTTTTTTGCATCACGTTCAACATTGTCCATAAAATCGTCATCATGAGAGGGATCATGATGAAAAATTGCATAATTTTTCACACCTGCCTCTTTGGATAATCGAACCCCTTCTTGCCAGGTAGAATGACCCCAACCTTCAAAATTTGGATATTCTTCTTCTGTATACGTAGAGTCATAAATGAAAAGATCCGTATTTTCTACTAGCTTAAGAATACTCTCATCCAGTGCATCTTTTTTGTGCTCTGTATCTGTGACGTAACAAACGGATTTACCCTTGAAGTTCACACGATACCCGGTAGCGCCTTTTGGGTGATTCAACAAGCATGTATCAAGATGAATCTCATCAGATAGCTTAATGTTTTCTCCTGCATCGAAATCATGATATTGCATTTTCGCTTGCAGGATATCAATAGGCACAGGAAACGTCGGATTTGCCATTTGATGGGATAAAACCTCAAATATTGAGCTTCCATGTGCTTTGAGATTGCCGCAATACAGATCAAGACTAAATTTGGGGGAATACGCAGGTTTAAAAAATGGAAACCCACTGATGTGGTCCCAATGTGTGTGCGAAAAAAAACGCTGATATTCCCATTTCCATTTGCCATGGTTTATTTCCCAATGGAAGAATGCCGGTACCTGAGTCAAAAATCAGTAACGTGTCATCACACTGCACGGTTACGCATGAGGTATTGCCTCCATATCTCATATAGCTGTCATAAGGACAGGCTATTGTGCCTCGCACTCCCCAAAAACGGGTTTTAAACATTAGCCCCTCACAATTCAATTGCGCTATAATTCAAACTCTATTCTACCAAATTGAGATCTCCAAAACAAAATGGCGCAGGCAAAATTCGAAATCAACAGAGATTTATACAAAGAGCTAAGTCTTGCAGATGCTAGACTTAAAAGCACCATTGAACTTTTTGAAAAAAAAGAGATGTCTAGTCAGGAAAGACTTTTTTTTAAAGTATGGGCATCCGATAAATTGAAAATTGGAGTTTTTGATGTAGGTATCGAAATTCTAAAAAAAGGAGAGGTGCCATTGAGTGCTTATGCCATCACAATGGGCTCGGTTGAGTGCACTGATGGTGAACATGAATATATATTGGGGCCGGGTTCTGTACTTGGGTTAGCTGAAGGATTAGCAGAGACTCCTTTGCGCCACACATACAAAGTGAAAGAATTCATAAATTGCAAAATTATCCCGATTCCGAATGCGATGAGAGAGTTGCAGTTGACTAATACTGGATTAAAAGCGGTTTGTCGAATGACAATAGAAAGGATATTAGGTCAAGGTATCAATATTCCAGATTATTTAAAAAATGATTGAAAAGATAATAGTGAATGGCTGACGTTACCTACAAAGATGGAGAAATGCTATTCCAAAAAGGATCGGGCAGAAAACTTTTTTGTTTTAAAAGCTGGCGAGGTTGAGCTTTTTGATCCCGATACGAATAAACAGATTGCTGTCTTAAAACCGGGCGCATCATTTGGAGAACAAGCAATCCTAGATGGCGGAGTTCGGGCGGTCTCTGCAAAAGCCAAAGGTGAAGTTGCTTGTATAGAAATCTCAGCAGAGGCATTGCGAAAGTTATTAGGATCAAGTCCTGGAATTATTCAACCTGTATTCGAAGCTATCTTGCTAGAACTATATATGCATAACGATCTTAGAATAAAAGGATATCCTTTTAATAAACGGTAAGTCTATTCCTTCGATTTACTTTGACGCTTAAGAGCAGCAAATAAAATAAAAACTGCAATAACAAGTACGATAAATGGTCCCAACCAGAGTAAAGAATTTTCAGCGGAGATGGGAGGGTTATATAGTACGAATTCGCCGTAGCGCTCTTCCATGAATTGAAGAATTTCCTGATCACTCTTTCCTTCAGTAATCTGTTTTGCAACCTGCTTTTTTAAGTCAACTGCCAGCGTTGCATTGGATTCAGCAATTGTTTGATTTTGACAAACTAGGCATCTCAACTCATTTGTTAAATTTTGAAAACGCTCTTCATTAACGACAGTTTGAAAAGTATTAGAATTTACGGTTTTCGAAGCACTGTTTTCCATAAAATTATTGCGTGATTTTTAATTTATTTGGTTTGCTTTTCGTAAAAATGGTTCTGTTTCATTTTTATAAAATTTTCATCAATTGCACCGATATTCTTATACACAATCGCTCCATCATAATTGATCACAAAAGTTTCAGGCACACCGTAAACTCCCCAGTCGATACCTGTTAAACCCTCACGGTCTATCAATACCATAGAATAAGGGTTTCCAAATTTTTTCAACCAATCTGCCGTTGCAGTTGGGTTGTCTTTATACGCCAGACCGACAAGCATTAAATTGGGATTCATTTTTGCTATTTCCATGAGATGCTTGTGCTCTATTTGACAAGTAACACACCATGAGGCAAAAACATTTAAAAGCCAAACTTTCCCTTTCAGAGATGTAGTGCTGATTTTTGACGTACTGATTGACCCGTCTTTATTTAGAGTGTTAAGAGTAAACTTGGGAGCTTCTTTACCAATCAGTACAGAAGGAATGCGTTTCGGATCATTTTGCAAGCCAAACACAAACAAGACAATTAATCCAGCTAATAAACCAATGGGAAACCATATCGCAATCCGTTTCATGTAGGTTTTACTGGTGTCTCATTTTGTTTGCTAGCTAAATTTGTATTCACAGCAATTCTCTTATTTCTTGATGGCAATGCAAGGCTTTGTTTTTTGCCAAAAATTGCCACAAAACCGCCTATAGCCATAAACAAACAACCAATCCAAACCCAAACCATGAGCGGCTTATAACTAGCACGAATAGTCCATGATGTCTCTGCAATATTTTCCAAATTTGTCGCCTCTCCCAAGGACAAGTAAACGTCACCAAAAAAACCATAATCCACCGCAGCTTCTGTCATAGGATCATCTGATCGTATGTATTTGCGTTTTTGAGGGTGCAAGATACGAGCTGTTCTTTCACCATCTTTTCTTAGTTCGAATATTCCCTCTACGCCAGTAAAGTTCACTCCAGATATTGGGCGAACTCCGACAAATTTAACGGAATGGTTTCCCAACTGATAGACTTCTGAGGGTTTCAGTACAATATCTTTTCAACTTGAAAGGACATAACGAACGTTACTCCCAAAGCAAATATTGCCAAACCACAGTGACCAATAAACATACCCCAATAGGATGAACCTAGCTTTCTAACTCTTTTTTGTAGCACAACTCCCTCAAGATCCTTTTTTTGTTTGGCATTGATCTTCAGCAAATGCAACCTGTGAATTGCTGAGTAAATCGTACCTAATAACAAACAAATAGAAAACAAAATTCCCAACGCTGTCGCTATTGTCGTTTTTTCATTAATCAACATAAAGGTAATTGCAACCATACCACCAACAAAAGCTGGAATAGCAACATTTTTGAGCGCAGGAAGTAACTTGGAATCTTTCCATAGCATCCATGGAGCAAGGCTCATTAAAAAAACTGCCGGCACTAATATTGGAGTGATGACCGAATTGAAATAGGGCGGGCCCACGGACATTTTTCTTCCGGTTAAAACTTCAGCAATCAGGGGGTAAAGAGTTCCTATCATCACAACAGACAAAGCGGCCGTCATAACGACATTATTTACAAGTAATAAACTTTCTTTTGAGATGGGTGAGAATTTCTGACCTAGCTTAAACTCGCTTGCTCGAAGTGCATATAGAACCAAAGCAGCCCCAATAATACCAGCAGTCATTATTAAAATGAATACGCCTCTCGTTGGGTCGCTTGCAAACGAGTGTACCGACGTTAGCACGCCCGAGCGAACTAAAAACGTCCCTAGTAAAGAAAACCCAAAAGCTATAATTGCTAAAAGTATTGCCCAACTTTTCATAGCATTTCTTTTATCAGTTACTGCAAGAGAGTGAACGAGAGCTGCGCCTGCAAACCATGGCATAAGGGAAGCATTTTCTACCGGATCCCAGAACCACCAGCCGCCCCAGCCTAATTCTCGGTATGCCCACCAACTTCCTAATAAGATTCCCAGTGTTAAAAAGGCCCAGGCTGCATTAGCCCATGGTCTTGAATATTTTGCCCATTGAGAATTCACCTCACCCGTTGTCAGAGCAGCAACAGCCATTGAAAAACAAACTGCAAAACCTACGTAACCCATATAAAGCATGGGAGGGTGAATCACCATAAACGGATCTTGTAATAAAGGGTTAAGGTCTTGTCCAGTTAATGGAACTGGAAAGACTCTAGTAAATGGATTCGAAGCGAAAATTAGGTACAACAGAAAAACGCCTATAAGAAGTAACATTATGGAGGTCGTGCGAACATAAAAAAGATCATCTTTTGTATGAGAAAATAATGTTACTGATGTATTCCAACAAGCTAACATTAACACCCAGAGTAAAAATGAACCTTCATGAGAGCCCCATGTTGCTGCGATTTTATATTGAACTGGTAGAAGGGCGTTCGAATGTGTAGCAACTAAAAGTACGGAAAAATCACTCACAATGAAAAGTTGCATTAAAAAAAGAAAGCAAGACAATATTAATACGCTAATTAGAACAGAAGTTCGAGCTAAACTCTTAGAGATGATATGGGAGCATGTTTGAAAATTTGCAGAATAAGATAACGCTATTCCTTTAATTCCGAAATATAAGCTTAACGAAAGACATAAACAAAGTAATAACTGGGAGATTTCGGCGAACATTTTACCTAGTATTTATTTGCAATCGAAAGGTCAGGGGGCATATAGTTTTCGTCATGTTTAGCTAGAATCTCTGTTGATTGAAAAATCCCATCTATATATTCTCCCTGAGCAACTACTCCCTTTCCTTCTTTAAAAAGGTCTGGAACAACACCGCTGTAAGTAACCTTTATCAGTGAGTTTTATCATCTACAACATTAAATTCAACTGCCAATGAATGTTCATCTCTATTAATGGAGTTTGGCTCTACCATACCCCTATTCGGATCGGTCTATTTTTTGGAGCCTCTCCATTAAGAATTTGTGATGGGGTATAGAAAAACACTAAATTTTCTTCAAAAGTCTTTAGGGCCGCAAAGATTATTAAGCCCGCCAGACAATACGATCAGGAAAACCCAAAAAAGTCGCCTTATTCTATTTTCATTAAAAAGCATGTAAGTATCTCACAGGGAATTATTGCCATTAGGTTTGAGGTCTTTCTTAATATTTTGTTCCTTTCGTTTAAGATTAATCAATCCCAAAAGGAAATCGAAGAAAATCACTGCAAGCGTGAGAGTAAAACAAATCCAGATAATAGTCTCATGACTCATTTGATTTCCACTAGACAGTTGTTCTGACCCATTGAGCATCACACTCTCTTTCCAGTAGCAGTGCCTTTGCGCGAACTAATATCGTTGAGGAACACATTAACCAAACCCCTAGCGTACAGACAATCAACCCGATTTTGATTTCAGGAGCCATTTCTGCCTGAGTTGCGCCAAGAGAGAATCCTTGATGAAGAGTGTTCCAAAAAACAACGGAAAAATAAATTAAGGGGATATTAATAAAACCAAACAGCGTAATGAGAGATAAAGCTCTATCCGTTTTTGTACTATCATCTACCATTTTTCCAACTGCTATCAGGCCCAAATATATGAACAGCAATATTAGTTCTGTGGTTAGTCTTGCATCCCAGACCCAATAGGTACCCCACGTCGGTTTTCCCCATAACGAGCCAGTTACTAACGCAAGAACTGTCATCCATGCTCCGGTGGGCAAGGAAGCTCGTAACATGATTGCTGAAACATTTGTACGCCAAATCCAATATATTGCAGCATACACACACGCAACCACGTATATAAACATCGATAACCATGCCGCAGGCACATGGACGTATAAAACTCTATAAACCTCACCCTGTTGTGCGTCCACAGGAGTTATAAACAACGAGTACCAAATTCCAAAGGACAAGCAAAGAAACCCTAGCCCAGCGATCAAGTAAATTAAACGTGTGGCAAAGGAGTAAAAGACTGGAGGGGATGATAACTTAATTATCTTTTGCAACATTTCGTCATTCCGAAGCGAGAACAATTAACTTTTCACATACAAAAGGTACAGTGAGTACACAAAACAAAGACATACTGGCGAGTAACAAATATAAATTATTTACAGATGCTCCATCTAACGTACCCCTCACTATAGCAGAACCAAATATCATCAGCGGGATAAGAATAGGCAAAGATAGTAGGGATATGACAGTCTGTGCTTGTCTTGCCATAAGCCCCAACGAAGAAAAAAAGATCAAGGCACCTGAGATAAATAAACTTCCAATAGCAAGGCTAGTACCCATCGCCATCGCAGAGGCTCCTCGGTAAACCATAAACCATTGATAGTGGGAGTGATAAAACGGATATCGGCAAACCAACTAAAATCCAGTTTATAACAGACTTCATAAAACAATAGATGCTAAGTGATCGCTTTTAACAATAAGTTGGTCAAGTACACCCTGATTGAACTCTGGGTAAAGCAATCTATTTGATGCAAAGATCATTACGAGTAATATGGAGACCCAAAAAACACCGCTTACGATATTTATCAAATCATTTTGATTAAGCGTTGTCCCTAGAGGAATTACGCAAACAATCATCAAAAATAAAACGATTGGCCAACTAAGGTCAGAAAATTCTTTTTTTAAAAGTTGAGATTCACGGGTTATATTTTTGATGAAATTCGTTAATAATTCCATATTTTTTTTTGCTTCAATTTCTCTTAATTCCTGATTACTCAGGCTTTCAGAACCTTTTGAAAGTTTCCAGTCACGGGGGTCATGCGGACAAATCTCAAGAGAACGAATTTCCAGTTCTTTAAAAAAAGCTTTTTATTAACAAATAGATATAATTTCTTTTATTGATGTGTGGGTAGAAAGCACAACAGCACCTCCTTTGGAACATATTTCGGAAAAAATATTCAGCAGTAATAGCAAACCATCGTTGTCTAAAGTGTTAAAAGGTTCATCGATTATGAGTAATGTATTTTCTTTTATGTCAATGCCTGCGAACATTACCCTTTTTTTTTGCCCATCAGAAATCGACGCAAGGGGTTTGTCTTGGATGTCTGCAATCCTAAACTCGTCAAGTCTTTTCAATATTGTGTCTGTCCGTTCGTCTGACATATCATTTAGTATCTGCAATACTGAAAGTTCATGCCGGTAGCCACCATTCGTTGGTATAAACAAAGTGGATAAAAAGGTTGAGTGGATGGAACCTTTAATCGGCGGAGAGATTTCAGAAATAGATCTTAGAAGACTAGTTTTTCCAACACCATTAGGGCCCATAACTTGCAGTATTTGGCCACCATTTAGGGAAAAACTTAATTCCTTTAATAAGGTTTTTTTACCTTTTTCAAGAGTAACTTTAGTTACAGTGAGCATTAATTATCTGTGTTTTTTAGAAATTGGAGATTGACAAACTTATTATCACTTTTAACGAGGGATACATTTGTTGTCAAATCTTCAGCTTGTGGTTTAACCTCGCCAGACAAAGATAGTCTTGCTGAAACCATAACTTCGCCAAAATCGCTTAGTTTGACTTCCGATCTCATGCTGTGGTTATCGGAGATCTTAAAATTGATAAACTTGCTTTTAATAAAAGATTCCTTAAACTCATCATACAAAATCTTTTTAACCGCGATTGGTATTGCAACTCCATTTTTTTCTTTTACGATAAAAAAATCGCAGATTTTGTAGTCAAAGATTTTTGAATTAAGGAAAACAAGTCTTTGTCTATACTCAATTTTCCTTCTAATGCTTTTTTTCCTAGATTGTTTGTAGATGAGAAATCAGATCTTGGCGGATTCTCACCCTTTAGAGCCCTGAATTATCTTTAAAACTTTTTCTGCATCATCAGAATTTTCCGGCAGGGTGCCCTTGAGTCTGGTCCAGTAGTTGATTGCATTTCCTATTTCTGTATTATTCATAGCATTAGTTGCAGCTAAAGCTAATGCTTTTTGATGGGTGGGTTCCATCTCCAATACCCGTGTAATCAAATTCATCGGTCTTCCGTTTAGATCTCCATCAGCAATCATTGCTAGCGAATCTGCGAGCTCCGTCATTAAATCGGTTTGCCAGGTAGTATTTTCAATGCTTCTTCGTATGCGTCGGATGCTTTTTAAAATTTTGTTTTTCATGTGTGATCTGGCTAGCAACACCCATTTATTAATATCTCCACCGTCGACGCTTAAATCTTTTTCAAGAGATTGTATGTATTCACTTAGACCATTTATATCTGTTGCCTGGTCAGTAACTAAGAGTATTTCCAAAAAGAGATTCTGTCAGAAGGCTTTTTTCTGCGGAAAAAGAAACATCCATGGCGTTTTCGCTAAGTGTACCTACCATCGAATACATAACAGCGGAGATTGTCGCTACAGAAACTAACGAAAACGTATATGAGGCGCCCCAAATTCTATACAAGTAAACAGCTACACCGGAAAAAATACAAAAGGAAGTGAATAAAAATAAAAACATAAGGAAAAAGCATGTATTGATTAGCGTAATGTTTGTTTGAGGCAAGTGTGACTATAATTCCATTGTAAAGTTTTAGTTGCCTAGCGTTAATTATTGAGCTAATAGCAAGTCTTTGGTTTAAAACATTTTTTATTATAAGGCAATTCAAACTTTACACTTCAGGTTTATGCTATTTTCCCACAAAATCTGCCAACATTCTGGAATAAGAATTTAACATTTTTTATTATTGCCAAGTAACTAGTGCTGATATAAATATCGTGCCAACATAGCCAAAAAATGATTGTCAGATGGGTTAAAAGTTTAAACAACTCTTTCTGTAAGATTTTTTATTACATTAAATAGTTGCATAACTGTCAGCCTTCTTTTACACTTCTATTGTCAGAAACGGTGCTTACATAGTTAAACGGGAAATTGGTCAAAATCCAATGCTTTCCCCAAAACAGTAGCGAAGTAAGAGCTCATTATCCACTGAAAATGAAAATTTTTGGGAAGGTTGAGTTTCTTCCGATTTTAAATCGATCTTCGGAGCCTGGATACCGGCCGTTTTGTAAACTTTAAAGCCCTGGGGGCTGGGCCGGGAAAAGAAAAGATGAAGTTCTGGTTTCGCGTATTTTGGTCAATTTTACTTATTCAATTCAGCCTAATTTTTACAAAAGCTAACCTGCAAGCAACACAACTCGACCCCATAACGGTTAGTGGTTCAGGTTTAGAACAAAGGTTATCAAAAACATTTTCGAATATCTCTATATTCAATAAAGAAGATATAGAACAATCTGGCGTTAAATCATTGGCTGATCTTCTGCAAAACAGATGCTTCCGTTCAAGTGGGTCGTAACGGAGGTCTTGGAGGTGTAACATCCTTTTTTTTAAGAGGGTCGGAAAGCCGCAATGTTCTAGTATTATTAAATGGTGTCCGTTTGAGAGATGAATTAACTCAATCATCTCTTGCTGAAAATATACCATTGGATTTAGTAGAAAGAATAGAAGTTATTCCCGGCAATTTGTCCTCTGTATATGGAGAAGGAGCAATTGGTGGAGTGATAAATATTAGTACAACAAAAGCTAGTTATAGCGTGGATGAGCGAGCCAACAAATTAGTCCGGCTTGAAACCGGGAGCTATGGAAATAAAAATCTTAGTTTTAACATAGAGACGCCTGTCGATGACTCATTAACGGCCTTAATTTCTGGAAATATATTACAAACAAATGGTTTCTCGGCAACAAACCCTAATCAAACATTCTCCTCTGATCCAACAGATATTGACAACGACAAACACAAAAATGAGACGATTAATCTAAGCTTTTTAAAACGTTTAAAAAATGGCTCAGCAAACTTAATATATTTCAAAACCGACTCCGAAACTTTTTTGATAATTCATTTTTTGGTGTTAACCCAAAACAAAACTCAGATCAAGAACAAATAAATTTTGTATATAATTTCTATTTTGCCAACTGATCATGATGCTCAAATCTCATTTGATAGCTCGAAGATTAAACTACGGTATAATTACGGGCAATTTTTTGTAACAAAAGAAGATAAAATCGCTTTCCAAAATAACATCAAGTTAGATGGTGATAGTAACCTTCTATTAGGGTTTGAAAAAAGATCGGTAAGCCGAAACCCTTCGTCATCGGGCATTAAGAGTAGAGACTTCGAATCAGTATTCTTGTCATATGTTAGTCAAACTGGCCCCATCGCTTTGCAAGCAAATCTTAGAAATGATAACACAAATCGATTTAAATCTCGAGTCACTTATTTAATGGGTTTTGGTTATTCAATAACACCAGATCATACCTTTAATATAAATCACTCCACGGGATTTGTTTCGCCAAATGCGTACGCTTTATCAACAAATTCTGAAGTTTTACCTGAAGAACACGATCAATTCGAGGCCGGTTATACTTTTTTTAAAGAATCTTTGATGTTTCGGCTTTTTTACTTTGATACTAAAACAAATAACCCTATTACTTACGACCCTTCAGATGGATACAAAGCGAAAAATTTTTCTCATCTTAATAATTCAGGATTTGAAGTTTCATTAAAAAATAGCTCCGATAGAAAAACCTTTGATGTTTCTCTTACTTTTCAAAATCCTCAATCTCCGGATGGTTTAAATCCTTCAATGCTAATCCAGAGCGCTAGAAGAGCAAACTTTTTTGGATCGGTTGGATTGAGCTTTAAAAAGGATAGGTACGCTTTTTCAATACGTGGTACAGGGTCTTCAGCTAGAAAGGATAGTGATTATTCGGCGCAAAGCTTGCCAAAGTACTTTTTAGTTAATAGCTCGATTAAATACAAATTGAATAAAGTTGTTCATGTTTTTGCAACTATGCAAAACTTAACAAATAAAAAGTACCAACTCGCTTATGGCTACAATACTATGCCGCAACAATTTTCGATCGGGATAAATGCAAATTATTAGACATTAATTCTTAATGAATATGTTGGTGCTGGAAATCATCGCTTTCGGGTTGCTTAGTGTGAACCATCTCGCCTTCGATGTTTGGGTATAGCGGTGAGCCACAATCTTCACAATATTCAAGCGGTAAGCGCTGCGTTAAAAATTTCACCTCAGATACACCACAAGATTTTAAATACTGCTCAATAATTTCATTAAGCTCGCTGAATTCGTCTTCTGGTCCCAATAATGGCCATACGATACCATGATAAACCTCAAAGGTTCTTTTGTCGCAAAAACTGATACGATACTCTTCCAGTTGTCTATCATAACAACCACCTATTACGACTAGCAGAGATTCGCTTGTTATAGATGACGAAGATGACAAGCAAGAAACAGAAGCATTAATGGAAAATTTCCGCAACTGCCTATCTGCGTCTCTACAAGCAACATAGTACGCCCGTGGAAGAACTGCATCTTTGGCACACTGAGGCATAATCTTCGAGAAAATTTCATTACTAACTTTTTTCCAAGAAGCCTCAATTTCTTCGGGTTGCATAAAATTGTCCTGCCATCTAAATATATGTTCACCTGTAGCAACTGCTACCACCCCGAGAAGATGCCTTTGGTCAGCTAAAAATGTAGCTGTCTCCTTAATCTCTCCCTCATCAAGTATTAGATGATGTCTCTTTAACAAAGAATGAGTGATAGCTTTTTTTAACTGTCTTGTTTCAATAAATGACTCGGGAAGCTGATCAGGAGAATATAGATAATTAACCAAAGAAATTTGGGCATTTTGATTAAAAACATATTTTTTAAGCAAGCAACTTATTTCTTCCAGCTGTTCAGGGGTAACATTAAAATTCGCTAAGCCCATAGTAGACCATGCCAAAATTGGGGCTGTTATAAGCAATGTATCAAATGTTTTTCCGTCAACAATAATCCTTTCAAATTCGACACATCCTTCTATGGCATCAGCTAGTTCTTCATGTGCCCTAGACTCTTTTTCTGAAAGTTTATCAAGAGCCACGTTCAAAGAAATCTCATCTTTTTCTAGAATCACCCTTTTTATTTCAGCTTCAAGTTTTTTGTTCCAATATACATCCTCAGCACGACTTCCTGAAGTCGCTAAACCCTCAGCCAACCTAATTAAGGATTCTGCGCTTCGAAGACTTCTGCCTCTTTTTGAGGAGGGTGACTGTTTCATTAAATTTCCTTCTAACAACTTTTAATTTAAATCATTTATTTTTTTTCTTCTGAAAGTTCTTATCTACAAATTTGAAAACAACATTTTTTCTAACTATCACCAAAAATACTTTTAAATAAGTGGAGTTAAATTAGCTTTTCCTTGCCTAAAAAAAGGATTGCTACAAAAGATTTTTAATATTTTCCTGTTCATCTTGAAGTTCCCAATTGAAACCTCAATTTTTCTTTGCAATACATCGTTGATGTACAAGTTTTGAATTATCGAATACCTTTCGCCACTACAGTTTACCGGAAAAGCCAGAAATAATATTTTCAGGAATACCATATTCACCTTCGGGATGGAACTCCCATAGTGGTCCAAGTTGTTCCGTTAACCCAATCGTGCATGTGATCAATTGCTGCGCTGGCTGCACTAGCCGCGGATGACAACCCACGCTGGTCAATAATTTTTGCCCCTCGTTTTGCAACGGTTGGCTGCAAGGTCTCTGCAACCCATTGCTCATCAAGCAAATCTTTTAAATTATTTGAACTATCTAGCAACCCATTAGTAACATCTACCACCATAGTAGGAGAGTGATTTCCCCAAACGCAGATGTTGGACAGTCTATTTACATTTGAATCTAGCTTACTTGCTATCTGATTCACGGCTCTATTGTGATCGAGACGCATCATTGCGGAAAAGTTGTCCTTTGAAAGATCTGGCGCAGACATCATTGCTATATAAGCATTCGTATTAGCAGGATTGCCTACAACAACAACTTTAACCTTCCTAGAAGCTTTTTCATTCAATGCAACCCCTTGAGTTTTGAATATTTGCCCATTTGCTTGCAGCAAATCTTTTCTTTCCATACCCGGTCCTCTAGGTTTTGCTCCTATTAGGAAACAATACTCTGTATCCACAAAACCAGTATGTGGGTCGGAGTGTAAAGTTAAATTGTTTAACAGGGGAAATGCGCAATCTTCTATCTCTAATGCCACGCCATGAAGAGCTTTTTGAATTTTATCTACATTAATATCAATTAGTTGAAGATTGATCTTGATGTCTTTTCCAAAGACATCCCCGTTAAGAATACGAAATAAAATTGCGTATCCAATTTGGCCACTAGCCCCTGTTACACTTACCTTGACGGTTTTTTTATTTGATGTTGGCAAAATCTCACTCCAAAATACTAGGTTTTTAAGGTTTACTTGCAGGTAAAGTAATGAAACAATAAGCAGTTAATTTAATCAGCATGGTAAACAATTTTTGCTTTTATGGGTAGAAAAAAATTTCGAAACATACGGATAGATCAAATATTAAGTTATCGCCTGCCTGCGGCTGGAATAATGTCTATTCTTCACAGGGTAAGTGGTGCTTCATTGTTTCTAATGTTCCCCTTTATAGTTTACTTTTTTGATCTGAGCCTATCGTCAGAGCAAGGATACAAGGAAGTTTTAGCGTTACTGTCTCACCCCATTCTTTTTATCATCTACGTTGGGATAGTTTGGGCCTTTTCACACCATTTCTTTGCTGGTATACGACATTTAGTTTGTGACTTGCATTTTGGTCTATCCAAAGAAAGCGCATCTAAGTGGGGTATAGTTGTTAATGTATCCGCTATCTTGCTTACAATAATGTTAGCAATCTTATCGTTTAAAACGTTGTATTTTTAAGGGTTAAGAGAAAAAATGGGTTACGATTCTAGAAACACTGAATTTGGTACGAAGCGCACTGTTGTTGGCGCTCACTATGGGCTAAAAGACTGGTTAGCGCAAAGGATAACTGCAATTATTTTAGCTAGCTACTCCATAATTTTGTCTATCACCTTCTTATTATCTGGGAACAACGGTTTTTTAAGATGGTCTACGATATTTCAAGTCTTTTGGGTAAAGATCGCAACGCTGCTAGCGACGGTTGCCATTTGTTACCATGCATGGGTCGGAGTAAGGGATATTTGGATGGATTACATAAAACCGGTCAGTGTTAGATTAGCCTTACAGATTTTTACTATCGTTTGGTTATTGATTTGCGGTATTTGGGTTTTTGAAATTATGTGGAAAATTTAATTATGGCTGAAATTTTATCTCACAAAATCTCAGGTCTTTCTAGAAGACGGTTCGATTCAGTAATTGTGGGTGCTGGGGGTGCAGGAATGAGGTGTTCTCTGCAACTTGCGCAATCAGGGGTTAATGTAGCTGTTTTATCAAAAGTTTTTCCGACTCGGTCCCACACAGTCGCAGCTCAGGGAGGGATTGGCGCATCTCTAGGCAATATGAGCGAGGATAATTGGTATTGGCACATGTTTGACACAGTAAAGGGATCTGATTACCTGGGTGATCAAGACGCTATCGAATTCATGTGCAGAGAGGCAACTAGTGCCGTGTATGAGCTTGAGCACTTCGGTATGCCCTTTGACAGAAATGAAGATGGGACTATTTATCAAAGACCGTTTGGTGGACATACTGCAAATCTAGGAGAAAAGCCGGTACAAAGAGCTTGCGCTGCTGCCGACAGAACGGGCCATGCACTTTTGCATACGCTTTACCAGAAAAATGTTGAAGCAAAAACTCAATTTTTTATAGAGTGGATGGCGCTTGATCTTGTAAGGAATAACGATGGGGATTGTGTTGGCGTTGTAGCGCTCGAGATGGAAACAGGAAATTTGATGTTTTTTGAGAGTAAAGCGACTGTTTTGGCAACCGGAGGTGCGGGTAGAATTTGGGCTGCTTCTACCAATGCTTTTATTAATACTGGTGACGGAGCAGGTATGGCGGCACGAGCAGACATTCCGTTACAAGATATGGAATTCTGGCAGTTTCATCCAACTGGAGTTGCTGGGGCTGGTGTTTTGATTACAGAAGGCGTGAGAGGAGAAGGTGGGGTTCTTTTAAATAGTGATGGTGAAAGATTTATGGAACGCTATGCACCAACCTTGAAAGATTTAGCGCCCAGAGACTTTGTTTCCCGCTCTATGGGCCAGGAGATTAATGAAGGGAGAGGCTGCGGCGAAAACAAAGATCATGTTTTGCTAAAGCTAGATCATTTGGGCGAAGAGAAGATATTAAAAAAATTACCTTCCATACGAGAAATTGCAATAAAGTTTGCAAATGTGGACCCCATCAAAGACCCAATACCGGTGGTTCCAACTATCCATTACCAAATGGGCGGAATACCAACCGACATCAATGGGCAGGTGATAGTACCAGACTCACAAGACGGAATGCAGGGAAGCCACTCAGTTGTTGAGGGTCTTTATGCTATCGGTGAATGCGCCTGTGTATCCGTGCATGGAGCCAATCGACTTGGGACAAATTCATTATTGGACCTTATCGTCTTCGGTCGAGCAACCGGTAGATATTTAGTTAACAAAAATATTTCGGCAGAGGGTCACAAGAGGGTCCCATCGGATGGTGCAGACAGAACTATTGAACGCATTAAGCGCCTAGATGGTAATAAATCTGGAGAGGATGTAATGGAAACTGGCAATCTCATTAGGGAAACGACCCAAAAATATTGTGGAGTTTTTCGAAATGAAGAGCTGTTAAAAAAAGGTGTAGAAAAAATATTGGATATCGATAGTTCGATGAATAAGCTTTTCATAAAAGATAAATCATCCGTCTTCAACACAGCTAGAATTGAAGCAATAGAAATTTTCAATATGATCGAAGTTGCAAAAGCGACCATCATTTCAGCTGATGCCAGAAAAGAAAGCAGAGGTGCGCATTCACACGACAATTTTGCTGAGAGGGATGACAAAGGTTGGATGAAACACACCTTGTGGTTCTCAAAAGATAACAGACTTGACTACAAACCTGTAATTTTAAAACCTTCTTCAGTGGAGTCGTTTGCGCCAAAAAAGAGAACGTTTTAAGGAAAGGCCATATGTCAGAAATTAGAGAAACTAAATTTAAGATTTTCAGATACGATCCGGACAAGGACGAAAAACCCTATATGCAAGATGTTAAAGTTGGGCTTGAAAAATACTGATCGTATGTTACTTGATGCTTTGTTAAAGATTAAAGGAACAGTCGACGATTCAATAGCTATTAGAAAATCCTGCCGAGAGGGCGTCTGTGGCTCCGACGCAATGAACATAAATGGGAAAAATGGGTTGGCTTGTATAACAAACTTGAATGACTTGAGAGAACCCATTGTTTTAAAGCCATTGCCTGGGCTCCCTGTTATCAGAGACTTGATAGTTGACATGACGCAATTTTTTAAGCAGTACGAATCTATTGAGCCTTATCTACAAAATTCTTCTGTCCCGCCAGAAAAAGAGCGTAAGCAGAGCCCGCAGCAGCGAGAGGAACTAGACGGGCTTTATGAGTGCATTTTGTGCGCTTGTTGCTCAACTAGCTGTCCCTCATTTTGGTGGAACCCTGACAAATTTGTCGGTCCTGCAGGACTATTGCAGGCATACAGATTTATCGCAGATAGCAGAGACGATAATACCGCTGAAAGATTGGATAACTTAGAAGATCCTTATCGTTTGTTTAGATGCCATACAATAATGAACTGTGTAGATGTCTGTCCGAAAGGTCTTAATCCGACAAAGGCGATAGGGAAAATTAAAGAAATAATGGTCAAACGAAATGTTTGATAAAAAAAAAAATAATATGGAGAGCTCGCCGAGGTCTTCTTGAAAATGATATAATCCTAAATCGTTTTTTTTCAAAGTATCAGAAAGATTTAAGTGAAGGCGAATGGTTAGCTTTGGAAAAACTTCTCGAAAAAACAGACAATGAATTACTTGATACCATTTTGGATATCGAGGAGCTAAATGAAAATGCTCTTTCTCCGGAAACACTTTCTATATTATTTAAACTAAGATCTTGCTGATCGGTAATCTGTAGAAAAGGAGGCATATGGTGGTAGGTGATAATAAAGCTACTATATCTTTCTCTGATGGAAGTGACCCTGTTGAACTGCCAATTCTTGCTGGAACTGCTGGTCCTGATGTCATTGACATTCGTAGTTTGTACAAGGCTACTGGTAAGTTTACTTATGATCCTGGCTTTCTCTCAACAGCCTCTTGTCAATCGAATATTACGTACATTGACGGTGATAAGGGAATCCTTCTCTATCGTGGATATCCGATAGAACAGCTTGCTCTAGAATGCGATTTTCTGGAGGTATGCTTTTTATTGCAAAATGGAGACCTGCCTAACGCCTTGCAAAAAGACGAGTTCGAAAAATTAGTCAAATCATACTCTATGGTTCATGAGTCCATGGCTCAATTTATGAACGGGTACCCTAGGAATGCTCATCCAATGGCTGTTTTAACTGGTTTAATTGGGGGAATGGCTGCATTTTATCCGGATAGCTTAGATGTGAATTCAGAGGAGCAACACGAGTTAAGTTTGCTTAGGCTAATAGCAAAAATGCCCACCTTAATTGCGATGATACATACGTACTCTAAAGGTAGACCATTTATGTTCCCAAGATCGGACTTGTCCTATACAGGAAACTTTTTGCGCATGATGTTTGGCACTCCTCTGAGTGAATTTCAAGAAAAAGATACTTACCCGAGCTTTGGATAGAATCTTTATTTTACATGCAGACCACGAGCAAAACGCCTCTACCTCCACTGTTAGGCTTTGTGGGTCCTCTGGAACGAGTCCATACGCCGCTGTAGCGAGCGGAATAGCTTGTCTATGGGGTCCTGCGCATGGCGGAGCTAATCAGGCTTGTTTGGAAATGTTAGAAAAAATACACGAGGATGGTGGTGTTGAACAAAGTCGGCGAATTTATGGAAAAGGTTAAAGATAAGGACTCGGGCGTAAGATTGATGGGTTTTGGTCATAGGGTTTATAAAAATTTTGATCCTAGAGCAAAAATAATGCAGGAGACATGTCGACAGGTTCTAGCAGAGTTAGGATTGGAGAACGACCCTCTGTTTAAGTTAGCGCTTGAGCTTGAAAAAATTGCTCTTGAGGATGCTTATTTCGTTGAAAGGAAGCTTTATCCAAATGTTGATTTTTACTCTGGAATCACTCTTAGGGCTTTGGGGGTACCTAAAGAAATGTTTACATGTATTTTTGCGTTGGCACGAACTATTGGTTGGATATCACAGTGGAAAGAAATGATAACTGATTCAGAATACAAGATTGGTCGTCCTAGGCAATCGTTTGTCGGTTCTGTAAAACGTGATGTCCGGCCCTTAAAAACTCGTTAATTTTAAATTATTCAATTGAGCCGCTACTCGAATATACTAGAACTCTACGAGAAGGAAAGAAAAAAAATGGTTATTCTAGTGACAAGGGTCAGAAAAACGTTTTAGGGGTCCTTTATCAGTTAATCATTGAATGGGAAATATTTTCAGAAAAACAAGATAAGTTTTTATTACGTAATCCTGTGGTTCCCAAGGGTTTGTATATTTATGGAGGGGTTGGTCGGGGAAAAACATTTCTAATGGATCTGTTTTATACATCCCTTCCAATAAAGAGAAAATTAAGAATCCACTTACATGAATTTATGCAAAACATTCAGGAGGAGCTCGTTCTTTTAAAAGGTCACAAAGAGCCTCTGATAAAGATATCAAAAAAACTAGCCCGAAATTATGATCTAATATGTTTTGATGAGTTTCATGTACAAGATATTGCTCACGCTATGATATTTGAGTCACTTTTCAGATATCTAAACGAATTTAATGTATCATTTGTCATCACATCAAATTTTCATCCGGATGATTTATACAAGGATGGTCTACAAAGAGAAACTTTTGTTCCTGCGATTTTGTTGCTTAAAACAATATTAGAAATAATTCGAATCCCTGACGGGCCGGATCACAGAAGAGCACGGTTTATGAAATCGACTAACCCCCTATTTCAAAGAAAAAACTTATTACGAAAAAAATACCATCATCCCCACAATGATAAATGTCAACAAATTCTACAAGCACAATTTAATGCTATAACTAATGGACCTGTGCAATCTGCAGATTTTATTACTCTGAATAACAGACGAATAAGCATAGTTGCCATGGCGGAAAATGTTTGTTGGTTCAAATTTGATGCGTTATGCTCTTCTTTCCGATCTAAAGAGGAATATTTGGATTTAAGTGAGATTTTTAAGGTATTTATCATTGAAAGAATTCCAATGTTAACAAAAGATAATTTATCTGCGGCCACACGTTTTACATGGTTCATAGATATCATTTATGATCGAAAAATAAATTTAATTCTTACTGCTGATGTTGATTTAGATCTATTATTCTCTAAAACTATTAAAGCTATGGATTTCGACAGAACAAAAAGCAGACTTCATGAGATTATTGCATTGCGAACATGAGACTAATTCTTTGTTCATTTTCGATCTTAATGTTCCTTAATTCTGGTGCATATGCAAATTCAGTTGAAAAACAATTTCTCGAAAAACTTAATGAACTAAAAAAGAAAGGGAGAAGTTTTTAAATGAAATTTCTTTAAGAGAAAATAAATGCTTAGCTAAATTTTTTCAGGAAAATGTCTGGAAAATCTTGATATCGACTATGAGATTGGAATGCGGGACTTCGAATTAAGGCGTCAGAATATCCTTCTTGAGAGACGAGAATTTCGTGCGGATATACGAAAGAAGAAAGGGCTAAGGAGAAAGGAAAAACGAGAAAAAGCTAATCCTCGATGAGACCTTTAGGTACGATACCTTTCAAACTTTTAATAAAGTTGAATTCGTTCCAGGTCGTATTTGTTTTTCGTCTGATACTTTTTGGTAAACCACCTCGTTCTCGGGGATCATATTCATACTCTAAATATGGGCTTTGAGGGTAGTTGAGTTTTAAGACTCTTAGTGAATCGTTTGATAAATCTTGTAGTCCGAGAATCCCATAGATGGTAATCATGAGAGCAAGTGCCTCTTCTGTAGCCGGTGTCCCGTGATACTGACTAAGAATTACTTTGGACCTATTTAATGACGCAATATAGGCTTTACGACGCATATAAAATCTAGCCACGTGCGCTTCATTTTCAGCTAGTACATTGCGTAAAAAGCTCATACGTTTAATTGCGTCTTCTCTATAAGGAGTATCTGGAAAGTCTTTAACTAATCGCTTAAAAGATGCAAACGCTATTCTTCCAGCTTCTGCATCTCTTTCTGCCATATCTTCTCCCGTTATAGAACTAAAAAGAGTTTGGTTTTCATTAAAATTGATCAAGCCACGCAAATAAAGTGCATAGTCCGAACCGTCCTGGCTTGGATAAAGCTTGTTGTATCGGTCCAAACTTGCAAGGGCAATACCCGAGTCTCCATTTTTCCAGTGTGCATACGCAATATCGAGGGATCCTTGTTGGGCATATTTTCCAAATGGAAATCTAGATGATAATTTTTGATACACGGAAACAGCTGTTTCATAATTACCTACGTTTAATTCGGAACGAGCCTCTTCATACAATTTTTGGGCACTCCATCCATCCGTCTTATCAAGGCCTTTAGATGCGCACCCAATTAATAAAAATGAAGCTAATATTATAAATGTGTAGATCTGCATAATAGTTCGCAAACTCAATGATGTTCTAATGGTAATGGAAAATTTAGATATTGAATACACAGATATTGATTATTTTGAGATAGTTGTTACAAAAACATACTCTAATACAAGGATAGACCTGCTACTTTCAAATGTAATCGAAGGTGTATCACGGTCAAGGTTGAAAAAATTAATCGATTCAGAATATATTCGTTTAAATGGAGGGCGCACTGAACCAAGCCATATTACAAAAATTGGAGAAATTATACAGATTCGTTTACCAGAACCCGAGTTTGTTAATTTAAAACCCCAGAAAATTCCTTTTGACCAAGTTTATGAAGATGATAATCTTTTAGTTATGAACAAAAGGGCTAATTTAGTAATGCATCCGGGCAATGGAAACTACGAGAATACTATTTTAAATGGTCTGCTTTTAAATACCCTGAATCTCGGAAACTACCACGCGCAGGCATCGTGCACAGACTGGACAAGGATACTACTGGCCTTGTTGTTGTGGCAAAAAATAGGCTTGCATTCGATTCTCTGTCTAGCCAAATTTTAAAAAGAAACATTCGTAGAAATTATCTGGCACTAGTCTGGGGGAATGTTCTGACAAAGATTGAAATAGAGGGGAAAATAAATAGGGACAGAGCAAACCGATTGCGTTTCATCATCTCAAAAACCGATAAAGGAAAATTTGCTCATACGACCGTAATCCCGATTGGAACAGGTCACTTGCAAAACCAAAAAGTTACCCTTGTGAAATGCATTCTAAACACGGGTAGAACTCATCAGATTAGAGTACATATGGAAGGTGTTGGATACCCAATTGTAGGAGATGTTTTGTATAAACGAGGCTCTCCTCGACACCTTAGGGAAAAAGTCATGCCAAGGCAGGCTTTACATGCTTTTTCACTAGCTTTCTTTGACCCAATAAAGAAATATCCTATGACCTTTCAAGTATTGCCGCCAGATGATTTAAAAAAACAGATAAAAGAAGCAGGAATATGTCTCCATCAATTATTGCAATAAAAGATTTTTTCCCTGAAAACGTTACAGCTTTTTATACAACTCGTACTGGCGGGTTCTCAAAACACCCATATTCGCATTTTAATCTTGCTGATAATGTTGGCGATAATCCAGATTTCGTGAAAAATAACAGAAAATTTTTACTGAATCATATTAAATGTAAAGCTGTATGGTTGAAGCAAGTGCATAGCAATACACTATTCGATATTGACTCAATTGTTGAGCACGAATTTGCGAATACTGCACAAGATCCACCGGTAGCTGACTCCAGTATCACTTCTAAGATGCTTCGATGTTGTGCCGTGATGACTGCTGACTGCTTACCAATTTTGGTTAGTAGTCAAGAAGGGACTTTGATCGGTTCGATACATTGTGGATGGAAAGGATTGTTAAATAAGGTTATAACTGTTTTTTTTGAAAATTTTTTCAAAAAACTTAACCAAATCAAAAAACCTAGCGAAAACCTTGTTTATGTTTGGTTAGGTCCTTGCATAGGTCAGAAATGTTATCCCGTTGGCCCTGAATTAGAAGAACAATTTGTTAGTTATAAGAGAAAATACAAGTCTGCATTCAAGGTATTTGAAAAACAAATTTGTATGGACATCAGACATATAGCGCAATATCAAATAAAAGAAGCGCTTGAGTTGAACAAAGTTAATGGTGAATTTAGCTCTCATGATATGTGCACCTACAAAAATGAGAACTTATTTTTTCACATCGTCGACAAAATCGAACTGGTAGACATGCATCGCTTATTTTTAAAAATAAAACTTGATAAAAAGACACATATCGAAGTACAGTATTATCTGATCGGAAAACTATGAAAAAAAAAAATAAGTTACAAGAATTTATAGAACCCAGCGACTTAACCCAAATTCAAGAGAAATATCTTTCTGAATTTTTCCAAATTTGGTCGAAACCCGAAAAAGCTAAAGAGGTTTTGGCTACCGATCGTCGTTTTTCTTCAAATGAATGGGCAACCGGCGGATTATACTCCTCTTTTGCTGCTACTTATTTGTTAAATGCAAAAACACTCTGTGATATGACAGAGAAAATGTCTTTAGAAGATGGCCAGAGGCAAAAAATGAATTTTTTCCTCGATAATTTTTTGAGCACAATGTCCCCAGCGAATTTTATTGCGACAAACCCTGAGGTACAAAAAAAGTTTTTTGAAACCAAAGGGAAAAGCATGGTATCTGGCATGGAAAACTTTTTATCTGACATTGGCAAAGGAAAAATTTCTCAAACTGACGAAACGGCTTTTGAAGTTGGGAAAAATTTAGCAGTAACCGAGGGGGCAGTTATATTTGAAAATGATATTTTCCAACTTATTCAATATAAAAATAAATTTAGCGAAGTAAAGCAAACCCCCATTCTTTTTGTACCTCCTTGTATTAATAAGTATTACATTTTAGATTTAACTGAGTCGAACTCGTTGGTTAATTTTGCGTTGGAAAACAAAAACCAAGTTTTCCTTATATCCTGGAAAAATATTAATGATTCCGAGTGTGTATTCACCTGGGATGATTATGTAAAAAATGGCGTTCATCAAAGCAATAGATCACGGTACGTGAAGTCACAAATGTTAAAAAAATAAATACGCTTGGGTTTTGTATTGGAGGAACCCTTTTGACTTGTGCTGCTGGGGTGATTGCAAAACAAAAAAAAGATACTATTAATTCCATAACCTTAATGGCAAGCCTTCTCGAATTTTCCGACCCGGGAATATTAAAAATCTTTATAGACGAAGCATCGATATCAATTAGAGAAGGCGCAATCGGGCAAAAAGGTGTCATGGCAGGATCAGAGCTTGCATCAACCTTTTCATTTCTAAGACCAGATGACCTCATATGGAACTACTACGTTTCTAATTACCTTAAAGGAGAGAAGCCTGTTCCTTTTGATCTTCTATACTGGAACGGAGATGGTGCAAACCTCCCGGGACCATTTTATTGCTGGTATTTAAAAAACTTTTATTTGGAAGACCGACTCAAAAAGCCAAATAACCTTTCCATTTGCGGTCAAAAAATTGATTTACAAGCTATCACATGTCCAATTTATGCAATGGGGGCAAAGGAGGACCACATTGTTCCCTGCAAGTCAGCTTTTACGTCAGCCAGTCTCTTTGGTGGAAAAATACGATTTGTTTTAGGAGCGAGCGGCCATATTGCTGGATGCATAAATCCTGCTTCGAAAAATAAACGAAGCTATTGGACAAACAATGATTACGATACAATATCTGGCTTAAAGTTTTCTGACTGGAACAAAAATACGAGCGAAAAACAGGGGAGTTGGTGGATAGATTGGGATCAATGGCTAAGTAAAAACAATGGAAAATTGATTTCTCGTCAAAATAAATACGGCGACAAAAACCATAAAGTAATTGAGAAAGCACCTGGGAGATATGTTCGAGAGGTTGCGAAAAAGTTTTAACATTAGTTAGCGAAAGAATACTTATGAAAAAAGAAAAAAAAATCGCGTACGTTACGGGAGGAATGGGAGGTATTGGGACAGCAATTTGCAGGAAGCTTTACAGCCTAGATTATGTCGTGATTGCAGGTTGTGGTCCTAATAGAGATTTTAATAGTTGGTTAACCACACAGAGAGAAGGTGGGTATGATTTTCTTCACAGCGTTGGAAATGTGTCAGATTGGGAATCAACAAAAACTGCGTTTGAGCGTGTGCGAGCCACCGTAGGTGATGTAGATATTCTTGTCAATAACGCAGGCATTACAAAAGATACTACCTTTGCTAAGATGAGTTTAGAACAGTGGCGTTCAGTACTAGACACTAATTTGAATAGTCTTTTTAATGTTACTAAACAAGTTGTAGATGGAATGATTAAAAAAAAATGGGGGCGTATAATTAATATTTCCTCCGTGAATGGGCAAAAAGGCCAATTTGGACAAACTAATTACTCGACAGCTAAAGCTGGAATACATGGTTTTTCTATGTCACTTGCGCAGGAACTTGCTACGAAAGGTATAACAGTTAATACCGTTTCTCCTGGATATATTGGGACTGAAATGGTAAAAAAAATACGGCCCGATGTATTAGAAAAGATTGTCAGTACAATACCAGTTAAACGACTTGGCAATACAGAAGAAATTGCCTCTATAGTTGCCTGGCTTTGCTCTGATGATGGTGGCTTTGCAACAGGCGCTGACTTTTCATTAAATGGTGGTCTTCACATGGGTTAAAAAAATAATGAATAAAAAAACACAAAGACTTATTAAAAAATATCCAAACAGACGACTTTACGATACGCATACAAGTTCTTACGTGACGCTAGCAGATATTAAAGCTCTGGTGCTAGAGTGCGAAAATTTTTACTGTCGTTGATGCAAAAACAAATGATGATATTACGCGAACGATACTTCTTCAAATAATTTTGGAAGAGGAGTCTGGTGGCATTCCCATGTTCACTGAACCTGTATTGGCCCAGATAATTCGACTTTATGGTAATGCGATGCAAAGCTTTATGGGTTCATTCTTAGAAAAAAATGTTCAAATCTTTTCAGAAGCGCAAGAAAAGTTTAAAGATAACTCTAAAACGTTTTTTGATAATGGCTTTACTCCGAATGAGAAGGTTTCAGAATTTTTTTCTTCTAATCCACAGTCTGTCCAAAATTTTTTTGGTGACTACATGGAGAAATCTCGTGAATATTTTTCAAATATAGAAAAACAAATTCAAGCAAATTCAGATATGTTCTTTAGAAATATGGGTGAAACCAAGCAACACAAAAAAGATGGCGACTAGGAAAATTGAGAGAATAATTTCGAATGAAAAAGAAAAATATTCATTCTGTAGGATTTATTTCTTTGGGCTGCCCGAAAGCGCTAGTCGATACAGAGCAGATAGTTAATCTACTAGTTTCTGACGATATCAAAATTACTCCTTCCTTCCAGGAGGCGGATTTGGTCGTTGTCAATACTTGTGGTTTTATTGATGCAGCAGTCAAAGAAAGCTTAGATTCCATTAAAGAGGCAAAAAAAAAAAATGGGAAGGTTATCGTCACCGGTTGTTTGGGTGCAAAAAAAAATTCGGATGGGACGCCATTAATCACCCCAGAAGACCTTGGTGTTTTGGAGGTTACAGGGCCGAATAATCCGATACACACGGCAAAGTTGATCAAAGAACAACTCAATGGAAAGGGATCGGTTTGGTAGTGAAATTAAAAATAAACGGAAATTACCCCTTAAAGAAGAGACAAGTTTAGCCTCTTCCGCCACATCTTCTAGAAATTATCTCCTTACTCCCTCACATTATGCCTATTTAAAAATCTCTGAAGGATGTAATCAATCATGTACTTTCTGCATTATTCCTTCAATGCGTGGAAAACTGGTCTCTCGTAAAGTTAGTGAAATAATCGAGGAGGCAAAGAACTTAGTGTCCAATGGGGTGAAGGAAATTATTATCATCTCTCAGGATACAGGAGCATATGGTGCCGACAAAAAGTATCAGACAGAATTTGTAAATGGAATACCTGTTAAAGCTAATCTTTTAGGACTTGTGAAAGAGTTGCAAAAGCTTAAGGTTTGGGTAAGGTTGCATTACATTTATCCTTATAAAAATATAGACGCACTAATTCCATTCATGAAAAAAGAGGAAAATATTAAGGATATTATTCCATCAAGACAGGGGGTTGTTCCATACATTGATATGCCATTTCAGCACGCTCATCCTGATATCTTAAAAAAAATGAAACGTCCTGGAAAAATGGAGGATATCCTTACTAGGCTTTCAAGTTGGCGTAAAATCTGTCCTGATCTTACTATACGTAGTACATTTATAGTTGGATTTCCTGGGGAAACTGAGGCCCACTTCGACTATCTAATACAGTTTCTAACCGAGGCAAAGTTGGACAGAGTTGGTTGCTTCACTTATTCCCCGGTTGCTGGTGCAAAAGCCAATGAGTATCCTGATCATATTCCAGAGGAAATAAGTCTCGCTAGGCAATCTAAACTACTACTGCATCAAGCTAATATCTCAAAAAATCGGTTAAAAAGATGGAATGGAAAACGTGTAGAGGTTATCATCGAAGATATTGACAGCGAAAAAGAAATTTTAATCGGAAGAGGGCCTGCAGATTCCCCGGAAATTGACGGTATAATTCAAATTTACCCAGATCAGGAAAAGGTCGCTCAGGTAGAGATTGGAAATTTCTCTCTTGTAGAAATTATAGGAAATAATGAACATGACCTCATTGCAAAAATTGTTAGTAGCTAGCTTTTAAGGGGGTTTCGATGAATGATGTATTTGTATTAAGTGCAGTTAGGTCTGCAATAGGCTCGTTTGATGGCAGTCTATCCATGCTAGAACCAATAGACCTAGGGACAACGGTAATGAGAGAGGCGCTTAAACGAAGCGCAGTAAATCCAGAACTTATAGGTTCCTCTGTTGTGGGAAATTGTATTCCTACGGAAAGCCGATCTCCCTATGTGGCTAGAGTTATTTCGATTAATGCAGGCCTTACGCATAATTCTTCCGCATTAACCGTGAATCGATTATGTGGTTCAGCGATGCAAGCTGTTATATCGATAGCCCAAAGTATCAGGCTCGGCGATACCTCCTTTGGAATTGGTGGTGGGGTAGAAGTTATGTCAAAGGGAGGGTTTTTGAGTTCTGATTTGCGTTCTGGAAAGCGAATGGGAAACACAAGCATGATAGATATGATGGTAGCTGTGCTTACTGATCCTTTCGGAGTTGGTCATATGGGGGTCACCGCTGAAAACTTAGCAAAAAAATGGAACATAACCAGGGAGATGCAAGATGAGTTTGCACTTACCTCTCAGACTCGTGCACAAAAGCAATTGAGCTGGGAAGATTTAATGACCAGATTATTCCAATAAGTATCAAAAAGAAACGAGAAAACATTATCTTCAATACAGATGAACACCCTCGCGTAACGACTGCGGAGAAACTTGCAACTATGAAAGCAGCTTTTTTAAGGGAAAATGGTACCGTCACCGCAGGAAACGCTAGTGGAATTAATGATGGTGCATCCTTTATCGTGATGGGTAGTGGAGAAGCAATAAAGAAAGAGAATGTCCAACCTTTAGCACGCCTAGTCAGTTACGCAATATCTGGTGTTCCAAATGATGTTATGGGAGAAGGTCCTATTCCGGCTACTGAGGTAGCACTAAAAAAAGCGGGGCTAAATTTGCAGGATATAGATGTTATCGAGTCGAACGAAGCTTTTGCAGCGCAAGCATTAGCCGTTCAAAAAGGGCTTGGGCTGGATGCCTCGGTAACTAATGTAAATGGGGGTGCAATAGCTTTAGGTCATCCTGTTGGAGCAACAGGTGCTGTTTTAATCACCAAAGCGTTATATGAATTAAAGAGGATTAAGGGAAAATATGCTCTTGCTACAATGTGTATTGGTGGCGGACAAGGAATAACAACTATTTTCGAGAACATTTAATTGTACTAACACCAAATGTTATTTTTTATTGTTATAGATATTTTGAAATCGATAGAGTATGGCTAGACCGGCAGAAGCAATTCAGCAATTTAGTTTACGATCAGTAGCCTTTTTTTTGCCATTTACCATGACCTTTGTCTACCCCTTCTGTTTGCTTCTCCTTATCTCAGAGATATTTCAAAAAGATTTTCTCCTTAGACTGAAATCCCAGGTGACTTCCCCTTTTGTGATTGCCTTTGTTTTGTTTTTTATCGCTCATCTAATAGGGATGGCATGGACCTTAGATGTGGAAGCAGGACTCGATTCTCTAGGAAGATTTATACCATATTTATTTTTCGGTATTTTTTGGGTTGCTGCTAAATACGAACATCAAGAATCTTATATAAATACTTTTATTGCTGGTTTATTTTTATGTAGCATATTGGCTCACTACAATTATTTTTATTTTTTGTTTCCAGAAATACTGCCCGAAGGCATTCTTAGCGGAAAACGCAATGGAATGGAAACAGCTCCATTTCTTTCTCATGTTATGTATTCCCCAATTTTGGCTGTAGGTGTATACCTTGTATTGCGACAACTATTAATTCCCACAGACATTTTTAAACTTAAAGTTTTTGTCACGAGAATCATTATATTCTTAGCTTTAATGTCTAATCTATTAATATCTACAGGGCGAGCTGGATTTCTATTATTTCTGATTTTATTTATCTGTCTTATGATTGAGTCAAGTAAATCGCTAGGACGTGGGTTTATAAAAACTTTATTAATCCTTCCAACGGCTTGTTTTTTATTTTACCAAATCCCCGACGTACAAATTAGAATCGCTGCAGGAATTAACGATATTCTAACATTCGACAAAGATGTATATTCGTCCCTAGGGTTAAGGTATGTGTTTTCTCTTCATGCATACGAGATGTTCTTAGCTAATCCATTTTTCGGCGTAGGTACAGGAGATTTTATGCAAGAATATCCAAACTTTGTAATTTCGGCATACGCTAACCTTCCATATACAAATAATCCCCATAATCAATACTTGATGATCCTTGCGACTCTAGGGTTATTTGGTGCAATAATAATGATGAATCTATTAATCAAGTGTTTTCAATATGGAGATTATCGTGCTCGATCTATATTAATAGGTTTTATGGCGATCTCATTTTTCGAAAGTTATTTATGGCGCTCAAACACCACAATGATGTTTATGTTTTTTATGGCTATATTTTGTCAGAGGCGCTCTTTTCTATTTGCGTCAATAAAATAATTTTCCAAAGGTTGTGAGCGTGGATAAAACCAGAAGCGAGAAATATTGTGTTCCATCCGGATCAATAGTCAAGGATGCTATACAAACCTTAAATACCCAAAAAGGTAAAATCGTAATTGTATTGAACTCGGAGAATGTTGTCGTAGGCACTATAACCGATGGTGATATTCGGAGAGCGCTCTTAGATGGTGTAACAGTTGACTATCCTGTTGAAAAAGTAATGAATAAAGATTTTTGTTTATAAAGCAAGAAAATTATTCTGAACAAAAGGCCCGAGAACTATTTATTAAGCATTCTATTAAACAACTACCTATTTTAGATACTAAGAAGAACTTAGTTTCTATTATTTTTTCGGATGATATCAAAGCAGAAAGTGATCCAAAAGAAAATTGTGTTGTCATCATGGCAGGAGGTATGGGCAGAAGGTTAGGAAAAATCACAAACGATTGCCCGAAGCCAATGCTTCTAGTGAATAATAAACCTATAATTGAACATATTATTGATCGGATGAGGTCATATGGTTTTTCAAAATTTTATGTTACTGTCAATTACCTTAAAGATAAAATTAAATCTTACTTAGATAACGGTAATAAAAAAGGAATAGATATTCAATATATTGAAGAAGAACAATTTCTAGGGACAGCAGGTTCACTTTCACTTCTAGAGATTGATACCAACCTTCCGATAATCGTGCTAAATGGAGATGTTTTGTCTATGGTAGACTTTGATGAGTTATTGCACTATTTTGAAATATCTAACACCTTTGGAACAGTTTGTGCGAGAGAGCATTCTATCAATATTCCGTATGGAGTTATTCAAGCAGACAAAAATGATATCACTAAGATTTTGGAAAAGCCTGATCACTCGTGCTATGTAAATGCAGGTATTTACGTTTTTAATCCCACATTCAAAAACTTTCTCGAAAAGGGTGTTTATTGTGATATGCCGACGTTGATTAATAAACTTGTCAAAAAAAATTGCAAGATTAATTATTTTCCAATTCATGAATACTGGGTAGATGTTGGAATCCCTGAAACTCTTATAAAAGCTAATGACGAGTGGGATACCTAGGCCAAGCTATGAGAACTACGAAAACCTATTGTTTTATATTTGCACGCGCTGGTTCAAAGGGATTACCTAATAAAAATATACGCTTATTGGCCGGGAAGCCATTACTTAGTTATCCAATTCATCTTGCAAAGACATTGCCTTTCATCGACAAAATTTTTGTATCTACAGACAGTCCTGAGGCGATGGATATAGCAAAAAAAAATAATGTCATAGTAATTCCAAGACCTGATGAATTGGCCTCAGATTATGCAAATGAATTCGATGCATGGAAACATGCCATTTCCTGGGTAATTGATAATATTGGGCATTTTGATAATTTCATTAGCTTACCGTGTACGGCTCCCTTAAGAACAAAAGCTTCGGTTTCCCACTGTTTTGAGACGTTTAAACAGAAGAATCTTTTTGTAGTATCGGTAACTAAAACAAAATACAACCCATTTTTCAACTTAGTAGAAAGAGATAAGCAAGATAGCTCCATTAATCTTCTCTCACCTAGTAAAATTACTCGAAGACAAGATGCCCCTGAAATTTTTTGCATTACTCCAATTGCATATATTGCCAAGCAAGAGGAAATCATACAACGTAAGAATTTTTGGGATGGAAAAATTGTTGGGGTAGAAGTATCTTCGGATATTGCAACAGATATAGATGACGTAAACGATTTTTTATTGGCAGAAGCTGTAATTGCAAATCAAAATAATAAATGTTTAAAGGACTTAAATTGAAAAAGATTTTGGTAACAGGTGCTGACGGTTTTATTGGTTCTCATATGGTTGAGAAATTAGTTCTTAATGATTTTACAGTTAAAGCACTAACTCAGTATAATTCTTTTAACTCCTGGGGTTGGCTTGAGAACCTACCTTCCCAAATAATCAATGAATTAGAAATTGTCCCTGGTGATATCAGGGATTCGTTTTTTGTTAACAACCTTGTAAAAGATTGCTCTCATGTGATACATCTGGCTGCCCTTATTGCTATTCCATATTCGTATAAATCTACATTATCATATATAGAAACAAATATTATTGGTACTCACAATTTGCTGCAATCATGTAAACTGTTTGGTATCGAACGTTTTCTCCATACCTCAACGAGCGAAGTTTACGGAACAGCTAAATATGTTCCCATAGACGAAAAACACCCCCTTAGTGGACAATCACCTTATTCAGCATCCAAAATAGGAGCTGATCAATTAGCATTTTCGTTTTACTCATCTTTTGAATTACCTGTTGTTATAGTTCGTCCATTTAATACATTCGGACCACGGCAATCCGCTAGAGCATTTATCCCTACAGTAATTACTCAATGCTTAGAGGGCTTTGACACAATTAAATTAGGTTCTTTGAAACCAACCCTAGACTTTAGTTATGTAAATGACACCACTGCAGGATTCTTAAAAATTCTAAAATCAGATAAAGGGGCCGGCTCTACATTTAATCTCGGTAGCGGATTTGAAATATCAATGCAGCAAACAGCGGAGCGAATAATACAATTAATCAACCCTGATATCAAAATAATGATAGATAAGGAAAGAATTAGACCCGTAAACTCTGAGGTCGATAGACTGCTTGCTTGTAATAAATTAGCTATCGAAACCTTTGGATGGAAACCAGAATTTGCATCAATAGAAGGTTTTGATAAGGCTCTCAAGGAAACGATTAATTGGTTTTCAAATAATTCAAATAAAAAATTCTATAAATCATATCTTTATAATGAATAAAGACAAATCCTTATTAGGTTCAATTGATTCTGAATCTAATGATAGAATCAACCAGTTTATTAAGATACTTAGAAAGGTGTGTAACCGTCGTGAATTGAATTTACATGAACCTTTTTTTTCAGGTAACGAAACTAAATATTTAGAGGAATGTGTCTCTACAAATTTTGTTTCTAGTGTTGGGATTTTTGTTAGTAAATTTGAAAAAATGCTGTCTGAGCTTACAGGGGCGAAACATGTAATTGCAACTGTAAATGGTACCTCCGCTTTACATCTCTCACTTCTTTGTTTGGGTATCAGATCCAAAGATGAAGTACTATTGCCTACATTGACGTTCGTTGGTTCGGCGAATTCCATACGTTATTGTAATGCAATCCCTCATTTTTGTGATATCTCCGAAGACGACCTTAATCTAGATTTAGATAAACTACGAGATCATCTAAAATTTACCGCAGAGAAACATCATGTCCACTCT
This sequence comes from Burkholderiaceae bacterium, assembly GCA_038147455.1. GTDB lineage: Bacteria > Pseudomonadota > Gammaproteobacteria > Burkholderiales > Burkholderiaceae_A > UBA7377. The sequence goes on along the minus strand of JAYQTQ010000001.1, from coordinate 70,290 downwards.
ATAAATAAATATACGAACAATAGAATCGCGGCAATCATGCCAGTTCATATTTATGGGCAACCAGTTGACATGGAAACACTATTATCAATAGCATCTGAATATAAGCTAACTATTGTAGAAGACTCCGCAGAAAGCCTTGGAAGTTTTTTAAATAAAAAACACACAGGGACATTTGGAAAGATAGGTTGCTTAAGTTTTAACGGAAACAAAATTGTAACTACGGGTGGGGGAGGTGCAATTCTAACAAGTGATGATATGTTGGCAAAACAAATTCGACATATGAGTACAACTGCAAAGAGTCAACATCCATGGGAGTTATCACACGATGAAATTGGCTATAATTACCGAATGCCGAATATCAATGCTGCTCTTGGATGCGCTCAGTTAGAGTTATTTTCAAATATTATAGAAAATAAAAGAAACTTACATATGAAATATAAAAAAGAGCTTGATGGTATTCCATGGTTAAGATTAATAAGTGAGAATAAAGAGTCGATCAGTAATTATTGGTTAAACACAATAATATTAAAAAATAATGAAGACTGTTTTCAGAAAAGGCTTATAGAGACTTGCCATAAAGAGAAAATATTTTTGAGACCATCATGGAAGCCTTTACATTTATTACCGATGTTTCAATCCTGTCCTAAATCAGAATTAAATACCGCTTCTTTTCTTCAGAAGAAGATAGTTAATTTACCGAGCAGCGCATTTTTATGAGAAAAAAAGATCTAATTCTAGTTGGTGGAGGAGGGCACTGTAATGCATGCTTAGATGTTCTTGGTTTATTGAACTTGTATAATGTAGTTGGGATTATTGAGAAAAATAGTTTTAAGTTGGAAAAACTTCATAATGTCTCAGTTTTCAAAGATCAAGAAACGGAAAAATTATCGAAGATCTATAGAAATTTTCTACTAACTATTGGAAAAATTGGAAAATCAAAGATAAGAGAAACAAAGTATAACGAATTGTCGAGCCTAGATATTGAGATTGTTTCTTTAATTTCACCAACGGCATATGTTTCGACGAGCGCTGTAATAGCAAAAGGTGTAAATATTATGCACCAGGCTTTAATAAATATAAATGTTAAGATAGGTGAAAATACAATTATCAATTCTCAGTCTCTTGTCGAGCATGATTCCTCTATCGGGTCTCACTGTCATATTTCAACAGGTGTAAAAATAAATGGCGGGGTAAAAATCGGAAACAATACGTTTATTGGGAGTGGAACCGTTGTCCATGAAGGAATAACGATTGGCAATAATGTAATAGTCGGTGCTGGATCTATAATTGATAGGAACTTATCAAATGATACAAAATATTGCTAATAGCATAATTAATGAACCGAAGGTGTTTATAATCGCTGAGGCTGGCGTAAATCATAACGGTGATGTAAATATCGCAAAAAAAATGATAGATGCTGCAGTTGATGCAAATGCCGATGCAGTAAAGATTCAAAGCTATATAACAGATGAGCTAATCATTCCCCAGGCAAGAATGGCTCCGTATCAAAAACTTAATACAAAAAATATAACTCAGAGCCCAAATGTTAAAGAAGCTAGAGCTATCTGCAAATGAGCAGCTAATATTGCAAAACTATGCTATAGAGAAGAAAATTGAATTTATATCAAGTCCTTTCGATATTCCTAGTTTAGATTTACTTGTGAGAATGGGTGTCCGTATAATAAAAATACCATCTGGCGAAATTACAAATATCCCACTACTAAAAAAAGTCTCCTCCTTAGACAAGGAAGTTATTCTATCAACGGGGATGTCCTCAATAAACGAAATTCAATCTGCCCTTGATATTTTACTCAGTGATAAACTCTCAAGAGGCAATATCTGGATTCTTCACTGTAATTCAGAATACCCAACTCCATTAGAAGATGTAAATCTTCGTGCAATGCTTTCCATAAAAGAAATGTTAAATATTCGAGTGGGTTACTCGGACCATACACTGGGGATCGATGTATCAGTGGCAGCTGTTGCCATGGGGGCATCAATCATTGAAAAACATTTTACCTTAGATAAAACATTCGATGGGCCTGATCACTCAGCTAGTCTGTCGGTAAATGAACTAGAATTGCTGGTAAAAAAAATAAGAGAAATGGAGATTATACTCGGCAGTAGTGAAAAACACATTACAAAAAGTGAAGAAGGAAATAAAATTGCAGCGAGGAAATCAATTGTTGCGAAAAAAAATATTAAACAAGGTGATATCTTAACAGAGGATTTGCTAACGGTAAAAAGACCATTAGATGGCGTATGTGCATCAAACTGGGATAATTATATAGGAATAAAAGCATCTCGTAATTACAAAAAAAATGAATCTATTGATAAGTTATGAAAAATATAACAGTAGCTACCACATCCCGATCGGACTATGGAATTTTATATCCTTTATTAAGGAAATTGACAATGATAAAGAATTAAATCTACATTTACTTATTTCTGGATCTCATTTGTCAAAAGAATACGGAAAAACTATATCGGAAATAATCCAATGATGGTTTTAAGGATTATGAAATATTCGATGTATTAGGACAAACAAATTCTAAGGAAAATCCGCAAGCCGTAATAATGTCAAATACCATAAACGAATTTTCTAATTATTTTTTAAAAAATAAACCGGATATTCTCGTTTTACTGGGAGATCGATTTGAAACGCTTGGTGTTGCTATATCTGCTATGCTAAATAAAATTCCAATTGCCCATATCCATGGTGGTGAAAAAACTATAGGAGCAATCGATGATGCCATCCGACACTCAATAACAAAGTTATCACATTTACACTTTGTTAGCTGCGATGAATACAAAAATAGAGTCCGGCAACTAGGAGAAAACCCAAATAATATATTTTCAGTTGGAAGTCTTGGAGTAGAAAATATCTCATCTATTAAATTAAAATCAAAAGAAAATCTACAAAGTATCTTAAAGATAAAAAATGACAAACAAATTTTTTTAGTGGCATATCACCCAACAACATTAAGTGAACTAACACCAATAGAAGAATTTAAAATTTTATTGTCCGCTCTTCAGATATATAAAGAACAAAATATTGTTTTTACTGGCTCAAATATAGATCATGGTGGGAGTGATATTAATAAATTGATTGTAGATACCGTTTCTAAAAATACAAACTATTATTTTTTTAATTCATTAGGAAGAGATCTATTTTTAAATTTAATGTATCATTGCGACCTAATTATTGGTAATTCCTCAGGCGGAATTATTGAGGCTCCATCATTTAAAAAGCCCGTACTTAATATTGGTCGTAGACAAGAGGGTAGAGTAATGGCAAAAAATATTCTTCAAGCCCCATTGGATGTGACAGAAATCCGCAATGCTATAGATCGAGCATCCCAGAAAGCTTTTAATGATGAACTAAAGGATGTTGTTAATCCATATGCAAAAAATAATGTAAGCAAGGAAATAACTGGTATCCTAAAAACCTTCTCTAGCGAAAAATTACTTGAGAAAAATTTTGTTGATTTAATTTGATTCATTAATCAACGAATAATAATACCAGTTCATTGATATAGGTTATAAAGCTTTATTTTTAAACTTTGATTTTTAAATTTTAACTTATCGAGGCCAAACGAAATAACCTCAGTTTGATTTCCGTATAGTTGCTTTGCAAAAATCAAAACGGATGAATGAACCCCAATAACATAATCAAAATAATTATTAGAAAGAAAATTTTCAATAAGCACTTCCCCGGATAATAATTTATAGCCTTCTTCGAAAAAGATTTTCTTCCTTGTCTTTTGGATGAGTTTTATAAAAACATCTTCTATATCATGAGCAAACGACCATTCCCTTATTTCCCTGGAGATATGCATTAACCGATGCCGATCAATTAGCTTATATCCTGTAAGCGGCTGGCCGATAATTAATGCTCTTTTCTTTTGGTCTGCTTTTATTACCTTAGTAGAAAAAAACGGTTTAAGTTGAATAACTTTTGCTGGATTATATTCTGTTCTTAAACCAGGAATGACATATATCGATTTAACAAAATCTGCATCTGCCCCTAATCTATCACCACTATAAAATGTATAACGCAGATTTCTAGAGTATAACAATCTAAAGATTCTAAAAATCTTTAAAATCCTACTTATTAGTGACTGAGGATACCTTATTAGATTTAGCGCACCATCTGGAATTAATGAAAAACTGCTGTTTGTAGAATTTTTTTTAAAATAATTGACAAAGTAATTGACTGCCTCATTATCGTAAGTAGCCGAAAAGCAATAAATATTCGTTTTTTTTTCTATCGTTTTTTCCACTAATTTTATATTACTCAGTAACCGTTTCGAAACACCAAAAAACCCTGGTAACGGTTCGTATCTAGGCCATGGCATATAAAGAGTGTCATCCCAAATGGGATCGGAGACAATTTCTTGAAGTTTCGGTTTGTAACAAATCAAAATGCATTTTGGTTTGGATAACTTCTTTTTATGGATTATGTCTTTTGCTATCATAGATGAAGCGATAACTTGTAGCGGAGAGGCAACAAAAAAGATTAAAATATTAGAAACCAAACTATGCTTTCAGGGTAATTGATATTAATATTCTTCTAATTCGCACTTCCTCTATCGGTGATATAGTTTTTTGTCTTCCACTTTTATCGTCGTTGAAAAAAACATATCCTAAAGCAAAAATAAGTTGGCTGATTGAACCTAACTTCGCTAACCTTGTCTCCCATGATCCATTACTTGATAATGTATTACTACTTCCAAAAGCAGATTTAAAAAAACGATTGAGAAAGGGATCTTTCCTAAGTTTTATAAATATACTTTTTTCATTTATTAGATATTTAAGGAAAGAAAGATTTGATTTGGTACTCGACTTACAAGGCTTATTTCGAACTAACATTTTCATAACATTTTTCTGCAAAAGTAATTTAAAGTATTCATTAGGAACCGAGTTCCCGGGAACTTACTTGTAAAGAATATTATACCCAGAAAGCATGATTCTAACCGGATCAGCTCGGAGTATTTATTTCTAGCAAAATGCTTGAAATTGACTACTGACAAGTTTAATCCACGCTTCTATATTACCTCTTCTGTCATAAAGTCTTCTGTATACCTTACCGACACTACAAAGAACCATTTTTTGTAATTTTTCCATTTACTACTCGTCTCCAAAAACACTGGAAGCCTGAGTTTTGGGCTCAGTTAATAAAAAATTTAATAAATAAATATAAAACTAAATGCATTGTCTTAGGAAGTGCCTTAAACAATGAACAAAAAATTCTAGAAGAACAATTAATATCGATTGGTGTACTTTCATTAGTTGATAAAACTAACCTAAAAGATGTTCCCAACTTAATCAAACAGTCGCAATTTGCAGTAGGAGTAGATACTGGTTTAACTCACATTAGTCTAAGTATTGGAAACCCTACCATTGCAATTTTTGGTTCGACAAGACCGTATACGAATCCCGTCTTACCCACAACAAAAGTTCTATGGCTCGGACTGGAATGCTCTCCTTGCGGAAGAAACCCAATTTGCAATAATAAGTTTTCATGTATGACTGAAATAACTCCATCAATAGTTGCGAGACACCTTGATACATTAATAAATAGCAATGCTAAGAATAAATTAACATGAGAGTATTACATATTGAAGGGGGTAGGAATTTATATGGGGGATCTACCCAAGTCGTATATCTTGTTAAAGGGTTAGAGAAAAAAGGGATTGAAAACACAGTGCTATGTCACGAAAATAACACACTACAAGAAAAACTGGCCGGCAAAGCTGAAATAATAACCACCTCTTACCGTGGAGAACTAGATATAAAATTTTTTTCAAATAGTAAAACTAATTATTAGCAAACAACCAGATATAATTCATATTCATAGTAGAAGAGGGTTGATTTTTATGGTGGTTTAGCTTCGTTCTTACTAAGGAAAACCTGTCTACTTACGCGAAGAGTTGATAACAAAGAAAGATTTTCATTATTTAAAATAAAGTATTTTTTTTACAAAAAGATTATAGCTATATCAGATGAAATCAAAAATATATTAGTTACAGAAGGTTTGCCAGAAAATAAAGTCATTACTGTAAAAAGTGCAATTAATTCTAAAGTGATTTCGAAAAGTGATATCTTAAAGAAAAAATTTAGGGAAGAACATAATATATTCGACCCAAATACAACGCTCATTGTAATAGTAGCTCAACTAATACCTCGAAAGGGTCATATACTTCTCCTAGATGCATTTCGTGATTTAAAAAAAACTAATAACAACATACGTTTATTTATTTATGGAAGAGGTTACCTCAAAGAAAGAATTAAGAAATATATAGATAAAAACAATCTTCAGGAACATGTGTACCTGAAAGGGTTTCTTTCAGAAATTAGGAGCGTACTTCATTGTTTTGATTTTCTAGTCCATCCTGCCCAGAAGGAGGGACTTGGAATAGCATTATTAGAAGCAGCGTCCTTGCAATTACCCATAGTTGCAACTAGGGTAGGAGGTATTCCGGAAATAGTTCACAATAATGTAAATGGTCTTTTAGTACAGCCACAATCTAAAAAAAGCCTATCAGACGCAATGCTAAAACTAATCCAAAACCCATCATTACGAGAAAAATTAGGGAAAGAGGGCCCGAAAATTGTAAAAAGAGATTTCTCGGTTGAGAAAATGGTAAATGGAAACCTTCAAGTTTACAAATCACTTTTTACAAAATAATACGTTCAGTTATTTATTTACGAGTTTAGAATAGTGCTTTTTGTCAATTAACTCCGTGTGAGTTCCCGATTCAACCAGGCTTCCGTTGTCAAATACATAAATTTTGTTTGCATTAGTTAAAGTACTTAGGTCATGACTGATAACAACAAGGGTCTTGTGGCCCTTAATCTGGTCATAAATCATTCGAATTAATCCTGCTGAGTGAGAGTCTAAAGCTGATGTTGCTTCATCAAACAAATAAATTGAGGAGTTCCTTAACAACGCTCTGGCTATGGCTAAGCGTTGCCTCTGGCCACCAGATAAATTAGACCCATTAGGCCCTATAACAGTATCTATTCCATCTGGCAGTTTTTCTACAAAGTCCATACAATGTGCAATTTCTAAAGCTTTGAGTACATCGCTTTTAGAGGCATTTGTATTTCCGATTGCTACGTTTGAAAAAACTGAATCATCAAATAACGTTACAGGTTGACCCACCCATGATATCTTTTCCCGAAGGGACTTTGTTGACAAATCTTCGATAGAAACTCCATTAACATTAATTTTTCCTTTTGTTGGAAGATAAAATGCGGCAAACAAATTAAATAAAGTTGATTTACCAGAACCGGTACTACCAACGATTCCAATGAATTCACGGTTTTTAATTTTAAATGAAACATCTTTTAGAGAATACTGATCTGTAGCTGGATACTTAAATGATACATTTTCAAATTCAATCTTCATACCATCACGATTCTCAATTATTTGTGAGGAAGAATTGAGACTGTTTTCATGAATTTCCACTTTTTTATCCAGAATCTCAAATATACTGTCACACGCGGCAAACCCTTTTTGTAGGATTGCATTCACTCCTGTTAATCTTCTTATTGGTTCAAACATTAAAGACATGGCTGCTATAAATGATACAAATGCTCCCGGTGTCAATTTATCTCCCTGAGATAGTAATGTAGCTAGGTATATAACTATAGTTACTGCCAACGCAGCAAGAAATTGTACGGTTGGAACGTTTGCAGCGGTAAGTTTTACTACATACATTGTTTTACTTCTTATCAATTCCGAAGTCCTTTCAAATAACGTAGATATTTTTTTTTCTACTCCATATAGCTTAATTTCCCGGATGCCATTTGTTACTTGAGTTATAGTCTTGGTCATCAAAGCGGTATTTTCCTGGATTTCAAAATTTGATTTCCTTAGTTTTTTTCCCACAAAATTTATCAAAAATATTATTGGTGGAGCAGTAAGCAACATTACCAATGTCAGAGGCCAAGAAACAAAGAACAAATAAGAAAGAAGAGCAATTAGAATGAGAGAGTCTCTAATTACTATAATCCACGCTGCAGACAAAGATGCTGAGATTTGCGGGATATCGTATAAAAATCTAGAAATAATCCGACCAGGTGATTCCGATAGGTAATTTTCAATCGTTATATTTAATTGGTGTATAAATACGGCATCCCGTATATCCGTAATAACTTTATTAGCAACCCACTGGCTCAAAACATTTGATGCATATTCCGCCAAACCCTTAAACAAAAAAACAGCAAGCAACAAAATAGGAATTTTTAATGGGTTCACATTAGATGACTGAGAAAAATTCTCGTCGATTAACGGTTTTAACAATGCTGGTACAAGTGGCTCTAAAACAGCCACTGCTATCATTGCCAATATAGAACAAACTAAGCCTGATTTGTACTTGAGAGCATAGCCCGTCAACCGTTTTAAATGGTTTTTACCGGTCATTCGCGTTTTATAATCTTATCAAATAAAAGGCTCATAAAACCAGAGCTACGAAACTCATTTTTCAAGGAAACTGGATCATAATCCTTCACCCACTCTAAGAAGGAAATCTTTTGTTTTTCAGTATGACTGACGTAGCGTTCTAGAAAATAATCCAAAACCCCTGTGTGCGATGTTTTAATGTGACCATAAGACCAATGCAGTTCCTTCGAGGCTTCCTTAACTGTCTGATTCAAAATAAGAATGCGGTACAACGCCGCAGCTATACCAGTTCGATCAGAGCCTGACTTACAATGAATTAACGCAGGGTATTCAACCGTTTTATAAATTTCAATTAATCCTTTAATTTCATCAAGTTGTGGAGGATTTCTAGAATAGACTCTAAAGTTTATAAGATTCAAGTCTAGCTCCTCACAAGCTTTTTTTTCTAATTTGTACGCTGCTAGTCCATTTTCCCCTCTAAGATTAATTATTGTTTTTATTCCATATTTCTTTTTTATATTTGCTAATTGTCTAGGGCTAGGTTGACTTGATCTGAACAGGCCATCACTTATTTTGTGCATATTAGGGTAGATGGCCCTAACAAAACCATGGTCTATCAAATAGAGAGCTAAATAGTTTTTTATAAAGTTAAAGAAATGCATCACTAAGTTTACATAATATATATTATACGACTATGGCAATCAAACTGCTTACTTCAACATAATATCACCCTTTGTAAATTATCGGCGACATGCAGTGAAATTAACAAAACTTTGTTTTATCAGGAGATTAGATAATTTTCTTTAAAAATTTACGATTAATGGACTGTCCGCCAGTTATTGTTTACAACATTACTCTTCCTAGCCAAGGAATATTATTGCTTTTGTATAAAAGATAAAAAATTTTCCTTCGTATTTAACGCTACTGAATCGACAGATTCTGATCGAAGACGGGCTATTTTCTCAGCAACTTGAACCACATAGCTAGGCTCATTAGTCTTTCCTCTATACGGAACTGGTGCCAAAAATGGCGAATCGGTCTCTATGAGCAATCTTTCACCAGGGATATTTTTCGCAACATGTTGCACTTGCTCGGCATTCTTAAAAGTGACAATTCCAGAAATTGAAATGTAAAAATTCAAATCTATCGCTTTTTTAGCTGTGTCTAAAGTGTCTGTAAAACAATGCATTACACCGCCTATTTCATGTGCTTTCTCTTCTTTTAATATCTTTAGTGTGTCATCGGTAGCATCGCGCATATGTATTATCAGAGGTTTTTTCACTTCCTTAGCGGCTCTTATGTGACGTCTGAAGCGTTCTCTTTGCCATGTTAAATCACCTTTCAATCGAAAGTAGTCCAACCCTGTTTCTCCAATAGCAACCACTTTCTTATTATTTGAAAAATAACAAATTTCGTCTATTGTTGGCTCCTTTACGTCAATATTATCGGGATGAACTCCTACTGAGGCATATATAAAATCATACATTTCAACGGTAGAAATAATACCGTCTAGTTCTTCTAATTTAGTACAAACATTCAATGCATATGCTATTCCTGCCTCTTTCATACGGTTAATTACAGCAGACTGCTGCTCTATTAAGCCAGGATAGTTTAAATGACAGTGTGAGTCAGCAAAATTATTTAAATCCATTTTTAAATTCCATAAAAATATTTTCTAAAAATAAGTTCTTATTAAGATTATTAAACAAATATCTTTTCATTTCTAATATATTGTGGTTAGTTTCTATCAAGCATTGTAGGTTTTCTACCTTTTTAATAGCCTTTAAATATTCATCCTTATAAGATTTAAAAAAAAGTGGGCATTGATTAGCCGCCACTAGTAATGCATCATGCACCCAGAGAATTACCCTGTCCAAAATATCCTCAATTTCGTAATTTAAACAAGCTTTTGCTGCATCAGATACTATAATATTCTCACCTTTGAATAATAACGGTACTAACTTTTTATCCAACTCACTGAATTTTTTCATCGAAGCGTCAATTTCTGTCTCGATATCTTTTCTCAAATCTATAATTTGACACCGAGACTTTATTGTTAGTGGCACCGACCTTGTCGATTTTGTATATAAAACAACTTTAAGATTTTTTGGTGGTTCTTCTATTGTTTTAAGCAATGTATTTTGAATGGTTAAACTTACATTTTCCAATAAATCCCAATGAGAATATTCTAGTTCCACCTTGGTTAGACGTAAGCTTAAAAAAACTAGACAACAATTTAATATCGCTGACTTTAATAGTTTCACTCGCAGGGGAGCTTGTATCAAAGTGGATGAAATCAGGATGCTCATTTTTTCCAAATTAACATGCAATTTTGCATTGTTCGCAAGGTTGTTCGCTACCCTCTGTGCACAAATATATTTTCCCAATCAACAAAAAAGCAGTATCGGCAACTGTTGAAGTTGCTGAACTTATAACCAAAATCGCTGAAGGTTTATTTTTTAAAACAGAATAGGATGTTTCGTTTATGCCAATCAAATGCGCCCCAAATGATTGTATTTCGTTTTAAACCGTCCCAATTCTGGCACTGAATGAAGTATCTTGCTGAAAACCTTTTCAATTTCGTCATTCCCATCAACTTGAACAATATTGTCTCCCCTTTCTTTGACAATATTAGAATACCCGCTAGATAACCTTTTCGTAAAATGTTTTCGAGGCATTATCAAATTTATTTTTATCTCCACCCCTCTTTTTTATTCGTTCTAAACATGTTTCTAAACTAGTGTGAACATAAATTATTCTTATGTCACTTAATTGTTTCTCTATATTCATAGCCATTTCTCTTAAAAACTTTATCTCCACCCCTCTTCCATAACCCTGATAAGCAATAGTTGAATCTGAAAACCTATCACACAAAACCCACTGCCCAAGTCTTAAAGCAGGTAAAATTTTTTGCAAAATATGCTCATTCCTCGATGCAAAAGCTAAACATGCCTCTGTTAAACCATCCAATTTTTCCGTCAAAAATAATTTTCTACATTTTCTCAAATTCGGTTCCGCCAGGTTCACGGGTCACAAAACTTCCTGTTTCTGTGATTTTAGAAAATTACTAAGCATTTCAATTTGGGTACTCTTCCCTGATCCATCTATTCCCTCGAAAATTAGGAGTCTTCCCATATTAATGGTTTCCTTTTCATCTGATTTTTCCCCTAGGCGGCTGACCAATACCCTTCTGGTAGTAGTTTACAGCTTTCATATGCTCACGATAAGTTTTGCTGAAATAGGAACTTCCATCCCCTTTTGCGACGAAATAAAGCGCATCAGTGACGGCTGGATGAACCGAAGCAATTAAGGCATCTTTTCCAGGGTTTGATATAGGGGTAGGAGGTAAGCCAACTCGTAAGTAACTGTTGTAATTAGAATCCTGTTTCAAGTGTCTCTTTTTTAAATTTCCATCAAACTTACTGCCCAGCCCATAAATTATAGTAGGGTCTGATTGTAGTCGCATTTTCATAGCTAAACGGTTATGGAAAACACCTGAAACAAGCCTCCTATCAGGAGGATGTTGCGTTTCCTTTTCAATAATTGAAGCAAGATTTAATGCATCTGTCGGACTAAGAAGCTTCGAATCATTTCCTCGGGATGCCCAAATCTCATTAAGAGTCTTCTTTTGCAACCAAACAGCCCTGCGGACAAGCTGCTGATCACTTGCCCCATATTGAAAAAATAAGTATCCGGAAAAATCCAACCTTCCATGCTAGGGGTTTCGAGATTAAGTTCTACGGCCAGAGTCTTCGATAAAGTGTTTATGTCATCAATCGCAAAAGTTTTCGTTACATGAGGGTGTTTGTGAATAGCTTTCATAACTTCCTCAAAAGTCCAACCTTCAATAAGAGTTATCGATGCATGTATACCCTCCCCTCTTGAAATGCGAGTAAGAATAGAGGCTATAGATTCTGTTGCTCTAATACGATATACACCTGTTTTAAGATTTTTGTGCAATCCAAACAATCTGCTAAAAAAAGAAAAGCTAACAGGTCCAGTTTTTAAAGATAAATTCTCAAGCTTTTTTCCAATAATTTGGGCAGAATCTCCAGACTCAACAACTAACTCAAAAGAGATAATTTCTTCCCCGCTAGCCGAGTGCGACGGCAAAAGAGGTTTATGCACCCAATAATAAGTCAGTCCTACAACAAGACAAAGCAAGACATATTCCTAATAAAATAAACCTCAAAAACAATTTCATAAGCTTGATATTTTCAAAACCAGAGTTAATATTAAACTACGTTTAAAAATTTCCCAATAAATTCCCTGTATATTTCATAAAATATGTATTTCAATCTTACTAGTTTTGCTTGTATCAGGATTTACGGACCTGATTGCCAAAAATTCCTTCAGAGCCAACTCACCAATGATATCTCGCTGTAAGAAAAAACCAACGAACAAAGCGCAACCGTAATGAATCGGTCTCAGTTAACCGCTTACTGCAACCCCAAAGGAAGAATTATTTCACTAATGAAGATTTGTCGTAAAAATAATAATGAATACTTCATTATTGCTCCCTTAACTCTCATGAAAACGATAAAAAAACGCTTTACAATTTACAAATTAAGAGCTGATGTTCACCTGTCAGATGAGACGGAAGAGTACCAGATTTTTGCTATTATTGACGAGCATGGAGATAAAAGTTTTGACTCTAAATTTGAGGAATTTGGAACTGAAGCCTTTATATTCTCGGATTCTTTTACAATAATCAAGGGAAAAATATATACTCATTGCGCAGAAAACAGCACTCAGAGAAGGTTTTGACATCGATAACACAGAAACTTCAGTGTAATGAAAAACCTGAATCTTTTTGGTTAACTTTTGAGATTAGAGAAGGAATCCCCTGGTTTACTAGTGAATTAACGGAAACCCTATTGCCACAGCAGATCAACCTTGATTTGATTCAAGCAGTATCTTTTGAAAAAGGTTGTTACCCTGGGCAAGAAATTGTTGCGAGAATGCACTATCTCGGGAAACCAAAACGAAGATCTTTTTTGTTAGTTAGCCAACATTTCCAGTTGGAGGAACCAACTTTAATTCATGAACACCCAATAAGAATTTACTCCAAAAATATATCAGATGAAGATGAAGTCGGATCATTGATTACATTTTCGAACTATGCTTTCCATGGTAAAGAACTTTACATTCTTTATGGACTAGGTGAGTTTGATCTTGGCCGCATGGCCTCACTAAAAGATAACAGTTTTTTTATAAAATCAACAAGGGGCGTTTTTGACCTGACATTAGGAACTTTGCCTTTTCAAAACAAAATTATTACAGATAGTAAACGTTAACTTTTATAAGTTTAGGCAATATTATGCGATAAGTTTTTACGATAATATTATTTGGGAGTATAATTTCAGGCAAGATTGTAAAAACAAATAAAATTAGATGTATTACTTTTAAGATTCATGACAAATAATAAAAACTTAGAGGAGTATAAAAACAAATTAACACCATTAGCTTACCAAGTTACACGCAATGGGGCTACAGAACCTCCTTTTAGCGGGGAATTTTACAACCACAAAAGCCACGGGTTATACCTATGCATTTGTTGTGGTGCAAAGCTTTTTTCATCTGTTGAAAAATATGACTCTGGAACAGGGTGGCCCAGTTTCAAAGAGGCTTTTTCGAAGCAAAATATCAAAGAAACTGAGGATTTTTCTCACAACATGATTCGAACCGAGGTAAAGTGCGCGTCATGCGACGCTCATCTTGGACATTTATTTAACGACGGTCCTTTGCCTACTAGAAAACGTTACTGTATCAATTCCGTATCCTTGTCCTTTGAGGAATTAAGAAATTGAGATTTTTTATAGACTGGCTTCCAATAATTTTATTTTTTCTGGTGTTTAAATACTCAGACATATTCTATGCGACAGGTGCTGCCATGGTAGCCTCTATAATTTTAATAGGCGCACTTAAACTATTTAACAAACCAGTTGAAAAAGTGCAGTGGGCAGGTTTGATCATGATCGTTCTTTTTGGAGGTTTGACTATTATTTTAAGAGACGAGCAGTTTATCAAGCTAAAGCCAACTGTATTATATTTTGTTTTGGCTCTAACCCTTTTTATCCCACAATTTTTCAAAAAATATTTAATAAAGAGCCTTCTTGAAAAGCAAATTTCCTTACCGGAGGAGGTATGGAGAAAGTTAAATTTTTCATGGATCTTATTTTTTGTTTTTTTAGGTTGCTTAAATTTTTATGTCGCATCAAATTTTTCTACCGACTTTTGGGTAGAATTTAAACTTTTTGGTATGCTTGCTATAACTTTAGTTTTTACTATAATCCAGGCTATTTGGTTGGCGCGATTTAAAAATGAACAATGACAGATTAATATCAGAGGTAAAGGAATTATTAAGCAAGTGCTTTAACACTACGCATATAAAAATAATTGATGACAGTGAAAATCACGTAGGTCACTCGGGAAATTCTGGAGGCGCACACCTGAACCTCGAAATCGTTTCTGCTGATTTTGAAGGGCTAAGCAGAGTAGAAAGGCACAAGTTTATTTATAAATGCTTAGATGGTTTTATTCCTGTAAAAATACATGCTCTTAAAGTTCTGGCTTTATCACCATCAGAATTATAAATGAGGTACATTAAAAAATTATAAGCTTATATTCACAGTCGTATACTCCGGAATTAAATCGAAAAGTCTTATAATGTCAGAGTTCCTCATTCTTATACAACCTTTGGAACCTTTAGTCCCCATTGGAACAGAATCTGGCGTTCCATGGATATAAATGTATCGTTTCATTGTATCAACATTACCCAATCTATTAAAACCAACCTCTAAACCTGATAACCAAAGAATTCTAGTTAAAATCCAATCTCTATCAGGATATTTGCTCAAAAGTGAGGGTTCGAAAAATTCTCCAGTAAATCGCCTAGCTACAAATACAGAATTTTCTCTATATCCTTCACCAATCTTCGCCCTGATATAGTGACGGCCAAGCGGCGTTTGTAAACTGTCTATAACCTGTCCAAATCCTTTTTCTGCTGATGAAATTTTCGTTTCGAAAAACAGATCTCTGATTACACTCATTTGACTCCATCTTTCGTCACCATATATCCAGCTTTCTTTATTCGAATAAAACAGTTGGAGATTTTGAGTAGTTAAATTAATTACAATATGAAATGGAGGCCACTTAGATCTCACCTGACTTATCCTTTTTTTAAAAAAAATTGTTGCAGCAATCTCTTTGAATTCTCAGCCATAATGCCTCCTACACATATTGTTTGATGATTGATTCTCCGATCATTAAAAAGGTTTAGATCGCTACTTGCCACCCCTGATTTTTCATCGTAAGCACCGAAGTATATCTTCTGTAATCTTGCCTGCATTATTGTACCTGCGCACATACAACAAGGTTCTAAAGTTACATAAAGTTCACATTGTGTTAATCGATAATTGCCAATTTTTCGACAAGCTTCTCGAATCGCTACTACTTCAGCATGAGCGGTAGGATCGTTATTAAAAATGGTTAAATTGTGACCTTCCGCAATTATCTTGTCATCTAAAACCAGAACTGCACCAACAGGAACTTCGTCGTTTAAGGCTGCTTTTTTTGCCTGTTCAAGTGCAGCAAGCATAAATTGATTATTTGCCACCGACATTTGATTTATTAATTATGTTGCCTATATGGTATCATTCCTAAGACAAAACTTTCGCAATTTATCCATCAGTCCATTGTCAGCTGTATTTCAAATTATACTTTTTTTTCTATTTTCAGAATCTGCTTATGCTGGCGCTGTTGTGACGGCAAATCCTCTTGCGACAAAAGTTGGGATGGATATACTAAAAAGAGGAGGTAATGTCGTTGACGCAGGCGTAGGAATTCAATACGTACTCGGCCTAGTTGAACCTCAGTCCTCTGGATTAGGAGGCGGTAGCTTCGCAATCTTTTATCATAAAAAATCCGATAAATTGTACGCAATCGATGGAAGAGAAAAAGCACCAAAAAGAATCCCATACAATTTTTTCGAGCAGTATCGAGGGTCGCGTCAGGGTTTCTTTAGACTTGTTACAAACCCTGCTTCAGTAGGTGTTCCCGGTACACCACTTCTTTTAGAGGAAATGCATGCTAGATTTGGACAACTTAGTTGGTCAGAACTTCATGATGAGCCAATAACTTTAGCTGCAGAAGGGTTTCCAATCTCTCCTCGATTACATGTTTTGATTGCACGTGACAAATTTCTAAAGAAAAATACGGATGCAAAAAAATATTTTTTTACTGGACTAAATGATAACCTGATTCCTAAAAATGTTGGAATCATTTTAAAAAACTCTTCTTACGCGGATGTTCTTACACAATTTAGAGATGAGGGAATTTCGACTACGTTTTACAAAGGAAAAATAATGTCAAACATTCTTTCTGATCTAAAAAAAACAGCCGGGACAAACTTCTTACATCCTGATGATTTTGAAAACTATTCAATAGTTTTTCGGAAACCATTGTGCGGTTCCTATAGAAGTTTTCGTGTGTGCTCAATGGGCCCACCTAGCTCAGGAGCAATAACAATTTTGCAAATTTTAGGTATTTTAGAAAATTATGAATTAGCCAAATTTGAAGCAAATTCTCCGGAATTAATTCATTTAATTTCAGAGGCTACATATTTATCTTTTTTAGACAGAAATTCTTATTTGGGTGATCCTGATTTTGTCAACGTTCCAATCACACAAATGCTGGATAAAAATTATCTTAAACAGAGGGCTCACTTAATTTCGCTGGTTGAAAAAATTGAAAACGCTAGCCCCGGAAAATTTAAAAATGTTTCTCAAAAATCATACTATACTGATCATTCTATGAACTCAACGACTCATTTTGTCATTACTGATAAATGGGGAAACGCGTTATCTATGACAAGTTCAGTTGAGTCTGCTTTTGGTTCTAGAATAATGTCCCAAGGATTTGTTCTTAACAATCAGCTTACAGATTTTTCATTTCGCTATAAAGATGATAATGGGATCAAGCTACAAAACTCTCTTGAGCCTGAAAAAGACCTCTTTCTTCAATGTCACCAACAATTATTTTCGACAAAGATAATAATCTATTTGCATTACTTGGCTCCCCAGGTGGAAAAATATCATCAGCTATGTCCTACAAACAATAGTAAGATTAATTGATTTTGATTTTCATCCAACAAAAGCTGTAAGTGAGGCTCGCTTTGTCAATACGGGAAGAGGTTTGGTTTTAGAAAAAGATAAATTTCCAATAGAGGTTATCAAAAGATTAAAAAAATTGGTCACTATGACCTCAAGGAAAGAAAGCTGTTTAGCGGAATCCATGTTATCAAAGTAAAAAAGGATAAAATACAGACTTACATTGAAACTGGAGTTGATCCACGAAGAGAAGGGATGGCTTTAATTGAATAAAATGAAAAGATTTTTATCTATTGAGGAACTTAGAGAAAAAGCACAGTCGTCAGTGCCGAAGATGTTCTTTGATTATTGTGAATCAGGATCATGGGACGAGGAATCACTCAACAAAAATATTTCTGATTTAAAAAATATTCAGTTTAAACCAAGGGTTGTAAGAAATCTTTCTAATCGGAAAACAAAAATAACACTCTTGGGAGAAGAATTTGGTATGCCAATTGGTTTATCGCCTTGTGGACTGACAGGAATGCAACATGCAGATGGTGAAATTCATGCAGCAAAAGCTGCCGAAAAATTTCAAATTCCATTTACCCTTTCTACAATGTCTATTGTCTCAATAGAAGACTTAGCAAAGAATGTTTCCCGAGAATTTTGGTTTCAACTATATGTGATGAAAGATAGAAAACTAACCAACGATTTAATGGCTAGAGCAAAAGCGGTTGGCTGCAATACACTAGTCCTAACAGTTGATCTCCAGGTATTAGGCATACGATATAAGGATGTGAAAAATGGGTTAAGTACCCCGCCAAAGTTGACATTCAAAACCCTAATTGATTTGGCACTAAAGCCAAAATGGGCGTTTCAAATAGCTAAAACCAAGAATAAAACTTTTGGCAACCTTAAACCATATATTACCAATGTCTCAATTTAAATAGTCTCTCTTCATGGATAAACGAACAATTCGATGAATCGCTTTCCTGGGATGATATAAAAAAAATCCGAGATTTGTGGCCTGGCAAGTTAATTATTAAAGGAATCATGGCGCCAGAAGATGCCGAGCTAGCTACAAGTATGGGTGCTGATGCTCTCATAATATCCAATCATGGAGGTAGACAATTGGATGGCTGTGCCAGTTCAGTTTCAGCTCTAATAGAAATTAAAAATAATCTTTCATCTAAACAGATTAGCTTGCTATTTGATGGAGGAATTTAGAAATGGAAAGGATGTTTTAAAAGTAAGAGCGTTAGGAGCTACCATGGGTATGATTGGTAGACCATATTTATATGGGTTAGGAGCAGGAGGAGAGAGCGGAGTTATTAGAGCTCTCGAGATATTACATGAGCAACTAGATCGTACCATGGCTTTGTGCGGGCACAGAGATATAAATACTGTTGACAGATCAATTCTTAAATCAAATTAGCCTCAAATTGCAACCTAAGGTAAAAATATTTTCTTTGGCTCCCCGCTGGGCAAAAATCAAACATTTTGTTTTCCGATATTGGAGTGTGATCTGCATTAAAAATTACTGCGCATGTTTGACCGGTCCATTTATTAACAATAAAGAACATTGAGTCGCTCTCATCGTAGGAAATAAATTCGAAACGATGTATCCAAACGTAATTCACCGAAAATATGACAGCAGCGAGTATAATAGACAAACTGAGTTTAGTAGAAGCTTTCAAAATTTACACGATATAATTATTCAGCAATTGAAATGATAACACTACTAAAGAATCCTGTACAATCTTAACTCAGTTACTTAAATAGTAAAGATCAGAATAATTTTAATGAGGAAATGAAATACGAGGCATGACAATTCAAGCTATAAGTGCAAAGATAAAAAAGAATATTTTATTCGACTATGCCAGTAAAAAAGACAGTTCATCTATGAAAGCTGTCTGTGATGCTTATGAATTAATCTTACAACGCTCGATAGATGACGATGGAAAGACATATTGGCTGGATCAGATCAAAAATGGAACTTTTTCTAAGCCACTTTTGATAGATGCACTAGTGAATTCCCCTGAGTACCAAATGTTAAAAAAAACTCCCTTTCATGAAATGGTTCATCTCGCGCGAGTAGAGTGGACAAAACATCTACCGAAGGGCTCTTCTATTTTAGATATAGGAGGTAGTTCTCCGAATATTGATCAAGGAGCATTATTTGAATTAGGTTATCCCCATCGACCAAAACAGTTATTTATCGTTGATTTACCTCCAGAAGAGCAATATTGGGGTAAGCCAAAGTTTCCCCAGGACAGGGACTATGTTTTTTCCTGGGGAACTTTGAAATATTTTCATGGAAGGGCTGAGAGTATCGCATCCTTAAAAGGCCTGCAAAATTTGAAGTTTGACATTATTTACATGGGGCAAACGATTGAACATATTATGCCCGAGTTTTTACCGGATATTCTTGACTGGATTTCTGATCACTTAAATGAAAATGGAAAATTTATTTTTGATACTCCGAATCGTCTTATTACTTCAATACAGAGTGACTCATTTATTGATCCAGACCACAAGATAGAATACACACCGGATCAATTAGAAAGTATTTTACGTAAGCATAATTTCTCTATTTCGGATTCCTGGGGACTATTACCAATGCCAATGACATTCCAATTAAAAAAATTTAGTCCTCAAGAAGTCTATGATCATCCTTTGCTATCAGAGGATTTAAAGTTTGTTATCTTTTGCATTTTCATGTACTCGTAATTAATTTAATGGAAGGAAAGCTATGTCTAAGAAAATAAGGTTTTGTGTTGGTGAGTCATTAGTTGCTGGAGGGCCGCCAGGAACTGCTGCTGAACCTGAGGTAATTATTGGTGAATTAGATGGACCAGTCGG
Source organism: Burkholderiaceae bacterium (assembly GCA_038147455.1). Lineage (GTDB taxonomy): Bacteria > Pseudomonadota > Gammaproteobacteria > Burkholderiales > Burkholderiaceae_A > UBA7377. Next base: position 49,926 of record JAYQTQ010000001.1, on the reverse strand, counting down.
AGTTGCTTTTGCAAATCAGCTTGGAGACCAGAATAATGGACACTCAAAAGTGCTAGCAATAATGAATACTGACATTATGGTTAAACCAGCAACAATTATGGTCAGCAAAGTTACAGTGAAAAGCAGCAAGTACACTAATATACTCATGGGAACAGTGCAAGGAGCAATTGCAAATGGTGTTCTAGACTGTGTTCGATCTAATATAATCCCGAAAGAGGATGTAGACAAATTAGGAATTATAGTTTCTGTATGGTTGAACCCTTCAGTTTCTAGTGACACAAACCTTGACCATAAAATACTTTTTGATATTCATAGGAAAGCTACTGCTCAAGCAATTACAAAAGCAATAAACAGTGAGCCAAACATTGACTGGCTCCTTGAGAATCAAGATAAAATAGTTCACAAGTATTACCAGATGGGACTCGATGGAAAGTTATAAGATTACTAATACTTAAACTTAATTGTTTCGTCAGAAAGTGGATTAACTTTCCAAAGTCTCAGATTGCCGGATAATATTTACTGTTTTTATTAAATCTTCTGGATATTTACAAAAAGCATTTTACTTTCCTTATGCTCCAAGATTTCCTTTATATTTAAATTTTGGATACGGTAATGGGTTCCATTTTCATCAACCATTATTATGTGATTCAACCCCAATCCCTCATCAGAAAGAACCTCCAATAGTCCATCAACAACATTACTACTCATCTTTTTACCCCTTATGGTAATTTCTCAGTTTGTTTGTTTAAAGTTTTAGGTATTATAATCATTTAAATCATAAATTTAAAAAATTAAAGGAAAATAATTATTGAAAGCAAAAAAAAAATTTAGTGGGAAGAGGAACAATTTTATTAAGATTATTCTATATATCGTTTTGTTTTTTTATCTGTTGTATTATTCATATCATTGCTCTCTGGATTATTAACAAATTTTTCGTAATATGTATCAACAAATTTTCCATTAATATTAATTTTTATTTTATTACCTTCATGTAGCATTACGAAAAATATTATGGAGCAAAAATGAGGGAAGTTCCATATTATCTCAAATTACACCTGATATTTCTATAACTTATAAGAAAGATGGGACTTTTGTTAATTACACATGCGACACAAAAATAACACATAAACAAATCAACAAAAACTATGAAGCGATGGCAAAAAAATGCAAGGAAAAAATTACTCAATTATTTGCAAGTAACCAAACTAGAGAGCTCCTGAAATCCCAAATTTTAGAAACGCTTTCACACGGTATCAACGGATAACGACACAAAAGACTTACAACAAATTGTTACAAATCTCTTACTGAGTATGATTGCAAAATCTTCCACTAAATTTGAAAATGTTTCTATCAAGCAAAAAAATCATTCAAGGAATACGACAGTATTCATAAGCTTTTTCTTACTAGAATTATCAATTAACTTTCATTTCTTCTCTACAATCAATAACCTTGAATTACAGAAAATAAAAAAGATATTCCAAGTGTAATAACTACAAGTCCAACTAAAAAAGAAATAAATGCAGCAATTTTTTTAAGACATATTCATCATTCTTCTCATCGTCATTATTCATATTTTATAGAATTTCCTCACATTTTCCGTTAATAATTTTTTCCTGCTTTCCCTTTTTAAAAGGGATTGTGATCATCTTAAATGACCTAGTGTTTTTGTTAAAAATGTACATGCCGTCAAAATCATCATCAAAAATTCCAAGGACTAATTTTTTTCATCGTCTACAAGAGGTATATAAGAAGATCTTTCTTCTCCCCTATAAAAGTACTTATATCTATCCTGATCCTTTTTAAAGAAAAAAGTCAGGATATTCTCACTGTTAAAAGTATCTAAATACGAACAAGATAAGGTAAGACCAAAACTATTTGAAATTGTAAGAATATAACTAACAAATACTAGTAATGTTTTATCTTTGTACATAAACTCTTATTTGTCCTCCCCCCTTCAAATTCTATACTAGTATAATCTCTCCGACTCAAATTAGTAGGAGAAGTTATTTATTATAAGTCAAAAGAAACTTTGACAATGATTTAATTGTGTGTCGGCTTTGGGATTATAGTAAACCTGTCCCAAAGTATCTCATTAACCTATCAGTTAGGATTAGAAGTATTATTGTCAATGCCATTCCTATAACAACTGCTCCGATAAAATTAAATTTAGCAATTAATAACGGAAAAATTAAAAACATTGGCAAAGTTGGTATTACGAAAAAAGCTGTGTAAAGCATATGTTTTGATATTTTTTCGTTACTAAATCCTTCAAAATACATCCAAAATATAATTAATATTGTTGTTAATGGTAACGCAGCTACAAGTCCACCAAATTTGTCACTCCTTTTCGCGATTTCAGTAATTAAAACGATAATGACTGAGGTAAATAGAACTTTAGTAATGTAAAAAGCATAAAAACCTCTTAGGTGATTTATTTAATGTTTTCTCAACAGAAATGTTATTGCAATTTTTTGTAAAACGTTTCCTGTAATATAGATTAGTCTTTTTATTAGCTTATTTAAATTTGTCTACGGATTAAGCATTATTAATTTATATCCATTTATTTTTACGTAGAACGTTAAGTCTCTTCTTCACGAAACAAAAGCTCTTTTGTCAGACGTTTTTCATAACGCCTTTTTCTTCTTCTCTCTTTACTCGGTGAGGCTCTCCACTCTGTACGTTTATCCTTCACAGCCTCATCCAGATCAGATGCTTTTTCAATCATTCTCCCACTTTTTCATATGTTCTTCTAGGCATAGTGATGTATTCCCTATGATTAAAACTATGGTGCTCTGTATTATAGTTTAGGATTTCTTATTAATATTTTATTTTTTTGTTACTTCCTACCTCTCGAATGATTTTATTTCCTGAATAACTCTAGATACCCATTCGCCAACAATAGGAACAAATTCTATTTGAGAAAGAAAAAAAGTCAACGTTGATACTAAAAGTGTTGCTCCGATTATCCATCCTAAACCAGAAGCGAGCCCCTGAATTAGACTAATACCGATGATTCTCCAAATAGAATTGTAGATAAAAAAGAAATTTTGATCTTTCAATTCAATAATTGCCTTTTCTAGACGTTGATATGCTTCTTGCTCTGTCATCAATTGCTCCTTTTTTTATTTTTCATGCAACTATTTCCTCATTGTAACTATCCGTATTAGGTAAATAAACATGGTTTCACTTTCATTAATTTGTTTTCTATAACTTTTTGATTAAAATCTTGTAAAGCGTTAATTTAATTGAAAAATAATGTATTTACTATTTAGTAAAAAGAATGTAAAATAATTTAACTCAATCATCTTTTTTGAACCATGAAAAAAATGAAAAAAAAATAAATTTTTCAGTTCTATTGTTTCTCACATTGAATCCACTAACTCATCAATTACCATTCCAAAACTATCATTTAGCCATTTTGACAAACTAGGCACTTTTGAAAATACAAAACTCATTTCTGATTTTGGAGAAAATGGTTTGATAAACTCTGAAAATTATCTAACGAACAGGGAGATTTTTAAAAGTTTTATTGATAAAATTGACAATCCGCACTTTATCAGAAATTATGGTTTCTGATTCAAAAACTGGGGAAAAATATTGCATCTGCTAAATTATTTAGTGAAAAACCAATCAAAATTGGTTTAAGTTTTCTAAAGAAATCGTTTTTAAATAATTTATTTTGATTTGAAAAAAGTCCGAATTACTGATAAATTTTTTAATTTAATTTTACTGATGCTTACTCCCACTCAATGGTAGCCGGTGGTTTATTTGAAATATCCAGCACTACCCTACTCACATCGCTCACTTTATTAATTATTTCGGACGAAATTAATTCTATTAACTCAAATGGAAGCCTCGCCGCATTTGCTGTCATAAAATCTGTTGAATTTACAATGCGTATTGCAATGACCCAGTCATAACTTCTGTCATCACCTTTAACACCAACTGTTTTCAAAGGTAAAAATACACAAAATGCCTGTGCAGTTGCTTCGTACCAACTTTTTCCAATATTATCCTCCATGGCCAAACCTTTACTAACATCCTCTTTCCTAATAATTTGAGTCTTTAATAACTCTAAAAGAATTTCGTCTGCCTTTTGAAGAATGGCTACTTTCTCACTAGTTACCTCCCCTATTACCCGTATTCCTAATCCAGGTCCGGGAAAAGGATGACGATTGACAAGATCTTTTCTTAAACCTAGTTCAAGACCTAACTGTCTTACTTCATCTTTGAACAATGATTTGACTGGCTCAAGTAATTTTAGTGCTAACTTATCAGGTAAACCGCCGACATTGTGGTGACTTTTTATTTTTTTTGCAGCGCCTGCACTTTCTGTACCCGCTGACTCAATAATATCCGGATAAATTGTCCCTTGTGCAAGCCATGTTACATCGGTAAACTTTTTTGACTCTCTTTCAAAAATTTCAACAAATAGCGCGCCAATTATTTTCCTTTTTTCTTCCGGATCGATTACACCTTTTAATTTTCTAAAAAAAATTTCCCCAGCATCTACCTTTCTCACAATCCCACTGAAGCTATTTTCAAAAGTTTTCATTACTTCGTTAGCCTCATTTCTTCTGAGTAAACCAGTGTCCACAAAGATGCAGATTAATTGTTGCCCAATCGCCATATCTAATAATTTTGCGACAACTGAAGAATCTACACCTCCTGATAAACCTAACAATACTTTGTCTCGACCAACAAGTCTTTTTATTTCTGCTATTTTGTTTCGAGAAAACTCTTTCATAGTCCATGATGTTGGACACTTGCAAATGCTTTTACAAAACCTCTCTAAGATTTTTTTCCTTGTGTGGTATGACTTGCCTCTGGATGAAACTGAAGCCCATAAACATGTTTCTTTTCATCAGCAATCCCTGCAATAGCACAATCTGCTGAAGACGCGATTACCTTAAATTGTGGTGGCACTTTTGTCACTGAATCACCATGGCTCATCCAAACATTAAGGAGACCGTGCCCAGCATCATTATTAAAATCTTGAATTTCATCTAAAAGCTTTGATTTACCATGTGCTCTCACCAGAGATCTACCAAATTCTCTGTTTGTACCAAATTCAACTGTGCCCCCATGTGCCTCTGCAATGATCTGCATGCCATAACATATTCCAAGAATTGGAATATTTAAATCGAACAACTGTTTGTCAAAAGAATGACTGTTTTCGTCACCAACTGACTCAGGACCTCCGGACAGCACAACTCCCTTTAATAAATCATCCTTTTGGCCTAGGTATGTAGTGACTTCACCCTCCAATAAGTTACAACTTATTACACGAGAAAAAACACCTTGCTCCCTGATTCTTCTGGCAATTAATTGTGTCAATTGGGAGCCATAGTCTACTATCAAGATATAGGGGGCTTTTTCCATTACTCGATCTGATAGTTTGGGGCTTCTTTGATGATTTGTACGTCATGAACATGCGACTCCTTTACACCAGAGGCAGTAACTTGAACGAAATTTGCCTTTTTATGAAGATCATCAATATCTACAGAACCTGTGTAGCCCAACCCCGCCCTCACGCCACCCAAAAGCTGAAAAATAATTTGCTTAATTGAACCTTTGCAAGGAACTCGACCTTCAATACCCTCAGGTACAAATTTATCGTTCGATGGGCTTTCGTCTTGAAAGTAACGGTCAGCACTACCATCTTGCATTGCACCAACCGAACCCATACCCCTATAACTCTTGTAAGAACGGCCTTGATAAAAAATTATTTCGCCTGGAGCTTCATCTGTTCCCGCAAGCATACTTCCTAACATTACACTATTTGCTCCCGCAGCCAGAGCTTTAGTAATATCCCCTGAGTATCTTATACCACCATCGGCAATGACAGGTACGTTATGCTTGCGAGCCACTGATGCTACGTCCTGTATGGCGGTTATTTGAGGAACCCCAACCCCCGCTATAACTCTAGTTGTACAAATTGAACCAGGGCCGATACCTACTTTCACAGAATCCACCCCTGCCTCTATCAAAGCCTCAGCACCTTCTGCAGTGGCTATATTTCCCCCTATTAACTGAATACTAGAATAATGCTGTTTAATCCACCTGATTTTCTCCAACACTCCTGTTGAATGCCCGTGTGCCGTATCGAGCACCAAAACATCAACCCCTGCCATAACAAGTTTCTCGATTCTGTTTTCCGTTCCTGCCGATACACCCACAGCAGCACCCACTAAAAGCTTTCCTTGATCATCTTTTGCTGCAAAAGGATGCTCTATCCCCTTGAGTATATCCTTAACAGTAATTAAACCCTTAAGCTCAAACTTTTTGTTTGTAACAAGCACTCGTTCTAGCCTATGTTTATGCATCAAGGATTTCGCTTCCTCAATATCCGCTCCTTCCTCAACAGTGACTAGCTGTTCTTTTGGGGTCATTATATTTTTAACGGGTTGATCTAATTGAGTTTCAAATCTCAAATCCCGGTTTGTCACAATACCAGCAATAACTCGATTTTTCTCTATAACCGGAACACCCGAAATTTGTTTTTCCTTAGTCATCCTCAAGACATCCCGAACCGACATATCTGGATCTACCGTAATAGGGTCCTTAACGATACCTGATTCAAATCGCTTGACTTTAGCAACCTCAGCAGCTTGTTTTTCAGGCGAAAGATTTTTATGAATTACGCCTAGTCCTCCTTCCTCCGCAATAGATATTGCTAATCGTGACTCCGTAACTGTATCCATTGCTGCAGATAATAGTGGGATATTTAAACTTATTTTTTTTGTAAGAGCAGTTTTAAGCACGGCATCTTTCGGAAGTATCTTTGACAAACCTGGTTTTAACAAAACATCATCGAATGTAAGTGCATACCGAACATCTTTCATTTCTTTACCTTTTTAATTGGCGCTAACTTTGCGCGTTGCCTTCTTAGGTCTTTAGGGTCATTAATCAATTTTTTTAATATTACGATTCTAGTGTCTACATCGAGAATTTGCTCCTCACTCACACGCTCACCATTGATAGAAATAGCACCTGTTTCTTTCACTGCCATCATAAGTTCTTTGTTTAGCAATGGTATTACATCTGATATTTTCTGTCCCGACGGGACTAAAAAGCCCTGTTTGGCGATGGAATCACACCCGGCAAGTAAAAAATCGATATTAATATTTCTTTGTCTCATATGCCTTCCGAATAAATGAATCAAAGATCTTTTGAGAAAGTTGACCAAAAACCAATCCAGTAGTCTTTTCAAGAAAAAGTTTGCCATTTTCCAGCTAATTCTAAACTCGACGTTACACATATTCTCACCTAGTGACTCAAACTTCCATGTACCGCTTAAGGTTTTAAATGGGCCTTTAACTAACGAAATCTCAATACTTTTTGGATAAATATTTTTGTTTCTAGTCGTAAATTCTATTGGGATTCCACGCAAATCGCAATCTAATTCAGCGATAATACTAGTAGAAGTGCGTTCGATTATTGCTACTGAATTACACCATGGTAAAAATTTTGGGTAATTTTCAACATCAGCAACTAATTGATACAAGTCTTTTTGAGACATTGCTACTTCTTGAGAACGGTAGATTTCTGGCATAAATTTAATGATAATCGTAAAAAATAAAAAAGCTTACTTTGATTACTTTATAGAAGACAAGTATGAAGCAGGCCTAGTTCTAAAAGGGTTGGGAGGCGAAAGCTGTGCGCGCTGGTCGTGCACAACTAGCTGAATCTTATATTGTAATCCGCAAAGCTGAAGTTTTTTTAATTGGAGCGCATTTTTCTGCATTACAATCTGCCTCAACACATGTGCGACCCGATCCAACAAGGACCAGAAAACTACTTCTAAAGGCACTTGAAATAAGTAAACTTATTGGAAAAGTAGAGCGATCGGGATATTCTCTAGTACCATTAGACCTCCATTTTCTAAACGGCTACGTTAAAATTAATGTAGGTCTCGGTAAGGGTAAAAAACACCATGATAAGAGAGCATCAATAAAGGAAAAAGAATGGAAAAAAGAAGAACAACGAATAATGAAACAGAAATCACTAAATAAATAAGGGGTATCTTGATGAAATTTTATAAACTTTTTTGCCTGACATCCATACTTTTTGTCGTCGTTTCTTGCACACAAAGTAAAAATGAAAACTCAATTTTGATAGGACATGTGGCCCCTCTTACAGGAAATCAAGCGCATTTAGGAAAAGATAATGAATTAGGGTTTTTAATGGCTATCCGTGACTTGAATAAGCAGGAAATAATAATTGATAACAAGCCGGTACTATTCGAAGGACTCTCGGAGGATGACGCAGCCGACCCTAAACAAGGAACAGCTGCAGCACAAAAATTAATTGATTATCAGGTTGTTGGAGTTATAGGACACCTAAATTCCGGCACTACTGTTCCAGCCTCAGCAATGTATAATAAGTCCGAAATACCTCAAATATCGCCCTCTGCAACACTTCCCAAATATACAAAACAAGGTTTTGATCATGCTTTCAGGGTAGTGGCAAATGATGTGCAACTCGGAGGAACGTTAGGTAAGTACAGCTTCAAAACATTACAGCTTAGAACAGTTGCGGTAATTGATGATAGAACAGCATATGGTTCAGGAGTCGCTAAAGAATTCCAAAAAGGTTTCCAAGCTGCTGGAGGAAAAGTTATTGCAAACGAATTTACGCACGATAAAGCTACAGATTTTTTCAATATTAACGTCTATAAAGGAGAAGAACCCAGATTTTATTTTCTTTGGGGGTATGGATGCTGTTGCTGGACCGATGTTGAGACAATTAAAACAGCTTGATATGAATATGTTATTTTTCGGAGGAGATGGTATTTGTACCGCAGAACTTCCGCGATTAGCCGGAGATGCACTCGGATCAAAACAAGTTTTTTGTGCAGAAGCCGGAGGACTCTTAAATGATGAAACTAAGCAAAGAAACTCAGCATTTAGACAGCGATTTCAAGAAGAAAACAATGTTGATGTAAAGTTATATGCACCGTACGTTTACGATGCGACAATGATATTAGTTGAAGCAATGAAAAAGGCAGATTCTACCGACCCTAAAATTTTCTCTAGTCAAATATCAAAAGTAAACTATATGGGAGTTACAGGGCCAATTTCTTTTGATGAGTTTGGAGACGTCAAAAACGCTGCGTTGACAATTTTTAGTTTTGAAGATGGAAATAAGTTACCGGTTGAAGTTGTAAAATCAAGTGGCAGTTGAAAGCAAACCCTTTTGTCTTCTAGACTCAACAATGCACAAGGAAGCCGCAACAGATAAATTAAGCGAATCAACAGCGTCTATTTGCGGTATCACAAGGACGTTATTTAAATTCATATTATCTTTTAGATGTGTGGGGAAATCCTTTGCCCTCAGTTCCGAAAATAAAAAGATTTCTTTTTCTAAGGTCTTGTTGAAACAATGATGCACCTCTCTTGTCAGGAGAAAGCAGGAAAGTTGATAGCATTAATTTTGAGGATTCTTTCATTACGCTCGCGAATGAATCAAAAACTACAAGCCTCACCATGCTATGGTATCCCGCCGAAGATCGTATTACCTTTGGAGACCATGGATCTACGGAATTTGGTGATAACCAAATTTCTCTTACATTCATCGCGGCACATGTTCGTATTATGGTCCCGAGATTACCTGGATCCTGAACATCGCTCAAATAAAGAATATCTGTATGATCATTACTTATCAAAGGCTTTTTTATTCGATCAAATGCTACCAAAAGGCCGACCTAAACTTAGTATTAATCAAGGAAAATTCTCTTAAACAGCCTTTCATCCAAAATGAAAACTTCAAATCCTGTTCAAGTTCAATTGAAAATCTTCCTGAAGGACACTACAAAATTTTTCGGTCGTTACAATTTTTGATATAAATTTTTTGTTTTCAAAACTCAAAAATGTCTTTACATTTTTCTCCCCTTCCAACCAATACAGCTTGGCTAGACTTCTTTTTTTTCTAGATTTAATTATTTGTTGAATAAACTTCAAATTTTGATTGTTTTTTGACTTGATGTAAGTAAGCCCCAATTTTCATGCCTTTCTTATTGGTTTAAAAGATAATCTGTGAATTTTACTTGCTCCATTCTCCTTTAACGCAAGCATATGCTTTTTTGTCCCATATCCTTTGTTGCGAATAAACTCGTAAACTGGAAATTGCTCGTGTAGCTCTGTCATTTCCCTATCCCTCAATACTTTCGCTGATAATAGAAGCACAAGAAATTTCTGGTATACATGTGTCACCCGACTTTATAGTCCTGTAATAATAATTGCTAGAGCATGGGACACCAAAGTTTTTTGGATTACTAACGCCATCAACAGCAATGTCATAAAAACCTGATTATCAGACTTATTTCTTAGCAAGCAAAGTTTTGCGATTAAAATACACTGATTGATGGCTCGAGCCATAGCTATCATTGTTGCGTTTAGAACATTAAACTGATCAATTTCCTTGACTGTTGCAACGCCAACACCAAAAATGAGTTTATATTCTAAGGCAGCTGTATAAACGGACAATCTTTTGTTAGGAGATAATCTTTTTGAATCCTTCAATTTGCTTAAAAAATAGGTTGGAATAGCACCTAGATCTTTGTTGCGAAGAATTACAGCTGCGGCATAAACCTGCCCAGCAAGAGCTCCTCTACCCACTTCATCAACTCCGATTAAAAAACTTCGCATTTTTCCTATAAACTATGAAAAAACCATAAATATTATGAATAAAAAACTCCGTATTGGTGTGGTAGGCGTTGGTCATCTTGGAAAATTTCACGCCGAGAAATACCATAAAAATAAAGATTGTTTCCTGTATTGTGTTTCCGATGCATCCCCAGAAAGGGGCAATGATATTGCTGTAAAGTATAATTGTATCTATCATTCGGACTATAAATCAATGTTTGGAATGGTTGATGCAGTTAGTGTAGCCGTGCCCACAACCTTGCATTTTGAAATCACCGATTTCTTTTTAAGTCATGGCATCCATGTTTTAGTCGAAAAACCAATAACTGACGATATTATAACAGCACAAAAACTCCTTGAAAAAGCCGAAGATAATAATTTGATTTTATTGATTGGCCATCTAGAGCGCTTTAATCCATGTATCCAATCCATAACAAATATTTTAAGCAATCGATCAAATAACTTTAAAATAAAGCATATTGTGGCGATGAGACTAACACCATTTAATACACGTGCGAACGACGTAAGCGTTGTCACGGATTTGATGATACACGATATAGATCTTGCCAATTTCTTTCTTAAATCTTCAATGAAATCAGTACAATCAAAAAATAGTAACGTGGTGCAGAAAAGTAACGACATCTCCAGTGCGCTATTAACTTTCGCTAATGGCTCTACAGCCTCCTTTGTATGCAAATCGCATAGCAAAAGATCCTATAAGACAAATTGAGTTATATAGTGATAATGAAGTATTTACCCTAGATTTGAACAGAAAAACAATCCATCAAACCAAATTTATTTCTAATAATAATCTAGTAATACCCACGAACTGAACAAGTAGACACCAAAGAATGAGGATGCATTGGAAAATGAAATAAAAGCTTTTATCGATAATATTATTACAGGAAAAAACAAGCATACTCAACAGATGCTAAGGAGGGAATCGAGGCTCTTCGAATAGCAGAGTTAATTGATAGCCAATCCATAGAAAAGGAATAAATATATGATACCCATGGTCGACTTAAAGACTCAATATGAACTTTTAAAGAGTGAAATTAATGAAGCAATAAATGAAGTACTAGCTAGTACGAACTTCATTCAAGGACCTAATGTCAAACAATTTGAAAAGAAATAGCAAAATTATTTCTCTGTTGATCAAAAAGCATATTTTCTGTTGCCTCTGGAACAGATGCTTTGTATCTCTCGCTTCTCGCTTTAAGTCCTGACCCTGATGATGAAATAATAACAACTCCGTTCAGTTTTATTTCATCAGCCTGGCCAGCCTCATATACAAATTGTAAGTTAGTATTTGTGGATATCGACCCGCATACCTTTAATATTGATTTACAACTACTAGAAAAGGCTATCTCAAAAAAAACTAGAGCAATTATTCCTGTACACTTATTCGGCCAAACTGTAGATATCCCTCGAATTAAGGAAATGATAACTGGAAAAAAATCGTGATAATTGAAGATTGTGCCCAGGCATTTTGGGCTCAAATAAAAAATAAAAAAGTAGGAACTTTTGGTGATTTTGGATGTTTTAGCTTTTTCCCAAGTAAAAACCTGGGTGCTTATGGTGATGGAGGCTTGATAATATCTAATAATCAACGAATATTCAGAAAAAATCTCTATGTTAAGAAATCACGGAAGTAATCGAAGGTATTATCATGATATTGTTGGATTTAATAGCAGGCTAGATGAGATACAGGCTGCTATACTTCGAGTTAAATTACAACATATCGATAGATTTAACCGCTTACGAAAGAATGTTGCGACTCAGTATAACTCCCAGATCAAAAACTCAAGTGTAACGCTCCCTTCAATTGGCAATGATTGCGATCACGTGTTTCATCAATACACAATTCTCAACGATAATAGAGATGAACTACAATCCTACCTGCACGAAAATGGTGTTAGTTCAGCGATATATTATCCAATTCCCATCCACAAACAGAATGTTTATAAACAGTCACAAGTAAATACTTACCTAAAAATGCAGAAGAGATAGCAACAAAATGTTTGTCACTTCCGATATACCCAGAATTGGGAGTTGACGACGTCAATTATATCGCAAACCTTATTAACAGATTCTAGAAGAACAGTGTGAAAAGGATTTTGATAATAACTGGAGAGAAATCTGGTGAAATAATTGCAAAACCACTTGTGTTAGAAATAAAAAAGCAGCTTAAGGAATCAATTCACATCTCTGGCATGGCGGGAGATATTCTTTCTCCTCACCTTGATAAGACCATTATAAATTCAAGTAATTTCGGTGTAATTGGATTTGTCGAAGCTCTATCTAAATATCGAATACTTAAAATAGCGCAAAGTAAAATTTTCAAGGAACTAAAAAATTCAAATTTCGATTTAGTGATTCTGGTAGACTTCATTGGCTTCAACTTAACTATAGGAAATTCGCAAAAAGATCGGAATCCCAGTAATACTGTATGTGGGTCCACAAGTATGGGCATGGAAGAAAAATAGAATAAAAAAACTAAAAAAATGCCTTGATTTTATTGGCTTGATATTACCATTTGAGAAAAAATTATATAACGAAGAATCCTTCCGTACATCGTATGTTGGAAATCCTCTTATAGAATTATTACCTAGAAACTTTTCTAAGGATGAAATGGTAGCAAAATTTCCTTTTATTAAAAATGGGGATCTTGTAATTTCATTTCTCCCAGGTAGTAGAGAATCAGAGATCAAACATCATTTTTAGTTATTTGTAAAACAATTGTCAAATTATATCAACAATATCCGAACGCAAAATTTATAATATCACTTGCAAAAAAATCTGATATTTCTTTGCCAGAGATAAAAATAATTGACTCTCTCAAAAAAGATAAAATACCTATTCATATGCAATTTGGAATGACACACGATGTAATAATGAGTTCTGATGTTGTGGGTACAGCTTCAGGGACGGCAAGCCTCGAGACAGCATTACTCAAAGTTCCATGTGTGATATTTTATAAATCATCTTTTACTTCTTACCTAATTTTTAAAGTATTTTCACTTATAAAATATATAGGTCTCCCAAATATAATAATGGAGAAAGAAATCGTAACCGAACTTATACAAAATAATTTTAATTCCACGAGACTTTCCAGCGAAATAATAAAAATAATAGAGATTAAAGATGTAGCTAAGAACCAAATTGCAAATTTTAACAAGTTAGAGCAAAAGTTAGGAACAAATAGCGCATCAAAAACTATGACTTCGATTATTACGAGCATTTTGTCAGACTCGAGCCCTTAAGTGGGTACGCAGAATACCTCTCTTAGATTCTTTTATAAAATCAATGAATTCTCTCACTTCAGAAAATTGTTGTCCGAGAAAATCTAATTCCTCCAGATTAGGACTGTTCCTCCTCTGAACTAATATCCGAAATACCCTTGCTAGAGAGTCAATTAACTTTCTTTCCATTCCTATTCTTCTCAAACCAACTCGGTTTAGTCCAATTGCTCTCGCATAATTTCCTGATGCCAAACAAAAAGGAGGAAGATCTTTGTTAACAGCTGATCCCATACTAGTAAAGGAGTATCGTCCAATTCTTACAAATTGGTGGATAAGACTAAAGCCTCCTAATGTAGCATTATCATCAATAAACACATGACCAGCTAATTGAGCCCCGTTGGCCATTAAAATATGGTTGCCTAATTTACAGTCATGAGCAACATGACTATAGGCCATTATCAAATTATGACTACCCACCTCAGTGATGCTTCTTCCTTTAACAGTACCAGTGCTTAACGTGCAATTTTCTCTAATAACGTTGTAGTCACCGATCAGTAATTTTGTTTTTTCATTTCTATAAGAAACATCCTGAGGAGGTCCGCCAATAACTGAAAAAGGATAAATTAAATTACCTTTTCCGATGTAAGTATGCCCCATGACTGAAATATGGCTCAGTAGCTGAGTGCCGTCATCTATCTTTACATGGTCACCTATTACCGTATAAGGTCCAATAGTAGCACTGGAAGATATTTCAGCATTCTTACCAACAGTTGCAGTCGGATGAATATTCAATTTCTTTTAATTTTCTATTTTACGAAGAGCACACATTAATTCAGCCTGAGCACAGGTGTTGTCCTCAACTGTAGCTATCGCATTATATTTCCATACTCCACCTCTGACTTTCTCAATAGACACATTTAGATTCAAAACATCACCAGGGACTACTGGCTTCTTGAATCTACAATTGTCAATGCCTACGAAAAAATAAAGCGTGTTGTCATCAGCAGTTTCATTCATTGATTTAAATGATAGAATTCCGGCAGTTTGCGCCAGAGCTTCTATGATAAGCACTCCAGGCATCACAGGATAATTAGGAAAATGTCCAACAAAAAATTCCTCGTTAATGGTCACATTTTTTATAGCTGTCATCTTCTCGTTTGGCACCAACGAAATTACCTTGTCAACTAAAATGAAGGGGTAACGGTGAGGCAGCGTATCTAAAATTTTTCTAATATCAAAAGTGTCTTTGCTCATTATTTTTACAACCTAATTTTTTTAAAAATACTGCAGACTTTTTCCATCTCATTTTTTCCTGCATGGGATACACACCAACATAACTACCAGATGTCTTTATACTCGACATAACAAGAGTCATTGGACCAATAATGCTGTTATCAGGAATTTTTACGTGGTCTAAAATTCCAGCCGCACCACCAATTTGACAAGCGGCACCAATGTGAGCACTACCAGCAATACCAACACAACCAGCAATTATTGTGTTTTCACAAACTGTTACGTTATGCGCAATATGAACCAAATTGTCAATTTTCACCCCTTTTCCAATCATAGTTGGATTAAATGTCCCTGAGTCAATGGTTGTATTTGCACCGATTTCAACATTCTCAGAAATTACTACGCCGCCACATTGCGGAATTTTATGCCATGCTTTTGCACTGTCTTGAGAAAAACCAAAACCTCCTCCACCGATAACTGAACCAGAATTAATTATTGAACAATCACCCACCACAACATCCTTGTTAATCGTTACATTAGGATATATAACACAATCACTCCCAATCTCAACTCCATTTCCAATAAACGTACCTGCTCCTATTTCAGTTTTTGAGCCAATAATCGATCCCTTCTCTATAACGACATTAGGCCCTATTTGCACTCCTTTTCCCAAAGTAACAGAGTTATGTATAATTGCTTTAGGATGAATATTTCTTTCCTCTGTTCGACAAATTGTTGTTAATAACAACGAGCACTTCGCAAAAACCAATTTTGGATTTCTATGAACTAAGGTTGCAAATTTTTGACTATTACGTATTTTTATTAATGTTTCCAAATTCTCCAATGATGGAGAAACTATTAAAAGGGATGAGTTGCACTTGTTCACATCATTATTTAGGCGCCCACTGTCAAAAAAAGAAGCTGAATTTTTTGAGCCGTTAACTAAATCTTTAAACCCATTAATACGGAGATTATCGTTTCCATATAACTCACCTCCGAATAAAGCTACCAAATCTTTAACAGATATTTCATTTTTGGTCATTGAGAGCTTTAATGACCTTTTGAGTTATATCAATATTAGGAGAAGCATATACAGAATTTTCTAAAATCAAATCAAACTTTTCTTCGACGGCAATTTTCTTTATCACAGCGCGAGCTTTTTCAACAACAGCGGCAAGTTCTTCATTCTTTCTTTGCGTTAAATCTTCTCTAGCCTCCCTCTGCTTTCGTTGAATTTCCTTTTCTAAATTACTAATTTCTCTTTGTACTTTTTGTTTATCAGAATTTGTCATCACAGACTGCTCTTTATCAAACTTACCAGCAAGATTTTTTAATTTTGCTCCCATCTTTTTCAGCTCATTATCTCTAGGAGCAAATTCTTTTAACCTATCCTCAGCTTGCTTTGCAATATTAGCTTTTCTAATCACCTCATCAACTTTTACATAACCCAACTTAGTTTGAGCAAATAAATTTGGACTTATTATCACAAGTTGGAGTAATACAACTAGTTTCAAACTAATACTTATAAAACTGTACCTCATATTTTTCCTTTTGTTTTTCTAAAAGGATGTTCCAAGTTGGAACTGAACTGTTTGAACCTCATCACCATCCCTTTTTCTTATTGGTTTACCAAAACTGAGCTTTAATGGTCCCACTGGAGAAAACCAATTGAGACCTATTCCTACTGATGCTCTGACTTCTTCAAAACTTAATTCTTGCGCCTCTCCCCAGATTGACCCAGCATCAAAGTATCCAAATATACGTATGGTGCGATCACCTGTATTGCCCTGTAAAGGAAAGAGTAATTCGTTATTTATAACAACTTTCTTCGTCCCTCCAAGAGAGGACCCATCAACTTCATCTTTTTCACCGATTGACCTGTTAGCAAAACCCCGAAGAGAACCAATACCCCCCGCATAAAAATTCTTGAAAATTGGATACTCAGCTCCTCCAAGTGGAAATCCGTAACCTGTTTCAAGATTCGTCGCATATGTAATATTTTTAGTGACTGGAGGAACCACTGAATCTCATAAGTAAGTCTAGCATATTCTACCTCACCTATCGGTGTCGCATAATCAAAATTAGCCCTTTGTAAGGTACCCTCATTGGGCGCTAGGCCATTGTCTCTGGTATCTCTCACCCAGCCCAAAGATAATACTAACGAATTTGTAGAACAATCCGGCAAATATGGAATACAATAAATTTCAAATCGGCGTGGCGGTGAAAACCCTAAGTTTATATCAGTGGCTTCATATTTCGTTCCAAAAAAGATTTTATCAAACTCCGTAAAAGGAATACCAAACCGAATTCCAACACCCTTAGAATCAATTTTATAATCTCCTAAAGACGAGATTTGATTGGCATCAAATTTTCTTGTATAAATATCAAAAGTTCGGCTCACTCCGTCAGCAGTCCAATATGGATTTGTGTAGCTAAAGGCATACGTTTGAGAGATGTCACTTGTATTTACCTGGAAAGATACATTTGTTCCTGATCCTAAAAAATTTCCCTGTGAGATTCCGGCTGTTAAAACTATATTTTCTGAACTTGAAAAACCTAGACCCGCAGAGATACTACCTAGTGGTCTTTCCTCTACCTCAATACCAATATCCACTTGATCTTGAACTCCGTTTATTGGCAGGGTTTTAACTTCTACAGATTGAAAGTAACCCAATCGATCTATTCTCGACCTAGATAATCTAATAGCCTCTGCATCGTACCAGGCACTTTCTAACTGTCTAAGTTCTCGCCGTATAACCTCGTCCCTGGTTTTTGCGTTTCCACTAATATTAATTCTTCTGACGTACACCCTATTCCCAGAATTGACATTTATTTCAAAATTTACTGTGCTCGAATCATCCTTAAATTTAGTTACCGGAAAAGCTCGTGCAAATGCATAACCAAAATCACCAAGTCTTTCCTGAATCATCATCAAGCTATTTTGCAAATTTATATTTGAAAATACATCACCAGCTTTAAGTAATAAATTTTCTTCAATATAGTCTGATTGACCTAATAGGTCTCCAGTGATCTCAACCTCACCAACTTTAAATACATTTCCTTCATTAATCAAAATGGAAATAAAAACCTTTGTTCTATCTGTAGAAAGAGACACTTGTTTAGAAATAATTTCGAATTTTACATAGCCTTTATCAAGATAAAACGAACGCAGTTTCTCTAAATCCCCATCTAACTTTCTCTCTGGAATACTGATTTGATTTTGTGTACCAGGATAACCAATTTTTCGTTTTTTGCGAAAAAAGGTTGCAACAAGTCCTTCTCTTCGAATTCGTTTGCTCCGTAAATTTTGATTTCCTCAATTCTAGCGTCATCTCCTTCCTCAATAACTATGCTGATTGCTACTCTGTTTCGAAGCAACGGGCTAATAGTTGATTCAATTTTGACATTGTATTTTCCCTCGATAAATACTGATTTTTAAGCGCCTGTTCAGCTTTTTCAAGAAGATTCCTATTAAAGATTTCTGATTGAAATAACCCTATTTTTTTTAAAGCCTCAAGAAGCGCCTCTTCTTTGAATTCTTTGGATCCAGAGATATCTATTGAACCTATAGAGGGCCTCTCTTTAAGCTCTACAATTAATGAATTTCCTTCGAGAAATACCTTAACATCCTCAAAAAAACCACTGTTAAAAAGTACTTTTATCGCTTCTGAGACTTTTTTTCTATCAACGACCTCTTCCAACTCTATGTCTATCAAAGAAAATACTGTTCCCGGCTCTATTCGCTGTAACCCCTCCACCCTGATATCTTCAACCAGTACAGAAAACTCACCGGCTAGTTCGTCTTTTTCTGTAGTTTGTGCGATAGCTGGAGAAATTAATACCAAACAGTTAAGACTCAAAAAAGCAAGAAAACTAAGTAATGAAAATTTCATGATTAACTTAAAACGATTAAATTACTATCTATCAGGATATATATAGTACTCTTTTTCCCATTCAAAATAAATTTTTTAAATCAATTAGCAGTACAACCATCACTACAAAAAAATAAAAGGGTAACTCTAATTTTTTGGAGAATCGAGAGGAAAGCCGTATTAAATGGTTTGCCGCGAATGTATTCAACCAAATAAATTAGAAAATTACCACCATCTAATGCTGGCAAGGGTATTAAGTTCAATAACCCTATGCTAAGGCTTAGAACGGATACAATCAAAATATAGTCAGAATAACTATCACTTATTCCCTTACTGAGAAAAGACGCTGTTTCTAAAGGACTTGAAAAATCAACCGAAGCGCCACTTAGGAAATTACCAACTGATGTAAAAACATATGCTACATAGGAAATTATTATTCCCCCTGTTTTTTTTAAAAGACTCAAATACAGTTAAGGGTTTCTGGTTTGTATAATTAGGGCTGATTTTTAATCCAAAAAATTCGTTTTCGTTCTTCGGCACAAAAAAATCTATATTCTTCGTTTTTTCAATGCCTCCTATTTCTTCTCTTGATACAGAAAAAACCTGCGTTGATGATTTGTTAGTTATTTGTGCCCTAGACTCTACTGTATTCAACTTCTCCCCATTGATCGATAGAATTAGATCATTTTTTTTAAAACCAATCTTTTCTCCCAATGAATTAGTTTACACATCTTTAACCCTAAATCCATTAATACCAGGCAATAAACCGACCTTGGCGATTCCCTCATTAATGATTTTCTTTCGAACTTCCTCATTAAATACTAAATCAATTCCAATTAAATCCTCATCTCTTATTATTTTTATAGAGACTTTTTTTTATCCAGTAGAAGTTGGCTTCTCAACAAACTATCAATTTCACTAAAAGAATTCACATTTGAACCATTAATCGCCACAAACTCATCATTTTCTTTCAGCCCATTTAATTCAACGGTTAAATTATCTCCCACAGTTCCTAAAATAGGCGATAATTTATATCCCGTTAAAATTGATACGGAAAAAATCAATAGAAATGCAAAGAAAATATTTGCAAAAGGGCCAGCTAGCGCAACAAATGATTTTTCAATAAATGAACATGAGTTAAAAACCTTTGTTGACAATTGATTTCAAAATTAAGATTAACGCTGTTGCCCTCGTCTAATTGAACATACCCTCCTAGAGGGAAAATAGATAGCTTCCATAGTGTGCCTGTTCTATCTTGATAGCTATACAAACTTCCCCCAAAACCTATAGAGATCGTTCGAACTCTTACTCCAATTAGTCTGGCCGCTACTAAATGCCCTACTTCATGAACAAAAATCAACGCCGTAAGAGTTATAAGAAGCATAAAAAAAGACATAATTACCAAATCTACAAAAGAGAAAATTGTCGATGAATATCTTTGTGTAACTCATGTATCTCAGCTAATGACTTTATCTCACAGGTAAAAGTTTTCGCCATCTTTTCAAGTATCTTCTCTACCGTCTCAGTAATTTCTAAAAAATGAATCTTTCTTAATAAAAAAGCTTCTACAGCAATTTCATTAGCAGTATTCAAAATCATTCCTGCAGTGGGACCCTCTTCTAAAATATTCCTGGCTATTTTAATAGCAGGAAACTTTTTAATATCAACAGGATAAAAGAAAAGTTGCCTGATTTTGTCCCAGTTTATTGTCTCTATTTGATTTGATCTTCTACCGGGCCATGAAAGCCCGAATGCTATGGGAACGCTCATGTCCGGATTTGATAATTGAGCAAGTGTTGACTTATCTTTAAACTCAACCATAGAATGTATTATACTTTCCGGATGGACTATCACGTCTATCTCTTTGTTTTGCAATTTGAATAGCCAGTGAGCTTCTAAAATCTCCAATCCTTTGTTCATCATAGTA
This sequence comes from Burkholderiaceae bacterium, assembly GCA_038147455.1. Classification (GTDB taxonomy): domain Bacteria; phylum Pseudomonadota; class Gammaproteobacteria; order Burkholderiales; family Burkholderiaceae_A; genus UBA7377. The sequence goes on along the minus strand of JAYQTQ010000001.1, from coordinate 29,006 downwards.
GCAGAATCTACTGAAATCTTCTTTCCCATTTTCCAATTCGGATGCTTTAATGCACTTTGAACCGAAGCATTTTTCATTTGTTCATCAGACCAATTTCTAAAAGGACCTCCCGAAGCGGTAAGGATAATTTTATTTATATTTTGAGGTTTTTTAAAACACTCATAATCTTTTCCTAAGCACTGAAAAACTGCATTGTGTTCACTATCAATTGGAATAATTTTACTTTTTGAGATTTTTATTTTTTCTAGTATTAGTGATCCTGCACAAATAATTGCTTCTTTATTTGCCAATAGAATTTGTTTCCCATGCTCAATTGCTAGCAATATGGATGGCAAACCTGCATAACCAACTATACCCGCGACAACTATATCTATACGCTCGTCTGTTACAGCAGCATGAATACCATCGAGCCCGTCCATTACTTCAATATTAAGCTTTTCTCTTAACTGCTTTGCAGCTGAAGGCTCATTCATTACAACCACATTAGGAGAAAATTCATGGGTTAAAGATTTCATGTCAGCGACGTTCGAATTAGCCACCAAAGAAAAAACATTAAATTTTTCTGGATCATTCCTCACCAAGTTCAATGTACTTCTTCCAATGGAACCCGTAGCACCTAATACAGCAAGATTTTTCATAACCCGGTCCCTATGATATTAAAAAAAACAATTAACGGTCCCACAGCAATAGTAGCATCGAATCTATCGAACAATCCTCCATGCCCGGGAAGTATGCTCCCTGAATCTTTTTTCCCGGAGGTTCTTTTCAGCTTTGACTCAAAGAGGTCAGCAAAGATTGCTATAAAAAATAACTGGAAACTCAAGATGATGAACCACCATATTCCAAAATTATACAAGGCAAATTCTTGCCACGTTCCATCAATTTTAACCATAAATAAACTGTATATGGAATACATAAAGAAAGCCCCATAAACACCCTCCCAGGTTTTATTTGGGCTAACCGTTGGAAACAGCTTTCTAGAACCAAAAATTTTTCCAGTAAAGTAAGCACCGGTATCGATTATCCAAACAACGGCTAATGTTGAAAGCAAAAACATAAGACCTTCAATAAATGCATAATAGAGAGCCGTCATACTGGCAAGACACATAGTAAACGCAAAAGTCACACTTGCTCCTTTTGAGGCTCGATATTTTTCAAGAACAACTGCCGGGGAGACTAAAAGCCAAAACAAGAAACTCAAGAAAAACAAAGCCAAAAGTAAATTTTTTGAGACCGTCCCATTCATCACTAATACAAAAATAATTATTAAAGCCACAATCCCTGTTATTTTCTGAGCTTTACTTGTATTGAGCAATGAGAGCCATTCCATATAAATTCCAGAATGACAAACAAGTATTAAAAGTGGAAACAAAAAGCCGTCTTTATAGACCGCCAAAAAGGTGGCAAAAGCCATCAGCAATACTGCAGTAATTATTCTGTATAAAAACAATTTTCTTTCCGGTTATATCGAAAAGCAGGAGAAATTTTTGAATTATAAAATATTTGATAGCTGATCATTATTTTCGTCTTCAGAAGCACCAACTCGAAAATCGACTGTTCCTCCAAATTTACGCTTTCTTCCGACATAAAAATCAATCGCTTCCTTTAAATCGCCCTTATCAAAATCAGGCCATAAAATATCGGTAAAATAAAGTTCTGTATATGCTAAGTTCCAAAGCAGAAAATTACTAAGTCTCTGTTCCCCACCTGTTCGAATAAAAAGGTCTGGTTCCGGAATATCAGCTAATGCAAGATACTGCGAAAATGATTGCTCTGTTAATTTCGTATAATCTTTAATTACATCAGGATTATTTTCTAAAAGTTTTTAATTCCCTGAACAATATCCCACTTTCCCCCGTAGTTAAAACAAATATTAAGACCTAAAAGATTATTTGACTTTGTTGTTTGTTCAGCCTCACGCATAGCCCCGACTAGGGAGTCTGGCAAGCTATCATTGTTGCCAACAAATTTAAGTCTAACTCCTTGCTTGTTAAGCTCTTGTAATTCAGCTCTTATAGTGCGCTCAAACAATGTCATCAAGAAAACGATCTCGGAATCTGTTCTTGTCCAATTTTCAGAACTAAACGCAAAGACGGTAAGATATTTAATGTTTTCATTAATGCAGTTTTTTACCAAATGCTTTAAAGAACTTACACCAATTTTATGCCCTTGATTTCTCACATAACCCCTTCGCTCTGCCCAGCGACCGTTTCCGTCCATTACCACCGCAATATGAGTCAAAGTCTGACTTGAATTTATAAATTTATTAGTTACGATCGTATTCATGTTTACAAAATTCAACGGTATCTTTTTACACTGTCATAATTTCTTGCTCTTTAACTGCCAGACAGCTGTCTACATTCTTTATATTAGCATTGGTTATTTTTTGAATTTCTTCCTGAAACCTCTTATCCTCATCAGAAGAAATTTCCTTTTCTTTAAGCTTTTTCTTGGAAGCCTCGTTTGCCTCTCTCCTAATGTTCCTTATAGATACTTTGCAGTCCTCAGCAAAACCTTTGACAACTTTTATTAACTCTTTCCTTCTCTCCTGAGACAAGGGGGGCATTGGAACCTTTATTAGATCTCCCACCGAGGATGGATTTAATCCAATATTCGACTCGAGAATTGCTCTCTCAATAGATGAAATTAAATTTTTTTCCCATGGAACCACGCTCAATGTTTGACTATCTAGTACCGTCACCGAGGCTACCTGGTTTATAGGCGTCATCGTTCCGTAATAATCAACGCTGACCTGGTCCAAGATACTTGGGTGCACCCTACCTGTTCTAATCTTATCAAAATCCCTTTTTAAAACATTTATTGCCTTACTCATCTTTTGCTCAGCTGCCTGCTTTAAATTTTGTTCCATTTTTCTTACCTAATCACTATAAACAAACGTTCCTTCATTCCTACCCATTACTGCTTCTTTGAGTGCTCCGTGTTTCGTGATTTTTATTACCTGGACTGGGAGTTTCTGGTCTCTACACAAAGCAAAAGCAGTAGCGTCCATAATACGAAGTTTTTTGTTGATTACCTCGTCAAAAGAAATTGAATCATACATTTTAGCGTTTGGGTTTTCTTCAGGATCAGATTCATATATCCCATCAACTCTTGTAGCCTTGATTAAAAGTTCAGCACCGATTTCTGCCCCTCGAAGGGCGGCTGCAGTATCCGTAGTAAAAAAAGGATTTCCTGTGCCTGCCGCAAATATTACAACTTTTTTTTCGTTTAAATATTTCATAGCTTTTTGTCGCATGTAAGGTTCTACAATTTGATCGATACGAATTGCAGATTGTACCTTAGCTTCAACTTTTGCTTGTCGCATAGCATCTTGCAATGCTATCGCATTCATTATTGTAGCGATCATTCCCATGTAGTCGGCAGTAGCACGCTCAAGCCCTGTCGCACCTAAAGCAACTCCACGAAAAATGTTTCCTCCGCCAATAACTATTGCTAACCCTACTCCTAAATCATAAACCTGCTTTATCTCTTCCACTATAGAATCTATAGTTTTTTTATTGATACCAAACTGACTTGTACCCATCAAAGCCTCGCCTGAAAGTTTCAACAGTACTCTTTTGTAAGGTTTTTTGTATGAGTCCAACTAGTTCTATCCAATACTATTAAGTGAGCACCTCAAGCTTTGGAGGCAGCCTGGGTAGCAGCAACCTCTTCTGCAAAATTTTCAGATTTTTTTTCCAATCCCTCGCCTACTACAAATAACTCAAATGCCTTTACCGTTGCTCCTTTACTCTTAAGATAATCAGCAACCGTTTGTTTTCCATCATCAGCCTTTACGAAAACCTGACCCAGCAACGAAATTTCCTTGACATATTTGTTTACCGCCCCGGAAACCATTTTCTCTATGATTTCGGCCGGTTTTCCAGATTTAACAGCCTTTTCCCGGGCCACTCTCTGCTCTCTATCTAACAAACTCTGATCAATACCTGAAATATCTAGCGAATTAGGTTTCATGGCAGCAATATGCATCGCAATATCTTTGCCAATTTCGGCTGTACCACCCTCTAGATCGAGCAAAACCCCAATCTTCGTTCCATGAAGATACTTGTGCAAGGTACCTTTGGCATTCATATTTTTAAATCTCCTGATAGAGATATTTTCCCCAATTTTTCCGATAAGCCGTGCTCTAACTTCCTCAACCGAGTCATTATCCATGAATTTCATTTCTTTTAAACTATCGACTGTTAAAACCGGCTCAGAGTGATTCGACAACAATTTTGACAAATCCCTAACAAAATCGAGAAAATCGTCGTTCTTTGCAACAAAATCAGTCTCACAGTTAACCTCGATAATTGTACCGACCATACCACTTATTTGGATAGCTACAGCACCTTCTGCCGTAATCCTAGCTGCCGTCTTACCAGCTTTAGAACCCAATTTGACACGCAGAATCTCCTCAGCCTTTTCGAACTCTCCCCCAGCCTCAATGAGAGCTTTTTTACATTCCATCATAGGGGCATCCGTTTTATCCCTTAACGCCTTTACCTCAGCAGCTTTAATTTGACTCATCAGATTCCACCTCTATAAACTCTTCCTTCACCTGTCTCTACTGAGTCACCATCTAAAACTTCCTCAACAGCCTTCTTCTGTCCGGCTATAATTGCGTCCGCTATTTCCCTCGCATAAAGCTTTACTGCCCGGCTTGAGTCATCATTGACGGGAATAACATAATCAACCCCAGCCGGTGAGTTGTTCGTATCGACTACCCCTACAACAGGAATATTTAAAGCATTAGCTTCTTGAACTGCGATCTTGTGGTAACCAACATCAATTATGAAAATAGCATCTGGAAGCGCTGACAAATCCTTTATACCACCTAAGCCTTTGTTAAGTTTATCCAGATTTCTGTTAAAGTTCAGCGCATCCTTTTTCGTTAGATTTTCAAGACCACCTTCCAGAACAACAGCTTCCATCTCTTTCAGGCGGCTAATAGAAGCTTTGACTGTTTTAAAATTTGTCATCATCCCACCTAGCCAACGTTGATCCACGTATGGCATTTTACATCTTGCTGCCTCCTGAGCGATAATCTCTCTAGATGCTCTTTTTGTACTTACAAACATAATTACTCCCCTTATTCGCGGCAAGGGTTTTTACAAATTGAACCGCCTCGGAAATTTTTCTAACGGTAGACTCTAGATTAATTATATGAATCTTATTACGATGACCAAATATATGAGGCGCCATGCCGGGATTCCAGAACCGTGTCTGGTGACCAAAATGAACTCCTGCCTCAAGCATCTCTCTCATTGATACTGACATTTAACGCTCCAGTTTATTAGTTTTAAAAAACATATTATTCTACTAGTTATGGCGATTTCAATCAAATCTGAAGAAGAAATAGAATTAATGCGCGAATTCTGGACGGCTTGCGTCTGAAGTTCTAGATTTCATTACACCCTATGTTAGCCCAGGAACCACAACCGAGGAACTTGATAAACTTTGCCATAATTACATGGTGGATGTGCAAAAAGTTATTCCAGCACCTCTTAACTATGCTCCTCCCGGTTATAGACCTTTTCCAAAATCTATTTGCACCTCCGTCAATCATCAAATTTGTCATGGAATCCCAGGGCCAAAGAAACTTAAAGACGGGGATATCCTTAATATAGTCGTCACGGTAATAAAAAACGGCTACCACGGTGACACGAGCCGCATGTTTTGTGTCGGCAAACCTTCGATTGCTGCGAAGAGACTGGTAAATGTGGCATATGAGGCAATGTGGGAAGGAATTCGAGTAGTAAAACCTGGCGCATTTTTAGGTGACGTAGGGCATACAATTCAACGTTTTGCAGAAAAGCATAATTACTCTGTAGTCAGAGAATTTTGCGGCCACGGAATAGGAAAAAATTTCACGAACCACCTCAGGTTCTTGCATTACGGCAATACTGGAACCGGCACAGTGCTTAAAAAGGGAATGACTTTTACAATCGAACCTATGATAAATTTAGGAAAAGAGATGTCAAAGAAATGCCTGACGGGTGGACAATAGTTACTAGAGATAGAAGCCTTTCAGCACAATGGGAACATACAATTCTTGTTACCGAAAATGGCTACGAGGTTATGACAATCTCTGACCACAGCCCTGACAAAGAAAAAATTACTCCAAAAAAATAATGAACGTTGAATTAAATAGCTTTAAATCAGAACTGACACAGGCCAGAAGTCAATTTTGCAGTTCATGGAAAAAAGAGACGCGTGCGCTATCCAACATGCTCCGGTATACAAAAAAAATTGATGAAATTATAAAAAATATCTGGGGAAATTTTACTATCAATAAAGCATGCCTTGTTGCCGTAGGAGGATATGGAAGAGGCGAATTAGCGCCTTTTTCCGATATAGATTTATTAATTCTTACCTACGATAATGCCTCAAACAATTATACTGACGCAATAAGTACATTCGTATCAAGTCTCTGGGATATCGGATTAGAGGCAGGACAAAGCGTTCGAACTATCAAGGAATCCATAACACTTGCCCAAACTGACTCAACAGTTTCAACAAATCTTCTAGAAATCAGATATTTAGCAGGAGAAAAAGATCTATTTTATCAATTGCAAAAGGAAAGACGAAATAAAATTGATTCAGAAGCTTTTACTAGAGCAAAATTATTAGAACTGCAAAAACGACATGCCAGGTACCGAAATACTCCTTATAATCTAGAACCCAATATTAAAGAATCACCAGGTGGGTTAAGAGATATTCAAACCATCAAATGGATTTGCGCTCAATTTTATACAAGTTTAAATTGGCAAAAAACTCTTGGCTAGTGAACTTCTCACTGAAGAGGAAACAAATCAACTTAAAAGGCATGAGGCGAAGCTAAAAACTTTAAGAGGACATCTTCATATTTCCGCTGGAAGGTGCGAAGATCGGCTAATCTTTGACTTGCAAGCAAAGGTTGCGACAACTTTTGGATTTACAACTGAGGGAAATAGAAGAGCAAGCGAGCGTTTGATGCAAAGTTATTTCAATTCAGCAAAAGTTGTGTATCAAATACTCGAAATGTTTCTGGCAAGTATTGAGCTCAAACTGCTGGCTAGAACTAATGATTTAAAATTCGAAAAATTTAAAAAGAAATTGTGGATTCACCGGAGTAAACCCATACTTTCTGGAATTTAGAGGCTTGCTAGATTTTGAGAAAAAGAAAAACTTCAAAAGATCCGTATTTAATTCTTCAGTGCTTTAGTATTTCAAGAAACTCCTGGGTCTCTGGCTTTAGCCAGGAGACAACTAGGGGTTATTTGGAATAATAGGAAGCTAATTTCGGACGACTTTATCAAAAAAGAAAATGTAAAAAAAGAATTTTTAAATATCTTCAAAAGAGAACAAAAAGTTATTCAAACTTTAAATTTAATGCATAGACTGGGAATTTTAGGAAGGATGCTACCGGTTTTTAGAAAAATTGTCGGACAAATGCAGCATGATTTATTTCACGTTTATACAGTAGACCAGCATACGCTTCAAGTTATGGCAAATCTTGAACGTTTTACAAAAATAGAACACGCTCACGAATTTCCTCTATGTAGCGAATTAATTACTTTAGTTAGACCCTATCAACTTTATTTAGCTGCTTTGTTCCATGATATTGCTAAAGGTAGAGGAGGAGATCACTCAGTTCTCGGAGAAATAGAGGTGAAAAAATTTGCTGCGTTATATGACCTTGAGACAGGAGAAACAAAACTCATTTGCTTTTTAGTTAGAGAACATCTGGCAATGTCTTCTGTAGCACAAAAACAAGACTTGGATGACCCGAATACAATAAGCCGATTTGCTGAAAAAGTCTTATCCCGTGAAAATCTTATTAATCTCTACCTTTTGACAGTTGCAGATATAAGAGGAACATCTCCAAAAGTGTGGAATAATTGGAAAGCCAAACTCCTCGCAAGTCTCTTCTATAAAACCAATAGTTATTTACTAAAGAAAGAGGAGGGACGAGAGTCTCTAATGAGAGATACTCAGGCAGAAAAAAAGAGGAAGCTAGACAATGTCAACGGTCACGCTGGAGAAGAAATTAAAAAATATTTGAATCTTTCATATTTTCTACGACATGACATGACAGAAATAATATGGCATTCAAAGCTACTTTATAAAAAATATCTTACAGAAAAATATATTGTTTTCTTCAAGGCTACTGATGATAGCATTGGGTTGAAAGTTGTTGTTTACGGAAAAGATAGAGAGGATCTGTTCGTTGATATTTTGGGTTACTTTCAATGCAGGGGGTTGGGGATTTTAGACGCAAAATTGAACACAACTAATCATGGCTATGTTCTTGACACGTTTTTAATTGATCAATCAGTCATGCTTAATGAAGATATACTCAGAGTTCAAAAAGCCTGCGAGAACGAACTTGTTCAAGCTCTGAACAATGAGAGGGAAATGTCTATCCCAGAACATGCTAATAAACTATCAAGGCGACAAAGAAACTTCCCAATAACTCCCCGAATAGAATTAACCCCAGATGAGAAGGAAGAATTTTACATTTTATCTATTACCTCCACAGATACCCCAGGACTCCTTTACAAAGTAGCGAGTATTTTAGCTTCTTACAAAATATCCATACATTCGGCAAAAATCTCAACACTTGGTGAAAAGGTTGAAGATGTTTTTTTAGTAAAAAAAGAGAGTTTATTGACCGAACCCGAAACCATCAAGATAGAAACCGATCTCATGAGAGAATTATCAACTTAAGAATCATTTATGATCATCAGATAACTTTATACCCCTTAATGAAAGTTGCCTATCAAAGAGTGACCTGCCCGCATATGCTCTTGTGAACTGTTGGGAGGTAACAACGCTAACCATGGCTAATACCGACCACTCATAACTTCCGGTAAGTTCAAAAACAATCACAACCGCTGCCAAAGGAGCCCCTATAACCGCTCCAATACAGCTAGCTGCTCCTAATATACCAAAATTCGACGACCCGTAATCTAAGCTAACGAGTGTTAAATCCACTACCCCACCAACTAAGACTCCAAGAAACAAAGCAGGGGCAAAAACACCCCCAAAAAAGCCGAACCCGATACAAAAAGACGTAGAAAATATTTTAAGCAAAATTAGTAGAATCAAAAACGTCAGACTAAACTGACCCGCTAATGCCAAATCAACTGTCCACAAACCATGGCCCAATAAAGCAGGAAATATTGGCGAAATTAAGAAAAGAAAAAATGCAGGAATCAACGGTTTAAAAGATAATGGTAATTAACCTTTTTGCAAGCTTTGGCATATAAGTCACTGAATTTATGTAAATTATTGAAATTATAGCAGATAGGAAACCGACGCCCATTGCAATAAATAAAGTTCGTATATTAATCTCAGGAGACGTTGTAATATTAAATAATGTCGCTTCCCCCATTAAAAGCAAAGCAACCCAATGCGCACTGAATGCTGCGGCGATTACCGGACCCGCTCCAAACGAACCGAATCTACGAATGATAGCTTCATGAGCAAAAATAGCCGCCCCGATAGGAGCCGAAAAAACTGCCGCAATGGCAGCGGCGGCGCCACTTCCTAATATCACTTCGAGTGGCAGTTTTGTAACAAGTTTTATATTTTTCTTTACAAAGTAACTGAAACATCCACCAAAGTGCATAAGCGGACCAAACATGCCTACTGAACTTCCTCCCGAAAGTGAAATCATTGCTACCGTAGCTGAAAGAAATCCATTTTTAATTTCAGGAGGCTCATTTCGTTGAGCACTTAAAATTAAATCTGCAGGCCCTCTAGGACGACCATCAGAAATTAATTTTAAAAGTTGACCAGCAATCAAGGCCGAAACCAATAAACTAATTCCTAGATATATATTCCATGAAAACTCTACTTGAGCAAAATCAGTAACGATTTTCGGTTTCCAAAAATTATTAAAAACTCAACAAGTGATAGCAGGGATAATGCAACAAGACCTACTATTGCGCCGACAACTAAGGTTAAAAGAATTGCAGTTACTCTAACTCGTAAACCCCAGTTTTTCTCCTCACGCACCTCTTCTTTAAAGGCTCTAAACCTTTTAGAATAATCGACACCTCGCTTAAAGGCATCTGCTAAATTCTCATTATCGGATTCGGTTTTTTCTTTCATTGCCTTTTTACCATCTATATTAATGATTAACTTACCCTTTGGTTTTTTCTAGCTGTGCCTTTTCTTCTTTTTCTTGGTTCTCGACCCTTACCTGCTCTGCAATCATCTCCACTTGTTCATCACTCATCCCAAATTTTTGTTTTAGCATGTCAAGCTCTTTTTGTTCCTCCTCATCAACAACTCCATCAGCTAAGACTTCCCTCACAAGTGCTTCGTACTTCGCCTCGCGCCGTGTAACTTGAGCATTATATGCGGTAGCAACAACCCCAGTAAGAATTGCAGCCAACATAATAGCTATAAGCTGAGTAATTATTATTAACACTGACCCTAATGCAGTAGTCGGATCAACATTTCCCCACCCCCTACAATAGTCATTATGAACCATTTCATTGCAAGAGGAATCGATCCTAGAATTTCAGGTTGTTGCAACCCCTCAACTATATAAAGGAGTGACGAAAAAAGAAGACATGCAATTAATAACAAGAAAAAGGCTGAGTAAAATGACTCTCGCTCTGCAACCACAGCCTCCCCAAGATCTTGAAGGGCACTATTGTATCGAGACAACTTAAAAATTCGCAGTAATCTAAAAACACGCAAAAATCTGAGGTCTGAACCGGGAAATAATAATTGCAAGTAAAATGGAGCCGTAGCAAAAAAATCTATCAACCCATAAAACGAAAAAATATACTCCTTTCTTCCCTTCCATGAACCCCCTTCGTCTTTTTATATTTCACTCCGTAGGATCAAACTCGCAAAATGTACTCCACAGTAAAAACAACTACGCTAAATACTTCAAAATAAAAAAAGCTCTTCCAAACCTTTGATTGATCGTATGAACTGATTCCAGAATGATTACTAACACATTAAGAACCACTATAGCAACAATAAAAAATTCTATAAATCGACTAACCTTTGAGTATTCCGAACCATCCAATAACTTAAAAATTTTGACTTGGAATTTATTAGCGGAATTCATAACTTTGTAATCTCTCCATTGGTAAGATTACTTAACATCTCTTCAACTTCCTCGTCACTAATTCTATATTTCTGTTGTAGCATTCTTAAAAGTCTTTTTTCAGACTCGTCTACTACCTCATCCACTAAAACAAGTTTTAGCTGGCCTTCAAAGGCTGCCCGTTTACGAGCGGACTGGTTTGAAAAGGACGATGCAACGATACCTGTCAAAATTGCTGCCATGCAAACGCCAGTGAATCCGGTTAATGCAGCGATAATCCAACCAATGTTTGTGACAGGCTCAACGTTACCGTAACCTGTGCTAATGGTGATGACAGCCCAATAAATACTTTTAGGAATTGACGCAAAATGTTCGGGTTGTAAAGACCCCTCAGCAAAATACATTAACGAAGCAGAAACAATAGTTGCAATAGTTACTAAGAAAACAGCAGAACCAAATGCTCGTTTTTCTGCGATTATAGCCATAAATAAATCTTGAAGTGCTGAGTTATAGTGGGTTAATTTGAGTATTCTTAACATACGTAAAACTCTTAACACCCTCAAATCCATCCCAGGAAATATAAACTGTAGGTAGTATGGCATCGTAGCTACGAAGTCTATAAGTCCGTAAAAGAAAAAATGTATTCTTTACGACCCTCTCCACGCACCACCCTTAGTTTCGTCGTATTTAGCTCCGTATGACCAAACTCTTAGAGAATATTCCACCGTGAAGAAAATCTACGCTGAGAAGTTCAAACAATGCAAAGAAATTTTTATATTCTTGATGTATTTCAGGGACCGAGTCAAGGAGCACAGCAAAAACATTTAAAACGACGACTGAAGAGATAATGACGAGCTCACAGATTCTGCTGGCAGAATCTTTCGATGAGCCATCTAATATTTCAAATACTCTCTGCTTTGAGATCATCTTCTAATAGAAATACCTGACATAATAACAACCTGCGCAGACCTAACAAGTTGCCACTAACGCTATTTGGTCCAAAGTTAAATTGGTCATTCTTTATTTAACTCCTTGTCGTCCAAGGAGACTATATTGTTTAATTTAAATATCTCTTCGAGTTTTAATATGGGATATCCCTGTTCATCGGTATTAAATTTAATATGCTCCGGACTATAAACAGAAACCAATCTTAATATTTCAAAAACATCCATTCGGGTATTGTTATTAGTGACTGTCATATAAATTTCAGGCATTAAATTTTGATAAAATGCTTGTCGCAAGAAGGGTTCATCAAAATTAACATTGTTAAAACCAATAAAAATTGCAGAAGGAGAAGACCACTGTTGGAAAGTTTCGTAAATTTGTGCACTGGCTTCGTAGTAGTTAGGGTAATTATTTTGAAATAAATTGATGGGGTCCATGCCCGTCGTAATCAAAGCCCCTGGCTCAAACCATTTGCCTTCGCGCAATTTACAATGAATTTCAAATTTATCTTTTACTTCAAAGTTTTGATCAGTTAGTACAGCACCCACTTGAGTGATTTGATTAAACTTATCATTGCGTCCAGTAGTTTCTAAATCCCAAAAAATAAACTGATCGCTCATTATGAAAAGTTATAAAACTTTTTAGTCTTTGAATAGATAAAGTTGGGGAAGGTGCAAAAAACTAGCCCCGGAGGAATATAAGTAAGGATAGGAATAAGGTTGGAGCTAGTTTTAAGATGTGTGTTTTATACTAATTTTTTTTAGAATGTCAAATTGCTGATCGTATAAATCACCTGTGCAATATTGGCATAGCTAAATCGTTGATTTTATTGGCTTTTAAATAATTTTTTAATTTTTTCGTAATATTTAAGCGAACATTCTGCACCGCATAAATATACCTTTTTGGGAATATCATAGAATTTTGGATCCACCCAATATAACGGGTTGTCTATTTTTTTTTCACAAACCTCGCATTTAATTTCACTCATGATTAATTAAAAAATTAATTCAACTACTCTGCTTTCTTCAATGGGTTCTGGATCAAAAAAAGGAAGAGAACCTGATAAACGCCCATTTAAGTTTAAAATCTCATCATAGTATTTTGTCATTAATTTATTCGGACTTGCGTGGGGTGCAATTTCTTTAAGATTTTCAATAATTAATTCAATATTATCTGGGTCAAATTTTGCCGCAACACCTAAACTAGTAGCTGTGGAACGACTAATGCCCATATGACAATGCACTAACAAAGGCTTTGTTGTATCCCAGTCATTCGTAAAATCTAGTAATGCCTGCGCATGATGTTTTTTGGGCAATATAAAACCTTCTCTCGGTTCTGAAATATCATCAATTAACATTTTTAAATGACGTGTTTCATTCATTCCTTTCGGAGTATCAGGTGAAAAATTTTGGTTAATGATCGTGAGCATTTTATCTGGTTGAAATTTATCAACACAGTTTTGGATATCGGCAAGACCACAAATAATAATTTTTTTTTTGCATCAGGAAAGTTAATAATATATAGCTTTAATGAGTATTAAGAAAGACTATTTATTCCATGACCACTCAATTAGAAAGTTTAAAGAAGTTATCCTCTGTTGTTGCTGATACAGGAGATATCGATTCAATTAAAAAATTTAGCCCAGATGACTGTACTACTAACCCCTCATTAATTTTTAAAGCGGTTCAATCCAATAAATATACAAAATTAGTCACTGATGTTATCGCTAATTCTAAAAGTAGAAAGTTTAACTCTCAAACTGATCAAGTTGATTATATTGCAGATCAGTTAGCGATCGCTTTCGGTATTGAGCTTACCAAGATTGTTCCTGGTTATGTGTCTACAGAAGTAGATTCAGATTTATCCTTTGATACCAACGCAACTGTTGAGAAAGCCAAACAAATTATTAACAGCTACGAACAGTCGGGAGTCCATAAAAGTCGAGTTCTCATTAAAGTAGCGGGTACCTGGGAAGGAATTCAAGCAGTTCGAAAATTAGAAGCCGAGGGAATTTCTTGTAACTGCACGCTTATTTTTTCTTTAACCCAAGCTGTAGCTTGTGCAGAAGCAGGTGCTTTTTTAATCTCTCCTTTTGTGGGAAGGATTTTGGATTGGTTTAAAGCAAATACTGACAAAGAATATGATGCCTCCAACGACCCTGGCGTGGAAAGTGTCGTAAAAATTTATAATTATTTTAAAAAATTTAATTTTAATACAGTTGTGATGGCAGCATCCTTTAGAAATAAAGAGGAGATCGTTAACCTAGCAGGCTGTGATAAGCTTACCATCAGCCCTAATTTATTGGAGGAATTAAGCCAAACAGAGGGTGAGTTAGAATTAAAATTATCGGAGTCAAACGCTACTCAGTCTGATCTAGAAAGAATAAAAGTAAACGAGAGTTCATTTAGATGGCATCTAAATGAAAATCAAATGGCATCTTTTAAGCTAGCTGAAGGAATAAGACTTTTTAATAAGGATTTATTAAAATTAAAGGACTTAATAAAAGCACAATTATAATATTGCTAAATTTAGCCCAAAGTTATAAAAATTGAATATGCTAAATAAAAATAACACATCAATTTTAAGTCAATATTCTTCTAGTAATGTAGCTAAAGCTGGCTTCTTTTTATTAGGAATAGTTTTGTTGTCGGTTTCCAGTAAAGTATCAATTCCATTTTACCCAGTGCCAATGACTCTTCAAACTTTTGTTGTTTATTTTATAGCTGCCTCCATGGGTATGGTTGGTTTCTTCTCTACTCTAGCATATGTTCTTTTAGGTTTAGCAGGACTACCAATTTTTGCAGCGGGAGGGGGTATTGGTTATGTTATGTCCCCAACTTTTGGCTTTTTATATGGAATGATTATATCGTCGTTTTTTATCGCTTACTTTTCTAAAAACTTATTTAACAAGAGTATAGTCAAGCTATCTTTAGCTGTATTGTTTGGAGCAATTATCACTTTTACTTGTGGTATCGCACACCTTGCTGGTTTTATTGGTTTTGAAAAAGCAGTGAACGCAGGTTTTTATCCATTTATGTATAGTGAGTTGTTAAAAATCGCGCTAGCAATTTTAGTTAGCTATAGCTTAATCAAGAAAAATTAATCAGGAATAAAATTTAAAGCAATACCATTGTTGCAGTAGCGAAGACCTGTGGGCTGAGGTCCATCTTTAAATACATGACCATGGTGACCGCCGCATCTTGCACAGTGATATTCTTTCCTAGGTATCACTAATTTAAAATCAGTTTTAAAACCTAAAGCATTTGGTAAATAATCAAAAAAAGATGGCCAACCAGTGCCACTGTCAAATTTCATTTCTGAGGTAAATAAGGGAAGTTCACAACCGGCACATTGAAATATACCTTTTCTTTTTTCATTATTTAAAATACTGCTACCTGGTCTTTCTGTTCCCTCTTGACGAAGGATGTAATACTCTTCTTCTGACAGTCTTTCCTGCCATTCGGTATCTGTTAGGTTTAATTTATCCATTGCTCTTGTAATATAAGGATAAAAACAAAGGGCGCCTAATGAAATTTGTAGAAACGACCTTCTTTTTAATCTGTTCATATGATTTTAAGTATATAATTGTACGATGAAAATTTTATTTAGTTTTATTTTTCTTTGTATAAGTGCATCGCTGTTTGGTGCAGGAAGTAGCAGCGATAATAATAAGTCTGATGTAAGTAGTGATTATTTAAAGGCAGAAAAATTAATAAAAAAAAAGAATTATGAAAAGGCTATAGGTTTATTATCAGAATTATTAGATGAAAAACCTGATGGGTTCACAAAATCAGACGTTTTAAACTATCTGGGTTTTGCTAATAGAAAAAAGCAACAACCCAATTACGAATTAGCTGAAAAATACTATTTAGAGGCTCTTACTCTTGACCCTAATCACGTTGGGGCCCTAGAATATTTAGGCGAATTGTATGTTGATGTGAATCAGGTTGATCAGGCAAAGGATTTACTGGAGCGGTTGAAAAATGCCGCGGGCGAAAATAGTGAGGAATATAAAGAATTATTCGCCCTTATAAACAATTAAGATAATCGTATATAGATTTTTTTATTAAATTTTGTAATTTTCCCCTATGAAATTTTTAAAGCTAAGGTTTGCATACTTATTATTACTTTTAGGTGGAGTAATGGTATTCATTAACTTTTATCAATTACAACAAAACCAAGATTTCAAAACAATTACTTTAAGTAAAGATCCTATTCTTCAAAATGAAATTGAGATTAAAAAGCTTTCCAATTTAAAAATTATACCTGAAGCTAAAGTTCAAGAGACTTACGTACTCAATGTCAATTCTTGTGTGCTCAATGAGCATTTAAATAACTGCGTACCTATTGTCAAAGAAATTAAAACAAGCTCCAAGGAAGACTGTCTAGTTTTAGCGGATGATTATACAAATGAATTTGTTGATTTGATTGACAAGGGTATAGATATTAAAATTAGTTGTATTAAAACTAGTAGAGATATTGCTTTTGATAGTAGTTTAGCTTTGCAGGAAAATTTACTTTAAAAACTATTTCTTTTTAGCTCTTCTTTTAGCACGACGTTTTCGAGAACCGATTTTACGACGGCCTCTATGTTTTTTAGGATAACCCATGGGGGCGTATAATAGATTTTTCAAATCAAAAATAAAGATATTTTTTTACAAGAAAGAAGGTAATTTAACTCAGTGATTAAGGTTCTGTTAGTTCTGAGCGCAGGTCTAATATTAGCTTCCAATAACGGCGCTAGGATGACTTTAGGAGTTTTTTATCCTGATATTTTATCTTCTACGATGTGGTCAGCCACATCGATTGGTTTTACATTTGGTCTTTTAAATTTGGCTTGGGGTAGTTTTTCGCCCATAGCCGGGGCAATAGCGGAACAAAAGGATATGTCAAAACACTGCTTGCAGGGATGTTTTTAGTTTCGATTGGTTATTTTTAGCTTCGCTAGCATCCTCACCGCTTTTTTTTACATTATCATTTGGTGTCGTCTTTGGTATCGCTGCTGGCGTTACCTCTATTCCTGTTATTATTGGGGGTGTGGGAAAATATTTTCCCGATGATAAATCAAGAAGTCTTGTTACGGGTATTTTAACATCTCTAGCAGCCTCAGGGATGTTTATTCTTACTCCTATAAACCATCATTTAACAAGCTTGTTTGGATGGAGTAAATCATTTCAAATTTTATCAGTCTGTTTTTTAATTACATTGCCTCTTGCTTTCATTTTTCTTATCCCCAAACCTCAGCTTGCAAATAAAAAAGAATTTACAAAAAGAAAAATCAAAGATGTCATAAAGACTGCCTTTCAAGATAAAAGTTATCGATATTTAATACTCGGTTTTTTTGTTTGTGGTTTTCATGTGGCTTTAATTTCTCAATACCTTCCTATTTTTACTGCTTTAAAAAATATTGATGGTTCAGTTGCAGCCACAGGACTGACATTGATTGGTCTTTGTAATATGATTGGTACAGTCATTTCTGGCAAAGTATCAGGATTAATTAAAAAAAGATTTGTGCTTACTTTTATTTATGCAACCCGTTCAATAGTCATTTTCTTATTAATGGTGCTTCCCACCAGTCCTACCATCATTATTACTTTTAGTTGTGTCATTGGACTTTTGTGGCTTTCAACAGTGCCCCCTACGTCAGGCATTGTCGCCAATTTATTTGGAACAAGATATTTATCCACTCTTTTTGGAATAGTGATGGTTTCACACCAATTAGGAGCATTCTTTGGATCTTTTATTGGCGGTTTGGCTGTCGATTTATATGGCTCATTAAACATAGCATGGATATTAGCCATTCTTATCTCCCTATTTTCTGCAGTGATACACCTACCCATTAAAGAAAAAATAAAGTCAGAAGAAGTATTTGCTTAAAATAAAGATAAACCCTTTTTTTATTCTAGTTTTAGGTGCGGTATCAATCGCCTTTTCACCTATTTTTGTCAGATTTTCTGATGTAGATCCCATCATCACTGCTTTTTATAGAATATTTTTAAGTCTGCCGTTTTTTCTTTTTTTCTCCTCAACCAAACTAATTGAAAAAATCAACTTTAATGTTTTTAAAAATCATTTTGTATTAATTTTTATCTCAGGATTATTTTTTGCGCTTGATTTAATTTGCTGGCACTGGTCCATCAAATTAACAACAGTATCCAAGGCTACTTTCCTCTCTAATTTGGCTCCAATAGTTGTTATTATGTATGCATTATTTTTCTTAAAGGAAAAATTTTCTAAATTTTTTGTTATTGCTGTTTTGCTTTCATTGAGTGGGATGTTTTTACTACTAGGGGAGAGTTTTCAATTTAACAAAACTCAATTTTTAGGTGATTTGCTTGGGGTTTTAACGGCCCTTTGGTATGGCAGTTATATCGTAACAATCAGTCAGCTAAGAAAAAAATTTAACTCTACAACTATTATGTTTTTATCAGGATCCGTCAGCTCAGCGCTAGTGTTGATTGCTGCACTATTATTTGAGCAAAATTTAATACCCCAGTCGGTATTTACGATTACTGTATTATTTCTGTTAGGGTTTATTTGTCAGTTCATGGGTCAGACTTTTATAACTTATTCTTTAGCTTATTTGCCTGCATCTCTGTCATCATTAAGTTTATTGATACAGCCGGTCACCGCCACGATCTTGGCTTACTTATTCTTTGAGGAAAAATTAACCCTTATTCAATTTATGGGAAGCATTCTTATTTTGATTGGGATATATATTGCAAGAACTAAATACGAAAAATAAACTTATTAAAGTAGTGGGTGGATTAATTATCCAAGAAAATAAATTACTAATTGCCCAGAGAACAAAAAATTCAGACCATCCATTAAAATGGGAGTTTCCTGGCGGAAAAATAAAACAGAATGAATCACCCGAAGATGCATTAAAAAGAGAGCTAAAAGAGGAACTAAATATAAAAATAAACAGTTTTGAATTTTTGATTGACTATTTTTATGAATACGAGATCTCGTTAAAAAAAATTCATTTATTTTTTTATATAATCAATTCTTTTCAGGGCTTGATGCAAAAAAATGTTCATCAAAATTTAAAATGGATTGAAATAAAAGACATATCTGATTATGATTTTTTAGATGGAGATAGAGAGTTAATAAATAGAATAAATAATAATGAGTTTAAAATTTACTGAAATTACCAAACCAGAATACGAAAGAATTCTTGTTGCTGAAGAGAGTATATCTGGTTTCTATTGCATTACAGCAATACATAATACTAAAAGAGGTCCGGCTTTGGGCGGATGTAGATACTTTAATTACAAATCTAACCAAGAACAGGAGACGGATGTATTAAATCTATCCAAAGCGATGACTTATAAGAACTCACTTGCCAATTTGGACTTTGGAGGAGGGAAAGCAACGGTTAACGCAAAGGTTTCCAAATCAGATATGTATGAACTGTTTGCTGAGGTCTTAAATAAATTAGATGGAACTTATATTACTGCTGGTGATATAGGCATGGTAGATGAAGATTTGGTTAATTTAAAAAAATACTCAAAATTTGTCTGTAGTACGCTGGGCACAGACTCAGGACAGAGTACAGCCTATGGGGTATTTAATGCCATGCTTGGTTATAATGAGTTTGCTAACAACTCTACTTCTTTAGAAAATAAAAAAATCATTATCAAAGGCTATGGGAAGGTTGGTTCTCGGCTTGCAAATTTTTGTAAAGCACAAGGGGCTTTGATAGAGATCGTAGATTTTGAACAAAAGAAAAACGTCATTGAAGAAGACGGTTATGTTTTTATCTCAGATTACAAAGATACTCATTTTAATGAAATTGATATTTTTTCACCGTGTGCCACGGGGGGAGATTTGAATAATGAATTTATAAATTTTATACAACAAAAAAAAATTCATTGTATTTTAGGGGCAGCTAATAACCAACTGGCCAATCCATCTATAGAAAAACAACTTAATGAATTGAATGTAGTTTATTGTCCAGACTACTGTGTCAATGCGGGCGGTGTTATCATACTTGCTCTTCGTTCGAGCATCAAAGAGGATTTGGAGTATGCTGATAGTGAGGCAAAGCAAAAGCTAATTGGTATAAAAGATCAACTGAAAAATATTTTAAAATTATCCAAAACTAAAAATCAACTATCAACAGTGTCATCAAATGAGTTAGCGGAAAGGGGTTTTAGATAGATGAACTATTTTCAAATGTTCCTCAGACCCGATCAAAGAGAGCGGATGAGTTTTTTAGGTTACTGGATTGTATCACTAATAATTTGGTCCTTTATGCTAAACATTAGTCTAATTATTGTGATCGTATTTAGTATCGTTGGGTATCATCTGATTTGTAAACCG
The DNA here is from genome assembly GCA_038147455.1 of Burkholderiaceae bacterium. Taxonomy (GTDB): domain Bacteria; phylum Pseudomonadota; class Gammaproteobacteria; order Burkholderiales; family Burkholderiaceae_A; genus UBA7377. The sequence continues at coordinate 8,680 of JAYQTQ010000001.1, read as the reverse complement.
ATGGCCTTTTTGATGTATAAATTAAAAAATTTTCTAATTAAGAATGTATTTAGTGGTTTTGATATTTTTGAGGCCTATTATGCCGGACTTGAATCCGGCAGAATAGTAAGAATTATTGTTAAATTTTCATTTATCTTGCTTATTTTTACTATAGCAAGACTAGCGATGGAGTCCTATTTAGCCTTTATCGCTTAAGCTTTATCCCCGTAATCCTTTATGTGATCAGGAATTCTTTTATTAGTTCCATACATAAAGTGATTAGACATGTTCTCCTTAAAACGCATTGCAGGAGGGTTTTTACCCATGACATCTGCAACTTCTCTTATCAGCATTGGGTTTGCACCACAACAGACACCTAAATATTTCACGTCTAGGTCATAGCAAGTTTGAGCAAACTGACGAATTTCGTATCGATTTGTAAATAAGGGATCTAACGCCGTAGGGAATGTTCTGCCATGAGGTGCAGGACAAGTGCAATTAGAGTAGTCATCTAAATTAAAGAATGTGGGTTGTTTGCTATTAGTTCGATAAGGAATAGGTAGTGCTCCTACATGACATTTTACCTTTGATCTAATATCTTTGATATACGGAAGCATAGTTTCAGGACCTCTGAAACAATTTAAACCCACCACATCTGCACCCATTTGTTCAAGTTTTAAACAAGTATCAAGTGGGGTAATCCCATCACGCATTATATTTTCTCCCATAGGGGCAATAGTTAATACGCTGGGTAGACCAGTTTTTTTCATTACTTCAAGGGCACAGTATGCCTCTTCTGCAAAATAGAAAGTTTCACCGATAAGCATATCAGCACCTTCTTCAACAGCCCATCCAACCATTTCTTCAAACATAGATCTTACATCTTTTTGTGACTGAGGATCCTGGGGATTCCAAATGTTGGTATTAGAAATATTACCAGCCATAAGATTTGGTTCACTACCTTGCGGCACATCATTAGCAACTTCTTTTGCAATTTTTAATGCAGCTCTATTGAGTGGTTCAAGTAAATCTTCTTTACCAATAACTCTCATTTTTTCACGATGGCCATTGTAAGTAAAAGCTTCGACAATGTCGGATCCTGCATGTTGAAAATCTTTATGAAGATTTCTCAGTGCTTCTGGACATTCTAATGCAACCTCAGGGACAAACTCACCTGATGCGAGATAGCCTCTTCGCTCCATCTCAAATAAAAAACCCTCAGCACAGAGGGCGCCTTCTTGATTTAATCTTTCAATAAGTGTTCTTTTCTTAGTCATTTTAACCTGTTCTATATGTTTAATTTAATTCTTTATAACAAACATAAATTCTAGAAACAATAGTTATTAGGCAAAGAATAAAAAAAATAAACCCTATTAAATTAAAATAAGAAGGAAAAATAAGACATAAAATCATGAATAAAATTGTTTCTGTGCCTTCAATCAAACCAGATGCATAATGAAAGCTTTTATTAATTTCGTTTTCTTGATCACTTGAATGTTTGCTTTGATCAACTTGATGTTGAATAGCGGCCTTAGCTAAGAAAGTAGTTCCCGTTCCAATAAAAGAAAAAAGTAGTAAGGCACTAATAAGGAGTTTATCTGGATTACTCAAACCAAAACTTAGAACAAACCCAGCATAAATTATGAAATCAGCTACAATATCGAAATATCCTCCACGAGGGGTTGGAGAGGTTAGTCTTGCCATCGCCCCATCAAGGCCGTCACTAATTCTATTAAAAATTAAAAATACTAATGCTAAGTTAAATAATTGAAAATATATTAAAAGACACATAATTATCCCAAAAATAAATCCAATAAAAGTTACTTGATCAGGTTGAATATATTTTAATAAATATCTCCCAATTAACTTTAGAGGAGTTTGCACAATTTTTTGGATGGAGCGATCAAACATCTATGCTTTCTTTCTTTAGGTATAATATTACAATTATATTATGAGCCAAGATATTCCATTTATTATTGCTTTTTTAGCAGGCGTATTCAGCTTTTTATCTCCCTGTGTACTGCCTATTGTACCAGGTTTTATGTCTTATGTTGCTGGTAAATCATTTTCTGATTTACAACATTCAAAAAGCACAGATAAACTCAGTCTGCTTTCTCTCATTTCTCTTTTCATCTTGGGTTTTTCACTAGTTTTTATCTTAATGGGCGCCTCAATTGATTTATTAACTCAGCAATTATTTAATTATAAAAAAGAGCTCAATGTATTTTCTGGAATTTTAATTATTTTGATGGGTTTATTTTTTATAGGTTTAGTAAAAATTCCTTTTTTAAATTTTGAAAAAAAAATAAATATTCAATCTTTACAAAATAGTATTTTTTTTCCTTTTTTAATCGGCATTGCCTTTGCTTTTGGTTGGAGCCCTTGCATAGGGCCAATTTTAGGTGCCGTACTTTCTATTGCAATCAATGATAGTATTGATGGTATAATTTTATTGTCTTTTTATTCACTTGGCCTGGCATTGCCATTTATTCTAGTAGGTCTGCTTATAGGTAAATTAATCCGACTAATTCGTTTTATGAATAGGTTTATAAAGATATTTCAAATTATTGCAGGATCTATTCTAACTATAACAGGAGTTTTAATTTTGAATGGGTCTATCCAAGCTATGGGATTTAAGTTAAATTCAATATTACCCTCTTTAGAAATGCTATTAATTTAAGTGCTCTATAATAAGAAGAATATTTTAATCTTTTTAGCAATAATTTTAATCATTTCAGTTTGGACAGTCTTTTTTTTTAATAAGGAATTATTTACTTTAGAGTTTTTATTTCAAAATATAGATGCTTTAAATCGCTTTATTAATCAAAATACCTATCTTTCATTTTTTTTATTTATTTTATCTTATTTCATTTTAGTTATTTGTAATTTTCCAGCAGCTTCATTGCTTTCTCTTACAGGTGGATTTTTATTTGGCACTTGGTTAGGAGGGGTAGGAATTATAGTAGGAGGAACTTTTGGCTCTTTTATTGTTTTTATATTTGCAAAGTCTTTCTTTTTGAATTTTATTAATCAAAATATTCTTAGTAGATACCCCAGAATACCAAATTACTTTAAAAACAATGATTTGGAATTAATGATGTTAATTCGATTGATTCCAGGAATTCCTTTTTTTGCTCAAAATTTAATTCTAGCAGCTTTAGGGGCTAAGAATAAAAGATTTTTTTTTACAACATTAATTGGACTCACTCCTTGGGCGTTTATTTTTGCAAGTATAGGTCAAAGTTTAGATGATATCTTTTATCATCAACAATCATTTACAATAAACTTCATCATGCAACCTAAATATATCATACCGATTGGTATTATTATTTTATTACTGGTATTGATATTAATTTATAAAAAAAAATTAAAAAAAAATTATTTAATTACACTTGATAATCTTATTTTTTAATTCTGTTAAATTACCCAAGAATAAATAAAAAGGACTATAGTCACATTCTTCAGAAAACTGTTTTTCAAAATTTAAACGTTGACTATAAATTAGCATTAGCATAGGTACCATTTGTTTGGGGGTCATATAATATGTTTTCAAAATTATTATTATTTGAGATCATGACTTGCTCTTTCATAGCATGGTAATTATTATCAAATCCCGTACTTTTAAAATATTTAAGTATTTCAATGTTTTTATTCATTAAAATTTCTTCCGATAAGGTTAATTCAGCACCTAGCTTGGATCCTAGGCAAATATCCCCTAAATGAGATGCCAGTCCAAATCCACTTATATCAGTCATTACCTTACAGTTATTTGCTAGAGCTATGTTTGCAGCTTTTTTATTGCTCATTGATAGCCAAAAAAATAATTTTTCGAGATCTTGTGAGTTTAGTAGATTGGTGTTTTTATAATTGGCAGCCAAAAGATAACCTGTACCAAGCGGTTTGGAAAGATAGATTAGATCATCAATTTTAGCATTACTTTTTGATAGTACAGAATTTGTTATACCATTCATGGTAATTGTAGTTGCTGGTTCTTCAGTTTGGTAGCTATGACCTGCTGCAATAGTAGCATTATCACTAGTTGCCTCTTGTTTAATACCTTCAATAAAATGTCTTAAGAAAAATTTTTCAACTTTGTTTTTTGAGAAGGGAATGCCGACAGATATGCTTAAGGAATGAACTTTACCTCCTCCAGCTAAAATATCATTTTGAGAATGAAAATAACTTATTCTTCCAAATTCAAAAGGGCTAAAAGATGAAAAGTGTTTAATTAAATCAATAGTTTGAATAATTTTTTCTGTTTTCAGATCCACAAAAGAAGAGTCGGGTAAATCAGAACCAGCATTAAATGAGTTTAGATATTCAACTAAGTTATTTTTAGAAACTTTAGAGCCACATCCTTGGCAATACATTATTTTTTTTTGGTTTAGTAATTCTTCATCTAAATTAAATTGTTTTTTTTCTTTCATATTTGGATCATCAAAAATAAATCTTTTCATAAATTTCTTATCTATCCAGTTTTTTAAGAGCCAACACCATCTTCCTTGAAATGATAAAAAATAATAATTTAGAACTGCTGTTTTTTTCTTTGTAGTTACTAGATAAAGCCAATTCTTTTGAGGAAAGATTTTTTTTAATGGTTTATTTTGAATTTTTAAAAAAATATTTTCTTTAAGTATCTCACCTTGTCGAACTGCCATCACACCAGATTTAGGTCTTAAAAAATTTTTTATATCTACCAAATCACCTGAAAGAAAAACATTATCGTAATTACTGCTTAATAGATTTTGGTTAGCAATTAGGAATTTTGATTGACTTAATTCAAAATTTGCAGCTTTCAACCAATTTTCAGTATCGGCTCCTGAGCAAATAATATTGAAATTGCTATTAATTCTTTTTCCATCAGTGGTCTCAAGATCACCAATATTTATTCTTCTAATCCTAGACTGTATTACCTCTATTTTGTTCTGACATGATTGAATTAATGAAAGTCTTGTAAAATTATTGATATTAGCTTCTTTTAGAATGCTGGATCCAACAATTTTTATTAAAGCCTTATCATCATACCGTTGATTAAGACTATGGGCTAATTCAAATGCTGCAATTCCAGCACCAATGATCGAGATAGTTAATTTCGATTGAGAATTTTCAATCAACTCATCTAAATATTTAATTTTTTCTACTAGAGCACTGATAGGTTTTGCTGAAATGGTATTTTTTGAATCTTTAATTTCAATATCTGATGATTTGGAAATAGACCCACAATTAATGGATAAATAATCATACTCTATTTTTGGCGACCTTCTTAAAGTGATAGTCTGATTTTCTGCATCAAGTCCAATTACTTTATCATTAATAAAAGTTACACCTGCATTCAAACATAAGCGTTGAAGATTTATTGAAATTTCTTCTTGGGTATATTGTCTTTGAATAAATCCAGGCGTCATCCCTGAGTAAACAGCATTTATTCCATCATTAATTAGAATTGTATGAAGACCTAAATACTTATGCATACAAAGTTTTTTTAATACTTGTACATTTGCATGGCCTGCACCAATTAATACTAGCTGTGTTGATAAATTATTATGCAAAAATATTAATTAAAAGTTCCGTTGATGGGATCAATATAATTAACCATCAGGACTTGTGAATTTTTTTTTGAAATATTTTTGATTAAATGGTTTTTATTAGTTTGAAAACGAAATGTATCACCTTTTTTAATAATTTCTTTACTACCTCCATTTTCCACTTCTACTTCCCCTTCCAGTACAGTTAAGTTCTCAAACGTCTTAGGCCCATGAGAGCTAGAGTCAAGCACTCCTTTTGGTTTCATGTTAAGCAAATACCACTGCAACCAGTTAACCGTCTCTCCAGCACCAAGAATATTTAGCTGACATAGCCCATCTTTAGATGTAATAGAGGGTGTCTCTTTAGACCGCTCAATTGTATCTGTATCTTCTATTTCTATTTTTAGAAAAAAATCTGATAAGTTTTCCCCCAAGGCAGAGGCAATTCTAGAAATGGTAATAACAGTTGGGTTGGAAAGATCTCTTTCAATTTGGGATAAAATCGATTTTGAAACACCTGATTTTTCAGATAGTTCATCTAGTGTCATATTCTTCCTTTTTCTAAGATCAGAGAGTCTTTTACCCAGATTTAGTTGATTTTTAGACATTTTTATTTGAATTTCAGCGCTAATATTCCTTTAAAATTGAGATAAATTCAATGTTTTTCTATTTTTTATCAGTTGGCCCTTGAAAGACTCTTAAATATCACTATCTATATCAAAGCTTAGCACTCTGACACTAGAAGTGCTAATTAACGTTTTATAAAACATAAAGAGGTATAATAATATGAATTTAAAACCCTTACACGATCGAGTGCTTGTTGAAAGAGTATCTCAAGAAGATCGAACAAAAGGCGGGATTATCATCCCTGATACAGCTCAAGAAAAACCTATGGAAGGTAAAGTTATCGCCGTAGGTAGTGGTGCAAGAAATGAAAACGGCCAAGTTGTTGCTTTAGATGTTAAAAAAGGTGACAGAATTTTATTTGGTAAGTGGTCTGGCACTGAAGTTAAGATTGATGGCAAAGAACTCCTAATTATGAAGGAGTCTGACATCATGGGTATTATTGAGAAATAATTGAAAGGAAACTATTAATAAAATGTCAGCTAAATTAATTCAATTCGGCACAGACGCTAGAGCTAAAATGCTAAAAGGCATTAACGTTCTTGCTGATGCCGTGAAAGTAACATTAGGACCTAAAGGCCGTAATGTTGTTATTGATAAGTCTTTTGGTTCTCCAAGAACTACCAAAGACGGAGTAACTGTTGCTAAAGAAATCGAACTTGCAGATAAGTTTGAAAATATGGGAGCACAGATGATTAAAGAAGTTGCTAGCAAAACAAATGATCTTGCTGGTGATGGAACTACTACATCTACTGTTCTTTGTCAGGCATTAGCCTCTGAAGGTATGAAAGCAGTTGCTGCAGGATTAAATCCAATGGATCTTAAAAGAGGGATGGAAACAGCTGCGGATGCTATTGTTGCAGAACTTAAAAAGAATTCTAAACCTGTTAAATCAGATAAAGAAGTTCAACAAGTGGGAACGATTGCATCTAATGGTGATTTAGAAGTTGGTAAAATGATTTCTGAAGCAATGCAAAAAGTTGGAAAAGAAGGTGTTATCACAGTTGAAGAGGCAAAAAGCCTTGATACAGAATTAGATGTTGTCGAAGGGATGATGTTTGATCGTGGTTATTTAAGCCCTTATTTTGTAACGAATGCTGAGAAAATGAAAGCTGAAATGGATGATTGTTTAATTCTTTTACATGAAAAAAAACTCTCCAGCCTTCAGCCAATGCTTCCACTTTTAGAGTCAGTTGTTCAATCAGGTAAGCCTTTATTAATTATTTCTGAAGATGTTGAGGGTGAAGCTCTTGCAACTTTAGTTGTAAATAAATTAAGAGGCGGTTTAAAAATTGCTGCTGTTAAAGCTCCAGGATTTGGTGATAGAAGAAAAGCGATGTTAGAAGATATTGCGATTCTAACTGGCGGCCAGGTTATCAGCGAAGATTTAGGTATTAAGCTTGAGTCTGTTACTATCGATATGCTTGGTAAAGCTAAGAGAGTAGTGGTTGATAAAGAAAACTCTACAATCGTTGGCGGCGCTGGTAAGAAAAAAGAAATCGATGCTAGATGTGATCAAATCAGACAGCAAATTGAAGAAACAACTTCTGACTATGACAGAGAAAAACTTCAAGAAAGACTAGCTAAACTTGCTGGTGGTGTTGCTGTTATTAAAGTAGGCGGTGCATCTGAAGTTGAAGTGAAAGAGAAAAAAGACAGAGTAGAGGATGCAATGCATGCTACTAGAGCTGCAGTAGAAGAAGGTATTCTTCCTGGTGGTGGAACTGCTCTTTTATATGCAACTAATGTTCTAAAGAATATTAAAGTGGATAACGATGATCAACGTTATGGTGTTGATTTAGTTAGAAAAGCTTTATCTGCTCCTTTAAAACAAATTGCTCAAAATGCAGGTCACGATGGTGCTGTGATTGCAGGTAAAATTCTTGAGAGCAAAGATAATTCATTTGGATTTGATGCTCAAACTGGAAAGTTCTGTGATCTTGTAAAAGCAGGTATTGTCGACCCAACTAAAGTAGTTAGAACTGCTTTAATTGATGCTGTTGCTGCAGTTCTAAGATAAGCCTGAAAAGCCGAGCGGCATTTGAAATAAAAAGTTTAATTTGTTTTTTTTTTTTGAATAAACAGTTTAATTTGTTTTTATGAATTTTTTAGAAATTTTATTCGGTCAATTTGAAAAAGTGATTACTGATGGGGTATTTGGAATAAGTCTTATAGATCTTCGGATAATCCTAGTTTTAATTATATTAGCTCTTTTTGTAAGGGGTTTATTTGCAAAATTTGTTGTTAATAGAGTTAGGTCAATTGTTAAAAAAACATCAAACCATATTGATGATGAATTGTTTTGAAGCATTAGTTCCTCCATTTAAACTACTACCGATTGTTTTAGCTTTTTTAGCAATTACTCTTTACTTTGATTTTCAATCAACGCTTGGAGTTTATTTACAAAAAACAAATCAAACACTATCAACTATTTTTATCTTTTGGCTAATCCACCAATCGTTAATACCATTGTCTAAGTTTTTTCATAAACTTGATAAATTATTATCAAAGGCTTTAGTCCTATGGCTCTTAAGGTCACTAAAATATTTAAT